>JBPOFF010000012.1:0-143735 GCA_051251995.1 Sulfitobacter sp.
CAGGCTTTGCTACCGCTGGTGCCCTTGGTGACACTTCTGCTTTGCAGACCGGGTGACATTTCTGAATGGCGTTTACAAGAGCATGTCGGCGGTGCGCGCAACTTTGAAGTACGACGCCTATTAGAAAAAAATGAGGGTGCGTGCTACCCTGCACTTAGGTGAATTTACGGAACAGGCGTGTCTGATCAAACATCTCTTCCAAGGCTTCCATTCGGTTGCGGGTATCTTTCCACAAGATGTCCTGCACCGCTGAAATGACCGTTTCAATCAACAACAACGGCATCGCGGCGGAATCCCATGCGGAGGGCACAACGATGCGGCTGCTGAAACAAATGTCAGACAGCGCATGGATCGGTGACCGCCACTGGTCGGTGAATAGGATAATTCTGGCCCCGCGCGCATGGACCATCTCGGCCAGCTTCAAGGTGTTATTTTCGTACCGTCGCATATCGAAAATCGCAACAACGTCACCTTCTTTGATATCCAACAGATAGTGCGGCCACGTGCTTGAGGTCGATTGGACATGATGCACACCAGGTCGGATCACCTGCATATGCAGATACAGATATTCAGCAATGGTGTGGGAAATACGGCCACCAACGATGTAAACAGCGCGCTCTGTATCGGCCATCAACGCGCAAGCCTCATCAAATGCAGCGGGTTCAATCTGCGCCAACGAATGACGGATATTGTCAATAACGGCGTCGGTGAAGCGGTTCAGCACATGCCCTGATGGCGCACCTTCCGTCCATGTATCGTGTTTAGCAATCGGGTTTTTCGCCTTGGCGCGCAGTTCTTCGCGCAGTTCGGCCTGAAAATCAGGATACCCTTTGAACCCCAGTTTTTGTACCATTCGCAGCACAGTTGGGCCAGAGACTTCTGCGTCTTTGGCCAATGCTGACAGCGGCCCCAGCCCGCTGGAGGGATAATTTTCAAGGATCGAATGAGCCAACTGCCGCTCTGCTCGGGTGAGGTTGTCCAGCTCGCTTTGAATGCGGTCTGCGATGGTCAGTTGTGAATCTGGCAACGGAGAATTACCTTTTGATTAGTTTCATTACAAGCTTACACTAGATGTAGGATTTATTACAGAAATTTGTTGACAGAATCCTCAAGCCCGCTGAATGTACTCAAAACGTGGGGGTTTTTGGTGTCGCAATCTTTATCATCTGAACAATCGTCAGTCGTCCATTCCACAGCGGGATCGTCGGATGTTGTGCTGGTATGCGAACATGCCTCTGATTTCATTCCACCGCACCTGAACGATTTGGGATTGTCCAAACAAGATCGGCACAGTCATGCCGTCTGGGACCCCGGTGCGCTGGCTGTGGCGACACAAATGTCACAGATCATGGATGCAACATTGGTGTCAGGCGCTGTGTCGCGACTGGTTTATGATTGCAACCGTCCGCCTGAGGCACATGACGCGATGCCTGAACGCAGTGAACGGATCGACGTGCCGGGCAACATCGGCCTTGATGCGGCTGCACGCGCCGAACGGGTGGCCACCTATTACCAGCCGTTTCAGCAAGCCCTCTCCGAAGCCATTGCAGCCTGTGCGCATCCGGTGATCGTGACGGTGCACAGTTTTACACCGCTGTATCACGGTAAGCGCCGCGCCGTAGAAATTGGGTTGTTGCATGACCGTGACGCCAGATTGGCCGATGCAATGCTGGCGATCACATCGCAGCACACACCCCTAAACACTCAGCGCAACGCGCCCTATGGCCCGGATGATGGGGTCACCCATACACTAAAGGAACATGCCCTGCCGGGACAGCATCCGAACGTCATGATCGAGATACGCAATGATCTGGTCGCAACGCAAAGCCAGCAAAGTGCTATGGCCGAAATGTTGTCAGCTTGGATATGCGCAGCGCTCAAAACCAAGGACTGGGCCATCAATGTTTGATCTGGTGCGCGGGTTCATCCGAGGCGTGGATGCGGTCAACTTTCGGCTTGGGCGGATCGTGATGTATGGCATCTTTGTGCTAATGGCCATTTTGCTGTGGTCTTCAATCAGCAAGACATTTTTCCTACCCTCCCTGTGGACGCTGGAATTGGCACAGTTTGCCATGGTGACCTATTACATTCTGGGCGGCCCCTATTCGCTGCAACTGGGATCAAATGTGCGGATGGATCTTTTGTATGGCGAATGGTCGCCGCGCAAAAAGGCATGGGCGGATTTGATGACGGTACTTTGCCTGATCTTTTATCTCGGTGTCATGCTGTATGGTGCCATAGGCTCCACCGCCTATTCTTTGGGGTATTGGGGCACCGAACCGTTTTCATTCTTTGGTGGGTTGATCACCGGCAGCACAGAGGTGGGCCGCATGGAGACATCCCCTTCCGTTTGGCGCCCCTGGATGTGGCCGATCAAATCGGTGATGGTTTTGGGCCTGTTCCTGATGCTGCTGCAATGCATTTCCGAGTTCCTTAAAGATGTACTGCGGATCAAGGGCGAGGCTGTCTGATGTCTTATGAAGTAATTGCCACGCTGATGTTTGCCACCATGATGCTGATGCTTTTGACAGGGCAGCGGGTGTTTGGTGCCATTGGTTTTGTCGCTGTGATTGCCGCGTTGTTTTTGTGGGGTGACAAGGGCGGATATGACATCGGGTTTTCCGCCGCAATGAAGCTGATGAAATGGTATCCACTGCTGACGCTGCCGATGTTCATTTTCATGGGCTATGTCCTGTCTGAAAGCCGCATTGCGGATGACCTTTATAAGATGTTTCACGTCTGGATGGGCGGCGTGCGCGGCGGGCTGGCAATTGGCACAATTGGCTTGATGGTGCTGATTTCTGCGATGAACGGGCTTAGCGTCGCAGGTATGGCCATCGGATCGACGATTGCGCTGCCCGAGTTGCTGAAACGCGGCTATGACAAACGCATGGTGACGGGGGTGATACAGGCCGGATCCAGCCTTGGTATTCTTGTGCCGCCCTCGGTGGTACTGGTGCTTTATGCGATGATCGCGCGCCAACCTGTGGGCCAATTGTGGTTGGCAGGAGTGGTGCCGGGGTTGATGATGGCCTCAATGTTTATTGCTTATATCGTGATCCGGTGTTGGAAAAATCCAACGCTTGGCCCGGTTTTGGATGCCTCAGAACGCGACCTTCCGCGCGCCGAAAAACTGCGCCTGCTCAGGGCCGGCGCGCTACCGCTGATCATTTTTGCGTCGATGATGGTGCCGTTTGTAAACGGTTGGACATCGCTGGTCGAAAGCTCTGCCATTGGCGCAGGCGCCGCGTTCTTGGCGGCCATCCTCAAGGGTCGCATGACCCGGGAAGTTTTTGAAAACTCGGTGCGTAATACGCTTGGGATCACCTGCATGTTTATGTGGATTATCCTTGCCGCACTGGCCTTTGGTGCCGTGTTTGATGGGCTCGGTGCTGTTAAAGCAATCGAAGGGCTGTTTACAGAACGCCTGAACCTGTCACCTTGGACCATTCTAATATTGATGCAGCTGTCTTTCATCCTGATGGGGACGTTTCTGGACGACACCGCGATGCTGGTGATTGTGGCCCCGCTTTATGTGCCACTGGTGGGCGAATTGGGGTTTGACCTGATCTGGTATGGTATCCTTTATACGATCACCACGCAGATCGCCTATATGACGCCGCCTTTTGGCTATAACCTGTTTTTGATGCGCGCCATGGCACCGCCGGAGATTTCGCTGCGCGACATCTATGCGTCGATCACCCCATTTGTGCTGGTGATGGTGCTGGCACTGGTCCTTGTGATGGCGTTTCCGAGCATCGCAACGTGGCTGCCGAATTACATCTACAACCCATAATCAGAGCCGCGACAGGCGGCCATTCATTGCAACAAAGGAGAGTTACCATGACGACAAGACGTAAGTTTATTCAAGGTGCCGCGGTTGTTCCGGCCGCCACCCTTGCCACCCCAGCGCTGGCGCAATCAAAAATCACCTGGCGTTTGCAGACCTATGCAGGGGCCGCATTGGCCGAACATGTGATCAAACCCGCCATCGACAGCTTTAACAAAATTGCTGGCGATGAGATGCAGATCGAACTGTATTTTGCTGATCAACTGGTTCCAACGGGCGAGTTGTTTCAAGCGATGCAGCGTGGCACAATCGACGCGGTGCAGTCCGATGATGACAGCATGGCGTCCCCTACCGATGTCACGGTGTTTGGCGGCTATTTCCCCTTCGCCTCACGCTACAGCCTTGATGTGCCAGTGCTCTTTAACCAATACGGATTGAATGAAATCTGGGACGAAGAATATTCAGCCTTGGGCGTCAAACACATCAGCGCCGGGGCATGGGACCCCTGCCATTTCGCGACCAAAGAACCGATCCGCAGCTTGAAAGATCTTGAAGGCAAACGCGTCTTTACCTTCCCGACTGCCGGGCGGTTCATGTCGCAGTTTGGCGTAATCCCCGTCAACCTGCCGTGGGAAGATATCGAAGTCGCGGTTCAAACAGGCGAGTTGGACGGCATCGCGTGGTCCGGCATCACCGAAGATTACACCGTGGGTTGGGCCGATGTGACCAACTACTTCCTGACCAACAACATTTCAGGTGCTTGGGCTGGATCGTTTTTTGCCAATATGGATCGTTGGAACGAACTGCCGCCACATCTGCAAGAACTGCTGCGGGTCTGTATGGATCAGTCGCACTATTATCGTCAGTGGTGGTATTGGGGTGGCGAAGCAAACCTGCGGGTCAATGGCCCAAAGATGGAATTGACCACAATTCCAGATGCAGAATGGGCAACCGTCGAGGACGCAGCACTCAAGTTCTGGGACGAGATCGCAGCCGAAAGCCCAACAAAGGCCAAGGTTGTAGAAATCCTCAAGAAGTATAATGCCGATATGGTAAAGGCCGGGCGCCCCTATCGCTACGGTTAAGCCAATTTTGGGCCGGCTATTGCATCCGGCCCAAAACCAAAGCTGAGATAAGTATGGCGGATAAAGCCAAGAGGGCGATATGAAATTTAAAGACTTAAAATCAGCTGTCAAAGACGGCACCATCGACACCGTGTTGGTCTGTCTGGTGGACATGCAGGGCCGTTTGCTGGGCAAACGCTTTCATGCGGTAAACTTTGTGGAAACCTCGTTTGAGGAAACCCATTGCTGCAATTATCTGCTGGCCACGGACCTTGAGATGGCCACGCCTGATGGCTATGCCTCAACCTCGTGGCAATCCGGTTACGGCGATTATGTCATGAAACCCGATCTTGCCACCATTCGCCCGGTGCCATGGTTGGAAGGGACTGTCATGGTGCTTTGTGACGTATTGGACCATCATAACAATCCGGTGCCACATTCCCCGCGCGCCATTTTGAAAAAACAAATCGCCCGCTTGGCTGAGCTTGGTTTTGAGGCGATGATGGCGACCGAGCTTGAGTTTTTCCTGTTCGCCGACAGTCTTGATACCATCCGCGAAGGTGGGTTCCGTGACCTGAAACCCATCAGCGGCTACAATGAGGATTATCACATCTTCCAGACCACCAAGGAAGAACATGTGATGCGGCCAATCCGTAATCACTTGTTTGCCGCTGGCCTGCCAATTGAAAACTCCAAAGGCGAAGCCGAGGCAGGGCAGGAAGAGCTGAACATCCGCTATTCTGCGGCCCTTGATTGTGCCGATTACCACACCATCGCCAAACACGCGGTCAAGGAAATTGCATGGCAGCATGGTCATGCCGCAACGTTCCTGCCCAAATGGCACCAAGACAAAGTTGGCTCGTCCAGCCATGTGCATCAGTCGCTTTGGCAAGATGGCAAGCCGATGTTCGTGAATAAGGGTGATGCCCTTGGCATGTCTGACCTCATGCGGCACTACATGGCGGGTCTGATCGCCTTTGCCCCCGACTACACCTATTTTCTGGCCCCTTACGTCAACAGCTACAAACGCTTTGCCAAGGGCACCTTTGCCCCGACCAAAACCGTCTGGTCGGTGGACAACCGTACCGCTGGTTTCCGGCTGTGCGGTGCGGGCACCAAAGGTGTGCGCGTGGAATGCCGCATTGGTGGCTCTGATCTGAACCCTTACCTTGCACAGGCGGTGATGCTGGCAGCGGGGATCAAGGGGATCGAAGACAACATGGCACTGGCCGCGCCGACCACGGGTGATGTCTATGAGGACGCGCAAGCCGGTGACATTCCGCAAACCCTGCGCGATGCAACCGAGAACTTGCGTGGGTCCAAATTTCTGCGCGAGGTGATGGGCGACGATGTGGTTGATCATTACACCCGCTGCGCTGAATGGGAACAATCAGAATTTGACCGCGTTGTCACCGATTGGGAAGTTGCACGCGGTTTTGAACGCGCCTAATCGGCTGATCTAAATCTATGGAGAACACCATGACCAAGACAATAAAATGCATCTCTCCCATAGACGGATCAGTCTATGCGGAACGGGAATGTCTGACAGCTGATGCCGCAATGACGGCCATTCAAAACGCACGCGCCGCGCAAAAAGCATGGGCCGCACGCCCACTGTCAGAGCGTATAGATCTGGTGATGGGTGCTTTGGCCGAGGTTGAGCGGACGCAAGACCGAATGGTCACCGAGCTGGCGCATCAAATGGGCCGCCCCATCCGTTATGGCGGTGAATTGGGGGGACTCAAGGAACGCACATCCTATATGGCCAAAATCGCACAAGAAACACTGGCACCGACTGTGATTGAGGACAGCGCCGCCTTTACCCGCAAGATCACCCGTGAACCACACGGCGTGGTGTTTGTCGTGGCCCCGTGGAATTATCCCTACATGACCGCCAACAACACCATCGCGCCCGCATTGATCGCAGGCAATGCGGTGATCTTGAAACATGCAGCACAAACCATCCTTGTCGGAGAACATCTGGCCGATGCTTATCATGGAGCAGGTGTGCCTAGGGATGTGTTTCAAAATGTGGTGCTGGACCACGACACCACATCCGCTTTAATTGCGGACAACGCGTTTGATTTTATCAATTTCACCGGCTCGGTCGGCGGTGGACAGGCGATGGAACGCGCGGCGGCGGGCACCTTTACCGGGGTGGCAACCGAATTGGGCGGCAAGGATCCCGGCTATGTCCGGCATGATGCCAATATTGACGCAGCAGTCGATACCCTGATGGACGGTGCGATGTTCAATGCCGGGCAATGCTGCTGCGGGATTGAACGGATATATGTGCATGAAACGCTGTATGATACCTTTATTGAAAAAGCTGTGGCATGGGTGAACCAGTTGAAATTGGGCAATCCGCTGGACCAAGAAACAACACTTGGACCCATGGCGAATGTCAGGTTTGCCGCCGAAGTGCGCGCACAAATCGAAGAAGCACTGGCCGATGGGGCAACCGCACATATTGCCAAAATGCCTGCCGATGATGGCGGTGCTTATCTGACCCCACAAGTGTTGACCAATGTGACCCACAATATGCGGGTGATGCGCGACGAAAGCTTTGGCCCCGTGGTTGGGATCATGCCCGTAAAGGATGATGCACAGGCCATCGCGCTTATGAACGACTGCCGGTTTGGCCTGACCGCCGCCATCTTTACCACCGATGCAGAAGCCGCTGAAACAATTGCGGCGCAGCTTGAAAGCGGCACTGTGTTTATGAACCGCGCTGATTATCTTGATCCCGCATTGTGCTGGACAGGATGCAAGGATACGGGGCGTGGGGCGGGCCTGTCTGAGCTTGGCTATCACGCCCTCACCCGCCCAAAATCATATCACTTCAAGAAAGCCTAAATCATGACGCTAACCGCCAACTGGTCCTACCCCACTGCCATCCGTTTTGGTGCGGGGCGTATTTCTGAAATTGCCGACGCCTGTGCCGTTGCCGGGATCAGCAAACCATTGCTGGTCACTGACAAAGGGTTGGCCGGGCTGCCGATCACCCAAAGCACGCTTGATCTGATGGAGGCCGCCGGATTGGGCCGCGCGATGTTCTCGGAAGTGGACCCGAACCCGACGGAACAAAATGTCGCCTCAGGCGTGGCGGCCTTCCGCGAAGGCGGCCATGATGGCGTGATCGCATTTGGCGGTGGGTCTGGCCTTGATCTGGGCAAGGTCGTGGCGTTTATGGCGGGCCAAACCCGGCCGCTTTGGGACTTTGAGGATGTTGACGATTGGTGGACGCGCGCAGATGCAGATGCCATTGCACCTATCGTTGCGGTGCCAACCACTGCCGGAACCGGATCAGAGGTGGGCCGCGCATCGGTGATCACCAATTCCGAAACCCACGAGAAGAAGATCATCTTTCATCCTAAAATTCTGCCTGCCGTGGTGATCTGCGATCCCGAACTGACTATTGGCATGCCACCTGCGATCACTGCCGGGACAGGTATGGATGCCTTTGCCCATTGCCTTGAGGCGTTTTGTTCACCGCATTACCATCCGATGTCACAAGGCATCGCGTTGGAAGGCATGCGTCTGGTCAAAGAAAACCTGCTCCTTGCCTATGCTGAAGGTACCAACATTGTGGCGCGTGGTAATATGATGTCCGCCGCCGCCATGGGGGCCACCGCGTTTCAAAAAGGTTTGGGCGCAATCCATGCCTTGAGCCATCCAATTGGTGCCGTCCACCACACGCATCACGGTACAACGAACGCGGTTGTCATGCTGCCGGTGCTCAACTTCAACCGCCCACGCATCCGTAAATCGTTAGCGCGGGCGGCGAATTACCTCAGCATTCCGGGCGGCTTTGATGGGTTCTGCGATTTCGTGAATACGCTGAATAACAGCCTGTCGATCCCAGCAAACCTGACGGAATTGGGTGTCACAGACCCGGATATTGACGCACTGGTCGCCTCAGCCTTGCGCGACCCAAGTGTCGGCGGTAATCCGGTAAGAATGACAGAAAAGAACACCCGCGACCTTTTGCTGGCGTGTTTCTAATCCTGCTTTTTTTGCAGCAACAGGGACGCAAGACCCAGTAGCGCGGACACCACGATTAACAACAGCGACACCGCGTTCAACACCGGTGTCGACCCCAGCTTGAGCCGGTCAAACATGGTAATGGTCAGCGGTGCGTCTGAGCCGACCAACATCAGCGTGGTGTTGAAGTTTTCAAAACTCATCAACACCGCGACCACCGCCGCCGCCCCCATCGCCGGATATAGAAACGGTAGAGTCACCGCCCGCACTGCACCCCAGCGGGTTGCGCCAAGGTTCAGGGCGGCTTCTTCAAGGCTGCTGTCAAATTTCTGCAACCGGGCAGAGATCACCAAGGTGGCGAAAGTGGTGATAAATGAAAACTGGCCAAGCACCACCAGGATCAAACCGGGGCGCAGCCCATCGAACCACAGGCCCGTTGCGTCCTCCAGAAAGTTGGCGACCGAGGATGAGAATACCAGAATGGAAATGCCCAAGATGATGCCTGGAATGATCAGCGGCAACAGCATCAGAATATACAAAATCCCCTTGCCGCGGAATTCATGCCGCACAAACAAGAACGCATTGCAGGTGCCGACCAGCACCGCCAAAAGTGACACCCAAAACGCGACAACTCCCGAGGTAACAATGGACCGCAGTATTGGCCGTTCATGAAAGACCCCGATATAGGGCGCGCTATCGCCAAAGAACCACGCCCAAGTGAAGCCTTCCCATGGCAATGACGGGAAAACGGAATCGTTGAATGCAAAGACACAGACCGTTGCCAGTGGCAGCGCGAGATAGACAAAGAACAATGTTACATAGGCGCGATAGGCCCATTTGAAGCCGCTGCTTTGGGGGATACCTGTGATCATATCAGTGCGCCATCGTCTTGCTTAGGGACTGTCTGGACAGTTTCAGCCCAACAAAAACAATCACTGAAGACAATCCCAACAGCAAAAATCCAAAGGCTGATCCCAGTTCCCAGTTAAACCGCGTGATGAACTGGCTATAAATCAGGCCTGTGAACCAAAGGCTGTCTTTGCCGCCCAACAAAATTGGGGTCAGGTAATTGCCAAGGCTCAGCATAAATACCACGATGCAGCCCGATACAATGCCGGGCATGGCATGCGGGATCACGATCTCGCGCAGGATGGTAAAACCGCTTGCCCCCAGATCATACCCCGCCTCGATCAGGCTGTCATCCAAACTGTCCAGCGTTGTGACCAGTGGCACCACCATGAACAGCATGGATGTATAGATCAGCCCGGTCATGATCGCCGCATCGTTATACAGCATCTCAACCGGGCCGCCGACCAAGCCAAGATATTGCAGCACATTCGATATCACCCCAGTCTCGCGCAGCAGGATCATCCAACCAAAAGTGCGCACCAGTTCACTGACCCAGAACGGGATCAGACACATCAAAAACAGCGTCGTCTTGGTCCGCCCGCGTGTCAGTTTGGCGATGTAGTAGGCAATGGGAAACCCAATCAACAAGGTCAGTGCCGTAGCCGCAATCGACATATAGGCCGTGCGCGCAAAGGTGTTCCAATACAGCGGCTCGTTAAAGAAAACGGCATAGTTGGCAAAGCTTGTCTCGTATTCGCGCACCCCCACCTTTTCACGCAGGGACACCAAGAACATACCCACATGTGGCAGAATAATCAGGGTCGCCAACCAAATGATCAGTGGCGCCATTAGCAACCAGAATGTTAGCTTTGAACGATCAGAGGCCATGTTGAACCCCTGCTTTGTAACAGCGGGTTTGCTGCGGTTCCCACCCAAAAGCGATGTCATCGCCGGGGTTCAGGTCGCGAAACTCTCCGGTTTGGGGCATGACTACGTTCATCTCTTCGCCCGTCACACTGTCGCGCAGCATCATCTGACTGTTGGCGCCGTTGAACAGGATATTCTCAACCTTCCCCTGCCCGCTGTTGCCCATTTCCTTGAGGTCCGCAGCTTTACGTGACAGCCGTATCGCCTCGGGGCGCACAAACACATCAACGCTGTCGCCTTTAGACAGCCCCTGCCCCGCATCCATGCCGCTTAGGGCCTGACCGTGCGCGGTGATCAGCTTCAATGCGTCACCTACCCCGCTTTCCACACGTGCTACAAAACGATTTGCCTCACCAACAAACCCCGCAACAAAGGCGGTGTTCGGCTCATAATACAGTTCCTTGGCGGTGCCGATCTGTTCAAACACACCGTGGTTCATCACCGCGATTTGGTCGCTCATCACCAGCGCTTCGGACTGGTCATGAGTGATATAAACGAAGGTTGTATTGAACTCAGACTGCAACTGCTTCAGCTCAATTTTCATATGCTCGCGCAGTTTCAAATCCAGCGCGCCAAGCGGTTCATCCAGCAGCAAGACATCAGGTTCTAACACCATACAGCGTGCAATCGCGACCCGTTGCTTTTGCCCACCAGACAGCGAACTGACCGGGCGGTCCGCCACCCCGCCAAGGCCGACCCGTTCAAGCACTTGTTCAACCTGTTTTTTAATATCCGTGCGGTTCACCCCGCGTTGGCGCAGGCCGAACCCAACATTTGCACCGATATTCATCATTGGGAACAACGCCAGATGTTGAAAAACCATGGAAACAGGGCGCTTGTTCGGCGGTACCTCCAGCACAGATTTACCCTTGATCAGCAGATCACCGCTGCTGGGCTTTTGAAACCCTGCAATCATCCGCAACAAGGTCGTCTTGCCACAGCCAGACGGCCCCAAAATGGAAAAGAACGTTCCCTGCGGCACGGTGAAACTGACGTCTTTCACCGCTTTGAAGTCATCAAAGCTTTTTGAAATCGCGCGGCATTCAAGGTCAGGGGTGTCGGACATATACTGTGGGCCTTCATAAAAACAGGAAGCGCGAATAACGCGCTTCCTGAGTGTCATTGATGGATCGCCTGCTTAGTTAGCCGCGTTTATACGGTCCAATGCCGCACCTTCCAGCGCTTCAAGACCCGCAGGCACAGATGGATACCATTTGATGTTGTCGATCGCTTCTTGAGGGAAGCTTGCCTGATACTTGGCTTTCAACGCATCGTCCACACCTGCATCGCCGCCCTGAGAGGCGGTAAAGTTACCGGCAGCAGCGGTGATCATAGCGGCATTTTCCGGCTGCATGACAAAGTTGATCCAAGCATAGGCGGCATCATCCGCACGGCCACGCGCGGGCAAAACAAAGGTGTCGATCCAGCCCAAGGCACCAGATGCAGGGGCCACAAAAGTGATATCGGCATTGTCGTCGTTCAACTGCCAGCCACCGGTGTCCCACGCCATTGACGCCACAACTTCACCCGAACGCATGAGGTTCTTGAGCTCATCACCACCATCCCAATAGGTTTTGACGTTTGGCTTACACTCAACCAACTTGGCCTCAACCGCATCAAGGATATCTTTGTAAGCTGCTTCGTCACCATATGCCGCAAACGGGTCCATACCCATGGCATAGGCAAACCCAATCAATGTTGGCCGCTTCAGGCGATAAGAAACCTTACCCGCAACATCAGCGTTACACAGGTCGGTGTAGTCTTTCACACTGCCCGCCATCGACGTGTTCACAACCAAACCAGATGTACCCCAGACATGCGGCACCGCATAAATTTCGCCATCAACCGTGGTGTTGCCTTCGGTTGCGGACAACATGGATGGGATGAACAGAGCCGTGTCGATTTTGGACATGTCCAGTGGCTTATAAATGCCAAATTCCGCCTGCGGTCCGGCGATCCGGTCTTGGCTGGGCTGGGCAAGGTCGAATCCGCCGCCATTGGTCGCGCGCAGCTTGGCGATCATTTCTTCATTGTTTGACTTAGTGACCTCGACCGTGTGGCCGGTTTCCGCTTCAAACTTTGCAATGACATCCTCGGGTGCGTAGCCGCCCCATGTCAGCAACCGCAGCGTGTCTGCTTGTGCTGCAAAGGATGACACTGCCATCACTGCAACGGTAGATAAGATAAGGTTCTTTTTCATGGTGTTCTCCAATTATTGCCAACGGCATCGGGAAATCCCCTTTTTTGCACCGTTGTCCCCTGTTTATGACGCGCCCCCGTGACACCTGTATGACAGGTATTAACTCAGGGGTTTTCATCATGCGATTAGTACATTTATTGCTCCTTGAAACAATGGCTTTCGGCAAGAAACTGATCAAAGTCTCAACCTGAATACTTACTCAGAACTCAGCACATCTCGCCCACTCACACGAAACTTCGGATGGTTTTGATGGCACCGTTCAATGCTGTACCGTCCGGGTCTTGCAACGCCGCTTCAACCAAGCGCGCAACCCATTCAGCTGCATCTTTGCGACCAACGAGCAGATCAGCGCTGTTCATGACGATATCAAACTTTGACAGGCCCCGCACATGGGTGTCCGAATATCCTTTGACCAATCGCCGTGATTTTAACAATTCGACAGACAGGGCATAATCGTCCCTGCTGGGGCTTAAGCTGCGGGTCAGCCATGCGTCCAAATGGGCAACCTCAACCGCATGACGCCGGGTGCGCAGGCGGTAGTTCTTGAGGCCCCCCAACACATGCAAGGTCAGGAAAGCAGGCAGAGTATCGGTGCGCAACCGCCGACCCTTGCCAAACCAGCGATCCAGTTGTGCCATACGCTTTGGATTTGCCTCAACCCGAGCACCTATTTTTGCGGGCAACAACCCGGCGATCTCTTCGGCGCGCGGGTGAAAAAACTCGGTCAACTGGATCAGGGTATCATCCTGCGCACCCATCTCCTTTTTGATCCGGTCAAACCGAGGGCGACGGGTTTTCAGATCGGCCACCCGAATGATGTCATCGTAGGCCATGGCGTTCGCAATATACTTTGCCGCCGTTATCGAAAGCATCCAATCCTGCGCTGCATCATCCCCGGCAACCACGTTTTCAACGCGGGTCAGATAACGGTCTCCATAGGCACAGTCCTGAAAATCGACAACTTTTTGCAATCCGGCGTGGGCCATCTCTTGCACGGAGCTTGGCAAGGTTTCCACGCGGTCCAACAGCTTTTGCCAAGCGTGCATCTGACCAGCAGGGCCACTGATTTGATAGATTTTTCTGGGCTGCTGCGGCAGGGCCATTCCATTTTGAGTGGCGTCAAATCCCGCATTGAAAGCACGCAAAGACGCTTCAACCGACTTGCCACTGGAGCGTATCGCATCCTCAAATGCGGAGCGGGAAAATGGCAAGGCATCTGACCCCGCCAAGGCCCCAAAAAGCGAAGCGGAAATTACCGAACCCTGATCAATCGCCAGCCTATCCATATCGGCTAAAATTAGTCTCTGTGCCGCTATTTCAGCCGCCGCACGAACCTCTTCTGCATCCGCAATACCATCGCCAGGGGCCATTTTTTCCGATACGGCCAGAGCACGATGTGTCGACCCAATCAAAGTTGTCCGGTCTGGGGTCACAAACCCACGCATCACGGCGCGGCCCACTTCCATCATTTCGGCCGCAATCAGAATATCGACATCACCAGCAGAGGGGGCCAGTGCGAATACTGGATCTAGTTCGCCAACATCCGCCATTTCAACGTAATATATCGTGGCCCCAGTACGTTGCGCGACACCAGCAACCGATGTTGCCTGAACCGCATATCCTTGCGCGCGGGCCATGGCCTCAATCCAGCCCGTCAACACGCCGCCGCCCTGCCCGCCCACAGCCATAATCGCCAGCTTGATGATCTCGCCCACACGTGCGTCAGGATTTTTTTGTGGCAGGACAAAGTTCATGGTGCAACCTCATCCAGCCGCAAACGCTTGGCATCGCGGCGCGTCTGCAACCATCCGATCACCTTTGTCCGCAGTCCTGCACCCCACGCCTCAAATCCGCCGGGATTATGCACAACGTCAGCGCGATAAAACGAGGGGCACAACACAGCAGCATCCGCCACTTCACCGCAATTTCCACAGCCCACGCAGGTCTGATCAATGTGCGCCACCGGATCATCGCGCAGTGGATCATCCAGACGTTTCAAGGAAAGCGACGGACAACCAGACAGCCGAATACAGGCATGATCCCCGGTACACACATCCGCATCCACCCCAAAACGCGGCACATCCACACGCCGCCCCTCTTTGATCGCCGCCGCGCGGATCGGTTTTTCACGACGCTGTTTGTTCAACATACATTCGGATGAGGCGACAATGATTTTCGGGCCTATAAAGTCTGTGGTCAGCGCCTCTTGCAACACCGCGCGGACTTTACCGACATCATAAGTGTGATCAATCTGGCGCACCCATTTCACCCCAACCCCTTTGAGGGCCGCAGAAATTGGGTTGCCGGTGCTCTTGGTCGCATTCTGTGCACGCGAGGACAAAACATCTTGGCCACCTGTAGCGGCGGAATAATAGTTGTCGACAATCACCACCACGGAATCGGATTTATTGAACACCATGTTCCCGATAGAGGAACTTAATCCATTGTGCCAAAATCCGCCGTCGCCAAGGATCGAGATCGCCCGCCGTTCCCCGCCGCCATCAAAGGCCGCATTTGCAGCAGGGCCCAGACCATAGCCCATCGTCGCACCGCCAATCTCAAACGGCGGCAGGGATGCAAACAAATGGCAGCCAATATCCCCGGTGATCTGATGTTTACCCAATTCCTCTTCGGTCAATTTCATCGCTGCAAATATGGGTCGTTCAGGACAGCCTGTGCAAAAGCCGGGCGGGCGGATGGGCACAGTTTTTGACAGGTCCGGGATTTCTGGAGGTGCATCATTTGGCGCACGTACCATGCCCGGTAACATATCCGGGGCAGCAACCTTTAGAAACGCTGTGACCCCATCCAACATGACCTGACCTGTGTATTCACCAGCCATCGGCAACATGTCTTTGCCGTAAAGCCTAAGCCGCCTACCTGCCTTATACAGGAATGACCCCAGATGCTGTTCGATGTGATCCGGCTGGCCTTCTTCCACAACAAGCAGGTGATCTTTACCCTCGCAAAACCCATCAAATTCGTCTCTAACCAGTGGATAGGTGACGTTGAGAACGTACAAAGGCACCTGCGTATTTCCAAATACGTCCGCCAATCCCAACCGCTGCAACGCACGGATCAAACCGTTGTACATACCGCCTTGCATGACGATCCCCAGTTTGGCTTTGTCAGGTCCAAACACTTCATTCAGCTTATTCTCAACAATGAATTTTTCGGCGGCAGGCCAGCGGTTTTTCACTTTGTCCTGTTCGTGCAGATAGCTCATCGGCGGCAACACAACGCGGTTAAAATCGCTTTGCGGATTGGCAATCGCCTGTTTGACGGTCAGCGGCGGCGGCACGTTATCACGGCACTGAAAACTGCCCGTCACATGGCACGACCTGATCCTCACCATCAACATCACCGGGCTATTGCTGGCCTCGCTCAACTCAAACCCATCTTTGACTGCCTTGGTGATGCTGGGCAGGTTTGGCCGCGGGTCCAGCATCCAAAACTGCGATTTCATTGCAAAGGCATGGCTGCGTTCCTGCATGATGCTGGACCCTTCGCCATAGTCTTCGCCGACGATTATCAAGGCCCCACCATTGACGCCAGAGGATGACAAGTTAGCCAAAGCATCAGAGGCAACATTAACGCCCACAGGGCCTTTGAAGGTCACTGCCCCACGGATCGGATAATGCACCGACGCGGCCAGCATTGCGGCGGCTCCGGACTCAGATGCGTTTGCCTCAAACCGCACGCCAAGTTCGCCCATCAAGTCTTGGGCATCCGCAAGGACATCCATCAAATGCGAAATCGGCGCGCCTTGATAGCCGCCAACATATCCGACGCCGTTTTCCAGCAACGCCTTGGTGATCGCCAGAATACCTTCGCCAATGAAAGTGTCACCGTCGCCTTTGCGCAGGTGTTCAACCTCGGCTTTGAACGAACGTTCTGCCATCCCGGTCCCTTTTTAAAAATCGTGTTTTCGAATGTTGCGCAACATGGTCTTCAAAGTTGCGACAAAGGCCGCCCTTTGATCCTCATCAATGCCTTTGAACATCGCCTCAGAGGCTTCGCTCATATGCGGCCAAAGCCGATTAAAGGCGTCGCGACCGCTGGCGGTGAGAAAAATACGGGTGGCCCGGCTGTCAATTTCATCGGTCTCGCGACGGATCAATCCGTCTTGCTCCAACGCATCCAAAGCCCTGCTTAGGGTCGATTGCTGAACCACCGCATAGACCGCCAATTCGCGGATCAAGATGCCATCAAGTGTCGACAACACCGCAAGCGATCGCATCTGCGGAGTGGTCAGCCCAAGGGCCGCCATTTCCGTCTGAAGCGCCGCATTATAGCGCCCCATGATCCGGTTCATCAGATAGGGCGCAAAATTTTCCAACCCCATTTCTGCCAGTCGAATGTCAGTATTTGTCGGAGTTTCAAGCTTTTCGGTCATCGCCCAGCCTTAACCCTTTGGCACCAAGGCCAAGGCGCGGATAGGACTGCCTGTACCGTTTTCAATCTTGAGCGGCGCGGCGATCAAGATAGCGCCCTTTGCAGGCAATTTATCGAGGTTGGTAAGGCTGGCCAGACCAAAACAATTGTCGCGGTGCAGCAAGTTGTGCGCAGGGTACGGTGGCTCCATGCCGCCCGCTTGCCCGGCATCGGTGCCGATGCACTGCGTGCCCCAGCCGACGATCTTTTTGGATAGCAGATATTCAATTGCATCTGGTGTTGGCCCCGGTGAATGCGGCCCGGTATCATCGGCATTCAAAAATGCCGCTTCATCATCGACCCGTTTGTCCCAATCGGTGCGCATCACAACCCATTCGCCTGCGTTAATCTCACCATATTGGCTTTCCCATTCTTTGATGCCTGCGGCGGTCAGCAGGTAATCGGCGTCTTCTTGGGTTTGCTCAGAACAATCTATGACGTTCACCGGCGCAATCAGGCGCTGCACATCCAGTTTGTCGGTATAGCCATCGGGATAATCTTTGCCGGTGATCCAGTGGTGCGGCGCGTCAAAGTGAGTGCCGGAATGTTCACCCAGCACCATCCAGTTCCAAGCAAAAAACGGTCCATCGCTATCATACTCGGAAATTTTGTGAATTTCGACCTTGGGCGTGTTTTTGGCAAAATCCGGTGGCAGTTGCAGGATTGGCGTTTTGGGGCCAAGAACACCGGAACAATCAACCACCTCAACGCCGCCCGATGTCAGCATCTCACCCAAGTTTTTTACCAAATCTGCGGCGCTCATTTTGTTCACTCCCTTGATGTTGCGCGATCCATGTCGCGTTCAATTTTCTGGATTTATGGTAAACAAATTTATATGCGTTTGCAACTATCCTCAGTAACCCAGTTCACGATGATACGCTCGACGATGCGTCGGTTTGGCTTAATCCTGCATCAATAAGCTGCTCTTGGTCTGGTAAGTCCCGCAGGCTTTGCAGATCAAAGGCGCTTAGGAAATGTTTGGTTGTGACAAAGGTGTAAGGGGCACCTCGGCGCGGGCTACGCGGCCCGGTTGCGATCAGGTTTCGCGCATGCAGCCGTCCGATCAAGTCGCGGCTGATGTCTTTGCCAAAAATGTTCTTTAGCCCTTCTCGAGTAATAGGCTGGTGATAGGCAACAGCGGCCAAGACGGCGACATCAAATTCATTCAGATCCAGATACTGGTCGCCGACATCTGCGGCAGCTTGAATGACATCTGAATAAATGGTCCGGGTTCTAAGCATCCAACCGTCAGCACCACGGGCAATATCATAAGGCCGTTCTGAAAGCTCCATCCGCAGATCGTCAATCAACATTTCAACCGACACGCTTTGGCCGACAACCACCGCCAATCGTTCAGCAGACACCGGAGAAGCAGTGGCAAACATGATTGCTTCGATCCGCCGCATCCATTCGCCCCACCGCAATTCCGGTGACAAGTCCGTCAGTTCACGATCAATTTTTGATCCAGCAGGTTTTTTCACACTCAAAGACCATACAGCCGAAATGTTGGCCGTCCTGTTAACTCTTGCACAACACCCAGTTGAACCAACCTGTCACAAAGCCGCCGGGCTGCACGATCTGACATCAAACGACCAAGCGAGACCGAGGGGGATACCGCGTCACGCGTTAGGAAAACCTCAATGGCTTTGCACGCCGCCTTTGCCCTGAGCTTTGGCGCAATGGCATGCAACCGCACGGCCCTGCGCGACAGATCGGTTGCTTGACGCAGCGCCAAACTGGCGGCAACACCAACAGCGTGGTGGCACGCCAAGGTCAATTCCGGGCCGGTTTTGCGCAGATCGCGTGGCTTCAGCCCATTTGCAAAAAACGGCAGGATGAACGGCCAACCCAATGCCTGTGCCAGAACTGTATCCGCAAGGATCAGCGCGACACTTTCTTCATAGGGGGTGGCGGCCAAAACCGTTTCCAACACAGCACTTGCGCGGACAATCGGATCGCCATTTTTGCCCTTGCCAAGCCACAGCGCAATATCATCGGCGGCAATCTGCGGCATTGCTTTATGTAGGCCTGCAATGGATATCCGGCGCGCGGTTGCCTGTCGCCATTGTAGATAAATGATCCCGGCTGGCCCCGGTTGGTCGCCTGCATGCAATAAATGCACCTCATCACGCAGTTGCCCTGCCCGTTCAGACCGCCCGGATATGGCAAGGCATGTTTCGGCGGCCCTTAATGCCAATCTGTCCCGCAAGAGCGCCTGAGGAACCGAAGCGTGGTTCAGGGCAAGTTGCAAACTGCACAAGGCTGCCCCAGCCGAAAAACTTGCCGCCTCAGGTGTTTCGCATTTCATCGTTGAAACCCACGTCGGCATCCGGTGCAGTGGATCAAAATCGTCAGGGGGGATGAAAGGCGCATGTGTCATACCGCGAACATATCCATCCACGGCGGTTCATGCCAGATTATATCGCATGAACCGCCGCAGCAATTCAGCTAACCCGGTGACAAGCTTGCAAATCTGATCCATAATCTGCCAAATAATTTGTCACACACCATTGATTTTCACCTTATTCGTCAGAGCCCCATATGCGCCCAAACTTTCTAATTTCCGTCGGTTTTGCCCTTTGTCTGTCGCCTATAATCGCGGCGGCCCAAGACAGTGCAGAACCGACAAACGTGCCCGACATGACCCAGATTGAACAAGCGTGGCAAAAGGGCAATTTTGTTGCTGTCCGCACAGGTCTGGAACAGCTGAGCAAAATATCAGATGAGGCTATGGTGCAATATCGCTATGGCCGGGTTTTGTTAGAAGGGCGTGGCGGTGATCAAGATATTGATGCCGCAGTTGAATGGCTCCAAAAAGCCGTGGATCAAAATCACGCAGAGGCGGCGGCGCTGCTGGCAAAGATATATCTGAGTGAGTTTGATCAAGACGTTGAATTAAACACGCAACGCTCCCCAGAACGGGCTGCTGACCTGCTCAACCTGTCTGCAACGCTTGGCTTTGCGGAGGGCCAGTACGAACTGGCACGTCTTTATGAAGCGGGGCTGGGTGTGCCAAAAGATGGGACAGTCGCGTTTCGCTGGCTGCTTGCCGCGGCAAATCAACAACTTCCAAAAGCGCAGTTCGCCCTTGCGCGTGCTTATTTGCGCGGCGTCGGTACGGACCAAGATACCGATCAGGCCATCCACTGGCTGACAAACGCGGCGGACAATGGCCACCCCCTTGCGCTGTTGTCGCTGGCGCGCGCTTACGAGGCGGGCAATGGCGTTGAAAAATCCATGCCCAACGCGTTGAACTATTACCAAAAAGCTGCCGAAGGTGGGTTGCCGGTCGCACAACGCATGCTGGGGGTGCGGCTGCTACGGGGCGCACAGGACGTTACCCCAAATGTTAACGAAGGGCTGCGCTGGTTACTGAGCGCAGCAAAAACTGGCGATTCACAGGCGATGACAGCTTTGGCCCGCGCCTATGTCACCGGAACCGGGGTGGAGCAAAGCGATGCTGAGGCCGCCGTTTGGTTTAAGCGGGCGGCGCAATACGATAATGGTCTGGCCAAGACATCATTGGCCGCCATGTATGAGGCTGGCAGGGGCGTCGACACAGATTTTGAGGCCGCATTGAATCTTTATCAACAGGCCATCACGATCCCTGATGGAAACGGAGCCGCCGCGCGTTTGGGGCAACTGGCCGCGAATGGTGCGTTGGACGGACGGTTTGCGCCACAACGGATGACCCCTTGGGCGATGGCAGCGTTGAGGGCAGGATCAACCGATGCCGAAGTATGGCTGCGGGGTCAGGCCGATGCGGGGTTGCGCGATGCGCAATCGGCGCTCGCCTCCTATTATCTGGCAAATCCTGAAACCGCAGATCAAGGCGCTGATCTATTGCTGATGGCCGCCGAGGCAGGCGACGCCGAAGCGGGGATGCGGTTGGGGCGGATGTATATGACAGGCGATCATGTCGCGCTGGATTATGTGGCGGCACATCAGTGGTTCAATATCGCGGCGACCTTGGGCCAATCAGAGGCGATCGAATTGCGCACCACTGTCACGGCGTTGATGACCTCAGACCAAATCGCACAGGCACAGGCCTTGGCACGAGAGTGGCTTGCAAACGGTCAACCTCAACCCCCTGCACCGGAACAATCAGTGACTGAAGCAGCAACCGAACTCAATTCCTCACAGGTTCGCGAATGATGCGCGCCCTATGGTTGGTCCTGCCGTTGCTGGCTGCGCTGTCTGCCACCGCATCGGCGCAGGTAATGGACCCAGACACGCTGCGTGCAAACGCTGAGGCCGGCGATGTCGAGGCTGAACTGGCGTTGGCAAATGCCTATCATACTGGCGACGGCGTCACCCAAAATTATGCCGAAGCAGCGCTTTGGGCCGAAAAGGCCGCCAAACAAGGCAACGCGGCCGCCCAAAATCTGCTGGGCCGCTATGCCTTTGGTGGATTGGGTGTAGAACAAGACCGGACAACTGCCCTGAAGTGGTTGCGCGCGGCCGCAGAACAGGGCGATGCACAACATCTGTATGATCTGGGTGTGGCACTGGAAAGCGATTCAGAGGGCCGTACAGACCCAGAAGCCGCCGTCGAAGCGTATGAAGCCGCCGCCGCCCTCGGCCATGCGGATGCCATTGTGGCATTGGGAAGCATGGCACAGACCGGGCGCGGCGTGCCGCAGGATTACGCCCGCGCAAAGGCTCTCTATGAAAAAGCAGCGAAAGCGGGCCATGCCCGGGCGCAGAACAATTTGGGCCTGCTATACGTCCGTGGTAACGGCGTGCCGCAAGATTATGAACGTGCCGTATCGCTTTTTAGCGCTGCGGCGAAACAGGGGCTGAAACCGGCAATGCGCAATCTTGGCGTCATGTATGAAAATGCCTTTGGCGTGCCTGTTGATGAAATGCGCGCCGCCGAACTTTATCGCGCGTCCGGTGGGGCCTCAGATGCTCAAAATACAAATACACAGGTCAATTCAAGTGGTGCACTTATCTATGACGCGCGGTTACTGCCCTTACCGGACGATTTAACAGGACTGGAGCGTCAGGCCGCCAACGGGGATCCGGTCGCTCAATTCCAACTTGGCTGGGGCCTGCTGAACGGCAATACGCTCCCCCACGCAGATGCCGCCCGTGCCGCCAGATTGTTCACGGCGGCAGCGGCGGCGGGGCATACCCCAGCGATGGTCAACCTAGGGGTGATGTATTTTCAGGGTCAGGGCGTGCCGCAGGATTATGTGCTTGGACAAATGTGGTTGACACGGGCCGCCAGCTCTGGACTACCCGAGGCACAAACAGCATTGGACTTCTACGCAAACTTGCCAACACCCGACCAAATAAATCAGGCGCAACAGATGGCCAGGTCTAACGCAAAGCAGCCTTAACAAAGAGAATTTTGGTTTCTACCCCTGGTTGGTAAGGAAATTTTACCTTCCGAAAATGACAAAAATGCTCTAAGGTTAACGAATTATTAATGCAGCCTGTGGGATTCGTGATGGCCTCTGGGTGGGATATTTTAACAATTTTTCACGGGCACAAATAAAGAGTTTTTAGCAATGTCGTTTTTAACGCGTCTTCATATCCTTACCTTACTTGCGATTACCGCTGGTTCGTCTGCTTTCGCAGCAGATCCGGTGGAACAGCACAATTCAAATGCCCTTTGGTTTGAAAACTGGGTCGGCCTGTCCAATGCCACCCTCAAAGTTGCCACTCCAAGCGGGGAATTGACCGAAATCTTTGTGGCCAGCGGCACGCCTGTCTTTGAACTCACCGGGCGCGATGTGTTGGACGGCGTTTATCGCTATGAGCTGACAGCAGCGACCGAAGAGACAGTGAAGATTGTGAACCAGGTCGATAATGGCCGTGGTGATGCTGCCTCTGACAGCCATGCCAAACCCTACCATCTCAGCGGTGTTTTTGTGGTGTCTCGCGGTGCCATCATTCAACAAGCTGAAGAAAAAGAAGAAAACGACGGCTAACCACAGCCGATAACAATAACATTAGATGAGATCGCTTTTGGTCTCGAACGACACGGAGAGTACAAATGAATATTAAAAATACATTTCTTATTGCCGGGGCCAGCGCCCTTGGGTTGATGGCCGGGTCAGCCTGGGCGGATCAAGTAATTCTAGATGACCTGATCGTTGATGGTTCTATCTGCGTCGGTCAAGACTGTGTGAATGGTGAAAGCTTTGGCTTTGACACAATCCGCCTCAAGGAAAACAACCTGCGCATCAAGGCTCAGGATACCTCAAATTCGGCGTCTTTCCCGTCCAGAGACTGGCAGCTTACGTTCAACGACTCCAGCAATGGTGGCATGAACAAGTTCTCAATTGATGATATTGACGGTGGACGCACCCCGTTCACAATTGAGGCGGGCGCACCCAGCAATTCGCTTTATGTCGATGATGGTGGCCGCATCGGTTCCGGCACAGCACAGCCTGTGGTGGACCTGCATGTGGTTTCGGGAAACACCCCAACCTTGCGTCTGCAACAAGATGGATCATCCGGTTTTGGCGCGCAGACGTGGGATATGGCCGGCAACGAAACCAACTTCTTTATCCGCGACGCCAGCAACGGCAGCACCCTGCCGTTCCGCATTGAGCCAGGCGCGCCAAGCAATGTGGTTTATCTCGAAGACACCGGGGATGTCGGTCTGGGCACAACCAACCCAGCTGATCAATTGCATGTTATGGGCGGAAGCATTTTGGTTGAAAATGCTGGCCCGGGTGGCGTAACCCTTATCGACTCTTCAGATCCCGGTCCCGATTTCCGGATTCAACATACTGCTGGCACAGCAAGATTGTCATTTGTTGGCACAGGTGGACCCGAACTTGAAGTGTTCCAAAACGGTTCGATCGGCCTGCGCAGCAATTGCATAAGCATGAACTCGGGCGCTTCGTCCTTTGCCTGCACATTCTCTGCTGGTGGCGGCGTAAGCTGCCTTGGTGCCGGAACTGTTTGCCCTTAATCTAAGGTCAATCTGAACGAACGAAAGCGGCCCCTTCTTGGGGCCGTTTTTTATGAACGGTCCCGCTCTCTTATTTTCGCCATTCCGCGCAATCCAATCCTGTCAGCTTTTCCAAACGGCGGATATCGGATGCGTAAATTAGGCGCAACATCCTGCGCAGAAGCGGTGCCATACCCCCATATTTTCGGGAATGGATCGTCTCTTGCGGTGGGATCTCAACCTGAGCCACGCCAAGAAATTCATACACCTGTGACAACGTCTTTTCATGCGAGTGGCGCAGGGCGCTGTTATGAAGCACCAAACATTGTTCACGTGGAAATATCGTGAACAGCCGTGCGATTTGGTGCCCATAGAACCCGCGTTGAACATATGAATAAAATGGGTGCTGACCGTGCCTTAGCGAATGCAGTGCTTCATGCAGGATTGCGCGCCAGAACGGGCGCGGCTCATCTCCGCGCTCATGAACCATTGCCCAGTGGGAATGCGCGCGCGCCACAGGATCGCGCAACAACACGATGATTTTCATGTCAGGGTTATAAGCCGCCATCCGTTCCAAGCAGCCCCGCTTGAACAGGTAAATCGGTGTGATGTCACCTGTCAGCCTTGCCAGATTCTGCGCGCTAAACAGCTCATGGTAGCCGGCAAAATCATCCGAAGTATCCGTGAGGACGCCCTTATCAAAATAATGTGGTTCCACCGCAGTAGGAAGTGACAGGCCAATTTCGGGATGGTGTGCCAAAAAATGATGCAACGCCCGTGTCCCTGATTTCTGTGCACCAATCACGGAGAAATTGACCTTCGGCGTCAGTTTCTGGGTTACCATTCGTGAAATCCCTTATCCGCGCGATGCGTCCGTTTTATCCGACATGAAATTGCATTCTGACACTCTGATGACTAAAGTGAAAATAGTCTAAAATGTGCTATACATTCTAATAGAATTTTAACAAAAACTAGCGAAACACAAGGTCTTATCTGAACCTATGACAGCGCCTTCCCTTACCAGACCTGCGCCGATTGCAATTGGGGGCCTTGGGGGAAGCGGCACCAGAGTTTTTGCAGCCAGTCTGCGTGATGCTGGGTTTGATTTGGGGCCAACCCTGAATGGTCCCTTAGACAATTTGTGGTTCACAGTATTGTTCAAACGCGCACTGTGGGCGCAAGAACGCCCTGATCCAAATGATATTGCTGTTTCCGTTGATCTGTTTTGTCGGGCAATGACGTCTGGATTGGCCGAAAACATGATCTCCTCAGAAAACGATCTGATCCAACAACTTATCGCGGATCTGCCGCCAAACGGATCATGGCAATGTGGGGCGCATGCCGCCCATGCCGCAGCCCTGATCGCCAGTGGTGTTCAACCCGGCGGGCAAAGTCAGCCTTGGGGGTGGAAAGAGCCGAACACCCACCTGTTTTTGCCTCAGCTTGATCAACATATTGACGGGTTCCGGTATATTCACGTGTTGCGAAACGGGCTTGATATGGCGTTTAGCGACAACACGTGGCAGGCGGACCATTGGGCGCATCACTATGATCTTGCACATGAACCCGGTTCCCCCGCGCCTCTGCACCAATTGCGCTACTGGCTGGCGGCCAACCGACGGGCCTTGGACTATGGCAAACACCAGATGCCGGGCCGGTTTTTAGCTGTTGAATATGATGATTTTTGTATCCATCCCGCGCAGCACTGGCCACGGTTACAGCAGTTTCTCGGCAAGCCCGCTGACACTCCGATTCCTCAAGGGTTGATCGCCCCATCCAGTATCGGACGCAACACGGATCATGATCTATCGATCTTTCCAAACGACCTGCTGGATGCGGTGCATGAACTGCACTTTGAGGTCGAAGAGTTGACGAAATCTGGCTAACATAAAGACATTACTATTTTCTGCCGAAAGATATTTTGAAATGACATTCTCTTCTGTAGTGAAACCGGGACATAGCCTGCGTTTTTTACTGGCAACATTCATTGTGATTGTGCTTGCCTATCTGTTCTGGACCGGGTCGCGCTATCCGGCGTTGGACGAAAAGGCGATGATGTCAGGGGCCATCCAGCTTGAGGATTCATTGAGCTTTGAAGCGAAATATCCCCTGACAGATGACATGACAATTGTGGAGCGGGTGTTTTGGTCAACGCTCAATTGGATCAACACCAACAAGAAGGGCATGACATTTGGGGTGCTCTTTGCCGCCGCCTTTTTGACCGCGGCAAGTTATCTGCGCATCCGTAGTTTTACCGGGGGCTTCGCAAATTCAATGCTGGGGATGGCGATTGGAACACCGCTGGGGGTCTGTGTGAATTGCGCCGCCCCGATCGCCAAGGGGATGTATTCGGCGGGACTGCGGGCAGAAACCACGCTGTCGGCTATGATCGCGTCCCCAACCCTGAACATCGTCGTGTTAACCATGAGCTTCTCACTGCTGCCGTTCTATATGGCCGCGACCAAGATCGCATTATCCCTACTGATCATTCTGGTGATCGTTCCCCTAATTTGTACCCGCTTGCCGGTGCGTGAAATCCAACCGCAAACCCCCGTCAATGACCAAGCCTGCGAAGTCGAGTTTGGCCAGACGGCACATGCGGAAAACCTGTTTCAGGCCGTGCTTGGCGTCATGGTCACCTATGCTAAAAACCTATTTTACATCATTAAACTAACAGTGCCGCTGATGTTACTTGCCGGATTTTTAGGGGCACTTGTCGCAACGTTCCTGCCCCAAGACCTGATCCTTGGGCTGCCGTTTTCAGTATGGGCGCTGGTGCTGATCGCGCTGGTCGGGGTGTTTCTGCCTGTGCCGATTGCCTTTGATGTGGTGATGGCGGGTGCCTTGCTGGGGCTTGGGCTGTCGCAGGGATACGTGATGGCGCTGCTGTTCACGCTGGGCAGTTTCAGCATCTATTCCTATTTCATTGTGGCCACCTCGGTTGGGCCGCGTGCCGCCTGGATGCTGGCAGCATCAGTTGCCGTGATTGGTGTGCTGGCCGGTGCTGGCGCAGAGGGGTATCACCGCTGGCAGTCGCAGCGCGCATTGGACATCCTGTTGCAAGGCGAGTTGCACGAGCCACCCTATCTTTGGGGGGCTGCCATAGCGGGCACAATTGACGCACCGGACATCACCATCAACACCACGCCTTTCGCACCACCGTCACCCGCTGCTGACACCGGTTTTACCCGGCTCGAAGCGCAGGCCATTGGTATCGACAAACCAATCGAATTTTCCATGCGCGACATGTGGCCCCCGTTTTGGGAAGGACGCAGCCTGAGCTCTGGTGACATTGATCGCGATGGCGATCTTGATTTGATCATCGCCTCCACCGGGGTCGGGATTTATGCCTATACCAATGACGGCAAGGGGCAGTTTTCTGCCCTACCCCTCCCCTTGGGTGACATGGCAGACTGGCCGATCTTCAACGCTGTTCTGGTCGATATGGATTCCGACGGCTGGCTTGATTTGGTGTTAGCGCCTTATCAGAATGGGCTGTGGTCGTGGCGCAATGTAGATGGAAAATTTGGTACAGAACCACCGCAAAAACTACCCAATCTTGAAACCGCTCCACTGGCCTTGGCCCTGTCTTTTGCAGACGCGGATCGCAACGGTCGCCTTGATGTTGCGGTCGGCAATTGGGCCGCAGGATGGTATCGCCGCATACCGGGCGAAGAAAGCCGCAACCGCATTTTGTTCAACACCGCAGATGGATATCGCCCTTTGGACCTGCCCGGCATTCCCGGTGAAACGCTGTCAGTCCTGTTTTCTGATCTTGATGACAACGGCACCACTGATTTGATCGTCGGCAATGATTTCGACATCCCTGATTATTTCTATCTGGGCGACGGCAATGGCGGCTTTTCGATGATCAATCATGACAGTGGGCTTATCCCGCAAACCACCACAACAACAATGGCGATCAAAACCGCGGACCTGACAGGCCAGTCGCGCCCCGACGTCTATATGGCACAAATCGCCGGACGGTCTTCGGGTGTGTCCTCGACCCTGAAAATGCAGGATCTGGACCTGTACTGTGATGTCATTCAGGATGCTACCGCCAAGGCAACCTGCACCCGTAACATGCAGATCAAAAGCTGGTACAGATCGGGCAATAACTTTGACCCTACCTATGCCAGTAAATGTTTGGAATTGACCGGACGTGACCGTGACGAATGCCGTGCAATGTTGGTCAAGGACCTTGCCATTCAGAAACGCGATCCGAAAATCTGTACCCTGATCCCCAAGGGCCAAGACATTGCCCGCGCCTATTGCGATCTGCATTTTGCCCCGGTGCGGCAACCCACGGCTGATGAAATCGCATTGACCCATCCACAAATCCTCCGCTCAAATGTATTATTGGAGTGGGAGGCGGATGCCTATACCGACAGCGCCGAGAACCGTGGCCTTGATGTGGGCGGCTGGAGCTGGGACACAAAAATCGAGGATTTCGATTTGGATGGTGACATGGACGTTTATATTGTCAACGGCACTTGGGTCCCTAACGAAGTGTCCCCCTCGAACCTTTACTTTGAAAACGATGGCAGCGGGCAGTTCACTGAAACCTCCGGCCCGATGGGGTTAGAAGACTACCTGATGACAGCGTCGGCCACGGCCTTTGATGCAGATGGCGACGGTGATTTGGATATCGTCACCCATCCGGTGAACGGGCCAATCATCTACTTTCGCAACAACAGCCAGAACCGGGCAATCGCGTTCGAACTGTCTGACGCTCTGGGCAATCACGACGCCATTGGTGCCCGCATTACGCTGAAAACATCGGATGGCGAAACCCAATGGCGCGAAATTCAACTTGGCGGCGGCTTCATGTCATTTGATGCGCCCCGTGTGCATTTTGGCGTACCCGAAGGCACCACGGTGACGGGCACGCAAATTCGGTGGCCGGATGGCAGCGAAACGACACTCTCAGAGCCTTTGCAGATTGGCGTACTTTACCACGTAAAGCGACACTAAGGTGCCGTGAAAAGCCAGATTAACGCCGCAGAAAAGCAAAGCGCAGTGCCAAACGGCAAGGCACGTGTGCCGCTCAATCCATCCGGAGCCGTGCGGCGGGTCAAAAGCGCGCCCCCCAGCGCCGCTAAGGCCGCAATCAAAACAAGCTGTGGCAAGGCAAATGGCCCGACAAACGCGCCGAGCCCCGCCATCAGTTTCACATCACCCAGCCCAAGACCCACACGGCCCCGCAAACGTGCATACCCCCATCGCAGCGCCGCAAAACTGCCAGCACCCAAAACGCCACCCAAAAGCGCGGTGCCAGATCCGAGGCCAACAGGCTGTAACGCCATAATCAGCGCCACAACAAGCAACGGAACCGTCAGTGCATCCGGCAGGCGCATCCAAAGGGCATCAGTCATTGCCAAGGCCAGCAACACCCAAAGCCACAGCGCCGCCAGCAGCACGTCCACCAGTGAACCGCCCGCCAAGACCGCCAGCACCGCCGCGCCAAGGGCCAGCAGTTCAGTGTAAAATACAAACGGCGGAATGACGTCCCCGCAGTGCCGACAGCGCCCCTTTTGCACAACAAAAGATACCAAAGGGATCAGATCACGAAGCGTCAGTTGCACTGCACAGTTTCGGCATTTTGAACGCCCCACCAAAACGTCTTCGCCACGCGGCAACCGATCAACCAGAACCGCGATAAACGACCCAATGGCGGGGCTGACCAAAATCAACAGAAACGCAAAGAAATCAAAGGGCAACATATGTCTTTCTGACCTCTTATCGCGCAATGGACAAGCCCGTCTTAGTGGCGTTATCATGCCCGCAAAGATTTGGATTTATCAATGAACGACATTATTCAACCATCACAAGAACCCTGTCTGCAACCAGACCGCACAACACCCCGTGACGCAGGGTTTTCGCTGTTGGAATTGATGGTTGTTGTGGTGATCCTGTCCATTTTGGCACTGGTGATTGTGCCACGTGTCATCGACCGGCCAGATCAAGCCCGCGCGGCACGCGCACAATCTGACATTGCCGCTGTTGGCAGTGCGCTTGAACTCTATCGGCTGGATAACCTGCGCTATCCCACAACCGAACAGGGCTTAGCGGCGTTGGTCAGCCGCCCAACCACCGACCCTGCACCAGCAAACTACGCGACCAACGGCTATATTGACCGGCTGCCACGTGATCCTTGGGGAGAGCCCTATCAATATTTATCGCCTGGTGTGCATGGGCAGTATGATGTTTTCACCTACGGCGCAGATGGTGCCACTGGGGGCAGTGGCGCGGATGCTGATATTGGGTCATGGGATCAAAATTAACCCCACATCGTGACACCCCCGAACCGGGTGTGGCCGCGACCGCAGGATTTACCTTGATCGAACTTGTGGTCGTTGTTGCGGTGGTGTCCGTGCTTGCAGTGGGGGCCGGATTGGTTGCCTCGCGCGGCGGTGCCTCGGCAATGGCAAGCGATCTGAAACGTTTTCAAAGACAATCCAAAACGATGCGCGACCGCGCAGTGCAAGGGCGGCAAGTGCTTGGCCTTTATGTGACAGACCGTGGGTTTCAGTCAGCTGTTGAAACAGCTGACGGATGGCAAGAACACCAAAACGAAACCCGTTGGCGCGGGCGGGTGGTGCTGCAATTGAAAACACCGCGGCGGGTGCCAAACAACCCTCATATTCGATTCCTACCAGACGGACGTGTATCAGAATTTACACTATCATTTGCCAGCGGCGGCGGCAGGCGCAGTGAATGCCAAAGCGACGGATTTGCGGGGATCTCATGCGACGGATAATACGGCGCAAGGACAAGCCTGATCAGGGCATCACCCTTTTGGAGTTGGTGATTGCCGTCTTTGTGCTGGCGATGGGCAGTATCGCCGCGCTGCGGGCCACGGATCAGGCGCGTGTTGCCATTGGTGGCGCAAAAGACCGGATGTTAGCCCAACTTGCTGCGCACAATCGGGCCGAAGAAATGCGGCTGCCCGGCCTTGGCTCAGGACTGTCCGATACGGTCCAGCTTTCCGGGCAACGCTTTGCCATTCAGACTGACGCTTTGCCAACGGCGGGCGGTGTTGTCCAGGTTACCATTTCAGCCAGATCAGAGCGCGGCAATGGCGCGCAGATTGTTGTCTATCTGCCCGGGGCTGGCGGATGACGCATCGCAGTTTCCCAGCAAAAGATTCTGGCCTATCGCTGATAGAACTCGTTGTCGCGATGGCGGTCTTTGCGGTGGTCGCGGTGATGGGCCTACAAAGTCTGACGGGAACCATGCGGGTGTCTGAACGATTAACCCAGATTAACGCCGAGACAGCAGAGCTTGGCAATACCATCGCCCTTCTGCGCAATGATCTAAATGCGATTGTGCCGATGTTGTTCTACCCACCACAAGGCACACCGGACAGGGCGGTCAATCTGTCAGAGGACGGCACAACTTTGGAGTTATCCATCGCCGGTCAAAAAGCATTGACCGCAGTGCATACAGACAGACACCGCGCACAATGGTCGATTGATGACAGCCAGTCCACGTTGACCCGGCAATTCTGGCCCGCCCTCAACCCCGCGGATCAAAGCCAGCTAAGCCCAAAAATGTTGGTTTTAAACGGCGTGACCGGGTTTTCCGTGCGGACCTATTGGCCCAATGTCGGCTGGACCGTAGGGTCGACACCGCCGCTGACCACCCAGATTTCCGCCACCCCTGACACCCCCGATCAAGATGTCATCGGCGCACCACCACCCGTCTATTTCAGCATCCTGCCTGTGGCAATTGAGGTCACATTACAAACGGCAAAGCAAGGCGATTTGCGCCTTGTTCAAACGCTACGATGAAACCGCTTGGTTCAGCATCCCGCACCAAAGGGTTTGTTCTGGTGAACGCACTTGTGATCGTTGCGGCGATGGCGGCAGCGGCCACATTATTGCTGTCACGTGCAGAAGGCGGGCGGGTCCGGTTGGTTGCAGCTCAAGAGGCCGATGTGCTGACCCATGCCCTTGACGCGTTTGAGGTGCTGGGGCGCAGCATTTTGGACCGTGATCAACGTAACGGTAACATCGACACTCTGAATGAAGGATGGGCGCGCACGACACTTGACGTGCCTTTGGAACGGGGGCGGGTTTCTGGCAAGATCATAGATCAGCAGGGGCTTTTCAATCTCAACTGGCTTGCCAATGCTGATGACGCCTTTGCCCAAGAAGGCTGGCACAGCCTTTTGACCCGTATTGGTTTTTCAACCTTCAAAGGTGATGCAATCACCCGTTTTCTGTCACCTAAAGGACCCACGAACGGTGATGCCTACAGCAGGTTGAACCCACCAATTGCTCCGCTGGGGGGGACCATTCTGATGCTCGATCAACTCACGTCACTGATTGAATTGGAGCCGCACGACATTGAGATATTGCGCCGACACGTCACCGCTTTGCCTACCACCAGTCAGGTCAACATCAACACCGCCAGCGTCCATGTGCTGGCCGCGATGTTGCCGCAGATTTCAGTGGCACGGCTGAACGCCGTTATCCTACGGCGTCAAAAAGACCCCTATCCAACCATAGATGCATTCTTTGACGAACTTGGGGTTTCCACCGATGCTGCGAACCCCGACGCCGTTAACCCAGCCAGATACATGGTTGGGTCAAACTGGTTTGCCGCCGAGATCACCGCAACCCTTGGCCCCCGCAGCGCAAGCCGCCGGGTTCTGTTTCGCCGCGAAAGCCCGCCACTGAGCACTCAGGTTGAATGGCGCGTGTCACAGTTCCAATGAATGCGGCCTTGATCAAAGGTCTGTAGAACGGCATGGTCTATTCGACAACAATCACTCCAACAGCAACAGGGACTGGCGTGGCCTTATCCGATCCATTTCAGGACATCAGCGCTGATTTTGTGCATGCGGATAACGCGGTGGGGCATCCACTGGGCGCACGTCAGATTATGTTGGTGCCGGGCAGTGATGTGGCGGCATTGGCGCTAGATTTACCCCAGGGGCTGCGTGGTCAAAACCGTGAACAAGTGGCCCACCGCCAATTGCGCGACCAGATTGGCCTTGACCCAAGCATCGCTGAAATGCGGCCCTTTCAAACCAAGACCAGCGGCGAAAACTGGTCACGGGTTTTGGTTGCTGATCGGGTATTGATCGAAAACTGGCGTGAGCATGCTGGGGCCGCGTGCCGGGCCGTGCTGCCAGATTACCTTGGCTTGCCAACGGCCCCCGATCTTTGGTCCATGGCCACAACACCCGATGCCATTGCAGTGCGGCTTGGTCCTGATGACGGTTTTGGTGCCTCCGTTGACACATCCTTGGCATTGCTTGATCGCGCCCTGCGCGATGCTGACCCGGTACCAAAAGCACTGTTGCGGTTTGGCCCTGCACATCCGGTTATTGAGGCGCTTTTTGACGCACGCAATATTCCTGTCATTTCCAAGGTCGAAGATGCGGAAGCCTTAAACATTCCACCCCCCCAGATTTTGGCCCACGGCGAGATCCATATGGACCTGCGCCGTGACCCACAAATGGCACGCGATATTTTGGCCCGTCGGGTTTTGCCGTGGCGTTGGCCCTTCTTGTTTGGCCTCATCGCCGCCGGGCTGTGGGGTGCATCACAACTGGTGGTAATCGACCGGATCAAGACCGAAACCGCCAAGATTACCCGCGATACCACAGCCTTGGTCAAAGAACATTTTGTGGCAACGGGTCCGGTGCTGGATGCCCGCATTCAAGTCAGCCAAGCCATTTCACAACTTCAGGCTGAGGTGTCAGGCCCCGTCACGCGCACAGATCCGATGCAGCTGTTCAATCGCGCCGCAACTGTTGTTGCTGAACAGGGTGCCGAAACCCGTAGTGCCGTTTATACCGAGGATGAAACCCTGACTCTGATCGCGCGGGTTGCCAACTTTGCAGGCGCTGAACAACTGGCCGTCGCCCTGACCGAAGCTGGGCTTGATGTAACAGTGGTCGATACCCGGGCGGGCGAAGGGGTCAACACCGTGCGCACTGAACTGCGGGTCAAACAAAGATCGGAACCAGACAAATGAGCGCGCGTTTTATTGACATGCTCTTGCGTTTGGCTCCGCGTGAAAGACTGCTCTTGGGGCTACTGGTTCTGATCATCCTGCCGGTGGGGATTGTGGTTGGTCTGTTAATGCCCATGCAAGATGCGCGCGAAACTGCCATTTCTGACCGCACGCAAGCAGTGGCGCTGAACCTCTGGGTGCAAGAACGGGTTGGCGATATCCAAGCCCTAAAGCAATCCCCCAATCGCGGCCCCCGCAAGGCTGTCGGAACCAGTGAGATTGAACAGGATTTGATCCGCGCAGGTCTGCGTGATGCGGTTGGGGAGCTGAGCAGTGACAGTGACGGCGTGGTTGCCCTGCGATTTGACAACGTACGCTTCACCCAACTGGCCAACTGGCTGTCGGGACTGAACCCGGACTGGGGCTATGACATTACGGTGTTTCGATTTGAAGCAACCGAAACACCCGCCAATGTTGCCGCAACTGTTACCTTGGCCCCTCAGTCAGAGTAACGTTAAACTTCAGCGCAGTGTTTTCAACCGCACTGAAATGCTGGCCTGCCGTCCGGCCAGTGACCCAACAGGATCAAAATCGGGATGCGCCTTGAGCACTTCTTCCAACGCCTGCTGTGCTGCCTTTAGACGCGCGGCACCTTTTGCCTGATCACCGTTCTGCAATAACTTCATGCCAACTTCATGATCTGCTGTGCCTTTGACCGAAAGTGCTGCTGCGCGCGCATCGCCGCTGCTGCCATTGGCCAATCCACCTGCAATCTGCGCGGCCTTATCATATTGGCCTGACCGTAACATCGTATGGGCATATTCAAGCTGGATACGTTCATTTAACGGACCAGCCTCTGGCATCATACGCGCATAAAGCTTGCCTGCTTTGGCGTAATCCCCTTTTTCAAGTGCGCCGCGTGCTGTGTTATACTGTGCTTCAAACCCTCGTTGGCTTGTTCCGGCTGTGTCGGAACAACTTATCAACAAGAGAGTGGACAGGCCGACAAAAACGGCCCGTGTTCGGGTGACTGCCTTCATTTGCTGCTCTTTTTTTGTTATATTTATTGTGTTAACCTTTATCATAAGCGGCCCTACCGGTCTACAATACAGGGCATTTTGGATGCCAAGGTCTTACGAATGCGCTTGATTGCGGCTTTTTTCACACTGCTGATGTTCGCGGCCATGGGGCTTGCCGGAGTTGAATTATCGACCGCACTGGCCGCGCCGACACCGCGCGCAATGCCCTCCACCGTCGCCCTTGCCATCGCTGAGATAGAGACCGACGCAGAAGCAAATACCGTGTCATTGGTGTGGCCCGCGCTTTTTGGCGCAGCGGAACCGCCAGCGCCCCAGCCAGAACCCCCAACCCCCGTTATGACTGAGGAAAAACAACCCCCAGCACCCCCGCGTCCACCGCTCAGCTCGCTTGGGTATGAGTTAAAGGGCGTTGTACAGACAGGGGACGCCGTTTGGGGATTGGTGTCTCATCCAACCGGGGATCAGATCATGCGGGTCGGCGACATCCTGACCGATGGTTTGGTGATTGCCCGGATAGACGAGAGGGGCCTTTGGGTTGATGTCGGCAAAAATCAGCCTGAATTGCTCGGATTTGGCGAATGAATCCCTAAAATCACAGTTTTGAAAAATTGATTGTTGGGGATGTATTGCAGCCCAACATCGGGTAAGGTCTGCGTAATAACTAAAAAGTTTGTAAAAAACGAATAGCAGAGCAGGTTATGACCGCAATCATCCATGCCCGGGCGACCATCGTCGCCTTGGTGCTTGTGGCGACACAAGTGTTTTTTATGGCGTGCCTTACCGCAACGCCCGCCCGCGCGCAGGTTCAGCTTGATCTGCGTGATGCAGATTTACGTGGCTTTGTCGAAATTGTCTCAGAGGCAACAGGCCGCAGCTTTGTGATTGATCCGGCTGTGCGCGGCACTGTGACAATCTTGGCACCCAAACAACTCAGCCCAGCTGACCTTTATGATGTCTTTCTGAATGTACTTGAACTGAACCGCTTGACCATCGTGACTGGCAACGGCGCGGATCGGATTGTCCCGATGAACGTCGCGCGTGAATTGTCGTCTGGTGCCGCCCGTGGGGCCCCCGGTGACTTTCAGACCCGGGTGATTGAAGTGCGTAACGTGCCCTTGGATGAAATCATCGAAGTGGTCAGACCCCTGTTGCCCGCCGAGGCAGTGATCACCCCTGTTCCACGCTCCAACTTGTTGATCCTGTCGGATCGGGGCAAAAACCATCAGCGGATCGTCAATCTGATCGAACGTTTGGACACGCCAAGCGAACGACCCATCGAGATGATCCGCCTGCGCAATGCCAATGCCACCGAAGTATTGGGCGTGATTCAATCCATGGAGATTATTCCCCCCGGTGCTGCTGTGTCGGTGGACCAGCGGTCAAACGCGCTGGTCGTTACCGGCCCCGAAGACATGCGCCGCCAATTGCGCACCCTTGCATCGCGACTGGACACCCAAAACAGCAACGTAACCTCACATGCGATTGAATTGAATTATGCCGATGCATCCACCCTTGCAGATGTGGTGCTGCGCGCGATCACCAATCAGACCCAGAATGAGACCGGCCAGCAAAGCAACATTCGAATAATTCCCGAGCTGCAAACCAACACGCTGCTGATCACCGCCCCCCAAGATCGGTTGGGTGATATCGTTGAAATGGTCCGCTTCCTTGATCGCCGCCCCTCGCAGGTCTTGGTTGAGGCGGTTATTTTCGAAATGTCCGTTGATGGATTTTCTGATCTGTCCGCGCAATTTGGTGCCGTGTTGAATGACGCCATTGTCGGCGGCGTGGAATTTGCTCTTGAGGGGCGGCCCAGCCTGACCAACCTTGTGGCATCAGTTGCCAACGGCACCATCACCTCGCCCGGCTCTGGCGGATCAATTGGTGTAAGCGCCGGATCACGTGACAAAGGCATCATCGGATTGGTCAGCGCCATCGCCTCCAGCAACTCCACCCGGTTGCTCAGCACTCCGTCGATTATGACCCTCAACAACCAAGAAGCCGAAATTGTTGTGGCGCAGAATGTGCCATTTGTGACCGGCTCGTTTACCTCCGTTGGTGATGGATCGACCCCAGAAAACCCATTCCAAACGATTGAGCGTCAAGATGTCGGCCTGACCTTGAATGTCACCCCTCAGATCAACGCGGATCAAACGGTAAGGCTTTCTATCAAGCAAGAAGTGTCGAGCCTGACCAACAGATCATCCTCTGCCGGGGGCGAAATCACGGCGCGGCGGGCATTGTCGACGAACGTTCTGGTGCGGGATGGCAACGTGATCATGCTGGGCGGCTTGCTTGAAAACGGATCAGGTTCCGTTTCTCAATCCGTGCCGGGGCTCAGCAAGTTACCTTTGGTTGGCGGGTTGTTTCGTGGCAAAAACTCAAGCAAAAACCAACGTGTTTTGTTGATCTTACTACGCCCAAGCGTGGTCAATTCGGAAAGCGAAGCACGTGCGCTGACCCGCAAACATGCGCGCGACGCCAAGGCGGCAAGCCTTGCCATTGCGCCCACAAACGACCAGACTTACCCCCGTACAAATCAAGTCGGGTTGCCCTTTGACGGTGCCGATCTGAATCAACCTTTTGACGCCGGGTTTGTGGATGAAATTGCCCAACAAAGAAACTACCCCCCGCTCCCAAGCAGGCTCCGATTTAACAGCAAGTAAGCTGCCGTTTGCCTTTGCCCGTGATCAACAGGTTGTGTTGGACAATGGGCATCTGATCCTTGGACCGCGCTATACAACGTTGGGCCTGCGCGAGGCGCAGCGCCGGACCCATGGCCATGCCGCCCCCGCTGTGACGTTGGAAGATGATGCCGGGTTTGAACGCACCCTCGCCCGCGCCTATCAATCTGCTGAGAATGAGACAGAGACCGACGGCGTCCTGTTTGACCTTGAAGACCTAAGCGCAAATGCCCGCCAACGTGACCTTCTTGAGGATGTGGTTGAAGCCCCCGTGATCCAACTGGTCAACCAACTGTTGCGCCGTGCCGTGCAGGCTGGTGCATCAGATTTGCACATTGAACCTTTTGAAGGTGGCCTGCGGGTACGCCAACGGGTCGATGGTTTTTTACAACCGGTCATGGTGCGTTCCGATGTTCCGGTGAAACGGGTGGTATCGCGCCTCAAGGTCATGGCGGGTTTGGACATTGCAGAAACCCGGCTGCCGCAAGACGGGCGTATTCCATTGTCTTTGGGGGGACGAACAATTGACACCCGCGTGTCGTCGTTGCCCGGCAACTACGGTGAACGGGTAGTGTTGCGGATCTTGGACCGTTCCGCGGGCTTGATGCCGTTGGAGGCACTGGGCCTTTCCCGCGCACAGATCGAATTGCTGGAACGCATGTCAGCGATGCCCAACGGCATTATCCTTGCCACGGGCCCAACAGGTGCAGGCAAAACCACGACGCTGTATTCGCTACTGCAACTGGCCAATCAGGATGAACGCAACATCGTCACTGTCGAAGACCCAATTGAATATGACCTGCCTCAAATCAGCCAATCCCAGATCAACGCAGAGATCGGGATGACCTTTGCCGCCGGGTTACGCGCAACCCTGCGGCAAGACCCTGATGTCATTCTGGTCGGCGAAATCCGCGATGATGAAACCGCCAGCGTGGCGACCCAAGCCGCCTTGACCGGGCATTTGGTATTTTCATCGCTGCACGCCAACGGGTCTGTTGGGGCCGTTGTGCGCCTGCGTGATTTGGGGCTTGATGATTTTTTGATTGCCGCCACCCTGCGCGGTGTTGTCGCCCAACGCTTGTTGCGCCGCCTTTGCACCGAATGCCGCAGCCCGCGTGCGCCAGAACCCTCTGAGCTTGCGCATTTCAGCCGTCACCGTTTGGAACAACCCCAACAGGTGTATGACGCTGTCGGATGCGCCGCGTGCAATGCAACAGGCTATGCTGGCCGCGTCGGTATCTTTGAGATGATCGAAATTGACGCGCCTCTGCGTGCGGCCATCGACCGGGGAGCCAATGAAGGTGAACTGATGGAACTGGCCCTGAACGCCGGTGAAACATTGATCGGTCAAGGCCTGGCCGAGGTGCGCGCCGGACGCACGACCCTGGCCGAAACCCTGCGCGTTGTGGGGGATGTGGCGTGAAAGCCTATGGCTACACTGCGTTTACCGACACCGGGAAAAAGCGCAGTGGCACCATTATCGCCGAGACAGAAAGCCACGCATCCAGCCAACTACAACAGCAGGGACTTTTTGTATCAGAACTGACCTTACGGGATCGCCGCAGCGGCACATTTGGCAAGCTTTCTGGCGGGCGTCGGGCACGGCTAAACCCCGACTTACAAGCAGTGTTTACCCGACAAATGGCTGTGCTTTTGGCGGCCGAACTGCCTGCTGAGGCTGCCCTTGAGGCGGTCCGCCAAGGGGGGCATGCCACATTGGATACGGTCGCTGCCGGGGCACGCGCCGCATTGATGGATGGTGCATCGCTCTCCGAGGCCTTGGCGCAAAGCGGCAGCGGTTTCCCACCTTATTACCTCGCATCAATCCGTGCTGGTGAGACGGCGGGGGATTTGTCTTCGGTCTTTTCCGAACTGGCCGATCACCTCGAAACCCGTGGCACCGACCGCGCCCAGATCGTCAGCGCCTTGATCTATCCGGCATTTGTCGCCGCGGTATCCTTATTGGTCTGCGCCATCCTGATGGTCAGTGTTGCACCCGAAATTGTTGCGATGTTTGAACTGTCCGGCAGGCCCCTGCCCACCATCACCCAAAATGTTTTGGGCGTGAGCAATTGGATTCAAGACAATCTCATCTTGCTGGGTATCCTTTTTGCTTTGCTCATTGCCCTGATCATCGCCGCAAATATTTTGCCAGCCCTACGCGCGCGCCGCGACACCCTGTTTCTGCGTCTGCCATTGGTGGGCCGTTTCATCCGCCTGTCCGCTGCTGTGCAATACCTACGCACACTCGCCCTTGTGCTCAGCAGTCGACACGCGGTTTTGTCCGCCGTCGAAAACGCCTCCGAAGTGTTGACCGTTGCGCAGTTCAAAACGCAGGCCGAAGCCGTTTCCACCGCGATCCGGCAAGGTGAGACACTGTCAAACGCCCTTGAGCAACTATCCATCATCCCCCCCATCGCGCGCCAATTGATCAGCGCGGGTGAGGCTTCGGTCAGACTGGCACGCATGACAGAACGCAGCGCGGTGCTGGTCGAAAACGGGTTAAGCACCGAACGCAAACGCATCGCAGCCTTGCTGGAACCCATGCTGATGATGCTAGTCGGTGGGTTTGTTCTGATTATCGTTCTGGCGGTGTTACTGCCCATCTTTGATCTACAGGCGGTTGTAACCAGCTAAGGTTTAGCCGACCCGCCAATCAAAGAACCCCTGCCCGGCCTCAGACAACAGTTTTTGCGCCATCATGCGCCCGGCCTTTGGTCCGTCGGAAATCGGACAAGTGATTTCATCATTTAACGCTTCTGATCCATCAGGCCGCAACACCTCGCCGCGCAGGCGCAGCGTGCCACCATTCAGTTCCGCCAATCCCGCAATCGGCGTTTCGCAAGACCCATCAAGTTCCGCCAAAAATGCGCGCTCTGCTGCCAGCCGTTGCCCAGTTTGCAGATCGTGGATGGCCGCCAACATGTCTGCCGCACGGCTATCATTCGCACGCCGTTCAATCCCAATGGCACCTTGCGCCACAGCGGGCAACATCTCGTCAACTTCAATTGGCGACTTTGGCACATCGTCCATCTTGAGACGGTTCAAGCCCGCCATCGCCAAAAACGTCGCCTCTGCCACCCCTTGATCAAGTTTCATCAACCGGGTTTGCAAGTTGCCGCGAAATTCCACCACGTCCAGATCAGGCCGTCGCAACATCAACTGAGCGCGGCGGCGCAGGCTGGAGGTGCCAACAACGCTGCCCTGCGGCAAATCCAGCAAACTGGAAACGCGCGGCGAGATGAACGCGTCACGCACATCCTCACGTGGCAAATAGGTATCCAGCAGCAAACCCGCTGGCTGCAAGGTCGGCATATCTTTCATCGAATGCACGGCAATATCAATTGCCCCGTTCAACATCGCGTCCTCAATCTCGCGGGTGAAAAGCCCCTTGCCGCCGATCTCTTTTAGGGGCCGATCAATAATCTTATCGCCGGTTGTCTTGATCACGACGATGGTGAAGGCTTCAAATGGCAAATCATACGCCTGCGCCAGTCGCGCACGGGTCTCATGTGCTTGGGCCAAGGCCAATGGCGACCCACGGGTGCCAATGTTTAATGGTTTAGACGGGGTGGGAAAGTCATATTTCATGCGCCATCCCTACCGCCCCGCTTGCCCGCTGACAATATCAGTTCGGGATTTGCGAGTGCGCCTCTGCCTCAGCTTTGGCGCACTCAAACCTATCATTGCAACGGAATATTCACACCGATGTTAAAGCCCCAGCTTTCGAAATCAGACTTGCCGATACCGTCATAATTAACACCAAAATTAAATTCCGTTCCAAATCGGTTTCTGGTCTTCACAGCCGCTTCAATCCGCCCGCGGAAACCATCCGTTTCGTCAGCGGTATTGTTGGTGATCGTGACACCGTCAGTATTGGCAAAGTTGTAGATACCCGTGACAGAGAACGACGGCTGCACCAACATTCGGCCCGTTGTCGTATAGCTTTTTGAGAAAGTCGGCCCAAACTTGGCCTGCCCAAGTGACACCTTTTGACCCGGGACCGTGACGTTAAGAGAGTTCACAAACGGATCTTGCTTGTCCTCAATATAAGACAGGCCAAAGTTCGGGGAAACATTCCAATCGTTCCAGTCAAAGTTCCCCGACAGGTTCAGGTCAATCAGGAACCTTTCGGTTTCGAATTTCCCGGTACTGGTGGACAAGATAAGGTCGTTGGTTGATTTACCCCATGCCAGCCGCCCATCAAAGATCAGGTTCGGTGCGATCCGCGCGGTGACATATGGTCCCGCCATCCAACCTGTACCGTCAACAGAGGTGCCATTCACGGCATCTTCGTCTTTCAGCGTATCATATTGCAGCATAAAGCCTGCTAACACATCATTGCTGATCAGATAATCCGCACCCAAATAGGCAATGCCAAAATGTCCGGCTGATGCGCCGCTGGCTTCAAATCGGTTGTAATGTGCCTCAAACCAAACATCAAAGCGCCGGTTTGGCAGTATTGCGGTGTTGTTGTCCAAACCGTCATGCGCCAGCGCAAACATCAGCCCTGCCCGCTCAACCTGCGACAATGACGTTGATATGCTGTAGTTGCCGGAACCGATGGACCGCAGGTTGAAATCAGCAGGTGCAAAAGATTTCAGATCGCCGTTCTGAAAGCTCAAGGTCTGGCTGGTCCCGATACCTTGGGTGAGGCGCGCCAAACGGCGGGCACGGTTCGGCCCGTTGCTTAGGATCAGATTGTTGCGGCGCTGCATAAAGGCGTTGATTGTCTCAACCGATTCCTGTGCCGAATTGACACTGCTGTAGGTACAAGTCACGTTCTCAAACTGCTCAAGCCGTAGGGTCACTGTCCCTGATGCCGCATCCGTTGTGCTGTTGGCATCGGAACAAACCAGAGAGGTGTTACCAAAGCCCGAAGGCCCTTGTTGCCTGATCGTATAGGTGCCCGCGGCGATTGAAAACGGCCCTGCCGACCCTGTGCCACCTGCCGTTGTGATGGCGAAATTGAGCGCGGTTGCTGATGAGGTAAAGTTAAAGGTCCCGTCCTCGCCTGTTTGCTGCACAAAGGTCACCCGGCCATTCGGATCAGAAATGACAACCAATGGCGTTACGTTGGTCAGCGTTTGGCCACCAAGGCTGGACGTCAAGCTGGCTGAAACGCTGGCTGATCCAAGGGTCGTCGAGGTGACCGGAACAGATATCCGGCAGGTGTTGCCCGCAGCGACCGATCCACCTGTCAATGTCACGCTGGTGCCACCCGGCGCGGCAGTCAGGGTGCCGCCACAAGCATTTGACAATGCGCCGGTGGACAGATTGATAAGGCTGGCAGTAGCACCACCAACAGTTGCCCCCGACATTGATGCCGTCAGACCAAGGTTGTTTGCATCAACACCATTTGCACGGTTGTCGATGGTCAAGACCAAGTCTGACGACCCACCCTGCACAATCTGCGGTGGCTGGAAGGTCTGCGTCAACAAAGGTGCCGAGGCGGGCGTCACTGTCAGCGTTGCACTCGCGGTGCCGCCTGTTCCAGCACTGGACGTCAATGCACCGCTGGTGCTGGTGACCGCCCCAACTGTCACAGAAGTGACATCGACCGTCACTGTGCATGTCGCCCCTGCGGCAATGGTCCCGCCAGAATAGCTGACGTTGGACGCACCTGCGCTGGCGGACAGAGTGCCACCCGAACAGGTTGTTGTTGCATTGGCAATCGGTGCCACGCTCAGGCCCGATGGGAAACTGTCAGCAAATCCAAGGGCAGTCGCATCAACCAAAGAGACACTATTGTCGATCGTATAGGTCAAGGTTGATACAACGCCTTGCGCGATGGAGCTTGGCGCAAACACTTTGGCAAAGCTTGGGCCTGTGGTCGGGGTCACGTCCAGTGTCGCCGTTGCTGGTCCAGATGTGCCCAGTGACGTTGTAAGATCGCTGGTGGTGTTGACTGCCGCGCCAACAGTGACAGCGCGCACATCGACAACCACGTCGCATGTTGCACCCGCCGCAACACTGCCGCCTGAGTAGCTCAGGCTGGCATCACCTGCCGCCGCCGTAATAGTACCCCTCGAACAGGTGCTGGACGTGTTGGGCGTTGGTGCCACGGCCATACCTGCCGGGAATGTATCGACAAACGCAATGTCAGTGGCTTCAACCAATGACCCGCTGTTGTCGACGCTTAAGGTCAGTGTGGTTACATCGCCTTGTGTCAGGCTCGAAACCGCAAACACCTTGGTAAAGTCAGGTGTCGGTGCCGCAGTCGCGGTAAGTGTCGCGGAGGCCGTACCGGATGCCTGCAACGTTGATGTCAGCGGACTGGTCACATTGTTTAACGCGCCACTGTTCAGCGCACGCACACGCACGGAAACTTCACAACTGGCGGCCTCTGCCACAGTGCCGCCCGTCAGGGAAACCACAGCCGACCCGGCCGTCGCGACCAAAGTACCGCCGCACGTGTTGGTTGCTGATGGCGCATCTGCCACAACAAGACCACTTGGAAAAGTATCAGTAAACGCCAGCGTATCCGCCTGAATGGCATTACCGGTGTTATCGACAACCAATGTCAGAACCGACGTATCACCCTGCAAGACGACATTCGGAGCAAAGGATTTCGCAAAGCCGGGTGCAACCGATCCAGTGACAGTCAATGTCGCGGATGCAGCAGCAGCCATGGTCACTGAAGACGTCAGTTCACTGGATGTATTGACCAAATCACCAACCGTAATTGCACGCACATCAAGGCTGATGGCACAGGTCGCACCTGTTGCAACGGCACCGCCCGTCAAACTCATGCTGCTGGCCCCGGCAGCGGCCTGAACCGTCCCACCACAGGTGTTGGAAATATTTGGTGTCGCGGCAACGCTCATCCCGGATGGGAACGCATCGGTAAACGCCGCATCAGCCAGATCAATCGCATTGGCACCATTGTCGATGGCAAAGGTCAGTGTTGTCACTTCGCCCTGCACAATGCTTGCCGGGGCAAAGGATTTTGCAAAACCCGGTGCGCCCGCCGCGCTAACGGTCAATGTCGCCGTCGATGCTGGTGACACTGGCACTGTTGAAGACGCCAGAGTTGAACTGGTGTTAACTGCATCGCCCACTGTGATTGCGCGCAGCGCAACAGACACTTCGCATGTGCTTTGTGCCGCAAGCGTGCCCCCCGCAAAGGTCAACGAACCATCCCCGGCTGTAGGGGCAAATGCGCCGCCACAGGTTGATGATGCCGCTGGCGTATCCGCGACGGTCACACCGCTTGGCAAGGTGTTGGTAAACGCCAAAGCATCTGCTGAAATCAAGTTTCCGTTGGCAAGCGAGAACGTCAGAACAGATGTCTCGCCCTGCGTGATGGAGGTTGGCAAGAAGGCCTGTGCAAAGCTCAGCGCGGCGGCACCTGTCACGTCCAGTATGGCCGCAGCCGCAGGAACATCCGCAAGACTTGAAGTCAGAACACTGGTTGTGTTGGCAATCGAACCTGCGTCAGGTGCGGTCACATTCACCGAAATCGCACATCTGCCAGTGGCAATGACGGCCCCCCCCGCCAGACTGATTGTCGAGGCACCCGCAGTGGCAGTTACCGTGCCGCCACAGCCATTGCTGACAGAGGGGTCAGTGGCCACAACCAAACCACCAGACAACGCATTGGTAAACGCGACTGAGGTTGCCTCAATAGCGTTGTTGGAGTTGTCGATCGCAAAGGTAATACGCGAGGTATCACCCTGGACAATAGTAGACGGCGCAAAGGACTGGCCAAATATCATGACAGCAGGCACCGACTGCAATGTCGCTGTAGGCCCGGTTGCTGTCGGCAAATCAGAGGTTAGATCGCCTGATGTGTTCACCAGTGACCCAGTGTCTGTTGCACGCACGGCGACTGAAATTATGCAGCTCGATTGCAATGCAACTGTGCCACCGCTGAGCGTCACAGAACCTGCCCCGGCAGATGCAGTCACTGTGCCACCGCAGGTGTTGGTCAGTGCCGGGATGGGGCCCACCACCATACCACTTGGGAAGGTATCGCTAAATGCCAGTGTTGTGGCTGCAACCGAATTTGCACTGTTGTCGATGTCAAAGGTCAGCGTTGTGGTTGCACCCTGTGCGACGCTGCTGTCTGTAAAAGACTTGGTGAACAACGGTGCACCAGCTGGATTCACGGCCAGATTTGCAACCGCCGGGCCGGCATCTGGGAAAGTGGATGTCAGCAACGACGTAGTGTTGGTCAGTGATCCAGATGCGGTTGTCATCACGGTTGCGGTCACAGTACAAACACTGCCACCTGCGACGGATGCGCCACTCAGACCCAATGTCCCACTGCCACCAACTGCGGCAATCGTTCCGCCCGTACAGGTGGTGCTTGCATTTGACACAGCGGCCAGCGTCATACCGGTTGGCAGCGGATCATTAAAGGACATGTTTTGTGCCGCCAGCGCATTTGCACTGTTGTCGATGGTCAACGTCAGAACCGATGTTTGCCCAACATCCACCGCTGTTGGTGCAAATGCTTTGGTAAAGCCAAAGGTCAATGGCGTAATGGCCGTATCCGCATCGGTGGCCGTGTTGTTCGTTGTATTGGGATCTGTGCCCAAACCGGTAATGGTCGCCGTATTAGACAATGTGCCCGTTGCGGTTGGTGCAATCAGACAGCTTGCGGAATAGGTAACTGTAGCACCAACTGGCAACGCCAGCGTGTCAGAGATATTGCCGCTGCCCGCAGCCGTAGATCCGCTTGCCCCACCAGCAGCAACAGAGGTGTAGGTGCAGGTCAGGTTGGACGGGATCGTGTCAGTCAGGGTCGCCCCGGTGGCATCAGATGGCCCGGCGTTGCTCGCCACAATCGTATAGGTGATCGACGTGCCTGCAACAGCGCTGGTCAGACCATCGGATTTGCTGACAACCAAGTCATGATTGGCTGACACAACTGTGTCATTGTCTGTGGCGCTGTTGTTACCAGGCACCGGATCAGTGGATGAAGATGTCACCGCGGCGGTGTTGGACAGTGTCCCCACAAAACCCGGTGCAACTGTACAGGTCACAGCATATGAAACGCTCGCCCCGACTGGCATCCGGTACGTCTCGTCAAAGCCTGTTACACCGGAAACTGAAGACACAATTGACGCACCGCCCAAGGCGCTTGGTGTCGTGGTACAAGAGTTTGTATTGGTATCAAATGTATCAACAACCCGAACCGCTTGATCAGGTGAAGGGCCTAAATTGGTTGCAACAATCGTATAGCTGACTGTTTCACCTGCGTTCACGGATGTCAGGCCATCCGTCTTGGTCACGCTGATATCTGAACGCTGGGTAACAGTGGTGGTTTCGGTGGCCGCACTGTTGGCTTCTGTGGGGTCCGTGGCATCGGACACAACCGAAACCTCTGCGGTTGCACTGCTTAGGATGTTCTCGGTACCGCTGGCAACAACGGTGAAGGACGCACTTCCTGTTGGTAACAGATCACCAAGTGAACAGGTCGGCACACCATTTGGATCTTCGGCACAGCCCGCAGTTGACACAAGGGTCATTCCGGTTGGTATTACAAACGTCGCAACCGTATTGCGCGCCACAGAAGGGCCTGTGTTGCTCACATTCACCGTATATGTAAGATTATCCCCGGCGTTCACCGGATCAACGGAATCCGCGAGTGTCACACTCAGATCACCTGATTGTGTCAGCACAGTATCATTGTCGCGTGCCGTGTTGTTGGCTGTGACATTATCAGCAACAGACGGAGTTACAGTGGACGACACATCCAATGTACCAATCGCCAAAGGTGCAATGGCACAGACCGCAGAATAGGTCACGCTGGACCCTGATGGCATTGAAAGCGTCTGGTTGGAAGACGTCAAAGCCGGCCCACCTGCGCTGGCACCTGTGGCCCCGCCAGCCATGCTCGGCGTCACAGAACACCCCGCCGTGGCGCTATAATCAAGGGCAACAGCAACAGCCGGGTCTGTCGACGGACCGTTGTTTGTGACCACTGTGGTAAAGGTTGTTGATTGTCCAGAAACAGCAGTTGTTGCCCCATCTGACATTGTAACCGCGATATCAGCCACGGCTGAGATCGTTGTCGTTTCGTTTGCCGTATCATTTCCAGCCGCAGGATCAGCAGCGGCAGAAGATACAGTTGCCGAAGTCGATTGCCCGCCAGCTGTTGCACCTGCCGTTGCAGTGAAGGTAAAACTGGTGTTCCCACCTGCCGTTACCGCACCCAGACTACAGGTTGGCACCCCATTTGGGTCTTCGGCACAGCCCGTTGATGACACAAAGGTCAACCCCGCAGGCAATGTCACAGCAACCGATGTTCCGGTGGTATCGCTGGGGCCTGCGTTGGCGACAGAGGCAGTGTATGTAACCGCCCCGCCCGCAAGGACCGGATCAGTATCATCAGCAAGCGTGATGCTCATGTCAGCGCTTTGGCTGATTGTATTGGAATCTGTCACGGTGTTGTTTGCACTGACTGGATCAGTAATAGAAGGTGTCACCGTTGACGACACGCTCAGATTGCCTGTCGCACTGGCGGCGATGTTGCAGACTGACGTGTAGGTCACGCTGGACCCGATGGGCATCGACAGTGTTTGGGTGGCGCTGGACACCGCTGGTCCGGCCGCGGCGGCACCTGTGGCGCCACCAGATGCTGAGGGCGTAATCGCACAGCCTGCGGTCCCGCTTAGATCGATATTCAGGCCAACCGCTGGGTCAGTAGAGGGGCCATTGTTGGTCACGACGGTTACATAGGTCGTTGTTGCGCCCGCTATCGCTGTTGTCGCGCTGTCGGTCATTGTGACGGCAATGTCGGCGGTATCGTTAATCGTCAGGGCACCGGATGCAGCAGGTGCGATGGTCAGTCCACTTGAGACCAACGCGCTGGTTGTGCTGGTCACCCCGCCCGCCGTCGCGGAGGAGGGTACGGAATAGTTGACGGTGAATTGGCAATTTGCCCCAGCGGCCAATGAACCACCGCTAAACGAAACTGTCCCGCTGCCCGAAATGGATGAGCCTGCACCGCACGGATTGCTGATCGGTAAATTGGTTGCCACCATACCTGGCACAGCCGTTGCCAGATTATGGTTAAAATTGAGGCTAGACAGCGCAGAAGCTGAACTATTATTTATCGTGTAAAGCCCCGCGATCGACCCACCCGGGTCAACCTGCGCGCCTGATCCAAAGGCAAGAGTGAATACAGTATTTGCGGTACTGCTGACCGTCAAAGTATCGGTTGCCACGTTGGACGCCACCGAGGACCCCATCGCATCGGCAGTCACTGTGCTGCTGGTGTTTGTGTAAACACCGTTTGCGGCCCCTGCATCGATCGAAACGCCGATACGCACAGTACAGCTTGAATTGGCCGCCAATGAGCCGCCGCTATAAGCCAGCATGCTGCCACCGGTGGCAAATGTCCCGCCGCAGGAATTGGAAATGTCTGACGCAACCAATGAACCCGCCAACATCGCATTCAAATCATCGGTGAATGCAACATTTGTGACTGGAGTGCTGAGCGGGTTTTCCAGTGTGAATTCCAACGCAACTGTATTTCCCGGCGCCACTGAACTGCTTGCAAAAGCCTTGGCAAACAACAGCGGTTCATTTTCGATGGTCAGGGTCGCGTTGGATGGATCACCTGATACGGTCGCACCATCAATTGTCGCAGAATTTGCGCCTGTCGGGCCAGAATAATCACCAGAGACAGCTCCGGCAGGCACATTGAGGCCAAGCACTACTTCGCAAGACGTCCCAGCAGGGACCGCGCCACCGCTAATGATAACAAAAGTGGTCCCGCTGACCGAAGACCCGCCGCCACATGTATTCGAAACAATGCCAGTCGAGGCAAGACCGCTCAGAACACCGCTCAAGTTATGCGTCGCTGTAAGGTTCGTTGCGTCATCTGTTGGGTTGGGATTTGTAAAGGTATAGCTGATTTGTGGTGTCGCCCCGGCCAAGACTGTCGAAGGCGTATAGGCATGGCTGGCAATAATTGGTTCAACACTGCCGATAAAGATTGAATCTGAGGCCGCCTGAATTGATCCGCTGACGCCGCCAGCCATAAAGGACCCAACTTGTGTCGTATTGGTGGTGCGCGCATTGCTGCCCCCCGCCAATGTAAGTGCAAGCGTCACCGTACACTCCGCACCCGTTGTCAACGTGGCACCGCTGACCGTCAGCAATGTGTCACCCGCGCTGAGCACTGCCGTGCCATCGCAAGTGTTGCTGGTGACAGATCCAGTTGTACCAGTTGAGAATGCATTCAGGTCGTCAGTAAATGTGATGGCCGTCGCCGTGGCCGTCGACTCATCAGCACTTTTGAGGGTCAGGGACATTTCAACCTGATTGCCATTCGTCACAGCATCATTGTTTGTGCCATCCAACGTATCGTTGAAAGCCTTGGTCAGGCTTACACTTGCATCGCCCGTAACGGTCAAAGCACCGGCCAAACTTCCTGTCACAACAGAGGCCCCGTTGATCGTCGAGGTTAATGCAGAACTGTTGAATGAATATGTGCCGCTTGGCGTGTTGTTTGGAACTGGAACATTTGCGGTGAAGGTACAGGTTGAATTTGCTGCGATATCAATGCCCGTTACGCTAAACCCGGTGGATCCGCTTGAGTCCGACGTCGTTGAAAACGTCGGCGCGCCACATCCGACGCCTGACCCGGTATAGGTGTTTGTGCCGGGGAAAAATGAAGAAAAGTTTTCCGAGAATGTTGATGATCCGGCCGTAACAGAATTTGGGTTTGTGATCGTATATACAAAACTCGCTGTTGTTCCCGGCGCTGACGATGTTGGCGAAATCGCCCGAGACCAGCTTAGGGGTTGCGCCGCCTGAATGGTCAACACCGCAGTTGCAGTATCGGTACCTGACACAGGCCCGCCATTCACACTTGCCATGATAGCAGAGGTCACGTTGTTCACGGACCCTGCGGGAGCCACGCTTGGGATTTGTACTTGCACGGTAAACGCACATGATGCGCCAGCAGCAAGTGTGCCGCCTGAGAAACTGATCACGCTTGTGCCCGAAACAGTTGAGCCAGCCCCGCAAGGATCAGCCAACGGTCCGCCCGTCATCACCGTACCGGCCAACATTGCATCCAGATCATCGGTAAACGAAAGGGCTGTCATGCTGTCAGACCGATTGGGGTTGAAGATATTAAACGTCAGATCAACAATTTCACCCGGACCACTTAAAGCCGTTGCAAAGGATTTTGAAATTTGTGGTTCAGACGAACTTGGTGCGTCAACCGTCAAGTTTACGGAAAGCGGCGGAAGGCTTGGTCCGCTATTGTTTATGTTACTGGACGTCAGTGTATAATTTCCGGCACTGATACCGACAACGTCAAATGCGATAGCACAGCTTTCACCGGGTGCTAGCACCTCAAAACCAGAAAAGTTAAACCCGTTAAAGAAGAATGAAACGGCTGTCCCGTTGGCAGGAACATTCAGGGTTTCGCCCGATGGCCCCTCACATGTTTCAGCCAGGTTTGGATTGGCTGCAACTTTAACCCCGGCTGGCAAGGTTTCAGAAAAGCTCAAGGACGTGACATTTGTGCCGCCCGTGGATTGGACATTTTCAAAGCTGTAAGAAACCCGCGCAATTTCACCAATGTCGATTGTGTTGAATGAAATTGTCTTGCCCGTATTCAACAGGGTTGATGCCGCAGAAACAGTTAGGTTTACAGATGTCGCACTGCTTGATCCCGCCGAAGAATTGAGCGTTATCACCCCACCCGCATATGTGCCAACAGCGTTTGCAGTGACTGGAACGGTGACGGTACAAACATCCCCGCGGCCCAACGACCCGCCCGTAAACGTGACCGTCCCTGCCCCGTCATTCGCGCTCAACGCGCCGGACGCACAATTATGACTGGCCGACGCACCCGAAATCGTCATCAATCCGGGCGTTGTTGGCAGGGTATGGGTGAACCCAAGTCCAGATGTTGCATCACTCGCCGTGCCATCAATCGTATAAACGATTGCGCCAGACCCGCCGATTTCAAAACTGCTTGGATTGAATTGGTAGGATAAATCAGGGGCCGCGCCCTGTGCATCTGCCCTATGTCCGGCCCCCGCAAACACCAAAAACATCATGGCTAAAGCTAAGAAGCGGGTAAAAAATGACATAGGACGTTCCAATCTAGGGGTACGAAAGACACGCGGATGGTCGAAAATGACCACAAAACTTTTTAAAACCAGCGCGTTAGACAAAATCAAACAACTGGGCACACTCTTATCAGCGGAAAATTGCCACAAGCGGGGCCATAGACAAACGGTAAACCTGCAACTACCGCCATGAGTGTTCGCAATGATGGTAATTTAGTGACAGTCTCTTACCGCCGGACAATTGAGCATTCCTTAAGAACACGTAGTTTTCTGTTACGGCACGCAATCCGATACTGGCTAGCATTACGAATGCGACTTTCATGGGCTGCATTGTTCACAGATAGGCCCGCCAAAAGCGTCCGAAGTTTTGTTGTTTTGTGAAGGTTCGCCGCAAGGACCCCATACGGCGCCCACGATTATGGTGATCCCATCGCCCGTGGATTTTGGCCCTGTGGCGGTGGAGCGGGGATATCAACACCCGCTCCTATGACTCTATCAAAGACCAGACCGACACCGTGCAGGCTACGACCTGTTAATAGTCGTCGCCCGCATATCGGTTAGGCTGTCCAACCGCATCCTTACTGCCAATAAACGCGGCCCAGTCATCGCCGGGTCGCCAAATGCCATCCATCATCGCATAGGCCTGCGCTTCTGACATGCCCTTTCCAGACTTGGCATAGCGGTACATAAACGCCGTTACGCGGGCATTATATATGCAATGCACATGGATTTGGGTCTCTGGCAGGTTTTCAATGGCAGCACAGAACTTGGCAAAGTCTTCGTCCGTCGGGTTTTCAAATTCGACAGGTATATAGATGTACGTCATCCCAAGGGCAGCAACAGTACCCGCCTCGTCCTCAAGTGCGCCTCTATTATGATGTGGCCCAAGGTTGACGACATGGGTGACACCAAGGCGGCTTATTTCGGCCAGTTGGTCCTCTGTTGGCTGACCCGACAGGGTGATCCGGTCATCAAATCTGCGCCAGTTCAAAATATGGGATAAATCGTTCATGGGGCCTCCGATCCTCAAGCGTGCAGATGCGCGCATTCTGGATGTGCTTTGGTGAATCGTTTGGTGGGGGCCGGATAGTTCAACAGATGTTTCTCCGGACGGATGGGCCTGTGCACAAAGTTGCCGCCGCAGTTGGGGCAGGCATTGGCAAAATGAGTTTCCGCGCAATCGGCGCAAAACGTGCATTCAAATGTGCAAATACGGGCATCGGGTGCCGTTGCTGGCAAATCCTTGTCACAACATTCGCAGTTTGGTTTCAGTACTAACATGGGATGTCTCCATTTTGATCTATCAGTAGACTAACAGGATTTCGCATGGCATGAATGCCAACATGACCTCACTTTCTGCCAAATCCCAAAACAATGCTGATGACCCCAGATTGGTGGTTTTTGTCATCTATCCCAATATTGTGCTGCTTGATCTTGTCGGACCTTTACAGGTCTTTTCCCATGCCATTGATCCGACATCACAAGGCAATGGATATACATGCGCGGTCACGTCGATATCCGGCGGTATGGTCAAAACCAACACCGTGGTTCCCATCCCAAGCGAACCGATGACGAACTATAATCAGCGCCACATCCACACACTTGTGATCGTTGGGGGTGATGGGGCCAACACTGCCATGCACGATGCGGCGTTATTGGCGCAGATCACAAAACTGGCACAAGGGGCGCATAGGGTTTGTTCCGTTTGCTCTGGCGCTTTGGTTCTCGCGGCAACGGGTATGTTGGACGGACGGCGGGCCGTCACCCACTGGGATGATTGCAAAACGCTGCAATACGAATTTCCGAACGTTCAGGTCGAAATGGACCCGATTTACATCAAGGACGGCCACATCTGGACCTCCGCTGGCATCACAGCCGGGATCGACATGGCCTTGGCCGTGATTGCAGAGGACTTGGGGCGGCCATCGGCACTGAATGTTGCAAGATCAATGGTCACTCCGATGGTTCGATCCGGTGGCCAGTCGCAATTCAGCCCCATCCTGGACCGGCAGATGCTTGACACGACTGGCCAATTTGACAGCCTTCATCAATGGATCGCCGAAAATCTGCACTTGGACCTGCAAGTGGAGGTTTTAGCCGATCATATGAACATGAGCGCCCGCAACTTCTCGCGACTGTATTCAAAACACATGGGTATGACGCCCGCAAAAGCAGTCGAAGCGACCCGCACCGAGGTTGCTCAGAACATACTTGAAACAACCGATTTAGCGATCAAACAAATTGCCGTACGCTGTGGGTTCAACGACGAAGAACGCATGCGCCGCGCCTTTGTTCGCCTATTGAATGTCTCACCCTCAGATTACCGACAGGGCTTCAGGCAGGCCGCGATATGACGGCCCAGGTCATGACCTGATCAACCGTTGTTGAATAGGTCAGATCAAAGAACGCCTCTTTGGGCAAACTTGGGTGCAGATCGCTGGTCAGATAAAGCCGAAGCATCCCCGCATTAGGAAGCGTGCGAATCTCAGCGCAGGAAAACCCGAAATAGCGGCCAACCACGGGGTAGAGTAATTTATAAAGTGTCTCTTTGGCCGAAAACACCAAGGTCGCCATGGTACGTTTGGTTGCCAGCGGTAAATCCTCGATCAAATCGCATTCGCTGTCATTCATCGTCATTCGCAAGATCGCCGTCATCAGCTTTTCACTGGCGATCATTTCCACATCAACGCCCACCAACATGTCTGCATCAGCCACGGCAAGGCAAACACCAACCCCGTGGGAATGGCTGATTGATCCTGCGATTCCGCTTGGCCATTGTGGGGCCCCACCCTCACCTGTCGGAATGTCGACAACCGCACTGCGCAGCGATTCCAGTGCTAAACGCGCCAAACGTCGGCCAACAAGGTATTCTGCCTGCCGTTTTACAACCGCATCGGTCAAACGCTCGGGACATTCAACGCCAAGAACTGCAAAAAGATCAGGATGAAACTGCGCCGCATCGTAGTAGCCACGGAATGCAACAACCTGAGGCGTCCCAGCGTCAAACCCCATAACTTTTGTCAAAAAACGCACTGCTTCTGCGGGAATATCAGATTTGGCGTCAACTGACATACCCATTAATTTATGCCCCTTTTGATGAGTTTGTGGCGAATCCATACTCACAAAACATAATATCCCCTAAATTTCGAACGGCTGCATCTTTTGCTACCTGACTAAATCGCGATCTAGGTCAAATATTGACGTAATTCAGGTCTCTGTCCGCGTCCAGCCTTGTTTCATTCAGGCACGGTTTGAAGTCACACTGCCCCATTTGGAAAAGATTGATTTGAGAACTGAGGGCGCAAAAACCTCTCCCTCAAGTTGATATAGGCAATGTCGATTAAATTTAAAGTAGAGCGAAAGGTATTTCCATGCTGGGGATGCAACATGTATTTTTGAGCCAGAAAGACGCGCATATTGTGCCGCTTGATCAGATTGATCAAACGCACGGTATTGGTGCAAAATCTGCTCGGATGTACACACGGTTCTTCGGCCAAACAGGTGTCCGCCTGAATACGCTAAGCCACTGCGACATGTTGATCGACGCGCTGGAAGGGCTGTTGGCTGATCGTCCTCATCTGCGCGAAATAGACGGATACGGGATCTATACCAAGACCCAAACGCACAACACATTCTTTGAACAGAGCTGGCTGAACGATATCTTTTCACATGTTGGCCTTGGCCATTGGGAGACCCTGACATTCAGCATGACCAATTGCGCCTCAGGGCTTGCCGCGGTTCATTTTGGGGCGACTTTGGATCAACCTTTTATCGTTCTGTCGGGTGAGAAAGCATTCCATCCAGCAGGCAACCGTCTTTCTGTTGGGTTGCTGGGTGAAGCCGCTGTTTCAGTGCTTTTTGCCCCCGGTGGAAAGCTACAAGTGCGCGACACCAAGGTTGCCCACCTGCCCCGTTATCACATCAATCCAGATGACATGGCGCTTGAGGACCGCAAGGCCTTGCAAACGGATTTTGAGGTAGGGCTGACCGAATTTTTGAAATCAAATATTGCGCAGGACCCAGAGTTTTTCGCCCGTAATCCGGTCATTGTTCCCTATAATCTGAACCCGCCACTGATTGAACGGGTTCTGCGTAATGCCGGGCTGGATGGCAACATCGCTGACGGGGCCGACCCGCAAAATGGCCATATGTTCTGCTCCGACAATTTCCACAGCGTCGCCCGTGACATGCCGCCAGAAGGCTCCTCCATTTTTCTATTTTCAGCCGGACATGGCGTCACATTTGCCGCCGTAAAACTGGAACCAACTTCATTCAACTCATCAAGCAAAAAGGAAATCCAATGACCTATCATTTCAAAGATACTGTGCGCGACGCGCTGAGCGAGGTTATCGAACGCCCCGTCGACGATATTTCCGAAAACACCTTTCTAGACCGCGATTTCGATCTGGATTCCGTGATGTTCGTACACTTCTTGCTGTCATTGGAAGACCGTATTCCAGGCCTGCAATTCAACCCCGAAGATTTGGCCGAAGCGTCGTTTAACAACGTGTCTTTACTGCTCGAGTTTCTTGAGCCGTTCGCAAAAGAAACAGAGGGTCAAGAAAATGCAGCCGATACAGCCGCAGCTTGAGCGCCGCCTGATTGATGGATTTTTCGACGCCGCCCGCACGGGCCTGTTGGAGAAAGCCCTGACTGATCTAGGTAGCTTTGTCACGGGTCGCCCCGGGTTTGTCGTCTTTGCCGGCCATGCAATGGTGGCAATCGGGTCTGGCGCGCCGCTTTTGGGTCCAAATGGGCCTTTGCAAGATCAACCGCTTTCCGCTGTGAACGATCCGGTTTTGCATGAAATCGGAATGGAATGGGTGCGTGTCAATGACACCACCCCTGCGGGTCACCGCGCCATTGTTGGCGCTTTGGTTTTGCGCGCTGGTCTGTTGTGCCGGATGCTGGACCGCGCCTATCGCCATCTGGAAGGTCGCGAAAGCGGCGGCAAACCGATCTTGCAACATCAGTTGGTCAAGGCGTGTTTTGTCGAAAGCTATGGTGTCGCAGAACAGATCCGCCAAGAGGCAGTGCCGTTTCTGGATGACAGCCTTGCGATTGATTTTGACGCGCTGCACCGCGCGCTGTCTGACGCGACGATGAAAGCATCAAAGCTGATGGGCGGACATGGATATTTATTGGGCGAAGTAAACTCGATTGAGTTTCTGTCCATGTGTCTGGCCGGACACGCAGCCCAAAGCTCAGCAGCAAACGAACAGGCAAACGTCACGGTACCTGCGGCCAAGACAGCTCCAACAAAGGAACTTGTCGCATGTCCGTCTTGACCATGCCCGCCCCTGAGGTGATGCGCCCAGCCACCAGTTTACGGCCCAAAGTCACCATCAGACCGGCAAGGGGCAAAGAATGCTCTGACGCCGGCCCCTGGTGTATTTCGGGTGGTGTCACCGATTATGAAGTGGCGGCGTTTTCCGACGACAGTAACAAACACGCGCCGGAAACCGTTGATATGCTGCGGGGTTTATTTCACCCCGTTGATCACCCTTCAGAAATACCTGCCATGCTGATTTATGTGCACCGGGGGCAAAAAAGCGAAAGCATGATGCCGCTGCTGCCAAGCCTGTTGCATGCCATTAATTACCGCGGCCCCTGCTGCACCATTCGCATCCCCGATGCTGCCACAGATGCTGAAGCCAAGCAGAAGATTGACCGGTTTATTGCTGGTCAGCTGCCGGATGACGGTTTTGCGGTGCTGGTTGTCGATCGGCAACATCGCATTGGTCCGGTTGGCACGCTCAAGGCCGATACGGTCGAGATTTCATTTCCAGAACGTTCCAGTGCCGCTCGCGCACCTCATTCTATTTCGAACAGATCTTATATCTGAGAAAGGACAGAACCATGACGGCAACTGAAACGTCGATACCGCACGGCCCTGCCACCGCCGGATACGCTGGGTCAAAAAACGGCTTCTTTTCCATCGGGGGTCGCGTCCTGTTGATGTCTTTTCCGTTGATGGTTGGGTCCCTTACCGCTGCTACGCAGGCCATCGCCAAATTAGGTCTGCTGACCTATCACAACGATACCCAAGCACTGTACATTTTTTCGATGGTCACGCCGGGTTTCATCCTGATGCTGGCCTTTATGGAATCCTTGGCCGTCGCCAATCAGGTGTTCAGCTCAAGATCAGTCAAAAACTGGCCAAAAGGCGATATTCAACGCGCCACAAAGTTCTTTTCCATTCTCGGCAGCGTTCTTATCTCGCTTGTTGGTCTAGGCATCTATGGCGTGCAGAATTTCATCCCGACTGACAGCGTCATGCATCCAATTATGCCTAAAATGGCACTTTTTGTTCTGTCCTTCATTCCGTTCTTTATCTTTGAGGTGCGCAATGCCGCTTTGCGCGGACAGGGCCGCACTGGTCTGGCGCTTATCCCATTTGCCGTTTTGATCATCGTCGATTTCACAGCCACAGCCGTCGGCATATTGGTTCTGAATTTAGGCTTCGACGCCATTCTAATTGGTAATCTGGCCGGACCGATTGCCGCGTTTCCCGTCATCTACTACCTCTTGAACCGCGAGGTTGGTGAACATGCACCCTCAGTTGATCAAGGGTACAAACGCAACGTGATCCGCATGCTGATCGGCGTTGGCGTACCGACGTTCCTGACCACCTTTGCCGGGTCAATTGCCGCCATGGTCATTTTTCCGATGCTGGCAAATTTCGGTGAAGATACGGCATCCAGCTTTATCTTGGTCATCCGTATGCGCGTGTTGTTTATTATCCCTGCCATTGCAGCCGGATCGGCCATCGCAATCATGATCAACACCAAGGGTGATCACGAACATGGCGAAGAAAGCCGCCGCATTCTGACCTATGGCACCGCCATGATTGCATTGATCTATGTGATCGCAACCGCCGTTCTCTATGTTTTCCACGCGGATGTTGTCGGCCTGATGGTGCCTGCGCAAAACATGTCACTGCGGTCAGATTCAGTCACACTGCTTGGCTTGCTGATCTTCACTTTCTTCCTGCTTGGGGTCGGCACAATGGTCCAGATCATTCTGGAACATCTGGGCAAAGGCGCACAGGTTTTGGTCATCACATTACTGGCCGAAGCGATCACCGTTGGGCTTGCAATTTACTTGCTGAAAAGTGGCGGCGATCTTCCCCTCCTCACTATGGTTATGACAGCTGCGGCGGCCTTCTCGATGGTGGCTTACGGCATCTTTTTGCTGCGCCTTGTAAAGAAAATGGATGCCCCCCATGCTGTATGAAATCGCTTACCCGTTCCTCTATGTCGGGGCAAAATCACATCAGATTTCCACCCGCACCAAGGCCCGTCTGCGGATGGCACCCAAGGAAATGGGCGGCATCGTTTACAAGCCCGAAACGCGGTATCGGCTGATCTGCTGGTATATCCGTAAAAAGGATATCGAAGTGATGATGCGGGTCGCACCCGGGCACGCCGCCCGGATCGCGGTCAAACGGTTCGAAACCACCAAACGTGATCCCCGCGCGCAGGTTCGGTTAAGCGATCCAGAGAAATTCCGCATCGAAGAAATGAACTATCGCGGCTCAAAAGTGCGGCTTATTCGCTATGGCCCGCAAGGTGGTCCAAAAATTCTGACGCTGCATGGCTGGAACGGCAAAGCGTCGATGCTGCACAAAATGAACTTGGCCCTCGCGGATGCGGGATACGAGGTTTTTACCCTTGATCTGCCCGGCCATGGTGCCTCTGATGGGAAACGCTTTGCCTTTCATCAGCTTGGCAAAGCCGTGGCTGAAATGTTTACGGACATGGGGCAATTCGAGGCGCTGATCGGTCATTCTGGTGGTGGCTTGATTGGCTCCATTGCACTGGCCGAAGGGTTTCCTGCTAAAAACTACATACCCATCGGCGCACCCTCTTCGCTGCACGGCCTGCTGAAATCCTATGTCGAGGTTTCGGACATGCCAGCCAAGACATTGGACTATATTGCCCGGCACTATGCGCGCAGGTTCAAGGTATCGATTGAGGCCATGGGCTCTCCCTCCCTGTCCTCTCTCGATGTTAACACATTGGTCATCCACGATAAATCTGACTGGATGGTCAATGTGTCTAACGCCCAAGACTGGGCAAATGCCGCCCAACACAGCGAAATTGAGCTGACCGAAGGGTACACCCACCATAGCATCATCAAGGCACCCACTGTCCACGAGCGGATCGTGAAATTCATTCAAAAGGCACCTGCCCATGCTTGAAATTCTTGAAATCGGCACCGCGATGCCCGACCGCATGCAGAACATGATGGACGCCAGTGAAGAGCTGCACCTGAGTTCAAAGGACAGCCGGATGTACGGGCGTTTCTTTGGATTGGAAACCTTTCCCCGCGATCCCAGCCAAAGTCTGAATACGATGGTCGATGACGCCTGTATGGATCTTGCCAAATCCATGGCATTCACCAAAGACGATCTAGACATGGTTTTTTACTGTCACACACTGATGAGCGTTGTGCCAATTCACCACGATGCCATTCTGCCAATCGCACAATTCTCAACTGATCAGAACGAAGTGTTCAGCCTGACAATGAACCACTGCGCTACGGCTGTTTCAGCGTTGGAAATGATTGATGTTCTGCTGCCCGAGGACGGCACCGCGATGCTGTTGATTGGTGACAAAGGCTTTCACCGGGTGCTGCGCGAGATTCCAAACACCACTATCATGGGCGAAAGCGCTGTTGCGATGCTTGTTGGGCGCAGACCCGGCAAGTTTCGGTATGTGACCACCCATACCGAACGCCGGGGCAAATATTCAGTGATGACAGGACTTGTCGGCGCAATTGAAGCGTCAGGTTTTGCCAAGGAATACGTAGGGTTTGTTACCGAATGTATTCAAAACGCACTGGCACGGGCTGACTTGCACATCAGTGATGTCAAATTGGTGTTACCACACAACGTGAACCTGCCCTCATGGGAACAAATCCGCGATGCCTGCGGGGCCACGCCCGACCAAATCTACCTCAAAAATGTGCCGCGTTTTGGGCACATGTTCAACGCGGATCCGTTTCTGAACCTGATGGATGCCGTGGGTGAAGGACGTCTGAAAAGTGGTGATCTGGTGCTGCTGGTGAGTGTCGGTCTGGGGGCAACGGCTTCTTGTTCAGTGCTTCAGGTAACTGGCGTGGAAACCCCCGCCGTAAAGACAATTAAATCAAAGGAGATGATCTGTGTTTGATGTGACTGCGAAAGTAACCGAGGCCCTCAGCAACGCATTAACACTTGCGGGCCTCAGCAAAGAAGACAGCGCCCGCGTGATGAATGGCGCGCAGATTTACGGCGACAATGGGTTGTTAGATTCAGTCGGTTTAGTCCGTCTGATCGGCGGCGTCAGCCTTGGATTTGAAGACCTGGGCGTCGACATGTTCGATATGCTTGAGATGTTGGATGAAAACCCGGCAGAGGTGTTCACCGACAAGGCCAGCATCATCGAATTCACCTCCCGCGCGCTCAGCGAAGTTCTGTTGGAGCAGCAGGCATGAGCATCCGCGATGATGTTCTAACAAACGTGGCGGATCGGGCTGGCACACCTGCCTATGTCTATGACGCTAAAACCCTGCGCGATGGGGTGGCGCGATTACAATCAGAACTGCCCGACGTCGATTTTTTCTACTCCCTCAAAGCAAACCCAAATGTGTCGCTTGTTGGAGTGGTGGTTGAACAGGGCATGGGTGCCGAAGTGTGCTCCCTTTTTGAAATCGAAGCCTGTGTGGTGGCGGGGGTTGCCCCCAGCAAGATGATCTTTGTTGGGCCTGCCAAATCAGACGAAGAACTGACCCGCGCGATGACCCTGCGCCTCAAGGCCATCATCGCCGAATCCTTGGATGAGCTGGACCGTATCGCAAATATTGCGACGAAAATCGGCATCACCCAAGATGTCGGTCTGCGCATCAATCCGGTTTTCCATGTTCCCGGCGCACGCCTGTCGATGAGCGGAAAGCCCACGCAATTTGGCATCGACGAAGCGGACCTAGAGGCGGCGATCCGCAAAGCGCAGAGTCACAAAAGCCTGCGCCTTGCCGGAATGCACGTCTATATGGGCACACGGATTTTGGATCATAACGTCATCGTTCAGAACACACAGGCGATCCTGCAATTGGCGGATAAGCTGACGGGAATCGCGGGTCATCCGATGGATTTCATCGACATCGGCGGCGGATATGGGGTGGCCTATTCCGAACGCGAAACCGATCTGGATTTGCCCGCACTTGGCGCAACCTTACGTCCAATTTTGACTGCCGCACGCACCCAATATCCACAGACAAAAATCGTTGTCGAATTGGGGCGATATATCGTGGCCGAAGCGGGCGTGTTTCTGACCCGTGTGCGGTATACAAAAACGTCCAAAGGCACGCGTTTTGCCATCTGCGACGGCGGTTCAAACTGCCACACTGGTGCAGGCCAAGCTGCAATGTTCCGCAATAACTTCCCCATTACGAATGTCGGCGAAAAGAACGGCACTCCAGAAAAATGGACCATCACAGGCCCGCTTTGCACCCCAACAGACACTATCGGCAATCAGGTTTCTATGGTTGAACTCGCGGCTGGTGATCTGATCCGTATCAACCGTTCAGGCGCTTATGGCCCTTCCGCATCCCCGGTCAACTTCCTGAGCTTTGGTGCCCCGATCGAGGTCTTGGTTGATGACGAAACCATCAGCGTGATCCGCGAACGCGCCTCACTATCGGACTATTTGGTCCCGCAAGTGCGCCGCCCACTGATGGCACACCCAGCAGAAATGACACGCGTTAAGGAGACAACATAAAATGGATATGTTCAATCACCCCGCACTGGAAGAGATCGACGAGATCGCGCCACAGCTTTATGAATTTGGTCGCAGGTTGGAAAAAGACCCCGAGGATTGGGCTGACCTTTGGACCTTGGATTTGATGCGGGCATTGACCCTGATCGAAGTTCCAGAAGCCTATAGCGAAATCCCAAATTGCGGCGGGAGGTTTGGGCCTGGCCCGGTCAGTTATCTGCAATTGCTTGGGGTTTCTGAACGTATTTCACGCCACGACCCAAACTGCATTCTGGCGTTACCGACACCTGGCCTTGGCGGGTTTGCGATGTCTGTTTTAGGCAACACCGAACAGCAGGAAATGTTTTTCGAACGCTATCGGCGGCCCCGGCCACCACGCAATTTCTTTGCCGTCACCGAACCAACAGTAGGGTCTGATGCCACCCATGGCACCTCAAAAATTGAACATAAGAACGGTAAACTGGTCCTGACAGCGCATAAGAAATTGGTCGGCTCAATGCCGCAAAGCGATTTAGGTGTGATCTTTGTCAAAGACGAACGCACCAAGTCCCATCGGTTGGTGATTGCTGACACCGACATGTTGTCAAAGATGGAAGTGACCCGCCTGAAAACAAGCGGGTTGCGCGGTGCCGATCTGGGTGAATTGCATGTGACTGACCTGCCGATTGATGAAACGTCAATTGTCGGGCATGGCATTGATCGCGGATTGCGTGACGGATTTTTTGCGATGAACCGGGTTTTTGAACGGTATCGCCCGATGGTCATTACAATGGCACTGGGGGTCTCACGCGGCATTCTCACCGATCTTGCTGACTGTGGTGTGGCGCGTCGCCATCTGGATCACGCATTTATCCGACTGTCCGCATTACTGGCTCGGGTTGCTGAAATTGGCAGTGCGCTGGAGCAGGGCAAACCAAAGGTACACGACACCAGCCGCCTGATGGTTGAGGCGATCACCTTTCTTGATGATGCGATGCAACTGGCCTTTACCCACATGCCAACCACCGACCTTGAACAGCATGCGCAGCTGATGAAGCGGTGCCGGGATGCCCGATCTTTCGAATACATGGAAGGTACGACCCATATCCATTTGGTTCAAGCCTTCCGTTCTTATGCAGCGAGTGCCTGATATGACATTATACATAGACCCGGCCCAAATTCAGTGGGGCGAATTCGGCGAACTTGAGCCTCCCCAAAAGGAATGGGAGGAACAGTTCGACTATTGGCGTGATTACGTTGAAAAATTCTTCCTCTCAAACGGGATGAAGTTTGAACCGGGTGACAGCAACGTTGAACAGTGGTTGATGGCCCCCGATCGCGCGCCATTCTCTGAGATGATCAAGGCGCTGTTGCCAAAACTATCCAAGACCGTTGATCTATCCGAAACCGAAGCGATTTTGTTTTCCCATTGGTTGCCCGATTTACACATGGGCACCTCTGTGACCAACTTTACCATGCACGAACTCGGGCTGAAAAATTGCTTTGGTTTTGCCATTTCTGACCGCGGACTTTCCGCACCGTTCTTTGCCTTTGATACGCTCTATAAATACCTGACCGCTAAAAATTGCTCTGGCCTGTTGTTGATCGCCGACCAAAAGCACCTGCTGTATAAATCCAAGCTGGTGGATGATCTGAAACCCAGCAACGCCGCCGCCATTTTGCGGTTGGATCCAAGCATCAAAGCGGGTCTTGAGTACCGTGGATACAAGCGGACCTCACATGGCGCTGACGCCGAAAATACCACTTTGGTCGCTGGCCTTTTGGACCATTTTGAATTGCAGGGTGACCGCGCCACCGTGATTGGGCCAAATTCTCTGCTGACCGATACTGATGTGGGTAATGCACAGATCAAAATCACCCGTGATGCATATCTGTGTGCAGCCCCTTTTGCGGCATTAGTTGATGATATTGATCAAACCCGTGATCACCTTTTGCTGTGCCGCGATGACAATCACGTCACAGCACTTGCCTTCAAAGGGGACCGCTCATGAGACTGGCCGCCTTTTCAAAAGTGTTCCCCGAACAGAGCATTGCGGTAGAAGATTGCGTGATCGCGGCGGGTCATCAACCCCTCGAAGCCAAGGCATTTCGACGCATTTTTGGCATCAACGAGGTGCGCAAATGGACACCGGAATTTAACATCGCCGATGTCCTGCCCAAGCTCTTTGATGACATGCAAAAAAATCAGGACGCAGGCGCGTCGCCGCCGGACACATTCATCTATGTGCATGCCTGCCCGCTGCACGCAATGTCTGCTGCCGACCCGCTTGAAACCCTGCAATCCCTGCACCCTTTCTTGGCCAATGTTGATCAGGTCTATGAGATGGATCAGAACTGCTGTGCAGGATTGTTCTGGGCGCTTGAAGCGGCGCAAAACATGCTCAAACGCGGCACCACAAAGTCGGTCGCGATTGTTGCCGGAGAAAGCTTTTCTGACCTGCCAACAGCAGAGCGTTACATGCCCGCCTGCACCATTTTAGGCGATGCCTTTACCGGGATCATGGTCGATGCAAAAACCACCGGCACCCAAATCAGCGACATCGTGTTGCACAGCAATCCCGATTTTCACTTTGGTCTTTATGCAACCGACAAAGAAGTCCACGCTTTCAACCGCGCGCAGGTCCGTTTGACCAGTGATGTTCTGGACGAAATGGGGTTTGAACCCACCTCAGGCGAACCCATTTTACCGCATAACATCAACAGCTTTACCTGGGATCAGTATTGCGCCACTTCAGGGGCCAAGCGTGACGACATCTGGCTGAACCTCTTGGCTGAATATGGTCATTGCTGTTGCACTGATGCGTTTTTGAATGTGGACCGTTTCCAGGCAGATTCCGCCATCAACAGCGCCGTTCTGGTGGGTGTTGGTCAGGGCGGGTTTGTGGGTGCCTGCCGGATGAACAAGCCGGCGCAGGGAGGCGTGCATGCAACTGGTTGATGTTGCCCATTCCCTGTCTCAGGCCAGCTTTCCTGATTTGGATACGTTGCGCGGGCGTTATGGCTGGTCTGACCGCAATCACCGGATATTCAGCCGAATGTTTCGCCTTGAATCAGCCGCGCTTCACCCCGAACGCACCCTGCCAGAGCTGTTGATCTATAGCGCTGCAGAACTGGCGAAAGCCAATCCTGAGCTGATCGGCAACGTGGATTACGTATTTTATTGCCACGCAGTCAATTCCACCCTGCCGCCCGAAGATGACATGTTGGGCGCACTTGTCCGTCAGGTATTCGACTGTGATCCCGAAGTGATGTCGGTTGCCCATGGCTCCTGCGCCTCAGCGATCATGATCATGCGGATGCTGCAAAGCTTTCAAACTGACCGCCCGCAGAATGTGGTGATCCTGACAGGGGAAAAGTGCTTTTTGGAAATGCTGCAATATGCAGACAATCAAGGTCTATACGGAGAGGCGACCGCCGCTGCTTTCATCAAGATCGGCAGCACAGAGGGCGCACAAATTGTTGCCACGGAAACGGGCCATTTCGAAGGCCTGTTCGAACCGATGATTGATGTCAGCAAAGAAGTCACACAAGCATTTGATCAGGCATTCTTGCCGCGGATGAGCGGTCTGGTGAACCGGCTGTTGACCAGCGCCGACATTGCGCCTGATCAGATTGATGTCATCTTTCCAACCCACCTCAGCCCGTTCACCTCTGACCGCGTGGCAAATCTGGTGGGTATGAAACAGGCGCAAATCTGGAAGAATAACCTGTCAAAAATCGGCCACTGCTACTGCGGTGATTTGTTTTTGAATTACCAGACATGGCTGTCGATGCAGGACACCGATGCCGGGCCAACAAAAATTCTCTCATTCGCATCTGGAATGACCGGTTCCTATGCGGGTGTCGTTATCACAAGGGGTCATTAACATGCTGCCAACACATTTATTTCTGTATCAACATCTTGCACACAGCGCCCTGCACCATCCCCACACATTGGCAATTTCCGATGTGGATCGTGAGATCACCTATACTGCTTTGCATGACATCGCGCGCCAAGGTGCCGCAGGATTAAACAAGCTTGGTGTGGCTCCCGGCGACCGCGTTGTTTTGTACATGGACAATAGCGCAGATTTTGCCACCGCCTATTGGTCCGTTGTTTATGCGGGCGCGGTTGTCACGCCGATCTCACCGGAAATTCCGCAAGCCAAGCTGTCTTACATTATCCAAGATTGCGCGCCTGCTGCGATCATCGCCGATCCCGAATATACCGACACGGTCAAATCAGCCTGCGGGACGGTTGATACCTTGATCTTGACCAAAAACATCGGGTGGGATCAGTCAGAACCGGCTGAGTTGTCCGATCTTGGTGCAACAAAACTGATTGATCAGGATCTTGGCTGTATCATCTATACGTCAGGGTCCACAGGAACGCCCAAGGGTGTGATGCTCAGCCAGCAAAACCTTGTCAGCGCCTCGCGATCTGTTGCCACATATCTTGAATATACGGCCCAAGACCGCATCTTTGTCGCGATCCCTCTGACTTTTGATTACGGCATGCACCAGCTGACCATGGCGGCCCTTGTCGGGGCGTCTGTGGTCATTGAACGCAATTTCGCCAAACCGCTGTTCTCGCTTGATCGCCTCAGTAAAAGTGGCGCAACAGCGTTTCCAGTTGTGCCGACGATGGTGCCCTTGGTCTTTGCATTGGCGTCCCGTTTTGATCTGAGCGCGGTGCGCCTTGTGTCAAGCACCGCCGCAGCGCTGGACCCGAAACTGATTGACCAACTTCAGGCCTGCCTGCCCACCGCAACCGTGTTTTCGATGTATGGCCTGACCGAATGTCATCGCTGCACCTACGTCCCGCCTGCCCTGCTGGAGGAAAAGAAAAACAGCGTTGGCATCGCCATTCCCAACACCGAACTTTGGGTCGTGGATGCCATCGGCGACATGCACCGCAAGAATGCCGAAGGCGAATTGGTGATCCGAGGTGCCACCGTCATGAAAGGATATTGGAACAGCCCTGAACGCACCGCCGAACGGCTACGGCCCGGCCTGTTTCCGGGCGAATACGTGTTTCATACCGGCGATATTTGTCGGCTTGATGGGGATGGGTTTGTCCATTTCCTGGCCCGCAAAGACGATGTTTTAAAGGTCAAAGGCGAAAAGGTCGCCCCCAAAGAAGTCGAAGACGCCTTGCGGCGTCACACCTCCGTGACCGAGGCGGTTGTCTATGGTCGCGAGACCAAAGGCGGAGAACAAACCGTATGTGCGGCTGTGACTTTGGTGGACGATGCCACAGTGACCCCGGACGCCCTGCGCGACTGGTGCGCGTTGCAGTTGGAGCCGGTGGCGGTGCCGCGTGTCATCGACATTATCGGTGCCTTCAAACTGACCCCAAATGGCAAGATTGACCGCGCTCAATTCGCCATTGCACCGCTTGATACCCCACCGATTAAACAGCCGATCACCACATGAAAGGGACCGCTATGAAACCGTTTTACGCAGAAGTCATTGAAGCCATGACAGAGGTTTTGCAACCCTCAACCACGCCTGAATGGTCTGATGATACCCGCCTTGAAGCCGACCTTGGTATGGACAGCGGTTTGATGCTGGAATTGATCATGCAGCTTGAGGAAACGGTGCCCGATCTGGTGATTGATCAGGCAACCCTATCCTATGAGCAGTTTGCGACCATTGAATCCGTGCGCAACTTTGTCACGACCAACCGCAAGCAGGACGCGATGGCATGATAACTGCTCAGGTGACATTGCGCGGTATATTTGATCAGTTCGCTAACTGTCCCGATCCGGCCTATTTCCATATTGCCGGGGACCTGAGCTTTGCTGATCTGTATCAGCGCGCGGTGTCATTGTCAGAACAACTTGCCGGGCAAGATCAAAATGCCAGTCCAGTGATCGTCTGGGGCCATAAAAACGCCAGCTATCATATCGCATATTGGGCGTGCCTTTTGTCAGGTCGCACAGTGGTTCCAGTTGAAACAGATACCCCGGAATTGCGATTGATCAGGATCGCGCAATCCAGCAAAGCCAGGCTGCTACTGTCGACTGAACCGGATGCGACCTTGCCTGTTATCCAAGGCGTTGGGGGTTGGTCGATGCACGACCTGCCAAGCCACACTGGCGAAGTGACACCGCTTAGAAAAACACCTCGCTCCGATGCTGACATTGCCTATATCATGTTCTCCTCCGGCAGCACCGGCCAACCAAAAGGGATCAAAGTAACCTACGCGAACTTGGCCAATTTTGTGCATTGGCTTCAAGACGACTTGCTGAAAGACATACCTTTTAACGCCGTCAGTGGCACGGTTAGACACTGTTTTGACGTGTCCTTGTTTGAGCTTTGGTCCGCTTGGATACGGCGCAAACCAATCAGCGCTTTGGACCACAGTGAATTCATTAACTCGCGCAAATATATTCAGCGATACGCCGATCATGGAGTTGGGCTGTGGGTCTCTACCCCCTCCACAACGCAAATATATCTCAAGGACAAAACCTTTGATGCAAGCGCCCTGCCCCAGCTAAAAACATTTCTGTTCTGTGGTGAAGTACTGAACAAGCCGCTGGTTGAAACCCTGCGCAAACGGTTCCCAGATGCGCGGATCATCAACACCTACGGGCCGACCGAGTGCACTGTTGCCGTCACATCTGTTACAATCGAACAACACCATTTGGATGCGCCAGACCCGTTACCAATCGGACAGGCGCGCCCGGGCTGTGAACTGTCTGTGCAAGATGGGCAAATCGCGATCCATGGTCCTTGTGTCGGTGCCGGATATCTGGATATGCCAGAAAAACAGGCTGCCGCATTTCCCGCCCCACAGCTCTACCTTAGCGGCGATGCAGGGCGTCAGATGCAAGACGGGCTTTGGTATTTTGCTGGCAGGATCGACCGGGAAATCAAACTGTTGGGTATGCGCATGGACCTGCTTGAGATCGAAACGGTGATTGCCGGATTTGACGACATAGAATCCGCCTTTGTCGAGCCGATGGAGATAAAAGGCACAATTCGCGCATTGAACGCCTATGTGCATGGCCCAAATACAATTGACGACTTACCCGCCATCGCCCGCAAAGTAGCCGAGGTTCTACCACCCGCCATGGTGCCAAAATTCTGGTATCTCTGCCCGGATCTGCACCTCAATCAAAACTCCAAGATTGATAAGGCAGGTACAATCAAACTTGCCAGCCAAGCCGGGCCGTTTGTCTATTCCGCAAATGCCGCGCCCGTCCTGCCGCTGCCACCGCGCTATGACGTGACGGAAATCGCGTTGGATAGGTTGGGTTTTTTGAAATGCGCCGAGGCGGCAGTGAAACACCACGGGCCATTGGTCACGTTGGCCTTGCCCAGAAACGGGCGCGCGCTGACGCTGCTGGCGGACACCTCGCATATCCAATTCTGGCGCGAAAACGAACACCTGTTCACCAAGGACCACACGGTAGACGGATCGGGGGCCGCCGCCATGCGCAGCGTTCTGGGCAAGACCTTGCAAACCTCTTGTGTCGCCGAAAGCTGGGCAGAGATGCGCAAGGAAATGGTCAGCTTGCTAAGCTCCTCAAAGGAATGGTTTCAACGCCCCTTGGCGGATGCCACAACGCAACTTGTTCATGATCTATCAGGCCCCGATGCGTTACCACTTGATGAGCTATGTTTGGACTGGGCGACCAAGGCCATTTGCGATCCGCTGTTTCGCAATGCCGCATTAAACGCACCGGCGCATGACCTGTTAAAAACCCTCGACACCAATCTGTTTCAACGTATGGCAGCAATAGAGCCGGATCATCCTGACACCGTGCTTGACGCACATATTGATCAGCTGTTGCAGCAAATCGCAGATGGGGCCGCGACACAGTCTATCACGGATACAATTTTGCAGTCTGACCAATTTCCCGGAACCCGTGACGAAAGAATGCGCCGAGTTGTTGCCGGGCTTTTGGCCGCCAGCCTGCATATGAATGCGATGACGCTTTTTTGGGCGCTGGTGCATCTGTCAGAACAGCCTGACTTGCAGCACAGAATTGCGGCCGAGGCGGAACCCTTTGGGTTAGATCCCCGGCGTATGGCACAAACACCTTTGGCCTTTGCAACACTGCGCGAAACCCTGCGGATGAAACCGGTAACTGCATTCCTTGAACGTCAAATCGCCGCGCCATTCGAACTGGATGGCTTCCGCTTTGAAGCAGGTCAAAGTGTGTTGTTCAGCCCGCTTTTGGTACATCTGAACCCCGTAAATTGGGACACCCCAACACAGTTTGATCCTGAGCGTTTTCTAAACGCAAAACCCGCATCCCGAGATGCCTATCTTCCATTTGGGGCGGGCAGCCGGATCTGTCCGGGCTCCAACATCGTAAATCAACAGTTGACCTATGCGCTCTCGGTCATCTGCCAGAAACTCACTCTGCAACGCGATCCAAGCACCCGGCCCGGCGATTTGAAACAGATGTTTCGGATCGTTCTGGAACCTCGTGGTGCCGTCAAATTGAACGGCGCGCGCCGTTTGGAAAACATAGAAAGGGCCTGACATGTTTCACAAAGCATTTAACACACTTATCGACAGATTGGCGCATGACGACACCAGTGTCGCATTAATTTCGGACACCAACCGAATGACCTATGCCGAGCTGGGCAAACGGGTTGCCGCCATCCATGCCGCATTGGTCGAAAGCGACGGTGGCAAACAGAATTTGGGCCCAGTGCTGGTGCGCGGTCACAAACAAATTGACGTGGTTGCGGCGATGATTGCCAGCACCTGCGCCGCCCGTGGGTTTGTCTTTGCCGAAACCAGCTTTCCCCCTGCCCGCGTGGAAAAGATCATTCAAAACTGCGGGTGCTCTGTAATGATCGACGCAGGAGAAGACCATATTGACGTCAGTGTCGGGACAATTCTGACCCAACCGCTTGCGGATCTCCCGTTTCAGATGCCCTACCACACGTCGCAAACAGACACTGCACCATTCTATATTACCTTCACCTCTGGCAGTACGGGCGAACCAAAGGGCATACCCATTCAGCGGGACAACTTCTTTAGTCTTTGGAACTGGATGGAACCCCACATCGTTGAATCGATGGACGGCCCATATGCAGCCATAAACCATGCCAGCATGTCGTTTGACATGGCGATGACCGACATTTGGCCACCGCTGTTGGCAGGACGTGCGACATATATTCTGGACCATCGCCACAACGCCAACCCACATGCCATCGTGTCGATCTTGCGGCGGCAAGAAGATGTTCCTGCTGGCACACTGACCATCACGCCCGCATTCCTGAGCATTTTGCTAGAATCAAACCGTTTCAACGCTGAGAAATTCCCACAGCTCAAAGGTTTCTGGGTCGGTGGTGAAGAAGCTCCCAAACCATTGCTGCGCCGGTTGCGCAAAGCGTTCCCCGACAGCACCATCTATCATTGCTACGGCCCATCCGAAGTGACCTGTATCACCCACTGTCATCCGGTGACGGATGCAGATTTGGACAGCAAGGATCCGTTAACCCTTGGTCTGATCCTTGGTGAGACAAAGATGCTTGTTGATACTGGTGACGGCGAACTGCACGAGACCGGAGAAGGCGAGATTGTGCTGGTCGGAACCCAGGTTGCCGGGCGCTATCTGCCTGAAGGTCATCCAAACAACGTCAACTTTGGCACCTTCAAAGGCATGCCAAGCTATCGCAGTGGTGACAATGGTATCATTACCGCGGATGGTAAACTGTTGATAATCGGCCGGATTGACCGTCAGGTCAAAATGAACGGTCTGCGCATCGAACTTGGGGCCATTGAACAATGCGCGCTTGATGTTCCTGGGATATCAACTGCCGTGGCGGTGCTGCGCACGGGCGTTTCAAAGTCCTTGATGCTGATCATCGACGGCGACGGGTTGCCGGATGACTTGATCACGGCAGTACGCGCCCATTTGGCCGAACAGTTGCCACCCTATATGCAACCCGCCGTCATTGAAGCCTGCCAAGAGTTCCCGCTGACCCTCTCAGGCAAGATTGACCGTCGCAAGATGTCGAAAATGTACGCCTAAACCATCGTCTGCCCTGGATCAGACCGCAGTGCGCGGCACGCTGGTCCGAGGCAGATATTTGATCGTTACCAAAGGCCGAAGACAAGATCCAACCCGTCCCGCAAATGAAATGCGCTGGACGGGTTTTGCCCCTCCAGCGCATTCAGATGTAATTGGTTTTTGGTTTCTTAACCGCAGCTTAGGGTCTTATGATCCAGACCGCAGCGCCGCGATCAGGGGGATGCGCATTGCAGACACGGCTGGCAATAGACCGCCCAACAATCCAATGCCCATCCCGAACAGGGCAACGGTTCTCATCACCTCGCCATTAACGACCAATTGAAAGGCCATACGCGTGTTGTTGGCACCTAACGTGCTGGCCTGCCACCCATTAAAGATCAACCAAGATGCGATTAACCCAACCGCAGTACCCAACAAAGCCAGCACAAATGCTTCTACCCATGTGGCGGCAAAGGCAGACAACCGGCTAAAGCCAAGCGCCCGAACGGTTGCGATCTCAACGGTGCGATCTGATACAGAACTCATCATCGTATTGACCGCCCCGGCAACCGCACCAAAGGCCATCAAAATGGCGATCGGCCAGCCGAACAGACGAATCAAATCACCTGTGCGCTCTGATTGACCTGAGTATAGTTCTGCCTCAGTTACCGCATTCAAAGGCGCAATGGATATCCCGCTGCCCAAAGCTTGGTTCAGCTTGTCCAATCCGGCCGCATCCGCCAGTCGGAAACGCAAGGTCTGCACCTCACCCTGATGGTCAAACGCGGCGCGGATAACATCAATACCCGTCCACATCTCTGATTCAAAAATACTGCCACCAGCGGTGTAATGACCCACGATCATCCAATCCACCGCGCCCAAACGCAGAGTGCTGCCAACGGCAAGGTTTGCGTTTTCAGCTGCAAGTTTCTGACCCACGGCCAGTTCCCGCGCACCTACGTTGAACATCCGGCCTTCAACAATCTGGATACCTTCGCGTAACTGCGCACCAATCACATCCATGCCGCGCAGGGAAACCGTGCGCGATGTGCCGTCAGATTGGAACGGCATGACCACAGCCTGCACATATTCCTGTGACATCAACGGATTGCCCGCGTCGTCACGCTCCACCCCGATGTCCGCCCGCATTGCCTGCAAAGCGCGCACCGTATCAGCGGAAATATCCGAACCTGTTTCTTGATTGGTGCCGCCGCCCAAAACAACTGCGACGGTTTCAGCGCCAGAGTTCTTGAGCACCGCTTCAAACCCGGCAGCCATCGACAGGAACCCAACCAAAACACACACAGCGAGCGCCACAGAAAAGGCCATCGACATCGAAATAGCAGCGCGCCTGCCGATACTCAGGATGTTGGCGCGGCTCATAATATATATCTGTTTGAATGCTGAAAACATATTCAACTACCTCGTTCTAAAGGCTGCAACGACAGGAATGCGAATGGCATTCAGCGTGGGCAGAACACCGGCGATCAGTGCCATGCCAAAGATGATGACGACGCTCTTTAAAAGAATGTCAAAAGACAACACAAGACCCAGGCTCGCCCCTCCCAGACGAGCGGCCACAACGGCCAAGCCCAGCCCGATTGCCCCGCCAACAAGAAAGACAAACAAGGTCTCGCTCATGATGAGGGTCATGATTTTCTTGCGCGGAAAACCCAGCGTTTTAAGAACGCCAATTTCAAAATACCGTTCCCGCACCGCCAGCACCATTGTGTTAATCACAATCATCAGCAAGGTCACAAAACTGGCCGCCACGACAAGCTGAACAATCAAACCAACATCTGCATATTGACGCAAGAAGGCTTCGAGGAACTGTTTTTCAGATTGGGTTTGCGTCGGCGTACTTGAATTGGCAAAAAGCTGATCAATTTGGACCGCCAATTCACCGGCTTTCACGCCGTCCTGTGGGCGCACCATAAACACATCTGCCGTATCTTTGTTGCGGGTGCGCAGGACGTTGACGTAATCATATTGGCCCAACAGAAAATAGGTATCCGTATGGGCATTCTTGCCATTAAAAATCCCGGCAACCCGAAGTTGCAGATTGCGGTTGCCGTCAGCGGCAAGCGGCGTGAATGATGTGAAACTGATCGTTTGTCCAACTTCCCAGCTTTTGGCTTGCGCCAGCGCGCGACCAACCAACACGTTGTCACGCGATTGTTCCAATCGGTTCAGCAAGTCTTCGGTCAAACCAAGGTCAGTACCATTGACCGCCATCAACGAACGCGGCTGTGAGACACTCAGCGTGACCGTATTCCGCTCCGTTTCGACAAAACCGCGAAACCTTGCGGAATAGGCCACAGCGGCAACACCATCTTCGGCTTCGATCCGAGAGATGAACGCGGCAGGCATCGGCTGCCCAATACCGGCAGCGTTCACCACGCCCAGAATATCATCGCTGGACCCGGCAGAGCTTTGCGATCCATTCACAAAACTAGCGGTCAACCCATAGATCAAAAAGGTTGTCGCAATACAAATAATCATCAGCAAAGTCCGCACCGGTTTGCGCCACGCACTTCTGATAGCAAGTTGGGTGAAGTTCATTACGCCACTTGCTCCTGTTCAACGAAATGGCCCTTGTCCAAATGCAACACCCGCTGCGCATATTTTGTCGCCTGCTGGTCGTGGGTCACCATTACGATGGTCTTGCCCATCTTTCTGTTCAGATGCGCCAGAATTTGTAAAATTTCATCCGCTGATTTGCGATCAAGATCACCAGTCGGTTCGTCACAAAGCAACAATGCCGGATCGCTGACAATGGCGCGGGCAATGCCCACCCGTTGCTGTTGGCCACCTGACATCAGTGACGGAAACTGTTTTTGCCGTCCATCCAATCCGACCAGCGCCAACACTTTGTCGACGCGCGCACGCCGATCCTTGGACGACAGGGGTTTCAACATCAAAGGCAATTCAATGTTTTCAGCCGCGTTCAGCATCGGCAGCAGGTTATAGAATTGAAACACAATTCCCATCGATCCAGACCGCCACGACGCCCGTGCGGCCTCGCCCATCTGATCAAGACGATGATTGCCGATATTTATCTCACCCGCATCTGCGTGGTCGATCCCTGCAAGCATATTCAAAAGGGTGGATTTGCCAGAACCGGAAGGGCCCATGATGGCCACAAACTCTCCACTTTGGATCTCAAGATTGAGGTTCGAGAAGATCGAAAGGCTCTCGCCGCCAATTTCAAAACCCTTCCGAACACCCTTCAGGTGAATGTATGATTTAGTGCTCATGTCTCATTGTCTTTCTATAGCTTTATCTGGGGCAGCTTCGGTGACACGAATGCGAACAGCCATATTAGGTCGCGTGCCATCGGGCGGATTTATCGGGCCAAATCTGGCGGTAATGGTTCCTTTTTGCGCAGACGCCATCGTGGCAATCCGCACCAATTGGATATCAAATGGTTTGTCGGGAAATGCGTCCAGAACGGCTTCAACAGTGATGTCGCCCTGAAAGATTGAGATATTTCGTTCAGCAAAATCCGCATCAATATAAAGATCAGCGGTATTCACCAAGGTCATCAGACTGTTTTCGATGCCTTCGCTGGCCCCACCCTCTTGGGTGGTTGTGCCAACGGTCGCACGCATATCTGTAATTGTGCCAGAGAACGGCGCGCGCACCACCAATTGTTCAATCGTGTGCTCGGCAATCCGCAGGTCCAACGCGCTTTGCGCCAGCACTTGCCGCGCCTGCGCCAGGGCATTCACGGCAACTTGCAATTCCATTTCTTCGTCACGCGCTTGCTTTTGCGTAACGATGCCACGCTTGGCCAGCTTTTCAGTCTGGGCAAAATTCTGTCGCAACTGTTCCAACTCGATTTCCTGAGCCTCAACTTTCAAGGCGGCACTTCCGCGGGCAATCTCGGCTTTCTCAAAGGCGAACCGTTCGTTGGCACCCTTCAGCTCAACCACAGCCGCGCCCACTTCGACAGTGTCACCAGTGTCAAAATGAACCGCGATAATCTCATCGCCACGCGGGGCATAAACCGTGGCCTCTTGCGGCGCAGTCACATACCCAGATCCGGTAATCTCGCGCATGGAGATCATCGGAGCCATTGTCGATGTTGTGGGCTGATCAACAGAGGTGGCTTGCGTTGTGGGCGCAACTGCTGTGGTCGGTTCAGCCTCCGGCGCGATGACACCACTCACGGCCCCAAGCGCCTCGTCAAATTGCGTTGTAATCTGCTCAGGCAATTTTTCCCGGAACGTATAAGCAGCAGCCGCGCCAATCGCCAAGACAAGCACCAGCAATTTCGGCCACCGCTTCTTGCTGGTTTTCTCAGTTGGGCCATCTTCACTTGGCGCATTTATGGTCAATGCGTTCAGCGTTTCCGCCAGTTCAAGGTTATGTATCTGGGCTGTGTTCATGCATCAAAACATGGCATCACATGCAGGTACTCGCGACCCTGATGACACCACTGATGTACTGAATCGCGATATAGCACCGCAATACCTATATTTTGTTACATAAAAGCACGTTTTTGGTGATAAATAAAATGGCTTTTCAACCCAAGATAATTGAGTTTATTTTGCTGATTGTTCAAGAGGTTTTGTAGATTTCAGTCAAAAAGCAGGATCATGCACCTAAGCATAAGTCCCGCTTGAACTGCTCATTTAACTGTACGGTGGAAACCCGGCAAAGCTGCGATCGCCCTTTAACCAAACGATATCGCAGGTTACCTTATTCCTCGATGGGCAGACCGTGATTCATTGGAAATTGAACCAACTTCTGACCCATCTCTTTCAAACGACTGGCATCCTCATTCCGCCATTGAATGGGCGTTAATCCTGTGACCCTGCGGAACTCGCGATTGAAGTTAGATTTGGTCTGAAAGCCAACAGTAAACATGATGTCAGTCACCGGCTTGTCGGTTGAACGGAGCAATGAACATGCCTCAGAAACGCGGAATTCATTCACAAACTGCGATACGTTTTTTGACCGTCGCTGGTTGATTGCAACCGACACATGCCGTGCAGGAATGCCCAACCGTCTTGCCAATCTATCAAGGTTCAAGTCGACATCACGGTACAGGTTTTTACGCAACAGCAATGCTTCAATATCTGCAATGATCTGCTCTTGGTCTTCGGGCCGGATCGCCATTTCATCCATCGCGGTTGAAGCGTCATCGCCGACTGCGACTCGCGTTTTTTCTCCTTCAAGCGGTAGCGGCGCATGGGCATTGTTAGCAGCTGCAACTGCCATAATGACCAGCAATGAAACGTTGCCAATCGTGATCAGTACCATCGCATTTCCGCCCGCAGCGGTCGCAAATTGAAGATACACGACGAGGTCCAACGCAGCATAGAACAGCAAAGACATCGCAGCAAAAACAATTGTCCGGTACGCTGATCCTGCTTTTTCAAATGATGCAAGATAAAGCGAATCTGACCCCGATCGCATCAACATCAGGATCGCAACAGCATATCCTGAAAACAACAAGATCAGCCCACCATCAATCGCGTCTGGATAAACGACCATCAGAACAACGATCATCAATGGTGCCGCCACATGTGCAAAAAACTGGTTACGCGGCCTGAGGTCCCGACGAACAAATGTCGCAACACCACAGTAAACCAGCGACGGTACAACCGCGCTGAAAACCGGAATGAACACGGCAACCGCCCTTACGTCAAAACCCCAGCGGAGCCCAACCAAAAAGGTCTGCAATGCCGTAAGCAAAACCAAGGCAAAAAATGAAAGGTTAAGCCCATTTTTGCCGTTTTTCAGGTAAATGAAAAGGGCCAAACCAAGCAGTGAAAACGAAACGAAAAAGGGGATTGGAAATTGTATCATGTGTCTAACTGGTCAATTCTTCATGCTATATGTTAAAATTACATTGCAGCGAAGCTGGGTCGTAAGGGGTCTCGTTTTTCCCATCATATAAATCTGGTATATAGAACTTTTACGACACTACACGTTTTAGGCGAGTATTAATATACCCAAAATTCTATGTTTTCGTGGCCAATGAAGCTTTATTCCCTCCGAAACGTTCAAAACCAAACGGCTTGGTCCAAACTATTGCGTTTGACCAAGCCTAATCCTTCAAGATAATCGCCAGCGCGTCAAATGACCCACCGGCGACAATTTTTTACATCAGGTAGTGGCACCTTCTTCAACCAGTTGCTTTAGCTTCGCAGCTTGAACCGAAGTTCGTGGTGTTGCACCATTTGCACCGTTCACCGCCGCGGCGGCAGGTTTGCCAGCAAGGACTGCAAGCGTCGGCTGAACATGTAGCGCTTCAGCGATTTCAGCCTCTGTCATCAACGGATAACATTCGTCAACGAACTGATCATAAACCGGCAAAGTACTGCGCCGTTCAGTGCTGTTCAGCGCCGTTGCAATCGCATTAAAGGCAACGTTCTTGTATTGATCCACGTTGGTCTGTTCATCAACATAATCATCCTGATCCCAACGACAGATCAGGCTTTCCTGCATGTGCAAGGCACTGACCTCAACGCCATCTCTGACGACGTGAAAAACCGGGTGGATATAGGCACTCTTTGATGTATCAAAGTGATCCGCAGGCAGGGTGAAATAATGCGTTGGTACTTCGCCACTGCCGTACTGGTCGAACCCGTATTCGAACACGACCTCAATCCGGTTTTTATGGGTTCCAAACCGCTTTTCATTGTAGGCACGCGGGAAGGGCGGCCAGACTTTCGCCACCACCATTCCGTCCGCATCTGCCTCATCCAGCGTAATCATGCAGCCAAAAAATTTGAACAATTCAAACAACGGCATCGTGGTGCTAACCATCTCAACAAGATAGTTGGAAATTTTTTCCATCGCCTTGTTAGAGTTCGTTTTTGGAACTTTGCATTCAAACATTGGCTGCAAGGGCATACCGTGTTTTTCGCCAATCAGGTGACCCAAAGCTTGGATGTTGCAACGGAACCCATGCACAAAACCAGAGGCCGCATCCGGGTCGTTGATCCGCATCGCAGTGCCGACAAAATACAAGCCAGGGACATTACGTGATTCCCAGCTTTCGTTCAGCAAACAGTACTTACCTTTCGAACATCTCTCTGGGTTGACCGTCTTTTGGTCAAACACATTCGAAACGGTATAGCTAAAGCCGCAGGCGACGATGATATCATCGACATAGCCGGTCCGTTTCATCCACCGCGCAGGGGTCCAATGCACGCATGGCGTTTCATATGTCACCAACAGACGACCCGCATGCGGCCCTTCCTTCACGCGGCTGACTTCGACGATTTTATCGCTGACGATGTTGTTGTTCGATTTCAATTGCATCAGGTCGAACACATCTGAAACCTGCGCACGCAAGTCATGTACGTTGTGCGACTGCCGGGCAAAGCTGGGCACTGACCGTGTCACCACCCGCGTTTCAGCCGTAATGTCGACCAGATCATGAGCAATTTCAAAAGCCGAATTGCCGCGCCCAATCACCACAACGGTCTTGTTGCGATAGCGTTCTTTGGCGTATTCTTTGTCATAATCAGCGTAGAAAGAACATGTCTCAGCACTCAGCCCTTTGATGTCTGGAACAATCGGCGTTGTGGTGCCGGTGCCGCTGAACAGGCGGTCACAGGTCAGGGTTTCGCCCCCTTCAATTTCAACAATGAAGTGTTCGTCGTTGCGGGAAACTTTGGTCACCCGTGATTTCAGCCGGGTCTTTGCTGAGACACCCATATTGTCCGCGACATACTGCAGGTACTCACGGTAAAGGTGTGAAGACGGCCAATGTTTGGAAGTCCATTCGGTAAAGATCAACTTGGGATCTGCCGCCGCATCTTCTGCGGTGATCGTGCTCAGCGAATGCCAATCGTAACGCATTTTGTAATAATGGTTGTCGCCGGGGACGTATTTTTTGTTCAGTGAGATCATCTCTCCGCACACCGGGAAACGACCCCATTGGCCACCGACGCTGTCAGCGGCTTCCAAAAGCACAAAATCAATGCCGCGCTTGTCCAGCTCCAGCGCCATATTGATACCGCCAGGGCCGCCACCAATAATTATGTCCGTAAAGTGATTGCTCATAGAAATTCCCTTTCTAAGGTTTAAAATCGGGTTGGCCTTCGGCCCAAGGAACGTGCGCCAGATGATTATCTGCGCATGATTGCCATTCTTTCAGGTCGCATCGGACTGAACTCCAGTGTCCATCATTCGAAACTACAAGCATGCCGATGCTGGGTTTCTAAACGCAGAAGAAGCCAGCAGACATTCGTGGGTTCCATCGAAATATTGGTTTACAAATTGCAAACTGAAGCCTGTTCGGAGACCTAAATTCTTAAGAACCGGGCCTAAATCGTGATTTAGTCAGCGTCACGTGAACGCCAATTAACTATATGTTTTTATTATATTTTTACCATTAGGACCTGTAATAAAACAGCCAATGCAGGGGTTCAGACTCATTAACATGGCCGCAAATCTGAAATGCGGTAGCTCTGCGTTCAATATTCTGCTTTTCAATGGGAAATTCGCATCAAAGCATTTGCTACTTGAGCCATGCAGGTTTGAGGACCACCTTCAGATCAGATTAGCGGCAATGCTGCATTTAACCCTTCGGACAGCAAAGCGCGCGCCTCTAATCTTACGAAGGCACGCAGCGCCCACGAACACACGCTAGAAAAACTATTAGGTTTTCTGCAAAACCCGCGCCAGACGCGAAACGCCTTCTTCAATGCTTGCTTCGCTGCTGCTGCTAAAACTCAACCGCAGGCAATTGGCCTTTGCCCGATCTAACTGAAAGTTCTGACCGGGGATAAAGGCAACATGTTCCTGTTCGATAGCAACTTTCAGGATGTCATCCGCATCTACGCCTTCGGGTAAGGTCAACCAAACAAACAAACCGCCGTCCGGCCTGTCCCATGTGGCAAGGCCCGCGACATGTTCATCCAACGCCGCACACATGGTGTCACACTGATTCTTGTAATGCGCCCGCAGCCGAGGCGTTTGCGCATCCAAAAGTCCGTCTTTTAAACAGGTATCGACCAAAGCTTGGCTAAACGGGCTGGTCATAATATCGCAGCATTCTTTCTCGCGGCCCAACAAAGCAATGACCTTGCGCGGCCCACACACCCATCCAACCCGAAGCCCCGGAGAAAGCGTTTTGGACATGGTCCCGCAGAACAAGGTGCGGGCATTATTGATCCCCCCACTCAGCTCGCAGTCCAACTCCAACATGGTCCGCATCCGCGTGCCGTCGAAATACAATTCAGTGTATGCGCCATCTTCGATGATCGCAAAACCGTGCCTCTCTGCCCGGTGAACAAGGTCAAGCCGCTCTGACTGCGCCATGCGCTGCCCGGTAGGATTACAAAAATCAGGAATCACATAGGCCGCAGCAAGATCTGCATCATCGCCAGTCTTAAGGCTGCGCAAATCAAGGCTCTTTGACCTAAAATCCTGCAACGCCCCGAGGTATGAAATATCCTGCACCCCCATCACCCGGTTTGCACTGCACAGAACCGACGACATCATAGATATCGACTGCTGGGCACCTGTGGTGATCAGAATATTCTCAATGTCGCAAGGCACACCAATACTGCGCATATACGATGCCAACTCCGCACGCAGACTTTCATCCCCCGTGGATTGGCCATATTGTAAAACATCCCGATCATTGTGCACCAAAAGCTGCGTCGAAGCTTTCGCCAATTGCGCACGCGGGAAAAACTGCGGGTCCGGGATGCCCCCTGCAAATGAAATAATCTCAGGCCGGGCCAACAACGACAACAACGCCCGGATCGGGTTTACATCAAGTGATCGCTTTGAATGGCCCAGCTGCGTAATATCAAATGCACGAAACGGCTTTACCACCTCGGCATCCAGCACCGCGATGTCCATGAAATCCGCCCAGGTGGCATTTTCAAAACTGGTCATCCGTCGAACTCCTTTACATTAATCCGGCCTGCACTGGCCGACAAACGCGGGAAATATTCAGATTGCAGAACGGTAGAAATACGTTTGACGGTGACCGATTTTGGTGCCTTTCAGCACATACCGATCCACAAATCGCTCCGCCAACTGCGCACCGTCCTTTGCGACACCTTCGAAAACGCCTTCACAGAAAATGACATCCGCCTTGTTCGCCATCATTTCAACTGTATGTTTACCAGATCCGATGATGCGTTCGTTTTCATAAAAATGCTTGAGGTTATCAATGCCTCTGATCAGCTCATATCCGGGGCGTTCATAGACACAGTCATCACAGAAAAAGTCTGATAACGCCGCCCAGTCTTCACCGTCGATCACCGCAAAAAGGCTCTCTTGGAAAGTACGGTCAGAGTTGGCCAATACGTTTTGAATGTTCATAATCTAGCTCCTGCTGAAACGGATTTCGCCGCCGCCACAAGGATCATCCATTCAATCAGGAGGTCATGCAGCGCAGCTTCTAATTATGTTCAGTCAAACAAGGCCGGACGGGATCGGAGACCTGATTTGCGTCACCAATCGGCCTAGATCGCGATTTAGTCCGGGCGCGAAAAAGTCACCTTTGTGTATTTTGGGGCAGGTCAGGCGACCTCTTACAAGAGCGCCTTAAGCACGGGGTAACTCGCATGAAACTTCTGATACGCCGCCTCATACGCCACCACCACATCCTGTCGCGGTTGTATTGTTTTGTGGATGACGGGTTGTGTCATAACCTGCTGTGGGTCGGCCCCTGTAACCCCACAAATGGCCAAACGCGCGGCACCCAAGGCTGCGCCGAACTCACCCTGTGCGGGCAAATCAATCGGCAGGTTCAGGATCGTCGCCAACAACTCAACCCAATACGCTGATCGCGCGCCACCGCCAATCGCGAGAACTCGGTCCAACTTGGTTCCGGTCAATTTCAGCGCCTCAAGGCTGTCACGCAAGGCAAAGCTGACCCCCTCCATCACGCTGCGGGTCAAAGCGGCACGGTCCGTACCAATATCAAGACCAAAAAAAGCACCCCGAATGCTGCTGTCATTGTGCGGCGTGCGTTCGCCAGACAGATAGGGCAAGAAACGAACCTCTTGCGGCGCACCAATCTGATCCCCCAGTGCCATCGCCAAATCCCCGGCAGGGGCTTCAAGGACACCAGACAGCCAGTTCAAACTGTCTGTTGCCGCCAAAATAACCCCCATCTGATACCACGTACCGGGAATGGCGTGGCAAAACGTGTGCACAGCAGAGGCCGGCATCGGCGCGAAGCTGTCCCGCGCGGCAAGCAGAACACCAGACGTGCCAAGCGATACAAACCCCTGCCCCTCGTGCAACGCACCCACACCGCAGGCCGCTGCCGCGTTATCAGCACCACCTCCAACAACCTGCACACCTTTGGGCAGGCCCAGCTTGGCGGAACGGTCATCACGTACCGTACCCGCAATTTGGCTGCCTTCGATCAACGCTGGCATTTGGTCGCGCCGCATGCCGGATGCGTTCAACAACACCTCTGACCAATCCCGCGCGCCGACATCCAACCATGATGTCCCGGCAGCATCTGACATTTCTGAAACGGCTTGCCCGGTCAGCCAGAATGACAGGTAATCTTTCGGCAACAGCACCTTGTCTATCTGGGCAAAGACCTGCGGTTCGTGTGCCGCCACCCACATGCATTTGGGCGCGGTGAACCCCGGAAATACGATGTTGCCAGACAGCTCACGCACCTGCGGTGCCCCATCAAGCTTTGCCGCCTCAACATGGCTGCGCGTATCGTTCCACAAGATACAGGGCCGCAGCACGTCACCCGCCGCATCCACCAGCGTCGCGCCATGCATATGACCTGATATACCGATGCCACGCAGTTGCCCGATGGCCTCCGCATGATCCTCGCGCAATGCCTCAAGTGTTTTGGCAACCGCATCCAACCAATGTTGGGGGTCTTGCTCGCTCCACCCGGCGTGTGGGTGACTTACTGAATAATGTGCCTCTGCCGACCCAATGACAGCACCTGAATCATCAACCAACAATGCCCGCAGGCCCGACGTGCCAAGGTCCAATCCCAAAAACACATGCTTTCCCTTCTTGTGATTTGAAATGATGTTAGCGCTAAACTCAACTGCCGCCAAACCGATAAAACCGCCGCGCGTTGTCATGCATCACTTTGTTCAGCACGCCTTGATCATCATCAATCTGCCCGATCACAAAATCCATCAAGTCAGCGCAGGTTAGGTGCAGCTTATCCACGGGAAAGTTACTGCCAAACATCACCCGATCCGGGCCAAACATCCGCAGGATATCTTGGGTCACTCGTACCGCCCTGCCCGCCAACTCATTGCGAAAAAACATCCCGTAACCAGAGAGTTTGACACTCACATGCGGTAATTGTGACAGCGCCCGCATGCCCCCCGACCATCTGGCCAATCCCTGATCCGTACTGTCATGCGGCGATCCAATATGGTCGATCACAACGGGTATTTCTGGATGCTGCGCCAAAAACTCTGCCGCGGCATCCATTTGTTCGGGGTAAAGTTGCAGATCAAAACTTAACCCATGTTCGGCCAACATCGGATACTGCGCACGCCACATGGGGTTGGCAAGCAAATCGGTCCCGACAAAGCTGATGTCAGGACGATCCGGCAAATGCGACAGAATCTGCCGGACACCACGCAAGTTTGGATTCGCCAAATGCCCAGCCAGTTGATCGTCAAATTTTTCTGACGACAGATCAGCAAACCCAACAATCATAATCGGATGACCCGATGTATCACTCATCTGCTGGACAAAGGCTGTTTCGGCCACGGGGTCCGGTATATTCTGATCACATTGCACATGCACCGACCCCGCCAGAGTACGCGTGTCAAATTCCCCCAAAAATTCATCAATCAGATAATCACGCTGGATCGGGGTCGGGTCACCAAACGGTTTCATCGCCCCGATGTCGCGCAACCAGACATAGCCCACCTGCCCCGGATCACTTTGCGGTGCCCACAGATGATGATGCGCGTCAATAACCGGTATATTCGCGTGTTTGATATTCATATTGTTGGCCAATCCTTCAATGCTTGCGCGACCCTATCCAACCCTTTGGCAAGGTTCACGGATGCGCCCCCGCCCACGCCCAATCTGATATGTCCTGGCTGGTCATAGGCACTGCCCGGCAACAAAAAGGTACGATAGGGCGCGCCCAACAGAACCTTGGCAAAGGCATCACTGTCAATGCCATCTGGCAACCGCGCCAACCCAATCAAACCGGCGCGCGGCGGGGTCCAGCTCAACCCGTCTTGAGCGTCCACCCAATTGTTCATCTCCTTAAGGTTCGCCCGGCCCTCGCGCCGCGCCTTTTCTATCGCTGGCCCGTATCGTTCCGGTCGCAGGGCAATCTCGGCAATCACCTCTCCCATAATGTTCATAATTTCCGATGCATTTTCGCGCAGGATCACCGCGTCCATCACCATGTCCGCGTCCGGGCAAATCAACCATCCCGTCCGCAACCCTTGCAACCCCAAGGCTTTGCTGACGGACCCGGTTGTAATCCCCCGCGCATACATGCCCGCCACCGACGGCGCACGCGGCCCGTCCCATTCAAGGCCCGCATAAACTTCATCAATCAAAAGCCAAGCGCCCACACTGTCGGCGATCCGCACCAGTTCCGCAATGTCATCCGCGCTCAGCAAATTACCCGTCGGATTGTTCGGGTTAGAGACGAATATCATCTTGGTTTGACGCGACACACTTGCGGCAATCCAGTCCAACGGCAACCGCCATCCATCCGCCTCTTGGCGCTCAGCCTTAACCACATGCGCGCCGATGGCCTTTGCCAAAACCTCTGCCTGCGGCCAGCCGGGTGTTTCGATCACAATCTCATCACCCGGCTGCACCAATTGCATGATCGCCAGATAATTTGCCTCGGCCGCCCCCGCCGTGATCAACACATCGGCAGGCGTGCACATGCCCGTCAATCCGGCCTGCACCAACACATGATCGCGCAATTCCGGCAACCCGCGAAAATCCCGATTGTTCCAATCTAGGGACTGATTAGGGTCTAAATCGTCCAGATATTCGCCCAACACCGGCGCACCAGACAGCGAAAACCCCACCACCGCCTCGGGGGCTGCACTGGTGGTTTCCAACAAGTATTCAAACAACCTGTGTATCTTGACTTTCATGCCGCCTCCGCCAGAGTTCACCGTATGAAAAACCAGATCACCCTAAAGGGCAAACCGAAACGTCTTGCCGTGCTTGATTATGGCCTGTTCGAGGTCCACGCCGGGCCGCGCACCATCGGGATTTGCGGCAAGTTGATTGAAACCGACGCAAACGAAGTCGTTTTAATAGACACTGGTTTTCCGCAAAAATACGCGCAGGATGCTGACGCCGCCACACGGGACGACGCGTTGGGCAGTTTTGGCCGCGTCCTCTCCGTGACCCTCGACAATATGCCGGAGCCGCAACTGGCCAAACTCGGGCTGAAAAAATCCGACGTGACCTTGATGATCCAAAGCCATACCCACATCGACCATGTGGGGGACATGGCCGGATATCCGCAGGCTCCTATCCTGATGTCCGCCGATGAACGCGCCCTGCCCCGCCCACTGTATTGGTCTGGCAAGCAAGCGATGGAATGGCCTGATCGCGACTATCATCTGATCAACTCAGACACCCAGCTTGGCCCAGATTTTGAAGTGTTACACTGCCCCGGCCACGCGCCCGGTCAACTGGCTTTTATGCTGCGTCTGCCTGAAACGGGGTGGGTCATGCTGACGTCCGACGCGATTAGCCGTGAAGCAGAGGTCGCCGAAAAATTTGCCGGGTCATGGGATGTGGATCAGGCGATATTTCACGGCAATCGCTTGATGAAGCTCGCCAAAGACCGCGACGCACTGGTCATCTATGGTCACAGCCCCGAACAATGGCACAGCCTGCGAAAAGCGCCGGATTGGTTCACTTGATCTGGGTCAGTACCCTTGAAACAGAATATCCAAAGCGCGCGTAATTTCGTCACCATGTTTCGCAACATTGCCAATTGGCGATTTCAGCAAATACTCCGGTGTCGCAGCCAACAAATGGGACACGATAATAAATGGCTCGCCTTTTATCGACACTCTGGGGTGTAGCGTTTTGGTCAACGGCGGAACGTCAGATTCGCGGGCAACCGGTGCCACCACCCGACTGCCCGGAATGGCGACTATATCTGCCTGAAGATCGACGACATAACCATCATTAAATTCAAAAATATCATACCGTGCCATCAGAACATGCGGTACTTTTCAAGCGGCAGACCGTTTTTCTCAACCCATTTACCCCAAGCCGCCATGCTCTCGCGGTTCTCCTCAATCCATGCATCGCGCAGCGCATCACGCAGACCCTGTTCGGCCGCTTGTGATATGTTAACACCCATCTCGCGGGCGTCTTTCAACAACACCTGATCCAATGATAGATTGGTCGCCTTTTTGCCTGATCCTTGAACACCCATGATGTGCCCCCTTTGTGCGCATCAAATATGCGCATAGTCACAGATCAAGTCAACGCACATCGCGCCCTTGGTTCAAAATGATAACATTTCCACTCGATATATCCCCGGCAGGCGACACCAAAAACCCAACCCAATCCGCAATCTCACTGGGCTGCATCGCCCGGCCATGCGGCATCTGCGCAACCGCCTTGGCCAAGGTCTCTTCGCTCAACACGCCGAACAAGGGCGTTTCGGTCATTGCAGGTGCGATTGAATTCACCGCAATTTCGTCACTGGCATAACGCCGTGCAAGGTCCTTGGTCAGTGTGTCCAGCGCCGCTTTTGACGCGCGATAATGTGGCGGGTCAAAAGCATCAAAATTATACGCCCCGTTCGACGAAATGTTGACAATCTTGCGTACGCCCGCCCTGCCCCGCATCAGCTTAATCGCCGCCTGACAACAATGAAACGCCCCCGAGAAATTCAGCGCCATCTGCCTGTCAAACTCGTCCGCCGGAATATTGGGAAACTCAGACATGAAACAGGTGCCTGCATTGTTCACCAACGCATCAACGCCACCATGTTTTGTGCCGATCTGATCAAATGCTGCGGTGATCGCGCTGACATCCATCAGATCCGTTGCCATGCCCTCAAACCTGTCCGCCGCCATGTCTGCCAGACCTGCGGCATCAATATCCAGACCAACAACATGCAGCCCATCCGCAAGCAGCCGCGCCACAATTGCGCGCCCCATACCGCCGGCCGCCCCGGTCACCACTGCTACTTTGGTCATTTGTCCCTCAAATTCTGTGGTCTTTCAGCCACCACCGCGTTATTCCAATATATATGTAAACGCACATATCTTGCCAATCAAGGAAAGCCTCATGCCCATCCGCCCTGCCCGCCGCATCACCGACACCTCACCGAAAAACTTCGGCATGTTTGCCAAAACGGCTGGCATGTCGGGTGATCTGATCCACCTCGAACTGGGCATGCCCGCCGAGGACACGCCTCAGCATATCAAAGATGCCACCATCGCCGCCCTACAGTCCGGTGCCGTGCATTACTCAGACCTGCAAGGCTTACCAGAACTGCGCGCCGCCGTCGCTGACAAGCTGCGCCGTCAGAATGGAATAGACGTGACAGCAGACGAAATCATCGTCACCAACGGGCTGACTCAAGCGTCCTTTGCTGCGTTTATGGCATTTCTGGATGAGGGTGATGAATGCTTGCTTTTGGCCCCTTATTATCCCCAACACATTGGCAAGGCTGAACTCGCAGGCGCACGTGTCACAATCGCGCCCTTGGACACTGCGAACGGCTTTTCAATCAATACCGCCTTGATAGAGCCACATATCACCCCAACAACCAAAGCGATTGCCCTGATCAATCCCTGCAATCCAACCGGTCGGGTTTATTCTCTCGAAGAACTACAGGCCCTGGCTGATCTGGCTCACAAATACGACCTGCTGGTTCTGTCCGATGAAGTCTACAAAGAAATCACCTATGATGGGGCCGAACATATCTCTATCGCTTCTCTGCCCGGTATGAAGGAACGCACGATCACCATGTGCGCCTTTACCAAGGCCTATGCGATGGATGGCTGGCGCCTTGGATATATCGCCGCGGATGCCAGTCTGATCGGTCCATGTATGAAAATCACGACCAATGAAGTCACCCATGTGAATACATTTATACAACACGGTGCTGTGGCGGCGCTGATCGGTGATCCAGCGGTGCTCAAAACCATGGTTGCCAGGGACCGCACCCGTCGCGATTTGGTGGTGACACGCCTTAACCAAATGCCCGGCGTCACCTGCGCCAATGTGGAAGGCACGATTTACGCCTTCCCCAACATCTCCGGCACAGGGCTCAGCGCCCAAGACTGCGCCGATCAACTCCTTGCTGAAACGGGTGTGGTCGTCGAGGCAGGCAGTTTTTACGGTTCAACAGGTGAAGGCCATATTAGAGTCTGTTTTGGCTGCGCCGATCTCGATGTACTAGCCGAAGCCATGGACCGCATGCAAAGATTCTTCAACGCCCGTTAAACCAACGCACGCAACCCCTCGCACAGCCGCTCAACATGCCGCAGTTCAGTCACTGCACCCGGGGAAAGTCGCAAAATGCGGCCACGACAATCGGCCAAGACTTCCCGCTCGGCCAGTCCTGCAATCACCGCACCGCCGTCTGATCCATCAGGCAGTTGCAGCATCACGGACCCGCCGCGATCCTCCTCGGCTTTTGGTGTGGCAAGGGTCAAACCAGCTCTGCTCGCTTCTTCGATAATAAGCGCCGTCATCTCACGATTTCGCGCATGCAGATCTGTCTGTGTCGCATGCCAATGCAGCGCAGGAATAGACCCTAAACAGGCCAAAACCGATGGTGTACCATGCTCCAACCGTCGGGCATCTGGCGCATAGTCAAACGCATCCAAATCCCACGAAAACGGGTTTTCCTGACTGAACCACCCTCGCAGCTCGGGCCGCACCTCTTTCAACAGCTCCGCACGCACCTGAACGATCCCTGCCCCCGGCGTACCGCACAGCCATTTGAGCGAAGACGCGACGACAAAATCCACCGGATAATTACTTAATGAAAATGGGATGATCCCAATTCCTTGGGTCAGGTCGACCCCGACCAGCGATCCCATCTTGGCCCCATGTGTCGTCAGTGCTGCCAAATCACAGCGATGCGAAGACGTCGAAGTCACCCATGTCAGCAAAGCAAGGCCCACATCCGCCCCCCATGCTGCGATCATATCCTCGTCACGGACCCAAAATTCCCCCGCGCGGATGGGCACAGTGTGTAGGGTGAACCCCATCCGGTCCGCCAATCCATTCAGCAAGAAATGCAAAGATGGAAAGCAGTCAGCCGCGATCAACACTTTCTTGCCTGTCAATCGTTCCACAGGCAGGCCGCCCAGAATGGAGAACAATCCCGTGGTCACGTTCTCGGCGCTGGTTAACGTTCCTTCAGGGGCCTCAAGCAGTGCACGCCAGTGGTCAATGAACTCCATGCGCTTGGTCAACACTCGGGGCCATTGCACATCATCCATCGCGCCCCAGATGTCCGAAAACTCTGAAAGAGCCGCCGCCATCTCTGCCGCCTTCTCAGGATATTGGCCGATAGAATGATATAGGAAATATCCGGGATCCGCTTGGGTCATGCTGTGTCTCTAATCAAAGGGCTTTGTGACAAAGAGTGCGTAGAACCGCGCGTAAGTGCAACCAGAGTTTAACCGAAGCTACCGAAACAGAAGAAGCTAATTATTATCAATGAGATAGCCAAATTTTTCGGCTTGCAAAGCTTTATGAAGAGATAAAGATTGCAGAAGCCAATAATGGGTTTGCATCACGTAACTGGCTCTACTCACTACAATCCAACGTCTCAAGAAATGCTTCTATGCCCCGTTGCAACCTTGCCTTGCTGATCGCCGAAAAATCCCTATCCAGCCGCAACTCAACCCGCCCATCCAGTGCCGTCACCCGCGCCTCACCTTCGGGTCGGCCAAGACGCAGCGATGTTTTTGATACCGTTTTTGCCATCGGATGACTGGGTTTCTTTTGCTGGGCAATGGCATCGCGCAACAAACGCAGCTCCGTTGCAACGTCACGTGATGGGTCGGCACTTAACGTGGCGGCCAAGGCCTCTGCCTGCGTCGCGTTTGCTTCAAATGCCCTGTAAATATCTAGACCCAAAGCGCGCGGAATGGCTTCTGGGAACTTCACCGCCCCGCCCAGATCTTCAAGAATGCGCGCAAATTGACGGATGTAGGTCCGCTTTTGTTTGAGCGCAGAGGCATAAAGTGTCGATACAGCCTCCCCCGGATCAATATCCGCGTCCTTGGCATAAGACAGCGCCAACTGGGCCATTTCGCCAAACGACAGGTCCTTTCGAACCATATTTTCATCAACCATTTTTCGATACAAATTCGCCAATGGTTCCCCGCGGGGAACCATTGCTGCTGGAATCCGGGAATATCTTGGATCGCCAGTTTCCTTGGCTAATTCTCGAAAAGCATTCAGGCGCCGAAACCCTTGGATCAATTCAAATCCACCGTCCTTCTGCTCAACCCGGATCGGGTTTGACAGACCAATCGCCTTGATCGATTCCTTAAGCTCAGACAATTCCAGATCGACATTCGTCGACCTGTCGCGCGTCAGCTTTGTCGTAAAAACTTCGCTGGTCTGAATGAGGTCGGTGATCAAACCCAGCTTCTTCAGCCGGACATGCTCATGCGCCAGTGCATCATTTTCGGCTCTAATAGCGCCCTCAGCATCTGATCTTTCTGCTGTGGCATCAGCCGTTTCAGCAATCGCGCTTGCCATCGGGCCGCGCCTCGCTGGTGGCACATCGCGGTTTTGAAGCGGATGACCCTGAACATTATACGCCTTGGTTTCCGGTGCGCGCTGGTTCCCCGCGGGTAACTCCGCTGCCGCTTCATCTCCATCAAGTTCGAAATCAATATCAAAAACGGAACGCTTCTTAACCATTCATCAATCCTCCAATTTGTCCCAAGCCGTGACAAGCGTGCCGCGGAACTCATCATATGCGCGATCAAACGAAGCCCGGGCGCGACGCCACGTTTCGCGTGTCATCTGGCGATAATCCATCTCGTATATCGACGACAAAAACCTTCCTGATTGCTCAACTGCGCGGGTCATTTCAATCGGGTGCTCCGCAACATGTGATTTAAAAACCTGACCAAAAGCTGACTGCATCGCACGGTGCAAATCATTGTTCGGCTCGAAACGCGTCAGCAAAAACCGGATGTCAGCAAAAACCTTTTCAGGATTTGTACCCGACGGCAGGCGGCCACGAAACCTGCCCAAATCCTCAAGCGCCTCGGACAGCTGCCCAATAAAGCTGGTGGTGCTGTCATACTCCCAATAGCCCGGCCCAGAAGGCACATAGAGAACATCCGCCGCAAAAACTGCGTTCATGGACTGGTAGCCAATCGCAGGCGGGCAATCAAAGATGATGAGATCATAGTCATCCGGCGGAATCAGATCGAGGTAACGCGACACTGCGGCAAAAAATGACCATTCAGGATTCAAATGCCGGTACTGGGCGCTGGCAAATTCGACAAACGCCGCGTTTGCGCAGCTTGGGATCAGGTCAATGGTCGGCCAACTTGTTGGCTTGATAAAGTCGGTCGCGCGCAGGTCACTCAACCCCATGCCAGTGACAGAGGGCGGAAGTTTGCGTTGGGGCAGGGCGGCACCACTTTCGGCACCTGATGTGGCTGCGTTCATCCGTTCCGTCTCGCGGATCAGATCGCGCGCCATGATGCCCCAAACCGTGAATTCTTCGGACACATCCGACAACCCCATGGAATGGCTCAGCGTCGCTTGCGGATCGAAATCTACCGCCAACACCCGATATCCATCAAGGGCAGCCGCATGGGCAAAATGCAGCGCCACGGTCGATTTTCCGGCACCCCCTTTGAAATTCGCAATCGCCGCCCTGATCGCCCGCTTCCCCGTTGGGCGCGGCGGCATCAGTGAGGTGTTCTTGATCCTCAATTTGCGGCGCAACTCGTTGATCTCGTCGAGCGTGTACCACCGCTGACGTCCATCTTCCTCAACCAAACCTTCGGGCAATGACGGGTCAGCCGCCAAACGCCCGCGCAATGTGGACGGGTTGATTTTGAAAATCAGCTCCGCCACTTCCCAGCTTGAGAACCGCCGAAGAGTTTTCTCCATCTCTGGTGAATAGGTTTGCTGACGGATGAAGCCTTGCATCTTTAATGACTGCGATTGCAGCCTGGCAAGATCGGCGTGTGTAAACATGTATTGCCCTTATCGCTTATATTCTGGATGACCGCGATACGCTGCGGTTCCCCGCGGGGAACGTGTAAACGCGAAATCACAGAACGCTAATTCTTGTTCTTTCCTGATTTACGCTGAACTTGCATAAGAAAGAAAGAGGTATATTCTAGGAAGTGCAAAAAGTAGGAAATCCGCAACCTATAGGGCCTTCGTTCGCTTAAGCGATTCGGAGGGCTTAGCTAAACCCACTGCGTTTGATCACTAAAATTGGGGGCCATAAATTTGCAGGCTACGACATATAGGGTGACAAAATCTGTCTATTAGGGGGCACACATGATGTCCCCCTATACCTATAATACCTATTCTTTCAAAATTTGATTTGGGCAGAAAATGCTCAGGTGGAAAACCAGCCCTTGACAGAATCGTAGTTTAGGACGCAAATCGGGAGAGGGGCCGAAAAGGCGTTGTCTTTCGACGAATCCCCAAGCTGATCCGACAAGAGATCACAATTTGAGGTTATAACCATGCGTATCGCTTGGTGTATTATTGGGGGCAGTCATGCTTTTACCAAAACCTGTGGGGCGGGGTGCCGCTGCACGGAAATACGATATTATCACCGCTTTGGGCGCATATGCACTGGCGCGCAATAAACACGATCAACGGTTGGTGCTACGCTTAATTACGCTTGTCACCGCGCGTTATAATTGGGGGCGGGATGAACTGGCCGTAGGGCAACGCGAAATTGCCCGTCTCTGGTCTGTAGATGAACGTACGGTCAAACGTGAGATGGCAAAACTGCGCGGCTTTGGTTGGCTGGTGGTCAAGCGCCAGGGGGCCCGGGGCAGGGTGACGGAATACGGACTTGATATGGAGCAGATACTGATGATGACCCGCACCGACTGGGCCAGTGTCGGGCCTGACTTTGATTTGCGAATGCAAGGTGCGCCTGAACCCAGCCAAATTGTATCCCTGCCAGTTCGTGGCGACATACCTGCGCCCGATATATCAAGTGGTACGGAATGGGCTTTGGCGCAGTCCGTGCTGCATGCGGAGGCCCCGGATATTTACGGCAGTTGGCTGCGGGCACTTAAACGGTTGCAGAGGGCAGGGGGGAGGCTGGTTCTTGAGGCCCCAAGTCGGTTCCATGGCGCGTATGTGCAAACTCATTTGCAGGGCCGTATCTTGGCAGCATGTCAGGCTGTGGACAGCGATGTTGATGAGGTTGTTATCACTGCTTAGCGGTTTCCATAAATCGCTAAGTTCAAGTTCCCGAGAAATAACGCTGAGCATATTTACTTACGTCCGATAAGGCAAACTTATTGGACGTAAGGGTGAATGGTAAGGGGCGGCGGTTTTAAAGGTATTTTACGAATTAAAGCGCCGCCGCAATGTCGTGGCACGACTATTCCGATAACCGACCGCGCTGCGCGCTGTATTTGCGACTTGTTGGTGGAGCTCGGTCTTGCGCTTGAACTGACCGGGCAGTCAATCTCCCGCTCTTTGGGATTTTGCGGACCTACTGCAAGAGCCGGGCTGACGCGATTGGATGGGGCGGATCGAAGCGGTACTGTTTGTTAGTGCGACGCCAGTTGGCCGTGATGGCTTCGCGCGTCTGGTGGGGCAGGGGGGCTTCGGTTGAGATTTTGATTTACGACATACCGGCGGAACTGGTTGGCCGGACCTTCGGTATGACTTGCCAGCACTGGCACCGTGTGAGCAGCGATTCTTGCTGTCCTCGGGCGAAATCCTGGGTGCCGTTCACCATGTCAGCCCGTCCGAGCGCGACCAACTGCGCATCGAGGTGCTGGACCGCCAAAGTGTGCAGTCCTCGCTGCGTCGTCAGCTTGGATTGTCTTCCGACAGCTATCCAGCCAAGCCCAGAGAAAAGGGCGTAGCTGAGATGATGGTCGATGTTTACCAACCTTCGCCAAACCGTTGACCCACGAGACGTTATTCAGATGGCATAGCACGCTGCTGTCCCATGATCGGCGATTGGACGTGATCGGTGCCTATCTCCCTGACCTTTCTTGAAGTGTTCGATGCGCAGGGGAAGTACGGTGTTCGACTACGAGAAAATCTGGTCTCCGGCATATGGACCGAAATTCATGCAGACTGTGTGGAGACTCGACCCGAACGTAGGTTTACGGCGGAATCTTTCGGAACGAGCTTAAATTTGAAGACCAACTTTCATTGGGCGACATGGGTTTGCCTCGCGGCCGCTCAGGTCAGCATCGTGAGGCGAAAATCAATGAATTGGCCGGTCACACCAATTTCCAATTATGCCATCTGTGGTTGACGGCTTTGTTACCTATAACTATCAAAACGTTAACAGTATTAAATTGAAAAGCAGAATTTTGGGAGTTTTTGGGTGCGTCATATTAGTCTAATTGTTTTCGCCTTTACTACATTTCTCTTTTCTCAACAGTTACCGGCTCTTGCGGAAGAAGCAGCAGATCCTTCTGCCCAATCCAACAATTATGCAAAGCCTATGTCTACGACGCACATGATAGGCGCGGATGGTGCATTTACTTATGATGTCCCGATTAAAATACCCGAGTTTCGGGGTCTACAGCCGAATTTGGCATTATCCTACAATTCACAGAATCAGTCTCGTCGAGGGTCCGAGGCTTTTGTTGCATTAGGGTGGCGGTTGACTGGGCTCTCTAGCATCGAACTACGCTCTGCTGGAGGCGGTTCGCCAACGTATGACCCCGACCACGACGTTTACTTTCTTGATGGTGTTGAACTGCTGGCCTGCGATGACAGCGCCGCGACAAATGCTTGGGCTTGGGATTATCCTGCGGATTACAAAACCAACACTCCAAGCGCCAGCTGTTCTTCCGGTGGCAACATGGTCTCATTACGTGACAATTTCCTGAAAATTGTCAGAGTTGGGGGACCGTTCCATAGCAATGGAGCAAAATTCTACATTTATCGTCAAGACGGAACGCGCCTGACCTATGAGAGCGTCGGGACAATTTCTGGACAAAACACCTCGACCGGAGGAGACCACTACCAAGCCGCCTTCCGTCGGAAGTGGGTACTTACAGAAATTAAAGATGTTCAATCCAATCCGAACATTGTGCAGATTAGCTATCATGTCGCTGATCAGTGGAGCGGGTTTGCGCCGCGCCCAAGGCTGATCTCCTATGCAGGATATCGTGTAGAACTGTATTATGATTTTACGCCACAACCTGTTGGGGGATTTTCAACAGGCACAACTTATATTGGCAAGCAAAACTACCGCTTGAAATCGATGGCTGTCCTGAACGACAGCACAAAGATCAGGGCGTACCGCCTTGATTACGAGCAAAGTCAACAGACTGACGGCAACCTACTCAAAGTGGTGCGAGAGTACGGGTCTAATTATGCTCGAAACGGATCAGACATAACGGGTGGATCACAACTCCCCTCTTGGCGGTTCGACTATGAAGATGATCGGACCATATTTGGCCGTCAAGGTTTCAGCGGCAACTTCCATACGTCACTGGCAATTGCTGATTCCGACAATAACGGACGAGATGAATTGTTGTTCTATCAGCACTCGCATAGCAATAATGGAAGCACCCAATTCACTCTTCCAACGCGTAAGTTCCGCTTTAACAGCAATGGATCATTGCAAGGCGCTTCTGACCCGCATCTTCCAAATGTTTCTGCGTCCTATGGTGGAAGCTCAAGCTTCATAACGCCTCTAGGCATTACCCGCCGAGATATCAGTACAAACCAAATCTATTCCATCACATGGCACAAGAGCGGGACAAGTCTTAACACGCAGTCCCTCAAATCATACCGTGTTGGGGACAGTGGCAATACAGTGATCACATCGGCTTCTGTGGATGCTTCATGTCAAGAAAGTACCGAAAAAGTGCGGGCGTTAATGGGCAATTTCGATGCAGATGCAGAGTCCGAGGTGCTCTTTGGTAATCGTGTCTACAACATCAGTGATGGGAAGATTCAACAGGATACGGCGCGGCGCGGCGATCTGGCATCACGTTTGTGTTCTGGAAACACCTTTCCAGATAATGGTATCGCTGCTGCAGATATCGATGGAGACGGGCAAGACGAGATCATTGGAAGAACAGAGATGTTTGACATTCGTGACGGAAGGTTTGTCCGGGTTGCGATATCAGGTTCTCCATTCGCCTCTAATCAGGCGAACTGGGTGGTTCGGTTTGGTGATGTCAATGGTGACGGGGCTGATGATGCGGTGATCAATGACCGAAATGGTCAAGACAGGCTGGGTGTAGCTCTCTCGACAGGCCATGGGTTCAAGTCAATTTCCTGGTCATGGGACGACAGCATAAGTGTACCGGACCTAAAGCAATCAAACTACGGTTCGCCACGGAATACGGTCGCAGATATCAATGGCGATGGCCTGGAAGATTTGATTATCCATAATGGCTACAGCACGGCGTCTGTTGCACCGGGCAGTAATTCTCCACTGACGCCTTTGGCGGCACATATTTATCTTTCGGACGGCACCAAGTTTGTCAGGCAGAGTGGAAGCGCCTGGCAATATGTCCCTCGTTTTTTGGGAACGGGGGATTTCAACGGCGACGGCCTGCTGGATATGGTGTTTCGAAACGAATGGCAGACGGGAGAGCCGCCTTCCATCACGTACAACCAGGCTGAAGTCCCGAACTTGATGACTGAAGTTATCGATCAGCTCGGTGGTAAGACGACGGTTCAATATGCTCCCTCAACGGATTTTGCTGACAACGACATACCCGGCGTTCAGCAGCTCGTTACGCGCATCACACGCGAAAACGGATTTAATGGTCAAAACAGGGTCACTGACTATACTTATGTAGGCAGCAAGTACGATCATAGGTTTCGTAAGTCCCTTGGGTTCAGGACGGTAACAGCACATTTACCCAAGGCGACCGGCGAAACGGAAAGTCCACAACTTGTTACTATTTTCGAACAGCTTCATTGGGGTGTCAAAGGGCGCGTTCGTTCCCAAACGTTGATCTACCAAGGCCTGACCCAACGGCAGACAATTACTGACTGGTCAATCACTGGTGTAACCAATGCTAGTGGCGTAGTAAAACCCAGGTTGCCCATGCGATCGCAGCGAACCAAAACACGCTCAAAAGAGCTTTGGGGTGGTGCGCTTTTAGAGAAAACAGTCGAATACGATCTCAACATCTATAACCAACCTACTCAGATATCGAAACGTGGCTTTGCAGGGTCTGGCGCAAGTGCTGACGACGTAACGACGGCCTACAGTTACAAGGTGAACAGTGGTTCATATATAGTCGACAAGCCAGAGTGGATGGTAGTTGGGGACGGGCCATCTGTTTCTTTTGGTGATCGAAGCAACTGGCTGCGGGCGGAATACTACTCTTACGACGGCAATTCTAATTACTGGAACACTCCAAGCCGAGGAAACTTGGCTCGGATAGAAGTTTGGAGTGGCGCAAATAACAATGGGCGGCGTATCGCAGCTCGATTTGGATATGATGCTTGGGGAAATGTCGTTTGGGAACGGAATGGTCGCCACCACCAGACTGATCATTCCTATGATTCAGGAAAGCGGCTGTTCCGAACCGGTACGACAAACGCACTTGGGCATGCCACAAATACAAATTGGAACATGCAGTGCCAAACACCTTCTTCTGTCGTTGATGCTAATAACCTGACGACAACCTATCTATACGACGGATTTTGCCGTGAAACACGGCAGGATTTCCCCAATGGGCTCAGGGTTTGGTCAAGTTATCATTCCATCGGAGATCCAACATCTCAGTATGTGCGCCAGAGATCGCATTCAGCATCAACCGTTTCCGGTAGGCTCTACTCTGAGACGCGGCAGTACATTAATGGATTTGGGCAAGCCTATAAGTCCACTAAAAGTGGGACAAACGACACTATCAACGATGCGATTGTGACCGTTCGTGCCTACGACGGGCGGGGGAATATGGCTTGGGAAAGCATCCCACTGACTTGGGCTCAGTCTTCGGGAAATAGCGCCAACAGCGGGCAACGCACGACGCTCTCCTATGATCCGTTAGGTCGGATGACACGCAAAACAAATGCTGATGGCTCCTATTCGACCGTCGAATATGCTCGAGAACAATTTACAGATCGACGTAGCCAAAACACCTATTGGCCAACACGGATTTTGCGAGATGAACACTGCTTCGATCTTGGATCGGCTAACACCATCTGCGGTATCGTACGTGGCTCTGTAAATGCAGCCGGAGAGACCATTCGCACGCGCTTAAGTGATGATGCTCTCACCGACCATGAGGCTGGCGGGAATACCAATCGGGATACTCACTACACGTATGACAATCTGAGTCGGCTCATAGCTGTTGTCGATCCAATCAATTCAAGCTGGTCCTACGAGTATAACTCCTATGGGGATCGCACAGTATCCGATGATCCCGCACTGGGCCGTTGGACTATGCAGTACGATGCAAACGGCAACTTAACGCGGCAGGTCGATGCGAAAAGCCAACCCATTGAGTTGACGTATGATGCGTTAGACCGAGTGACACTAAGGCGTGTCGGATCCGGTGGCACGCGTGTTGATACGCGATTCTACTATGACGAGGCGCGGTCTGGCTACTTCAATCAGGGTCAACTGACCACACAGCGCGTTTGGAATGCGCAGGATGGCTACTTCCATTCCATCTACGACAACTATGACCGAACCGGCCAAGTTGAGCGGAGTCAGCATAATTTGGATGGGAAGGACTATTACCTCCGTTACAGGTACAGGACGAATGGTGATCTCAGGGCTGTTTCGCTGCCTTATCTTGCTGGAAACACAAGCGATAAATGGCAGCCCGATTTCCAGTACGATGCGGCAAATCGACTGACCGGTTTTGGCACCTACATTACGTCTGCGACCTATAATCTCTGGGACAGCCCAACTCGTGTGGACTACGGAAACGGCAACTATGCTGACCTCCGGTATAGTAGCCAGAGAGGATGGATGGAGCGAAACTATATCCGGCAGTCGAGCGGCCAAGATATTGATTGGACCGAGTACCTGAGAACTAAAACTGGGCGTATACATGACCAGAAAACCAATCTCGGCCATGGACGTTCGCGGTACACCTTCGATTACGCTGGACGCTTAAATACCGTCACCAACTACGGTGGCCAAAGTTCATATAACCAAAATTTTACCTACGACAAAGCGGGCAGCATGCGGTCGAACAGTCAGCTGGGCACTTATGCCTACAGCGGCGGCAAACATGCGCCACGTGCTGTTTTGGTAGGGGGGCAGTGGCAGGACTTACAGTATGATCAAAATGGAAACATGTCCTTGGGACTCCACGGCAAGACGATGGTCTATGATGGTGAGAACCGCCCGGAATCCGTCACCCATAACGGTCAAACCACACGTTACGTGTATGGAGCGAACGGCGAACGCCTGAAGCTGATCGAAAATGTGGGCACGGCAAATGAAAGCGTCACGCTTTACCTACCGATGACCGAGATCAGGAATTACGGTCAGGGCAGCAATGAGATTGTCATCACTTACCCACATCCGGATGTGCGCTTTGTAAATGACGTGCCGTCCTATATGCATCGTGATCAGCTGCAAAGCTTGCGTATGATCACCAATCAATCCGGCGCGCGAGCGAAAAGGATGATCTACAAGCCCTTTGGCGAAGCGCAGGAGTGGACCTACGACCTGGCCATGCAGGAAGAAAGCAAGGGCTGGATTGGCGAGCGCTATGACGCAGGCGCGGGGCTTCAGCACCTCAACGCGCGGTACTATGATCCTGAGCTGGGGCTGTTCATACAGCCGGACTGGTTTGAGGTTACCGGGGCTGGAGTAGGGACAAATCGCTATGCCTACGGCTTTAACGATCCAGTAAATATGAGCGACCCGAGTGGTAATGCAATTTCCCCATCTGGATACAATGATCAGACGGGAGGGTTTGAAACAGGCACATACAGCATCGGTTCGGAATATGGTGGTGGCTATGGAAATAACCATTGCGGGTGTAGCAATCCAGGTTTTGATGTTGTTGGCGGATCTTCCGACATAGACCACAACGGTGTTCATGATAGCTTCCAGGGCGGAAATGTTCAATCGGCGGGAAATGTCATTGGGGTTCAGATTCATGGGCCAGGAAGGCATACACTTTACACGCAAAATTCCCCGATTTACGCAACAGCGTTTATTGATGGTGTGCCAGTTGATGGAAGTGGTCTACCAATTGGAAGCAACACGGGTGCTAGCTCAACAGGGCTCAGGCTAGCGGGACGTGCTCTTGGCGTTATTGGGATGGTCTTGGCACCCTCTGCAACAGCGACTGACGATACCTATTTTGAATACCGGGTGCGGTTCCAGGTACAGGGCATATTGGCGAACAAATCAATATCGATAAGTCGTCAAGGTATCTCGATCGTCGGAAGCAGCCCTATATCAGTCGCACAAGGATTGGTTGCACTTAGTACTCTGCAGGGAAGAGTCTCAGGGCGAAAATCCATTTCCACTTTTGCTCCTTTCTTTGATAGGGCCAGAGCCTTCATCTCTGCGGGGCCTGCGAGTGGAGGAATTTCTCCCATTGCCTCTAAATCATTCAATGGGTCAAATGGTGGAGGGTTTGCGCGGGTGGATGTCAGCATTTTTAGTGGGATCAACTTTGTACAATGAACAGCTATTTTAAGCAGCGAGCGATAAGTTACTTCAGTAAAAGGTTTGAGACGCGAGAGGGTTCTGAGGAATTGCTATCAAAGATAGCAGAGTTTGAAGCAACCAAGTTTGCTGATCCCGATGCGGATTCCCCACTCATACTTGGCCTAATTTTGGACAACCGACGATTTACCTTACAATTAAATCAAGTATCAGAGCGTACACTTGAATTCTTTCCGGAAATGGACTGGGAAGGCAAAAACATATACGCGATAAATGCGATGATCCAATGGATCGATGATGATTTGGATCGAGTAGAAAATATGATATTTGATTGGTTGGTTAAACGTGTTCAATTTTCAGAAATTGAAGAAAGATACGGCCCGAGTTCGGGTGAGGGACGTAGTTAATCAACGCGGTCTACCAAGCTGCAGCATCGCCTCAGCTACGAGGGGCCTATTCCCATGCATATCGGCTACGCCAGTGTGTCAAGTCAGGGCCAATCTCGCAATCGCCAAATCTGAGCTTTGAATGCAACCAAAGCAGTCAAGGTTTTCCGTGAAGTGGCTTCCGGGAGTACCGTCACAGTCGACCTCAGTTGAAACGAGCCATAGATACTATAGGGGTAGGGGACGTATTGACCATCACTGAATGGGACAAGGCCACTAGATCGATGATGTACAGGACCATTATCATCTAGCGAGTCGCAGACCGATCCACGACGGTTGAGGTCTTGGGCAAACCCTGGTTCGATCTGACAACCCCGATGGGGTAATGTAACAGTCCCTTCTACTCCGGTAGTTTCCATTGAAAGAGCGGAGCGTCCAGCGGGACCCCATCAATCAGCTTAGGGTGCCGTCGCAGCACAACGATCTCACCGTCGATACACTTGATATCTTTAAACGCATCATGAAAATAAAGTGGATCTGTGAAGGTCTTTAGAATGACATCATTGAAGACTTCTTTGCCGTCCTGCCAAACAACCAAAGTCAACTTGAACTGTTCTGTATCAAGTGCGCAATTCAACTGCGCCTTGGCCTTTTTGGCGCGAAAACTCCGGGTCACAAAGATCCATTCGTTTATAAAACCGCCTTCACGAAAAGCTGCAACTGTGTCACGCAAGAAATCCACAGGCGCGTTGAAGCTTTCGGGGATGTTGCTCAGACCTTGTTCGAACAAATCACACAACAGCGCATTGATTTTGTCGGGATCATTTAGACCTGCAAAGTGGTCCCAGTCTATCCGCACATCAACGTAAAGATTGCCGCCTCTGTTCGTCGGCTCCAGTGATGCACAATTCTGTATAGGCCTAAACCAGATGCTGTTGATCTGGTCATTCTCAAACTTTGCCTTGGTCAGCGCTTGCTGCACAAAAATCAAAAGAGACCATGATTTTGATAAAAGTGATTGATGGCAGACTTGACCGTCTGCCATCCAATTACCAAACCCAAAAGAGAATCCGATATCACGTAGTTTCATATTTTAGAAAGGTCCCGGCCTTGGTCTTCGGTGGATGTCGATTGGCAAGTGAACAGTACCTGTCAATCTGTTGGTTTCCAAGAGCCTCGCTGAGTTTGCACGTTCCTGAGACAAAATCGTTCCTCGCGAACCTGGGCCACCAGGAACGGTAGATACGACATTTACTTCTAAGTCAGCCCGAGGAATTCCGGTCCGATCTGAAATTCCAGTCAACTGGGATTGAGCGCGCGGCACCAAACCAGTTGGAGACAGATCACCACCGGCGACACCAGTCTTCAACACCTGTCCGGTATTTGTATCGCTGATCTCATACAAGCGCTGCGGCTGCTGACTTGCCAGTGAATTTCCGTTCGGACGGCACGCATTGTGTACCCAGACCGGAGCAGCATCGTCATTGGCAGCCACGTAGTAGGTGTGGAAACCGTCAACCGTGAGGTTGTATGCGGTCAAGGATTCGCTGACAGGTTTCACCGATACAACCTCAGCCCAGCTGTCGTCGTCATTCAACAGACGGAAGCCCGGTTCTAGGTCTTTGGCATCAACCCAAGCACCCCAGGAAATTGAGCCTTGATAGACCATGCCCTCGGCACCTACGGCAATCGGTGTGTTTTCATGCACCTGCGCAAAGAAAGGATGGCTCCAGGATGATTTCAGAACCTGAAGTGTGCCAGTTTCGATGTCACGAACAGTAACGTCATACCGTTCCTCATAGTCTGAAACATGCTGTTTCGTGACTTTGCGATAGGCGATCTCACCAGTGATCTCGTCTTTGCTGAGCACCATCTGCCCCAGCAACATGCCGTCGATGCGTTTTCGTCCATCCTGAGTGATCACCTTCGTCGATCCTTCGAATGAATTCAGGGCGCAATAGCTGTTTCTGACCCGTTCTCCGATGACTTCGGGTGTCAAGCCAAGACGGCCAAGGCCACCGATGACACCGTTTGAGATTTTACGCGTCACCCATCCCGGTATGTACCTACCGAAGGGTAATCGCGATATCGCTTCTTCCACAGCGAACTGGATCACAAAGCGTCCAATCGCCGCATAATCACCCGCCTGAATGATCGCAACCAAAGAGGTAATGGTGCCCGGCAATGCGATGATCGACTGAACAATGCTTATCGCGTTCACAATAGCCAAAGCAATGCTCGCCGCAGCTAGGAAGAAGTTACCATTTGGATCAAGCTTGTTCACTGGATCGTTGTTGGCATAGGCGTATCTGTTTGTTCCTACCCCAGCTTCCGTCACTTCGAACCAATCTGGCTGAATGAACACAGCAAGCTGCGGATCGTAGTACCGCGCGTTCAGGAAATGCAGACCAGCATCAGCGTCATAGACTTCACCAATGAACGCCTGAGCTTCTTTCGGCAAATCAGCCTTGAACACCCGCTCATAAGAGGTCTCACCAAAGGGCAGATAGGCTCGGCGCTCAGCAGTAAGGCCGTCTGGCGCAGATACCCCTATCACTGACCCCAATTGGTCATAATGTAGGTAATCCAGACGCAAATCTGCTGTGGCGCTTTCAGTGAGGCGCACCTCGTCTGCAAGGTAGTTGACAAGCTCTTCTTGCCCAGCACCTTGGCCAAAGTTGCGAATTTCAGTGCCGTTCAGATAAACGGTAGTTGTTTGTTGAGGTGTACCGGCCTTTTCAATCTTTTTCAGGCGACTGCCATCCGCACCGTAAACATATTCCGTACGATTGCCATTATACGTCACCGACAAAGGACGATTTTCACCATCATATGCCATGACCTTACCGTTCAGACCGCGGGTCATATTCCCGTTGTGGTCAAAGGTGAAGTTCTGGGTTGTCATGGTTGTTGTGTTAAGGACTGATCTTGGTGCGTGTCCGTAAATCGATCTGCCATTGCCACCCACGGACCTTGAAGAAGTGTACCCATAAGACCCAAGTTTGCTGTTAAAGCGCATCCGGCCTGCGGTGTCATAGCTAAAAGACTGATCGACATTCACCGCCACGTTCGTGCGTGAGCCGTAATAGGTCGACGACAAAAGCCGCCCAGCATAATCATAAGCGTATTCAAGGTCACCTTCGTGATTTACCGCGTTCTGACGAATGACACGGCCTGCAACGGATTTTGTGTAGATGGCATAAGAAAGGTTTCTGTTGTCCTTGTCGTAGTGACGTATCGACGTCACCCATCCACGCGCGGTGTTATAGTAGTTAACTGTGCGCGCGCCGTTGCCAAACGTACGCTCGGTCAGGTTGCCCCACAGGTCATACTTCGTGTCCGTGATATAGGTGCCAAATGTGACCTGACGGTCAGCGGTGTCATAGCCAATGGTCGGTGTCCACCGGCGGCTCGTCTGACCCGGATTGTAATAATAGGTCTGTTGAGACAACAGGTTCGCGCGATTATACCGGGCCTGCCAAATATAGGTTTTGTTGTCCACCTTGTTTGTTTGGTAAACGACATTGCCGCGACGGTCATACCGACTGACAATCTCATGGGCACCGGGACCGTCTGTACGATGGGTCGTCAGCTTGCCAATGTTGTAATACCCTGACACCGCTTGGTCGTATGTCGAATAGGTGTTGGTGGTAGATAGCACCACGCCAGACGCATTCTTGCTCTGAACACTTTTGCGCGTTTCACGACCCAGATCATCGTGCCAGAATTGAATGGTTTGACCCTTGGCGTCAATTTGACGAACCAATTCATTGCGAACGCTATATTGCATTGTCCAGCGGCCCAAACCGGGATCTGTTTGTTCAATACGGTTGCCATAAGCGTCGTACTTGTAAGTAAAACGCAACCCACCGGGGTCTTGAGCAGCGACCAGACGGTTTAGCTTGTCAAAGGTATAGTAGGTGTTGCGATTAGGCGAAGTTCCACCGTTGGTATCGGTCCCCGCCCTGTCATATGCTCGGGTGAATACCACGTTTTCATCAGCGTCCGCCGCGCGCAATATTTCGTCACAAACGGTTGCGGCATTACCATCAAAACACTGTTCGCCTTTGATATACTGCGTTGGATAATAGGTATTTAACCCTTGGAACTTGGCCCGGATGTTTCCGTGAACGGTTTCCCGGCGTGAGCCATCTGCATTGACCACACGCGTGACCCGCCCCATAGGATCATAAGTTATTGTCGATCGTTGATTGCTGTTGGCAACATTATCAACAGCATCCGCCCAGGAAATTGGATTGGATTCCCAACTTACCCTTCCCCGCTGATCGTAGCTTTTCAGCTTGACCCGGAAGTTGGCAACCGCAGTGTCTTTACCAGACGCAGTTTCTTTATACACCTGCCCCATGCCATCAAAGTACTTTCGGCTAACCTGAGTTTGGGTGTTTGCGGCTGTCTGGCCTTTTTCAACATATTGGGCCGTTGGATTCCCGAAATTCATATAACGAGTATAGAAGTTCTGTCGGTCGCCACCACGGGTGCCCCATTGAATGGTCTGGTTGTAATCACGGCAAAAGGCATCGAATGAATAGGTCGAAATCAACCCATTTGCATCGGTAATGCGCGTCGGTTTTTGACATCCTACGTCCCAAGTTGTCGACATTGTGTGGTTCAATGCGTTGATTGTCTGCGATTCAAAAAGCTTGGACGGGCCTGTGAAGGTGTATCTTGTCCGTTTGCCAAGCGCATCGCGGTCTTCGATCACGTTACCATAGGCATCGTAATATGACGTCTGAACCGTTCTAGCCCCTTGGCTGGTCAAATTGCCATTCCATACCAAATGCTTGGTCGCGTTCCCGCGCGTCGGCTGATCGTTCCAGCCACGACCATCATATGCAAAGTATTCAGCATAGAGCCGATCCGCATGCGGTGATGTCGTAGCCGTTAACCCTGACAAGGTCGCTTTAATCGCGATTTTGTTCACGATATAGGGCCCAGTATTAGACCGATAAAGATAGGCTGTTGTTACATCATCAGCAGTGCCATCAAAGCCCAGATCTTTTTCGGCAAGCAGATCACCGTATTGGTTGTAGGTATAATCTTTGGTCTTATAGATCATGCGACCGCCATACAGGCCACCTACCCGCTCAGAAGTCTTCATTGTTCTCCAAGGACCACGCCCAGATTTCAATACGGTCCACGTGGTCCGGCTGTCTTGGTACATCGTGTTGCCGTATTTGACGTACTGGCGTTTGACCAATCCCACCTCGGCAACGTGTCCGGTCAAATATTCGGTTGTCTGGACAAGGTCACTGGTTTCGCCAGTAGCACGTGGCAGCTTAACCGTGATTTTTTGGAACCCAAGCGGCTTGCGTGCGTCATAGTCATAACGCCCATTGTAATAGGTGAACTCGGCAGATCGGGCTGATCCAATGCCTGGTGTCGACGTTACCTTGCTGACCAATTGGCGCACATACGGGGTTTGGTCGCCAGTAAACGCTGTCGAAGGTTTGTATTCAACGTTGACGATTTCACCAGTCTGCGTTGTAATTTTCTTGATCCGGAAACCTGCTTCGGATGTACCCCACATCATACGTGGACCACGTGACGTAGAGGACGTTTCGGAATAAGCGAGATCTTTTACGCCGTCACCGTCAAAGTCGCCAACTGACACAAATCCACCAATCAGCGTATTGGGATTGCCAAACATGCTTTGCTCAACAAATCCCGACCCTGTTGAAAGGAACATCCGGATTGGCCCGGAAATTTTGCGCTTAGTCCAATTATAGGTGCCGTCATCCATGCCGGCCCACAAAATAATGTCGTCAAGTCCATCGCCATTAAGGTCTGTCGGAATAACAGCCGCATTGTAGAACGATCCGCCGCTCAGGCCGCCATTCCACATGTCGACCGCAGGATGCCATTCTTCGCGTCCGCTGAACGTGCCGTCGCCGTGACCAACTCTGACCCCAAGGTTCAGATTGGTTGGGTTCGCGTCGTTGCCGAACCGCACCGAATCCATAACGCCGTCGCCGTTAAAGTCCCCAAAGCCGAATGCCCAGTACAATTCATTTTTAACATTTGCGCAGCATGAAATGACGCGCTTCGAATTGTTATACGGCATATCCTTGTAGCCGTTTTCGTCAAATATCCGGATACAGTAACCATTTGCCTTATAGATCATATCATCTATGCCATCGGCATTCACGTCTACGACACGGGCATTCCGTATCGCCTGTCCCGAACTACAGTTAGGGTGTGAGCTTCGGGTGATGTTCTTTTTGGAAATCTGGAACCCTAAGGCATCGTCACCAATGTCATAAAGCTGACCTTTGATAAACACCTCAAGCTTTGGATCACCATCAAAGTTACCTGTCAGAAAATGCAGCCGATCAGAATCTGAGGCGGACGGCGGCAAGCCGATATTGTCAGACTTGGTCTCGTGGCTCATATTCCGGTAGAGGCCATTTGATCTGATAATCCGCTTATTGCCTGTATTCACGAAACGACCAACAATAGCCTGCGGATATTGAGTTTCAGGCGTCCAGCGTTGCATGCCAAGGAAGCTCCAATAAGATCCCCCTGCCGTACCGCGACCTGTGTGTATCGAATAGGCATTATTGTCGCGACGCATGTTGCGGTTGCCATCGAATTTAAAATGCCCCGGACGTTCGCGATAATACGGCGCGCCGGTGCCATTTGGTGCCAAGTTGAGACCCATCAATTCGTCGCGACCGTCGCCATCCGTTTCCACGGTGCGCATGGCGGTGTGAAAAGTTTCACCCTGCGACGCCGGGCTGGGCCCTTGCTGTGACGGGTCGCCATAATTACGCGACGGTTTTGTAAAATTCCTGAAGTTGTCATAATACCGGGCGGACACTTTGTATCCGTCGCTGTTGTATTCAAACTTGTGGGACGGCAATGCAGATCCCGAAACGCTACCATTTGTGTTTACGGTGAAATTGTTGCCAACGGGCTTTATCTGCGTCAACAATGTCGCCTTTGTAATCGGCGTCACCGTATAGGCCATGTCATAGGCGCGGATACGCGTCGACCCAGCCTTGACTGAGATTGCCTCAAGCCTGTGCCATTGTTTACCGGTATATCCCGTGCCCGTCGAAAAATGTGAAATCGGCTGCGTCAGCTGATTGTAGTGAAACTCAACCCGATATCCGGCATAATCAATCCGATAAGGTCGGTGCGCATAGCCCTGATGCAGGTATGATTTTCCGGTCACATTAAAGCTGTAGCGGATTGTCACCACGTTTGGTGTGGCCTGCACATCTTCGATACGGGTTAACAGCCATTTACGGCGCTGGCGCATGTTCTTGTACCCTGCCGCATCGCCGGGGTTGGATACCGCACTGTTCATCTTGTCGATGGACTCGTAAATAAATTTGACGCCGTTCTTTTGGGTCAAAACAAATTCGTTTCGCGCTTGGTTAAATTTGATTCGGAAATATGTTTCGTTCAGTGTCGTGAAATCGCCGCCTGCGCCACAGCCAGCTGAATGTTCGGATTTGATGTGGCTTCCAGCATATGCCCAGGTTGCACTGTCAACGCCCGTGACACGCAACCCTGATGAGTTACACTTGAGCATTTCCATGCCATCAAGTGCAAAAATATCTTTGCCCGATTGGTAAGTCGGAACACCGCGACGCGCCGAAATCCGCTCAATTGAGGACATGCCCTGCAGTGCCCAACCAGCACCAAGGATTGATTCAGCGCCCGAACGTCCGCTGGTTTGAGAATCGTAAGTCAATGCTAGTTTTGGCTGCAATCCACGGAATTCTGGTATGTTGATTTCGACCGAATGCCGCAGTTCGCCAGAAGCACCTGCATAGTTTGCCGCTGACTGGCCTTTACCCAGTGAATCGAGCCCCTCAACACCGTCCGCTGCGCCCGAATGGTCATCTGATGTTGCGGCGGTCACGCTATCGGCTTCTACGTCATCTTCCGGTTTCTTTTCGTCGGCGGCTTCTTCTGCAACTTCCACCCCTGATGCGTCATCTGCGATCGGATTTGCGTCGTCGTTTCCAACATTGGACCCGCTCAGTGGTGCCGCCTCAAGGGGAGGTATTTCACCTTCTGTCTGGGCCATGGAAATTTGAGGAAGCAAGATGGCGAAAATTACAAAAATCGCACGGCCAAGAAATCGCATTTATCGTCCAATCAAATTAGATAAACCTTTCGTGATTGTTCATTGAACTTCGTGATGCAGTCAATCGCCAGGGTTGAAAAAATTAACCTTTGTTAATATGAAAGATATAAGTATTTGTTTTAAAATGGTTTTTAATTTGTCAATTCAATTTTGACGCGCACGAGCTGTGCTTGCAAAATCCTTAACGATTGCTGCGATAATTGTTCCACTTGGTCTTGAATAACTGTCGGCGCGGTCTCCGGATTTATGCGACTGCTTTGTCTCCTCTGCGTCAAGAAAGCTTGGGGTTTTCGACCAAGATCCAACACCGCCATGGTCTGTTCCAAGCCTGCAAGCCGTGCCAAACCCAAAGGTGTTTCTCGCCAGTTGAGAATGGTTTCAATCTCTGACGAATCAAAACCGACCAAAGCCAATTGATCCGGGCCTGATTGATAAATATCGACGAGTCCGCCTACGTCTTGCAGCTGCACGCGAGCGGTTTTTCCATCAAATACATACTCATAGATTTCCCCGTTCAGAGGCGGTGCAGAAGGTGCTTCAGGACGCAATATTGCCAGCGCAATATCCCCGCGCAGAAGCTCCCCCACAGCGCGTTGATGCAGCGCGTTATTTTCTGCCTTTATCAAGGTTGCCATGGTGCGCGCCTGCGCCTGCATTCTGGCCTGTACTGCAATCACGACCGCCAGTAAAATCATCGTTGAAATCATTGTGGATAATAAAATGACGCCGCTATTGCCCAAACGCACAATCCTTGGAGATCTTGATTTGTGGGCATCCTGGGCAGGTTTTAGCGGTTTGTATTTCATCTCATGCATCGCAACCTTGATTTGGGGTAATGTCTCGGTTTTCGAGCCTGCATTTCTCATCGCCATTCCTGTTCTAATCATCGTCTCAACTGTAGACTATCGTACAAACCGCATCCCGGACTTTTGTAGTTTTTCGCTAGGTGCGCTCGGGGTTTGGTTTACATATGATACCATGTTAGTCCTACATCTGGCGGCTGCAATCAGCTTAGGTCTTTTGCTTTGGGCAGCAAGCGAATGGTATTTCCGGGCTCACGCCATTGAAGCCCTAGGACTGGGCGACGTAAAGCTCATCGTCGCGCTGACAATTTGGTTAGGGCCAGAACGGCTGGCGATAATGCTATTTCTAGCGTCAACAGCCGGGATAGCCGTCGTATTGTTACATCATGCCAAAAATGCCCTGGGGTTTTCCGAAACTTTGCCCTCCAGTGACGCTAAACTTGCAGTTCCCTTTGGCCCATTCCTCGCGTATTCATTTTTTCTAACCATTGTCACAAGTTCGACCTAAAACGGAAGTTACCATGATCAAATTTCGAGCTTCATCAAGATTTGACAAAAGTGACAGGGAGCCAGAGGCTGGTGTAACTTTGCTTGAGGTTTTGGTCGTTTTGGCAATTATGACCCTTGTGATCGGCATCGCCGCGCCGCGTTTTCTCGACAGTTTCGGACGCGCTAAATCACAAACAGCAATGGTGCAAATGTCGAATATAAAAGCCGCCGTTCAGATGTTTTACATTGATGTAGGGGCAATTCCCACGTCGACCCAGGGACTTAATGCGTTGATCACGCGCCCACAGAACGTAAATTCTTGGAACGGACCCTATCTCGAAGACGTTGATGGCCTGACCGATCCTTGGGGTCGCAGGTATTTGCTGCGGGTTCCCGGAACCAACAAGACATTTGATATCTATAGCTATGGGCGTGACGGTCAGCCCGGCGGTGACAACGAAGACAGCGACCTGAATGTTTGACGGTCTGTGAGTCCCGGTTCCAGTATCAAAGGTACAGCCGCACCACTCGGCTGCTGCCACTCGATCTTGATCAAATCTGGGATACGCGGCGCGGCTCGCCATTCACCTTTCCAATGTGGTGGTCTCGCAAGGTCATGCTTACCAAAGTAACTCATTCGAACAGAACTTACCGACCCTTGATCTAAAATCATCTTAACTGATTCCGGAACGGCACTTGCATTTGGCTTTCCAGTCACGCGCGCGACCAATGCGGCACCTTCGCTCTCAATCAAAATCGTAATCAATGCCCCTTGCCAAAAACGACCACTTTGATCAATCGTCTGGAACTGAAGCCGGGTGGGATCACCGTTTACGGCAATCGGATTTCCCTGATCCAATCCACTTGGCCAATCCTGCGCCCATATCTGAACCTGTCGTTGTGACAGCGCCCAATCGAGCCTGCCTTCAGACTGCCCAATTGTCGACAGGACCCGCCCAAACGTCCCAAAAGCAGCAGCTATCATAACCGCCAGCATCGCCATGATCAACAACGCAATCAGCATTTCTAGCAGTGCTATGCCTGTATCAGAACGACGATGCATCATTGTATCTCTGCCCGGCGTACAACTGCGGTGGTCATGGATACTGGATCTGTTAGCGGTTGGTGGATATTTGACACTGTGATGAATATCTGAACGTAATCCACAAACATCCCTATGGATTTTAGGTCAGGCTGGGGCTGAACTTTTTCGGAAATCTTCCACTGCCATTTGTCAGCATAGACGCCCGACACCGCAACCATCGGATAAGTTACCGCATATTCAGTCAGCGTGGCCCGGGCAAATCGAGTCAGTTCAAAACGATTTTTCACCTGAGCCTGTCGATTGCTGGCTTGAGCAACGACGCCGAACCCGGCAACGATCACCAAACTACCAATCGCAAAGGCAATCAGCGTTTCCAACAAGGTGAACCCCTGCTTTTTATCTCGTTGGTTAGAACGCAACGGTATTGATATCCAAAATGGCACCCATGACTGAATACACCAAGACACCAATCACGCCACCCAGCACAATCGTCAGCGTAGGTGTTAAAAGTTGAAGTGATTTTTGGATGCGGCGGCGCAAGCTTTGATCAAGGATGTTGACCAACGTTTGCAACGTGCCTGATAGCTTGTTCGCCTCTTCGCCCACGGCAAAGAGGTCCACGAATATGGTTGGCAGAAGTGTGTCCTGTTTGAAAATATCAGAGGCCCTTCTGCCGCTGCGCAACTCTGCCGCTGCTGCGGTGAAGGTGTCTTCAAAAGGGCTGGCCGCACCTAAATCTGCTGCCGCATCAAGCGCCTCGGCCAAGGGCATTCCGCTGCGTAAAAGAATATCAAGCGCTGCCGCATGTCGCAGCAACAGTGCATCTCGGTTGATCGGTCCGATAAAAGGTATTCGCCAGAAGACCTGCGCCAGACGTTGCTTGCCAAAAGCGGAACCGAAAAACAAAAAAACCGCAGCACCCAAAACGCCACATGCCAAAATCATCATCTGCCAATGCTGCCCAAACACATTTGAAAGTCCAAGGAAAAATGCCAGGCCTGCCGGCACAGGACGATCCAATGAAGCAAACATCGGGGCAAGTGCCGGGGCCAAAAATCCGGATACCACCCCTAGCAGCGCAAAAACGGCAAGTATCAAAATGCCCGGATAGATCAACGAAGTAGCTACTTGCGACCGCGTCTCATCCGCACGCCTCAGATAACCTGCGAGGTCCTGCATGGATTTTGGCAAGGTATTCGCCACAAACGCGATGCGCAGAATTTGCAAGAACATGCCAGAGAACCCAGTTCCCGACGCACCAAAAGCCTGAGCCAGATCCTCGCCATCCATCACACGGGTTGCGGTTCTTTGGACATGCTGCCGCATCGCTCCGTTTTGTGAATTCGCCACCAGAATACGAAGCATTTCGGTCAGTGGCAGGTTCAATTCAGCTAGACGGCCCAGCAGTTCTGAGAACGCGGCCTGATCACTTAAACTGTATCCTTTATTCCCAAATGAGATTTCACGGGCATACCACGGAACGGTCTGGTCCGACCCCGCCGCTGCATCTTTAAGCTCAAACACCACAATCCCGCGCGATTGCAACATCGCAAAGGCTTCGATGGTGTCGCGGCCCTCAATCCAGCCGTCATCAGCGTTACCTTCGGCGTCGAAGCCCTTGTATCTGAAACGCGCCATGACCGCCCCTTATCACCGAACGATATCCTGCACGGAGTGACGGGGGCTGCCTAGTCCGGATTGCAAAATAGAATCTGCACCGGCCAATTTGTTGCGCCAATTGCGGGTCACTGCGGCGGCTTGCTGATCGTCATATACAACTCGAGGGCGGATCAAGATAAGCAATTCAGTGCGCTTTTTCTTGCTGTCACGGGTTCGGAACAAATTGCCGACTACAGGCACGTTCCCAAGACCCGGAACCTGCGCGCGTGTTTTGTTGTCGGCTTCTTGGATCAGCCCCCCCAAAGCAAGCGTTTGACCGTCTGTCAAAACTGCGCTGGTCTTAACTTTGCGGGTGCTGATGGTCGGGCTGTCGATCCCAGATGTCCGCGTGGCACTTACATCGCTGACCTCTTGTTCGATTTCGAGGTTCACACGGCCGTTTGCCCCCACCCGAGGTTTCACGCGCAAAATGATACCGGTATCGCGATATTCGACTTGTGTTAGAACCACCGCTTCGTTCGAGGCAACGGTTGACGTTTGGGTTGCAACTGGCACTTGGTCCCCGATTTGCAGAATGCCTTCGCGGTTATCGACCACCATCAGCGTTGGTGAACTGATCACTTTGACATCCGTAACCGATGACAACGCTGACAACGCAACACGGGCTGACCCGCCACCAAAGACCGCAGAAAAGCCCGGATTAGACCCCGCAACAGCACCGGTTTCCAAATCAGAATAGTTAAAGTCCCAATTGCCGCTTTCAAAGAACCACCGCACACCGACGTCTATTTCGTCATTTAGGGTCACTTCTGCGATCGTTGCTTCCAAAAGAACCTGACGCGCGGCACTATCAAGTTCACGCAGCAAATTTTGAATTTCGGTATGTTCCGCACGGCGCGCTTTGATCACCAATGCATTGCGGCTGGCGTCTGCGGCCACCCGCGCAGCTGGTCCGTTTGTATTTTGGCTGTTGCCTGAAACCCCACCAGATGCATCAGTATCGACGTCTTGCCTAACACCGCCACTGTCGCCACCTGATGTTTCGGCAGACAGCAGGCTTGCTAAAATCGGCGCAATCTCCGTCGCGTTTCTGTTCTTAAGTTGATAGGTATGCAAATACTGGCTCGACCCTGCCGCAGTCTGATCAAGCTCACGGATCCAGCGCTTGGCGCGGTCCATGTATTTTGCCTTTGTGGAAATGATCAGAACAGACCCCAGCCGTTGGTTTGGCACAAACTCCACAACACCGTTCAGGGCACCGCCTGCTTCTGTTTCAAAAATCGTTGTTAACTCTTGTACAATATCGTCGGGTTCTGCGGCGCGCAGACGGACAAGCGCGACAGACTTTCCTTGCAAGACGTCGACATCAAAAAGGTTCAGCGCATCAAGTGCGGCCTCAAGCGTTGTCGCGGGGCCGCTCATCAGCAAAAGATTGCGATTCTTATCTGGCACAACTTTCAAGCCGTCTTCGACAAGGGGCTGCAATAGATTGACCATTTCTGAGGCCGACACATATTCCAGTGGTGCCACCAAGATCGAAGCGCCTTCACCCGCACCGTTTTTGGCAAGCCGGAATGTTCTGTTGCCGGTTGAACCCGATACGATCCTGTAAACACCGCCGGCGTGTTCAAGCGTTGCACCATTTGCTGACAGTGCGGCTTCAAATAGGTCAAGCAATGCTTGTTTGGGAATTGGCCCGGTGGTCTGAATGGTGATCCGTCCGGTAACGCCATCAGCGATGACATAGTTCAGCTTAAGCGTATCACCCAGCACCGCTTTTGCCGCCGCTTCAATACCAGCATTTAGTAATGAGAGTTCAACCTTTTGCCCACCCGCTGGCAAAACAAGTGCCTGCGACTTGCCAGAGCGGCGCGCCTCGTCTGTATTGATGAATTGATCGGTCCCTCGCTGAAGCGCGCCCGGTGACACGCCACCTGGATCAGTGGCAAAACCATTAGCATTGCGCGACACTTGGCCATTTGCACGTCCGCCTGAATCCGGGCCAAACCGGCCAGAACTATTGCTGTTGGCGACCTCTGTACAAGCGGTCAATGCCACCAAGCACAAAGGCAAGACGAATCTGCCTATACTTTGTCGTTTCATATTTTTTAGTGATCCTGCTCAACCACAATTTTTTATATTTGTTGCAACATCGCATTACTGGTAGAGTTTAACAACAAATTTACTACCCTCCCGCGTGACCGTCACATCTTGTGAGGTTATTGACACTATTTCCCACCCTTCGATGGCGTCACCAATAGACAGCCAATCTTCGATCTGAGTATCCGTATTACGCATTAATGCCCTAGGGCCACCGTCTCCGACCAAATAGCCAGACATGACTAACATCGTCGGCGCAGGCGGTGGTACCCGTTCAGGTTCAACATTACTTTCTTCGATGTAGATTTCTGGTTCTGGTTCATACTCGGGTTCAGGGGTTGGTTCGATATATTGCTCAGGCGTGCGGCTGGCAGAAAACAATGGTCTGGTTGTGGCTTCGATCAGCAACTCATCCGATATGGTTGGAAAATCCACGACCGATTGCTTCCCGCGGGAGGCTTGCGAGGTAGCGGTCCTCTCGTTAGCGACGGTAGTAGTAAGACTGGCTGGCGGCACTTGCGCGTGCCACCATAGCCAGGCGGCAACTCCACCAATTGCCAGTGCCATCACCGAAGGTAAAACAGCACGCACGATCAGTTCTCCTGCTTGGTGGCACGCCAAAATTGCCAGACCGAAAGCTGAACTGACACGGGCGTTTCCTCTTCGGGCAACGACGCCAGCGGAATGTGCCTTATCCAAAGTGTCTCAATCGCAATCCGAGGCGTGTGCCGCTCTAGGGCCGTAATGAACGCAAAGCTGTTTTCGAACCCAGACTCAAACTCCAGCTCAAACCCAACAGTTTGCAGCCCCATTTCCAGACCTAGTATTGTCGGGCCAAAGTTATTTGGGGCCAACCCGAATTCCGTTGCCAAATCCAATATCGTCGTTTGCAATCCCAGTTCAGCTGACAATTGATCTGTTGTTTCGACAATCAAGCCCTCGGGCGTAGTGCCTTGATCTTTGGCGTTCTTAATTGCATCGATCCGACCTTGTAGAACATTAATGTCCCGCGATACGGTTGCGATTTTCTGGTTCGCTTTGGTTGCTCGGGCCTCCAGCGGGGCCAATAGCGCCATGCCGATGCCGAGCAAGCCAACCACGCAAATTACGAGGGTCATCACACCACGCAACGCGTTCATTTAGACCCCCAGACCATTTGCGGGTCTATCTCGACCAAGAGTTCAAATCCGTTTCCCTGCTCAAAACCAAACTGCATGACGGGGCCATCAAGTTTGGCACGATTGACCCAATCTGCTGCCTGAACGGTTGAGATCAACCCGACAACGTCCGACTGCGTGCGACCAGACACGCGCAATTCATTGCCATTCAATGAAAATTCCGACAGCCAAATATCATCGGGTACAAGTGCCGTAAGGTTAGCAAGTATTTGACTGCGGCCTGATCTGGTCAGAAAGACAGCGAGGTCATGTTGCTGCGCACCGACTGCCGCATCATTCGATTGCGCCACATTAACCAGTGCCGCTGCTTCATCTGCAAGGCCTGCGCGTTTCATTTGCAGCGCCGCAACCTGTTGTTCTGCGCCTACCAATCGCTGATAGGTCTGCGCCGCCAAGACGCCACAAACGCCAACATAACCGACAAGTGCGATACCGATCCAAATTCGCGCTGGCCGATTGACCAATGCGCGATGATCGACAAAGCGCGCCACTTGATCGTCATCTTGCACCCTGACCTGGCGCAATTGCCCGCCATTTTGTGCGACATGTGCCGCCAGCCGATCCAAGACCGTGCTTTTCAGAACATAAGCCGTGACTGCCCCAGTTTGCCCCAGCTGCGCAATTGCCCCAGATCGCCAAACCATCCCTTGCCCGTTGCCCGGCAGGCTTTGGCGCAGAAACACATCCACAACTTCTGTTCCATGTGCGGCCGCAGCGGGTGGCACGGGAATGTTCTTTTTCAAGAAACATTCCCGTGCCACCCAAACGTCGACAACCGCATTTCGGTTAACTTTGATCTGACTGAAATCCGTCAAGGCCATCTGATCAACATAGATCTGCTGGGTTTTGATGAACCCAAGGTTAGGTGCCATAAGCCAGTCAGGCATAAACCGAGCCGATTGACGCAAAATGGGCTTTGCCAAGTGATGAAATTGCATGGCAAATTTGCGCGTCAGTGAATTTTCCGCCACAGCCAGCCCACCCTTGCTAACACTCATAAGTTGATGCTCTATATGCATGAAAAAACAATGGATTGGCTAGTGGATAAAAATCCTCCTACCCTAAATGATCAACTTTCCAGTGCGCTTGTCAAACTTGATCTGCTGGATCCGCAGCGGATCGAACGCGCAGATGCTCTGGCTAAAAGTGCAGCAATTGGCCTTGACCGTGCGGTGCTTCAGCTTGGTTTGGTGGAAGAGCATCAACTACTTGAAGTTTTGGCAGGCTGCATGGGACTGGACTTTATTGCCGAGAGCAAAGGGCTTTCCCTATACGATAATGTGGTCTCGGAGCTTGGCCAAAGCTATCTTCAGACCAATACCGTTGCCCCGCTTTTCCAAGACGATAGCGATGCAGACACGCCTGTCATGCTCTTGGTCCAAGACCCGGCAAACCAAACTCTGTTGACCGAAATCCAGTTCCAACTTGAACGGCCCATTCACCCGATTGTCGCAAGCAGCAGAACCATACGCGCGCTGTTGGGTCAAATTGGACATAGCATATCACCCCAGCAACGCAGTGTGTCAAACGAACAGGCCTTGAAAGACCGCGACGCCTTTGATGAAAGCCAGATTGATGGCCCCGTCATCAAATGGGTCAGCCGCGCCTTGAACGATGCGGTGGGCCAAGGTGCATCCGACGTTCATTTTGCCAGCGCTGATCATGGGCTGGTTGTCCGCTACCGGATCAACGGTTTGCTCGCGCGACAGGACATGGGGCAAGACATCAACCCTTCCGCTGCCTTTGCCCGCTTGAAAGTGATGTCAGGCATGAACGTCGCGGAACGCCGCAAGCCACAAGATGGCCGAATGACCTCCATTGTCGGGGGACGCGCAATCGACTTTCGTGTCTCTGCATTGCCGACCCAAATGGGGGAAAGCATTGTCTGCCGGGTGCTTGATCCAAATGCACTACGCCTAGGCTGGGAACATCTTGGGTTTGATGCCGAAACTGAGGCGGCGGTACGGCGCATTGTTGAAATGCCTAGTGGGCTGTTTTTGGTGACCGGCCCCACTGGGTCCGGCAAAACCACCACGCTTTATACCGCCCTCAATCACCTGCGGTCAGAAACCCGCAAGATCATCAGCATCGAAGACCCGGTTGAATATCAATTGCCCGATGTCGAACAGGTGCAAGTGCACGAGGAGGTTGGACTGACCTTTGCCAACGCGCTGCGTTCCATTCTGCGACAAGACCCCAATGTGATCATGGTTGGCGAAATCAGGGACCGGGAGACGGCCGAAATCGTCTGCCGTGCCGCGCTGGTCGGGCGGATGGTGCTATCGACGCTGCACACGAGGTCAGCCGCTGGCGCAGTTGCGCGGTTGGTCGATCTAGGGGTGGATGAGTTTATTGTTCGGGATGTGTTGCGGGGTGTGTTGGGGCAAGAGTTGGAGATTGTCCAGTGCGGTCGCTGTCAGGGGCAAGGATGTGGAAAGTGCGGTGGTGTGGGGACGTTGAAACGACGGTTGATTACGGAGGTCGTGGAGGGTTTTTAGGGTCAGGATCCATTGATTTCTGATGTGCGGCATGCTTCACTGATCGAAAATCGAGCAGTGATATGAGCGACTTTTTCTAGCTGAATAACGATCAAATGGCACGTCCGGTGCCCTATTTTCCAAAGTCCCACGGCAAACCGCGTGTTGACGACCGGCGCGTGTTAAGCGGGATGATCTTCATCAATCGCAATGGCTTACGATGGCGAGACGCGCTCAAGGAATATGGTCCGCACAAGACCCTATATAATCGCTGGAAGCGATGGAGCGAGAAAGGCGTCTTTGCCCAGATCATGATGGATTTGGCTGCAGAGCACGGTGAAGAAAAGACCGCCATGATTGATGCAACCTATCTCAAAGCCCACCGCACCGCGACCAGCATGGGCGTCAAAAAGGGGGGGCGTGGACGTCTGATCGGTCGCACCAAGGGCGGTATGAACACGAAACTTCATGCCGTCTGCGACAGCCAAGGGTGCGATCAACTTCTTTGTCACAGCCGCAAAGGTCAGCGATCACATAGGTGCGCGGGCGCTATTGAGCAGCCTGCCGAACGTCGAATGGCTGCTCGGGGATCGTGGTTATGATGCAGACTGGTTTAGAGAAGCCCTGCAAGACAAGGGCATCAGGCCATGCATCCCCGGTCGGAAGTCCCGCTCCAAAGCCGTGCGGTATGACAAGCGTCGGTACAAACGGCGAAACCGCATCGAGATCATGTTCGGAAGATTGAAAGACTGGCGGCGGGTTGCAACACGCTATGACCGCTGCCCCAAAGTCTTCCTCTCAGCAATCGCCCTCGTCGCAACTTTTATATATTGGTTATGAGTCCTGACCCTAGGCGAAAAATGGCCTATCGTGCGGATATCAAACAAGAACATTTTTGATTGGACATGTTTTATTGTTGGTATCAGTGATGTAGTACCGCGCTACATCTACGTAACATACATTTAAAAAAACCAAGTGATTTTTACATCTTAAGAGAGAAACACAATGACCAGTAGCCCATCTGAAACAGCAGCAAGAGTTCTAAAGATCGAAGCACAGGCGCTTGAGTTGTTCGCAAATTCAATTCCTGAAGATTTCGAACCAGCCATCTCTGCCATCTTACAGATGAAAGGGCGGATGATTGTTTCGGGCATGGGCAAATCAGGGCATGTTGGCCGTAAGATTGCCGCGACATTGGCGTCAACGGGCACGCCCGCATATTTTGTGCATCCCGGTGAAGCCAGCCATGGTGATCTGGGTATGATCACCAGCGACGATATCTGTTTGTTACTGTCGAATTCTGGCGAGACTGCTGAGTTGAGCGATATTCTTGCCTATAGCAATCGCTTTGGCATTCCGGTCATTGGGTTTTCAGGCAGGCCCGAGTCGACATTGATGCAGGCCTCGCAGTATAAAATCACCTTCCCCCCTGCTAAGGAAGCCTGTTCGATTGGGATGGCACCCACGACTTCGACAACGATGGCGTTGGCGATGGGGGATGCGCTTGCGGTGGCATTGATGGAGGCACGCGGATTTCGGCCCGAAAACTTTCGGAACTTTCACCCGGGCGGTAAATTGGGTGCACAGATGCGCCGGGTCTCTGAATTGATGCATGGCCCTGAAAGTATCGCGCTTGTTGGCGAAGACACACCAATGACCGAAGTTCTTGTGACCATGTCTGAAAAAGGGTTTGGCATCGCAGCAGTGACAGGGGATGACAAAAAACTTCTTGGTATTATCACGGACGGTGACCTGCGCCGCAAGATGAGCACCTTGTTGTCAAACAACGCAGGCGCCGTCGCATCGCCGGACCCTGTGACTGTGTCGCCAACAATGCTGGCGGCCAATGCATTGGCATTGATGAACGAGCGGAAGATTTCAGTTTTGGTTGCGGTCAATGACGCCAATGAACCTGTTGGCATCTTGCACGTGCATGACTGCCTGCGTGCCGGTATTGTGTAACGTCAGTTTCTGAAGTCTTTGCCCGGTACGAGACCGGGCAAAGAAACTAAATAGGGGTCAGTCGTTAAGATTGATCACCGGCTGCGACTTTACCAGATCGTCAATGGCGCGCAGTTGTTCGATCACTGCCGCCATTTTATGAACCGGGATCATGTTCGGGCCATCAGATGGCGCATTGTCAGGGTCTTCGTGGGTTTCGATGAACAAGGCAGAGACACCAACCGCAACGGCGGCTCGTGCCAACACAGGTGCAAATTCTCGTTGACCACCGGATGTCGTGCCATGGCCACCGGGCTGCTGGACTGAATGGGTGGCGTCAAAGACAACCGGATACCCTGTTGCGGCCATTGTCGGCAGCCCGCGGAAATCAGAGACCAAGGTGTTGTAGCCAAAGGATGTGCCACGGTCACAAAGCATGATTTTTTCATTGCCGACGGAGGCGATTTTTTCAGCCACATTGCCCATGTCCCACGGGGCCAGAAACTGACCTTTTTTGATGTTGATCGCACACCCGGTTTCGCCGGCGGCAAGCAAGAGATCAGTTTGGCGGCACAGGAATGCCGGGATCTGTATTACATCGACGACTTCACCAGCGGGCGCACATTGGCGTGCGTCATGTACATCTGTCAGGATTGGACAGCCAAATTCATCACGGATTTTGCTGAGGATGGTCAAACCCTCATCCATGCCCAGGCCACGAGTCGTGGTGATGGAAGACCGGTTGGCCTTGTCATAGCTGGCCTTGAAGATGAACTTTGTTCCGGTTGACGCACAAGCCTCAGCAATTTTTTCCGCCATCATGCGGGCGTGATTAAGATTTTCCAATTGGCAAGGTCCGGTGATCAAGGCAATCGGGTTGCTTGCACCAATTTGAATGTCACCAACAGGGACGATACGGGGAGTATTCATGTTAGAGCCTCCAAGGCTTTTTCGATGAGTGGCACATCGGATGGATTATTGAGTTCCCAAAACACGCGGCCTTTTGCATCAACTTCGACGCAACGTACTGGCGTGCCGTTGTGCAAAAAGCGTAGCTGTTCGAGCCCTTCGAACTGTTCCAGTTCACAAACCGGGGACGCAACATATTGTGCAAGGGCGTCGGGGCGGTAGGCATAGACGCCGACATGATGGAAAACCGGGATGGGGTCTTTTACCTTGCCGGGATCAATGTAAGGCAAGACCTCTTTTGAGAAGTACAACGCATTCATCTTGTTGTTAAAAACCGCAGTGGTGCCGCCGACACGTCCGTTGGCGCGGTCATTCTTAAAGGTCTCATAGGTATGGCGATCACAGCGCAATACTGGCGTTGCCATGCCAACGGTTTCGTCTGATTGCATGGCTTCTATCAGCGCTTCGACGAACCACGGCGGGGTCAGCGGTGCATCGCCTTGAAAGTTGATGATCAGGTCAGGTTTGTCGTCAAGGTTGACCAGCGCATCCGCACATCGCGCCGTTCCATTTTCGCAGCTTTCAGCGGTCATGACGACTTTTGCGCCAAAGGCTTTTGCGGCTTCGGCAATTCTTGCATCATCAGTGGCAACGTAAACGTCATCCACACCTTTCACCTGACAGGCGGCTTCCCAACTCATTTGGATCAGGGATTTGGTGCTGCCGTCCTTTTGTCGAACCTCAACCAGAGGCTTGCCGGGATAGCGTGTTGAAGCATAACGTGCGGGGATGAAAATGATCGTTCTCATGGCCAACTTTTTTGCAGAAAATTAAGATTTATAGTCACAAAGCGGTGAAACTACTCTATTTTAGAACCAGATTTTGTAAAACATTGTTTGGAAATAATAGCAATGCTTGTAACGCTAGCTTCCTCAAAACGGGACCATTATGAGGCAGCGTAATATGATCTAAAGTGATGGTTTTGGGGTATTTTGTTAGGACTAACAACCAGGGCGTGAAAGGTGATGGTTTTTCACCCCTGATGGCTTAAAATTTGACCATTTATGGAAGAAAACTAGGGTGGAAACGGCGGATCGGGCTGGTTTTCGCAGATAAGTGACATACTGTTTTACAGTGATGTAATTTTGTTGTTTTCCCTTTGAGGCGAGAGCGGTGTATGGCCATTTTGTGCTTCTTTGGTTATGGCCACGGCATTTGATAAGATTGGACTATTTATGCGGATACTCTTTCTGGTGTGGAGCAGCTATCCAGCTGACCAAATTTATGCGGACCCGTCTGTTTTTTACAGATGCTTTCACCCTGCCGATGCGCTGCGCAAAGAAGGTCTGTTGGTGTCGGTATTGCACAGAGAAGCAATCAGTGTTGATCAGCTGACGGAATATGACGTCGTTATCTTTTTCCGGCCACAGTTTTCCGAGAATTTCCTGGAACTTTTCTATGCAGCAGAAGAAAACAACATTCTGTCAATCGCCTCGTATGATGATTTGTTCTTTGACATCAATCTTTTGCGCCAGTCGAATTTTCGCGGGCTTGGTGCCCCTCAGACGCAGATTCTGAGTTCTCGACCCTATAACTATGCCCAGGCGATGTACTTTTTTGAGTATTTCATCGCGTCGACAGACTATCTGGGGGAAAGATTGGGGCAGGGTGCCGACGTAAAGCGCATTCATGTACAATATAATGCTGTGTCTAATGAAATGTTCAGCCTTGCGCGGCTGTGTACGCAAAGAATTGAACGGGTTTCAAAACGCATTGGTTATTTCGCAGGTGGTGCCAGCCATGGTCCTGATCTTGAAGATATTTCAGATCAGCTTGCTCAGGTCATCACCGAACAAGAGGCAGAGTTTTTCTGCGTTGAGACTGTCACGGTGCCAAAAGTCATCATGGAGACTGGCCGCGTGGTGACCACCCCTCGCATGAGCTATGCGGGTATGTTGCGTGCGTATTCATCGTGCTGCGTCACAATTGCACCGTTGCATCTGAACGAATTTACATCTTCCAAGTCAGGGATCAAATACCTTGAAGCAAGCCTTGTTGGTGCCGCATCTGTTGCAACGCCAATCCCAGATATCATGCGGGTTTCCGATGACCGGTTGGTGCCGGTGTCCCGGTTGAACGATTGGAAAGAGGGGCTGCTTGCCGGTCTTGCCTTGCCAACATCAGCTGAGATTACAGAGACCCAGCAAGAAAAGATTCACGACAATTACACGACCGCGATTGAAGGTCGCAGGTTAAGGAAGTTCTTGGAAGAGGTGAGCAATGCAGGTTCTTACAGCGGTAAGAATGTGCCTGCCGAAAAAGCCAAATCCCCCACACCCTCGCGCCGCAGTTCGGGCCGTTCGACCAAGGCAAAAAAAGCATGAAAAAGAGATCAGCCGTTTCCTTTCGTTCTCATTTCATCGAGGTATTTGAAGCATGAAAATTCTTTTTTACGTTGAGCCGCATAGTCTGAGAGACCAATTTACCTCGCATATGCTGCCGCTTAGTTACTTTTGCCGGATCGCAAAGGAAATCAACACGTCATCCAATGCCGCGTTTGATGATGTGGAAGCTCGGATATTTACCAACCATTTTGTCGCGGACGCGAAGTTTGTGGATAACTACGATCATTGGCCGATGATGATTCAACCGACAATGGCCGAACAGAAAATGATCGAAGATACCGCACGCATCTGGATGGGCGGCGGCATTGATGACTGGGTGGCGCTGATGACCGACCCCGGTTCGGACATGGTGCGCAACTATGTTGATGTTCTCAAGCGAATCAAACGCGAGGTCTATGATTACGATGTGATTGTACTGTGGGGCGAAAACGCAGCGGTGCGTGAAGTGGCCCGTGAAGAAGGGTTGCAAACGGCCTTTTTTGAACTGGCAAGCATGCGCGCGCCCTTTCCAAAATCAGTGTTGATTGATCCTATTGGTGTCAACGGGGCGGCCAGTACAGCGACCATGGACATAGATGCGATGAAGGCGACAGTGAGCGGTATTCCTGTTGATCTGATCCCAACGTTCATCAACGAGGAATTCGCCAAGGGGCGTCAGAACACCACAATTCCCAATGCGGCGTTTGCGCCGTTGTCGTCTGACACCCGCGCGTTTTTCGAGAAAGAAGGGTTGAAGGCACTGGTGCCACTTCAACTTGCTGACGATGCAAACCAGCTGATTTATTCGGACTTCAATTCTGTTCACAGTTTTGCTGAAGCGGCGATTGAACCTCTTTTGAAGGCAGGATTCAGGGTTTTGTTAAAGCCACACCCCAGTGCAAAACAGCGCGGCGGCTATGTGATGCGGCAGCAAAAGCGCTGTCTTGAACGCTATGGCGACAATGAAAACATACTGGTCTTGTCCGAAGAAGCGGGTAGCGAGGATTATCTTTCGATGCTCAAAGCGATGGATTTGGTTGTTACCAACAATTCCAGTGCGGGCTTTGAGGCAATGATGATGGGTACGCGGGTCGTCGTACTGGGGCGGGCGAGCTATGCGCCCAAAGGGGCATTCCCAACCTTGGATGAAGCGATCCGTTCGTTTTCCAACACGGCGTTACAAAAGCGGTTTGATGCAAATTACAGCACAGCGATCACCTATATGCTTGCCTGTGCCTTCCCTCTTGAACGTGGTTTGGGCCGCGAGTTGGTAGAGCGGTTGAAGGTCTGGCAAAAGTATGAGGATATAAATGCGTTTGAGTGGCTGCCAGAGATGTTTGATACTGTTGGCTGGTCAACATGGCACCAGAAGGATTTCCTTAAGCAGATTACAAAGATCGTAGGCCCATGAAAGATTTGATAAAATTTGAACGTCTTGCACACAAGACTGCCAATGCGCAGATTAACGATGACTTTGTCGAATTTGCACATGAAGGGGAGGTCGCACGCCTGCCTGTCGTGCCCCATAATCACGCCAGAGTGTGTGTGGACCGCTGCGAATATGTAAATAAAACGGTCATATGCAGTGGCTGGGCATTTTTGCAGCATACGGCACAGCCCGCCAGGCGCGTATTCTTGGTGCAGGGCGACAAGGTTGTTGCCGTTGCCAAGGCAGAGCTGCGCATAGATGTGCGTCAGAAAATGCCAACAAACTACGACTTCACCGGGTATCGTATGAATTTCACGCCGGAGCTGTTGGTGTTTAACGGTGAGCGCATGACCTTGGTGGTTGCCGTTGAAGGCGGTGTTGTCGTTAAAGAAGTGGTGTGCAAATCGCCCCTTACGTCAAAATTGGTTAATGCAACGCGGCTGGTTCAACAAGGATCGAAAGCCCGGTTTCAATCCGATGATCTGTCCAGCACGTTCGATTTCACGCTGACCAAAGACATCAAATATCATGTGGATACAGTTGATTGGGAGCATCCCAAGCTCAGCATTCGGGGCTGGTGTGTTTCGACTCCCAACCTTGATGTTGAGGTAAAAGTTGGCATCGTCATTGATAAAAAGATCGTCATGTTGCCTCAACCGTGCAATCGGGACAGGCCGGACGTTGCACGTGAGTATAACCGCAAAGACGAAAGCCATCTGTTTGGTTTTCAGCTTTCAATTATGTTGGACGCAAACGAAAATGTGGATGCAGCTGATATAAAGTTGGTGTTTATCACCGAAGACAAGGTTGAACCTAAGGCGCGTATCGTACCTTTGTATACCAGCACAAACTTTTTAGGGCGGGTCATTTCAAAAGTAGCACCCTGAAATAACTGGTATGGCGCTTGTCGGAAAGTTTTTGTATCAAGGCGTGTTTTTGTAGAGATGCCCGAACTTAAGTGTTGCAGGGTAAGGTAGTAAGAATGACAAAGCGCATATTGGTAGGGCCGTCTCACATTGTGCGATGGCAGAAAAACATAGACCGCGGCGCAGCACCGTCGGTCGGAGACCAGCCCGTGTTCTTTGGCTTTGGTGGTGCGCCGATCTGGTCAAAATCCATATGGGAACAAGTGGCTGGCGCATATGAAGCTGGCGAGACTGAAATCATATTGCTTGTCGGTGATACCCGCTTTGGCAATCAGATTTGCGCTGAAACCAATCTGTCCGAAGCAGACTATCCGTTTGCGGACGGATATCTTGCGATTGAACGTGACCAAATCTCAAAGGCGTGTGATGAAAAGATGGCCGCGCGGGTCGAAGCAGCGATTGATGCCTATCTTGAGGCTTACGGCGATGCGGTGCGCGTGCTTTACTGGGATGCGATTGGCCGCCGGGCTTTGGATTGTATTGCCGGACGCAATATCGGCCCATCCGGATATGACCACCCCTCATGGGGGACAGAATTTCCCGGTGCACGCAGACCGAAAGCGGTGGTTTCTTTACAGGATATTTTTTCTTATCCGATGGGGGAAGCGTGCCGAATTTATCTGGATGACAGTATCCACCCTTCGACCATTGGCTATCATTTTCTAAGTAATATCATTGTTTCAAAAAGCTCAGTCCCTGCTGCCTTTGATCGGGCACGCAAGGATGTCATGGAAATGCTGGTCAAGGAAATCTTGCGGCTTTCTGGTGGGCGGAAAATCTTGATCGCAGGAAATTCTATTTGGATTGATGTGCTGCGTCGTCTGATTGGTGGCCGCGGCGTCGATGAATTGGCTGAACACAATATCCACGTCAAATCGACAGGCGCATCTTCGTCGCGTGATCATATATCAACTGCGGATTTTGGCAGTTACGAGGAATATCTTTTTGTCTCGTGGGAACATGACCTTGGTGCGTTTTTGAAGAACAACCAGCGTCTGAAAGAAACGCCAGAGATTGCTGATGAAACCGTTTTTCCCTTTTACATAAGCTGGGAGGGGGCACTTTCATTGCTCTATAGGGGCAAAGAGATGGCCACCAACCGGCCTGTCCCGCACGACTTTACAGAAGCGGATTATGCAGGGCAGTGGGGCAAAGCATACAAGCCGGAATCGGTGCGCGAAATCATCGAGATCGGCCTGCGAGGCGAGCCGACCTTTTTGGGCATTTCAGCAATCTTCGACGCGATATGCGAAGATGACTCTGGGCACTGACCCGCGCTTGTAGCCTGAGGGCTGATCCCTTTTACACCGATGTTTGGTCGGGAAAGTTTGGGCTTCCTGACCAGATCGGCACCATATGGTTGACCTCGTCCTCGGCGTGTTGTTGCGCTTTTGACAACAACCATGACTTTGACGCGAGCCCGTCAGCATCGGCTGCCAACACCTGAGCGGATTTGGCCAGAGACAGGAAACCAGCAACAATTGCTGACGCAGCTGAGGTGCCACCGAAACGGCAAAAATACGACCCGAATTCGCGCAGTCCGGCGTCTGGTCGTTCGGCGTCGTAGGGGCTGCTTGAATATCCGAACCGGCCCGGCACATCGGTGGAAATGATATCGAAGGATGAGAACTTGAAGTTGGAGTTGTGGTCAGGCACTCCAACGCCATCATAATCCTTTTGCTGTTCATCAAGTCGCACTTCGGTGCGGTCAAAAACTTCTGAATCGTTGCTGGGTGCCATCACCGTGACATTGCGGGCGTCAGAATATCCACAACGATAGCCTTTGGCGTTCAGCGCACCGACCGCGATGATACCGTTATGATCATCGGCAAGGTTTGCGGGGTAGATTGCAAATTCCTCGTTCGCATTACCCGCCGCACAGACAACAGGCCGGTTCAAAGACACGGCAATAATCAATTGTGCCAATTCTTCCCAAAGGGCGGTATTGTGCGCACTGGTTGGGGCCGCGGCGGTAAGCGATCCAAGATCACCGTCATGGCCTGGCACAGAATGGTGTGACAGTTCTGGGGTGGTCCGGCTCGGATCAGGAATAATCCGGGGCAGTAAAATCACATCTGCATTGATTAATTCCGCATAGAGAAAAGCGATGATCAACTGTTCCGGATCAGGGTCAAAATTGGTTGAGATCGGCACAATTTCGCAATTGGGGTCCACACCCGTATAGGGTAGGGCAATGGTTTCAGTTTGGTCAGTGCTGTGGGTGATTTCTGCGACGCAGGGCCGCGCGCCGATTAGGCCGGCAATCGCGGTCCCGTGCACAGAAAAATCCGCAGAGACCGTTGGCCGTATGCCGCCAAATCGCGCACGTGCGCCGTGTGACAACCGATCATTCAGTTCTGTCAAAAGCTGGGATGTCCGTTCAAGCCCCTCTGCGACGCGGGTTTCGACGTTCAGGGAAAGTGCGCCAAGTTTTGCATTTTTGTCGAGATAGGAGAATGCACCAAGTCGGGTGGAAAACAGATCAAGCGCCAGATCGGTATTGATGGCACCCTTAAGGTTTGGATGCGCAACAGCCACGGAGGTATCAATCATCGCAACGCGGGTTTTGCGGGTAATTTCGGCAGGGGCGGCAGGGCCTATGGCTGCGTTGTTTTGGTCAAGAATACCCATGGCCTTCAGGTGCCACAGCGCGTCATAGGTAGGATATTCTTCCTGGCCATAATTCGGTGATGCTTGCATATTCGTCATTCCTAAATCCATTCAGATACTGCGGCGAGCATCTGTTCCTTGCAAATTTCTTCTAAAATTGGGGTGACCATACGGGCCAATTGGTATCCCGCGCGGGTATCTGAGGCATAGTGCAGGCCAGCCCATTCGCGGTTTTCGGCGATGCGCCGGGCAGAGTTAAAAAGCTCTGTACTGGCGGGATGTTCTGGGAACATGCGCGAGAACACAAACGCAATAGAGAAGGATTGGAACGCGTGATTGCTGGGGTAGGACGCATGGCCGGGATTGGCAAGAAACGGGCGCAGGCGCGGTTCGATCTGGTTTGGTCGTAGAACATTGAACCGGTCTTTGTAGCGCAGCCCAATCTCATCCGTCAGCGCCAGAACAAGATAGAACAACCCTTCAGTTGCGACATAAGAACTGCCTTCTTCTAACCCAAGCGGCTTTAGGTAGCCGGACAATTCAAGATTAGCTTCGGTCAGGATTTCCTCTTGCCGCATCAGGCCTTCTGGTTGATGCAAAAGATACTGTTTCTTCAGCAAGTCGATCGCTTCGTGCCGCAATTCTTCTGGGGATGGTGGCAGATCAATCGGTAGGTTGATCCACTCAGGCAGAAGCGCGTGCAACGCCTCGCGTTCTTTCCACGGCTCTAATGACAACCCGCCGCTTACAGGCTCTACGGTATCGCGATTGCGATTCCTATTGCGGTTCCGGTTGCGATTTCTGTTCCGGTTACGATTACGGTTGCGGTTTCTATTGCGGTTTCGGTTCAGTGACAGGGCGGACAATGCACCACCTGCCTGAGCCTGAGCAGCCCCATCAAGGCCATCCTGTCCCTGCGTTTCCGCATTGCTTTGCAATTTAAGACCCGTGGGGGTCACAACAAATTTTGCCGTCAATAGAATGCTCATATTAATCTCATGTATTAGGTAATAATTTGAGGGTGTTTAGGAATTTTGCCTGCATGTCAGTATCTGTTAGGCGGTAGCGTTGCATTTGTACTTCTGGATTTTCAAAGTCAGGATCAATGACAAGTAAGTCCTGATAGATTTTCAAGGCCTCGGCCATTTTTCCCTGAGCCGCATAGTTCACGATTAGATAACGCATTGCCGCTGCGGAACGTGGCTGTTTACGCAGTGCGGTTTTGCATGAGGCAACAGCGCGCCCGTGGTCGCCGTTCATGGTTGCGGCCATCGCCAATGTGATGTCGTAGCTATAGCTGACCGGGCTATAGGCCCCCAGAAAGTTGGCCTGTTTTGCGGCGTCGAACGCTTGTTGATATTGCCCGGTATAGATCTTGTGCAACGCATAGTGATCCCAGACAAAGGCCTGACTTTTGTTAAGTGCAAGGGCGCGTTCCAACAGGGACCCCGCGACCTCGTGTTCTTGAAAGACGTAGCCAAAGACATGGCCAAGGCAGGATAGGGAAATTGCATTGAAGGGATTGTCCTCGACCACGCCAGTCAACAACCGCTCGGCAGCTTTGGTGTTGGCCTCTTCGATCAAGCCAAGGTTTTCGCCGATTTTAAAGCTTGAGAGATATGCCTTTAGCGCCGGGTAAATCGAATGCTGTTGATTGATGCTTGCATCGGTCAGCAACCCTTCTGCGGCGGCAAAATCTTTGCCATCGAGGCGGAACATCAGGTTGAGCGCAGAATAACCGGCGCGTTGCATGTCGTGAAGTTCATGCGCTTTGCGGGTGTCTTCAAAAATGGATTTTGCCAAACGGTCCACGTTCTGGGCGATGAAGCCATTTAGCACAACACCGTCCGCCGCAAGCACATCGGACACCTGCACTTGAATCGACTGGCTCCATTCAAGGTGCATTTGCGAGGCGCGGTACAAGAACAACGTTAACGTCATCGAGTTGCCGACCTGCAAACACCGGGTGCGCACATAAAATTCAGTGTCACCAACATTAAGTGGATTGCCGGTCTGGGTTGAAATTTCCCGGAAATCGCAGATGGCAAGCGGTTGAAATTCACGCAGATTTTTTGAGATGCTTTCGAGCACATAATCGGCCAAAAACATTGTTTCCGACTGGCAGCCATGTTGGATGTTTGGCAGAAATCCCAGACTGTAGGCTGGTTGAAGCGACAACACAGGATCGGGTTCGACGACCGCCTTTTGTGGCTGTTGCACAAGGGCGAAGGCTGGGGTCACCTCGTCCAATGAATGTGCTTTATCAAACCAAATCTGCCGCTCCATCATCAGCCAGTCTTCGAACTCGGGGTCAGAAATATCCATCCCTTCAAGGAGTTCGGTTTCGGGGCTGAGGCCCAGATGCCGGAACACGCTGGGGTCTTGGTCGAGGGCAAGGACATCAACCCAAACCAAGTTCAGACGCAGGCCAATTGCATGGCGGTCGATGGTCAGGATTTGATCTGCCAGTGGTCCGATATCGCGTTTTATTTCAAACAAAGACTGGCGCAGGCTGGAAGAGGCGTGTTTCTCGTCGCTATCGCTCCAGAGTTTGTCACGCAGCCATGCGCGGGTCCGTTGGCCGCGCGGGGCAAGGGCGAGCAGCGCCAAAATTGCCTGCGCTTTCTTGCCACGGGGCGTCAGCTTTTTGTCATCCCGACCCAATAGGGAAATTGGTCCTAGCAAATGGATAGAAACCAGTTTCTCAGGTATCTGAGGCATGACGTTGTTTGCCCTTGTCAGCACAACTTCGGTGCTTGCTGGTGGGTTAAGTGGTGCGCTTGAGGACGGTGCCTTCTTAAAAGATAGGTGATCCTTTGATACTTCTCTCAAAGGGCGGACGGGCGGTGTGATCGTTTCAGCAGGGCCAAAAGTTACACAGTTCCGCTCGAAGTGCAAAAATTTATTGGTTACAAACATTAGTGTATCCGTCCTCAAGCGCAGAATCACATTAACCTTTGGTGCGTTAGGGAAATGTTAGAGCTTTGAAATGACGGTTTTGATGAGAATCATTTGTGTACGCTGACGATCTCTAAAATGGCACGCGGGTTTCCATTAAATTCCTTTCCGTTAGGTCATGTTAGGGTCAACCTGTGTGTTACTAAAATGTCAATGACCGCACTCTAACGGCACCGCAGCATGGTGGCCCCATTGTCTGGAGGGGTTATTATGTCAAAAATTATTATTGTTTCACCCAACTCATTTTTTATCGAAGCGCTGCGTCACAATCTGACTGCGTCAACGTTCACGGTCATGGATTGCAGCGCGACGTTGCTGGGGCTGTCCGGCTCACTGAACTTGGCAGAAGATCGCTGTGACATTATCATTCTGGATTTTGATGCCTTCGCTGCGAAGGCCCGCAAGGAAGTCGCGCAGATCAAACTGGCACGCCCAAACCTTAGGATTCTGGCGGTGCTGCAAGATTTCGATCTGGGCCACACATCCGATTGTTTTCAGGCCGGATGTGACGGGGTGTTGTTGTCAAATCTCAACCTGGACAGTTTGACCCATCATCTGACGCTGTTGGAAAGCGGCCATAAGGTTTTCCCAAATCAGGTGGCGCAATTGATGTGTGACTATAGTGCGCAGCAGCCAAGGTATTTGTCCCATGGGACAGGCATTGTTCATTTTTCGCAACGTCAGTCGCAGGTGCTCAAGCTGGTGATTGATGGGGCGCAGAACAAGAGTATCGCCAACAGACTGGAAATGCCGCTGACCACGGTAAAGGCTGATATCAAATCGATGATGCGCAAAACCGGGGCGCAAAACCGGACTGAACTTGCCATCTGCGTGTTACGCAAAGGCTGGGCCGGCACCGCGGGGAGGGAAGCGGTACCGGCCCAGTAGAGCGGCCAAGGTCAGGCCGGTGGTTGTTGTCCTATGCGCTGATGCTTTTGGCCTTGGCGATGGCGCGGGCTAAAAGATCACTCACATCTTTCAGGGCATCTGTTTTGTCGCTGGTTGGGGGTTGGGGGATTGGCGCAGGCGCAGGTGCGGCCCCAGCGATAAGAACGGGCATGCCGCGTCCTTGCAACGTGGGATCCATCCCCAGATCTACGCAACTTGCGATGACAGCATCAAACAGCGCCGTTGCACGGGCATCCGTACGCGGCATGTTAAAGATCGCTGGCGTCTGTGCGAGTTTTGCCGCAGACAGCCCGGCGATATGCGGGGATGCCATCGAGGTGCCGTCAAACGCGGCATAGGTCTTCCCCGGCACGGTGGAGATTACGGCGACACCCGGCCCACAGACGTCAATCTCTGGTCCGCGACAGGAGAATTGTGCGGTGAAATACGTACCATCAGCGCTGACCTGATCAGAGACATGGCGGGTGTGAAAGCTATCCTCGGGAAAGCTGTCTGTGCGGCCAACCGCAGCAACGGCCATCACTTCGGGATAGGCCGCCGGGTACATTACCGCGCCGCCATTGTTGCCCGCCGCCGCGATCGACAGAATGCCCTTTGCACGTACAGCCTGTAGGCGGGCTTGAAGGATGGCGCTTTTGGTTGTGCCGCCAAGGCTCATGTTGATCACATCAACCTCAAGCTCGATCGCTTTGTCCAGTGCGGCGATCAGTTTGCTCATCGTCGCTTTTGGAAAGACCTGTAGGGCAAAGACTTCGACCCGGTCCGTCACACCGCGCATGCCAAAGCCGTTGTTCAGCGCAGAGATCGTACCGGACACATGGGTGCCGTGACCGCTGCCGTCATTTTTCCAGTCTTCGGCGGCGTCCCCGTCGGGTTCCATGCCGAAACCACCAGCGGGGTCGAGGTCAGGGTGATCCTCGGCCAAACCACTGTCGATGACAGCAACTTTGACCATAGGTGCAGCAGTAGGAATAGACACGATACCAACGGCGGTGTTGCCCCATAAATCAATTTGTGGCGTAGTGGTGCTGGCAGGCAGCGGCACAAGCGTGACGGTGCTGCCGCGTTCTTGGAGGTTTGGATTATTGATGATCCGGCTCCAATACCCAGACTTGGGTTTGATCCGCAACTCTGACAGAGTATCCAGCGTTTCGCCGTGCAGTTTCAGTGTCACATTGCCTTGGGTATTTGTCAGTTGTTCGTCTGACCAGATTTCGCCGCCAAGAGTGACACTGGCGTTGGGCACGGCATTGCCATCGGGATCGAGAATGCGAAGGATCACTGTCAATGTATCCGACGCAGCGCTGCTGGCGGTATTCTGCGCCATTTCAAAAATGCCGGAGCTGTCCAGCATTTGAAGTGGGCTGTCTTCTTCGATGATGATGGCACCATCGTGCTTGTTCTCAAGCGCGGTTTTCTGTTCTTCGGTCAGTTCAGCCGCAAGCGTGTGAATTTCGCCAGTGGTGTTGTTGGCCATTGCAGTCAAGGTTGGCGGTGGAACGGGTGTGCCATCGGTATCTTGCATGGCAAAACTTTGCACTGCAATGCTGAGTTCCTGTTTCACTTTTGCCAAATCAACTTCGTTGACACTGGCAGGGCGCAGCGGGTCTTTTGCAATCAGGTATTTCTGAAGACCCGTTTTTGCCTTTCTGGATGTTACTTCTGACATGGTATCCTCCTATGAAATGCTGGCATGCAGTGCTGCCAAATCTTGTGCTAGGTCTTCGAGGCGCACAGCGAGCGCGCGCACTTCGGCCTGAATGGTATCAGGAGCCTGAGCGGGTGGGGTGGTTTCAGCCAAGAGCAATGCGTCGGTTGTCGACATGGTTTGTTCTAGCTGTTCAATCAGAAATTCGATGCTGGTGTCATCGGATGTGTCATTATCATCCAGCAGGCCAATTTCAGCGGCAAATTCATCAATTTCGGCAAGTTCCGAAGCAGATAGCGGTTTCATGTTAATCCCTCCTCAAAGAATATTGAAAGGCGCAGCACCTGCCATGCAGATGCTGCGCAGGTGTTTATTTCAGGCAGGCTTTGATGCACTTTGCTGCGCTGTAAGCTGCGCGAATTGCGGCAACGTATTTCTTTTGCTTGAACAGACGTACGGCGTTCAGCACCTTTGCCATACAGTGCGAACAACCACGGGCCTTGCGGACGGCGCGCACGATACCGGCGATGATTTTCTTGGCTTTGTTTTTCAGCCAACGGCCAACAAATTGCTGTTCAATATCATCGGTGAACATTTCGCCAAACGATTCCCCGCCCATGCTCAGTTCACCAAGGTCTGTGCCTTCCAGCTCAGCGTCCAATTCGGACATGGCTTCGGTACCTTCGCCGTGGTCTTCGAGACCAAATTCAGCAAACTGTGCGTCCAGTTCGTTTAGCTCTGCCTGAAGTTCAGCAAGTTCCAGCGGTGTAATGTTGAGTGTCATATTAAGCTCCATAAAAAATGCGTCAGCGGGTGGTGCTGACAAAGCTAAATTGACCCAAGCAAAGGAGAGGTGGCGCACGCAGAGGAGAAAAGTGCAGCCCATAAGAGACAGGCTGTCTCTTATGGGTAAAGTCCAGATGTCACGGCACATCGCAGAGATGCGGCGCGTTAGTTGCGATTATTTAAGAGGTCAGGGGAAGGTGCCAGTCGGCAAAACGGCGGATTAGCAGAATGCCATTTAATGCGCGGTGTGGTTTTCTAGTATTGGCAGGGCACCGTCGCGACGGTGCCCAATAACGTTTAGATCAACCCTTTAAGGTATCGTCCGTAGTCATTTTTTGCGAACAATTTGGCACGTTTGATCAGGGCTTCATCGCTGATCCAGCCTGCGTCATGGGCGATCTCTTCCAGTGATCCGGTTTGCTGGCCTTGGCGCTTTTCCAAGGTGCGTACGAAGTTGCCAGCGTCCAGCAGTGATCCGTGCGTGCCAGTATCAAGCCAAGCATAGCCACGGCCCATGCGTTCGACATCTAACAGGCCTTCGTGCAGGTACATTTCCAACAGCGTGGTAATTTCGAGTTCGCCGCGCGGTGAGGGTTTGACGGCGCGGGCCCGTTCGGGCGCGGTGCCATCAAGGAAATAGAGGCCGGTTACCGCGTAGTTAGACGGTGGGTTTTCCGGTTTTTCGATGATCTGAGTTGCTTTGCCAGTGTCGTCAAATGCAACCACGCCGTAACGTTCAGGGTCAGTCACGTGATAGCCAAAGACCGTGCCGCCGTTTGTCTTGGCGTCTGCGGCAGCCAGCATTTCCGGCAGGCCATGTCCGTAGAAAATGTTATCGCCCAGCACCAGCGCAGAGGGCGCACCATCCAGAAAATCTTCGGCTAGGATAAAGGCCTGTGCAAGGCCATCGGGGCTGTCTTGGATCACATAAGTTAGGTTGATACCCCACTGGCTGCCATCACCCAAGCTACGCTTGAACTGATCCTGATCCTGCGGGGTGGTGATCATGCAAATCTCGCGGATGCCGGCCAACATCAGCACTGACAGGGGATAGTAGATCATCGGTTTGTCATAGATTGGCAGTAATTGTTTGCTGATGCCCATGGTGATCGGATAGAGCCGCGTGCCTGAACCGCCGGCGAGGATAATACCTTTGCGCTGTGTCATGCGTTTAGTGCTCCTAGGTCTTTTAGAATGTCTGTTAGCCCAACACGCCAATCAGAACGCGGGATGCCAAAAACAGTTTCAGTTGTTGCATTGTCCATGCGTGAGTTGAGCGGACGGGCGGCTGGGGTTGGATAGGCCGATGAGGGGATGTCGGTCACCTCACAGTTTGTGCCGGATTGTGCAAAAATCTCGCGGGCGAAGTCAGCCCAGCTGACGTCAGGGCCGCCAGACAGATGATAGGTGCCGGATTTTGAGGGATCGTCCAGCAGTTGCTGTGCGGCAGACAGGCAGATGTCAGCAATGGCGGCGGCACAGGTTGGACCGCCAATTTGGTCGGCCACAATTGTCAGGCCGTCACGTTCGGCACCGAGGCGCAGCATGGTTTTAACAAAGTTATTGCCATGCGCAGAGACCACCCAAGAGGTGCGGAAAATCGCATGGGTGCCCCCGGCGGCGCGGACTTCTTGCTCGCCCACCAGCTTGGTACGGCCATAAGCGCCCAAGGGTCCGGTGGGATGATCGGGGGCGAAGGGTGCAGTGCCCGACCCGTCAAACACATAATCGGTTGAAATCTGCACCAAAGGCAGGCCGCGCGCCGCGCACTCACGGGCGATCACACCGGGTGTCGTGCCGTTGATCATCAGCGCGAGGTCTTCTTGTTCTTCGGCCTTGTCCACGGCGGTATAAGCAACGGCATTGATCACCACATCTGCATCTGTATCGCGCACAAAGCGGGCGCAGGTGTCCGGCTTGGTAAAGTCTGCTTCTTCAAGACCACGGATTTCCAGCGTGATGTCGCCGTCACTTTCTAAGGCTGCGCGTTGAATTTCTTGACCAACCTGGCCGATTTCACCAAAGATCAGAACCTTCATGCTGCACCTGCTTTTGCCGCTTTGTCCGCATCCTCGCCCAGACGGGTCCCAACACCAGCACGGGCCTGAAGCGGTTTCCACCATGCTTCATTGGCAAGATACCATTCAACGGTTTTGTGTAGCCCCTCATCGACGGTCACGGATGGCCGCCAGCCCAATTCAGTGCGAATGCGGGAGGGATTAATTGCATAGCGGGCGTCGTGACCGGGGCGGTCCGTGACGAATGTGATTAGATCAGCATATTGACCCGAAGTGCGCGGGCGCAGTTCGTCCAATATCGCACAAAGCTTTTGCACCAGTTCAAGATTGGTCAGTTCATTTTCGCCGCCAATGTTATAGCTGCGGCCCACTTCGCCTTTTTGCACGACGGTCAGCAGCGCATCGGCGTGGTCCTCAACATAGAGCCAATCGCGGATATTGTCGCCTTTGCCATAGATCGGCAGGGGTTTGCCTGCGAGGGCGTTCAAAATCACCACAGGCACTAGTTTTTCCGGGAAGTGGAACGGGCCATAGTTGTTGGAACAGTTCGTCATCACCACAGGCAACCCGTAGGTTTCGGCCCAAGCGCGGACCAAATGGTCGCTGGCAGCTTTGGATGCGGAATAGGGGCTGCGTGGGTCATAAGACGTGGTTTCGGTGAACTGGATTTTTGGATCGTTTGGCAAAGATCCGAACACTTCATCTGTTGAGATGTGGTGGAAGCGGAAATCCGCAGGCTTGCCCTGTGCCACCCAATAGGCGCGGGCGGCCTCAAGCATATGATAGGTACCGGTGATGTTGGTTTCGATAAAATCACCCGGTCCGTCGATTGACCGATCCACATGGGATTCGGCAGCCAGATGCATCACCGCGTCTGGTTCATGGCGCGCAAATATCGCGTCGAGCGCGGCCCGATCACGGATGTCGGTCTGTTCAAATACATATCCCGGCGCGTTTGACACGGATGCCACGTTGTCCAGACAGGCCGCATAGGTCAGCACATCGACATTGACGACTTGATGCCCGTCGCGGATGGCTTGTCGTACAACAGCGGACCCAATAAACCCAGCACCGCCAGTGACCAGAATTTTCATGTCTATACCTCGTACGTGAAAGGATTGTTCAAATCGCTGAGCATTGGTGCGCCAGCATCTTTTCCGGACAGGACCGGTGCGGTCGCACCCATACCCCAGTCAACGCCAATGGCCGGATCATCAAAACGCACCGCGCCATCACATTCAGGCGAATAGTAATCTGTGCACTTATAGCAAATTTCAGTGTCCGGCAGACGGGTGACAAAGCCATGCAGGAACCCCTTGGGAACCAAAAGCTGGCGGCCATTTTCCGCGCTCAACTCATATCCTACCCATTTCCCATAGGTGGGTGAGCCTTTGCGAATGTCCACAGCGACATCAAAGAACGCGCCACGCCCACAACGCACCAATTTATCTTGGGCATGCGGGGGGGATTGAAAATGTAATCCCCGGACGGTCCCGACCTGAGCGGACAACGAATGATTGTCCTGTACGAAGTTGTAATTTAGTCCATGTTCGGCCATGCGGGCTTCATTCCAGCTTTCGCTAAAGAATCCACGATCATCGCCAAATCGGCGTGGTGTGATCAACAAGACGCCAGAAAGTGCTGTTTTTTCAATATCGAGCATTACAAGTTTGTCCTCAGAGCCTAGCTTATCAGGACCGTTTACATGGGATAGTCCTAAATCTAAAGGCCAGTGACCGGCCCTTTTGGAAGTTTATTGATTTACCCACCGTGCGGTCAATTACTGCCTTCTTAACAAACAAAAAGCAGTCTCACCTCACCCCTATTTGAGTTGAGGAAATCATGACTGATACATCCCCCCACCTGCTTTTACCATATATTGCCCCTGCGCAGGCCCAAAAACACGTCACTCATAACGAAGCGTTGCAGCGGCTGGATGTTCTGGCGCAACTACGCGTTCAGGCATTTGATGCAACAACACCGCCCGCAGTTCCGACTGAGGGCCAGGTTTATGCCACAGGGGCCGGGGCCACGGGTGACTGGGCTGGTCACGATTTTACGCTTGCTGCATTTTACGAGGGTGTTTGGTTGTTCATTGTGCCGCAAGATGGCTGGTTGGCTGTTGATGCGGCCACAGGTGAAGCGCGGGTATGGCAGACGGACCTCTGGGCATCGGTGATTGTCGACATGAACAATCTTGAGGGTGTTGGCATCGGTGCCACGGCTGATGCGACCAATCGGTTGTCGGTGTCTTCGCCAGCGTCGCTGTTCAGTCATGAGGGCAACGGTCATCAGATCAAGCTGAACAAGGCCAGCACCGCTGACACCGGGACGCTATTGTTTCAAAGCAATTGGTCGGGCCGTGCGGAAATTGGTCTGGCGGGTGAAAATGCATTTTCTATCAAGGTAAGTCCGGACGGCAGTACATGGACCAGCGCGATACGGATTGATCCAAATAGCGGCGCGGTGGCGATTGGCCCGGATGCAACATTTGAGGATATGCTGAGTGTGGCATCCAATAGTGTTGGACCGACTATTCGGGTGCGCAATACCGGTGGTATTGGTGGCGCGCAGTTTCGGTTGATTGATGATCTGTCTGGCGGCGATTGGAAGTTCAAGACCACGTCAGACGGATCATTTAAACTGCGCGATCATGCGGGTGGGGTTGACCACATCTATTTGCAAAACACGACACGCAGCACAGAATTTGCAGGGCCAGTGCGGGTGGGCAGTTATACTGTTGCGACCCTGCCCAGCCCGTCGACGGTCGGAGCCGGATCAATTGTTTTTGTCAGCAATGAAGTGGGCGGCGCTGTCACGGCGTTTTCTGACGGTTCTGCATGGCGCCGCTCGACGGACCGTGTTGTGGTGTCTTGATTGATGTGAGTCGCGAATAAGATCAATGTGAAAAACCATCTCAAAGTGATGAGAACTTTTACAAAAACCTTCTACAAACTCCATATCAGAGCCACAATCTGGGCCTGAACTCTGCCTGCCCCCCTGCATAGCGTGCCTTCTTAAGCAAGGCGTTATGCGGGGGTCGCAGCTGGATGATAAATTTCTCTTTTGTCACAACAATGACGGGACACAGCCTGAACCTACCGGGGCAGGCTGTGTCTTTTGGGTTGAGCGCTGGCGGTACGGCACCGCAAGTTGTGTTTTATGATTTTGGATATGGCGAAGGCCTAGAATTTCTTCTTGGTGATACCGGTGCAACGCTGGTGGATACCTGGGTTTTGGGTGTCGGCGAACGCTGCGCGCTGGATGTATCAGGCTACGGTCAGGGTGCGCTGGACATGCGCCTTTTGACGCAGAGTGCGCAGGGATCGGTATTGGGTCAGCAAAGTGCGGTTCAGGTGTCGCTTGGCACGGACGGCCAAGGACGATTTGCCGATCAGGCGTCTGTGCTGGTGGTAGAAACTGGTGCGACCACGCCAATGACGTTTGTTGCGGCTGCCGATGGTCAGGGCATCACTGCCTTTCGGATCGACGACGCCGGGGTGGTGCAAAGTCGGATTGTGACATCCGATACCGACGCGCGTTATCTGGGGGGTGTTTCTGACATGGTGACGCTTGCTGTGGGCGGCCAAAGCTATCTTTATGCAAGTTCAGCACAGGATCACGGGTTGAGTGGGTGGGCGATTTCGGACAATGGCAGTCTGCAAGAGGTGGTGCAGCTTGGCCGCGCGCAAAGCCTACCGGTCCAAACCATGACAGCACTTGCCACAGGTACCAGCGGCGAGGCGCAATTTTTGATTGCAGCGGCGTCTGGATCTTCAAGTCTGACGGTGATGCAGGTTGGGGCAGGGGGTGCCTTGACAATCACCGACCATGCCATCGACAGCCGGGACACCCGTTTTGCAAATGTCACTGAATTGGAAACAGTGACATATGAGGGGCGATTATATGTGTTGGCTGCTGGAAGCGATTCAGGAGTGAGTCTGTTTACAGTCACAGCCGAAGGGCGGTTGGTACATCTGCAAAGCATAGCTGACAGTGAAGGCACGTCGCTTGGCGGGGTGAGCGGGCTTGCCGCTGTTCTGCGTGACGGCGGGATTGATGTTTTGACTGTCGCCGCCCAAGAGGCTGGAATGAGCCTGTTTAGGGTCGAATTGCCAGAGGATGGCGTGGTACAAACTGCGAACTCTGGGAATTTGGTGGGTACAGACGGGGATGACATGCTGTCGCTGCGCAATGGGTCGGGGCACATTCAGGCTGGCGCTGGGGATGACATCCTTAGTGATGGTGCAGGCCGCGACACATTGAGCGGCGGTAGTGGGCAAGATATATTTGTGATGCGTGCGGATGGGCAGCGTGACGTCATTACAGACATTGATATTACTCAAGATCGGTTGGATTTGTCCGCTTGGTCAATGTTGCGCAATGCCGGGCAGCTTCAGGTCACCCAAACCGGGCAGGGCGCGATCATCCGCTATGGTGCGGAAGAATTAGAACTGCGTACCCATAACGGCGCGCCCCTGACCGCTGAACAGGTTGCACATTTGGTAATGCAAGGCCCGTCACATTACGAAATTGACTTGGGGCCCTTGCAAGAACCTGATCCTGTGCCCACCCCTATTCCAACGCCAACGCCAACGCCAACGCCAACGCCAACGCCAACGCCAACGCCAACGCCAACGCCAACGCCAACGCCAAC
>JBPOFF010000013.1:0-139913 GCA_051251995.1 Sulfitobacter sp.
GTTTCGAACCACAAAAACCACCTTACCCTTCAAGGTGTTAGCGGGCCTTAATGACGAAGAAGGGGAAATGGCGGAGACGAAGGGATTCGAACCCTCGAGACCCTTCCGGGCCTACTCCCTTAGCAGGGGAGCGCCTTCGACCACTCGGCCACGTCTCCATCGACCCGTTTAGCGATGGGGTGCAGAGGGGGCAAGCCGAAATATTGCAAAAAATGCGATACTCTTGGCGAGCACTGATCTTGAATTGCCCATTCAGAGGCTTTGCAACCGAACTCAACCTAGAATGATCAGTGCTTAACAACTAGTCTTGCTTCACATTCTTAAGTTTCGTGTTTAAATTGGCACGCCTTTCTCCTCCAAAACCTATCATATCACTATATAATGATGGCTTTGCCTCATTGATGGGCGTCGTCGCTGAGCGCCTTGAGAGCGGCAACACCGGGCCAAGCTTTGCGAAAATTACAGTGCAGAAAATCCGCAACGCCGCATTGCCCCTGACAAGGCTTGCGCTTGCAGTGGCAAACTATGGCGCGACAGAAGCTGGTGGCGCAGTGCTGGATGCTGTGACCAAGCAAACAGGCGAGGAACTCGACAAGGCAGCCGAAGTCTTTTGAAAAAGAGAAAGCGGGACACGGATTGCGATGAAGCAGTTTCGTGAAGCTTTAATGTCCCTGACCGCCCCCGTAGATGATGACGGTGCCCCCAAGAAACTGGTGATTATCGTGGATGAACTGGACCGGTGCCGCCCAGATTACGCGCTATCGTTGCTTGAAATCATCAAACATTTCTTTGATGTACCGCATGTGCATTTTGTGTTGGGCGCAAATATGCGCGAGTTGCAAAACAGCGTGTCCGCCCGGTACGGCACTGGGATTGATGCGGCGATGTATTTACAGAAATTTGTGACGTTGACGATGCGCTTGCCAGATCATTTGAATGAAGGTCGTGGCTCAAGCACCGCACATAGATACTTTGAGAAAATAGCGGAGCAAATGGGAATTGACCCCGGGTTGGTCTCGTTGGTGTTGAAAATTACTTCGACGGTCAAAATATCAGGAACAACATCCCTAAGAGGCTATGAGCGACTTGCAAGCTTGATTGCGATTTCGCCCTAGATTTGGCATGCGCGAAACCACTATTACGATGACGAAGTTTCGCGGCAGTTTTTAGTTTTTTGTTGTGATGAAGGCTTGGTTTCCAACTGAGTATGCAATGGCATTAAATGGTACTCTTACAATGCCAGACGTTCATGAATTATTTGATGTCCCGCCTTCAGACGAAACAAGAAGGGCAAATGGGAGGCACCAAATTTCAGATGAATGGGCATTTTATCTTGATCCGGTAACCTACAACCAGAGCGACCCAGACCCAAGCACGAACAAATCGAGATCCCGCGCGCAAAGTATGCGAGACCTTCGCACCCAAATTTTCGAAAATCTGGAGATGTTTGCATTCAACTAAGTTTTTGTACTCGTTGATTTATACGGGTTACGTATTAAACAAAAAGTGCAGCACATCGCCGTCCTTGACCACATAGGCCTTGCCCTCGGCCCGCATCTTGCCCGCTTCTTTCGCAGGCCCCTCGCCGCCCAGCGTCACAAAATCATCATAGGCAATGGTTTCGGCACGGATGAAGCCTTTTTCGAAGTCGCCGTGGATGACGCCAGCGGCTTTGGGTGCGGAGGTGCCGTTTTTGATGGTCCAGGCACGCGCCTCTTTGGGGCCAACGGTAAAATAGGTCTCAAGATGCAGCAATTCGTATCCGGCGCGGATCAGGCGATCTAGGCCAGCCTCAGTCAGGCCCATTTCGTCGAGGAACATTTGCGCTTCTTCAATTTCAAGCTGGCTGATCTCTTCTTCGATCTGCGCAGAAATGATCACATGGGCGTTGCCTTGGGATGCGGCCATTTCAGCGACCTTGGCGGAGAACGCATTGCCCTCACTGGCGTCGCCCTCGCCCACGTTACAGACATAGAGCACCGGTTTTGTGGTCAGAAGTTGCAGCATCCGCCACGCTTTGCGGTCGTCTTCGTCCACGGAAACCACGCGCGCCGGGTTGCCCGCTTCAATCGCTTCTTGCGCCATCGCGAGCAAACGATCTTGCTGCGCCGCGTCCTTGTCATTGCCTTTGATCTTACGCACGAGTCCCGCGCGGCGCTTTTCGATGCTTTCCAGATCGGCCAGCATCAGTTCGGTGTCGATGGTTTCGGCATCTGCCACGGGGTCCACACGGCCTTCTACGTGGGTGACATCGCCGTCCTCAAAACAACGCAGCACATGGGCAATCGCGTCGACCTCGCGGATGTTCGCCAAAAACTGGTTGCCCAGCCCCTCGCCCTTGGACGCCCCTTTTACCAGACCCGCGATGTCCACAAAGGTCATGCGTGTCGGGATAATGGATTTCGACCCGGCGATGGTGGCCAATTTATCAAGCCGCGCGTCGGGCACCGCGACCTCACCCACATTGGGTTCGATGGTGCAGAACGGAAAATTCGCGGCCTGTGCGGCGGCGGTGCGGGTCAGCGCGTTAAAAAGTGTCGATTTGCCGACGTTTGGCAAGCCCACGATACCCATTTTGAAACCCATGTCATTCTCTCCGATCTGAACAGGCTGCTTCTAGTCGGGTGATGGCACAGGCGCAAGACGGCGTGATGCTATTGCTGACGCCAGATGTGACGTGCAAGCGGCACATCGACCTTAAGGCGACGGTCTAGCCCTTTGGGCGTCAGGGTTTCGGTCAATGTCGGCTCATCACTCAACAGCGAAACCCCGATGCCCGCACGCACGGGGCTTTGGTTCGTTAAATTCATCCACTCCAAAATAGTTGGATAAAGGTCAGCCATCATTGCTGGTTTACTGACCCTTTGCGGCATATCATCACCACCGATCAACATCACAAGGTTGCGGCGGGGATGCGCTTCAAGTCGATCTGCCAAATTGTTGTGGTGGGCCAGATGATCGCTGGTCAGAACAATCCGCGTCGGTCGCCCCTGCGTACGTTTCTTCACCGCCTCAACAAAATCGCGAGTCAGACGGGACGAACACCGCACTGCATCGGCAAGATCGTAAGAGGATTCCGGTTGCCCTGCATCTACGCAGGTAGGCGACATAAAGGCCTGAGGGCCATGTGTGTCCATTGTTGCAAGAAATAGGGCATAAGGCCGATCAGATTGCAGTCGCTCGTCCATCGTTTGTAATGCGATTTCAAACAGGTCTTGGTCGCGCAAACCCCAGCCTTCTACGGCGGCTTTTCGACCTGCGCGGGCGCGCGGTGTATCGGCATTGTCGCGGTCAATGATGTGGGTCAGTTTGTGAGTGCCAAAAAAGTTATCAAAACCATAGTATCCCATCTTATTCCCGGTAATCTTAACCGTGGACATATAGGTCATGTCATACCCACGTTCGTCCAGAACATCGGGCAAACAACGCACTTCGGGCACGATATACTGAACATCTGACATCCGCGACTGCGGGCGTGCACCCTGCGGCAGCAACACCACGCCACACATCGACGAAACAGTACCACCCAAGCTCCATCCAGTGCCAAACGCCTGTCCGACATTGTCGAACACCACGGCGTTCGGCATCAGTTCTTTGAGCGGGCCCAGAATATCACCAAAGCCTTCTTCCCCATAAGTCCGTTCTAACCCTTCAAGATATACCACAATCAGGTCTGGCTTTGGCCCTTGGTCGGCGGTAATCACCGACGGTTCAGAAAAATGTTCCATCAGGCTGGGGGCATTGCCATATTCGGCATAGACCCGGTTATAGGCAACATCATGGACCAAGGGATTGGCCGCCAAAATAAAAATGGCAGTGGCCAACCACCAATACGGAACACGCGCCAATATGTTATGCAGCCGATAGAGCGTCACCAGAATAACGCCCCAATAAATCAACGCTGTTAAGATGTATGGGACGACATGACCTAACGGGGTGCCATCCATTGCAAAAACCAGATGGAAAACAAACGCTGCCAGATCAGTTTTGCCAAAGATTAATACCACCACAGACAGTGGAAAAATCAACGCGATCGGTGGCACCAACGCCAAAAGCCTCAGCAGATATCGCCACCGCGCGCGCGCATCAACAAATGGTGCCACACGGGTTAACACAGTCACAACCGCAAGAATGACCAGCAGCCACAGCGCATATTCTATGTCAGATACATTTGCGTCGATAAAGGCCCGTGCAATCAGGAAGATAGCAATGATGCCCGGCAACATGATCAGAGCTATCTTGAGGCATTGACCCACAAAATGTAGGTATTTTCGATCTGCCACGGCAGGAGATTCACGGGATATTTCGGGCACTAAAATCACATTCTGACAATTGCTTTTGGCTGTCTTGCACAATTTTTAGGCGTTATGCAAAAGTAATATCAGCTTGGCCTCAAAGACCCTGCAAAAGTGGCGTCACAACCTCACCCTGCGCGTCGGCCTTCTCTGGCCTGAAAAATGAATAGCCACGCAAGCAAGATAAACATCGGGTGGGTCAGTCCCCCGGAAAAGATCAGCGCGGGGATCCAGATGATAAAAACGATGATGCTTAAGAACGGGCGGCCCGTAAGCAGAATCGACAGCGGCGGTAGCAGTATGGCGAGGATATAATTCATGTTTCACTAAATATGGATCAAATTGCAAATTTCAATTTTGGTTGGTCAAATTTGTCAGTTTTGCGATCAGGCAGACCAAAGGCACATTGATTTTCCCGCCGCTTTTCGGCATTGCAGATTCAACTGAATAGGAAAGCTATATCATGACCCGCATTGACGCCAAGTTCGCAGACCTCAAAGCCAAGGGGAAAAAGGCGTTTGTGTCTTATGTAATGGCAGGTGATCCTGATTTTGACACCTCGCTTGAAATCGTGCGCGGCCTGCCTGCAGCGGGGGTGGACATCATCGAACTTGGCTTGCCCTTCACCGATCCGATGGCTGATGGCCCAACGATCCAGCTGGCCGGGCAGCGGGCCTTGGCCGCGGGCATGACCCTGCGCCGCACCCTTGATCTGGCGATTGCGTTTCGCAAACAAGACGACACCACGCCGATTGTCCTTATGGGGTATTACAACCCAATCTATTCGATGGGCGTTGAGACATTCCTTAAAGAAGCGATTGCTGCGGGCGTTGACGGGCTGATCGTCGTTGACCTCCCCCCCGAAGAAGACAGCGAATTGTGCCTGCCCGCACAGGCAGCGGGGCTGAACTTTATCCGGCTGGCAACACCAACAACAGACGACAAACGCCTGCCCCGTGTTGCACAGAACACGTCTGGCTTTGTCTATTATGTGTCCATTACCGGCATCACCGGTTCAGCCGAGGCCGACGCAGGCGACGTGGCCCCCGAGGTCACGCGTATCCAAAACGCCAGCGGCCTGCCGGTGATTGTAGGGTTTGGCGTCAACACGCCCGAAAAATCCCGCGCGATTGCCGAGGTTGCCGATGGTGTGGTGGTCGGGTCAGCGATTGTGTCGCGCATCGCCAATGGCGACAGTGTTGCGGACGTACTGGCGTTTGTGAAAACCCTATCTGATGGCGCGCATTCCGCCTAAGATAACCTGCTGACATCGCCTTTATACGTGAGAGTACGGGGGCCAGTCCCCTCTTTCGACGTGACCGCCGTTTCCCCAATTGATCTTAACCGCATAAATTGGTAACAAAAAATTACCAATACAAAAGCGAGTCTGAATATGCCTGTCATTACCAACATCGCCGATCTGAAACGCATCTACGAACGCCGGGTGCCACGTATGTTCTACGACTATGCTGAATCGGGCAGTTGGACCGAACAGACTTTCCGCGAGAACACCTCGGATTTCGACCAGATCAGATTGCGCCAGCGGGTTGCTGTCGACATGACCGGGCGCAGCACCGCAACCAAAATGATTGGTCAGGACGTGGCGATGCCCGTGGCGCTGGCCCCGGTTGGCCTGACAGGCATGCAGCACGCCGACGGAGAGATTAAGGCGGCCCGTGCAGCCAATGCTTTTGGCGTGCCGTTCACCCTATCCACCATGTCGATCAATTCGATTGAGGATGTAGCAGAGGCCACAAATGCGCCGTTTTGGTTTCAGCTTTATACCATGCGGGATCAAGACTATGTCAGCCGACTTATCCAGCGCGCCAAGGATGCCAATTGTTCGGCCTTGGTAATTACCCTTGATCTGCAAATTCTGGGCCAGCGCCACAAGGACCTGAAAAATGGCCTGTCCGCCCCGCCCAAACTGACCCTGAAAACCATGGCGAATTTAGCGACAAAATGGGCATGGGGGCTGGAAATGCTGCGTGCCCAGCGTCGTGAATTTGGCAATATCGTGGGCCATGTCGACGGAATTTCGGATGCCTCCAGTCTTGGCGCATGGACTGCCGAACAGTTTGACCCGGCTTTGGATTGGAACAAGATTGCCAAGATCAAAGAACAATGGGGCGGCAAGGTTATCCTTAAGGGTATTCTGGACGCTGAGGACGCCAAAATGGCGCTGAAAGTGGGGGCGGACGCGATCATCGTCAGCAATCACGGCGGGCGGCAATTGGACGGCGCATTAAGTTCAATACGCGCCCTACCCGCGATCCTGGATGCCGTGGGTGACAAGATAGAGGTGCATTTGGATGGCGGTATCCGCTCTGGTCAGGACGTGCTCAAGGCCATGGCGATGGGGGCGAAAGGCACATACATCGGACGCGCCTATATCTACGGTCTGGGTGCCATGGGTCAGGCGGGTGTGACCAAGGCGCTTGAAGTGATCCACCGCGAGTTGGACACCACCATGGCACTTTGCGGTGAGACAAACGTGACAGACTTGGGGCGACAAAACCTGCTGGTGCCCAAGAACTTTGGCGGAGAGTGGGAGGACTAAGCCCCCTATTTTGCCCGCCCTGCCAAGGCAGGGATCAGCACAACTGCGGTCACCGCCAACAAGGTGGCGACCACGACAAATGCAGCCCGCAGACCAAACCCCTGCGCGATCAGGCCCATCAAAGGCGGCCCAAAGAAAAATGCGCCATAGCCCAGCACCGATGCACGGCTGATGGCGGCCATACGTGCTTTGTCCGGCACGATGCGCCCTACAAATGCCAAGGCCAGCGGGGCAACAACGGAAATGCCCAAACCGCCCAACGCAAATCCCGCCAGTGCCATCGGTACGCTGGTCGCCAATCCAGCAATCAGCAAACCCACGGTAGACACCAGTGTTGCCACCAGCATCAACGTTGTGTCGCGCATAAACCGCGCCAATCCGTGCCCCGACAATCTGCCAATCCCCATGGTCAACCCCAGTAACGCAGGCCCCAGAGCGCCTTCGCCCGGTGTGCCGCCCAAGGTGCGTTCCAGATGCAGCGCAGACCACCCTTCCGAGGATGCCTCAGCCAGAAAAGCCACCAGCACCACAAACCCTGCCATGATCACCAATCGGTGCGGCACATCGGCGGTATCCGTGTCAGCGTCGTCTTCCATTTTTGGGCTGACATCCCGGGCGGCATAGGCAAGCCCCATCAGAACCACCAACAACCCCACAAAGATCAGCCGCAAATCCACCTGCGCCTCACGGAAAACCCCCGCCAGCAACGCCGCGCCCGCATAAGAAAATGAATACAGTGCATGGTTCAAGTTCATCAATGTGCGGCCAGAGCGCGCTTCAATCTCTGACACCCGCGCGTTTATCAGCACGTCGGTGACGCCTGACCCCATCGAGGCGATCAAAAGGGACAGCGCCAAAACCACCAGTACTGATGAAAAACTGGCCGAGAGCATGCCAACCCCCACGATAAGTATGGTCAACGGTAATGCCCGACCCGCCATCACCCGTTGCGCCAAAGGGGCCAACCACATTGCCCCAACAGCACCTAAAGCAGCGAAAAACACGGCAATCCCATATGCCCCGTCAGACGCGCCTACATTGGTCTTGATCACCGGCATATGGGCAAAATATACCGCCCAAGCGATGCCAACGGCAACAAAACCTGCAAGTGGTTTGCGGCTGAGGTAAAGGTCATTCTTGATATTCATGGGTCAGCCCTTGCCACGGGTTTTGCCAAATGCCAACACGCCTTCGACCCGATGGCACGGATTTGTACTTTTCAACCCGGGCAAACCGTCCTATACGCGCGACTTCACGCGGGGATACAGCCTTGGAGGATTCCCGCCCTAAAAAATTGGAGATATAAAATGGCCGGAAAGATTCCAGATCTTGAAGCCCAGGTACGTACGGGGACAGGCAAGGGCGCCGCTCGTCAAGCACGCCGTGATGGCATGGTACCAGGAATTGTTTTTGGTGGTGACGCAGATCCCTTGCCGATCAACATCGATTTCAACAAATTGCTGACCAAGTTGCGCGCAGGTCGCTTTAAAGCGACCTTGTTTAACATGAAAGTCGAAGGCCATGATGACGTCCGCGTCATTTGTCGTGATGTGCAGCGCCATGTTGTCAAAGACCTGCCTACACACGTTGACTTCATGCGTCTGAAGCGCACGACAAAGGTAAACCTGTTCATCCACGTTGAAGTGGAAGGCGAAGAGGAATCACCGGGCCTGAAAAAAGGCGGCACACTGACGGTTCTGCGTCCAGAAGTAGAACTGGTTGTGACTGCTGCTGATATTCCAGAAAGCATCACGATTGATATTTCTGCGCTGGAAATCGGCGACAGCCTGACAATTTCAGACGTCAAACTGCCAACCGGCTCAACGCCTGTGATCGACCGTGATTTTGTAATCGCACAAGTTTCTGCCCCATCCGCGCTGAAATCAGCCGATGATGAGGACGAAGACGACACAGCAGTTGATGAGGTCCCAACAACTGAAATGGGCCCACCTGATGGTGAAGAAAGCTAAGCAATCCGCCCAATTGGGTTTTGCTGAAACGGGGTCGCTGATGCGGCCCCGTTTTTTTGTGTCCTAAGCAGATGCCCGATGAGGGGTATTTGCAAACAGCGCCGAGTCATTCTAGCCTTAGTGATCCGATGAGGGGTGATGTGCACCCCCGCCTTTTTTGAATGGACAGATTATGCCGACGCAACCGATCGTACTTGGCACCGGCGTTCTGACAAACGGCGCAGTTGCGACGATTACAGAAGGCACGCCAAGTTCATCAATTGTCATTTCGGTACAAAGCGCCACTGCAACAAGCGTACTTGAAGTGGATTTATCCCTGCCTGCTGTTGCGGATCCAAACGGTAATTCCGTCACAATCGACGGATCAAGGAACTCTCAAGTCCAGGTACTTCCTACTGAAAATGGCGGGTTCTGGCTGTCGGTCAGTCGGCTGATTTTCACAGGCACTTCAAGCCCTGATAGCGACATCATCGCGCTACACTTGGACGAAAACTTGGGCCTGACCGCGGCACCGCGTTCTCTTTTTTACGATGACCGTATCGACAGGGTGGCGTTCCAGACACTTGGCAGCGATGGTACGTTATTGTCGGTCCGGCCCAGATACGATGAAGGCACCAGTTCCTTGATCGTAACAGCGCAGGACGGCACCGAGGTTCTGAACACCCGAGTGCCGGGAGAGAATCCAACGGCTGCCGAAATCATTCCCTATGATGGTCAGACGGCTGTGGTGGTCAATTCGACAGGCACATTGAATGACCCCGATGCACCTTGGGAACCCTCAGTCTTTCGGCCACTTTTTTCGGTGTTTGATTTGGCCACCGAAACACTGGTTGCAGAAAGCTTTGTCGACCCCAGAACCCCCGGCGCAATTATTGGTGATCGTAGCGGCAACTTTATATCTGGTGACGCGGGCAACAATGCGATCTCTGGGCAGGCGGGCAACGACAGCATTCTGGGTAGGGACGGCGACGACACGATTTTTGGCGATGACGGCAACGACAACATCGCAGCGTCAGGTGGCAACGACAGCGTTGAGGGCGGTGAAGGTAATGACAGCATCGGCGGCGGTGAAGGGTCTGACACTCTGCAAGGGCGGGCCGGAAATGATGTGATCGGCGGTGGCCCGGGTGCGGACATGATATTTCTGCACGAAGGCAATGATGTGGCCAGCGGCGGTGCAGGCAATGACATGGTGCGCGGCCATGGCGGCGATGACACTCTTGCCGGATCGTTTGGCAATGACATCGTCATTGGTGGCGGCGGTGATGACGTAATGGGTGGCGGGTCTGGCACTGATTATTTGAACGGCAGCGCGGGCAATGATGTGATAGGGGCTGGCGATGACGATGACACCCTTGATGGCGGCAGCGGCGATGATTTTCTCGGTGGTGGTGCGGGCGCTGATCAACTCATCGGCGGTGACGGGCGCGACACCCTGAATGGTGGCACCGGAAACGATAGGCTGACCGGGGATGGCGGCAGCGGGCCAGATACGGATGTGTTTGTGTTCAATCGCTTTGCTCAGGGTGAAGTCGACAGGGTCACCGATTTTCAAGACGGCTTGGACCTGTTGCGCCTGCACAATGTGGCAGGTGCTACGGATGCGGAACGCTTTGACGCGCTAGACATATCCGTTGTAACCATACTTGGGCAACACATGACCCAGATCACCTATGCAGGTCATCAGATATTGCTGTCACAAGACCCGCTTTTCCCAGGGATTTCGCTGACTGAGGCTGATTTTATCTTTGTCTGATGTCGCCCTTACATTTGGCCAACAATAAAATTCCACCATCTTGGGCCCTGTGGTGGCCCCCTTGCCCCAAGCCGCCTGCTAAAGCCGTTCAAACCGCAGCTTTCTTTGACAGCGCTGTACCTAAAGGCTTGGTATTTCAAGAAGCATTCCAATTTGACTGCTGTAACCAAATTGGAAAAGTGATGCCTTGTTCGATATTGAATGTCTTCGGATTGACTCGCAATCTGGATTACAGGCCGCTACACTCATTGGTAGGGGCATTGGTTTCATCAATGACAAAACCGAGGGTGGCCCAGTTAGTTTACCGGCAGCACGTTCAAGCATCTGCTTAGCTGTCAGCGATAAGGGTTTTCACAAGAATGGGCGACCAACTGGAACCGCAAATGGACTTTGAAGAAAGAAAATTTGCGGCCGAGATTGAGCTCAAGACCCGCGCGCTGGAAATTGAAGAACGTAAAGTCGCCGTTCAGTCCAAGACGCTGCCCGCCACCCTAACCAGCCTCGCGGTCCCGGCCCTTAGTTCTTTGGCGGGCGCCTTGATTGCGGTTGTCGTGACCGCGCAAAACAATCTGGATGTGGTCGATGCAGAAGCGCTCAAAGCACTTCAGGTACAGGACGAAAATTCGAAACTGGAACTTGAACTGCAAATTCGCCAGCAACGCTTTGAAATCATTGTTCAGGCAACGAAGGATGCAAAACGCGATGTTGCATCCGACAATCTCTTGTTCTTCGTCGATGCCGGTATCCTTACCGATGAGGATGGCAAAATACGTAAGCTTGCCGAAGATGGCGACGCCCCAGAGCTGGGCATCCCGCGACAAGCCAATGGACTAACAACCAGCGATGCAGGTGTTAATTTTCTCAAGCAGTTTATCAATGCAAGCTTAACAAAGAAAAAAATGCCTGACGGTATAGAAACCATTGGATACAACCATTGGGTGATTGCACCATCTGTATCCCTTGAAAATGGGGATGTCGTTGATCTGACACAGGAAAGAATAACTGAACCGCAAGCTGAGGCCCTGTTAAAACAAGATTTAAAAGAGGTGGAACAGAGCATAAACTCCAGCGTCAGTGTTAAGTTAACTCAATCACAGTTCGATGCGCTTGTTTCATTTGTTTCAGATATCGGTCCCAACAAATTCGAAAAAAGCACTGTTCTGCGCAAGATAAACTCTGGCGACTTTGATTCCGTGCCCGACCTTATGAGGAACTGGAAAAATGTGGCGGGCAAGGAAACACCCAGCGCCAAAGCGCGACGAGAATTAGAAGTTAAACTTTGGTCTCACGCCCCCAAGTAGGCATTATTGCGGGATTAAAACCAATGTTAAAAATTATCTAATTTTGTGAACCTCAAATTCCACACGGCGATCAAGGCTGCTCTCTTCATCAGAGTCACCCATCTCTACCAGTTCTTTGGCGCTTTGGCCATGTAGCCTGAATCGCGTCGTATCGCGTTTTTCAATGGCCAGAACATCTAACACCGCTTCTGCGCGACGCCAGCTCATCCTGTCGTTGATATTATCACCACCCGTGTTGTCGGCATGGCCATAGACATAGACACGTGCCTCAGGACAGGTCAAAAGTTGGTCACTGATTTCAAGGATCGCCGCACGGCCCTCAGGTGAAATTGTGCTGCTGTTGAGCGAGAAATAGATCGTCGCTTGTTGAGCATATGCATGAATAGCGTCCACACAATTTACCGCTTCCTCCACGCCGCTCGGCGCGAACTTCGCAGGCATGCCTACAATTTGAAAATCCCGATAGAGTTTTATCCCCACCAGCGGCAAAGCGACAAACGAGCAGAAAGCAACAGCAGTGAATGCTGTTTTCATCCAGTTCGAAATCGTTCCATTCTTCGGCGGCGTACTGCCATTAAGCGCTACCATATTTTTCGCCCCAAGGTTTGTCCTTGGTCGCTACCACGTGCTTAATAGACTCAATTATTTAAATCCGCAGAGCTTGCCTAAACTCCACAAGTGCACCTGTATGTGTGGCCTCAACCATAGTTTGTTTTTATTATCTCAAATAACGTCGTTTTTTGCTGGAAATCAAGGTATTTTTCCGTTCGTGCAGATTAACCGCTGAGTAATTGCTCGCACGGCGATATTTCGCTCATATTTACAAGCCAATCAGCTGAGACAGATCCAGCCCCCAGTTTGAATGTGCTGAAGGTAAGCACTTTGAGAAGGGTTCGTTGACGATCTGCGCATTTCCATCCCCAACTGTGTCCGCTAGACTTTACCAAATGCAGGAGTGACCCCATGAAACTGATCGTAGGCCTTGGAAATCCCGGTGGAAAATACGCTCGTAACCGCCACAACATCGGCTTCATGGCGTTGGACCAGATTGCGGGCGATCACGGGTTTGGCCCTTGGAAGGGCAAGCACCAAGGATCGGTGAGCGAGGGCCGTTTCGGGTCGCATCGCGCGGTACTGCTGAAACCCGAGACATTCATGAACAATTCAGGCCAGTCGGTGCAGGCCGCCCTGCGATTTTACAAATTGGCCCCTGCCGACGTGATCGTGTTTCACGACGAGATTGACCTCGGCCCCGGCAAGGTCAAGTGCAAGACGGGCGGCGGTCATGCGGGCCACAACGGATTGCGGTCCATCCACTCGCATATCGGGCCAGAGTATGCCCGCGTGCGGCTGGGCGTGGGCCACCCCGGCCACAAGGACGCGGTGCCGGGCTATGTGTTGCGTGATTTTCCCAAGGCGGATGAGGCATGGCTGGATGATGTGCTGCGCGGGATCAGCGATGGTATCGCCTTTCTGATCGCTGATGACCCTGCCAAGTTTATGAACGCCGTCGGCATGCGCGTCTCACCGCCGCGCCCCAGTTCCGGCACCAAACCGCAGACCCCAAAGCCGGAAACCGTGGCCCCCGAACCAGACAGCCGCACCACCATGCAAAAACTGATGGAACGCTTTAAATGAACCTAAGCGAAACCTTTGCCGCCCAATCGGAAACCTGCACGCGGATGGGGTCCCCCTTCATGGGCCAACTGTTGCGGATATTGGCGGTGGATTGGGTGGAAGATACTGCCTTGGGTCAGAAATTTGCGGCCTTTGAAGGAGATATCGGCCCCAGTGGTCATTCCTTGCCACTGCGTATTGCGGGCGGATTGCATGCCTTGGTGCTGAACAATGCAGCGACAGACCTCAAAGCCGTCTATCCGCCTGCCAAGGTCTCTGATGACAGCCTGCGAACGGTCGTTCTAGGCGCCCTCAAAACCCACGAAACGTTCTTGATGGACTGGTGTGATAGCCCACCACAAACCAACGAAGTGCGCCGCTCTGCCGCGCTTATCGCAGGCGCACGGGTCGCAGTAAAACATTTCAATCTACCCGTTTGCCTGAGCGGACTGGGGGCCAGCGGCGGCTTGAACCTGATGTGGGATCACTATGCGGTTGAGATTGGCAATCAAAAGATTGGCGCGCCCGACCCGGCAGTGATCCTATCGCCGGAATGGAAAGGTGCCCTGCCCCCAAATATCACACCGCAGATTGCCCAGCGCGCGGGGGTTGACCTGACCCCCCTCGATCCAAAACGCGCTGATCATTTGTTGCGGCTCACAGCGTACCTTTGGGCCGATCAACCAAAGCGCCTGACGATGACGCATGCGGCAGCATCGGTAATGGACGCGCCGATTGCCCGGGCGGATGCCATTGAATGGCTGGGGCCAAGGCTGCAAAATGCGCCCAAAGGGCAGCTGCACCTGATCCAACACACAGTGGCATGGCAGTATTTCCCCAAGGAAGTCCAACACCGTGGTCGCGCGATGATTGAGGCGGCAGGTGCGCAGGCGACATCCAATCGCCCCTTGGCATGGCTCGCGATGGAAAGCGATGGCGACCACACTGGCGCGATCGGTGCTGCGCTGACACTACGGCTTTGGCCCGGTGATCTGCACATTGATTTGGGTCGTGCCGATTTTCATGGCCGCTGGATCAACTGGGAATACCCGGGTTAACCGTTAACGCACTGGCTGCTCGGCGTTTTTCAACTTATGCAAAATACGCGATACGCTCGACGTCAGTTTTGCAATCAGTTGTTCTGCCGTCATTTCTTCGTTTAGAGATGCCGCTTGTCCATATAGCAAAAACTGGAAATCCAAATCATCGCGCTCAATGCCTGATTTTTTTAGGGGCCCACTATAATTGTACATCAGCGGAAAATCCTGCAAAGCGGGACGGCCCTTGGCCATTTGTTCTGAATAGGGCGTACGTCTGGCACGGCAAGGACGCCCAGAAAATGCGCGCGAAAGATGCGTATCCTCGTCCGACGCAGATAGCAGGGCACGGCGATGAACGGCGGTAATTGGTGTTTCAGTACACGACAAAAACGCAGTGCCCATCCATACCCCCGCAGCGCCTAGCGCATGGGCGGCAACGATCCCCCGACCATCACCGATGCCCCCAGAGGCGATAACAGGCACGCGAACTGCATCAACGATCTGTGGAACGAGCGCCATCGTGCCAATACCAGTATCTTCAAAATTGGCGTCAAATGATCCACGATGGCCACCAGCTTCCCACCCTTGCGCGACAACGAAATCCACACCAGCACCTTGCAATGCAATCGCTTCCCGAACGGTCGTCGCTGTCGCCGCAGTTTTTATCCCGACGGCTTTAAGACGATCAATTATGCTTTCGTCAGGGCACCCGAAATGGAAACTCACCATTGCTGGCTTTTGCTGGATCAACAAGGAAAGTTTATCACCATCAAACGCGCCCAGCCCGCTAGATTGTGTTTCTTCTGGCAGGTTCAAACCCAGTCTTTGGTAAAATGGCTCAATTCGTTTTTTGACCGCAACGTCGAGTTCCGCGTCAAAACGTGGAGACTGATGCAAAAAGAAGTTCAGATTAAACGGATTTTGCGTTGCTGCTCGCATGTCCGCGATGCTTCGCTCAAGTTCGGACACCGACATTTCGGCGCATCCCAGTGACCCAAGGCCACCCGCATTACACACGGCTGCGGCAAGGGGGATTAACGGCTTCTGAACAATCATTGGGGCCTGAATGATTGGGACACGGATTTTCAAAAGGGAGGTCAGAGTTGTCGAAGGCCACATGAGTTTCCCAACTTTCTACTGTTCGCGGAGAACAGCATCGTTCCCAAAATATACCCATATATACTCCAATGCGGCAAAGCTGTCCGCAGCAAAAGCAGCCATTCAGGTTCGAATGCATAAAGCCTACTTTACCCGCATCGCGACCCACGGCGCAGACCGCAATGAGCTTGATCAAGACAATGTATTCCTATCAATTGCTCCAGCCCTGCGGGGAAGACCTTGCATGGTGATCCAGGAAATCCGCAGCGGCGCACCAAAGAGCGTGACGTTCCACACTGGCACCTTGTCTGGGCTTGTGATTGGATGGCCCTGAGCAGTTGATAACATCATAAGGGCAAACACATGCGGACATTCGGTAAATGGCTTGGCCGTCTTTTGTTGGCCTTGGTACTGGCCCTCGTTGTGGTCGGCCTTTGGAAACGCGAACAGATCACCCGTCTTTTGGCGGCAAATTCAGTGTTCTCAGAGGAAAAGATTGTTCAGAACTTCAGCCATATGGACGCAGCATTTCTATCGGTGCCTGTGCCACGCGGTGATGGCCCGACAAGCGAATTGGCCTATGGCCCTGAAACGACCTTGCCTGCTGCTGTTGATGCGTGGATCAAAGACCGGTCTGTCACTGCATTGGTGGTCATGAAGGACGGCCAGATCGTTTATGAGAACTACTTTCAAGGCACCACTGCCAACGACCGCCGGATCAGTTGGTCGATGGCAAAAAGCTATCTGTCGGCGCTGGTCGGTATCTTGGTGGCGGAAGGCAAGATTGCCTCGCTTGATGATCCGGTCACCAAATATGCCCCAATGCTGGTTGGCGGGGCTTATGACGGTGCCACCTTGCGCAATGTCTTGCAGATGACCAGCGGTGTAGAATTTGACGAGGATTACCTCGACTTTAATTCGGACATCAACCGGATGGGCCGGATTTTGGCACTGGGTGGCAAAATGGATGAATTCGCTGCGGGGCTGACGACGCGCATCGCAGAGCCCGGCCAGCAGTGGCACTATGTCTCCATCGACACTCATGTGGTGGGTATGGTGGTGCGCGGCGCAACCGGGCGCAGTATCACGGACCTGCTTAGCGAAAAGATCATTATCCCCTTGGGCCTTGAAAACGCGCCCTACTATCTGACAGACGGCGTCGGCACCGCCTTTGTGCTGGGAGGGCTTAACATGACCGCCCGCGATTATGCACGTTTTGGCCAGATGTTTGCCCAAGGTGGCATGTGGCAGGGTCAACAGGTCGTGCCCGCCGATTGGGTAGCCGCATCAACTGCGCCCAGCGCCCCAACGGCGCCGGGACAAACCGGATATGGGCTTCAGTGGTGGATTCCTGTGGGGTCTGGCCCCGGCGTTTTCATGGCGCGCGGTATTTATGGGCAATATATTTATGTCGACACGCCGCGAAATGTTGTGATCACCACAACAGCTGCGGATCGCAAGTTCCGCGAACCCGGTGTATCGCAACAAAATGAGGATATGTTCCGCCTCATTGCTGCCAGTTTGTGAGGCCAAAATGACCCCTGATCCAAGCCTGAATGTCCTTAACAAACCACTCGCGCTCTGTGGCACCCATCCGGTCACCGGTTTTTTCCGCGATGGCCATTGCAACACCTGTGTTCAGGATCAGGGCAGTCATACGGTCTGCGCCGTGATGACCGCAGAATTTCTGGCCTATTCCAAATACGTCGGCAACGACCTCAGCACCTCGCGGCCAGAGTTTGGCTTTGTCGGCCTCAAAGCGGGCGATCCTTGGTGTCTGTGTGCGGGCCGCTTTTTGCAGGCCGCTGACGAGGGCTGCGCGCCGCAAGTGCATCTGGCCGCAACCCATCTGCGTGCCCTTGATATTGTGCCGCTTGCAACCTTACGTGCCCACGCCATTGACGATGATCCTGCATAAGAAGCCGTAGAATGTTCAACAACGATAATCCGATTTTTCAGTTTAACGGCCCCTTTGGCATTCCAGTTCAGGTTGGCGGCACCATAATCTTATTGCCGCTGATCTTTGTCTCGTTCAGCGGTGGTGGCACTGCGTTGATGTATGACTTGATCTTTGTTGGCATGCTGATTGGCTCGATCTTTCTGCACGAGTTGGGCCATGCTTGGGGTTGCCGGGTGCAGGGTGTGCCCGTGCGTCGCATCATGATCCACGGCGGCGGCGGGTTCTGCGAGCAAAACCGCTCTGCCAGTTATGAACAACAAGAGTTGATTGTTGCCATGGGGCCGATTGTGAACCTGACGATCTGGGCCGTGGCGTCGCTTGCCGCGCCTTATTTTGAGTACGGTATCGCTGGTTGGATGCTGTATTGGCTTGCGATGATGAACCTGTTTCTAGCGCTGTTTAACCTGTTGCCAGTGCACCCGCTTGATGGCGGCAAGTTATTTCAATTAATCTTGCTGCGGTTTTTGCCGTCCAACACGGCAACACGCATTTCGGGCGGGGTTGGTCTGGTGCTGGCGGTGCTTTGGATACCCGGCATGATCTGGCTGTACTTCAACGTCGGGCTGGTCTTGTTTTTCTTTCCCCCCGTGCGCCTGCATCTGCAAATGCTGCGCCTTAACGGATAGGTTTTTTCATGCTCGCACGCCTGACCTTAATCATCAGCCTGATGTTAGCCGCTCCGATTGCGGCGCAAACCGTATTGCGCCCGAATGATGCTGCACGCCTGAATAACTTTGGCGCCTCCGCTGGCACCGCGTTGTTGCAAGCCCTTTCAGGCGGTGCTGCCGCAGATGTTGACGCGCTGACCCAAGCCCTGTCAGGCACACCGCAGATCGCTTTTGATGAAAGCCTGAATGGCAACTGGAACTGTCGCACGATAAAGCTGGGCGGCATATCCCCTTTGGTTGTTTACAGCCCGTTCAAGTGCCGCATCGACCTCGAAAACGATGGTTTCCGCTTTGAAAAGCTCACCGGATCACAGCGCACCAAGGGCAAAGTGACGTTCCGCGATGGCCGCGCTGTCTATGTGGGCGTGGGTTATGTCGCCGGGCAAACACCGTCTGACTATGCCGATTTGCCTGCTGATTTCACTTCAAATGGCAGCGTACAAACCGATGTGGCAATTTTTGAACGGATCAGCCCCACCCGTGCGCGACTGATGTTCCCCGCCCCCGCAGTGGAAAGCGATTTTGATATTTTGGAACTGAGGCGGTGACGTATTATGAAAAATTCAGGAAGACATAGACTGCGGTTATAAGTGGCATAGATATTGCAATCCCCGCCAACCCTATAGTTAATATGCTGTTAAAAAGCCGAGGTGCTAAACGTTCAACTTTTCGGTATTTCCTGTCGGCATTCCAATGAATTTGCGAAAGTCTAAAGTGCTTTCGCGCGATGCTGGATGCCGTATCCTGCGTCACTTGATGATAAGAAATCCCGGCATATGCTTGGAGCGCGATAAGAGAATTCACAACCAAAAGTACGACCAACCCTAAGGCAGTCAAACCCGTCGGAACGATTGCGGCACCATTTACACTGCCAGCATGGTAGTGAGATAATACTGCTCCGCATATCGTTACGTTAAACAAGGCCAGCGCCGAAACGATGTTTTGATACGTCTGAATGCGCTGCCCTGATTGGTCGGCAATGCCCAATGCAGCCTGTGCCGCCTCATCGGTAAAGGCGCGAAAGGTGGACTCTTCTTGATCTTTGGGGTCCTTCACAGTCACCGCAACGGGAGAGATCACGGAAACTTCTACTCTGCTTTTGCCGGGTTCAGGGTGACGCGCAGTTTTATCGCCTTTGTCATCCCAATTTTCAGCCGGCATTCATCCGCCCCCCGCGATTAATGTCTCGCTTTGGGCGGTTGTACCACGCGTCAAGCAAACTCACCCATTTCAAAGCCCAGTGCTCGCGCCACGGTAAAGATATCCTTATCGCCGCGCCCGCACATGTTCATGCAGATGATGTGATCTTTGGGCAGGGTCGGCGCAATTTTCATCACATGAGCCAGCGCGTGTGAGGGTTCCAACGCCGGGATGATCCCTTCCAACTCACACGACAGCTGAAACGCCTCAAGCGCTTCAACATCGGTGATCGACACATATTGCGCGCGGCCAATTTCATGCAGCCAAGCGTGTTCCGGCCCGATGCCGGGATAATCCAGACCCGCTGAGATTGAGAAGCCTTCCAAAATCTGCCCGTCGTCGTCCTGCAACAGATAGGTGCGGTTGCCATGCAATACGCCGGGACGCCCGCCTGTCAAAGAGGCACAATGCTCCATCTTGGCATTCACGCCTTTGCCGCCCGCCTCAACACCGATGATGCCCACCTCCTTGTCATCAAGGAACGGGTAAAACAATCCCATCGCATTGGAGCCGCCGCCAATTGCAGCAATCAATGTGTCAGGGAAACGCCCCTCGGCAGCGGTCATCTGTTCACGGACCTCCTTGCCGATAATGCTTTGGAAATCACGGACCATGGCGGGATATGGATGTGGTCCGGCCACCGTACCGATGCAATAAAACGTATCACGCACGTTGGTCACCCAATCGCGCAGCGCGTCGTTCATTGCGTCTTTTAGCGTGCCACGTCCAGACGTCACCGGTACAACCTCTGCCCCAAGCAACCGCATACGGAACACATTGGGGGCCTGACGTTCTACATCATGCGCACCCATGTACACTACGCATTGCAAGCCAAATTTAGCACAGACAGTTGCCGTCGCCACACCGTGCTGGCCCGCGCCTGTTTCCGCGATGATCCGCTTTTTGCCCATGCGCCGCGCCAGAATGATCTGGCCCAGTACGTTGTTAATTTTATGCGCGCCCGTGTGGTTCAACTCGTCGCGTTTCAGGTACACTTTGGCCCCGCCCAGATGGTCGGTCAGGCGTTCCGCAAAATAAAGCGGGCTGGGGCGGCCCACATAATGGGTCCACAAGTCATTCATTTCAGCCCAAAACGCATCGTCCGTTTTGGCCTTTTCGTATTCCTGTTCCAGCTCAAGGATCAGCGGCATCAATGTCTCTGAGACAAAGCGCCCGCCAAAATCACCAAAGCGGCCATTCTCGTCTGGGCCGGTCATAAAGCTGTTGAATAAGTCATTTGGCATCTGCGTGCTCCTATCAGTCAAGGCGTTGTTTATAGCCCACATGGCTGGCGGTAAAGCCAATGGACGCGTAGAAATGTCCAGCGCCCTCACGCGATGTATCCATGGTCAACTGCAACAGGTTACATCCGGCCGCCCGCGCCCGCATTTCTGCGTCTTTCATCATCAGACGACCAATACCTTGTCCGCGCATATCGCGCGCCACCCGGACGCTTTCCACCTGCCCGCGCCGGGCTGCGCGCAAGGACAACCCGCGGAGGATTGCGATTTGGTAGGTCGCGACGATACGACCCGCAATTTCGCCAACAACAAGCTGGCAGGACGGATCGGCGGCCATGTCGTCAAAGGCCGCATCAAAATCAATCTCTTTGCCCAGCGCACCGCGGCTGTCTTGGCGTAGCAATGCCACGATCGCGGGCACATCCGCGCGCTCAGCAAGGCGAAACACAGTTTGGGTCATGGCGTGGTCACTCAAATATCTTGAGCAACTCACGTTTGAGCTTGTCCTCAACCTGATCTTTCACAGCCTCTTCAACCGATTGGCCGTCCTGCTGGGTCACGCCCAATTCCTCCTGCAACTTTTCTTGTAGCTTTTGTTTGACCCGTTCTTCTGCCCGCTTTTTCTCAGCGTCAAAGTTCAGGTCAATCACGGCTTTCAGGTCTGGCTTGATTTTCGGATCAGCCCATGGCCCGAAAATTCGCACCGGCACGGCCAGACCCCGATCCCCGTTGACCCGCAGCGCTTTGGGGATCACCGTGTAATCCAACGTCCGCGCCCCGAGGTTCACCTGACCTTTGCCTGTCGCATTAAAATTCGGCAGCAGCATCAACAAATCATCATTACGCAGAACACCGTTTTCGATCACAAACTTCGCACCAAGTGAATCAAACACCGTGGTGCCGCCTTCGACATCAAATGACCCCAACAGCTTATCCAGATCAATGCCCTCAATCGCGCCGCGCCCAACCTTGACGGCACCATTGCCTTTGAGTGACCGCATGATCGCATCCACGTTTTGACCAACGCCCAGAAACGATACCTCTGCATCGCCCTTGCCACTAAATCGGCTAAGATCGGCAGTGTCCGTCAACAACGGCTTCATCTCAACACCAAGGGCCGTCAGTGCGCCCCCTACCGACAACCCATTGCGGTTGTTCATCACAAATTCGCCAGCAAACTTGCCGCCATAGGCCGCCACATCACGCAGTTCAAACACCATCCGCGATCTGTCATTGGTCAGCAAACTGCGGGTCGCGCCGAGTTTGATGTTTCCCAGATCAATACTGTCGGCTTTCAGTGCAATGGCACCGTTAAAGCTGGCAAGGCCGCTGGCATCAATGGGGGCTTTTGACCAGCCCTCAGCACCGCTGCCGCCACTGTTACTGCCAGAACTTTCCCCGCCCGTTACAGAGGTCAGATCAAGCGCACCTGCACTTAAAGTCGCATTGACCTGCGGGATTCCATTCAAGGTAATGTCAGCGCCACCGCGCAGGGTATTGCCGCCCAGATCTGCCACCAGTTCACGCAGCGCCAATCGCCTGTCAGGCGTCAAAGTCACTTGGGTTTTGATATCCGCCTTGCGGCCCAACCCAGCAGGAAGCGCTACATCACCAAGACCCAATTCACCCAAGAATGCGCCAGTATCGGACGTTTGCAGCCATAGATCCCCTGCCACTGCCCCTTGCAACGACCCACGCCCCGTCAATGTGACGCCGCCGCCCTTGGCACTTATCCGCGCGCGAAGGGGCTCAACTGTGCCCGTCAGAAAACTTGCAAAACTGTCAATTGTTGCCTCAACCGTCACGGTGCCACGCGCCGGGCGCAGGGCCGCAACAATATCGGCAGGCCCACTGCTGTCAGGCCAATCAAGGGACAGATCGACACCCTGATAAGACACCAGATCAGCCCCTTCGGCGTCATAGATCAATGTCGCGTCGGTGATCTTTAACTTTTGAATGGTGATTGGTTTGCTTGCACGTGTAGGCGAGGTTTCGGTCTCAATCTGCGCTTCGCCTGCGCCATCGGTAAACTGCCACGACGCCCGCCCATCTTTGCGCTGTTCCAACCGGATCGTCGGGCTTTGCGCTTCAATGTTGGTAATCCTGATCTCGCCCCCCAGCAACGCCATCGCATCTACACCAATCGACGCATTGGATGTACTCAGCATCGCGCCTTCCTTGGCCCAATCGGCATTACCAACCTCAAGTTGCCCGGCACTGACACCCAACACAGGCCAAAACGTCATCGACACATCGCCGCTGATCGATACATCGCGCCCGGTCACCTTGCGCAACTGATCCGCCGCGATTTTGGCAATCCTATCTGCTGGCAGCAAGAACAGCGACCCCACAGCCACCACCACAATCAACAGCAACACACCAAATAACCGCATGATCCATTTCATCACGAACTCTCCTCAGCTGAACAGCGGGCCTTTCCCAGACCCTTTGCTTGGCTTATAGCGCAGATCATGAGCACAAACCCACCTAATTTACGCCCGGACCTCGCCCCTAAAGCGAAGATTTCCGATCCGTCCCGCCCCGGCCAGCCGACCATCGGTATGGTGTCGCTGGGCTGTCCCAAGGCATTGGTTGACAGCGAGCGGATTTTGACGCGGCTGCGCGCCGAAGGATACGGCGTGTCCCCCGACTATGCCGGCGCCGATGCGGTCATCGTCAACACCTGTGGTTTTCTGGATTCGGCCAAGGCGGAATCGCTGGACGCCATTGGTGAGGCGCTCAAGGAAAATGGCCGGGTGATTGTCACGGGCTGCCTTGGTGCCGAACCCGATTACATCCGCGAACACCATCCGCGCATTTTGGCGGTCACTGGCCCGCACCAGTACGAACAGGTGCTGGATGCCGTGCATGCAGCGGTGCCGCCCTCGCCCGATCCGTTTATTGATCTACTGCCTGCCCAAGCCGTCAGCCTGACCCCGCGCCATTACAGTTACCTCAAGATTTCCGAAGGCTGTAACCACAAGTGCAAGTTCTGCATCATCCCCGATATGCGCGGTCGCCTGCAATCGCGCCCCGCCCATGCGGTGCTACGCGAGGCGGAAAAGCTGGTGGAGAATGGCGTCAAGGAACTGCTGGTCATCTCCCAAGACACCTCAGCCTATGGCGTTGATATCAAGCATAAGGAAGACCGTGGCCACCGCGCCCATATCACCGATCTGGCGCGTGATCTGGGGTCGCTCGGTGCTTGGGTACGCCTGCACTACGTCTATCCCTACCCGCATGTGCGCAATTTGATCCCGCTGATGGCAGATGGACTGGTGTTGCCCTACCTCGACATCCCGTTCCAACACGCGCACCCGGACGTTCTGAAACGCATGGCCCGCCCTGCCGCCGCGTCCAAAACCCTCGATGAAATCGCCGCATGGCGTGAGGTTTGCCCCGACATCACCCTGCGCTCGACCTTTATCGTTGGCTATCCGGGTGAGACCGAAGCGGAATTCCAAACCCTGCTGGATTGGATGGACGAAGCGCAACTCGACCGCGTCGGATGCTTTCAATACGAAAACGTCGATGGCGCGCGCTCAAACGCGCTGCCGGATCATGTAGCGGCTGAGGTCAAACAAGAGCGCTGGGACCGTTTCATGGAAAAGGCCCAAGGTATTTCCGAAGCGAAGTTGCAGGCCAAGGTCGGTACAAAGATTGATGTGATCATCGACGAGATCGACGAAGACGCCGCCACCTGCCGCACCAAGGCCGATGCCCCTGAGATCGACGGCAACCTGTTCATTGATGAAGGGTTTGAGGGGTTGAGCGTGGGCGACATTGTGACGGTCGAGGTTGAGGAAGCGGGGGAGTATGATTTGTGGGGGCGGGTTGTTTGAGATATAGGTATGATTTCACACATAGAATTCTTGGGGCCGCCATAATATGACAAATGAACCAAAATCAATTTGGAACAATCTGTTTTTACATATGCATTAGCCCTGTGTCTCATCGCCCTTTTTCTATGGCTAGAAGAGTACGGAATGGTTTTGCTCATGCTAATCATTGCAATTGTTGTTATTCCGGTGAAATCTTACATGAAGCGAAAAAAGTAGGTTGTTCTCAAACCCTGCTTTTAATCTGATTTGAGCTCTAGTTTACGTGAGACTCTGCCGTAGGGTGCGCATTTACCGCGCACCTAATTGCGGGACATGGAATCCGATGGCACGCAGTAAATGAGCGCCCTACACGCCACTTTCAGACTTCTTGAGTAATTCCAAATCCAAGGACAGCGTCTGATCGCGGGCGGCGCAAAGCGCCCGCCCATGGGGGCGGTCTGGCGCTGTCCGTGCCGCGGGCACGGACGGAAGTTGGCCCCCCCCAACCCCTAAGCCAAAAACCGCTCATGTAGTTACTTCAGCAATCCCAAACCCCACATTTGGTACATAGACCAGACGTGAGAGCACACCCCCCTTGCAAGTGTTCCCCGTACGTTCTATATATTAACCATATTGGAACAAGGAACGCTGCCATGTCCTTTCAACCTCAGTTTCCCGGCATCTTTTCCCCCGCCCAAGGGGCCTCCCCCGTGCAGCACGATCTGCCACTGACCCAACCGCTTGCCGCCACGGAAAAGCAGATGGCCTATGCCCGTGTGCTGGCCGCGAAATCCGGCACCGCCCTGCCGCCCGGCATCGAGCAGGACCGTGCCAAGCTGTCGACATGGATCGACACCCACAAGGCACCCGCACCCAAGGGGCAGTTTGACAATTATCCTTCGTCCAAACAGGTCGCTTTTGCCGAACGCATTGCCCGGCTCAAACGCCGCGAGGTGCCGCGTGAGTGTTTTCACGACAAAACCCTGATGTCGCGCTGGATTGACGGAAACAAGCCACGCTGAGCTTTTGGATCGACATGATACTGACGCAAAGTCATCATGGTCCGTTCATCTTACGATGCTAGCATTGGGTCATGCCCTATCCGACCTCACCTGCTGAAACTTTTGCCGACGGCGTTGTGCATGTCGCGGGGCTGGCTTTTGCCTTGCCCGCCTGTATCATCCTGTTACAGCAAACTGAGGCCGCAAACGGGCCGATGATCGCCACCGCGATCTATGCGGCCTGTATGATATGCGCCTTTGCCGCCTCTGCCCTCTATCACCTTGCCCCGTTTGACCAAACCCGCGCGTTACTAGGCCGGATTGACCATGCCACAATTTATTTCAAGATTGCAGGCACTTACGCACCATTGGTGATGATCATCGGCACCGGGTTCGCTTACGGCATCCTTGGGCTGGTTTGGGCCTTGGCTGTCGCTGGGGCCATCGCAAAGCTGTTCTTTTGGCGCACCGATGCGCGTGGGTCACTGGCGCTTTATCTTGGCATGGGCTGGCTTTCAGTGCTGCTGATCTGGCCAATGCTGAACACCTTACCCGGTCTGGCGGTGGCATTGATCGGGGGTGGCGGGCTGATCTATTCTATCGGCACCATCATCTATAAACGCGATGGCATGCCCTATCAAAACGCCATCTGGCATGTGTTTGTCTTGGTTGCCTCAATCTGTTTCTTCTACGCGATTTCTTTGAGTGTTCAGGCGACCTGATCCAGATACATCCGCGCGCAGGTTTGCACATGGCGAAACCGATCACCGCCCAAATGTTTGCCGCCAAACCAGCGGGTTACGATAATCAGATGGTCATATAATCCTTCGCGTTCCAGCATCCGCACGATCACCATGCCGGCACCCGCCTCGCCATCGTCACCTTTCAACGCGCCCCCGTCAGACAACAAAACGGCCCATGTGTTATGGGTGGCCTTAGCATAGGATTTACCGCGTTTAAGATCTTTTAGTGCCGCATCTACGCCCGCGCGGTCCGTCACCGCACAGCCAGAGACCGCATATTTTGACCCGCGGTCGCTCAGCACATTGCCCAGTTTGATCAGCGCTGCCATGGTTGCCCCTTCCCGCACGTTGTCCCCTGACCCGGGGTAAGGAATACCGCCATAGGCAGTGACCGGGCAGCTGTCTATTCTCAGACCATCTTCACGGTGCTATTTTTTAAAGATTAATTTTATTAATTTGGATTTTCAAATGATGTTCTCACCCCTACCCCCGGATCTTGTCGAATACGTCGGCGTCCTTGGTTTCGGCCTTTATGTGATGAATTACACCCTGCTGACCACGCGCATTATCGCGGGTAATGCACTGCTGTTCTTTGCCCTTAACCTTACGGCGGCGATTTGCGTGCTGATCGGGCTGACAGTCAGTTTTAACCTCGCCGCTGCAATGATCCAAGTCTTTTGGGTCTGTATGTCGCTGATCGGCATTGCCCTATATCTGATCCGGCCCCCCGTCGGAACAGCCTAAAGGCCCGCTGCGGTCCTGCGGACAATATCAAGCCGCGATGCGTTTGGCGGATGGGTGCCCAAGAATTTGTCACCCGGATCAGGAATGCGCGCAAAAAACTGTGCGCCGCGCAGCGGATCATATCCGGCCCGTGCAGTGATCACAGTGCCCAAAGCATCGGCTTCCAGTTCAAAGTCCTTGGAATAGCTACGCGCGCCGACCTGTGCCCCGGTCCGCTGCGCCGCTTCAATGGCATTGCTGTCCCCGCCCAGCAGTACCGCGAGGCCGCCCGCGACAACGGCCCCGGCAACCGCATTTTGCTGCTGACGGCTGATGTGGCCGGCAATATGGTGCGCGGTTTCATGGCCAAGGACAAAGGCCAATTCATCCTCGTTGCGTGCTTCGGCGATCAGGGCAAGCGTAAAGGCAACAATCGGGCGACCATTTTTATCCAATGTTTGGAAAGCGTTGGCAGGTTGCCCCGGTCGATCATCTACAACGATATTAAAGTTGCAATTCACCCCCGAGGTCCGCGCCCGGCATTCGCGTTCGGCCACCGGTTCAACCGTATTCACAACCCTCACAAAACTGCGCGCCGCTTGGCTGGCTGACAACGTCACAGCACTTGGTTGCGGCGCGGCAGCGGGCGATGTCGGAATGGGGCTGCCCGTTGGCACCGTCGTCACCTCACATGCTGCCAACAGTGTGGCGACAGCAATAGCGCCAAAAGCTTTGGTCATTTTCATATTCAGTCCTCTTGGCGCGCGTTCTTTGTTTCTATTTAGCATGCTCACGCGCAAGGGCCAGCCTCTTCACAGGAGTTTGAATCCTGCTCTTGCAATGATCCGCCGAAAGGATCAGGTTTAGCCCATGTTTACCATCGAACACGAATTTGACGCGACCGTGATCACCCTGATCGACGAAGGCAATGCCCCCCTGCGGGAAGACGTGACCGTTCAGGCATTTGCCAGCGAGATTACATTTGAGCAATGGGACCCACGCACAGATCGGATCAGCAAGGTCACCTTGTCGCCTGATCAACTGCGCGACCTGACTGCGGCTTTGAACCTTCCCGAAGGCATCTATCGCAGCGCGCCTTAAAGGAACCTCAATATGGCCACCGGCACCAATATAAAAACCTATTTCGAAGACACTTGGCACAACGGTGACCTGTCGATCATCAAGGCCGCGGACCACGGTGCGTGGCTTGGGACGACGGTGTTTGATGGTGCCCGGCTTTTTGATGGGCTGTCCCCCGACCTTGAAGCGCATTGTGCCCGGGTGAACCGATCTGCACGGGCGTTGATGATCACTCCGACGGTGGAAACCGATGATATGATCGCCATCGTCCGCGAGGGATTGGCGAGCTATCCGCGCGACGCGGCGGTTTATATCCGCCCGATGTACTGGGCCCTGGCCGGGGATGAATTGGGGATTGTGCCGCGTGAGGGAGCAACCGGATTTTCGATTTCATTGGAACAAATCCCCATGGCTCCACCAGAGGCCGCCACAACATTGACCCGCACCCGGTTTCGCCGGCCAGTGCTAGAAGACAACGTGGTCAACGCAAAGGCAGGCTGCCTTTACCCCAATAATGCGCGGATGATGGTTGAGGCGCGCAGCAAAGGGTTTGGCAATGCCTTGGTCGCAGATGCAACTGGCAATGTTGCAGAAACTGCGTCGGCCAATGTGTTCATGGTGAAGGATGGCGAGATATTCACGCCGATCCCAAATGGGACGTTTTTGGCAGGGATCACCCGGGCGCGACATATGAAAAACATGGCTGCTGATGGCCTGAAAGTGCATGAGGCGGTGTTGTCATTTGATGATTTTCACGCCGCAGACGAGGTTTTCATGTCGGGCAACATGATGAAGGTCACGGCGGTAAAGGCCTTTGATGACACACAATATCAGATTGGACCAAACGCCAATCCAATCACCCGCCGCGTCCGCGAGATGTATTGGGACTGGGCCGCATCAGAGCGGTAAGAGCGGTCCAGTCCGCCGATGATGACCGATCCAGTCTCAGATAGCGATTGCGCCAGACGCGTTCCATCGGCATGATCTGCGCCCAAAGGGAGACCACAAATGCGTAAGTTCCTCGTTGTGCTTGATGACAGCCAAGAATGTTTGAATGCGATGCGATTTGCCGCCCTGCGTGCAGGGCACACCGGAGGTGGCGTGACGGTCTTGTCAGTCATTCCACCGGATGAATTCAACCATTGGATCGGTGTTGGCGACATCATGCGTGAAGAGGCGCGTGAACGGATTGAAGTCCACTTTGAAGTGTTCGCCAAGTGGATGCGTGACAAACAAAATGTCGATCCTGAACTGGTGATCCGTGAAGGTGTGCCCGCCGATGAGATCATCCAATATGTCCTTGATGACCCTGAGGTTGGCGTCTTGGTCTTGGGTGCCAGCTCGGACAAGAAAAATGGCCCCGGCCCGCTGGTGACGCAATTGTCACGCAGTGCCGGAACCTTGCCCATTCCGATCACGATCGTACCCGGCGATCTGAGCAAAGAACGCCTTGAAGCCATCACCTAAATAAAAGCCCCGGCAGACGCGTCCATCTTGTGGGCGGGCGACGACGGTGCGCGCCATAAGCGAAAGACAACAAAAGGCAAGTCAAAGCCAAAGTGCCGAGACCGGGCAGAATATCCCTTTTATCTCCATGGAGGAGTACAGCGCAGTCGGTACGGGGTTCTAGCCCGGCGATTTATGCACCAATAATTTGCGATATAAGCCTCAATTTTCATTCCACTAAGCGATATTTTTCGAAACCTTAAAAATAATCACACCAGTGTCAGCGCCAGGTTCGCGCGGGCATTTAGAATGGTTCCAAACCTTGACTTCAACGCCCCCAAAGCGCATATCAAATATGCGCCAAATCAAGGATACCGCCATGTTTATTCAGACTGAATCCACACCTAACCCAGCCACCCTGAAATTCCTGCCGGGGCAGTCGGTTTTGGAAGTCGGTACAGCGGATTTCCCAACACCAGATGCCGCCAACGGTTCACCACTTGCCACCCGCCTTTTTGCCGTTGAGGGCGTTGCGGGGGTGTTCTTTGGGACTGATTTTGTGACCATAACCAAAGCAGAAACAGTGGAATGGGATCATGTGAAACCTGCCCTGCTTGGCGCGATCATGGAACATTTCCAATCGGGTCAATCTGTGATGGCTGCCGATCACGAGGCCACATCCGGCCACGCGGCGCATGACGGCGAAGACGGTGAGATTGTCAATCAGATCAAAGAATTACTCGACAGTCGGGTGCGTCCTGCCGTTGCCCAAGATGGCGGCGATATTACCTTTCATGGCTTTGATCGTGGTGTTGTCTATCTGCACATGCAGGGGGCCTGCGCGGGCTGCCCGTCTTCCACTTTGACGCTGAAAATGGGCATCGAAAACCTGCTGCGCCACTATATTCCTGAGGTGACAGAGGTGCGTCCGGTTGCCTAAAGACCCGCTGATACTGGCATTTGACACATCGGCCGCGCACTGCGCGGCCGCTTTGCTGTGTGGTGATGTCATCGTGCAAAGCGCTGTTGAACCCATGGCAAAGGGTCAAGCAGAGCGGTTGTTGGTCCTGTGCACCGAACTGATGGCCAGTGCTGGCGTGACCGTTGGTGACTTGACCGCCATCGGCGTTGGTATTGGCCCGGGTAATTTTACCGGCATCCGCATCTCTGTGTCGGCCGCACGTGGGCTGGCCTTGGGTCTGGGCATTCCTGCGGTTGGGGTTTCCAGTTTTGATGCCCTGAGGTTTGGCACCACTGGCCCCTGCGCCTGTGCCGTCGATGCCCGCCGCGACATGGTATATCTGCAAGGCTTTGATATCGCTGGCCTTTCTGAACCAGTGCAATATCCGGTCAGTGATTTGCCAGCCTTTGATGGTCCGCTGATTGGGACGGGTGGCCAAGCCCCACTGTATCCGATTGCCGCGGCCATCGCGCATATAACCGCAAAACGCTATCTGACCGAAACCATCCGCCCTGCCCCGCTTTACCTGCGCGCCGCAGATGCTGCACCGGGTCGGGATGCACCCCCGGTAATTCTACCGTGACACCAGAGGCCATGGCAAATTTGCACAGGCTGGCCTTTGTCAACGAACGGCCTTGGTCCGCGCAAGAATTCAGAGAATTCAGGCACAACGCCTTTGTCCGCATCTTTCACGTCGAACATGGATATGCGTTGACCCGGATGATCGCCGGAGAATCGGAATTGATTAGCATTGCGGTGCACCCAGACCATCGGCGAAAAGGCATTGCGCGCGGTTTGATACGGCAATGGCTGGATGCGCTCAAAGGCACCGCCGAGATCGCATTTCTAGAAGTTGCGGCTGACAATTTGCCTGCTCTTGCGCTTTATACTGGATTCGGCTTCGCAGTGACTGGCAAGCGTGTTGCCTATTACACGCGGACATCCGGCGGCACCGTCGATGCGTTTTTGATGTCCTGTACCGAATTCACCCAAGCATAGGCCGATTAACCCGCTTTCCGTTAAGAAAGCAGTTGACCCTATCCGCCTGTCCGCTCAAATTTGCGTCAGATCATTTGATCGCGGGCAAAAGGCCAGTGCTGGCCGCGCCCCAAATAGAAACCTGGGAGATATCTATGACCCTTATGACAAAATTTATGGGCGCTGCCGCCGCCGTCGCGCTTAGCGCCGGTGCCGCATTGGCAGAACCTGCGTTGATCTTTGACCTTGGCGGTAAGTTCGACAAATCATTCAACGAAGCAGCCTTTGCTGGTGCACAGCGTTGGGCCGAAGAATCCGGTGAAACGTTCCGCGAAATTGAATTGCAGTCCGAAGCTCAGCGTGAGCAGGCCCTGCGCCGCTTTGCCGAAGCGGGCGCAAACCCGATCATCATGACCGGTTTTGCCTTTGGTGATATCTTGTCTCAGGTTGCACCTGATTATCCTGAAACCGACTTTGCGATCATCGACATGGTTGTGGATCAACCAAACGTGCGGTCCGTTGTGTTCAACGAACATGAAGGGTCGTATTTGGTGGGTATGATGGCCGCAATGGCGTCGAAATCCGGCACCGTCGGCTTCATCGGCGGCATGGACATCCCGTTGATCCGCAAATTTGCCTGTGGTTATGCCCAAGGCGTGAAAGCGGTTAATGCGGACGCAACTGTGATTGCCAACATGACAGGCACAACGCCTGCCGCATGGAATGACCCGGTAAAAGGCTCCGAGCTGACCAAAGCGCAAATCAGCCAAGGCGCTGACGTTGTTTATGCTGCTGCTGGTGGCACTGGCGTTGGCGTTCTGCAAACCGCCGCTGACGAGGGCATTCTGTCTGTTGGTGTGGACAGCAACCAAAACCACCTGCACCCGGGCAAGGTTCTGACCTCAATGCTGAAACGCGTCGACAATGCGGTTTATCAAGCAATGACAGATGGCCCCGGCATGGAAAAAGGCTTTAATGTCATGGGCATCGCAAATGGCGGTGTTGGCTATGCGATGGATGAAAACAACGCTGATTTGGTCACCGCTGACATGCAAGCCGCTGTTGATGCAGCATCTGCAAAGATCGCTGATGGATCATTGACCGTGCACGATTACATGTCCGACGATGCCTGTCCTGCGCTGGACTTCTAAGCGTGACAACAATTGAAATATCGGGGCAGCCGGAAACGGCTGCCTCAACCGCAGCACCCGCGATTGAACTGAAAGGCATCTCCAAGGCCTTTGGTCCGGTCCAAGCCAATAAAGACATTTCAATCCGCGTGATGCCCGGCACAATCCACGGCATCATCGGTGAAAATGGCGCGGGCAAATCCACGTTGATGTCTATCCTTTATGGTTTTTACAAAGCCGACAAAGGTGAGATTTTTATCAGTGGTAAAAAAACCGACATCCCCGACAGTCAGGCAGCGATTGCCGCAGGCATCGGCATGGTGTTCCAGCACTTCAAGCTGGTCGAGAATTTTACTGTGCTTGAGAATATTATTCTGGGTGCCGAAGACGGTTGGAAGCTCAAACCCTCGCTGGCCAAAGCGCGCCGTTCACTGGTGGAACTGGCCGAGGATTATGGGCTGAACGTAGACCCTGACGCACTGATCCAAGACATTGGCGTTGGCATGCAGCAGCGGGTTGAGATCCTTAAGGCGCTCTACCGTCAGGCCGATATTCTGATACTGGATGAACCAACAGGCGTGTTGACCCCTGCCGAAGCGGACCAGTTGTTCCGCATTCTGGGGCGGCTGCGCTCTGAGGGGAAAACCATCATTCTAATCACCCACAAACTGCGCGAGATTATGGAAACCACTGACACCGTGTCCGTGATGCGGCGCGGCGAAATGACCGCGACAGTCAAGACCTCTGAGACCTCTCCCGCCGCATTGGCCGAACTGATGGTGGGGCGTAAGGTGTTGCTACAGGTCGATAAAACGCCAAGCACACCGGGTGACGTTATACTAGATGTCAAAGGGTTGCGGGTGATTGACGACAAGGGCGTCGAACGTCTGCGCGGTATTGATTTACAGGTGCGCGCAGGGGAAATTCTGGGCATCGCGGGGGTTGCCGGAAACGGTCAATCTGAACTGCTTGAGGTGTTGGGCGGCTATGAAGATGGCACCGGTGAAGTCACCGTGAACGGTCAAAAGCTTGATCTGACGGGCAAATATTCTGATGGCAAATCGCGCCGTGCCCGCGGCATTGCCCATGTCCCAGAAGACCGCCAGCGTGAAGGTCTGATCATGGATTTCCATGCTTGGGAAAACACCGCCTTTGGCTATCATGACGACCCCAGCTATCGCAGTGGTGTGCTTATGAACAACAACGCCATCCGCGAAGATACCGTGGAAAAGATGGCGCGTTTCGACGTGCGACCGCCGGACCCCAAGTTAGAGGCCAAAAATTTCTCCGGCGGCAATCAGCAGAAAATTGTGCTGGCCCGCGAGATTGAGCGCAACCCCGACCTGCTGTTGATCGGCCAGCCGACGCGCGGTGTTGATATCGGCGCAATTGAATTTATCCATCAACAAATTGTCGCCCTGCGCGATCAGGGCAAGGCAATTTTGCTGGTGAGTGTTGAGCTGGAAGAAATCCTGTCTTTGTCCGACCGGATTGCAGTGATGTTTGATGGGCGTGTCATGGGCATGCGTGACCCAGACAAAACTGATGAAAAAGAACTGGGCCTGTTGATGGCTGGGATCACCGACACCGATGTGCCGCACAGCGTAGAAGAGGTTGAAGCCAACCTTGCCCATGTGAATGCTGCGGAAAAAGGGGCCTGAGATGGACGTGATGCCAAAATGGGCCGAAGTTGTCCTTGTCCCGCTGATCTCGCTGTTGCTGGCCGCAATTCTTTCGGCACTGGTGATCCTTGGCATTGGTGAAGACCCGGTGGCAGCGGTTAAACTGATGATCACCGGTGCGTTGGGGTCGACCTATGGCTGGGGCTATACCCTGTATTACGCGACCAACTTTATCTTTACCGGGCTCGCGGTGTCGATCGCATTCCACGCACGCCTTTTCAACATCGGTGGCGAAGGTCAGGCCATGTTGGGTGGTTTGGGCGTTGCAATTGCCTGCCTCTATATCCCGTGGCCACATTGGTCGCTGGCATTGGTAGGTGCTGCTGTTATGGCGGGCCTTTTCGGTGCCTTTTGGGCGGCAATTCCGGCGTATTTCCAAGCCAAACGTGGCAGCCATATCGTCATCACCACGATCATGTTCAACTTTATAGCGGCAGCGCTGCTCAACTATGTGCTGGTCAACATCATGCGCCCCAAGGGCAGTATGGACCCGGCCACTGCGCGGTTTCCAGAGGCGGCTAACCTGCCCACATTGCATGATATTCTTGCCCCTTTCGGCATCGCCTTTTCCAAATCTGCCCCTGCAAATGTGTCATTCCTCGTGGCGATTGCCGCCTGTGTGGTTCTGTGGCTACTGATCTGGCGCACCCGCTTGGGCTATGAAATCCGGGCCTATGGCCATTCGGAATCTGCCGCGAAATATGCGGGCATTTCCCCCTTTAAGATTATCATGATTGCGATGATCATCTCAGGGGCCTTAGCCGGGATGATGGCGATAAACAATGTGATGGGCGAAGCTGAAAGGCTGGTTCTGAACTCCACCGAAGGGGCTGGATTTATTGGTATTGCCGTCGCCCTGATGGGGCGGTCGCATCCCTTGGGGGTATTTATCTCGGCGCTGTTGTTTGGTTTTCTCTATCAAGGCGGGGCCGAACTTGCACTTTGGACCAGCATTCCGCGCGAACTCATCGTGGTTATTCAAGCGCTGGTGATCCTGTTCACCGGGGCGCTGGATAACATGGTGCGTATGCCGCTGGAAAAGGTTTTCCTCGCTTTGCGCAAGCGCAGTAATGCATCTGGCGGGGGGGCAAAATAATGGATTATGCAACCCTGATCCAACTGCTCGACAGTACCGTACGTCTGGCCACGCCTTTGCTGCTGGCCTGTCTTGCCGGGTTGTTCAGCGAACGTGCCGGCATTTTTGACATCGGGCTTGAGGGCAAAATGCTGGCGGCTGCGTTTTTCTCAGCGGCGGTCGCCTCGCTTTCCGGCTCTGTCTGGATCGGTTTGGCGGCGGGTATCGGCGCGTCGCTTGCGCTCAGTGCATTACATGGCGTTGCGTCCATCACCTTTCGCGGCAATCAATTGATTTCCGGTGTGGCGATCAACTTTCTCGCCGCGGGTATGACCGTGCTGATTGCACAAGATTGGTTCAGCCAAGGCGGGCGCACGCCGTCGCTAATGGGCGGTGCCCGGTTTGAGGCAATCACCCTGCCTGGCGCAGATGCAATCGCAGATGTACCCGTCATTGGCCCGCTTTATGCAGAACTCATCTCGGGCCACTCAATCCTTGTCTACATGGCTTTTGCGGCAGTGCCTTTGTCGTGGTGGTTGCTTTATCGTACCCGCTTTGGCCTGCGCCTGCGCGCGGTGGGTGAAAACCCTGCAGCAGTGGACACGGCGGGTGTCTCTGTTGTGGCACTTCGCTATGCAGCGGTGGCCATTTGTGGGGTTCTGTGTGGCATCGCCGGGGCCTATCTTAGCACTGCATTGCAGGCTGGGTTTGTCAAAGACATGTCCGCAGGCCGTGGATTTATCGCGCTTGCTGCGCTGATCTTTGCCAAATGGCGGCCTTGGTACGCGCTTTATGCGACCTTGTTATTTGGTCTTTTTGGGGCGCTGGAAACGCGACCAGATGTGATTCAAAATCTGATCGGTATTAAGGTTCAGGGTCAGCTCTTGGGGGCCCTTCCCTATGTGATGACTGTGATTATTCTGGCTGGTTTTGGCGGCAAGGCCATTCCCCCGCGTGCGGGTGGCGAACCTTATGTGAAAGAACGCTGATCCTGCGGGGGGTCACACGCCGACATGTCGATAAGGCCAGTTTGAACAATGATATCGGTCCTTGGTGCTGCAAGGCAGCAAGGACAGTTGATTTAGACGCCAGACCTGCGCTAATGGAGGTCCATGCAAATATACCTGCCCATCGCCGAAGTATCGGTTAACGCCTTCCTCCTTTTGGGGTTGGGCGGGCTTGTCGGCATTCTGTCGGGCATGTTTGGCGTCGGCGGCGGCTTTCTGATGACGCCACTGTTGTTCTTTATCGGCATCCCCCCGGCAGTTGCCGTGGCCACCGAGGCGAACCAAATCGTTGCCTCATCCTTCTCCGGTGTTTTGGCCCATTTCAAACGAAAAACTGTCGATTTGAGGATGGGGACCGTGCTGTTGATTGGCGGTCTGGTCGGGGCTGCTTTGGGTGTGATGGTGTTCAACTATCTCAAGGCTCAGGGTCAAGTCGATCTACTGGTCAAGCTGTGCTATGTGGTGTTTTTGGGTGTGATTGGTGGGCTGATGTTCATCGAATCGCTGAACGCCATCCGCAAAACCAAGTCGGGCAAAAAAATTGCGCGCAAAAAACATAACTGGATTCACGGATTGCCGTTCAAGATGCGGTTTCGGGTTTCGGGGCTTTATATCTCTGTCATCCCACCGATGATCGTTGGTGTCTTGGTTGGTATTCTGGCCGCGATCATGGGGGTCGGTGGCGGCTTTATCATGGTGCCTGCGATGATCTATCTGTTGGGCATGCCCACAAAAGTTGTTGTCGGAACCTCCCTGTTCCAGATTATCTTTGTGACCGCTTTCACCACTATGCTGCACGCGACAACAAACTACACTGTTGACATCGTATTGGCGGTTCTCCTGCTCATCGGCGGCGTGATTGGCGCACAGATTGGCACCCGCATCGGGGTCAAGATGAAGGCCGAACAGTTGCGTATTCTACTCGCGATGATGGTGTTGATTGTCTGTGGCAAACTTGCCCTTGAATTATTGTTGCAACCAAGCGAGCTTTATTCGCTTGGCGCGGCGAGTGGTCACTGATGCGGGCACTTGCATTTGCCTTTGCGTTGATTTGTGCCCTGCCTGCGATGGCAGAGGAAGTTGTGCTTGGCCTGAGCAGTGATCAGGTGTCTATCAATACCAACTTTGATGGCTCCGAAATTCTGATCTTTGGTGCGGTCAAGCGTGATGGCGAAGCGATCCCTGATGAACCCCGTTTGCAGGTTATCGTAACCGTTGCTGGCCCCTCGCGTCCGATCACGGTCAGACGCAAGGAAAAGCGGTTTGGCATCTGGGTGAACACAGATGCTGTCGAAGTCGATCACGCACCAAGTTTCTACGCGGTGGCCTCCAGCACACTATTGGGCCTATCGCTGACCGACACCGAAGACTTGCGGTACAAGGTGTCGATTCCACGTGCGATCCGGTCCGTCGGCGCACCGCAGAACATCAAAGACTCTGGTAACTTTACCAACGCACTGATCCGCATTAAATCAAAGTCGAACCAATATCAATTGAACGAAGGTACGATCAGCGTTGATGAACAAACCCTGTTCCGCACCGCGATCAGTTTGCCAGCGGCACTGACCGAAGGTGATTATCTGACCCGCATTTTCCTGACCCGCGGCGGCGAAGTCGTCTCCAAACACGAGACCAGCATCTATGTCCGAAAAGTCGGCGTGGAACGCTGGTTGTTCAAATTGTCCCGGGAAAACGCGCTGATCTATGGATTTATGTCGCTGGCAATTGCAATTGCTGCGGGCTGGGGGGCCTCGGCCATCTTTAGCATATTCCGGCGCTGATCTCCTGACCGGATATTAAGTCAAACCGCATCTTCTGTTGTGGCGTCCAAGGTAAGCGGGGCCACAGGTACGGCACGCAAATCATCCACTTGCAGTGGTCCGCTGGGTTTTGACAAACGGTTGCGCACAACCCAGATCAGACGTTCCTGTGCCCTCGTGATCGCGACATAGGCCAATCGCTTCCACAGCGGTTGACCCGCCTCCATACGCCCCATTCGTGCCGCGGCATACAGATCGGGTGCGAACACCTGCACCGTCTCCCATTGACTGCCCTGTGCCTTGTGGATGGTCACAGCAGAGCCATGCAGAAACGTTGCCCCCATCCGGGCGGCGAATGGAATAAATGGTTCTTCCTCATCCGGCTTTTCGATCTTCACGATGGACGCGGCTGACACCTGCGGGTCTTCGGCCCCCATCACATGCAGACGGCTGAACCCGGGCTTGCGCCCGTCACCTAGAAAGATAACTTGCGCGCCTTTGATCAGGCCCCGCGCCTCAAGGTCTAACCGTTTTTTGCGGTGCTTAAGCGGCAGCTCAATACCGTCGCAAATCAGCGGTTCCCCCGCCATCAGCGCATCTTCGGGGGCACCGTGAACAGACCGAAATGCATTGATCAACCGGATGCGTGTTGCGTTGCGCCAGACCAAAACCGGACTGCGCGCCATCAGGTCAACTTCGACCCGTTGGCCCCAAACGACGCGGTCATCTTTTTTTGACGCGTCCTCGATCATCCGCTCAAACTGTTCAAATCCAAGATCAGGGTCCGCCAGCGCATGGGCCAGATCAAGGATCGGATTGCCTGCGTCCTGCCGGAAAATCCGGTTCAGGTTCATCACCCGTTTTTCCGGTAGTTTCTCAAACACCATGGTGCCGGATTGATTGACCGGGGCCAGCTGAGCAGGATCACCAAACAGCAGAAGGGTTGGAAAAATCTCTTTTAGATCCTCGAACTGCTTGTCATCCAGCATCGACGATTCATCGACAAACCCGATATCAAGCGGGTCCTCGCGGCGTTTCCAACCCGTGATAAAATCGGAGCCCCGCAGCCCGGCCGCAGCCAAAGCACCGGGAATGGATTTGTTATTTGCATAGAAGGCCGCGGCACGGTCCAACGCCAATTCGGTCAGCCCCTCAATCTCGGGACGCTCGCCTGATCCGGCCAACCATTCGGCGATACGCTCATATTCGGGGTCATACACGGGCGTATACAGGATACGGTGTATGGTTGTCGCAGGCACCCCGCGCAGACGCAGGACTGATGCCGCCTTGTTGGTCGGCGCAAGGATCGCCAAGGTGCGTTTATCCTTGCGTTTGCGCGACTCGTAATCGCCAGAGACAACCTCGACCCCAGCGGCTTCTAACGCTTTGTAAAGCTCCGCCAACAGAAGTGTTTTGCCGGACCCTGCCTTGCCAGTCACCGCCATCACCTGATCCGCGACACCGGGACTTGGCATCAGCAGGTTGTCGTCCAGATCAATGCCCGCACTGCGCAGCATCTCTGCCACAACGTCATGGGCTGCGGCCTGATCATCAGAGTATGTAAGGGCTGGAACATTCATGGCGCGACCCTACGGGAGGGGCGCGCCGGGGGCCAGACGGGTTTATCAAAGTTACCCGGTTTTTGCCCGCCGCCCTGTCATTGTGCTGGAAAAACTATGGTCGAACCAGAACCGTGATTGTTCTGGTGAAATACGTGCCCGGGCCGCAACACGCGCTTGTGCAGCTGCATCGAATTCCCAAAGCCCGACTGATATCTTGTTGCGACCCTCGCCTTCGCTGCCCAACACCTCGGGTGATGATCCAATCATCCGGTAGATGCGCACCATGCGAGCATCAAAGACACCAACAAAATGTTTGATGCCAAATCCCTGCATGATCTCACCGCCGCCCAACATCAGGGCCGCCGCCGCCCGTGATTCACTGTCACGCGCAAGGCAAAACCGTGTACATTCCCAGATCAGCGGGCTTGTGATTGGTCCCGTTGTAAGATGGCCAAAATGATCGTTGACCATGGCAGGCCCTGTCGTTGGCAAGAACCGCATTGATCCGCCATGACTGCCATCAGATTGTTCCCAGATCACATAAAGCGGATTTAGCGCGTCATATTCATCGCGCTCTTCACCAGCGTCATTTAACGTTACATCCCACCCCAATCGGGTCTTGAACTGATCAGCCCTGTCGCGAAACATTTGGCCAGCCAGTTTTGGATGCAGGTAAAGTTCATTTCCATAAAGATAGCGTAACATCGTTGGTCCCCGTCCTTTATCAGAATGGAACCATTTTTAGGCCAAGATTTGTTAACACTTTCAAACAGCACCGCACGGTGCTTTTGCCATATGCGCAACACCTGATGTTGGTCAGACGACGATCAATCCCCGGCTTAATGCGCGGGCAACGGCATGGGTTGTGTTAAGCGCCCCCAATTTGAAACGTGCGCTTTCGATATAAACCCGCAGCGTATGTTCCGAGATCGACAATGTATCAGCAACCTGAGCGCGGCTATACCCAATCGCCAACAAGGTCATCGCATCCACTTCTCTAGGGCTTAGCGACTGCGCGTGCTCAGGGGTTCGGTTTGGTTCAAACTCCAACGCTCTTTCATTGAAATAATGCGCGATCAGGATCAGCATCCGGCGGTGGGTTTCAGTGAAATCAACCCAGTCTTCATCGCTGCACGAATGGTTTACCGAAAACAATGCGAATTGACCGTTGGGGCCGCGAATGGGAACTGAATAGCCTTGGTTTCCCAACCCATACTCAATCGATTCCGCTGAAAATGCCCGCGCCACTTTGCTGGACCAATCAAGGCGTTTCCAATCTACGGGGTGAAATCGCTGGTAACAGCCGATTACAACGGGGTCGACTCGAAGGTAGTTCTGTTCAAGGTATCGGGTTTGCCACGCTGCGGAATAGGTGCCGCAACCGTATTGATCGCCAGATGAATCCACCCAATGATATGCAATATGATCGACCTGTAGGATATCACGCAATGCGACGCTTGCCGCTTGCAACTTATCAAGCGTATCAGCCTGTTCCAACAACTCCAGTATCGGCTCTAGGTGTGTTTCGGTCCCCATGCGTTTGGCCGTCGGTCCTTTCCTTCAAGGCGGCGATCTCGCTTAGTGCGACAATGGCCGTATCATCCAACTGTTCCGCCAAGGCGGGCAAGTTGTTTGACGCAGCGAATGTACGCAGGTCAGTAAGAACGTCCAAAATCCAGTCACTTCGCATGTACAGACTCTCTCCAAAACAGTTAACGAATGGTTAATACAACCATAACATGTGCAAATTGCGGATGCATATTCGCAACTTTCAACTCCCCGAAAATAGGGAGGGCACTAAAACCCAAGTATTTGATCTTAAACGGGAGGCTTAATTCCATGAAAAAACCCGCGAAACAATCAAATGATTCGCGGGTCATTGTTCCGGACAAAGATACAAAAAGCGTTAACTGCGGGCGTCCAGTGCATCTTCCAGCGTGCGCAAGCCGGTTTTCGGGGCCTGAACCAGAACCGACATGTTGCCCGGCTTATGCTCGTTACGTTGCATTTTCATGTGCGCCAAAGGCAGATCATTCCAGGCAAATACCTCTGACATGCAGGGATCTAGACGCCGCTCAAGCATCAGCTTGTTGGCCGCAGACGCCTGCTTGAGGTGGGCAAAGTGACTGCCCTGCAACCGTTTCTGGTGCATCCACATGTACCGTACGTCAAAAGTCAGGTTGAAACCGGAGGTACCTGCACAGATCACCACCATGCCGCCCTTTTTCACGACAAAGGTGGACACCGGGAATGTCGCCTCGCCGGGGTGCTCAAACACCATATCGACGTTCACACCCTTGCCAGTGATCTCCCAGATCGCTTTGCCGAATTTGCGTGTCTCGTTGAACCATTCCTTGTATTCAGGGGTGTTCACCGTGGGCAATTGACCCCAGCATTTGAAATCCTTGCGGTTCAAGACACCCTTGGCCCCCAAATCCATCACAAACTGGCGTTTGCTCTCGTCGCTGATCACCCCGATGGCATTCGCGCCGGCCGTGTTGATCAACTGGATCGCATAAGACCCCAAACCACCCGAGGCCCCCCAAACCAGTACATTCTGGCCGGGTTTCAGGTCGTGTGGCTCATGGCCAAACAACATACGATATGCGGTGGCCAAGGTCAGCGTGTAACACGCCGCCTCTTCCCACGTCAGATGTTTGGGGCGTAGCATCAATTGCTGTGACTGGACACGGGTGAATTGGCTAAACGACCCATCTGGCGTCTCGTATCCCCAGATGCGCTGTGTCGGGGAATACATTGGATCGCCACCGTTACATTCCTCGTCGTCACCATCATCTTGGTTGCAGTGGATCACCACCTCGTCACCAACTTTCCAGCGCTTGACCTTGTCACCCACGGCCCAAACGATGCCCGACGCATCGGAACCAGCAATATGATAGGGTTGTTTGTGGCCATCAAAGGGGCTGATTGGCACGCCTAGGGCGGCCCAGACACCGTTGTAGTTCACCCCAGCAGCCATCACCAAAACCAACACGTCTTGGCTGTCAAGTTGTGGAACATCCACAACTTCCTGCAACATTGCCTTGTCCGGATCGCCGTGCCGTTCCCGGCGGATGGCCCACGCATACATCTGCTTTGGCACATGGCCCATGGGCGGAATTTCACCAACCTCATAGAGGTCTTTTTCAGGTGCGTCATATTGCGCGATGGTTGTGTCTAGTGCCATGCGGGCCTCCTGTCGGTTTAGGCGTTATTATATCATTTGCCGCAATGCAGAATCGCGGCGGCTATGTCACGGGATATGGGTGCTTGCGCAACAATGCAACACCGGAAGGACACATTTTGTAACTTTATGACCCAGCAGTTGCAGAAACTTACTTTGCTTGCGCAGCATTTTGGGGCACAAATTGCTGAATTGAGTTTGCGTAAAACCGCAAAAGCGGTTCCTGCCCCTCATTGATCTGCCAACCCCCCTCGGCTTTGGCGACAACGCCCCGACTTTCCAGACCAGCCAGCGCCCGGTCCAGTTCTGCCTCGAGCGTTCCCAACTGCGGCACCCGGTTCTTGGTCGGCATTTGGCGCAACAAACCACCCACCGCGTCAGCCAATTGTTCGGGCGACACAGCCTTGAATTCCAATAGCACCTGAGCAATCAACGGCACTGTCATCACCGGCATCGCGTCCGAAATGCGGTCCATCAACGTCACCGACAATGCCTCAACCTTGGTATCGGCCCCCGCATCGCGCAATGAAAGCGGCGTTCCAAACGCAACGGCCGCTGTACCAAACCGGGTATCTTTGCCGCGCAGCCGTTCCCAGAATTTGCGCAGAATGAACCCTACTACGACTGTGATACGGGCACCAAAGCGTCGGTCACCACGTGCATCTGCCGCAATCAACACCCGATCTTCCAACACCCGGTCATAGTTGATGGCAACCGGTACAAACACCACGTCCCGTTCCGCTTCCGGATCAAACCCTTCGATCACATAGGCAAGCAAGCCCATCTTGGGGGGCTGCAACAATCCATTTAAGCTGAGCCCGCCTTCGGGATATATCGCTTGGGTCACGCCACCCGCAGTGGCCATATGCACATAACGCGCCAATACTTTGCGATAAAGCGCGCCGCGCGATCTGCGCCGGATGAAATAGGCCCCCATGGATTTAATCAACCGGCTAAGCGGCCAAACCCGCGCCCATTCTCCAACCGCATAAGACAACGCCGATGCCCGCGCGGCCAAGTAGGTGACCAGCACATAATCCATGTTGCTGCGATGATTCATGATGAAAATAACGGTGGCGTCCTTGGGGATCGCATCAAATGTCGCATCATTAGTATCGGCTGTTTCGATCCGGTACACGGAATTGGCCAGCAGTTTCGCCAGTCGGATGCCAAAGCTGAAATAGGCAAAGGCCGAAAAGCTGGGCACAATTTCGCGGGCGTAACTGCGGGCCTTTTGAAAGGCCACGTTTTCCGGCACGCCATGTTCGCGCGCATAATTCACAATCTCTCGGGTCACTTCCGGATCATAAATCAGCCGTTGAATCATATCGTGACGGCGCGCCAGTTTGAATGGCTCAATGGGGCGGGCAAGTCGGGTGTTGATATGTTTGACGGCACGTTCCAATCGCCTGCGAAAAAACCACCGCACCGACGGCAGTAAAAAATGGCTAAGCGCAGTCACCGCTGCAAAAAGAACGATTAGGATAAAGAGCCATAGTGGCAAATGAACAGTGTGCGTCATGGGCGACACCCTTGCAGCGTGGCGGGGCAAGGACAATATCTAAGTGATACCGCAACACAGGATATCATTATGGATTTTACCACCTCAATCGGATTTTCAGATGCCGAGCGACCCGTCGTCGCTGCTCTTTATTGGGAGGCCTTTGCGGCCAAGCTGCATTATGTTCTGGGGCCAGCACCAAAAGCAGCGGAATTTCTGGTCGCGCATCTCAATCCAAAGTTTGCGATTGTTGCACGTGGACATGATGGTGAAATACTGGGTGTCGCGGGTTTTAAAACCAGCGAAGGCGCGTTGATTGGTGGGGGCATGCAAGACCTGGCAGATGTCTACGGCTGGGTGTCCGCCCTGTGGCGTGGGCCGCTTTTGGCTTTGGTGGAACGTGACCTTGCTGATGAAGTCCTGTTGATGGACGGCATTTGTGTCGCAGCCCCAGCACGCGGCATCGGGCTCGGCTCCGCTTTGTTGGGGGCCATCAAGGGTACAGCCAAAGACCGGGGATTAAGCGCAGTCCGACTTGATGTGATTGACACCAACCCACGCGCCCGCGCCCTTTATGAACGTCACGGGTTTGAGGCCGTTGGCAACGAGGATCTTGGCCCGTTTCGTTGGGTCTTTGGCTTTAAGAGCAGTACTAAGATGTTGTGTCATATAGAATAGATCACCCGCTGGCTGCTGTATTTTTAGATCAAATGCCGCAACGCAGCGAATTGACAACGGTATAAAATTCCCCCTATCAACGTCCTGACGCAATAATATTGCCCAACGCATCTAAAGAGGCCCCATATGTCGCACCCGCAGAAAGACCGCCCTTGGTTGATCAGAACCTATGCTGGCCATTCCACCGCTGCGGCGTCAAATGCGCTTTATCGGGATAATCTGGCCAAGGGGCAAACCGGGCTTTCCGTGGCTTTTGATCTGCCCACCCAAACGGGTTACGACAGCGATCATATCTTATCGCGCGGCGAAGTGGGCAAAGTCGGTGTGCCCGTTGGCCATTTAGGCGACATGCGGGAATTGTTTAATGACATCCCACTGGATCAAATGAACACCTCAATGACGATCAATGCCACCGCCCCTTGGCTTTTGTCGCTTTATATCGCCGTGGCCGAGGAACAGGGTGCAGATATATCCGCCCTGCAAGGCACCGTGCAAAACGATCTGATCAAAGAATACCTAAGCCGCGGCACCTATATCTGCCCGCCTGCCCCGTCGATGAAGATGATCGCGGATGTGGCTGAATATTGTTATACTCATGTGCCAAAATGGAACCCGATGAACGTCTGTTCTTATCACCTGCAAGAAGCGGGTGCGACGCCAGAACAGGAATTGTCATTCGCCCTTGCCACCGCCACTGCCGTATTGGACGCCCTAAAACCCCGCGTGCCCGCCAAGGATTTTCCGGCACTTGTTGGGCGCATTTCATTCTTTGTGAATGCGGGTATTCGGTTTGTCACCGAGATGTGCAAAATGCGTGCCTTTGTCGATTTGTGGGATGAGATTTGTCTGGAGCGTTACGGCGTTGAAGACGCGAAATACCGCCGTTTCAGATATGGCGTTCAGGTCAATTCGCTGGGCCTTACCGAACAACAACCAGAAAACAATGTGTACCGTATTCTGATTGAGATGCTCGCCGTCACCCTATCAAAGAAAGCCCGCGCCCGCGCCGTGCAATTACCCGCGTGGAACGAAGCCTTGGGCCTGCCGCGCCCATGGGACCAGCAATGGTCAATGCGGATGCAACAAATCATGGCCTATGAAACCGATCTTTTGGAATTCGACGATCTGTTTGATGGCAACCCGGCAGTCGATGCCAAAGTAGATGCGTTAAAAGCGGGCGCACGCGCCGAATTGGCCAATATTGATGGCATGGGCGGTGCGATATCGGCCATCGACTATATGAAGGGTCGTTTGGTCGATAGCAACGCTGACCGTTTGGGCCGTATTGAAGCAGGCGAGACAATTGTTGTTGGTGTTAACAAATGGCAAAAGGGTGAACCCTCCCCATTAATGACCGGCGATGGTGGCATCATGGTTGTCGACCCGGCGGTTGAAGCCGACCAAATTGGCCGTTTAAATGCCTGGCGCAATACCCGAGATCAGGCTGCGGTAAAGAGTGCGCTGGCCGAATTGCGCAGCGCCGCTGCTGAGGGGCGCAATATCATGCCGCCGTCGATTGCCGCTGCAAAGGCAGGTGTCACAACCGGTGAATGGTCGGCGCAAATGCGTGCCGTGCACGGCGAGTACCGTGGCCCCACGGGTGTCGCTGCTGGCCAATCAAACAAGACCGAAGGGTTAGATGATCTGCGCGATGCCGTGAATGCCGTGAGTGACAAATTAGGACGCCGTTTAAAATTCCTTGTCGGCAAACCCGGTCTGGATGGTCATTCAAATGGGGCAGAACAAATTGCCGTACGGGCGCGCGATTGTGGCATAGATATTTCTTATGAGGGTATTCGGCTGACGCCAACTGAAATCGTCGCCGCCGCGGCACAAGACGGCGCGCATGTTGTCGGGCTCTCCATTCTGTCTGGCTCTCATATCCCTTTGATTGAAGATCTAATGGCGCAAATGCGCGACGCAAATCTGGGACATATACCCGTTGTTGTTGGCGGGATTATTCCGGATGAGGATGCTGATCGTTTGCGCACACTGGGAGTTGCCCGGGTCTATACGCCCAAAGATTTTGAGTTGAATATGATCATGCAAGACATCATATCTTTGGCCGACCCTGCGCATCAAGCAGCCGAATAACGCGCTGACACAAAAACGAAATTGCGGCTCTGGACTTATTGGTATAGTCGATTTGGCAATCGAAAACCTTATAGGATGATATGCCATGGCAGTTGATTTGAAATCACTGAATAGCAAAGAGCTAGAGAAACTTTTGGAGGACGTCAAAAAGGCACTCCAGTCAGTTAAAGCGCGTGATCGTCGCAAAGCCTTAAAGGCCGCTGAAAAGGCCGCCGCGGAGTGGGGCTTTTCGCTTAGCGATTTGTCGGAAGACGGCAAACCTGTGAAAAAAGAGCGTAAAAACAAAGCGAAACCGGTTAAGGCAAAGTCAAAGCCGCAATTTGCGAACCCTGATGACAAGTCGCAAACTTGGACTGGGAAAGGCCGCCAGCCCAATTGGTTTCGTGGTGCAGTTGAAAAAGGCGCTACTCCAGATAGCATGAAAATTTAATGGAAATTTAACTTTTCCGAATTGAAACTCGGTAAAAGTGTATTCCATTCTAGCATTAATTGAATTGAGGCGTGCCAGTGGCGCGCCTCAATTTATTTCACCGATAAAAGTAAATGAGTGAAAATTGCGAATCCTTTGTTAATATATTAATTTAACACTCGGTTTTTGGTCTGTACCACGCTCAGGTCGGCCCATGTCGGTCACAATCTTTGACTTCTCTCTTGTCGAAGGGCTGCGGCGCAGGCAGGTTATCTTCGACAACATAATTGGAGACACGTCATGACCGTACACATCGGCGCAAAGCCCGGCGATATTGCCGAAACCGTATTGATGCCCGGCGATCCATACCGGGCCAAATGGGCGGCAGAAACCTTTTTGACAGATGCGAAATTGGTGAATGAAGTCCGCGGCATGTTGGGCTTTACCGGGATGTGGAAAGGCAACCGTGTGACCATTCAGGGGTCAGGCATGGGCATGCCGTCACTGTCGATTTACGCAAATGAATTGATCTCAGAATACAACGCGCAGACGTTGATCCGTATTGGATCATGCGGCGGCATGCAGCCGCATGTTGGTATTCGCGACGTGATCATTGCAATGACTGCGACCACCATCACGTCGCCCTCTTCCGGTATTTTCAAAGAAATGAATTTTGCACCCTGTGCGGATTGGTCTTTGTTGAATGCTGCTGCAAAAGCCGCCGAAAATAATGGCCGCAAAACTCATATTGGCGGGATTTATTCCTCAGACGTGTTTTATGCGGAACGTCCTGATTTGGACGAACAAATGGTACGCCACGGCATTTTGGGCGTCGAAATGGAAGCGGCGGAATTATACATTCTGGCCGCCCGTCACAAGCGCCGCGCCTTAGCCATTATGACGGTATCAGACCATTTGCAAACCGGCGAAGCCTTGCCCTCAGCGGACCGCGAAAAGACCTTTGGCGATATGGTTGAGATTGCGCTTGAAGCGGCCTTTACCTAAATCCGATTCAGCCTCCGTGCGTGCGGTTATATCCATTGCGCGCGGGGGATTGCCAATTCTTCAACACCTCAGGGTCCGGGGCAAACACCTCAATCAGCAGCGGATAACAGGCGGCGTTATCGGATGAATGTTCTGCTGAACAATCGCCGCCCGGACAGGCGCTGAGTGCCCCCAGCAAATCAATCTCAGCAAAAAATTCGATGTAATCTCCGGGGCGCACCGGGCTGGCCTTCATAAAATATTGCCCGGTATCGCGGGTGAACCCGGTACACATGAAAACGTTCAACACGTCATGCACATGTGGTTCTGCCTGTTCTAATGGGATGTCCAGATGTGCCGCCAAAGCGCGGGTGAGATTGGAATGGCAGCAATGATGGTATTGCCCGCCTCTCAAAAGATTGTGAGTATAGGGATCACACCGCGTCCCGATCACGTCATGCACGGAGCCGCCGTAAGCATCTATGCCGTACCAATCCAGCGTATCGTGGGTCACCGTCGCCATCGGGCGCAGCCCCGGAAAGGATGACCACATCCGTTGCCCGGTGGTGATATGGGTGCCGTGCAGCGCGCGGGTTTTGCCGGAATAGAACCGTTCATTCAGGTCATTTGCATTCCATAGGTTCAAATCACCCACCTGCGACCCTTCTACGGAACGGATACAGAAAAAATGCCCCGCCGGAACATCAAACACTGCTGCATCTCTTGGGGCGGCGATAACCTCATCTATTTTGGTCAGTGTTGCGCGGGCTGAGTGATACAGCGCCATTTCAGGCGTGGGCAGGGTCTCTACCGGATAGCAAATCACCGGCTGAACAGCGCGCCGCGCGTCAGCATCGGATGGGGAATTGGTCATGTGATTATCCTGCTTGATTCAATGCTATTAAGCATGCTGCCCCGCAATGCGGCCAGAGAAAAGACACCCGCCCAAGAACGTCCCTTCCAGCGCGTTGTAGCCATGATAGCCACCGCCACCAAACCCGCAAACCTCTCCGGCGGCATAAAGCCCCGGCAGCACCTCGCCCGCTGGCGTCAGCACCCGGCCTTCAATATCTGTATGCAGCCCACCCAATGACTTGCGTGTCAGGATGTTTAGGCGTACCGCGATCAACGGACCGCTTGCAGGGTCCAAAATGGCATGCGGTTTTGCCGTGCGGATCAACTTGTCGCCCCGATAAGCACGCGCGCCGCGAATAGCGATGATCTGGGCATCCTTGGAAAACGGGTTGGTCAATTGCAAATCACGCGCGGTGATTTGGGCGCGGATATGGTCAAGGGTCACTGGCGCATCCGGCTCCAGATCATTCATATGGGCCACCAGCGTTTCCAAATCATCCGCCACGATGAAATCCGCGCCCTTGTCCTTGAACGCCTCAACTGCCGGGGTCGCCCCCTTGCCCAGCCGCGCCTTAAGCACGTCACGCCATCCCCCTTCCGTTAGGTCAGGGTTCTGCTCTGATCCCGACAGGGCAAATTCCTTTTCAATGATCTTTTGTGTCAGGATGAACCACGAATGTTCCCCCGCTGACAGAATCCGTTTCAACGTCGACAATGTGTCAAACCCGGGCAAACAGGGGGCCTCCATCCGGTCGCCTTTGGCATCAAACCACATTGACGACGGCCCCGGCAAAATACGTATGCCGTGATTGGGCCAGATCGGATTCCAATTTTGTACACCTTCGCAATAGTGCCACATGCGGTCTTCGTTGATCAGCCCCGCCCCGGCCTTGGCCGCAATGCCATGCATCCTGCCGTCCACGTAATCCGGCACACCACTGACCATGGTTTTTGGCGCGGTGCCAAGGCGCGCCTTGGGCCAATGTTTACGTACCAAGGCATGATTTGCCCCAATGCCACCCGTGGTCAAAATGACCGCCTCTGCTGCGTGTTCAAACGATCCAGAGACCGTGCGCGACGTGCTGTGCCCGCGTGCAGCCTTGCTTGGTTCCAAAATATCGCCGCGCACGCCCGTCACGCCACCATCCGTGGTCACCAATCCCGTCACGTGATGGCGAAAACAAATGTGGATTTGCCCAGCCGCGGCGTATTGGGCCATCAATTTGACAAAGGGGGCGATCACACCCGTGCCCGTCCCCCATGTGATGTGAAAGCGTGGCACCGAATTGCCGTGCCCATGCGCATGTGCCCCGCCGCGTTCGGCCCAGCCGACAACCGGAAACCACCGCAGGCCCAGATCATAAAGCCAAGCCCGCATGCCACCTGCCGCCCAGTCGACAAACTTTTCCGCATAGGCGCGCGGGTTGGCATCCTCTGCCCGATCAAACTGCGCTGACCCCATCCAATCGCTGAGCGCCAGTTCGGCGGAATCGCGAATGCCTAAACGGCGTTGTTCGGGCGTATCCACCATGAACAATCCACCCAAGGACCAGAACGCTTGCCCGCCCAAAGACTGCGGCGCTTCTTGATCCAACAGCAAAACCTTACGCCCACGCTGTACCGCCTCATGGGCCGCAACCATGCCTGACAGGCCCGCGCCGACAATAATCACATCTGCTTTGAAATCAGTCTCTGCCATCTTTTGCCCCTTTGATGGAACAGCCTAGCTTGGCAGAGGGAACCCTGCCAAGCGTAACGCTCAGTTCAGGCATTGCCGCGTTTTTCATGTCGCCGCCGCCACTGCCGGGCATATAGCGATTCCTCGGTATGTTTGCGGGTCAAGGCCGTGCTGCGTTCAGCCGCCTCAGCCTCGGTCTCTACCCGCACAGTAGCATCGCGCATCTGTCCCGCGCGCTCAAAGGGAATGACCTGTACCATCGGCGTGCCCGCGGGCATGTGCACGGCACCGCGCTGACTGGTCCATAAAAACGGTACATTCACCGGCACATCCAGCGCGTCACAATCCACCGTACCATTGAACGCTGAAAACGGCAGTTCAAAATGATTGATCGGATGTAAGAAGGACGCGGACCAACCCGGCGGCAGCTTTACGCGCCACGGGTTCATGAATTTCAACGGCTGCTTGCCTTCAAATGGCGGATACTGCGCACCAATCTGATCCGGGTGATGTGCATCAATCGGGGTCAGCGGCGCAGTCTCGGGCCACCGAAATTGCAGACCACCAGTGGCGGGATCAACCACCGTCCAGATGTCGATCGGCGTGGGAATGATCCATCCCTGCGCCATCACATCCGCCACGGGCAAACAGGCCCGCACGGTCAGGCCCGGCAATCCATGTGCGTCTTTCATACCCATCTCGCGCTCAAGATCGCGAAACCATTCCGGCAGGAATTTGGCCGCAGGAGCGGGTTCAGGAATTTTTCCAATTAGGTCGGGCCGACAAAGGAATTCAATCCCGCTCATAGCTTTGGCGACTTTATCGACGACATACAGGTGTCTGGTTTACCGGTGCTGCGGAACACTTCTGTGCCGCAGGTGACGCAGTTGTACTTGATCAACGCCCCTTTGCTGCCGGAACGGTCCTCGCGCCAACGGCAGTTCCGCGTCGGCGCGTTACGCCGCGCCACAACGGCGACGATAACAACGGCAATAACAAGGGCGATGAGTATCGGCAATGTGACCGCCTCTTACATATCGCGATCAAACGGGCGGTCTTAAACCGTCCGTTCAATCATCAGTTTTTTGATATTGGCAATCGCTGCTGCCGGATTCAGCCCCTTAGGGCAGGTCTTGGCGCAGTTCATGATCGTGTGGCAGCGATAGAGCTTGAACGGATCTTCAAGATCATCCAACCGCTCGCCCGTCGCCTCATCCCGTGAATCAATGATCCATCGGTAGGCATGCAACAATGCCGCTGGCCCAAGATAACGGTCGCCGTTCCACCAATAACTGGGGCAAGACGTTGAACAACAGGCACACATGATGCATTCATAAAGGCCGTCCAGCTTGCTCCGGTCATCAATTGACTGCTTCCATTCCTTGGCAGGCGCGGGTGTTTCGGTGGCCAGCCATGGCTGGACCGACGCGTGTTGCGCATAAAAATGCGTGAGGTCCGGGATCAAATCCTTAACCACAGGCATGTGCGGCAAAGGATAAATCTTGACAGCGCCCTTTACCTCTTCGACGCCGTAGGTGCAGGCTAGCGTGTTGATCCCGTCAATGTTCATCGCACAAGAGCCACAAATGCCCTCGCGACAGGACCGCCGGAAGGTCAACGTTGGATCAATCTCGTTCTTGATCTTGATCAGCGCGTCCAAAATCATGGGGCCGCAGGCGTCCATATCAACGAAATAGGTGTCAATCGCCGGGTTTTTACCGTCATCCGGGTTCCAACGATACACGTGGAATTCACGGACATTGCTGGCACCTGATGGTTTTGGCCACGTCTTTCCCGTTGTCATACGAGAGTTCTTGGGAAGCGTCAGTTGAACCATTTCGCGTCTCCTTGTCTGCCGGGCACGTGGCCCGTTTCTTCAAATTTGCCCAATAATCTCAGGCGTTTCATGTCGCTTTGCCCAAACGGGTAAAAAGCGTATTTCCTTCGACCTGCAACACATCGGTAAAGCCGCAGTCGACGATCCGGGCCACCAGATCGGTTTCCCATGTCTCCGCATGTGCGGTTTCAATCAGGATCGCGTCAGGTTGCCAGCCGTCCGACCTTGCATCGACCATCTGACCAAGGGCTGCTTCTTCAAAGCCTTCCACGTCAATCTTAAGAACGGTCACATCGTGGTTCGCCGCCTCGCCCACAAAATCAAGCAGCGGACGGATTGGCACCAGTGTGCCGCCATCACGCGCTTGACCTTTAATCGCCCTCAATGACGCTTGGCCAAAATTGTCACGGCGGAAATTCAACGTGCCCTCGCCCGTCTCAGTGCCTAATGCACAGCCTTCAATACGGATCACATCACCCAGATTGTTCAGGCGGATGTTATGGCCCAACCGGCCAATCATCACCGGATTGGGTTCAAATGCGATCACCCGGCTGCCCGGCCCGGCAGCAAGGCCAAGCGGCACAGCAAACGCCCCACAATTGGCCCCGACATCAAGGATCAGGGCATTGCGCCCCTCAACCAATTCCGTCAGCGCCATCAGCGATTTCATTTCAGGCGGTTGCCCATCCAGCCACATACGTCGATCCGTATAATTGTCACGCGGATCGACATACATGCGGATGCCCGCAAATTCGATTTCGGTGGGCGGCAATATTGGCACCAGCTTTTGGCGTGTTGGCTTGTCTGCCCCCTTGAACACTGCACGTAAAGCGGCAATTTGTGCCGCTATGCCAATGCCATCAATCGTTGGGTGCACCATTGCCGTCATGGGTCAGACAATCCCAGCACGCAGGGACGCATCGCGCACACAGGAAATTGTCTCGGGGCGGGCCAGCACATTTTTGACAGTCGCCGCAGTGCCATCATCGACACCGCGCACAGCGGCTTTGACATATTCCTGCACTTCTTCGGCGCTGGAATTATCAATAATGCAGTCGGTAAAAGGGGTGATCAATTGCTTTGGCACCTGCGGAAAACGGGTGGCAAGTGTTTCCGTCACCACCCCTTTGGCCCCTTGGCGTGCGGTGTTGTCCACCGCATTCTGCACGTCGTTACAGCCTGCAAGGACTGCTGCACAAAGAATAACCGTCAGAATTCGCATCAGTACACCCGTGCCTTTGGCGCGATTTTTTTTAAATCAATCCCGCCCTCTTTCTGCGTGGTCAATGGCTTTAGGTGCACCGCGCGGTAGCTCAGCGTCGCTTTGTTACCATCAAAGGTGGCAAGGCTGTGCTTGCGCCATTCTTTGTCATCGCGGTTTGGATAATCCTCATGGGCATGCGCACCACGGCTTTCCTTGCGCGCGGCGGCCGCGGTGATTGTGGCGGTGGCATTTGGCATCAGGTTGGCCAATTCCAGCGTTTCCATCAGATCAGAGTTCCAGACCAATGACCGGTCCGTGACCTTCACGTCATTTAATTTATCCGCAACTTCCAGCATCTTGACGCGGCCTTCTTCCAGCGTCTTATCGGTGCGGAACACGGCGGCATCAGCCTGCATGGTTTTTTGCATATCAAGGCGCAGATCAGCGGTTGAAATGCCACCCTTGGCATTACGCAACCCGTCAAACCGATCAAACGCCGCATCAACCGATTTCTGGTTCGGCGTTGGCACGGCGGTTTTGGGGTCAACAATTTCAGCAGCCCGAATGGCAGCAGCGCGGCCAAAGACCACAAGGTCAATCAGTGAGTTGGACCCCAAACGATTTGCCCCGTGTACGGAGGCACAGCCCGCCTCACCCACAGCCATCAGACCTGGTGAAATCGCGTCAGGTTTATCATCCGTCGGGTTTAACACTTCACCCCAATAGTTCGTCGGGATACCGCCCATATTATAATGCACCGTTGGCAAAACCGGGATCGGTTCTTTGGTCAGGTCCACACCTGCAAAGATACGTGCGGACTCAGAAATACCCGGCAAACGCAGGTCCAATGTTTCGGGCGGCAAATGGTTGAGGTGCAAATGAATGTGGTCTTTGTTTTCGCCCACACCACGGCCTTCGCGGATTTCCATGGTCATGCAGCGGCTGACAACATCGCGCGATGCGAGGTCTTTATAGGTCGGGGCGTAACGCTCCATGAACCGTTCGCCTTCAGAGTTGGTCAGGTAACCGCCTTCGCCCCGTGCACCTTCAGTGATCAGACAGCCAGCGCCGTAAATACCCGTCGGGTGGAACTGCACAAATTCCATGTCCTGCAACGGCAGGCCTTGGCGTGCGACCATGCCGCCGCCATCCCCCGTACAGGTGTGCGCAGAGGTGGCCGAGAAATACGCACGACCATAACCGCCCGTCGCCAGAACAACCATTTTGGCGCTGAACAGATGCATGGTACCATCGTCGAGCTTCCAACACAGCACGCCCTGACAGACACCATCATCCGACATGATCAGATCAATGGCGAAATATTCAATGTAGAATTCCGCGTTGTGTTTCAGCGACTGGCCATAAAGCGTGTGTAGGATCGCGTGGCCTGTCCGGTCAGCGGCGGCACAGGTGCGCTGCACTGGCGGGCCTTCGCCAAATTCGGTGGTATGGCCGCCAAAGGGGCGCTGGTAAATCTTGCCCTCTTCGGTGCGCGAAAATGGCACGCCGTAATGTTCCAGCTCATAAACCGCCTTCGGGGCCTCACGCGCAAGGTACTCCATCGCGTCGGTATCACCCAACCAATCAGAGCCCTTAACCGTGTCATACATATGCCACTGCCAGTTGTCAGGACCCATGTTGGACAGCGACGCGGCAATCCCGCCTTGTGCTGCTACAGTGTGGGACCGGGTCGGGAACACTTTGGAAATACAGGCAGTGCGCAATCCCTGCTCTGCCATGCCAAGGGTTGCGCGCAGACCGGCACCACCAGCCCCCACAACAACCACATCGTATTCGTGCGTTTCATATTCATATGCGGCCATCTTGGCGGTCTCCCGTGGGGCAGTGATTGTTTAAAGTGCGAGCTTGACGATGGCGAAAACGCCTATCGCTGCGGCACCATAAGAAAGGCATGTCATCAGAATGATCGCGGCCTTCTGGCTCAACCCGTGAACATAATCTTCGATCAATATCTGCACACCATCGTTAAAATGCTTAAACCCTACCATCAGCGTCAGCGCCGCGATGATAGCGGGGAATGGACGGCTGTAATAAGCAAGAATTTCCTCATACGTGCCCCCCAGCGCGCTGCCAAAGGTGAACACGAAAAACGGGATGAGGATCAGCAAAGCGACGGAGCTGACTTTCATCGACCACGCATGTGCGGTGCCCGATTTTGCCGATCCAAGGCCAGCGGCGCGTTTGCGGTCTGTAAGATATGCCATGTGCGCGCCCCTTAAACGATGATGACAGTGAGAAGGGTCAGAACAACTGAACCCGCGATACAACCCCAACCCAGCTTTTCAGCGGTGGGGACATCAAGCGCATAGCCGTTGTCCCAGATCAGGTGCCGGACGCCTGCCAGTGTGTGATACCACAGGCCCAGCACGCTAAAGAACATGATCAGATCGCCGAACCAACTGGTGATAAATCCATTCACAAACTCAAAGTACCCCGGCCCAGTTGCCGCTGCCAGAAACCACCATACGATCAGCAGTGCTGCGACCAACATCGCGTTGCCGGTGATCCGGGTCAGGATCGACGTCATCGAGGTTAATTGTGGGCGATAAATACTTAAGTGCGGGCTGAGCGGGCGGTTGCCCCTGTTCACATCGGCCATTATCTGGGTCCTTTGTCGGCTAGCGTTACCTACTTGATAGCGCTTTTTGCAGGACTGTCACGGGTCAGATGCATCTGAAAATCGAATTTCTGGTCGTATTGAGCAAGAAAGTGTCGAAAAATGGCCTTTATCATACTTTTGTGATCACACGATTTACCCGTGTGATCACAGCGCTCAGCGCGTTGGCGCTAACAGACTCAGCTGCTTTGTGGTTTCCCGTTGCAGTTTGCGTTTGATCTGTTCGGGGTAGTCTTCAAATCCATTTGCGGTGATCACAAATGCGCCCTTTCCGGTGATCAGGTTCTCATAAAAATAGGCTGTCAAATCAGCATCTTCTGTTTCAATGGCCAATGCATTCACCACAATTCCCGCCGCCCGCAATTCGGATTGCACGGCTTGTGGTTCGACACCTTCGTTCGAAATGCCATCACCCGATACGTCAATCACCCTGCGCCTGCACTGCGGGCCATTTTCCAGGCTGGCCAGTGACAGGCTCAACGCCTCCCCTATGGCGGTCGAATAGTTACGCCACTTTCGAGGGGTGGTTGCGATCTGTTGAGCCAGCGCATCAACATCTGCCAGTGTCAGGGTTTGCGTCCAAGGCACGGTTTGCGCTTGCCGGGATGACCCTGACCACTGAATCAGGGTCACAGCCGCCTTTTGATCAACCAGCGCATCCGCAACGATGCCATCGCGCAGGGCCAGCGCAAGCCCGTCCATCTGCACCCGAAATTCACTTTGATCAACCGAACCGGAGACATCAACCGCCAACACCAGTGCCAAATCACACGGCAGCACAGTGGTGGGCAGCATCGCAATGATCAAGGCAAGCAAACGGGACATGCCGCCACCTTAACGCGCACAGTCTACAATACCACATCACGTTTGCCTGAATGAGATGCCTTGGCTGTCTGCCCTAGTTGAAAAACAACGCGAACCCGCCTGCATTGCCTGCCGTCAGGCGCTGAAATGCCAGCCAACGTTGCCGGGTGACGATCGGCCCCTTGGCAACAAAGGGATAAACCCCGATCCCATGGACCCAGTCGAGCAACTCGATGGGCGTCGGATCCTCGAAATATGCAGCAACATTGATCCCTTGTCCCTCGGGCAGCAACGGATGTGGCAGCAAGAGCCTGCCTTCCAAAACATCCTCAGCATCCGCCAAAATCGCCTGCCACGCGGCAATAATATCTGCATCAACCACAACCGGCAGCACCGAGGTCTGACGCGGGTTTGGAATCCATTCCCGATCGTTGTCGGTTTCCAGTTCCAGCGCCGCCCAGAAATCGCGGTTCTGCGCAATCATCGCACGCCAATGGTCACGCGTTGCGGTGATCCGCGCCTTGTCAGGCTGTTGGCGCAGCGCTGCCAGAACCGTGTAAATTGTATCAATTTCGCGAGAAAATTGTGCGCCGATACCCGGACGCGGTGCCCTTATTTTTGCCTCGGCGGCCCGAATTTCAGTGCGTATAAATCGTTTCTGCTGCTGAAGCCGACGTGCTTCGCCATTGATAACAGCATTGTACTGTTGTTGGACCGCATCAATCTGCGCAGTGTCTCGATCTGCCTTTTTGACATTTTTCAGTTCACGCAATTCGGCCCGAAGCCGCGCCTGCTCAGCCAGCAGCGGTTCATGCGCTGCCTTAATACGCTCTTGTTCTGCTTTGAGTTCCTCGATCTGAGATGTGAGGGCCGCTTTGTCATAGGTATTTGGAATCGTCGGCGCAAAGGCCAGATCAGCACGGCCCGCATTCAACCGGTTGATCACCGGTGTCGGATCAAACGCCAAAAACAAATTACCCGCGCCAGACAACATATGCGTATAGGCCGTCAGCCACGCATGATCTGACACATCAAATCGGACGGTGATTGGCGTATCCAACAGGCCGCCTGTGCCCATGTCCCGCATGGCACGTCGTCCCATCAACAATGGCAAAAGGCTTTCGGTTGCGGCTTCGCCCTCGTCGCGCTGGCCATTGGCATTCACGTCAAACCAGACGTCCTGCAAGGTAAGCTCGAATGGGGTGATATCTTCGGATGTGGCAGCCGCCTCCAAATAACCGCGTGCATCGTCCAAGTCTTGCAGCAAGGTTTTGAAGAGCCCTGACAGGGTATCCGCTTGCGGGCGTTTTGGGGCTCGGTTGATCTGCGGCATGTTCAAGCGCATCATTGGCAGCGTGTTCAATCGGTCGCCCAACCCATATTCATACCGAGTTTGCAGCGATTTTTCGACGGCACGCAGGGTGGTCAGTGCACCCAGTTCAAACTGATGATCACCGGGGTTAGCACTAAGTGCTGCAATGCGCCGCTCCAAGCTGACCTCAGCCAATTTCGCATCTTGGGTCTGCCCCAATGCCGCCGTGCCAATCAAAACGCCAACCGCCGCCGTCAATCCAAACCTAAACATCAAACACCCTCTTATTCATAAAAAAGCGCCGGATCAGGGACCCGGCGCTATCATCTTTGTCATTCCACAAAGGATCAGCTTAATGAACCGTCGATGCCTTTGCAGGCTTCGACCAGACCTTTGACTGCATTGACCGAATTGTCGAACATTGCCTGTTCGTCTTTGTTCATTTCGATCTCGACAACACGCTCAACACCGCCTGCTCCGATCACCGTTGGCACGCCAACATAGAATCCGTTCAAACCGTAAGCGCCATCAACATAGGCAGCACAGGGCAGAACCCGCTTTTGGTCTTTAAGATAGCTTTCCGCCATTTCAATCGCTGAGGTCGCAGGCGCATAAAACGCAGACCCTGTTTTCAGCAGACCAACAATTTCCGCGCCGCCATCACGGGTACGCTGAACGATGGCATCCAGTTTCTCTTGGGTTGTCCACCCCATTTTCACCAGATCTGGCAGAGGAATGCCGCCAACGGTTGAATAGCGTACCAGCGGCACCATTGTATCGCCGTGACCACCCAGAACAAAGGCCGTCACATCGCGCATAGACACGTTGAACTCGCTTGCAAGGAAGTGACGGAAGCGCGCGGAATCAAGCACACCCGCCATGCCACATACTTTTTCATGTGGCAGACCGGAAAATTCGCGCAGCGCCCAAACCATCGCATCAAGCGGGTTGGTGATGCAGATCACAAATGCGTTTGGCGCGTGTTTGGCAATGCCTTCGCCCACGGATTTCATCACCTTGAGGTTGATCCCCAACAGGTCATCACGGCTCATCCCAGGCTTGCGGGCAACACCAGCTGTCACGATGCAAACATCAGCACCGGCAATGTCGGCATAGTCGTTGGCACCAGACATCGTCGCGTCAAATTTCGCGGACGGGCCTGATTCTGCGATATCCAGCGCTTTGCCCTGTGGCACGCCCTCAGCGATGTCGAACAAAACGACGTCGCCTAGTTCTTTGATTGCTGCAAGGTGGGCAAGGGTGCCGCCGATTTGCCCAGCGCCGATAAGCGCGATTTTGGGTCTGGCCATGGTCATGTCTCCGACAAGGTTACGTTATGGGGCGGAATAACGAAATGCATCCCCCCGTGCAAGTTGCGCGGTGTCGCAGCTGGAAATTGTGAAGTCACAAACAAAAGGCCGCCCCGATCAAGGGCGGCCTGATGTACTCTAAGGCTATAAATTAACCTTCTTTGTGTTCAGGAAGGCTTTCCAGCTTTTCTTCGGTGCTGTCGACATAGATCCGTACGTCGCTACCGTCAGCATTGCGCATCAGCTGCAACTCTTCGAATGACAGCTTGACGGTGTGTTCACCCATGCCAAGAAAGCCACCGATGTCGGCCAGAACATGAGTGATCTTGCCGCTATCATCTACGATCAGCGTTTCGATTTCGCCGATGTCTTCATCGTTGCTTCCATAAAGGCGTGCACCTTCGAGGTCATCAGCCGTCATTTCAGTCCACTCGACGTCCTGATATCCGTCACGCTTATACGCTGGACGCACCATCATTTCGCGTTCCATCGCCGTATCGGCGGCAACAACGGCCTCTTCGGCTTCTGCCGCAGCATTCTCAGCCATTTCTTCGGCTTCAGCTTCGGTGTTTTCAGCGGCCTTTTCCATGTCTTTGTCCATACCACGGTCAAATTCAGGGGCCTGTTCCAGCATTTCCTTAGATGTAGTCACAACCAAGAAACGATCATCACTGTCACCTTCTTCTTTGACAACTTTGATGGCGTCCATGGACACAGACACATCGCGTTCGCCCAAGCCAAGGAAACCGCCAACACCCAAGATCACGGCTGTGACTTTGCCATCTTGGCTGATGATGACATCATTGATCTCACCGATGTCGTCCCATTCTGCTTCCGCACCGTCTGCAACCATCACATCGGCGTCCATTTCGGTTTCCGAGTTATAGATGCGCATCCCGATCAGATCAGATGCGAAAAAATCACCCTCGTTCACCATAACATTGCCAAACCCGGTTGCATGGGCGTCTGCAAATGCCGCACCAGACAATGTCATAAGGACAGCTGTTGTGCTCAGAAAACGTTTCATAATAGATACTCCTTTAGTTTTGTGAGTGTCAGCCACGCGTCTTTGCAGTGGTCTGAGTCACAATCCTGAAGTGTCGAAATATTCTGGAATTTGGATTGCTGTTATAAACTATGACATACTGACCCTCGATCTGTGGTTCTTTTGCATTGCAGGACCTGCGGTGATGTTTGCGGGTATTTCAAAAGGCGGTTTTGGGTCGGGGGCTGCATTTGCAGCGGCCTCCATCCTTGCACTGGTGATTGAACCCGGGCTGGCATTGGGCGTGATGTTGCCGCTTTTGATGTTGATCGACCTCAGCGCCCTGCGTCCCTATTGGCGTAAATGGAGCACACCAGATGTCAAACTTCTGCTGATCGGCGGACTACCGGGGTTGGTTTTGGGTGCCGCCCTGTATCAAGTGGCCTCGGCTGACCTCTTCCGCCTGCTGATCGGTGGCATATCTGTGGGTTTTGTCGGCTGGCAGCTTGCCTTGGCAACCGGGCTGATCCGATTGGCGCACTCTCGGATGCCCGATTGGGTTGGGCTGTTGATGGGCACCGTGGCAGGGTTTACAACGTTTGTCAGCCACGCAGGCGGCCCGCCAGCCGCCGTGTTCTTGCTGTCACGCGGACTGACCAAGACGCAGTATCAGGCCACAACCGTTGTGTTGTTCTGGGTGCTTAATATCTTCAAATTTTTCCCCTATGCCGCGCTTGGCATGTTCACCGCCCAGACGTTCATGGCAAATTTGGCTCTGGCGCCCTTTGCCATTTTGGGCACCTGGCTTGGCGTTAAGGCGCATCATTTAGTGCCAGAACGGGCTTTCTTTGCGCTCACCTATGTATTGTTACTTGTCACGGGCACCAAACTGATTTGGGATGGGCTGACCTGATTGACCCATGTGCAAATTTATCTGCCACGGGCCCTGATCAAAATATGTCAGGCGACGGCACGTTTAGTTTTGATGTAAACGAATTCGGAGCCACTTATTAAATACATTAAAGGCGGGCATATCGCCCGCCTTACTGCGTTATCATATAACGACGCGCCCGTGCCTAAACGTCATTCTCATGAGCCGGCAAAACCTCGGCCAGTTCTTCAAACGCTTGCCCAGAGGCGACAAGGCAGGTCAATCCGCCCGGCGATGTCATCGTTATCGTCCAACTTCCGCTCTCAACCGAGGCAAACACCTCAACAACAGCGTTATTTGCCCCGATGCCCATGGATTGGCGGGTTTCGCCGTATCCTTCGGCCAGTTTGGTAACAACCGCCGTCCGCGGGCCGCAGTTCTGGGTCGCTTGTGCAGCCACGTCCGTGGTTGTTGCCAACAAAAGTGCTGCTGCGGCAGTCAAGGCTGCCAAATGGAATATCTTTGCCGTGCGATTCATAGCTCTTTGCCTTCATTCGAAAGGCGCAGCCCTTTGTCATGTGGCCCACTGGCATTCTACCAATGCGGCCCGGGCAGCCCCGGTTTAACCAATGCCTGCACGCCACCTTTGTTCCAAAGGATGGGGTCGTAAAATTTGACCCTTCTTGTCGGCTGCGACAGGGACAAACCTGAGACTCAGAGTTGAAATATTGGTTAACGCGACGCACTTAACCCCGCTTTATCTGTCTTTTGCTGCACTGCGGCGTGTTTGCGCTTGAACTTTTCGACAAATAATGCGCCCTTAGCCGCAATATTGTTACCCTCTCAACTCTACGGAGCTTCGTCATGCCCAAACTCACCCGTCCCTTACGCTCCGCACTTTATATCCCCGGCTCAAAACCACGCGCATTGGATAAGGCGCGTACATTGGCCTGCGACGCGATCCTGTTTGACCTTGAAGATGCGGTCAGTACGGATGAAAAAATCACTGCCCGCACCACATTGGCTGAAGCCTTGGCGACAGGTGGATACGGCGCACGCTTTAAAGTGATCCGCATCAATGGGCTGGATACCGAATGGGGCGCTGACGATGCCCGCGCCGCCGCTGACATGAAGCCTGACGCAATTTTGCTGCCCAAAGTTGGTAGCCCCGCTGACCTCGACGCGCTGGCAAAAATAGTTGGCGATATGCCGCTTTGGGCGATGATGGAAACCCCCGGTGCAATGCTGAATGCCGCGGCAATTGCCGCACATCCACAGCTTCAAGCGATGGTCATGGGCACCAATGATTTGGCCAAAGACTTGCAGACCCGGTTCCGCGCGGACCGTCTGCCGCTGATCACCTCGCTTGGCCTATGCGTGCTGGCCGCCAAAACCCACGGCTGCGCCATCATTGATGGTGTTTATAACGCGTTCAAAGATGACAAGGGCTTGCAGGTTGAATGCGAACAGGGCCGCGATATGGGCTTTGACGGCAAAACCCTGATCCACCCGGCGCAGCTCGACATCGCCAACACCGCCTTTTCCCCGTCCGAGGAAGAGGCAGCCCTTGCCCGCCGCCAAATCGCCGCGTTTGAAGAAGCCAAAGCGTCTGGCCAAGGGGTCGCCGTGGTCGATGGGCGCATCGTGGAAAACCTTCATGTTGCAACTGCCCGCGAAACACTGGCAAAACTGGATGCAATCGCAACCTTGAAAATGGAGTAATCCGATGACCGTGCTTATCCTTGGCCTGATCTTGTGGGTCGCCGCCCATTTCTTCAAACGCATGATGCCGGAGCAGCGGGCAGCCCTTGGGAACCGCGGCAAGGGAGTTATTGCACTGGCAATTCTTGCATCCGTTGTGCTGATGGTCATCGGATACCGCGGCGCAGAGGGTGCGTTCTTTTGGGGCCGTCACCCGGCCACGGTTGGCATCAACAATCTGTTGATGATTGCCGCGCTCTATTTCACCAGCCCCGGCCCGAAAAAGGGGGCTATATTTTATAAGATGCGCCATCCCATGCTCACCGGATTTTCGATCTGGGCCGTGGCGCACCTACTGGTTAATGGCGATGTGCCATCCTTTATCTTGTTTGGCGGATTGTTGGTTTGGGCATTGGTCGAGATGGCGGTGATCAACCGGTCGGAACCAAACTGGACCCCACCCACCAAAGGTACAATCGCAAAGGATGGCATGTTTCTGGGCATTTCGGTGATCTTGATGGGCGTTATTGGCGCGATCCACACGTGGCTTGGCTACAATCCATTTGGTTAAGGAAAACTCAATGAAACTCTATCGGTTCCTCTCAGAGGAAGACACATCCGCCTTTTGTCACAAGGTCACGGACGCGTTGAACAAGGGCTGGGAGTTGCACGGCTCCCCCACTCAAACATGGGACCACGCAGCGGGTGTGATGCGTTGCGGGCAATCAGTGGTGAAAGAAGTTGAAGGCACCTATACGCCTGACACCAAACTAGGGGCGCATTAAGATGGCTAAAACCAACGCGGGCCGCTTCTTTGAGGACTACAAAATTGGTGAGGTCATTCACCATGCCGTGCCGCGCACAGTCAAAATGGGTGAACGGGCGCTTTATCACATGCTCTACCCTTCCCGGCATGCGCTTTATTCATCCGACCAGTTTGCGCAATCCTGCGGCCTGCCGTTCAGCCCGCTGGACGATATGATCGCCTTTCACGTGGTGTTCGGCAAAACCGTGCCGGATGTGTCGCTGAATGCGGTGGCAAACCTAGGCTATGCCCAAGGGCGCTGGTTGATACCAGTTTGGCCCGGTGACACCCTGCGTAGTCAATCCGAAGTCATTGGTGTCAAAGAAAACTCCAACGGCAAGACTGGGGTTGTCTATGTCCGCACCACAGGCCTGAACCAACATGATGAAGCGGTGCTGGAATATGTCCGCTGGGTGATGGTGCGCAAACGCGATCTGGATGCCCCCGCCCCCGCGACTGTCATTCCCGACCTGCCATCCGCGTTGACCCCGAACCAAATGCACATTCCCAACGGTCTTGATTTCAGCAATTACGATTTCACTCTTGCCGGGGAACCGCACCGCTGGGGCGACTATGACGTGGGAGAAAAAATCGACCACGTCGATGGTGTGACCGTTGAAGAAGCCGAACATATGATGGCAACCCGTCTTTGGCAGAACACTGCCAAAGTGCATTTTGACACCTCTGCCCGGCCTGATGGTCGCCGCCTGATCTATGGCGGCCATGTGATTTCGATGGCACGCGCGCTGTCGTTCAATGGCTTGGCCAATGCACAGATGGTTGTCGGTCTGAATGGTGGCGCACATGCGAACCCCTGTCTGGCTGGCGATACCATCCGCGCGTGGTCTGAAGTCTTGGACAAAGCAGAAACCTCCGCACCGGGTGTCGGTGCCATCCGCCTGCGGCTGGTTGCAACAAAGGGTGGTGATCCGTTTGATCTGAAAGGGGCCGATGGCAAATACCTGCCCGATGTCCTGCTTGATTTGGATTACTGGGCATTGATGCCAACATGATCACCTAAAGTTTGCGTCCAACTTCCAATTGACCTAATGCCCAAGCCTTAAAAAATGTTGCCATTATCGCTGATGCGATTTAGTGCGCAAAAGACCATTGTACGAGTATACACCATGACCAACCAAGCAGAACGTTCTCCTAAATCTTATGGTATCGCTGTCTGCCTTTGTGGGGTTTTTGGCACGATGGGCATTCACCACTTCTACCTTGAAGATTGGTGGCATGGACTTGCCGATTTGGCGCTGTTTATTCTGACCATAACCTTTTTCATGCAAGGCCTAGTATGGCTTGCATTCATCACATTGATGATGGACGCCATTCATACCGTCATCATCTTTTACTATTTGATCATTGAAAAATGGCGCGACGGTCAGGGGCGGCCAGTATTGCTCTAATCAAAATAATCGTCTCTTAAACAATTCCCTAAATATATTATCAAGGACAGACTATGACTGACATGAACACCAGCAATTCCGTGGGCCCCGTAAGCGACAAGAAATTTGTGCCCGCCGTTCTACTTTGCTTTTTCCTTGGTTCACTGGGTGTACACCGTTTCTATCTTGGTAAAATTGGTACGGGCATTCTGATGCTTGTGACTCTTGGTGGCCTTGGCATCTGGACAATTATTGATCTCGTGCGGTTGGTGATCGGATCCATGGGTGATAAAAACGGCCTCCCCCTTCAGCGTTAAAAGGATAAAAATGGCGTTCAAGTGTCTTACATCTTTTGCGGCGGCTCTACTGATATCAGCGCCAGCGTTCGCGAAAGACGAAGCAAGCACAGACAATTACATCGAAGCCAATTTGATCTCCATCTTTTATCACGAATTGGGTCACGCCATGATCGACATCATGGCGCTGCCCGTTTTCGGCCAAGAAGAAGACGCAGCTGACACGGCTTCGGTCCTGCTGATTGATGCCCTGTATGATGATGAGACCGCTAAAGATATCGCCCGCGATGCCGCGTTTGGGTTTCTTGATGAGGCCGAAACATCCGGCGACACGCCGGCGTGGTGGGACGTACACGGCCCCGACCTGCAACGCTACTATAACCTTGTGTGCCTGTTCTACGGTGCCGACCCGGATGCCCGTGCCCATTTAGCGGCTGAGCTTGAGCTGCCAGAGGACCGCGCCGACAGTTGCGAAGAGGAATTTGATCTGGCGGTCAGCAGTTGGGGCCCGGTGATTGATGACATTGCACAAGCTGGTGCTGGCGAAACGATTCAGTATGAAGGCACCGCAAAAACACTGACTGAGCGGTTGATCTCTGATGAAGTTGCTGCACTCAACGCCGAATTTTCTTTGCCGGAAACCTTGAAGGTTGAGGTCAAAGCCTGCGACGAAGCGAATGCGTATTACGATCCTGAGACCGTTAGCATCACTATCTGCTCCGAATTTGAATCGCATTTGCGGATTTTAGCAACTGAAAACTAGAGGGAATCACTCTGTTTCATCCCCTCAGTCGACATTTGTGATCACAGGTATTTAACGTGTGATCACAAATGTCGCTTTTGTCTGGCAATCTGATCAATACTGCGAAAAACTATTTACCGAGCGATAAGACTCTCTCGCATACTGCGAGGTGACTTGAACAAAAACGGGACCGTTTTTCTATGAACATCCACGAATATCAGGCGAAAGCCCTCCTCCGCAGCTATGGTGCACCTGTCTCTGATGGCCGCGTCGTGTTGAAAGCCGAAGACGCAAAATCAGCCGCTGGCGAAATGGACGGCCCGCTTTGGGTGGTCAAGGCGCAGATCCACGCAGGTGGACGCGGCAAGGGCAAGTTCAAAGAAGCGGACGCGGGGGATGCAGGCGGCGTGCGCCTGACCAAATCTGTGGAAGAAGCGGCACAGGAAGCCAAGAAAATGCTGGGCCGCACCTTGGTCACACATCAGACCGGTCCGGCAGGCAAGCAAGTCAACCGCATCTATATCGAAGACGGCTCCGGCATTGAGACTGAACTATACCTCGCCCTGCTGGTCGACCGTCAGACATCGCGCGTTGGTTTTGTCTGTTCGACCGAAGGTGGCATGGACATCGAAGAAGTGGCCGCCAACACGCCAGAAAAGATCATCAACTTTTCAGTTGATCCCGCCACCGGGTATCAGGCATTCCACGGTCGCCGCGTTGCATTTGCGCTGGGGCTGAAAGGCGCTCAGATCAAGCAATGTGTGGCCCTCATGGGTCTGCTCTACAAGGCATTCATCGAAAAAGACATGGAGATGCTTGAGATCAACCCGCTGATCGTCACCGATAAGGGTGACTTGAAGGTGCTTGATGCAAAAGTCAGCTTTGATGGCAACGCCATGTACCGTCACAACGATATCGCCGAATTGCGCGATGTGACCGAAGAAGACCCCAAAGAACTTGAGGCGTCTAAATACGACCTGAACTACATCGCGTTGGACGGCGAAATCGGTTGTATGGTTAACGGCGCTGGTCTGGCGATGGCCACGATGGACATCATCAAGCTTTACGGTGCTGAGCCTGCCAACTTCCTCGACGTGGGCGGCGGTGCAACCAAAGAAAAAGTCACCGAGGCGTTCAAGATCATCACTTCTGATCCACAGGTCAAAGGCATCTTGGTCAACATTTTTGGTGGCATCATGCGCTGCGATGTCATCGCAGAGGGCGTTGTGGCCGCGGTGAAAGAAGTCGGTCTGAAAGTGCCACTGGTTGTGCGCCTTGAAGGCACCAAGGTCGAAGAAGGCAAGAAGATCATCAACGAAAGCGGTCTTGATGTGATCGCGGCAGATGATCTGAAGGATGGGGCCGAAAAGATCGTGAAGGCGGTTAAGGGGTAAGCATTGTGCGCACCTACATCCGGACAATGCTGATGTGCAGTGGTATGCTATTAATAGGCGGTCAGGCTATCAGCCAGACCGCCTCGGTTACTGACATTTCGGTTATGGTGCGCGTCGCGGCAGACACATGTCTGGCCACTTTTCCCTCTTATCGGAACATAGACAAAAAACTGGCTGCAAAGGGATTAACCCAAGACAAACTTGGTGTTTGGCGAGGGCCCAGCGTTATTGCAATTGTTGGCAAAAGCGGATCAAAAAAACCAGTTTGCGAAATCTGGATGGCAAAAGATTCCAAAGCAAAAGATGTTTCTGATGCGGTCCAAGTCGACATTGCAAACCTCGGTGTCACTAATTTGGACGCCAGGCGCAAGGGCATTCGACTGTCGGTGGCTTTTGAACAGCGGGGCACAGTAGGAACTCTAAAGGCTGAACCATTTAATGGTCGAACCTCACGCATTATTTTGACGAGTGGAGCCGCATCATGAGCCGCTCGACTATTCCTTATCTGCTGGCCTTGGCAATCGGTGTTGCGACAGGGTCGTCCGCAAACCCAGCCATCACCGCCTTCAACACATGGTGTTTCAAAGCAGGGCAGACCGAAACGCAGGCCCGTGCCAATATGCACGCCGACACTGCGCCTTTCACTCTCACCTTTTGGGACGACAGCCTTGAGCCGCGCCCCGCAGATGCGCCGACAGGCGTTGAGCGGCGCTGCCAAGTGGTATTTGAGGGCGACCATACAGACGCTGCGATCACAGCGGTGCGCAGCCAGATGGCAACGCCTCCGATCTTTGGTAACCTGATCCCCCTGCCTGCAACGCATCAACCAACCAAAGGCACCACCCTGATTGAGGGTCGCGAACTTTTGCGCGGGCGCGTGGCCGTTGTACATGTTGGAACCCGCCACACCGCGGAAGCACTTGTAACTTTTATGACCGTGGACCGTCTTTATGACGGCCTAGGGCTAACCACAAAGGGATAAGAATTATGACTTTTTCACCTAAGATATACATCGCCGCCGTACTGGCAGGGACCTTACTATCCGCCTGTACCGGCAACAACGAAGGCACCGCCGTCCGCAATGGCCCGCAGGCCGTTCACCCAAGCCCATCGCCACTGGCCGCCACTGGTTTGTACGGCGACACCACAATCACACCCGTTACCTATTAATGGCGACCGCAGCCACATATCGCGATTGCCCCGTCTGTGAGGGAAGCAAAGCAGTACATCTAAAGATGTATTCGCCGGACCCTTGGCATATTGGCACCTGCGATGACTGCACCATGACCTACCTGCGCAATCCCCCGGCCTACGAGGCATTGGAGGAAGATTTTGCTTGGGAAAAAACCTATGAGGACAAAAAAGCCAAGTCCAAAGGCTCAACCTTCCTCAGCCCCTATGTCCGATCCATCCGCAACAAACTTGGGATGTACCGCGACAAAACAAAAAGCTTTCGTAAATGGTTTGACGATGGTCATGTGCTTGATATCGGGTCAGGTTGGGGGCAACGGATCACAGCCCCCATGACGCCCTATGGCATCGAACTGTCGACAGCGCTTCACAAGATATCAGATGAACGGATGCGCGCGGCGGGGGGCTATTGCCTGCATGGTGCCGGTGCCAAAGCAATCTGGGATTTTGACAAAGAACAATTCGATGGCGTTGTCATGTTTTCCTATCTGGAACATGAGACGGACGCCGTTGGCGTGCTGCGCGGTGCCCATCGCGCGCTAAAAAAAGACGGCGGTGTTTTCATTCGCGTACCGAATTTTGGTTCCCTGAACCGCAAGGTGATTGGCAAAAAATGGTGTGGTTTTCGGTATCCCGACCATGTCAATTATTTCACCCTTGCAACCTTAACGAAATTGGCCAAACGCACCGGGTTTGACACAACGCTGATCAACAAAATAACCCGCCCTGTTGATGACAATATCTCAGTGCTGTTGCGCAAATCAGCAATTGGGGCTGATCAATGACCCAACCCGCATATGCAAACAGCCTTTGCCACCAGACAACACATCAACGCGGCGTGTTCGCGCCGTTCCCCATTACGTCGCCCTTTGCGGCATCAAATACCACACGAAGGAAGTAAAATATGGCCATACTCGTAGACGAAAATACCCGCGTAATTTGTCAGGGCCTTACCGGGTCGCAGGGCACATTTCATACCGAACAGGCCATCGCGTATGGCACCAAGATGGTTGGCGGTGTCACCCCCGGCAAAGGGGGGCAAACCCATCTGGACTTGCCAGTGTTTAATTCGGTCCACGAAGCGCGGGACGTGACCAGCGCAAATGCGTCTGTGATCTATGTTCCACCCCCATTTGCTGCGGATTCCATCCTTGAGGCCATCGACGCTGAAATGGAACTGATCATCTGCATCACCGAAGGCATTCCGGTGCTCGACATGATGCGTGTCCAACGCTCTCTTGAAGGCTCCAAATCGCGTTTGATCGGCCCCAACTGTCCTGGCGTGATCACGCCTGACGCCTGTAAAATCGGCATCATGCCCGGCCACATCCACAAACGCGGGTCTTGCGGTGTTGTATCACGCTCCGGCACGCTGACCTATGAGGCGGTCAAACAGACCAGCGATCTGGGCTATGGCCAATCCACCGCTGTGGGCATTGGCGGCGACCCGATCAAAGGCACCGAACACATTGACGTGTTGGAGATGTTTTTGGCAGATCCTGAGACTACATCCATTATCATGATTGGTGAAATTGGTGGTTCTGCCGAAGAAGACGCGGCGCAATTCTTGGCGGACGAGAAAAAAGCAGGCCGCTGGAAGCCAACTGCTGGTTTCATTGCGGGCCGCACGGCCCCTCCCGGTCGCCGCATGGGCCACGCAGGTGCCATTGTCGCGGGCGGCAAAGGTGGTGCTGAGGACAAGATCGAAGCCATGCGTGCCGCTGGAATTGTTGTGGCGGATAGTCCGGCGACACTGGGTGAAGCGGTGAAAGAGGCGATTGAAAAGGGCTAAGCCCGACAACGGCCACACCCCAAAGCAAAACGGTTAACGATGACAAAAAGTACAGCGATACTCAAAACGGCATCCACGCGCACACGTCGCGCGGGGATGTTCTTTGCGCTGTTGTGTACGTCTCTTGCGACCTTGCCTGTGTCTGCCACAGCCGAACGTTCGCCCCTTGCCAAGGCGGCGTTTGCCTGTGCGGACAATGACACGTTAGATCAGGGGAAATTGCAAAAGCGCATGACCGATCTGGGCTGGCGCAAGGTATCATCCGTGCAGGGTTTTCAATCGCTCTCCATGTTCGGCGGTTTCATGGGGCTGGCGCATCACGCTGGTTCCCCGGATTGGGTCACGTCCAAAGCGACCGTTGGCACCTTTCAAGAGTTGTTGAAAAACGACCCTCAACACGCGGTGTCCGAGCTTGATGGCAAAACCGAATTCTTTACACATCCCAAATACCGCGCGACGTTGCTGCGTACGTTTACTGAACGGGACCGCCAATATTGCCAATTCGCGCTGACCAGTGCGGCTTGGAACGACGAAACGCTTTATCAGTTCCGCATTCTGGCAGAAGTCGCCGACAAGCCCGGCTTTGAATTTGCGTCCTTTACGACCAAGGATGATATTGAGCTGATGACCTTTGACATGGTGACCAACGTTTCCAGCCGGATCGTCGAGAATAATAAATCACGACCCGGCCCGTCAAAAGGCCGCGTGCGGTTTCGCCAGATCGGCCCTGCGAACAAATCGCGAGAGCCGTTCCAAAACATATTCAAAGCACGCGGATGGCTCAGCGTGCTTTATCAACCCGACAACTGACAGCGCTGCATCAGGACATAGAAAGAAAGGTCCCCAAATGACCGAACAACCTGCCAACGACCAGTTCCACGCCTCGTCCTTCATGGAAGGCGAAAACGCGGAATACCTTGAGCATATGTACGCCCGTTATGCCGATGATCCGAATGCGGTCGATGAAGCATGGCGCGCGTTTTTCAAGGCGATGGGCGACGACGATGGCGTGGCACAAGCAGAGGCCGCTGGCCCATCCTGGGCGCGATCCGATTGGCCGCCGACGCCAAATGGCGACGTCATGGGTGCCCTGACAGGCGAATGGCCCGCCCCGGTTGAAGCCGCCGCTGCTGGTGACAAGATCAAGGCAAAAGCAGCAGAAAAAGGTGTGGCGATCACCGATGCCAACCTCAAGCAAGCGGTGCTGGACAGCATTCGTGCGCTGATGATTATTCGGGCCTACCGCATCCGGGGCCATCTGGCCGCTGATCTGGACCCGCTAGGCATGCGTGAAACGGGCAACCATCCTGAGCTTGACCCGAAATCATACGGGTTCTCAGAGGCCGACATGGATCGCCCGATCTTTATCGACAACGTATTGGGTCTCGAAGTTGCAACGATGCGCCAGATTGTGGGCATCGTAAAGCGTACCTATTGTGGCACCTTTGCCCTGCAATACATGCATATTTCTAACCCCGAAGAGGCCAGCTGGCTTAAGGAACGCATCGAAGGTCTGGGCAAGGAAATCGAGTTTACCAAAAATGGCCGTAAGGCGATTTTGGCGAAACTGGTTGAGGCCGAAGGGTTCGAAAAATTCCTGCATGTGAAATACATGGGCACCAAGCGGTTTGGCCTTGATGGGGGCGAAAGCCTTGTGCCGGCGATGGAGCAGATCATCAAACGCGGCGGCAGCCTTGGCGTCCGCGATATCGTGATAGGCATGCCGCACCGGGGCCGCTTGTCGGTCTTGGCAAATGTGATGCAAAAACCCTACCGCGCGATTTTCAACGAATTTCAGGGCGGATCGTTCAAGCCTGAAGATGTTGATGGCTCGGGCGATGTAAAATACCATCTTGGCGCGTCGAGTGATCGTGCATTTGACGGCAATACCGTGCATCTGTCCTTGACCGCAAACCCAAGCCATCTGGAGGCAGTGAACCCGGTTGTGATCGGCAAAGTCCGCGCCAAACAGGACCAGTTAAAAGACAAAACCCGTGGTGCGGTGATGCCAATCCTGCTGCACGGTGACGCGGCATTTGCGGGCCAAGGCGTTGTGGCGGAATGCTTCGCCCTGTCGGGCCTGCGCGGGCACAAGGCCGGTGGCACGATGCACATCGTGGTGAACAACCAGATAGGTTTCACCACAGCACCACACTTTAGCCGGTCATCGCCGTATCCCACCGATAACGCGCTGGTGGTTGAAGCACCAATTTTTCACGTCAACGGTGATGACCCAGAGGCGGTTGTGCATGCGGCCCGCGTTGCCACTGAATTCCGCCAAAAGTTCCACAAAGATGTTGTCATCGACATCATCTGCTACCGCCGCTTTGGTCACAACGAAGGCGATGAGCCAATGTTCACCAACCCGGTAATGTACAAAAAAATCAAAAAACAAAAAACCACGTTGACGCTCTATACCGAACGCCTGGTCAAGGATGGCCTGATCCCAGAGGGCGAAATCGAAGACATGAAAGCCGCGTTTCAAGCTCGGCTGAACGAAGAATTTGAAGCTGGCAAAGAGTACCGCCCGAACAAAGCCGATTGGCTGGACGGCAAGTGGTCCCACCTCGACAAGCAAGACAAGAAATACCAGCGTGGCAAAACCGCCATCAAGAAAAGCACCTTTGTTGAGATTGGCAAGGCACTCACCACCGCGCCGGACGGTTTCCCGCTGCATAAAACCGTTGGCCGTTTGCTGGATGCCAAACGCGAAATGTTCGACAGTGGCACCGGGTTTGACTGGGCCACGGGCGAAGCGCTGGCCTTTGGGTCGCTGCTCACCGAAGGCTACAAAGTACGGCTTTCCGGACAAGACAGCGCGCGGGGCACGTTCAGCCAACGTCATTCTGCCCTGATCAATCAGGAAAACGAAGACCGTTATTATCCACTTAACCATGTGCGCGAAGGTCAAGCGGAATACGAAGTCATCGATTCCATGTTGTCCGAATATGCGGTACTGGGGTTTGAGTATGGCTATTCGTTGGCTGAACCCAACGCCCTGACGCTGTGGGAAGCGCAGTTTGGCGATTTTGCCAATGGCGCACAGATCATGTTCGATCAGTTCATTTCGTCGGGCGAAGCAAAATGGCTGCGGATGTCAGGCCTCGTTTGCCTGTTGCCGCATGGTTACGAGGGCCAAGGCCCCGAACACTCCAGCGCTCGATTGGAACGGTTTTTGACCATGTGTGGCGGCGACAATTGGATTGTGGCCAATTGCACCACGCCTGCCAACTACTTTCACATCCTGCGCCGCCAGCTGCACCGCAGCTACCGCAAACCGCTGATCCTGATGACGCCTAAATCCCTGCTGCGTCACAAAATGGCCGTCAGCCGGGCTGAAGAATTCCAAACGGGATCATCTTTCCACCGCCTGATGTGGGACGACGCTCAGCACGGCAATTCTGACACCAAGCTGGTTGCGGATAGCAAGATAAAGCGTGTGGTCATGTGTTCGGGCAAAGTGTATTACGACCTGCTCGAAGAACGCGATGCACGCGGCATCGACGATGTGTACCTGCTGCGGTTTGAGCAATTCTATCCCTTCCCGGCGCAATCCGCGGTCAAGGAATTGGAACGCTTCAAAGGGGCCGAAATGGTCTGGTGCCAGGAAGAACCTAAAAACCAAGGCGCTTGGTCGTTCATTGAACCAAATATCGAATGGGTCTTGGGTAGGATCAAAGCCAAACATGGCCGTGCGATCTACGCAGGTCGCGCCACCGCCGCCTCGCCCGCCACGGGCCTCGCCTCAAATCATAAAGCACAACAAGCAGCCCTCATCGACGATGCGCTGACAGTTAAAGGGAAATAACCATGACAAGCGAAGTACGCGTGCCCACGCTGGGCGAATCCGTGACAGAGGCAACCGTGGCGACATGGTTCAAGAAACCCGGCGACGCCGTGGCAGTTGACGAAATGCTGTGTGAGTTGGAAACCGACAAGGTCACCGTCGAAGTGCCCAGCCCGGTTGCAGGCACGTTGTCTGACATTGTTGCGGCCGAAGGCGAAACTGTTGGCGTCAACGCCCTGCTCGCAAACATTTCAGAGGGCGATGCAGGATCAACAGCCGCACCCAAAGGCAAAGAAGCCGCTGAAGATAAAAAAGCCGAGAGCGGTGCCGCCCGTAACGCTGCAAAAGAAGATGGCGGCGGCGCGTCCGTTGACGTGATGGTCCCAACATTGGGCGAAAGCGTCACCGAAGCCACCGTCAGCACATGGTTCAAAAAAGTTGGCGATACCGTCGCTCAAGACGAAATGCTGTGTGAGTTGGAAACGGATAAGGTCAGTGTTGAAGTGCCTTCCCCCAGCGCAGGTACGCTCACCGAAATCCTCGCCGAAGAAGGCAGCACCGTTGAGGCATCTGCCAAACTCGCCGTGATTTCATCAGGCGAAGGGGCCGCTGCTGCCCCCGCCAGCGCGCTTGCTCCTGCTCCTGACGCAAAAGGGGCGGAATCCAGCGGTGGCAAAGACGTCGAAGACGCGCCCTCGGCCAAGAAAGCCATGGCCGAAGCGGGTGTGAGCCGCGATGCCGTGACAGGCACAGGCCGCGATGGCCGGGTGATGAAGGAAGATGTGGCCAAAGCCATTGCCGCTGGCAGCTCTGCCGCACCCAAAGACGCCAAACCCGCAGCCCCCCGCGCTGCCTCCAAACCCGACGATGAAGCGCGCGAAGAACGCGTGAAGATGTCGCGCCTCAAACAGACCATGGCGCGCCGTTTGAAAGAGGCCCAGAACACCGCCGCGATCCTGACCACCTTTAACGAGGTCGACATGACCGAGGTGATGGGCATTCGCAATCAGTACAAAGAACAGTTCGAGAAAAAGCACGGCGTCCGCATGGGTTTTATGTCGTTCTTTACCAAGGCCTGCTGTCACGCGCTGAAAGAAATCCCCGAGGTCAACGCAGAGATCGACGGCACCGACATCATCTATAAAAACTACGTCCACATGGGGGTTGCCGCAGGCACGCCCACGGGTCTGGTTGTTCCGGTGATCCGCGACGTCGACACGATGTCTTTTGCAGAGATTGAAAAGGGCATCAACGTCATGGGCAAGAAAGCCCGCGACGGCAAATTGTCGATGGCGGACATGACGGGTGGCACATTCACCATCTCAAACGGTGGCGTTTACGGCTCGCTGATGACCGCGCCGATCCTGAACCCACCACAGTCCGGCATCCTTGGCATGGCGAAAATCCAAGACCGCGCGATGGTTGTCGGCGGCGAGATTGTTGTGCGTCCGATGATGTATATCTCGCTCAGCTATGACCACCGGATCATCGACGGCAAAGGGGCGGTCACGTTCCTTGTGCGGGTCAAAGAAATGCTGGAAGACCCACGGCGGTTGTTGATGGATTTGTGATTTCGGTTCGTGGGTTTCACCCACCCTACGCCGTAGGGTGGGTGAAACCCACGCTCCGGAGGTGAGCTTGCCTGTGCCAAAGCAACAATTTCTATGACTATAGCCTAACTTACATGCGTATCTAAACGACGCTAAAATCGGCATTATTCTGTAGAGCGAAGGATCGATTGATGAACAGCACAGAACTAGCCGCGATTTTTTCCAAACGATACCACGAGGCAGCTGACAAAGAGACCGTAGTTTCAATTCACATATTTGGGATCGAGTTTGCCGAATGCCTAGCTGGACAAAACCTCGAAGACATATGTGCTCGTGCTGAAGTTCCAAAATCGTACGCGACGGAAATCCGTAAAGGCATACGACTGTCAAAATTCGTGGAGTTGAAAAAATGACCGAAACAACAATCCTCGCCCTCTATGGCCTGCTTGTCCTGCTCACCATCATCCTGCAAGCCACAGGGGCGATGCAGCAACTCAGCCTTGGCTACCTCCTTTCCTCCCGCGACGAGGGCCGCACCGTCAAGGGTATGACCGCCCGCATTGAACGGGCGCTCAACAATTCCATCACCGCCATGGCGCTTTTTGCCCCGGCGGTTCTGATCTTGGTGATGACCAATCAAACGTCATCCAGTTCTATGCTGGCCGCGCAGGTCTTTCTGATTGGCCGCATCGTCTATCTGCCTGCTTATGCGTTCAAATTGACCGGGGTGCGCACGATTGCGTGGTTTGTAGGCTTTGCCGCCACCGCCACCCTGTACCTTCTCGCACTGTAAATCGGAGACAAAATGCAACTGATCTGTCACCACGAGGTCACCGATTTTACCGCTTGGAAATCCGCCTTTGACGCGGATGATGAGGCGCGGCGCACCGCGGGCCTGACTGTGCTGCAAGTCTGGAAACATGTGGACAGCAAGACTCACGCGTTTTTCCTGCTCAGCGTCAATAACCGCGACAAGGCGCAGGGCTGGATCGACCGTTCAAATGCGTTGCACGGCGATGATGGCAGCACCGTCACTCATGCCTCTGCATTTTTCGTAGACCCCGCATGACCGCAGAATTGACCGCTCTTGCCCTCGCTGCCTTGCTGCAAGTGGTGCAACTTTTGGCTTATGCGGTGCCCGCCAACCGTGAAATCGGCCCCGGGTATACCATGTCGTCCCGTGACCGGGCCCCATCCCGGCCAATGTCGGAACGCACCGCGCGATTGGGCCGCGCCTTTGATAACCATTTTGAAGGGTTGATCCTGTTCACCATCGCCGTCGGCGTCATTCAGATGTCCGGCCAAAATTCAGGCTTCACTGCCGCCTGCGCTTGGACCTATCTGGCTGCACGTATCCTTTATGTTCCGGCCTATGTGATGGGCCTGCGCCCGCATCGATCCGTGATCTGGTGCATTGGTTTACTGGCGACGGTCTTCCTGTTGCTTGCTGCCCTGCTATGAATTTCTTTTCGCCCTATATCCCTCCGGGGGAGGCGCTTGCGCCGGGGGGCTGGCCCCCCTACCCTGTGACCAACCGCACTGATGCAAAACAGATTGAATACCGACGTAAAACGCACGTCGAAACATCCAAAGGAGACATCCATGTCCAGCTATGACGTCATCATCATCGGTTCCGGCCCCGGCGGCTATGTCTGTGCCATCCGTTGTGCGCAGCTTGGCCTGAAAGTGGCCTGTGTCGAAGGGCGCGACACGCTGGGCGGCACTTGCCTGAATGTGGGCTGTATTCCCTCCAAGGCGCTGCTGCACGCATCGCATATGCTGCACGAGGCAGAGCACAACTTCGCTGAGATGGGGCTAAAGGGCAAATCACCTTCCGTCGATTGGAAGCAGATGTTGACCTACAAACAGTCCACCATCGACACCAACACCAAGGGCATCGAATTTCTGTTCAAAAAGAACAAGATAGATTGGATCAAGGGTTGGGCAACCGTGCCCGAGGCGGGCAAGGTCAAGGTCGGCGACGACGTGCACGAAGCCAAGAATATCATCATCGCCACCGGGTCTGAACCGGCGTCCCTACCGGGTGTCGAGGTTGACGAAAAGGTCGTTGTGACTTCAACCGGGGCGCTGGAATTGGGCAAAGTGCCTAAGAAACTGGTGGTCATTGGTGCTGGTGTGATCGGGTTGGAGCTCGGTAGCGTCTATGCGCGGCTTGGCTCCGAAGTGACCGTGGTGGAATATCTGGATGCTATTACGCCCGGGATGGACCCGGAAGTGCAGAAAACCTTCCAGCGCATGCTCAAGAAACAAGGTTTCACCTTTATCATGGGGGCCGCCGTGCAGGGCACCGAAGCCAGTAAAACCAAGGCGAAAGTCACTTATAAACTGCGCAAAGATGACAGCGAACATGTGATTGACGCTGATATCGTGTTGGTTTCCACCGGGCGCAAACCGTTTGTAGATGGTCTGGGTCTCGACAAGCTTGGCATTGAGATGACCAAACGCGGGCAGATCGCAGTGAACGATCATTGGGAAACCTCTGTCAAAGGCATCTATGCGATTGGCGACGTAATTGAAGGGCCGATGTTGGCCCACAAGGCCGAAGACGAAGGCATGGCGGCGGCTGAAACTGTGGCTGGCAAGCATGGTCATGTGAACTATGGCGTGATTCCGGGGGTGATTTATACACACCCAGAAGTCGCCAATGTGGGCGAGACTGAAGCCACCCTGAAAGAAGCCGGGCGTGCGTATAAAGTCGGCAAGTTCAGCTTTATGGGCAACGCGCGTGCCAAGGCGGTATTTGCTGGTGACGGGTTTGTAAAAATCCTGGCGGACAAGGATACTGATCGCATCTTGGGCGCGCACATCATTGGGCCGGGTGCAGGTGATTTGATTCATGAAGTCTGCGTGGCAATGGAATTTGGTGCGTCGGCGCAGGATCTGGCAATGACCTGCCACGCGCATCCGACCTATTCAGAAGCGGTACGCGAAGCCGCCTTGGCCTGTGGTGACGGTGCGATCCATATGTAAGCCATCGACCAAGGTGGGCGGTGCGCCCACCTTACCACCCGCGCCCGTAAGGTGGGCGCACCCGCCCACCCGCCGTTTGGGATTTACCACATTGTCTTGGCAGCCCGTGCACCCCATGCATCGTCATAAGGCGCGCCACCCTCTTCGCCGCTGGTCATTTCGGCCAAAATATCGCCAACGCTGGGCAAATCGCCACTTTCGTCTATGCCCGCCCAAGTTCCGGCCCGCATCAGTGCCCGGGCGCATTGGGTGTAAATTTCCACAATCTCAATCACAATGACTGTTGCAGGCTGACGGCCATTCTTTTCAAACCGCGCCCGCAGGTCGGCATCATCCGTGACAAACCCACATCCATTGACGCGTACTACATTGTTTGATCCCGGCACCACAAACATACAGGACAACCGCCCGTCGGCCACGATATTGCGCAGACAATCCAAGCGGTTGTTGCCGCGCCAATCGGGCATCGCCAGCCTATGCGCATCCAGTTCCAACACCACCGGGCCATCATCGCCGCGCGGGCTGCCATCTGTGCCGTCTGGGCCAATCGTGCTGAGGACGCATAGCTTTGAGGACATGATCCACTTGCGGTAAAGCGGCGTCAAACGGTTCGCTACTTTGCGCAATGACGGTGCACCGGGCTGACCATAAAGCGCTTCAAGCGCTGCAATGTCAGTAATTTTCTGCATCGTTGACCGTTCCCCCCGCATCGCGCAGCAACTTGTCGGACGCCGCTTCGACATTGGTTTCAAGCTCGGCCATGAAGGCTTCTTTTGTCAGGCCGGGGTTGATCGGGTCCAGAAATTCAACAACAGCGACACCGGGCCTACGGTATAACCCGCGCCGTGGCCAAAAGTAACCAGCATTGGTGGCCACAGGTACGCAGGGTTGTGCCATTTGGTCATACAGCGCTGCTGTCCCGGCCTTATAGGGGGCCTTGACCCCTGGCGCGACACGGGTGCCTTGCGAATAGATCACCAACTGCCCCGCTTCGATCCGGCCAGATTTAACATCCGCCAGCATCTTGGTAATCGCCTTGCCGCGTTTCCCACGGTCCACCGCCACCATATTCATCCGTTTGGCGTATTGACCAATCACCGGAGTATAGAGGATTTCCTTTTTCATGATGAATTTTGCGCGGGGAAGTGCCGTAAAGATCATCATAATATCAAGAAAAGATTGGTGTTTCGCGGCGATCAACACTTCGCCCTGCGGCACAGTTCCGCGGATTTCACAGCGTAGACCGATCAGCCATTTGGCAGTCCAAAAACACCATCGCGAATAGCCCTTGCAGCAGGCATATGCGCCATTCAACGAAAACATCGCCCATGGCGCATAGAGCAAGCCAATCACTGGCATCATGATTGTCGCCTGCACAATAAAAAGGAGTGAGCGTATCCATTGCAGCATTATGCCAACTCCCTCAATGTACGCCGGGCCGCAGTGCCGGTTGCCACAAACGCCACAGCCCCCGCCAAGATCGGAATGAACAAGGGCAACACCCAATGCCACCCTTGCAGGCCAAGCCCAGTCAAAAATCCACCGCCCTCAGATGCCGATGGCAGCAGCAAGACTGCAATCAACCCCAGCACCGTGCCAACAGCCGCCCCAGATAGGGCGCGCAAGGTAAAGCGCCGGATAAAAGCCTGTGCGATATAGTCGTCCGTGGCCCCGACCAACCGCAATACCGTGATAACTTGGGCGTTTGCTGCCAAGGCGGCATGGGCGGCCAAGGTGATCATTGCCGCAACAGCCGCGCCAATCAGCAAGATCGACACCCAGCCCAATGTGCGCAAACGTGATGCCGCTTTGACCAAGGGCGCGCGCCAACGGGCGTGATCGTCCAAAATTGCGCCGGGTACCTCGGCAGACAGGCGCAGGCGCAGTCCCGCCGCATCCATGCCATCTGCGTCTTCTATCACCTCGATCAACCGCGGCACGGGCAAGCTATCCAGCGCCAGTTCGGGTCCGAACCATGGGGTCAACAGCGCTTGTTGTTCTTCGTCTGTCAGCGCACGGGCGGTCGCAACACCCTTTGTCGTCTCCAAAATGCGCAGGGCTGCCTCTGTTTGTGCGGCCCGTTGATCCAAAGGTGCTACAATGCGGATCGTCGCAGACCGCGCCAGTTCATCCCCCCACTGTTGCGCCAGACGGCCCGACGCCAAGGACAAAGAGAGCGCAAAAACCGCCAAAAACGCCATCGCAGCGGCGGCAAACAAGGTTAGCTGTGCCGTGAACCCCGAGGGTGGCACAACCCGGTCCGCATGCCGGTCACCCGCCAGTAACGCCCGCACCGTTGCCAGATCAAATTTCATAAATCTGCCCCGGCCAGTTGAATGCGACGGTTCGCAATACGCAGAACACGGGCCTGAACATGGGCTTTGGTGGCCCGGATCAGGCTTAGATCATGGGTGGCGATCAGCACAGTTTTTCCCATTTTATTCAATTCAATCAGTAGCCTAAGCAGCCGTTGTGACATTTCCCAGTCGATGTTGCCTGTTGGTTCATCCGCCAGCACCACATCGGGTGACATGATCACCGCGCGGGCCAACGCCGCGCGTTGACGTTCGCCACCCGACAGTTCAGGGGGCAACGCATCTGCGCGATTGGTCAGGCCAACCCACGACATCAATTCTTGCAAATCTGCGCCGCCCGCCTCTGCATGGCGTCCCGATACGGTTAAGGGCAGCGATATGTTGTCGGACACATCAAGATGATCAAGAAATTTCACGTCCTGATGCACCACACCGACCCGGCGGCGTACCAGTGCGATATCATCACGGTCCAGCCCACGCACATCTGCGCCAAACAGCCGGATATGCCCTGCGGTCGGCAGCAGTGCACCATAACAAAGTTTCATTAGGGTCGTTTTACCTGCACCCGACGGGCCTGTCAGGAAATGAAAAGAGCCCGGTGCAAGTTTCAGCGAAATATCCGACAGCAACTCACCGCCACCATAGCTATACGCCACATTTTCCAGTTCGATCACAAAACTACCCCGGTTCCCTTAACCTGTTGTGCCTTAGCACCGCTTGGCATTCAATACACCTCAAGAAAGCTTCACCCCCAGATAGCACTTTTCCTATGTTATTCTAAGACATATGCTTATGGTTAACAGTTAAGAATGATCATCCAAGAGCAACAGGATAACGAATGCGGCTCATCTGCCCAAATTGCGATGCACAATACGAAGTCCCAGACGATGTCATGCCGCTGGATGGTCGAGATGTGCAATGTTCCAATTGTGGACAAACATGGTTTCAACATCATCCCGATCACGCCCCCGATGAAGAGGGTGACAGCAATGTTGATGTGGACGCACCAACACCGGACGAAGAAATTTCCCCGCCGCCACCGCCCGTCATCGCCCCCCCCGAACCAGAGCGCAAGCAGTTGGATCCGGCGGTTGCTGACATTTTGCGGCAAGAAGCCGAAGCCGAACATGAAGCGCGGCGCAAACGGCAATCTGAGCCCTTGGAAAGCCAACCAGATCTAGGCCTTGATAGTGGCGAAGATGAGGATGGCGAAGACAGGCGCGCCCGTCAGGCGCAAGAACGCATGGCCCGGATGCGCGGCGAACCTGAGCTTGAACCGGAAGCCAACATCAAAGCGGCGGCGATTTCATCACGCCGCGATTTGTTGCCTGATATCGAAGAAATCAATTCCACCCTGCGCACAGGTAAAAATCGTGATGACAGCGGCACCGACAACGGACCTCATATTGAAGCCCCAACAAGCAAAAAGCGCAAACGCGGCTTTCGCAGAGGGTTTATCTTGATGGTGGTGCTTTTTGCGATCTTGGCGGCGATCTATTATTTCGCGCCACAAATCGCCAAGATGGTTCCGCAGACTGATCCGTATTTGTCTGGATATGTTGGGTGGGTTGATAACCTGCGTTTGATGCTTGATGGCTATGTCCAAAGCTTTTTGAAATGGTTGGATACAGTTGCGTCAAAGTCTGACGGTTGAACAAACGTCATTCAAGGCTGGAAGCGATCTAAGAACTGACGGGCCAACGGGGCCTGTCAGAATTGCCCCAACAACCGTTTCAAATACTCACGTTCCAGCTCTGGCCGCTCGGTCTGCCCGGAACGGCGGCGGATTTCATCCAACAGTTTACGGCCAGTCTCGGCGCTGCCCGGCCCCATACGCAACTTGCCGTTCGGCGATCCGTCGCTGGATGAATCGTTGCGGTCCCGGCCCAATGGATCTTGGGCCTGTGCACGTCGGTCTGACGGTGCCGTGCCTTGTCCGGGTTGTTGTTGATTGTCTTGATCATCCATCGCATCCGCAAGTGATCGCATGCCCTCGCGTAGCGCTTCCATGGCCTGTGCCTGATTATCAATCGCATCGGCCAAATCACCGTTTCTAAGTGCACCCTCTGCCTGATCCATTGCGCGTCCAGCGCGGTCCAATGCCTCCCGGGCGGCGTCGCCTTCCGGGCTGCCTTGACCGGGCAGGCGCCCTTGCTGGCGGCGCAATTCATCACGCAGGGCCTCTTGGCGTTCAGCAAGCCCATCTTCGCCCTTGCCAAAGCCTTCGCCCTGTTCGCCACCCTCTGGCGCAGGCCCATTTTGCCCTTGTCCCTGTCCTTGTTCTTCGCCGCCGTTTTCGCCCTGACCGTTCTGGCCCTCGTGACTTTGGCCACGGCCTTGGCCGCCATTGCGCCCTTCATTGCCTTGGTTTTCACCGACATTGGCATTTGGGTTGAACTGTTCTTGCAGATCACGAAACGCCTGATCGCTTAGCCCTTGTTGTTCACGTAGGGTATCTGACAACCCTTCCATCGCCTGTTCACCCGGGGTCTTGCCGCCCTCGCCGGGCTGTCCTTCGGTGACGCGCATATTTTCCATCAGCTCTTGCAGTTCTTTCAACGCCTGTTCTGCTTCAGCCATACGGCCCTGTTCCATCAGGTCCTGAATGTGGTCCATCATCCGTTGCAGATCGTCTTGGGTCATCTGCATGCCCTCACCCTGCTGTTGATCGGGCTCATCGGTGCCGTCGCGGTCGCGTTCCTGCGCTTGCTTGCGCTGCAACTGCTGCAAGTACTCTTCGGTTGCACGGCGCAATTCGTCCATCAATTCGGCGATCTCTTCCTTTGAGGCGCCGTTTTTGATGGCTTCGTTCAGGCGGTCTTGCGCACGTCGCATACGTTCCAAGGCATCGGCGAGCACGCCTTCTTCCAATTCAATCGCAAGGTCCCACATGTCCTCGGCCAGTTGTTCTTGGACATCGTCACTCAACCCAAACCGCACATGGGTTTCCAACCGCGTGATCACCTTGCGCAACCGCAACGCCGTGGTCTCGGACCGGAAAATATCTTGCGGCTGATAAGACACCGCGCGCAACACCTGCGCCATGCGCGGCCCGTTGGCACGCGACCACAACAGGTCACGGCGCATTTCGATCACCGCCGCTGCTGTTGGATCAAAAAACCGCCGCCCCGGCAGGATCAGATCAGATGGTACAGTGTCGCCCATTTGTTCAGCAGCATCCAACACCGACAGGCTGATCTTGACGGGCAGGTTTGCCCATGGATGTTTTGAGAAATCATCAATCAGGTTTTCTTCGAAATCAGCGCGGTTGCCTGCAATCGGCGTCGGCAAGGGCACGATAATCTCGGGACGGTCCTCGGGATCAAGGGTCAACCCATAACGCCGATCAACCGCCGCCAGATCAAGGATGATCCGCGCCTCGCCTGCTTCAACCCCATAGTCATCGCGCGCGGCAAAGGGCAGTCTCATCTCGCCCAGTGCGGACACTTCTGGCGCATCAAGCATCTCAACCTCGGGCGCGGTATCTTGAATGATGCTGACATCCCAGGCGCGACCACCGGGTCCGTCGATTGCCAGTGCACCATCTTGCAACACTGTAAAATCCTGTGCGGTGTCTGATGCCGCGGGCACGTCTGCTGTTCGCCCCGATACTGTCTCTGACAAGGTCAGCGCGCCGACTTGGCCATAGAACCGCAGGGTGATCAGCGTTCCTTTGGGCAGCTCAAGTGCGCCCTGCGCCAGATCATTGAGGTATAGCGTCGGCTTACCCGTATAGCGCGGCGGCTCTGCCCAGCCTTCCCAAACCGGACCATTGGCAAGATCAGCACCGCCCGGGGCCATATCCGCCACTGACCCCACACGCCAGATGGAGCCAAACAACAGCGCCACAGCAAAGGCCAGCACCGCAACAAATCGCAAGGCATAAGGATCGCGCCGGGACACCCGCAAATCCGCCGGAACCGGACGCGCGCTTGCGGCGCGTTCCGCCATACGGGTCTTGTGCGCACGCCAAACGGCCATTGATGCTGCATCACCATCACCGATGATCTGATCATCCATCATCGCCTGAATGGGGCGGCCCGGCATGGAGCGATCCAACCGTTCCATCGCAGCACCTTGCGATGGGATACGGAACCGGCGCAGGGCGTAAACAAAGGCATAAAAAGCGGCAAGTGCTGCAACCACGACAGCAGCCCAGACCACTTCGATGATCACAACATCTTGCAAGCCCAGCATCAAAGCGGCCAGGACAAGCAGGCACACTGTCATCAATGGCCACAGTGCGTTGACCAGATTTTCCGCCAACATCCCCACCCAAGTCAGCCGCAACGGCCAGCGTAATTTCGCCAGCCCGCGCCGCAGATCGTTGGGGGTGAATGATGTCATGTCGGACGGCTCCCGTTGCTAGTGACAGCAAACCCCGTCAGCGGGGGACTGTCAAAGCCATTCAGGGATGGTATCGCGATTTATCATTTCGTCAAACGTCGGACGTGCGCGGATAACCGCAAATTGATCATCTTTCACCAAAACTTCCGGGATGAGAGGTCGTGAATTGTACTCACTGCTCATCACCGCGCCATATGCGCCTGCTGATCGGAAGGCGACCAGATCATCCGCCTTGAGCGGCGGCATCATGCGACCTTTGGCAAAGGTATCACCGGATTCGCAGATCGGGCCGACAATGTCATAGGGCTGTTGATCAACTCCCGGCGCTGGCTCAACCACCGGGACAATATCGTGATACGCGTCATACATCGCCGGGCGGATCAGATCGTTCATCGCCCCGTCAAGGATCAAAAAGTCGCGGTCTTCGCCGGATTTCACATAGATCACTTTGCTGACCATCAAACCAGCATTGCCCGCAATCAAACGTCCCGGCTCAATCTCTATCTCGCAACCCAGATGCCCCAGCGTGCGCTTGACCATCGCCCCATAGTCCGTGGGCAATGGTGGAGCGGCATTGGACTGCTGATAGGGAATGCCAAGGCCACCCCCCAAATCTAGTCGGTCAATAGTATGCCCATCCGCGCGCAAGGTTTCTGTCAGCTCAGCAACTTTTTGATAGGCTTGTTCAAACGGCGTAAGATCGGTCAATTGGCTGCCAATGTGGACATCAATACCAATGACCCGAAGTCCGGGCAGGTCAGCGGCCATACGATACACGTCGCGTGCGCGGGCAATCGGGATGCCAAACTTGTTTTCGGATTTACCTGTGGCGATTTTGGCGTGGGTCTTGGCGTCTACGTCCGGGTTCACCCGGATAGTGATTGGGGCTGTCTTGCCCAATTCCTGCGCAACCGCGTTCAGCACCATCATCTCAGGTTCGCTTTCCACGTTGAACTGGCGGATGCCACCCTGCAACGCCATGCGGATTTCTTCGGCTGTCTTGCCGACACCTGAAAAGACAATCCGATCCCCCGGCACACCGGCCGCCTTGGCACGCAGGTATTCACCGATTGACACCACGTCCATCCCCGCCCCGGCCTCAGCCAAGGTGCGCAGAACCGCGATGTTTGAATTGGCCTTCATCGCGTAACAAACAAGGTGGTCAATACCGTCCAATGCCTCGTCAAACAGCTTGAAATGCCGCAACAGCGTCGCGGTGGAATAGACATAAAACGGCGTGCCAACCGCCGCTGCAATCTCTGCCACGGGAACATCCTCGGCAAAGAGCGCACCGTTCCGATAAAGAAAATGATCCATACTTTTCGCCCTAAATTCTCAAATTCTGCCCTAGCGGACAGGTGCTGTCCGCAGAAACAGATAGAGCGGCAGACCACAACTGACCCCAATACAGAAGGTTGCGGGAATGGCAATCAAGCTGCGCCAATTGCGCCGCACTGCGACTTCGGCCACTATCCATACTGTCAGGGTAATTGCGGCAATGGTCAGATCCCATACCAGCCCACTGGACGCGGCATTTGCGTGCCATGCATCCACCATCGCCATGATATCAAAGCCATTTTCACGAAACCACAGTATAAAATAATACATTGGATGCACTGCCCCCCAAAGGGCCAGCGCAAGGTACATCATACGAAGGACTGACATATTATTTGACGGTCGACACACCGACTATCACGCGTCCAGAAACATGAATGCCGGGTGTGGTTGGTTCAGGAATGTTACGCGGGCTTGAATCGCGGACGCGCTCACCCTTTCCGTTTGGCCCGGTGCACGCGGCACACAGGGCGACAAGGCAAAGTGCAGCGGCAAATTTGATCATGATCCAACTCCTAGTGATAAGGTCAACGGCCCTTGGCTTACTGCAAGACCTGTACCCACAGATACGCCACTATCGCTCAGGCTAACTTCGGAAGTTGCGGTTGGATAAACCGGTTCACCATCAACACCGCAGGCCGCCAGAAAAAGGGCCAAAGCCCCAATCAACGTGTATTTCATGCCAAAATACCTTTCCATCTTGCGACTTGCGCCTGCACCTGTGTCGGGGCTGTCCCGCCATAAGACATACGCGAATTTACCGAATTTTCCACGCCTAAGACATCAAAAACGTCTTTTGTGATGTCTGCATTGGCTGACTTCATCTGTTCAAGCGTCAAATCCGGCAAATCACACCCTTGGCTTTCGGCCAGTGCCACCAGTGATCCGGTAATGTGATGGGCATCCCGAAATGGCAGGCCCAGAACCCGAACCAGCCAATCGGCCAGATCGGTCGCGGTTGAAAATCCACTGCCTGCTGCTGCCGCAAGATTGTCACGCTGCGCATTCATATCGCGCACCATGCCTTCCATCGCGGCCAAGGCCAGCATCAGGTTATCAGCAGCATCAAAAACCTGTTCTTTGTCTTCTTGCATGTCCTTGGAATAGGCCAAGGGCAGCCCCTTCATCACCATCATCAATGCGGTGTTGGCCCCAAATATCCGTCCAACTTTGGCACGGATCAATTCCGCCGCATCCGGGTTTTTCTTTTGGGGCATGATGCTGGAACCCGTTGAAAAACGATCAGACAACGCCACGAACCGGAATTGCGCAGAAGACCATATCACCAATTCCTCGGCAAAACGGCTTAGATGCATGGCGCAAATGCTGGCCGCACCCAAGAATTCTAAGGCAAAGTCACGGTCACTGACCGCATCAAGGGAATTTGCGGACGGGCGGTCAAACCCCAAGGCCTGCGCCGTCATGTCGCGGTCAATTGGGAAGGACGTGCCTGCCAAAGCCGCCGCCCCAAGAGGGCATTCATTCATCCGTGCGCGCGCGTCGCGGACGCGGCTGAGGTCACGACCAAACATTTCAACATAGGCCATCATATGGTGGCCCCACGTCACTGGCTGCGCCGTTTGCAAATGGGTGAACCCCGGCATGACCCAATATGCCCCCGCCTCGGCCTGACCCAGCAGGGCATGGATCAAAGCAACAAGGCCTGCATCCGTTGCGTCCAACTGATCCCGCACCCAAAGTTTGAAATCGGTCGCCACCTGATCATTGCGTGACCGACCGGTGTGCAACCGCCCTGCTGGCTCGCCGATGACGTCTTTCAACCGCGCCTCAACATTCATGTGAATGTCTTCCAGTGCCGTGGAATATTTAAACGACCCCCCCTCAATTTCTGACAAGATCGTGAGCAAGCCTTCCCGTATCGCATCGGCATCGCTATTGGTGAGAATGCCTGTGGCCGCCAACATGGCGGCATGGGCGCGCGACCCAGCGATGTCTTGTGCGGCCATCCGCTTGTCAAACCCGATTGAGGCATTAATTGCCTCCATGATCGCGTCTGGCCCAGCGGCAAAACGGCCGCCCCACATTTTGTTGGATGTCGTGTCAGTCATGGTAATACCCTCGGAGGGACAGATGAAAAAAATCGTGTTGGCATTCGTGTATACGGCCCTTGTTGCAGGTGCAAACCCTGGCTGGGCTGCCGGGGTCGACATACTGTCACTGCGGGACGGCGATATGAAGAAACTGGTGGTCCATGAAACCCCCATTGCCACGTCAGATGCGCCGTTTACCTTAGAAGATGACGGCGGCCAAGGCAGTTTGGCTGACTACAGTGGGCAATATGTATTGGTTAACTTTTGGGCCACATGGTGCGCACCCTGCCGCAAAGAAATGCCGCAACTGAATGCCTTGCAAAAGGAATTTGGCGGCGAGAATTTTCAGGTCCTGACCATCGCAACGGGCCGCAATTCGCCCGAAGGCATTACCCGGTTCTTTACAGAGGCCGGTGTTGATAGCTTGCCCCGCCATCAGGACCCAAAACAGGCGCTGGCCAGCCAAATGGGTGTTTTTGGATTACCGATCACAGTGATTATGGACCCAGAAGGTCGCGAGATCGCGCGCCTGCGGGGCGATGCGGATTGGAGCAGTGACAGCGCCAAGGCGATCATCAAGGCGCTGGTTCAGCCTGAGGGTTAAGTCACCCCCCCCTAGGCGGCGTGGGCTAATATCGCCGCCTCTGACGACGATAAGTGCCGCCGTGCAAAGCGCCCGTAGGTGTGGGGGTCAAACTCAAGCTCAGGATGTGCTGCCAAAAGCCGGGCACGGTCATTGTCATCCAATGTGCTTAACGCCGCGGAGGCAGGATGGAAGCTTTCTGTTTCAACGCCATTTGCCCAGACCACTTCGTGCTGGTCCAAAAGCATATGAACATAGGTCACTTGCCGCACTTTTACATCGACACGGATTGTATCGCCATTGATCAGATCTTTGGCCGCCACCAACACTTCCGAGGTGTTGAATAGTTCCTGAGCGACAGCCCCCTGCACCACAACCCGGTGTTCTGGCGAAACCAGTAAATCCTGATCAGGACGACCAAGCCCGAGAATGTCAGCGCTAAACCGTATGGGGCGCAGTTTTGGCATTGCAAAAAGCCGCGCACCCGACATTTTGCGGCTGCCAATCCAATTGATCTGCTGCGCGCCGTTGTCTTTGGTCTGAATTTGATCACCCTCACGCAGGTCTTCGATCAAAGTCATGCCATCGGGGGTGCGGATACGTGTGCCGGGCGTAAAGCAGATCACCCCACCGCTGCCCGCCGACATAGATTCACCCGGCGTTGATCCAAGCGTGTGATGCACGATCCATAAATCGGTATTGCGGGGGGGGATTTCATCAAGGAACATCAGCAAAGGCTGCGATCCACCGCCCACTTCGATCAGCGTCACGGTATAGCTTTTGCCGCCATCGGTCACAACAAAGCTGTTGTCCATGATCGGGGCAAGTTCAGCAGGATCGACCCGGTCAGGATGCGCAACAAGCGCATTTTGGTCGAGAGCAGCCCCCACCAAACGATGCACCATCCGCGCGGCGCGTTTTCGTAGATTGTCTGCTTCGTCTGTCCGGTCCAGCCGCAAAACATCATTAGGTCCATCCACCCGGATGGCATCGCCCCGCCATGCCCATGCTGCACCTACGTTGAGGTTTTGCACCGGCGCGGCATCAAGGCCGTCTATTTCTGTTTGCGACCAGCTGATGACAAACGTGCCTTTAAAGCCCGTTTTCATTTGCTCGTTCTGCCTGCCTCGGTTTTTTTTATTAAAATTACGTTAACAAAGCAGCTTGAGTGGCGAAAGTTTAAAGTTGTGTCAGAGTCCAGTATGTTGGTTTTTGACATCTATTAGAACTTCCCGCACGGCGAGAAGTCAATATATGGCACCCCATCTCACAGACCCCACCAAATGTAGAAGCTAAAACCCAAGATGACGCCACTAAGATGACCCAAGGTAAGTCAGATTTTGACGCAATTAGACTGGCCATAATAACAAATTATCAAATTAAGTTTCAATTTCACCCTTCCTTTCTCAAGTAAATCATCAATAAATTGAAGTTATTGTATGTCCGATTTCAGGAGCAGGAAGTATATGTCTGAGCCAAACAAACCCCTTTCAGAACGGCGCATCGTGTCCTCGAGGCACTTGGCAGATGGCGAAGGCTGGGAAGCATCCGAGCTCGAATACGGTATGATCATCGCCTATAATGCATTCACGCGCTGGATGTCGCGGTGCATGGCCGCGGCGGGTAATCCTGACCTTACACCGCTCGAAATCCTTGTTTTGCATAACACGAACCACCGCGGCCGTGAAAAACGCCTGACGGACATCTGTTTCCTGCTCAACATTGAGGACACACATACGGTTAACTATGCTTTGCGCAAATTACTGAAATCGGAACTGTTGGAAACAAACAAGCGCGGTAAGGAAGTGTTTTACCGCACGTCAGACGCGGGCATGAAATTGTGTGAATCATACCGCAATATTCGTCAGGCCTGTTTCGTTGATGGCTTGCCCCGCTCTGACATCAGTGGCGAAGAATTGCGCCAGATTGCAGTGCGGTTGCGTGCCATGTCTGGGCAATACGATCAGGCCAGCCGCGCCGCTGCATCGCTTTAAAAGTGCTTATGTGAAAATCATCGGGACGATTGCTTGTAATTCTTCCCAATCGTTAAAGGTCTGTACATGCTCGGCATGTTTCAATACCCGACCCGCCAAATGCGCACCGCCCGTATACCGCAGAACCCGCATGTTGGCAGCGATTGATGCCTCAACTCCCGGCAAACTGTCTTCGATGACAAGACAATGGGCCGGGTCCACGCCCATCTTCTCAGCCGTGTGTAAAAACAAATCCGGAGCTGGTTTGCCGCGGGCCACCTCAGATGCAGTAAATATACCTTTGCCAAAATAACTCGCCAGATTGACAATATTCAAAGAGTTCGACACCCGCGTCGGACTGCTTGACGTCGCAATGCAACAGGGAATGGTTAACTGGTCCAGAATGTCTTGGATACCCTTTGTTGGCACTAGTTTATCGGAGAATTTTGCCAATAGATCGCGGCGATAGTTTTGTTCAAAATCGGATGGCAGCGTCAGATTGAACGTCGTTTCTATGTCCCGCGCCACGGTCGGAAAACTACGGCCCAAATAATTGGCGCAAAAATAGTCAAAGTCGACCATAACGCCAAGCTCAGCCAAGGCAGCAATCAGCACCTCGGCACTTAGCCCTTCACTGTCGATCAGAACCCCGTCACAGTCAAAAATGACAAGATCAATCCGTTTATTCATCGTCCCGCGCCCCTACTCCTCTGCATCGCATAGCGCAAAAAAGCAGCGGTTGTCTTGGACTTTTTTACTTTAAGCGTCGCGGCTTAACTGGCTTGCGGCGCGTGCCAGTTCAGTGATTGCCGCCCAATCGCCTGCTTTGACCAAGGCATCTGGTGCCACCCATGACCCTCCTGCGCAAGCCACGTTTGACAATGACAGATAGCTGCGGGCGTTTGTCATGCTGACGCCGCCCGTTGGGCAAAAACTGATCTGCGGGAGCGGCGAAGAAAGTGATTTCAACAGTGGCGCGCCGCCGGCGGCCTCGGCCGGGAAGAATTTCATCATGCTGTATCCACGTTCCAGAAGATGCATCGCCTCGCTGGCGGTGGCAGCACCGGGCAGGGTTGGCAGGTCAGCGTCTTCACAGGCCCGTAGCAACGTATCGGTAGACCCGGGGGAAACACCAAAAGTGGCCCCCGCATCCTTTGCCCGGGTGACGTCTTCTGGGCTCAGCAATGTGCCTGCACCGACATATCCGCCGTTAACCTTTGCCATTTCGGCAATCACTGCCAGTGCCGCCTCTGTGCGCAGGGTCACCTCAAGAACAGGCAGACCACCGGCAACCAATGCTTCGGCCAAAGGCCGGGCATGCGCCACATCATGCACCACCAGCACTGGGATAATTGGTGCCAATGCACATATTTTCTTAGTCGCGATACTTGCAGCGTGAGGAAGCATGGTTTGTCCTTTTCAGTCGTCTTAAATGCAGCTTGCGCCAGTGTCCGCAGAGCGCACAAGCGCGCGGAAATTGGCAAATAATTCACGCCCTTGTCCGTATTCATTACCGCTTAGGTCGGTGGTGACTATGGGGCGATCCATAACACCCTCAGTAATGATGTCCAGCCGTCCATCATGCGCATCCACCCGCAAGATATCGCCATCTGCGATCCGGGCAATTGGGCCGCCGTCCACGGCCTCGGGGCAGACGTGGATGGCGGATAACACTTTGCCAGACGCCCCTGACATACGCCCATCCGTGACCAGCGCCACGTTCAACCCACCTGCTTGCAGGTTCGCCAGCACCGGGGTCAGGCTGTGCAGTTCCGGCATGCCGTTGGCCTTTGGTCCTTGAAACCGCACAACAACAATCACATCGCTGTTGAATTCTCCGGCCTGGTAGGCCGCTTTGACCGCATCTTGATCGTGGAAAACACGGCACGGTGCTTCGACGACGTGATGTTCGGGTTTTACCGCTGACACCTTGGTCACGGCTGCGCCTAAAGACCCATCAAGGCGTTTCAGACCGCCTGTGGGCTGGAACGGATCGTTGATCGGGCGCACGATCTTGTCGTTTAGGGTTTCGGTAGGCCCCGCAACCCACTCCAGCGTGTCACCCGACAATTTCGGGTCTTCGGTATAGCGCGACAGACCTTTGCCCGCGATGGTTGTTACATCTTCATGCAACAATCCCGCGCTGAGCAACTGGCCAATCATATAGCCCAAACCACCCGCCGCGTGGAAATGATTCACATCGGCCAAGCCGTTTGGATAAACCCGTGCAATCAAAGGCGTTACATCAGCCAGATCGGAAAAATCATGCCAATCCAGAATGATACCGCCTGCCCGTGCCATCGCGACCAAGTGGATCAACAGATTGGTGGACCCGCCCGTCGCGTTCAGGCCCACGATGCCATTCACATAAGCGCGTTCGTCCAGTACATCGCAAACAGGGGTATAGCTGTTGCCCAGATGGCTGATCGCCAAAGCGCGTTGTGCGCCTGCGATGGTCAGTTCGTCGCGCAGCGGTGTGTTTGGGTTCACGAAAGAAGCACCCGGCAGGTGCAAGCCCATGAATTCCATCAACATCTGGTTGGTGTTGGCCGTGCCATAAAACGTACAAGTGCCTGGCCCGTGATAGGCTGCCATTTCAGCCGCCATCAATTCTTCGCGGCCCACTTCGCCTGCGGCAAATTGCATCCGCACCTTTGCTTTTTCATCATTGCTGATGCCCGAGACCATCGGACCCGCAGGCAAGAATATCGCCGGAATATGTCCAAAAGCCTGCGCCGCGATCACCAACCCAGGCACAATCTTATCGCACACGCCCAGATAGACAGCCGCGTCAAAAGTATTGTGGCTGAGGCCGACACCCGCCGCCATCGCAATCACATCGCGTGAAAACAGGCTCAGTTCCATCCCGGCGGTGCCTTGCGTCACGCCGTCACACATCGCTGGCACACCACCTGCAACCTGTGCTGTGCCCCCCACCGCGCGGGCGGCATCGCGGATCAGTTCGGGAAAACGCTCAAATGGCTGATGCGCCGACAACATATCGTTGTAGGTGGTGATGATCCCCAAATTGCCTGCTGATTTGGTCGCCAAGGCCGCCTGATCCGGGCCTGCCGCGGCATAGGCATGTGCCTGACCGCTGCACGATAAATGTGCACGCACGGGGCCGTCATCTGCTGCTTTACGCATCCGTGCCAGATAGGCGCTTCGGCTGTCGTTACTGCGTTCGATGATCCGGTCCGTAACACGGGCAATTGTATCATTCAGCATGTCTGTTCCAATCAGGCGTTTTATCGAGAATTATGCAGAGGCAATCAATGAACCCATCAAACGCGCTGTGTCATTCATGCGGTTTGAAAAGCCCCATTCGTTGTCATACCAGCTGACCACACGCACCATGCCGCCTGATGTCACCTTGGTTTGTGGCGCGGCAAAGCTGGACGAATGAGGGTCGTGGTTAAAGTCGACCGACACCAGCGGATCAGTTTCATAAGCCAGAACGCCTTTCATCGGGCCGTTGGCGGCTTTTTCCATCGCGACATTGATGGCCTCAACTGTCGCGGGACGTGTCGGCATAAAGCTGAGATCCACAAGCGAGACATTTGCCGTTGGCACCCGCACAGCAGAGCCTTCAAGGCGGCCTTTCATGTGCGGAATGACTTCTGAAATTGCGGCGGCGGCCCCGGTGGAGGTTGGCACCATCGACAAGGCAGCGGCGCGGCCACGGTAGGGGTCACGGTGGGCGCTGTCATGGCTGGGCTGGTCGCCAGTATAAGCGTGGATCGTGGTCATATATCCAGTCTCAACACCAAAGGCATCGTCAAGCACCTTTACCACCGGGGCAAGGCAGTTTGTCGTGCAAGATGCGTTTGACACGATCTTGTCTTCTGCTGTCAGCTCCGCATGGTTCACACCATAAACAACCGTTCGGTCCACGTTTTTGCCAGGTGCGGAAATCAGCACACGTTTGCTGCCATTCTCAAAATGTGCCGCGGCTTTATCCCGCTCAGTGAAAAACCCTGTGCATTCATAAGCCACGTCAACATCCGACCATGGCAGTTTGGCAGGGTCACGTTCCGCTGTTAGACGAATCGCTTGGCCCGCCACGTGCAGGGTATCCCCTTCAAGTTTGGCCTCACCTTTCAGGCGGCCATGTACGCTGTCGTATTTCAACAGATGCAAAAGGGTCTCGGGTGCGGCCAAATCATTGATAGCAACCACTTCAATGCCGTCAAAGCCCGTTTCGACCAAGGCCCGCAGGACACAGCGACCAATGCGGCCAAAGCCATTAATTGCGATTTTCGTTGTCATTTCGGGTATCTCCTTTACCGATTTCGCGGCTATGAATTCCAATTCGTTAGCGCTAACATAGTAAAACTGAACCAGCAAATCAATCTCTGTACGCACCGTTGCACTGCACAAAAGTTCGGGTAGGCTGCGGTGACTTGAAAAAATGAAATTACGGGTCGCTAAATTATGACAAATCCAGATCAAACTGTCCTGATTGCATTGGACGGTGGTGGCACAGGATGCCGCGCCGCAGTGGGCACAGTTGCAGAGGGTATCATCGCCGAAGCACGCGGCGGCCCCTCAAATGTCAGTACGAATTTTGAAGGCTCAATCACCAACATCACCGAAACCATTGCCCAAGCACTGCACACGGCGAATATGGACGGGATCGACCTGACGCATACTGTGGCGCATATTGGCGTTGCAGGAGCCAATACCGAAGCTGAAATGCACAGGGTCGAGGCAGCGTTGCCCTATGGCAGGTGTCGGGCCACGGGTGACCGCGCAACCACTGTTGCAGGGGTTCTGGGGGCACAGGACGGTTATGTGCTGGCCATAGGCACTGGCACAATCGTGGCCCGGCAGCACAATCAAGAAATGACCACCGTGGGCGGTTGGGGATTTCACCTGTCCGATCAGGCATCGGGCGCATGGCTTGGGCGTTCGTTGCTGACACGCATCTTGCTGGCCGAAGACCACCTGATGGAACACAGCCCGCTAAGCCGTGAGGTGTGCAAGCGGTTTGGGGGTGGCAACGAATTGGTGATGTTCAGCAATATCGCCAAACCCAGCGATTACGCCAAACTTGCCCGCGAAATCGTTGAGGCCGCGCAGGCGGGTGACACAATGGCACTGCCGCTGCTTGAAGAGGGACGGCAGTACCTTGAGGCAGGGTTAGACGCATTGGGGTTTCAGACTGGCGACCCGCTGTCATTGTCTGGTGGCGTTGGCCCCAGCTATGCGGCGTATCTCTCAGCGTCCTATTTGCAAAAGCTGAGCGACCCAAAAGGCAACGCGTTGCAAGGCGCGTTTTCATTGGCGCGCCGGGTGGCGGTTGCTGACACCTAGGGGTGCGAATGCGCCGTATGGCGGCGGCGGATTGTGCCCGCACGCCCCGGCAGATCAAGCCGAGCGTCATTGCGCGATTGGCGTGAAATGACGTTGCCTTTGGCGATCACGCACAGCCGATCGGGGCGCAGGCGCAGTGCTTCAATCGGGTTGCCCGCATCCAGCACCACCAGCGATGCCTTGGCCCCAACCCGCAGCCCGTAGTCGTCCAGCCCCATAATCGACGCATTCACATTGGTCACCATATCAAAGCAGCGCCGCATTTCATCAGGCGATGTCATCTGCGCCACATGCAGCCCCATGAACGCCACATCCAGCATGTCGGCAGTGCCCATCGAATACCATGGGTCCATCACGCAATCCTGTCCCCAGCCCACGGTGATGCCAAGTGCGTGCATTTCCTTCACCCGCGTCAGGCCGCGCCGTTTGGGAAAAGTGTCATGCCGGCCTTGCAGCATGATGTTAATCAGCGGATTGGGAATTGCCGCAACCTGCGCTTCGGCCATCAGGGGCAACAGTTTGCTAACATAGTAATTGTCCATCGAATGCATTGAGGTCAAGTGTGATCCGGCCACCCTGCCCTGCAATCCCAAACGTTGGGTTTCATAGATCAGCGTTTCAATGTGCCGCGAATGGGGATCGTCGGTTTCGTCGCAGTGCATATCGACCATCAGGCCACGTTCTGCCGCGATCTCGCACAGTGCGGAGACTGAGCGCGCGCCATCACCCATTGTGCGTTCAAAATGTGGGATGCCGCCCACCACGTCAACGCCCATATCCAACGCACGCACGGTGTTATCAAACGCCGTCGGGTCGCGGTAAAACCCATCTTGCGGGAAGGCGACCAATTGCAGGTCAATATAATCGGCCACGGTCTTGCGGACCTCCAGCAATGCCTCGACCCCCAGTAACCGATCATCGCAGGTGTCGACATGACTGCGGATGGCAAGCAGCCCCATCGACGCGGCCCAATCGCAATAGGCCAGCGCACGAGTCTTGACCTCTTCCTGCGTCATCACCTGTTTCAACTCACCCCAAAGCCCGATCCCTTCCAGCAACGTGCCGGACGCATTGATGCGCGGGGTGCCATAGCTGAGCGTGGCGTCCATGTGGAAATGCGGATCGACAAACGGCGGGCTGACCAAATCGCCTGTTGCGTCGATCACCTCGTCCGCCTGTGCATCGGCCAGTTGATCAATTGCGGTGATCACGCCTTTGATTATGCCAACGTCCGCAACCCGGCCATCGGGCAGCCTGCCGCCCTTTACGATCAGATCAAACATCTACCGTTCCCCTTTGTTAAATGGCACCATCAGGGCCGCGGGCACCTGTGCGCGGCGCGACATCACGACCAGCGCAAGAATGGACAGGATATAAGGGGCCATCAAGAATATCTGATAAGGAATATCTGCCCCCAGCGGTGTCTGCTGCACCCGGATTTGCAGCGCATCAAAGGCGGCGAACAACACGGCCCCCAACAAGGTCTTGCCCGGTTTCCATGATCCAAAGACCACCAAGGCAATGCAGATCCAGCCGCGCCCGTTGATCATTTCAAAGAAGAATGAATTGAACGCCGACATGGTCAGGAACGCGCCACCCACCGCCATCAACCCGCTGCCCACCATCACCGCGCCCATGCGGATGGCGGTGACGTTCAGCCCCTGCGCCTCAACTGCTGCGGGGTTTTCGCCAGCAGCGCGCACGGCCAAGCCAACGGGGGTGCGGTACAGCACAACAGACACAACAACGACCAAAATAAACGCCAGATAGGTGAGCGGTGTTTGATTAAAAAGCGCCGGACCAAGCACCGGAATTTCTGACAGGAAGGGTATTTCCAATGGTTGAAATGCCTCGATCTTTGGGGGCGACGTGACCTCTGGCAGGGCAAGGCGATAGCAGTAATAGGTCAGCGACGTCGCGAGCAACGTAATGCCCAGCCCGACCACATGTTGCGACAATCCAAATGGCACCGTGAGCGCACCATGCACCAGCCCAAACGCCATGCCAGACAGCATAGCCACCGCCACCCCAAACCACAGCCCGCCCCCCAGATAGACGGTCAACCACCCTGTAAAGGCCCCGACGACCATGATCCCTTCGATACCGAGGTTCAACACGCCAGCGCGTTCACAGATCAATTCACCAAGGGCGGCAAAGATCAGCGGCGATGCGATGCGGATTGCGGCGGTCCAAAAACTGGCTGAAATCAGAATGTCGAGAATATCCATCAGCGCCACCTTACCTTGAACCGGGTCAGCATGATCGCCAGCACCATCATCAACAGTGCCAATGCCAACATGATATCGGCCAAATAGGTCGGCACCCCTGCTGCCCGGCTCATGCTGTCGGCCCCCACAAAAATGCCCGCAACAAACAGCGCTGCAACCACCACGCCCAACGGATTAAGCAGCGCCAACATAGCTACAATGATGCCCGTGTAGCCAAAGCCCGGCGAGATATCCAACGTCAGGTTGCCTTTCAGCCCTGCCACCTCAGAAAATCCCGCAAGGGCGGCCAAACCACCGGACAGAAGTGCAGTTTTAATCAATACCGTGTTCACCGGAATACCCGCAAACCGGGCGGCACCTGCATTCGACCCAACCGCGCGCATTTCATAGCCCAAGGTGGTGCGACGCTGGATCACCCAAACCACACCGGCAGAAATCAATGCCAGCCCAAAGCCCCAATGCAGTCGCAGCCCTTCGGCCATACGGGGCAAGCGCGCCTCTGCAATCAACCGCGCGGATTTGGGCCAGCCCAGCCCCATCGGATCTTTAAGAGACCCTTCCAGCAGCATCGACACCCAAAGCAGTACCACGAAATTCAACAGCAATGTGGTAACAACCTCGTCCACCCCAAAACGGGTTTTTAGGAAGGTTGGCACCAGCAGCACCAGCGCGCCCGCCAGCATCGCAGCCACCGCCATGGTCGGCAGCAAGACGGCGGATGGCCACGCCAACGCGCCTGTCCCCAAGACCACTGTGACAACCGCCCCCATATACAGCTGTGCTTCGGCACCGATGTTCCAAAGTTTGGCCTTGAACGCGACGGCCACCGCAAGCCCGGTAAAGATCAACGGGGTCGCCCGGTTGAGTGTCTCAAGCGTGGCAAACTTTGACCCAAACGCGCCTTTAAGGATCAAACCCAACACCGAAAACGGATTTGCCCCTGCGATCATCGCCAGCAGCGACGCCACAACAATCGTCGTGGCAATCGCAAGCGCAGGAAGAGCCAGAGTGCGCAACAAGGTGGGGTTGGTGATGGGTTCAAGCCGCATAATCAACCTCCCCTTCAAATCCGTGGCCCGCCATCCAGACGCCCAGCTCAGTGGTGCTGAGCGCACCGCGATCAAATCCGGGCGACAACCGCCCTTCTGAAATGACGTGGATCACATCGGACAGGGCGGTGATTTCGTCCAAATCCTCTGAAATCAGCAGAACCGCCGCGCCGCGATCCCGCGCGGCAAGCAGTTGTTCATGCACATAGGTCAACGCTCCAATATCCAGTCCGCGTACCGGTTGGTTGGCCAACACCACATCCGGCGCGACCTCTAACACCCGACCCAAAATCAGCTTTTGCATGTTACCACCTGACAACAACCTGATCCGGGCGTCCGGCCCCGGGCAGCGCACGTCATAGCCTGCGATTATGGTCTTGGCAAAATCACGAGCAGCCCCCCAGTTCATCCAACCCCGATGGCTAAAAGGCGGCTTGGTATATAGCTCAAGCACCGCGTTTTCGGTCAGATCAAAGTCCGCAATGGTTCCAGTTTTATGGCGATCCTCGGGGATGCGCGCAATGCCAGCGCCGACGGCGGCGCGTGGTGTCCAGCTTTGTGGTGCTGACCCTTTGACCTGCAATGACCCCGATACAGGGGCGATTAGCCCGCCGATAAGATCAGCCAGCGCCGCCTGCCCGTTTCCAGAAACCCCCGCTAACCCAGTGATCTGCCCAGCACGCAGACCCAGATCAACGGCTCGCAAGCCCGGTGCGCTGCCGATGTTAGGGGTGTTCACGCCTTTGAGGTCTACCAATATCTGACCCGGTGTCGCCGCGCGCACGTGTGGTGGTGCAACTTCTGCCCCCACCATCATTTGCGCCAGTGCATGTCGGTCCGTTTCAGCGGTCTTTGCCTCGGCCACCAGTTTGCCGTGTCGCAGCACCACAACACGGCTGGAAATCGCGGCGACCTCATGCAGCTTGTGCGAAATGAAAATCACCGACAGGCCCAGCGCCACCGCCTTGCGCATCGTGGCAAAAAGGTCTTCCGCCTCTTGTGGGGTCAACACGGCTGTGGGTTCATCCAAGATCAAAATACGTGCATCGCGGTACAATGCTTTCAGGATTTCGACCCGCTGCCGTTCGCCCACGCTCAACGCACCTACCTGCGCATCGGGGTCCACGTGCAGGCCGTAATCCTGCACCAGCGTCAAAATCCGCCTGCGCGCCGCCGCCCGGCCAAATCCAGCGCGCCACAACGGCATGGTTCCCAGCACGATATTTTCCAGCACGGTCATGTTATCGGCCAGCGTGAAATGCTGGTGCACCATACCAACACCTGCGGCCAAGGCCGCGCGCGCGTTACCGGGTGGCAAGGTCTGGCCAAACACCTCGACCTGTCCCTCGTCTGCCGTGTAGTGACCAAACAGGATATTCATCAACGTGGTCTTGCCCGCGCCGTTTTCACCAAGCAAAGCAATCACTTCACCCTGCCGCAAATCAAAACTGATCCGGTCATTGGCTGTCAGGTTGCCAAAGCGTTTGGTGATGTTGTCGAGGCGCAGGACAACCTGCGCCTCTGACGATGTTGTGGTCATTTAGGACGACTTCGGTTCTTCGTCGTTGATCTCAACGCTGAAACTACCATCCATAATCCCGGCTTGCTTTTCCTTGACCAGATCAAGGGCGGCTTGTGGGACCTTGCCCTCAAACGTGCCGAGCGGTGCCAATGATGATCCCCCCTCTGCCATGAAGGAATATTTACCATAATCAGCGGCTTTGAAAGTGCCGCCTTTGACTTCGGCAATTGCCGCGTCCAGCGTCGGCTCAAAATGCCAAATCGCAGAGGCCACAACCGTTTCAGGGTACTCCGCCTGCGTGTCGATCACGTTGCCAATCGCCAAAACGCCCTTTTCCTGCGCGGCATCGGACACGCCAAAGCGTTCAGCATAAAGTACATCAGCACCATTTTCGATCATCGCAAAGGCGGTTTCCTTGGCTTTGGGTGGATCAAACCATGAGCCGATAAAGCTGACCTGAAACTTGATATCCGGGTTCATTTCCGCCGCACCCGCCATAAAGGCGTGCATCAAACGGTTCACTTCGGGAATCGGGAAACCACCAACCATGCCGATGTTGCCCGATTTGGTCATGGCCCCTGCAACGATGCCCGATAGATAGGCCGCGTCTTGGATATAATTGTCAAAGACCGAGAAATTGCGCAATGCGGCATCTTCTTTGAAGCTGGAGCCCATGAGGAAAGACACCTCAGGATAATCCGCTGCCACTTCGCGGGCTTCTTGTTCTGCGCCAAACACTTCACCGATGATCAACTGATTGCCAGCCTCAGCATATTCGCGCATCACGCGGGCGTAATCGGTGTTCGATACATTTTCGGTGAAAATGTATTCAATGTCGCCGCGCCCTTGCGCTGTTTCGGCGGCTTGGTGAATACGGCTGACCCATTGCTGTTCAACGGGAACGGTATAAATGCCCGCCACTTTGATCGGGTCATTTGCCCATGCAGCGCGTGGCATCAGGGCTGCAACCCCTGCGAGTGCGGCAGCGCTGCCCAGCAGATTACGGCGCGTGAGATTGATCATTTTGTTGGTTTTCATCGGTATATCCCCCCTTGGATTTATATTTTTTACCGTTTGATTAAAAATTGCCTGAGTCAAGGATCATCTGCCCCAAGGTCACTTTAAGATGTCAGATGTACAACCTCCGCTTAAAGGTTTGGCACAATCGCGCCGCATACCTATGGTGACACAAACCAATTGTGATCGGACACCCAGATGAGCCATGTTTTACGCCGCAACTTAATCGCGGATCAGCCTACGATCGTCAAAGGTGAAGGATCATATTTGATCGACGACACGGGCAAACGCTATCTGGATGCTTGCGGCGGTGCCGCGGTCTCTTGCCTTGGCCATGACAATCAGGCCGTACGGGACGCTGTGACTGCGCAGATGAACACATTGGCCTTTGCACATACGGGCCTGTTCACCAACGAACCTGCTGAAAAACTGGCTGATTTCCTGATTGCACGCGCGCCAGAAGGTACTGGTGAAGGTCGGGTGATGTATTTGGGCAGCGGGTCTGAGGCGATGGAAGCGTCGATGAAACTGGCGCGGCAGTATCATTTGGAACGCGGCGATGGCGCGCGGACCAAATTCATTGCCCGCGCCCCCAGCTATCATGGCAACACCCTTGGCGCATTGGCGGTTGGCGGTCACGCAGGTCGCCGTGCGCCCTTTGCCGCGATGCTGATAGATGTTGAACATATTGACGCCGCCTATGCCTACCGGATGCAGCGCGAGGATGAAAGTGACGCAGATTTTACGCAGCGCATGGCAGATCAGCTTGAAGATCGCATTCAGGCAATGGGTCCTGAAACCGTTGCCGCCTTTATTGCCGAACCCGTGGTTGGCGCGTCTTTGGGCAGCCAACCAGCGCCCGCGGGATATTTCAAACGCATCCGCGAAATTTGCGATGCGCATGGGGTATTGTACATCGCGGACGAAGTCATGTGCGGCATGGGACGCACCGGATCGCTGTTTGCGCTGGAGCAAGAAGACATTTGCGCCGATATTACCACCATGGCCAAGGGGTTGGGTGCCGGATATCAGCCTATCGCCGCCGTGATGGCCTCGGAAAAAGTGATTGCCGCGATCTTGGCCGGCAGCGGCAAGCTTTGGAATGGACATACCTATATGTCCCACGCAGTTGCCACCGCTGCGGCGATGGCCGTCATGCAAGAGATTGAGGACCGCGATTTGTTGGCAGATGTGCGCAGTTTGGGCGCACGGCTGGAAAATGGATTGCGCACCCGCTTGGGTCAACACCCGCATGTCGGTGACATCCGGGGGCGCGGATTGTTCTGGTCGGTTGAATTAGTTCAGGACCGCGACACAAAAGCCCCCTTTGACGTCAAACTGAACCTAGCAGGGCGCATTCAAAACGCGGCGATGCAGGCTGGGGTCATCTGCTATCCTTCACAAGGTTGCGCAGATGGGACAACGGGTGACCACGTGTTGCTGGCCCCCTGCTATACCTCAAGCAAAGCTGAGATTGATACCATTGTTGAGACATTATCACAGGTAATAGAAGCCGAGACCACATAACTTTCAGGCAAGGTGAACGGACATGCACCTAGACTGAAAGTTGATCATCAAGAAGCTCGCAAACGGCAGTGTCTTTTCAAATTACCCCCCTATGGCTTTGATCAATCCACCATCATGCACCCGCCGTGGCCCTCGCAGTGATGGCTGATCTGTTTGGAGGCGCGATAGCGGACAGAATTGCTGTGAGCTGTGAATATGAATGACGTAAAAGCGCCAACCGATATCCTTTCGAAAAATCAGCAGGTTTAACCTAAAGCTGCCGGAACGGGTGCCGATTTCGTTGAAATTAGGCCGTTAGCCCGTCAGTCGCTTACAGTGCCCATTCTTTTTCAACCGCATCCTCAAAATTATTAGAACCAATCGCGGGTAAGTTGTTGTAGGCTTCCTTAAAATACCTTTGTTTACCCCATATCTGACGGTCGCCGACGAGATAGAAGCGTCGCTTTGCTCTCGTCAGTGCAACATTTAAAAGATTTGGCTTTGAGGATGCCCAACCTGCGGCACCCTCCGTCTGTGCATCAACTCCAAGAAGCATGATGACGGTGTCCTCCTCTTTGCCCTGAAAGGTGTGAACAGTCCCAACTTGGGTCTTTATCCATTCATCCAGAGCGGAGCTTGGTGGTTTTTCTCTGTTCAAACTGTCCCAAAGCTCCCGTTCTTTAAGCCGTGCTGCCAAGCGTTCTTTCACCTCTTTAAAAGGCGAAATAACATAGAGATTCGGAAATTTTTCAAACCGAGTATAAAAGCGCGCAATGAGGCGTGCGACAAAATCAATTTGCCCAGGCACTGCCTGACGACCAACCACTTTTCCCGGTAGATCAATCCAACAGGATTGACCAAGAAGCGGCATTTCATCTGTTGTTGGATCCCGGGACTCTAGGCCGAACACCATCCGATCATTATAGGCGATTTTGTTGGCGAGACCGAACATCGGATCGATACAACGACGGTGTACACGCAGAGGACTGCCGACCCATATATCATCGTCCCCATCCTTGTGTACCAGGGTTCCGAACGGATTGGCCCTGTCGGCGAGCACTTGAACCGACACCTCATCGGGGGCGTAGCTTCCATCAGCGATATGTGCAGATGTTTGCATCAATTCCTGAATGAGTCTCTTAGGTAGCGTAAACACGGGTTCGATTTGAAGTGGGTCGCCAATGACGAAAACGCGTTTGGCGCGCATGATCGCACCGACAGCAGCTTGAGGCACGGCCTGTCCCGCCTCATCTATGAAAAGCCAACCCAGACTTTCAGCACCAAGATCGCCGAATTGTCGTGATATAGATGCGAAAGTGCTAGAAATGACAGGTACAATCATAAATATGGATTGCCAAAGCGCGCGTTCATCATCTGCGCTTCCTGCAAAACTGTTCTGCAAAAGCTCCGGTATAGCCATGAGATTCTGAATAAAGTTGGATTTGGAAGTCACAGCCAAAAGCCATGCTTCATGTAATAAAAGCGATTTTTGAAATAGATCAGATCGTAGTTTTGCATACTCTGGCGTATGCCAAACGCCTTCGATTTGGTATGCGTCTACCTCAAGGTCATCAAGATCTTTTGGTGGATCGATTGGCCCGAACCGCACTTTATATGCATCGTGAGCGCTACATTTATTATCCCAGTCGGTGCCTACGTTTTTTAGGTTCGATTGAGCTGTGATATAAACAACTTCGGCATCATCCAAGGCAGGATTTAAATGCACTGATATGCGCGTCCTTGTTTCTCGAACCTGTTGGTTGAGCACAATCTGAGCTTCTGCGTTCTTTTGGACCCGTTCGTTGTGGGCCTGCGCTTTCTGTGTGCGCAGCAGACGCATCCACCAGACCGGCGTTATTTTCATCAAAAGTCGATCTTCTTCTTTGAGATCACTAAGGTCACTTTCTTGCGCAGTTTGGATCCTCTCAGCGGCCTCCAATTCTACACGGGCGGCTTTGCACGCCAACTGTGCCTCGATTACAGCCGTCTTTGCTTTGTCACACCAGCTTTCTGCGGTATGGCCACGCATAGACTGCGACAATGCGCTAAAATCTCGCAAGTCTGAAGTAATCGCATCGACTTTAGATTGGGATGCCTTGAATGCGTTCTGAGCTGTCTTGAAATCAAGATTTGACTCTGGATTTTCTGTCAAAGTTTTGGACCATTGCCAGATGTTCAGCGGGCGTTTTTCACCTGCCCAGGTCTTCTTTTCATTCTCGGTAATTCTATTAAAAAACACCCGATCAGTAAAAAGTTTCCGGTTTGCTTTTCGACCCATTGCCGCTGTGATCAACCCCCAAGGGCACTCATCTGCCGACAGTTTATCACACTTACCGTCTGCCTTTTGAGCAGCTAATTTATGTGCAGTGGGTTGAAGGTATTGAATGTCTTCCCCCCAAACAGACGCGCTTTTTGGTAAGTCACGCGAGATATTTTCGACAGCCGCATTATTCGATGACGCGACGACCATTTCGAACCCAGTAAGTTCAGGTATAAGGTGGGCGATCGTGCCAAACTTACCATCCAAAAATGCTGCGCGTGGGCTGTTTAGCCCTGCCAATATCGCCGCCCTCCTGGTGACGTTTTCAGCGATAATATCGCGTAACAGTGTTGTTTTTCCTGTTCCGGGCGGGCCATTGACTGAAAACAGGCCGCCATGTTGTAGTGTATCGAGCCCCGTATTGATTGCGAATTGTTGCATCAGGCTCATGGCGTGGTCAGGATTTGCAAACCAGCGGCCAGCATTGTGGCGCGCGGGGTTTAGAGCCGCAATAATTTGCTCTCTACCTACATCAGAATAAAGATCTATGCGGTTTTCTACAGGAAGTGGGGTCAAATATTGCCGCAATGCATGCGGCGTTTGCCCTGCCCGGACCGACAAGATTGCTCTTTCGATGTCGTCTATGAAAAAACTGTTCAGGATGCCGATCTCTGCCGGTTCTTCCTCAACTTCATCATCGGCGTCGTCTTCGGATGATTTGTTTTCGCCGGCACTTGTCGTCTTTGGAGGCTGTTTTTTACGAAAAGTGACTTCAAGTAGGGCCGCGTGTTGCGTCTTCGCGGGGCGAAACCCACTCCACGTCGCGAGGAGGTCAATTAGGCTTTCGATCTCATTGGGCGCAAGAGGCGTCAGACGTGGTTTTGCATCCCTTTCATCTCCACCCTCAAAGGTTCGGCGATTGACTGCAAAATTATGCAGATCCCTTTTAAGGCGCGCCCTAGCGTCCTGAAACGCATCGCTCGATAGCGCGCCCAACCCTTTTGCCCGGCTCTGTCCAATTGCCCATGGTAAGGTCGAAATCTCAAAGTCGTCAAAGACTGGGCTGGCGTCAGGAGCAAGACCAATGCTCGCCATGCAAGTCAGGCCTTCTAGATTGCTTCTTTCCCTATCTTCAAAGCTCTCATTTTCGGTTGATGCGCCTTCATTTGGCAGAACATCTTTAATGACGGATTTGTCAAACGCGCCTAGGTATAGCTTATAGCGGCTGACTTCGAAGCCCTTTGGAACGTCATCACATTTCAATTCTGATGTTTGACCATAAGCCCGCCAGAGTTTTTTCTGATTTGTCTGTTCGACTGCGCGATTATCGAGGTCAAATGGGATAAAAAATTCAACCTTGTGCCAAAAGCTCAAAATATCAAGAAGCCGTTGGTGTGATTGAGTCATTTGACCTTATTACCTTTGAAACAAGTTCGTAGAGAAATCCATGTCTCGGCCAGAGTGTTAATGAGAGAGCAAAACGATTGCAAACGCCTTGATGATCCCTGAGAGGTTCGAACCATCGACTTGATGCGAACTATGCATCTTGGGTGATAGTCATGTGACCTGCCACTGAATGCACAAACACCACAACGTAAGCTACGATTGATCTAACACATTTAATTTTCGCAGATGCTGGTCGCTGTCCCGGCTCAGGTAAAGAAACTAGTGTTTCATACAGTAGGAAAGTGTACATCCAAGGGTGTTTAACGTCTGCCTGCAAACTCCCCACAAACTCGACACCCAAAATCGAAGCGGCTTCACCCCGAAAGCATCGGTGTAAAGCCGCTCAAGGTACAATCTATGTGTAGATAATGGACCCAAGTTAGAACGAAATGGGCGAACTATGGGTCACTTCACAACATCTGTAAAATGACCCATAGTTTGCCCATTTGACCTCGTGTAACTCATTGTTTTTTGCTGTGACCCATATTTAAATGTTATTCTTTGGCGTCCATAAAATACACATAGCATGTACGTTAAGTCTAAGTTCGGTTTCTCTTGCGAATTAAGCCCTAGGCTTGCGCTGAGGACTGTTTTGATGCCCTGCGACCCACGAAGTCGCTCTCTCACATCACTGAAAATCAAAGACCAGCTGCTGAGACGCATTCAACATCCTGATTTTAGTTTTCTTGAAACATTTGGGGTCTCTGCAGACTAGGTTAAGCCCACGATGAACGATCAATCGGATGGGCTGCCTGCGTTTCGCCTCAGTCAAGTAACACGCCGATTGCGTGGTTGAAGCTTGGCAGGTTAGCCCTTTGCAGACACTGATGCACCCTCGATAAAGCTACGACGCACCCGTCGAATCGACCGTTCGCTGCACACGCAAAATAGGGGGATGATCGAATTGACAGTTCGCGGGACGAACTGTCAATTCGCCGCGTTTGCACGAAAAACTGCTTTGGTGCGCTTTTCAGACCTTCCTTTGAATTGCACTCGGGATGCACACCTTCAGTGACTACGACTGTGATCTAACAGCAGAAACTGTCCATCCCTCGATCGGTGGTGTTGTGCATGGCGGCTTCCATCGCGTTGGTCGATCAAAGTAGGACTCGGGCTTCGCGGATGACCTTCTTTACGGTATTCAAGACGCTCCATATCAAAAAAGTTTAAATGAAAAGATTAGCCACCTTGGCGGCTATCAATGAAAAAAACCTTTCTCACATCGCTTAAGTTTTCCCAAGTTCCTTCGAACCCCGCCGCGACAACGAAACTGTCACCCGCACCGAATGTGGTTGAGACACCCTTCGCATCTGTTATGCGCACCCGGCCTTCAAGAATGTGGCACATCTCATCAAAGTCGCTGTGGCAACGTTCTAGATGTGGCCCGGCTTCCCATATCCCGCTTATGACTTTCCCGTCTGCGCTGATGAAACTGCGCCAGCTTTTGCTGATGTAAGGGGTGTCAACCAGTGCCGGATCATCGATGCGTGTTTCGACGGGAGTGTTGGAAGTATCAAACCGGATAACGTGATTAGGCTGGGTCATGATCTTCTTTCTCAGGAATCAAAGCCGATGCCAAAGGCATCAAGCGTGCGCAAGAACAGGGGGCGTTTGCCAGTTAAATCTTCTAGGGCCAGCCCCTTTTGTGCCAGTCGAACAGATAGGCTGCGCAGCGGTTCAGGCGGGAATGGAACAGGCAAACGGCGGGGCATTTTCAGGCGGGTTCGCGCAGTTTCCACACCTTGCAACAGATCAAGCATCATGAGTGCGGCAAACCGGCTGGCAGTGACGCCTTGACCGGTGAACCCCATCGCATAAGCAAGTTGACCGCCCAAAGCCAGACCGCTGAAAAATGTAGTACGCGCAGAAGTGTCGATTATTCCACCCCAGGCGTAATCAAAATTCACATCAGCAATCTGAGGAAAAGCCTCGGCGAATTGACGGGCCAACAATTCAAAGCTCTCAGGCCGTTGTAACAGTGATGTGCTGCGCTCACTACCGTAGTAATAAATCGCGTCAAATCCAGCCCATAGCATCCGGTTGTCTTCGGTCTTGCGCAGGTAGTGAAACTGATTTCCACAATCGGCAATGCCATAACGATCCGTCCAACCGATGCTCACCCATTGCGCGTCACTCAGCGGTTCGGTCACCAGCGAATAGTCGTAAACCGGAATGATCGACAGGCGCAAACGCTTGAGTAACGGGTTTGCAGCATTGGTAGCCATTATCGCCTGGCCTGCACAAAGGTGCGCGTGTGCAGTCTCAAGGCGCAGGGTCTTGCCATCCCTCGACAAGCCTGTGACCGCGCTATTTTCGTGTATTTCAATGCCTTGTTCCAGACAAACACGGCGCAATTCTGATACCGTCTTGAAGGGATTCACCAAGCCATAGTTCGGCTCAAACAACCCGGCCGTATAAGCTGGAGAGGCCAGACGTTCATCCAGTGCCGAACCGGACAGCAAGGTGTATTCGATCCCGAAGCGTTCGTTATTGCGTGCCATCGCCCGCAATCCCTCTTCCTGCCACAGGGTCGCAGCAACGTTTAGCTTACCGCTAAGTTCAAAGCCTGCATCCATCCCGTAGCGTTCCAGATCACGCGCGTATTCATCTAGATTTTCGCGCCCAAGCCGGATCAATTCGTCTGCCTCATTTGGATTGCGCGAGAGGGCGTTCCCCACGCCATGCGAAATCGAAGGTGCACAAAAACCACCGCTACGCCCGCTTGCGTCCTGTCCACAGCGGCCTGCCTCAAGCACAACAATCCGCGCATCCGGCATCCGTTCGCGCGCCTTGAGCGCCGCCCAAAGTCCCGTGAAACCACCGCCGATGATACCCAGATCACAAGAGCGATCCGCATCGAGCGAAGGACAGGGCGCGCCATCGGGCACAGTTCTGAACCAAAAGGGTTCGGGCCGCGCGCCTGCAAGCCTTTGTGAGGCCGTCATCCAGCCACCTCTAGGTACCAACCCCATGTCTGGGCATCATCATATCGGGTGATCTGCTTGACCTCACGAAAGCCCAAAAACCCTGCTGTTCCCAGCTCACGCCCAATGCCAGAGGATTTGTAGCCACCCCAAGGCACCTGCGTAAATGTCGGTTGCGAGCAGTTGATCCAGACGATTCCGGCGCGCAGTTTTCCCGCCACCCTCTCGCATCGCTCCAGATCACGCGACATCACCGCACCCGCTAGGCCAAAGGGGCTGTTATTGGCAAGGTGCAGCGCCTCTTCTTCGCTGTCAAAAGCGTTGATACACAGCACAGGGCCAAAGATTTCCTCGCGCCACAGCGCTGCATCTGTTGGTACATCCGCAAAGATCGTAGGGGCAATAAAATAGCCGGTCTGCATTCCCGCAGGCCGTCCGCCGCCGGTTATCAGACGTGCGTCGGTGGTTTTCCCCAGTTCAATTGCAGCCATCACCTTGTCATATTGAAGGTTCGATACAACCGGACCCAATTTGACGCCGGGCACATCGCCGGCTCCGATTTTGATTGCTTCGGTGGCTTCTTTTAGGCGTGCGAGAAGCGCCGGATAGAGGCTGCGCTCCACCAACACGCGGCTGGTGGCCGAGCACACTTCACCCTTGTTCCAGAACACACCGAACAAGATCCATTCGACGGCTTTTTCAATGTCGCAATCGGCAAACACAATGAGCGGTGACTTGCCCCCCAGTTCCAGCGAGATACTGCGGATGCCCGCCGCCGCCGCTGTCATGACTTTGCGGCCTGTGGCGACTGATCCGGTAAAGGCGAGCTTGTCGACCAGTGCATGGTCACCCAGCGGCGCACCGGCGTCTTGTCCAGTACCGGTAATCAGATTAAAAACACCCGCCGGCACATCAGCTGCGTCGATGATCTCGGCCAATACCGCACAGCTTGCCGAACAAAATTCGGAAGGTTTCAACACGATGGTACAGCCAGCCGCCAGTGCAGGTGCAACTTTCCACACCGCCATCAGCAGCGGAAAATTCCATGGCGTTATCGCCCCCACCACGCCTAAGGGTTCGGTACTGATCGAGCTGGCAAAATGCGGGTCGCCTACGTCAACTGTCTGGGGCCCCTCAGCATCATGCGCTTCCGCAAGATCAGCATAATAGTTAAAGACAAATGCCGCATCACCAACGTCCCATTCTGCCTCTGGAACGGGTTTACCATTGTCGCGTGTCTCGAGGGCAGCGATCTCTTTTAGCCGCGCGGTAATACCCTGTGCAATTCGGCGCAATGCCGCCGCGCGTTCGGCTGCGGCCATACGCGGCCAAGGTCCATGATCAAATGCGCGGCGGGCGGCCTGCACCGCCAGATCAACGTCTGATCCATCACCAGCGGCAATCTGTGCAAAGGGATGTTCCGTTGCGGGGTCAACGGCGTCCAAATAGCGCTCCGCCGAAGGTACAAGAAACGCGCCATCTATATATAACTGGGTCTTTTTCATCCGGTCACCGCGGCGCGGATTTCATCCAATAGATTTTGATGCTCGGGCTTCATCCTCTGGTCAGGGTATCCTTCGGCCAATGGGATGAATGGGTCATCACAAGATGTGCGCTGCCCGCTGAGTTGTTCAATCACCGCAAGACCGCAAAATGGCACATAACCGGCGGAGTATCCGCCTTCATGGGTCATCACAACGCGCCCGTCACATAAGTCATCCGCAAGCTGCATCACACCGGCGGTCAACGCGCGGTAAGTCTCACTAAAACACAACATCCGACCCAGCGGATCGACAAAGGCGGCATCATAGCCGCAAGCTACCATAATCAGGTCGGGTTCGAATGCCTTGATTGCAGGCCGCACAAGTTGATCAAATGCCGCAAGATAGGTGTCGTGCCCACAACCAGAGGGCAACGGAATATTCAGGTTGGCGCCGACGCCTTTCCCTGTCCCGCGCTCGCCCACTGTTCCCTCGTCGGCGGGATACAGTCCGTCTTGGTGAACCGATATGGTTAGCACATCTGGGTCGTCGTAAAACCCCGCCTGCGTGCCGTTGCCGTGATGCACATCCCAGTCAACAATCGCGATGCGTGCAGCACCATGCACACTGCGCGCCTGATGGGCTGCGATGACCAGATTGCCAAAGGTACAAAACCCCAGCCCCTTGTCTGCGATGGCATGGTGGCCCGGTGGCCGGGTCAGCGCATAGGCGTTGCGCGCGACCCCCGTCATGACGGCATCCACTGCTGCAACGGCCGCACCAGCAGAAAGCGCCGCGATCTCGAACCCACCGGCCGCGATTGGTGCAAATTCACCGGAGTCGCCGCCGCCATTGGCAGAAATATGGCGCACATGTTCCAGATGCTTTGCTGTATGGAACCGCAGAATATGTTCATCGGTTGCGGCTTCAAATGTAGGCTGTATCAGATGCGACAGTAGTCCTGATGTTTCCAACAGATTGCGCAACCGGCGCTTTGATCCCGGTGCCTCGACATGTTCCCCCGGCTCCACATAACCGCCAGCGGGAATATAGACGGCGGCAGGCCCGGTATCATGCCAAAAAAAACTTTCGTGACAAAAAAACGCGGTTTGGGAAGACGGCGACATAAGGAAAACCTCCAGAAGTTTTCCCTACCCTAATTGAGTGCCGCGCGGTTGCGCCTCCCCAAGCGGGGGGGATTATTCATCGTCGAGAAAAGAGTGCTGCCCGCTTAATGCGATCACAGCTTGCGTGCGGTTGGTGACCCCCAACTTCTGGAAGATATTCTTCAGATGCCATTTGATCGTCTCAGTGGTGACGTTCAGCTGTTGCGACATCACCCTGTTAGTCAGCCCATGCGCCATCAAACGTGCAATCTCCAACTCGCGTTTTGTGAGCGGCTCCAGTGTGGTAACGTCCTCCTCAGGATCACTCTCCTGAGGTTGGGACCGCGAGCCGCGTTTTGTGTCAGGCCTGTCCGTGTCTTCGGTATGCGGCGCGATGAGTTTGAGGAACGCGCGGCAAAAGGCGGATATTCTCAAAGTATCGGCATGGGTTTCTTCACCCGTGTGCAGCCCACTCAGCAAGGCCCGCAAAGGCGCGATCAGGCCGGGGCCAATATCAGCTATGGTGCGAATCAAACCACTTGTGGTGCTGTCCAGACACAGCTCTCGCAGCAGGGCGACAGACCTCTTTTGGTCCCCATTTTTCCAATGACACAGAACCTCGAGCCCGCGGGCCGATGCGGCACAACGGTGACATTCGCGCTGCAATGCACCCGCCGCAAGCGCCCGCAAAGCGTTGATCGCGGAAACAAGTTGCCCGCTATCCATCTGAAGACGGCATTTGGCCAGCGCAGCAAAGGCAAGGGCGATGTTCCATTCGTCGAATGTGTCGGTAACGGGTTCGGAGGACTCAATGCGCAGCGCCACAAAGGCGCGTTGAACGGCGGCAAAGTCCTGTTCACGCAACAGGATTCTTGTCAATTCGTTAAGGGCTGCGCACCGCGATTCGCGGGGGTAGGATCGGACGGGTGCGTCAACAATACGAGTCAGCGCTTCGACGGCCCGTACCCGGTTGCCATTCGCGAAATCTATCTTGGCCGACAATATCTGCACCGCCCCGATCAGCAGCAGCGGCGCGCTTGTCTCGATGACCTCGCGGTGGATGTCCAATAGCCGTTCTGCCGCTTCGATCTGGTTCCATTCATAGTGCAATTCGGCCTGCACAACGGCCAATAGACTTGCTGCATAAGAACCCTGCCCAAGCTCCTTTTCGGCCAAATCGCCAGTCCGACGCAGATGGTGCTCCGCTTTAAACAAATCACCTTTTTCCAACTCGCTGAAAGCCATCAACAGGTCGGACCACGTCATCCCGAACACGGAACCGGCCACCTGATGGTTATCATATCCCAACTGGCTGGCTGACCTAACCGCAGCCATATCGCCTGTTGCCAACTCCGAAAACGCAAGGATATTGCACAGAGTGCCTTTGAAAAACCCAGGCTTTTGGCGCATCATCGGCAAGGTGCGCAACGCCGCTTCTCGGGCGCGGTCAGCAAAGCCTGTAGCGCTCAGAACGCCCGCTATCAGAACGCTGGCCTCTACCTCGAAAGGATCGTCTGCTGGCCGGCTTTCTGATGCCCCTTCATGGCGTACCTGCCGGTTGAACCGTGTCAGTTCATGCAGCGCCCGGCGCGGATGGGGCATGTGGAACAGCATCCAGATGCGCAACAGGCTCAAATTTGGGCGCTTCGCAAAGCTTTCTTCGGGAACGAAAGCCAACCATTCACGTAGACGGCGCACACGGCTGGCCATGACCAGCTCCATACCGTGCGCTTCGATTATGTCCGCGGCAAGATCGGGGTCTTTTGTCGCAACGGCAAATTCGATGGCCTTGATGAAATGGCCCTGCGCATGAAAATACCGCGAGGCTGCCAGCAACACGGCCTGTTTGCGCCCCGTATCCTGTGAGGCGAACTCATCCGACAAGAAATCCGCCAAGAGCGGATGATAGTAATACACCTCATTTTCTTCCGGTGAGGGCACAAAGTTGAGGTCCGACAAACGCTCAAGTAACTCGGCACTGTTATCGATCTCCAGAATGGCGTTGCTGGTTGCCACATCAAAATGCCCCAGCACAGATGTCGCAAGCATGAAGTTCCGTAATTCCTCTGGCAGCTTCGAGACAATCTCATGACTGAAAAACTGCTTGAGATCGGAGCGGTTCCAATTCTTGATAGCCCGCGATCCTTCTGAGCCGTCATTACGCAACGCAAGCGAAGAGATATGCAGCGCTACGGGCCAACCTTCGGTCTTGCTGAAGATCTGCTTGATCTGATCGCTTGTGGCTGGGTTCGCATTGCCAAGCTTGCGAAAGAACTTCGACGTCTCATCCGTATCAAAGCGCAGCGATTTAGGCGTAATTTCAATAAGGTTGTCGTTGGCCTTCAGACGGGGCAACGACCAAGGGAGAGCTTCGCGGCTGGTCAGGACGAAATGCAGATTTTCACTGCGGTCATGAAACAGATGTTCCAGCATGGACTGAATTGACGGATCATTGACGTTTTGCAGATCGTCAAGAAACAGATAGATTTGCGCTTTTGTTTCCGCGACCGCGTTCAGCAGCAGGGTATTGACCGTCTGCACCGGCACCACCGGGCTGGTCGCCAGCAGAGCCTTGATCCTTGCAGGGACAGCGATGCCGCCGGCTTCAAATGCAGCAGCAAGATAGCTGAGAAACATAGCTGGGCTATTGACATTGGGTGCCAGTGAGACCCAGCAAACGACATGTCCCGCATCTTGGCGATTGGTCGCCCATTGTTGTGCCAACGTTGTTTTACCGTCCCCCGCAATGCCACTAATGTAGACCACAGCGCTATTTGCATGTCCCGCCAAATGGTCCACCAGCCGTGTACGTGGCACATTCTTCTTGCGCGCAGGCGGCACCTCCAGTCGGCTGCGCATCACGGTGGAGGCAAAGATACCTTCTTTTTCTGGCGCGAATTCAGGAAGGCGGGGTTTAGAAGTCATGGCTCCAGTCGTGCAAAATGGTCGTTAATGCGGGAACGGTGCAGTTCAGCACTACTCTCAGCCTTTTACACGTATCCTAGATCGATGTCATGGCTAGCAAGCGCCTCGGGCCGTTCCGTTACATCCCCCCATCCGCCGCCGCCGCATCCCTTGAGGCGGATCACATCGCCCTTGCGCATTTCAACGCCGACAAACTTGCTTTTCAGCCGTTTCTCAGACTCTCCTTTGCGGGTCAACCCGGCTTCAGACGGTTGGCCAGTCAAACCACCCTGATAGCCCCAAGCAGCCGTTTCCGGTGCCGATTGCTGCAAATAGCCCGACAGCACAAGCGAGGAGGACAGCACTTCGTATTCCCGTTCAATCGCCAATCCTCCACGGTATTTGCCCAAACCGCCAGAGCCGGCAACCAGCCGTGTAGACAACACGCGGAAGGGGCTCATTGCTTCCATCACTTCTGCAGAGAGAATCGCGCAGTGCCCGCCGTGGGTGTCAATCGCGCCCAATCCGTCGCCGCCTTCATAGCCGCCCATACCACCACTGATGATGTCGCAAATCAGGAAATAGGGATGCGTGCCTTCGTGGCTAAGCTGCTTGGCACGGTCATCAACGCCGCCCGCCGTAAAGGTCGGAAACGAAATCTGACAACCCGCAGAAGCGTTGTCCGGGAACAAGGGCGTCAGCGCCTTGAGAACGACATCGCCCACGGCCTGTTGCGACAGGTGGCGCACAGAGACCGCAGCGGGCGAGATCGGCGACAGGAAGCACCCTTCGGGTAGGATAATGTTCAGCGGCCGGTTGAACCCTTCGTTCTGCAACAGGTCCGGTGAGAAGATTACCTTGACCGCGTAATAGGTCATCCCGATGGCCGAGGCGCGCGGACAGTTTAGCCCGTGCCGCCGCTGTGGGCTGGTGCCGGTGAAGTCCACCGTCAATCCGCCGTTTTCCACCGCAACACGACAAACCAGCGTCATCGGCTCATCGCTGGAGGCATCGTCTTCGATCAAAATTTCAGCGGTATGCTCCTTGAGAACCACATTTTTGAGCGCGTTGCGAATGTAGGTTTCTGCGTAATCAAGACTGGCGTCAATCAGCGCCTTCAGCTTTGGTTTGCCGTGACGTGCGCACAGGTCTTTCATGCGCGCCTCGCCCGTCCGGCATCCCGCGATCTGGGCGCGCAAGTCACCGGCACAGGCATTCGGGTCACGCACATTGCGGTCGATCATTGCGAACAGCGTATCGTTCGGCACGCCTTTGGAAACCAGTTTCAGCGGAGGAAAGCGCAATCCCTCTTCAAAAATCTCAAGCGCGTCAGCCGCCTCGGTGCCGGGCACTTTGCCGCCCAAATCAATGTGGTGCGCAACCGTTGATGTAATTGCGACAATGTCACCTTCGACAAACACTGGGCTGAACAACACGATATCAAGCGTATGCGTGCAGCCGTGATAGGGGTCATTGCAGATCACCACATCGCCGTCTTCCCACTGGTCGAGCGGAATGACCTTGAGCGCGGCTTTCAATGCTGTAGGCATGATCCCCAATTGGGCTGGAATGGTTTCTGCCTGCGCGATGGTGTTGCCTTCAGGGTCCAGCACACCACAGGCGTAATCCAGCATATCCCAAATGATAGAGGAATAGGCGGAGCGTCGCAGGGCCATCGACATTTCCTCTGCGACACCTGCGACTTCGTACTGAAACACATCGCGGCTGATTGCATCTACATTGCTCATAGCGCTTCTCCCAATTCGATTTTGCCCAACTCGATTTTCAACGTGCCACCTTCAAGGACTGTAGCCGTCTCCCCCGGTGCGACGACGGTTGTGGAATCCAGCTGGGTGATGATGGCCGGACCTTGCAGGCTGTAACCTTCGGGCAAAGTCGTGCGGTCATAAATCATCGTCTCAACAAACCCGTCACGGCTGAACATCGCTTTGCGGCTGCCCGTGGGCGAGACCTCACCTTGAGTTGTCATTTCCAGCGGAGTTTCTGCAGGGCGATCCATCTTGCCTACCGCATCCGCGTGCAGGGACACAAACTCGACCGGACTGTCTTTGGCGTTGTGGCCATAGATGCGACTGTGTTCTGCGTGAAACGCATTGCTGATGGCGTCCGCATCCCAAACACCTGCGTCGGCATCCGCGTTCACCGGCACCTTGATCTCGTGGAATTGCCCCACATACCGCAGACCTGCATAGAAGCGATGGCTTCTATCCTCTTGCGCAATCCCGTCACGGGCAAGCGCTGCATCCACAGTGCTACGCATCCCGCTGAGTGCATCGCGCAACGCATCGTCGCCGCGTGTCACCAAACCGCCAAAGGGCTGCTGAACAGTATGTCGCAGGTCGCTCATCAAAAGGCCCTCCGCCGCAAAAACACCCGGATGCGGCGGCACCAACATGCCCTCCATCTGCAAATCCCGCGCAAGGAAGCCGGCAAAAAGGGGCCCTGCACCACCAAAGGCCAGTAGCCAGAAGCGGCGCGGATCAATCCCGCGTTCAACACAAAGCGTGCGTATGCCCTGCACCATGCCAGCGCTGGCAATCAGCACGATACCCAATGCGGCGTCTTCGATTGACAAACCTAAAGGATCAGCCACACGTACCTTGATCGCCTGTGCCGCCGCGTCGCGATCCAGCTTGATCCGACCACCCAGATAGTCATCTGCATGCAAATAGCCAAGCACAACGGCAGCATCGGTTGTTGTAGGCTCCGACCCGCCCTGAGGGTAACATGCAGGGCCCGGAACTGAGCCTGCGGAATCTGGCCCCACCTTAAGGCCGCCACCCATATCGATCCACGCGGTTGAACCGCCTCCCGCAGAAATGGTTTCGACGTCAAGCGTTGGCAATCGCAAGGGCTGGCCCTTGATGCGTCGCTCACCCACTGTCTTCGGTTCCCCGTCGACAATGGCAGAGAAATCAGCGGAGGTTCCTCCCATGTCAAAGGTGATCGCATCGGGATAACCCAAGCGGTTGCACAGCTTTTCACTTGCCACCACACCGCCAGCCGGCCCTGACAGCAAAGTATGTGCGGGGTTCTCGCGCGCTGAAAGCGGGGTCGCAATACCGCCATCACTGCGCATGATCCGTAGGGGAGCAGTCAGGCCAGTTTCATCCAGCGTCTTTTCCAGATCGGTAACGTAACCGTTTACTATCGGCCCGACATACGCCGCGATGGATGTGGTGTTGGCGCGTGGCCATTCCTCAATCTGCGGGTTGACCTGATGGGACATATAGACCGGCGTATCGGGCATCGCCTGCGCCAGTCGTGCGGCGATCTTTTGTTCATGCGTCGGGTTCAAATGGGCAAAGGCCAGCGAGATGGCAATCGCTTCGGGGGCCAATGCCTCAAGTTCGCCAATCAGGCGGTCGATATCGGTGTCATCCAACGCGGTAACGATGTCACCAAAACTGTCAACGCGCTCGTTGGCTTCGAGAATTCGGGTACGTTCAATGATCGGTGCGGTGCGCGGGGTGGTTACCGAGTATAGCGCTGGCCGAAGCTGATTGCCCACTTCCAGCACATCACGGAACCCATTGGTTGTGATCAGCGCGGCCTTGGCACCGGTACCCATCAAAAAAGCGTTGGTAGACACGGTAAAGCCATGCACAAAAAGGTCGATATCACGCGGCGTCAGCCCCGCACTTTGTGTGATCTGGTGGATTCCCTTGGCAATCGCCGCTGCGGTGCCACGCACACCCGAAGGCACTTTGTCGACATAGTTGCGCCCCGCCTCGTTATCGATCAGCACAAGGTCAGTAAACGTGCCTCCGACATCTGCAGACAAAAATTTCATTCCCCGGCTCCCTCTCGCAATGGCTGTTAACTCCATTCCGGTTTAACGAGGGCAGTCGCGGGCAAAGCCCCCCAAGGGGGTGGTTCGACAAGAAACAGCAGTAATTTCAGGATTTGCTTCGGCGTTTGAACAGCTTGGAAGCACTGGCGATACCGCGAGGTGCCACAACAACAAAGACAATCAACGCAAGTCCCAAAACCAGATTCCGCGCATCGCCCATTTCCTTGGACACTTCGGTAATCAGCATCATCGCAGCCGCCCCGATCAGTGGACCCCAAGTAGACCCCAGCCCTCCAACCACCACCATCGCCAGCACAAACATAAGCGTGCCAAATCCGAACAGGCTTGGGCCCGCGAACTGGAAGTGCGCCGCATAAACACCACCGGCAAATCCAGTGAATAGCGCCGAGACCGCAAAGGCAATCAGTTGGTATTTCTTGCGGTTGATACCTCGGCTGCTGGCATATCCGACGTTGTCGCGAATGGCGCGAAAAGCAAGGCCCAATCGCCCGTGAATAACAAAGACCGAGGCAACCATAGAGAGCGCAAACACAACAAGCACCACAAAGTAGTTGCCGTAGATCCAGTCACCTTTCAATATCTGGCGAAAGCCAAACCCATCAAATCGCGAGAACCCTGTGGAGCCGCCAAAGAGCTGCTGACAGCTGTTGCGGACAAGCTGAAAACACTCTGAATCCGTGATAATGAGCACATGGATCATTTCGGCAATGGCATATGTCAGCAGCGCCACATAAGCCCCCGTCAGACGCAGACAGGCCATGCCGATCACAATCGCCAGCCCCATCGCAGACATCGCCCCAAGCGGGATTGCGGTCCAGACCGGCAAGCCACCAAACTGCACAGACATCGCTACGCCGTAGGCGCCGAAGGCAAAAAACAGCATTTGCGCAAGCGAGAACACACCGGCATGACCCATCAGCAGGTTCCAATGCATCGCTACCATACCCCAGACAAAGAATAAAATCACTTCGCCCAGCAAGTAGCGTTGCTGCAATACCAACGGCAGCAAGGCAAAGGCCACCGCCACAAGCACGGCAATGATTAGATGCCGATTCAGTTCGCTGAGACGTGTCACAGGCGCACCACCTTTTCTTTGCCAAAGAGGCCCTGAGGCCGCCAGATCAGGATCACGATGACCAGCATCAGCAATACCGGAAAGCCAAAGCGCACCCCTAGATAAAAGCCAATCACGCTTTCGAGCATAGCCAGCGCCAGCGCGCAGATCCCCGCGCCCCAAACGTTGCCAAGTCCTGCGACCACGCAGATCACAAAAGCCTTGAGCAGCGGATCGCCCCCCATCTGCGGCGAAAGCGTGGCAAGCGTGGAAATCATCAGCCCCGCCACTCCTGCCAAAGCGCCAGCAAGCGCCATCACCTGAAGGTAGACCGTATGAGTCTTGACCCCCATCAGCCGCGCGGCATCTCGGTTCATCGCGGTGGCACGGATCGCACGGCCAAACCTTGTTTTCAAAAGCAACATGGCGACCGCAAAGATCAGCACTGCTGCGACCGCCATGATCAGCAGTGATTGATAGGACACCGCCACGCCACCGACCATTGTCGATCCTTCTACGCGCACGGGCTGTGGAAACGGATAGCCGCCAAAGGCTTTCAGCACGAAGTCCTCAAGCAGGATCGCAAGACCTGCGGTGGCGACAATCACATTCGTTTCAAATCCCGGTGAATTCAGCATGAAGCGCACGATAAGGAGATAGGTCAGCAGGCCGATCGTCGCCCCGGCCACCATCGCCACCGCCAGACCGACAACTAGCGACAGGCCCAGTGCGGACGAGGCGCTCATGACCATATAGGCCCCCAGTGTCATGAACATGCCATGGGCCATGTTGAACATGCCCAGCGTGCCATAGATCAACGACAGCCCCACAGCGGCCAGTGCATACATCGCCCCCACGGTCAAACCCGTCATCAGAATTTGCAGTAAAAATTCCATCTCAATGCCCTTCCCCAAGGTAGGTACGCAGAATATCCTGCGATCCTTTTGCCGCGTCAGGAGTCCCGCTCCACACGATCTTTCCTGCATCGAACAGATAAAGGTCATCTGCAATGTCCATCAGACGGCTCGGGTTTTCCTCCACCACCAGGAACGACAATTCGATATCGCGCAACGCGGCTAGTCCTTCATAAATCTGTTCGATGATCAGCGGAGCAAGACCCAGCGAAGGCTCGTCAATCATCATCAGCTTGCCGTCGGCCATGAGGCCCCGACCAATGCCCACCATGCGCCGTTCGCCGCCCGACAAGCTACTGGCGACCTGACGGCGACGGTCTTTGAGCTTGGGAAAGAAGGCAAACACTTCATCGAGTTTGCGTGCGGTCAAGACCGGATCATTATGGCGATACGCCCCCATCAGCAAATTTTCTTCAACGCTCATATCTGCAAAGAGCTGGTCGCCTTGGGGGACATGAATTATCCCACGTTCAACGCGGCTATGCACCGTTGCCGCAGAGATATCAACACCATCAAACGTCACCGATCCCTCTCGCAGGGTCAGCAAGCCAGACAATGACCGCAGCAGCGTGGTCTTGCCATGCCCATTGGGGCCAATCACGGCAGATACGCTTCCCTTTGTAATCTCAAGGCTGACGCCATGCAGCACAGGGCGGTTCAGGTACCCCGACACAATACCTTCAACGGACAAGAGCGGGTTCATGCCGATGCCCCCGTTTCATCGGAGAATAACTTGGTATTGCCAAGATAGACTTCGGTGACGGCGGCGTCCGCGCTCATGCCGGCGGGCGCACCGTCATAAATCGTAGCTCCCTGATGCATGATCATTGCACGGTCCGCAACGACCATCAGAAACTTCATCACATGTTCGATGAACACCAGGGTCATGCCCTGCGCCTTGAGTGACAAAACCAACTCGATAAAATCGTCAATCTCGGGTGGGGTCAGCCCGCCCACCGGCTCATCCAGCAGCAGTATGCTGGGCTCGTTGATGATCGCGGTGGCGACCATCAGCTTTTTGCGCGCAAGCACGGGAATATCGGCAACCAGATCCTGCGCAATATCGGCAAGCCCGAACCGTTCTAGCGCTTCGGTCGCGGCGCGTTTATCTGCGCGGTGCGTCATCAGCCAACCTCCCGAAGAGCGACGCCCGAAAGCCCGCGCAGTTAGAACATTCTCATAGACCGTCATACCGTCAAAACCGGAATTCAACTGGAATGTTCGCGCCATTCCCATTTGGCACAAGCTGTGGGGCGCAAGACCGTTGATGGGCTGTCCGTCAAACGTAATCCTACCCTCACTGACGGATGTCAGCCCGGTAATAAGGTCAAAAAACGTGGTCTTTCCAGCGCCATTGGGGCCTCCAATACCGAGCGTTTCACCTCGAGCGACGTCGAGGTCAATCGCATCGACGGCGACCAATGCGCCGAAGCGTCGTGTAACGCTCCGGCAGCTAAGGAGTGGATCTTGGTTGGAATTCATCTGAACCTCAATCAGCTTTCCATCCAAGGCGGGGTCTGGAACTCGACCACATCATAGGGTGCCGGCGCCACCAGAAGACCAGCCTGTTTATAATCCTGAATCTGGCTGAAGATATGCGGCATGCCCAACGACGGATCGTCGGTCTGGCTTGGGTAGCTGTAGGCCGACAATGTATCCGGCACAAAGCGCAGCGTGCCCATCGGGCCACGGAAGATCAGCGCCTTCAGGCGCTCCGCGACAAGGCGGTTCTGCTCTTCCTCGTAGGGGGCCCCGACACCACCGGCAAGTGCTGCGGCTACAGCATAGGCGTGCAGCGCCTGATAGCTTTGACCACCACCGTTGGGAGATGCGTTTTCACCATGCGCCGCAATGTATTTGTCTGAGAACGCCTTGCCAATTTCGTCCTGCAAAGCGCCAATCACGGTGGCATAGACGACTCCATTTGCGTTTTCGCCTGCAATCTCGCGGAACGCACCCAAGGATGCACCGTATTGCAGATAGACCAGTGAATTAGTGGGGGCAGTCATGAACTGGTTCATGAACTGCGCTTGATCTTGCGTGTAGAAATGCGTCACGGCAATGATCGCAGGCGGGTCTGCACGCAGTTTGGCCAGCGTCGGACCCCACTCCGAGATAGGCGCGGTCACGGTCTCGAACAGAGAAATTTCATAACCGTATTTTGCCGCATTGTCATTGATCGCATTTGCGATATTGCCAGAGTAAGTGCCGGGCGCGGTAATGATCGCAATCTTGTTGTTGGGCCGTTTGAACTGGTCTGTATCCTCGAGGTTTTTGACAAAGTCCAAAAGACCAATACCATAGAACGTCTCCGGTGGGTCATATTGAAATGTGCCCCAGTAGCGGTCAGGATCAGATTTCACCAATTCGTCATGTACGGCAACGGTGTTGGTGTGCATCGCGATCACACCCGCATCAGCGGCCACATCATGCATCGCTGTGCCTGTCTCAAGGTTGTAGCCCGTGATCAGCGCGGATGCGCCATCTCTGTCGATCAAACGCTGGCAGGCCTGCACGACCACATCATCACCTTTACTTTCGGTATCGACAAACACCGATGTGACAGGGCGTCCAAGAATACCGCCCAAAGCGTTAATCTCTTCTGCCGCCATTTCCATGCCGCGACGGATTTCGATGCCATCAGCGGCAACAATGCCTGTAAGAGGGACGGGGCAACCAATTACGATTGGTTCATTGCTTTGCGCGGATGCGGCGCTGTTTAATCCGCCCAGCATTGCTGCGGACCCCAGAGCAACCCCTGACCCGCGCAGGAATGCGCGACGGCTGGATGAGCGGGTGTTGTTCTTTGTCATGTTCGTTTCTCCCTAAGTTAGGTCTCTGGATGCAATGGAAGCTCCAACAATTTGGGAAACACCAAAGCCAATTGGTTATTCTAGTTAAACCTCCTTGGAAGGGTTAGCACCCCCCCACTAGGGTAGTTGTATGCACTTTGGTCTGGTTACAGGTATGCGGCATCCGCATTCGCCCGTTTTCGGACTTCCAATGTTTCGCGAACAGTAAGCGAATCCTCTCTTAAATGGGCAAGATGGAACATTAGGTGCCCAGTGTTCCCGCCTCGGCGGCCATTTGAGTCGAGCCAGAACAGCCCATGGACTAAGCCGCTTCCGCGGCAATGGCGCGTGTTGTGGACATGGCGGGTTGTCTTGAACTTTGTATGTTTTGAGATCTGACGAACTTGTCTGACGATTGGAACCTTCTCAATCGATGGACAGGAGGTTCCCATGACAGAGGACAACATCACACCGTTGCGCGAGCGGATGCTGGAAGACATGCGTATTCGAGGGATGGGCGACAAAGCCCAGAAGTCCCATATCAGAGCAATCAAGGATTTTGCGAAGTTTCTTAGGCGATCACCGGATACGGCGACGCCCGAAGAGCTTCGGGCTTATCAGTTGCACATGACGGATACGGGTGTGACGGCTTCAACGTTCAACACGCGTATTATCGCGTTGCGTTTCTTTTTTGGTATGACTTGTGGGCGCGAGGACATGAAGCGGTTCATGCAGTTCCGAACTCAGCCAAGAAAGCTGCCGGTTGTGTTCAGTGTTGAGGAAGTCTCAAGCTTGTTAATGGCGACGCCAGGGCCGGGCCTCAAATATCGCGCTGCACTCAGCATCTCCTATGGCGCTGGTTTGCGTGCATCAGAGGTCTGTAATCTAAAAATAAGCGATATTGATAGTGACCGCATGCTGATCCATGTCGATCATGGCAAGGGTGGTAATGCTACGACGCGACCCGTCGAACCGGCCGTTCGCTGCACACGCAAAATTGGCGGATGGTCGAATTTACAGTTCGCGGACAAACCGGCCTTTTGCAATCGCAGCTATTGCTCACGCAGCATTTGCTCGCACGCGCAGCACGGAAGTTTCGGGGGCGCAACGATTTTCACCAAACCAGCCAATCAGACGGGCAAGTACTGCTCGAAACCAAACAGGCCTTTCGCTGCACCTGGCCTGAACTCGAAAGACGCAGACAAAATGGCCTTCTGCAGGTGCAGCTAATACTCACCCAGTATTTCCTCGCGCGTGCAGCAAGTTTCTCGCCGCGATGCAGCGCACATCACCGAAGAAACCATTGAAATCAGGGATCATCTGCCAAATCCAAGCAACCTTTGTGCTGCGTGCGGGTCCAACTGACGGGTCACCGGACGTCTAAGACATTCGCCGAAATCGCCATTTCAGCTTGTAGTTTATTTCGCTTTTTAGATGGCGGGCCTGAACTGGACATTGGTCTCACTCCGATTGAACGAGCGTCTAAGGATCAGACCTCTCTACGAACGAGCCCTTAGCCGAGGATAAGCGCGCAGTGCATTATCTTTAGCAAAGTAGCTTTGATCGCTCCCGGAAACCGCACTGGTGAATGAGCGCACAATTCTGGTCCATTGGTTGTAATCAGATGCAAGGTTAATCACGGGCCAGTCGCTGCCAAACATCACGCGGTCAAATCCGAAAACCTGCAGAATGTGGTCGATGTAGGGTTTCAGATCAGCCTCTTGCCAGTCTTGGCTGGCTTCAGTGACCAAACCTGATATCTTACAGTAGACGTTATTAAGTTGGGAAATTTTGTGCATTTTTGCCGCCCATGCTTCAAAGTCGCCATTGCGAATTTTAGGTTTTGCGCAGTGATTAATGACAACGGACAACGCAGGGTATCGCCTTAGAAAAGTATCGAGATGGCCAAGGTGGCGGGGAAGGACCAACGCATCAAACGTTAAGTTGTTGGATACCATTGCGTCGATCGCAGGGGCCAAGGCGTCATTTAGCATCCATGTGTCATCAGGGATGTTCTGGATCATGGGCCGCAACCCGACAAATTTTGGATGTGCTGCAAACCTTTCGATACTTGCCATGGCATGGGAGGCTTCTAAGTCGACCCATCCAATAACGCCCAGAATGAAATCATGGCGGTCAGCTAACGCGAGAAGGTATTCCGTCTCTGCTTCTGTGTCGGCGGCCTGTACTGCAATTGTGCCATGAATGCCGTTTGCTTTTAGTATCGGCGCGAGATCTTCGGGCTGAAAGTCATGGTAGAGCGGTTCCAGATCAGGCGTTAACCAGCCGTAATCGCCGCGGTCCAGTTTCCAGAAATGTTGATGTGTATCAATCATCCGATTTGCCTTTCAGGAATGGTGTACCAGACGGCGTCGGAGCATCCGAATGCAACAAGCCTTGTTCTTTCAACGCGGTCCAGAAGGCATCGGGGATATCAACACCAATCCAGTTTAGTGTTGCGTCCAATTCACTCTGATCACGCAAACCGGGGATAACTGATGCAACGCTTTTGTGTCCTAGTGGGAACTGAAGTGCGGCAGCTGGTAAAGGTACATCAAAATCCTGACAAACCTCCTGCAATCGCGCAACTTTTTTAAGAATGTCGCTAGGGGCAGTCCCGTAATCCCATGTCTTGCCACCCACAAGAATACCCGAATTAAACGGCCCGCCAACAACAATGGAAACATCGAGCGCGGCACATTTAGGGAGAAGCATTTCGACAGGACCCTGTTCTAGCAAGGTATATCGTCCAGCGAGTAAAAAGGCGTCCCAATTGCCGATTTCAAGGGCATCAACACAGACCTGTAGTTCGTTTACCCCCAAACCGATGGCCTGTACCCGGCCTTCGTCGCGCAACTGTTCCAAGGCGCGGTATCCACTTTCAGCGAGAGCATCAAAGTGGTGCGCATTGTCGGCCCCATGTGTTACTTCGCCAATGTCATGCACATAAAGAATGTCGATCCGCTCGAGGCCTAGCCGATGCAGCGAGGCGTCGAAAGACCGCATAATGCCATCATAGCTGTAGTCAAACACAGGGTGAAACGGGAGCGCATCCGGCCATCCCATTGCAGCAGGATCGGTCATAGCACCAGGTATAAGAAGTCTGCCGACTTTGGTCGAAAGCACGTAATCTTTGATCCGAAGGATATCTCCCACGCGCCGTTCAGACAGGCCAAAGCCGTAAAACGGGGCCGTATCAACATAAGTTATGCCGTTATCAAAGGCCGAAGCCAGCGTTTGAGAGGCTGTTGTGGCATCAACAGCGTCGAAAAGCCCGCCCAAGGGTGCAGCCCCAAAACCCAATGTGGGTATCGAAAGCGCCGTCTTTCCGACGCGACGTGATGCGATCGCCCCAACGGGGCGCGATGGGGCAATCATGCCAGTTCCCCCGATTGGGTATAAGGGTTAACTCCGCCATATAGTGCTGTTAGTTCATCGGCCAATGATTGGTATAGTTTGATAACCTCGTCCAATGCAGGGACAATGAGATCGTCGACGCGTTCAAGATAAGGGCAGCTCAGTACAGCGATGACATTGCCAGTCGGGTCAAACACCGGAAAAGCTAGATTGGTCACGCCAAGGGCCGTACCTGACGTCATTTGATCAAAGCCAACGCTCCGAATGCGTTCAAGGCTTTCATCTAAGGCCTCGCGGTCTAATTCGGGCTCGCCCACGGCCGGCCTGTGGGTTTTTAGGAGATTGTCTATAGCCTCTTTAGACCGAAAAGCAGTCAGCACACGACCGCTTCCGGTGTTCCACAAGCCAACAACCGCGCCAGTCCGCAAGGCGAGGCCCCAGTTTCCTGGCGACTCCGCTGAGGCAACGATGACGATGTCACCATTACTTTCCATGCCGATATGACATGACTGCCACGCTATACGGCTTGTGGCCCGCATCCGTGGTAACGCCATTTCGATCACCCGCCCAATCGGAGAATGTTTCTGGCTGATTGCAAACATCTTGAGGCTTAACGAGTAACGATCTCCTGATATTGATCGGCTCACATATCGCCTTTGTACAAGCGTTGAGAGCATACGGTAAATTTCACTTTGCGACCGATCTAGCGCCCGCGCCATTTCACCCTGGGTCAGGCCTTCACCATGGTTGGCAAGCAATTCAATGATATCCAGCCCCTTTTCCAAAGCTGGGGCCCGATATTTTTCGGTGTTTCCGTCCATGTCTGGTTAGCCCCGCTCCTTGGAATTCAATCGAGGGTTCCGAAATCCGATCCAGAAGTCAAGCTTGATTTATAAATGAATAAATGTTTTGTATAGAAATAACAGGGGTACTCACGCCTGTGCCGCGTTAAACACGCCTAGGGAGGAAAACATGAAAAAGACAAATGTATTCAACGCACTGCTTGCTAGCACTGCTCTAATTTTGTCCGCCGAATCAACATTGGCACAGGATGCAAGCGCGTTTGAAGGCATCACCATCGAAGCAAAGTTGATTGGAGGGGAGCAGTACGAGGGTCTTTACGGACGCATCGCTGAGTGGGAAGCAGCAACAGGGGCGACAGTCAATATTATCTCGATCAAAAGCCATTTCGAGATAGACAAAGAGATTAAGTCAGACATGGCGGCAGGAACAACATCGTGGTGTGTTGGGTCAAATCATTCGTCTTTTGCACCGCAATATGAAGGACTTTACGCCGACCTGAATGCACTTGTTTCCGAGGATGATATCGCACCTTTCGTGCCTGGTGTTATCAATGCGTCGACGGTGGGCGGCGAACTTTTGATGCTGCCCCGTGCGCAATTCGATGTTTCGGTTCTTTATTATCTGAGGTCCAACTACGAAGATGCGGACAAAGCTGCCGCATTTGAGGCAGATTACGGCTATGCACTGGCAGTTCCTGACACATGGGATCAAGTCAAAGATCAGGCCATCTTTTTTGCTGATCCTCCAAACTTTTACGGCACACAATACGCAGGCAAGGACGAAGCCGTTGTCGGGCGTTTCTTTGAGATGCTTGTGGCTGAAGGCGGTAATTATCTGGACGAGGACAATCGCCCGGTTTTCAACTCCGAAGAAGGACAGCGCGCTCTGCAATGGTTCGTTGATCTTTATGAAGCGGGTGCGGTTCCGGCAGGCACAACAAGCTATGTCTGGGACGATCTGGGACAGGGCTTTGCATCTGGCACTGTTGCATTGAACCTTGATTGGCCGGGCTGGGCCGGGTTCTTCAATGATCCCGAATCCTCCAAGGCGGCCGGCAATGTTGGTGTGGCTATTCAGCCAATGGGGTCCGTAACCCGCACAGGCTGGTCCGGTCACCACGGCTTTTCTGTTACGAATGATTGCGAAAACAAGGATGCAGCCGTGTCGCTGGTTCAGTTCCTGACAAGCGAGGAAAGCCAGCTTGCTGAATCTGCAGCGGGATCGCTGCCAACGCGTACTGCTGTTTGGGATGCCAACATAGCCGCCGCAGGCGATGATCCTTACCGCGCCGAAGCGCTTGCTGCATTCGCAGCCGGTGCTGAATTCGCATTTCCAGTTCCGCAAATCCCCGAGTGGGGCGAGAGCACAAATCTCGTATTTCCTGAACTTCAGGCCGCCATCCTTGGCGATAAGACTGTAGAACAAGCACTTGATGATGCGGCAGAGGCCGTTGACGAATTGATGCGTGAATCCGGTTATTACTAAAATCGGAATTCTGTTCGGGGGCAGGCCAAACCTGCCCCCGATACAACCATCCTAATTATCAGATAGGTTTAAAATGTACCGTCGCCGCTTGCCCGAGTGGTTTGTCCTTCTGTTGCCCGCAATCATTGTCATTGCCACAGTTGTACTTATCCCACTGATATTCTCTCTGTATTCCAGTTTTACACCTTATAAGCTTACCCGGCCATCGACGCTGTGGACGTGGATCGGGACATATAACTACGAAAAAATTCTGGCTGATGCGAAATTCTGGGCCGCATTCGGGCGCACAATTCTGTTCCTGACCGTCGTGCTGAACGTAGAGCTGCTGCTGGGGCTTGGTATCGCGCTGATGATGAACAAGGTCACGTGGGGACAGCGCACGCTGCGCACTATTATCATGTTCCCGATGATGTTTTCTCCGATTTTGGTGGGCTTCCAATTCAAGTTTATCTTTAACGATAACGTTGGGTTAGTGAATAATGTTCTCCAATCTCTTGGATACAACGGCGCGTTACCGTGGCTGGTTGATGCAAAGCTTGCAATGTTCTCTATCATGTTTGCAGAAATTTGGATGAGCACATCTGTCTTTGCCATTCTGATCCTTGCCGGGCTTTTTGCTATGCCACGTGATCCGTTAGAGGCAGCAAAGGTTGACGGCTGCACACCTTGGCAGACCTTTCGTCATATCACCTTGCCGTTTTTGATGCCGTTCATTTTTATCGCAATGACGATCCGGTCGCTGGATGTGGCCCGCGCCTACGACCTTGTGCAAATCATGACAGGCGGCGGCCCCGCGCGACGGACTGAATTGCTTTGGACCTTGATGAGCCGCACAGGCTATGTCGACGCTCGTATGGGGCTGGCAAACGCAATGGGATATGTGTCGATCCTGCTATCGATTGCCTTCACCATCTATTTCTTCCGTAAACTTAGCGCGGCGCGCGTTCAGCTTGGTATGGAGGGATAAGTTAATGGATAGCAATCTTGCACACCGCAACCGGACACACCGCAATCGTAAACGCATCATGAAGGCGCTGCACCTGACGGCATTGTTCATAACGATGTCAATTATCTGTATTCCAGGCTTTTGGATTGTGCTGAACTCATTTCGCCCCACGGTCGAAATTATGGCAAAGCCGCCTGTTTGGTCCCCGACATTCACGCTTGATCATTACCGCGCCATGTTTGGTGGTGCCGGTGAAGGGGGGGTGCCAGTACTGAGCTATTTTCGTAATTCGCTCATCATCTCTGTCACATCAACGTTGATTGCGGTTTTGATCGGGATGTCGGGCGGATATGCGTTTGCCCGTTATCGGTTCAAAGGCAAATCAAGTTATTTCGTTGGCTTGATGCTGTTCCGCGCGGTTCCCGGTGTGGCCTTGTCACTTCCGCTGTTCATCGTATTTGCGCGGGTAGGCATCATTGATACGCACTTTGGCTTGATCCTAGCGTATGTTGCCATGAACGTGCCGTTCACCATCTGGTTGACGGACGGGTTCTTCCGTCAAATACCGAAAGAACTGCATGAGGCTGCCGAGATTGACGGCTGCACAAGATGGCAGGCATTCTGGAAAGTTGAATTTCCGGTAGCAAAATCCGGCGTTGCTTCGGCCGCGATATTTGCGTTCCTTACATCTTGGAACGAATTTGCGCTGGCGTCCCAATTAACCAGATCCGTCGGATCGAAAACGATGCCAGTCGGGTTGCTCGATTTCACCTCACAATTCACCATCAATTGGGGAGGCATGTGTGCGCTGGCGGTCTTGATGATCATTCCTGCACTAATCCTCACCTTCCTTGTACAAAAACACCTGATTGCCGGCCTCACGTTCGGCGGCGTCAAAGGATAATGCAATGACCGAAGTTTCCCTTTCAAATGTTGTTAAATTCTACGGCAAACACAAAGCCGTGCATGGCATAAATCTTGAGGTTGCCGACGGCGAATTTGTTGTTCTGGTCGGCCCGTCTGGTTGCGGTAAATCAACGACCCTCAGGATGATTGCGGGACTTGAGGATATTTCTGATGGGGAGGTCAGCATCGGGAACCGTGTCGTAAACGAATTACCGCCACGCGAACGAAATATCTCGATGGTATTCCAGAATTACGCGCTTTACCCGCATATGACCGTGCGCGAAAACCTGGGCTTTTCGCTTAAGATTGCCAACGTTGGCGAAGACGCGATTATTACGGCAGTGAACAATGCGGCGAGTATTCTTGGACTTGATGAATTGATGGATCGCCGGCCGGCAGAACTGTCAGGCGGGCAACGTCAACGGGTTGCCATGGGGCGTGCTATTGTGCGTCATCCCGATGTCTTTCTATTTGACGAACCGCTTTCGAACCTTGACGCAAAGCTGCGCTCGCAAATGCGTGTGGAGATTAAAAAGCTGCATCAGAAGGTCGGCAATACTATCATCTATGTGACCCACGATCAGGTCGAAGCCATGACCCTGGCAGACCGTATCGTTCTGATGCAGGACGGACATATCATCCAGGTTGGCACGCCACTTGAACTGTTCAATGCGCCGCTAAACACCTTTGTGGCGACCTTTATTGGATCACCGCCCATGAACTTGGTGGATGGTATTGTTGTCGGAACCGACAAAATCAAACTCGGTGACGTGCTGACCGTTCCGGTGCCTGCCAGTGCGCGAGGGTTGGTGCGTGATGGTCAAAAGGTTCGTTTTGGTTTCCGCGCCGACAACCTGATGCCGGTTGGACACGCGGTGCAAGAGGATGCCGAGCAAGCCACGCTTGAGCTGACAGTTTCGCTGACCGAACCACTTGGTACCGAAACTTTGCTGTTCACGAACATTGCAGGCACAGAGGTGCAGGCAAAGATGCTGAACCCGCGTCCCGTTCGCCCAGGTGAAGTTTTGAAATTTAACCTGATGTTAGACAAATGCCACGTCTTTGATTCGGCCAGCACGACTGCGATAAGGAACTAACACATGGCCCATATTACACGTGTTGAACTGCGTATGATCGATCTTGTTCCAAAGGTGAAAAGGGTCGATGCCATTCAATCGTTTGTCAGTCAAGAAACCCCCATCGTCACTATTTATGACAGTGATGGAGCTTGTGGCACCGGGTATAGCTATACCATTGGGACGGGCGGTCCGTCTGTGATGGCGCTGTTAAAGCACACGCTGGCGCCTGCGTTGATTGGTAAAGATGCGGATTGTATCGACGGTATCTGGCGCGAGCTAATGTTCATAACGCATGCGACCGCCGTGGGCGCCATCACGTCTTTGGCTTTGGCCGCAATTGATACTGCGTTGTGGGATCTAAAATGTAAAAAAGCCGATCAACCTTTATGGAAAGCGGCTGGAGGCGCGCGCAACATAATCCCGCTTTACACCACCGAAGGGGGTTGGCTGCATTTGGACAAGTCCGCCCTTGTCGACGACGCATTGGCCGTGCAGGAGCAAGGATTTAAGGGATCAAAAATCAAAATCGGGTCCGAGCACATAAGCGAAGACGACGCGCGCCTGTCGGCTGTGCGTTCGGCTGTGGGGCCGCAATATGAGATCATGACAGACGGAAATCAGGGTTTTTCCCTGTCCGAAGCCATTCGCCGCGCACGCGTCCTTGAGGAACACAACATTGGCTGGTTCGAAGAACCGCTACCCGCTGACGATGTGGCAGCGCATGCCGAATTATCGCGCCGCACGTCTGTGCCAATCGCGGTGGGGGAAAGCATGTATTCGTTGAGCCAGTTCAAGGATTACTTACAGATGGGTGCTGCCTCGATTGTTCAGGTTGACGTGGCACGGATCGGGGGCATTACCCCGTGGCTCAAGGTGGCCCATCTGGCCGAGGCATTTAACGTCATGGTCTGCCCACATTTTTTGATGGAGCTGCATCTGCCCTTGGTGTGCGCAATTCCGAATGCAAAATGGTTGGAATATATTCCACAGCTGGACACCGTGACGACCACCAAAATGCAAATAAAAAACGGGTCGGCCATCGCCTCAAACGACCCTGGTTTGGGGATCGACTGGGATTGGGTCGAAATCAATAAAACGTCGCTCATCAGCGAAACAGTCACGGGATAGATACAATGGAGCGTATGGGTATGGTGACTGGCATCAAGCCAGAGATGATTGACGAATATAAGCGGCTTCATGCAGCCGTCTGGCCGGATGTTCTGGCGCAAATAGCAGGCAGCAATATCCGCAATTACAGCATTTTTTTGCGAGAACCGGAAAACCTGTTGTTCGCCTATTGGGAATATCACGGAGCAAACATTTCTGCCGACCTCGCCAAGATGGCCGATGACCCGAAAACACGTGCGTGGTGGGCGCTCACAGACCCCTGCCAATCGCCTCTCGTCAGTTGTTCGGGCGGCGAACAATGGGCACCCATGAATGAAGTTTTTCACACGGATTAAACACATGACCAATACTCAAGGCCGTTTGGCCGGAAAAAGAACACTGATCACCGCTGCAGGACAAGGAATTGGCCGCACGACAGCTGAACTTTGGGCGGCAGAAGGTGCAAATGTTATCGCGAGTGATATCAATGACGTGGCGCTGGCAGAGCTCGCCGCTATCAAAGGTATCACGGCACTGAAGCTCGACGTGACCGACCCAGACGCGGTGCAGGTCGCAGTGGCCGAGATAGCCGCAATCGATGTGTTGTTTAATTGCGCCGGTTACGTCGCCAACGGATCCATCCTTGAATGTGAAGACAAAGACTGGGATTTCAGTTTCGATCTCAACGTCAAAGCGATGTACCGCCTCATTAAGTTGACGCTTCCTGCGATGCTGGAAAACGGCGGCGGATCAATTATCAATATGTCCTCTGTCGCGTCTTCACTCAAAGGCGTGCCGAACCGGTTCGCATATTGTGCATCCAAAGCTGCCGTCATTGGTATGACCAAAGCAGTTGCTGCTGACTTCGTGACAAAAGGCGTGCGCTGTAACGCGATTTGCCCCGGTACAATCGACAGCCCTTCCATGCATGAAAGGTTGCAGGCAACCGGCAATTACGATCAGGCACTGGCAGACTTTATCGCACGCCAGCCCATGGGTCGCATCGGAGCACCGGAAGAAGTCGCAGCCCTCGCGCTATATTTGGCCAGCGACGATTCGACCTTCACAACTGGCCAAACCCATGCCATCGACGGCGGCTGGGCCATCTGATCTTAAGGAGACGACGCTATGAAACTTTTACGTTTTGGCCCATTGGGTGCCGAAAAGCCCGGCCTTCTGGATGCGGATGGAGTGATCCGTGATCTATCATCCGTTGTGGAGGACATCGCGGGTGACACTCTTGATGACGATAGCCTCGCCAAGTTGCGCACGATCAATTCTGCGACGCTCCCCGAAGTTGACGGCGATGTTCGACTTGGTGCCTGTATCGGACACATTGGGAAGTTCATTTGTATCGGCCTGAACTACGCTGATCATGCAGCCGAAAGTGGAATGGCGTTGCCGGAAGAGCCCGTGATTTTCTTCAAAGCGACCTCGTCAATCATGGGGCCGAATGACACTGTTGAAATCCCACGCACCTCTGTCAAATCGGATTGGGAGGTTGAACTGGGTGTGGTCATTGGCAAGCACACAAAATACGTTTCTGTCGAGGACGCGTTGGATCATGTTGCAGGCTACTGCGTTATCAATGATCTGAGCGAACGCGACTTTCAAATTCATAGGTCCGGGCAATGGGTTAAAGGGAAATCTTGCGACACGTTCGGCCCGATTGGCCCTTGGCTGGTCACGCGCGACGAAGTGCCCGACCCGCAAGATCTAGCGATGTACCTTGAGGTGAACGGCCACCGCTATCAAGACGGTTCAACCAAAACGATGCATTTCGATGTAGCCACGGTAATCTCCCATCTGTCACAATTCATGAGCCTACAGCCTGGCGACGTAATTTCTACTGGCACGCCCCCTGGCGTTGGGATGGGGCAAACTCCGCCAACATATTTAAAACCAGGCGACAAGATGGAACTTGGGATCGCAGGCCTTGGTGTGCAGACGCAAAACGTGGTAGCAGGCTGATGGTGAAAATTGCCGATCTCAGCACCTTTGATTTGCGGTTTCCAACATCCCAGTCACTGGATGGTTCTGATGCAATGAACCCCGATCCAGATTATTCTGCGGCCTATGTCGTTCTGAAAACTGACGGGGCACATGAAGGCCACGGACTGACATTCACAATCGGGCGCGGCAACGAAATCTGTATCACCGCTATAGAGGCGCTGCGGCACTTGCTGGTCGGTTTGGATCTGGATTGGGTTCGCGAAGACATGGGTCGCTTCTGGCGTCATATAACGGGGGACAGCCAACTGAGATGGATTGGCCCCGACAAGGGCGCCATCCATTTGGCGACAGGTGCGGTCGTCAATGCAATGTGGGACCTATTGGCCAAAGACGCTGGCAAACCAGTTTGGTTACTGGTCGGTGAGATGTCTCCCGAAGAGATCGTAAAGTTGGTCGATTTCCGGTACATGACTGATGTGCTGACCAAAGAGGAAGCCCTGGAAATTCTGCGCAAGGCCGAGCCAAACAAGACCGATCGGATCGCAACGCTCAAGCACGAAGGCTATCCTTGTTACACCACATCTGCGGGATGGTTGGGATATTCCGATGACAAGCTGCGCCGTCTTTGCCGCGAAGCGCGGGATGCCGGGTTTTCGCACACAAAATTCAAAGTGGGCAAAAACATTGATGATGACATTCGCCGCTTGACCATCGCCCGGGAGGAACTGGGCGAAGATATGAATATCATGATCGATGCCAATCAGATTTGGGAAGTTGAAGAAGCGATTGAATGGGTCCGTAAACTTGCCTTTGCCCGTCCATTATTCATCGAAGAACCAACAAGTCCCGATGACATCATGGGGCATCGAAAAATCCGCGAGGCGGTTGCTCCAGTCAAAGTTGCCACTGGCGAAATGTGCCAGAACCGCATCATGTTCAAACAATTTATCGCCAATGAGGCGGTCGATTTTGTTCAAATTGACAGTTGCAGACTTGGCGGGCTGAACGAGGTGCTCGCGGTACAATTGATGGCCGCCAAATTTGGATTGCCGGTTTGGCCTCATGCGGGTGGTGTCGGTCTTTGCGAATATGTTCAACATCTATCGATGATTGATTACGTGGCGATCACCGGTGAAAAAGACAGCAAACGGATCGAGTTTGTTGATCATCTGCACGAACACTTTTTGGAACCCTGTGTGGTAAAAGACGGGGTCTACATGGCGCCTCAGGCACCGGGATTTTCCATCCAAATGAAGTCAGATACACTCGGACTTTATCAATTCAGAGCGACGGATGCTGGAGAGTAGTTAAAGGGACTGAAAAAGCCCGTCGACATCTAGCCGAAGCACGTAGATTTGCCCTAGAAACATTATTTCGAAAACCACCACTGATGCAGTCGTGACTGCCTGGTATCTTAAACAGTAAATACGGCGCTTTGCATTAATGGTGGCAAGGATAAGCTGCACCGCAATATCGCATTATGGTGTTGAATGGCCGGTTCGGGCGGATATTTGATCGTCAATCATCTATCATATTGTTCGTGATCTCACCAATCGGTGGGATACGTCCACCGGACCGCGGACGCGGGAAGTCTGCACTGAGCCTTTCGGAGCGCGAAGAGATTTCCGTGTACAATGCAAGATCGCTGAGAGTTCCCGCTAGTTCGAAGCGAGCGTAGATGGCCTAGATCCTAGCTGCACTCTGCATGAATGGCTGATTTTCCCGTTTCCGAGAATGGAAGCCTTGCTGAGCTTCTCGGCGCAAGTGCAGATGCAATAAATGTCGAGTTGCCTGCAGTCTGGCTACCGATGTTGGAGAAAATTGGAGGTGTGAGGTGACATTTCAACGTGCTCAATAGCCCTGTTTTATAGGGCTTGGCGAAATCGTCGACAACTAAGTTGCCACTTCTTGACCGACAAGTTGCAATCCTCGAGACAAACCAATGCGACCCATGAATTGAAGGTAACCGCCCGATTGGCAGCGCCTGCCTGATTTTGGCGTGATGCGTTAAGACACGTGCATAGAGACGTGTCTTATGCGGAGGGTGTCATGCGGGGCGAGGTTCTTGGTGTTGAGCGGCGACGGCGTTGGTGTGATGAGGATATGTTAGGTGCAACGGAGGGAATATGATGGTCGAAGACGTCAGGAAGCTATTCGGACGTCACGACGCCGGATTTCCGACGGACCCAGAGCTCGCTCCAGCCATCAACCTTTCCGGGCTGTAACCTTCCGAGCATCCGTGACAAGCGAGGGGCATCGGTTACTAGCCCCCCCATAGCGACAGAATGTTGACCAGCTGAAATATGCGCATTTACTAACGCTACTTTCCCTGGGACCAGTAGCACCTCGAGGTTTGCGGGAAAGTGTCCTTGAGGCAAAAGCAGACCATTGTCAAAAACCTTCTTATGGCTCGTTCGATCAACGTTACCCGTGGAGCGAGGCATGACTAAAAATGATTGAGTATCTAAGTTTCCCTTATTTCGTAAGGCTTGCCGGATTTGGGTGAGAGCCTCGGCTACTTTCGCTGTACGACCCCATGAAGATCCGCCGGTAATCCCCCCATTTTTAATGGGGCCCAGCCGTAAAATTCAGGCGGCTGTTTTCAGTTTCATAACGGGTGTGATGCCGCCGATGCCCATGTTGGGTCGCTCGTTGTTGTAAG
>JBPOFF010000014.1:0-120959 GCA_051251995.1 Sulfitobacter sp.
TTCATCGTAAATCTCCTCAGATATCTTGCCGAGAAAATTCTACTTTTGAACACCACTAATTTTAGGGGGGATTACCAAATGATCTATGAACAAAGATGTATTTCAGGCCATCTTTCTGTAGTAGATTGACCGACTCACAGACATCCCGAACAACATCATCTACATCAGAATTTAACCCGTGGTAGTCCAGTGCCTTTTGAAGCCACACTCTCAATTGCGTTTCCGTAAATTCAAAGTCTTGATCATAGTAAGAAATGAGGCAGAAGGTTGAAAATACCTTCCGAAATTGATCAATTGTAAGTGTCCGCTCCCTTTCAAAAGAATCTTTGGTAGCATCGTGCCAAGTCAAGAGTGTTTGAAAAGCGTGATCATAGAATGTGGTGAGCTTACTGGGAATAATTGCATTCTCGTTGAATGTCATGAGCATCATGATTGCTAAAAGTGGGCTTGATAAAAAACTATGGTGGGTTTGGAAAAAATCTTCCGAAAGATTCTCGGAGAATTTTTTTCACTTTCTGGTCAAACGGAATTTTTCCGACAAGTATCTTGAGATCGTCAAGAGCAAGCGGCGCGACAGTGAAGACCTCAAATGCTCCCCAAGAGGAGAAACGATCATCTTCGCGACCAGAAACCAAGAAACAACATTTGCGGTATTTCTCAGATAGATTAAGTATCTGCCTTTCTACCGATTTTCGCTTCTCCCTAGCAACTTCATCAAACCCATCAAATATAAACTCAAATTTCCCAGCATCACATAGCTTTTCGAATACCCCACCACCAAATATATCTTCTGCCTGCAATTCAGATCGACAGAAAGTCATCAAGTCTAAGCTCTGCAAATCGTTCAGCCGCCTAAGTTCAATAAAAATCGGAATTCTACCGTCAGCTTTCTTAAACCTTGTAAGCCATAGATGTTTTAGGAATATAGTTTTCCCTGATCCTCCATTTCCTTTTACAATTACTCTATTTCCAATAGCAAATGCGTTCATGATATCGTTATCTGTAATACGCGCCTTAGAGCGCGCAGTTTCACCCACAGTAAATAATGTTTTCACATATACGTCTTCTAACATCATCGGCTTGTTTTTGGAATAAAGTGTTCTCACCAAACTATTCTTCGCAAACATATATTCACAGTAGGGATTGAAACCGCCAAGAAACTTTGCCCGGCTCACGTTTACAAATTTTGAAAGCGGCGCAAACATTGCTTCGAGCGAATCTTTGATTAGCTGTGTTGATACGTCTGCTGTGACTTTTGCTGAGTACTCATCCATTTTTTGCTCGACCTCACATGATGCAACTTATTCGAATTCTGCTGATCATATGCAGAAAGTTACCACTGCCGCAATCAAGCAAAATGCCTTTTAGTGAAATTTTTCCCAAGTGAGATATTTCTTAAATATTCGCATACTAAATTAAGCAAGTAGCTGCTCTTTAATTCGACCAAGCCAACTCTTCAATCGAATATGCTGTCTTGGCTGACTATCCTTGGACTCCATCAATCGCGGGATCGTCAATGCAGATGCCTCAAATCCAGATCAGGATATTCAATCGCTTCGATCAGACCAACACGTTGTTCCAGCATCCCCTGCGGTAAGTTCCCGTAGCGCCCCGTCATAGTCGCGCCTGTATGACCAAGAATATAACCAAATTGATCATCTAAGTACCCTGCCCTACGCAAAGCATCAGCAGCACCGTGTCGAAACGAGTACAGCGACAATCCATGATCCTTATCCATGCCGATACGTGACAGGTAGCGACTAAATTCACGGCTAAAATCTGCCAACATCTGCCCCAAGTTATTGCGTTTCGCATCGGGGAACAGGCGCACGTCTTTTGCTGCGATACGTACCTTGTGATAGTCGAGAAAACCAAGTGCGATCAGTTGCGAATGGATTGGTACGACGCGCATAGAACCAGCGGTCTTTGTAGACTTTTCACCCTCGCCTTCTGTGGTGATGTGCATAATCCATGTGCCATGTTCTTGCCGAATATCAGACGTTGCCAATTGACCAATTTCAGCAGGACGTGCGCCGGAGTACATCATAATCAGAGGAACCCAATAGCGGTGATCACATATCAAGACATCGCCCTGTTTTGCCATATCGCGCCACGGTGACGACGCTGCACAACCAGTATAAAGCGGCGATTGGAACAACGTGTTCAACTGATCCGATGTGAATGTTGCGCGTCTCGCATTTTGCACCTTGCGAAGCTGCATCCCGTGGACCGGATTTGTGTCTAGATATCCGCTCACCTCTGCCCAATTGCAGAAAGCCGATAGGCTGGAAAGATGCCTATTTACCGTCTGGGCGCTAATCGTTGGTTTTCCTTCTGTCTCGTTAGCTGTGATCACTTGTTGCATTGTCAGCCCACGGAAAACTGTCGTCTCGGTGGCTTTGACAGGCCACTGCAATAGCAATTCTTTCCAATCACGCACAGCACGTTTGTCTAGGTCTGTGATTGCAGTACCAACGCCAAAGACATCAAAGAACAGACTGACATCATGGCGCATCTGATTTAGTCGATTGTCTTTTACACCGCTTGGATTTTCCGCAAGAAATTTATCCAGCAGGGGTCCAGCAGCATCTACTGCCCCAGCAGGCATTGCAGCGCGCTCCATAGCATCCGATATCAGCCTGTCTGTTGGGGGTGCCGCCGTAGTCACCCTGATCGCGCTCTAAGGTGCGTTGTAGTGCTTCAATCTCAGCGCGGATAAGTTTCTGCACAAGGTCGCGATGTTCTGGTGATCCATCAGGTGCGATTGTACCCGTCTGCTCCAAAACCTGATCAACCGCGTGGCTCACCAAATGCGCCTCACCGCTGGCAAGTGTCTTTCGCAAGTCGCGTAATTTGATCTGGCGAAAATCTGCATCTGCGCTTTCGGGACCGCTGCGGCGATCTTTGAGGACAAGTGCATCCAAGGCTGCGTCCAGCATTTGCAGCGGATCATTTACGTCCAGACGCTCTTTCACCACCCGATGTTTTGCTTTGTCGAGCGCCTTGTCCACATCTGCCTGACTTGGGACCATAGCGCGGCGAGTATCATCATCGGCAATGACTAACTGGGAAAATCCAAAGCGGCATCTGTAGCCTCCTCAGAGGTCAGCTTGATACGCGATCTAAGGCGCTCAAACTGATCATGCCAATCTGACACCACTGTCAGCACAAGCCGTCTCGCTTCGCTTGGATCACGGGTGCCGAGTGACTTCACAAGTTGCTGTCGTCCGACGATATCGACCAGATCAGCAGGCACACGGATACGTGCAGAGTAACTTCCGCCGCGCCGTAAAAGATAAGACTGTTTGCCCATTTGAAGCCTTCCAAAAAGCAATTGTGTTACAGTCTTGTGTTACAATCACGTGGACAAAACAAGCTATAAACCCTATATTTATATAGGAAAAAGGCACTTTATGAGTTTCGGATTAGAATCCTTCCACCCCAGCCATTTCAAATAATCTTTATTTTTAAATGCGTTACGCGGTCAGACGTGTAGCGGCGTTATTTTACAATTCAGCCGCTGAAATATGTGCCTTGAATAAGGCCTGAATCGGAACACCCGGCACCTCATAGCAGCGACAAACAAATGCGCTCGCGGTTGTTCTGCTTTCAGACGTTACAAACGGTTACAAAATGTCGGCCAAACTCACCTGTGAGAAGATAGTTCATCCCACAAGATAATCAGCATCTGGCGCCAATTTAACCTTAATTTTGGCCCTATCCGACTCCCCTCAACAACCTTAAAAACCGCCCATGACACCCTATGGCTTTATAGCCAAAACAGGCCACACCCGACAAACTGAACACCCTCAATTTCCTCTGGATATCGCATGATGCGTGTCCGGATTGATCAACCCAGACGGAGCGCCCCATATGACCAAGACCCTGACCGCCCAAGACCTTGCCGACACATTCGACGCTTTTAACCGCCATGACGTTGACGGCGTGATGACCCATTTCGCTGATGATTGCGTCTTCTATACTGTCGGTGGCCCAGACGTATTTGGTGCGAAAATCGAAGGGGCCAAGGCCATCGCAGATGCGTTCCGCGCAGTTTGGGCCGGCATGAAAGACGCGCATTGGGATCACCACAGCCATTTCGTCTCTGGCGACCGTGCGGTATCTGAATGGGTATTTTCCGGCACCGGCGCTGATGGCATGCGCGTTGAGGCACAGGGCGCTGATCTGTTCACCCTGCGTGACGGCAAAATCATTGTGAAACAAGCGTTACGCAAAGCCCGCCCGCCTTTCAAAGCCTAACTCCCCGCCCCAGCCTTCTGCCCGCAGCTATTAGCGATCAAGGATCAGAATATGCCCGACAAACACCGCCCCCGCCATTGGCCCCGCGCCAGCTATGATCCAAGGTATGACCCGATGGTCGATGCGGGTCCGGGCCACAACCGCGACCATGCGCCGACCTATTGGATCGGCACTGCGGGCCCTCCCCCACAGGATGATGGCCCGGTTTCGGGTGACATGGATGTTGATGTGATTGTGATCGGGTCGGGCTATACGGGCCTGTCGACAGCCATCCACCTCGCGCGCGACCACGGTATCAAAGCAACCGTGCTTGAGGCGAACGCTATCGCTTGGGGTTGTTCCACCCGCAATGGCGGACAGGCGCAGATTTCATCCGGGCGTCTGAAACGTTCGCAATGGATTCAGCGCTGGGGTGTCGACACGGCCAAGAAAATGCACGGCGAAGTGGTCGAGGCGTTTGAATTGTTCAACGATCTGATCAATTCTGACGACATTGAGTGTGATCCACAGACGGGCGGGCACTACTATCTAGCCCACCGCGCCAAGGTACTGCCCAATCTTGAAAAAGAATGCGCGCTGCTGAATGAAACCTTCGGCTATGGCGCAAAGATGATGAGCAAAGACGAAGTGCATGAACAATGCGCGATGGATATGGAAGCCGAAGGGGCCATGTGGGAACCTGATGGCACATCCATCCACGCGGCCAAACTGGCGTTCAGCTATGTGCGTCTGGCCCGCAAATTGGGAGCGACAATCCACACTGCCAGCCCTGTGATGGGTTGGAAAGTAGTGGACGGCGTGCACCATTTGACCACACCGGGTGGCACCGTGCGCGCCCGTGCCGTAGCCTTGGCGACGGCGGGCTACACCCCGGCGGGGTTGAACTATCGCACCAAGCATCGCCTGATGCCGATCCTGTCAAACTCCATTGTGACCCGCCCGCTGGACGATGACGAAATCGAAGCCTGCGGTTTCAAGACCTGCTCCCCCCTTACCGACACGCGCACGTTGCGGCATTACTATCGCTTTTTACCTGACAACCGCGTGCAGATCGGCAGCCGCTCTGCGATCACTGGCAGGGATGCCGAAAACCCAAAACACCTTGCCTTGTTGCGCAAAGGACTGCACCGCAAATTCCCGGTGCTGACAGACATCGACCTTGATTATTCATGGTGGGGTTGGGTGGACGTCAGCCACGACATGATGCCGCGCATTTATCAGCCCGATCCAGACCGCACCGTCTATTATGCGATGGGATATGGCGGTAACGGTGTGATGTATTCCGCCCAAGCGGGCAAACGGCTGGCTCAGATCGTTGCGGGCAAAAAGATTGAGGTGGATTTGCCAATTTTCAATTCCCCCCTGCCCAGCCACGGCTTGCTGACGCCCTTCCGGCGCTTGGGGCAACGGATGATGTACCCGTATTACTATCTGAAAGACGAGATTCTGTGATGACCTCTGTGATCAACTTTGCCACCAACACGGGCCAGCCCTCCAAACGGCGGCTGGCCAACCTGCCAGACCGCGTGGTTGCGGGCGACCCACACCATGAAACAATCGTGCATTTCGACAACGGTGTACTGGCGGGCACCTGGACCAGCACACCCGGCAAATGGCATGCGTTCACGGATCGGGATGAATTTTGTTATATCATTTCTGGCCACTGCCAGTTGATTGATCAAGACGGTACTGTGCAGGATTTTCGCACCGGTGATGCGTTTCTCATCCCCAACGGTTTTCGCGGATTTTGGAATGTGATTGAAACCACAACGAAACACTTTGTCATTCGTGATTATAGCTGACGGTTTGTGTCTGGGCGCACTTTCCAAATTGCCAAACCCCACATATAGTGGCCTGCAACAATATCCTGCATAATCGCGGGACGGCAGAGGGACTTGGGGCATGGCGCATATTATCGTCGTCGGTAACGAAAAAGGCGGCGCGGGCAAATCAACCGTGTCGATGCATTTGGCCACAGCTTTGGTGCGGATGGGTCACAAGGTCAGCGGACTTGATCTGGACCTGCGCCAGCGGACTTTTGGGCGATACGCCGAAAATCGCGCGGCCTTTTTGAAACAGGCCAAACTGGACCTGCCCAGCGCAACCTTGGCCGATCTGCCCGAGGTCGAACCCGGCAGCCTGCGTCCCGGTGAAAACATGTACGATCATAGGCTCAGCGTCGCCGTAACGTCGCTTGAGCCACATAATGATTTCATCCTGATCGACTGTCCGGGCTCGCATACCCGGCTTAGTCAGGTGGCGCATTCGCTTGCCGATACGCTGATCACGCCGTTGAACGACAGTTTCATCGACTTTGATCTACTGGCGCACACCGATGCCATGGGTGACAAGATCACCGGGCCATCTGTTTATTCCGAAATGGTCTGGAGCGCCCGTCAACTGCGTGCGCAAGCGGGGCTGTCGCCGATCGACTGGGTCGTGGTCCGTAACCGCATGGGGGCCCAGCGCATGGTCAACAAAGACAAGATGGAGCGCGCTGTCCAAAACCTGAGCAAGCGTATCGGGTTTCGCGTGGCACCGGGCTTTAACGAACGTGTTATTTTCCGCGAATTATTTCCCCGTGGCCTGACCCTGCTGGACCTCAAAGACATTGGGGTAAAGCAGCTTAACATCTCAAATATCGCTGCCCGTCAGGAATTGCGCGATATGATCAAGGCGCTGAAACTACCGGGTGTGACGGCTGATTTTTAAGCGCTCAGAGGTCTAGCGTAAGCAATTCAGTGCCCTTCGCGGGAACGGCACAGCAGATCAGAACTTCACCTTCGGCGGGCTTTGCCGTTGGAGGCGTGCGGTAGGCCACGTTGCCCGCGAGCAATCGAGTGGCACAGCTCCCACAAGTGCCCGTGCGACAAGAAAAACTGGGGGCCAGCCTCTGCGCCTCGGCCACTTCTAGCAAAGTCGCATCCCCTTCACTCCAAGCCTGCTGAAACCCTGACACGGCGAAATTCACAACCGCTGCCTCAGCTTCTTCAGGCGCGGACGCGGGGGGTGCGCCAGCGTCCGATGTTCGGGTCAACGATGCGGTGCCAAAGCTTTCTGCGAAGATTCGCTTGTCGGGGATGCCAAGCCCACGCAGGTTCTCATATTGGGCCTGCATAAATGCCGATGGACCACACAGAAAGAAATCATAGCTCGCCAAGGGCAACACCTGTTGCAGAGTGCTTGCGATGATGTATCCGACGCCGTCAAAATCGACGCCAGCTTTTTCGCCCGGGGCTGGATTGGTGACAAATGAATAGTAACGGATGTTGCCTTGGCTGCGGTGATTGAGGCCGCGAAACTCTTTGGTAAAGGCCCGCTGCGCGGTATTGTGCGTTGCGTGAAAAACCGTCAGGGGGCGCATGTGACGGGTGCGGTGACCTTCGTACAGGACTTGCTGTGCCATGGATATCATCGGCGTAATGCCAACTCCACCCGCGATCAGCACCGCTGGACGGGTATTACTTGTATCAATAAAAAACGCCCCTTTGGGTGCTTTGGCCTCAATCACATCCCCAAGTTTGACCCTATCGTACAGATGATGGGAGACCACGCCACCGGGTTCGCGTTTGACTGAGATCCGGTAGTGCGGATCACTGGGCGCTGATGACGCCGTATAGGTGCGCACCTGCGCTTTGTCGGCCCCAATCGGTGTTATTCTGATCGTCAGAAATTGCCCAGCATTGTAGCTAAGCGGCGGTGAGCCATCCGAGGGTATTAGGGTAAATGACCGGATAACGCTGCTTTCATCAATGATTTCAGTCACACGCATTGGCTGCCACGCATTGCGTAACGCCTCTGCCGCCAGCCGTGCATCGGCCTGCGCCCAATCGCCCGCCAATAAGCTGTTAGGTGACCATTCCCCAAATGTCGCGCGAAAGGGCAGCGCGTCATGGATGCGGATGCCGTGGTTAAGCGTGAAGCGCCAGCCGCGTTCGGCCCCGTCAAAGGCGTGGACTGCTGGGTGATCCTCCCATAAAATTTCGACTGTGCCGGTCAGCATCAGCACATCACCGGTTGTGAAGTCCGGGAAGATTAATCCGGCCTTTGGGTTTTCCAGAAAATTACCAAGTGTGTTGAAATGGTTATTTCCGGCGTAATCCGGGACGGTAAGAGTATTATCGCTGACTTTGACAAACCCCGCCCTGCCGCCGCGATGCGAGACATCTACGCCTTCGCCCGCTTCATTGTTAGATGTGTGAACATAGCTAGAGACAAAGAATGTATCAGCCGCCGCAATCGCCGCCTGAGCTGCGGAATCCAATTTGGTGAATGACACCGTTGGTGCCCGATCCACTGGGGTGTCTTGGCCGCGCAGAAATTGGAAATCGCGGGTTTGGATGTATTGCGGGCAGTTGCCGAACGACTGATCCACGTGCAGTGCAAAACCGTTTGCATTTGCGTGCAGCACATGGGCGTTCATTCTGTTCCGGCGACGGGTTGGGATTTCGATACCCAAAAGACCAATTGGCGCGCCCGATCTTAGGGCACCATGCAATGGATCATCTGCAATTGGCATAAGGTCAACATCAAGCCGTTTTGGATCAGGCGAGGTTATGAAGCCCGGATTGCCCGCGAGGATTGACGCCCATGGCCATCCATCCGCGTCAATGCTACCCATGATGACAAAGGGCAGTTGGCCAAAAAACTGTCGGTGCTGGTCCGGCATAAAAGGTCGGATCATCCTGCGCCCAAGCTGTTCAACCTCATCACGTTTGCCAATACGGGTTTGAATGGCCTTTTCTCCAGCGTGAAATGGCGAGTCATTGATTTTCCCATTCATGGTGAACCTCATCTGTTGATGGGTGACCGCCCTGCCGTGCGCAAGATCACAGCAGGGCAGAACCGGTTAGGCCAACAGGCCAACTTTGGTAACGGCCATCGGCACAAAGCCGTCCAAGGCTTCCACATTTGCAAGGAACCGACGTACGTTAGGATAGGCATCAAGCGAGACGTCGCCCTCTGGTGCGCAAACGGTATAGCTGTAGATTGCGACATCGGCGATGGTCGGGCGACTGCCAACAACAAAATCCCGACCTTCTAAATGCGCCTCAAGGTTGCCCAAGGCCCGGGCTGCAACGGTATGACAAAACTCAATCGGTATCGCCGCGTTGAAGATGTTGACCAAGCGCGCGGCGGCAGGGCCAAAGGCAAGATCACCCGACGCAAATGTGAGGAATTTTTGAACTTCTGCTTCCTCTGCCGGGTCAGTGGGAATGTATGCGGGGGCGTATTTGCGCGCGAGATAAACCAAAATCGCATTTGAATCGCTCACGACAGTGCTGCCATCCTCGATCACTGGCACTTGGCCCAATGGGTTCAAAGCCAAGAACTCTGGTGTTTTATGGGCACCATTGGAAAGGTCAACGTTAATGACATCGTGTTTGATCCCGGCAAGGCCGGCAAAAAGCACGACACGGTGGGCGTGACCGGACAAAGGGAAGCTGTGAATGCGGACGGCGTTAGACATGCTATTTTCCTGTTATTGAAGTGATCCGAGGTGTTCTTGGTCGAATTTCATTTGTCTAACGAACTTTGTAGACGGCGATAATAAATCAATTTATTCAATCACTATGAACATTATGTGGATAAATGAGGTAAAGCATGGATACGATCGAAGGAATGCGAACCTTTGCCGCGGTTGCGGCCCATGGGTCCTTTACAGTTGGTGCCGCGCGCAGGGGGATCAGCACCAAACTCGCCAGTAAATATGTGCGTCAATTGGAAGAGCGGCTTGATGCGCAACTGTTCAACCGCACAACGCGCAGTGTCGCTTTGACCGAAACGGGGCATGCTTATTTAGAACGCTGTATCCCGATATTGGACCAGTTCGACGAATTGGAAGGATTGGTTCAGGAGAGGCAATCAGAGCTTGCAGGACCCATTCGGATAACCGCGCCAACCGGATATGGAAGCAATCAATTTGTCACCACGCTGTTACCGTTTCAAGCGGCGCATCCAAAAGTACAAATCGAATTGCATCTGTCTGATCACCATGTGTCGATTATGGATCAAGGGTTCGATCTGGCCATTCGGTTTGGCGATTTGAAAGATTCAAGTTTGGTGGCAAAGAAACTAAAGGACATGCGCATTGTTTGCTGTGCGTCACCCGAATATCTGCGGTTAAAAGGGGCGCCCAAAGATCCAGTTGCGCTGTCGAACCATAATTGTCTGTTGCAAACGACGTCAGGAAACATTGACCACTGGGAGTTTTGGAAAAAAGGTAAAATCGACAGTGTCGCCGTTAACGGCACCTTTCGCGCAAATTCACCTTTGGCGATTGCTCATATGGCCGCTGGTGGATTGGGTATTGGCCGTATGCCGCTTTATACAGCCGCGCCATTCTTGGCGGCAGATCGGTTGAGGCTTTTGTTTGAAGATCAAGAACCAAAAGTTTTGGGGTTGTATGTTGTCTATCCGCCAAGCCGTCATTTGACCGCGCGCATTCGGGCGCTGATCAATCACCTGTCGGATGTCACTTGAATGAGCGGGTCCATTCCTTGGCTAAGGAATGATCTTTGAGCAAATCGGTGTATTTTTATGGCTAGCAGGCAGGGCAACTGCCACAGCCCAGAATGAACGGCGCGATCAATCGGTCTCCAAGGGCGTATTGCGCGCGGGCCAGCCTCGACCACGGCGCCACAATATTCATGACCAAGGATTGAACCGTTCTGCACCTTCGGATGCCCGCCCGTCCAACCATGATAATCGGACCGGCAAACACCGCAGGATGCAACTTCCAAAACCACGCCGTTGTCGGGACAAATTGGATCATCGACAGTTTCGATTGGAAGGTCTTCGTTGAAATCTCGAACCACCGCGGCACGCATGACATTTTTCTTTGGTACAGAAACACGGGCTACGCCCTGTCTTTTGATGTCGTCAAACGCTCCGATGATCGAAAGGTGACGGGTTTGGTATTGGAGGTACAACCCCGAGTCTATTACCAGATATTTTGGTACAGTTGAATGATCTCGTCTTGCGTCGGCACCTTTGGATTGTTTTGCGGCGACCCAGAGGCCAGTGCTTGGGTTGCCATCAAGCTAAAAACCTCATCACTGCCGCTATGGCCAAGCGAACTTGGGCTTGGCACTTTCAAATCAGCATTCAAAATAACCAGATTTTCGACCAACTTTTGGCAGGCCACTGCATCAGCATCCCGATCATCCGCCCATTCCATGACCCGTGCACAGGTCGCATACCGCGCCTCAGCGGCAGAGATTGAGAACCGTGTGATCTCGGGCAACAGCATCGCGTTTGACAGCCCATGTGCCACGTGGAAATGCGCGCCAATTGGGCGGCTCATCCCATGCACCAAGGCAACTGACGCGTTGGAAAATGCCATACCCGCCTGGGATGCGGCCAACATTAGGGCGCTGCGTGCCTCAGCGCTATCCGGTGCGTGGCAGGCGGTGCGCACGTGTTTGGCGATTGCCGGTATCGCTGCCAGTGCAAAGGCATCTGTGTACGCAAACGCTTTGCGACTAACATAGGCCTCAATAGCGTGGGTCAGGCTGTCCACCGCTGTATCTGCGGTGATGCGCCATGGTTTGGTGGTGGTGAATGTCCAGTCTATCAGCGCGGCAGTGGCCACACAGGCCAAACCGGAAAGATTGTATTTCTCGGTCTTTTTGGTATCGGTGATCACGCACCAACGGGTCAGTTCGGACCCTGTGCCGCCGGTGGTCGGGATCAAGATGACAGGGGGACCGCAACGATCAATTTGGTGCGGTGCCTTGTAGTCACGCACATGTCCCGGATTGACACTCATAAAACTAATCGCCTTGGCGGTATCCATCGGACTGCCACCACCAAACCCGATGATACAGTCATAATCACCCGCCTGAAATGCACGCAGCCCTGCGATCACACACTGATCGGTGGGGTCCTCGACAACATCGTCGAACACTGTCCAGGTGGTGTTTGTGGCGTCCAACACATCTGTAACGGTCTGAACATGACCAAGGGTCATCAAATTTGCATCTGTGACAATCAGCGGTCGTGACAGACCCAATTGGCCCAGAACCTCGCCCACTTCTTGGGCAACACCGCCGCCAATTCTGATAACGCGCGGCGATTGCACACGTCCAATGCCATCAAGTTGCATGTGTTCTCTCATCATGATTGCAGTTGGCGCAACCGGGTACGCCCCGCCATAGTCTTGGTTCCGCGCCTTTATGGCAACCTCCATTTATCGCTGGAAAGCGCCTATCCCGCACGTAAGCCTTACTTAACATTAGCCAAAATCATCTATATCTTGCGAAAGTCAAATTTACAAAAAAGGTCCCCCGCATGACTATCCGCCTCCTGCAAACCTTGGTTGCGATTGCAGACAACAGAACATTCAGTGCTGCTGCGGATGTTGTTCACGTCACCCATGCCGCCGTCAGCCAGCAGATGCAGGCGCTCGAAGCGGACTTGGGCGTGGCCTTGTTCAACCGTGCACCCCGGACCCCCGAACTGACGCCCATTGGCCATGAGATCGTGCGCAAGGCCCGCAAGCTCATCGCCGATTACGATAATCTTGTGCCGTCGGTCTTGGCCGATGGTGGATTAAGCGGCGTGGTCAGCCTTGGCGTCTTACGCACAACCCTGACCGGATTAACGCCCAAGGCGATGGCCGTCCTGAAAAGCAAATACCCCAACATCGGATTGCGCCTGCGCCCCGGTCTGACAGGCACGCTTTTGACAGAAATCGAACGTGGTAATCTGGATGCGGCTGTTGTCACAAAACCGCATCTGATCCCGCCGGCCATCCGGTTTCGCGAACTGACCCAAGAACCGATGCAGTTGATCGCCGCACCCGAAGAAACCGGGAACGATCCCTTTGAGCTTTTGGTCACCCGCCCATTTATCAGGTTTGATCGCAGTGCCGTGTTGGGCACGCTGATCGACAACTGGATTTTAGCAAAGCGGTTGCAGGTGACCGAAACAATGGAGCTGGACAGTCCAGAAGCGATCACCAGCATGGTTCATGCCAACTTGGGCGTTTCGATTGTGCCGGATTTGGCGGTCAAACCCCAAGACAGCATTTCGGTGAAACGGCTTTCCTTGGGCGATGATGCCCCCAAGCGGTGTCTGGGGCTGGCCTTTCACAAAGATCAGGTTAAACCCCAGTTGATTAAAGAGCTGTTCACCGCGCTTGCCAGCGTGATCGACGCGGCAAAACGTGAACGGCGGGACACTGGAATATGACATCTGAAACCTTGACCTACCTGCTGATTGGGGCGGCGGCGGGTGGTTTTATCAACGGTTTGGCGGGGACTGGGACAGCCCTGTTTGCGCTGGGGTTTTATCTGGTGGTTCTGCCCCCGGTTACATCAGTGGCGATTGTGGCGCTGATGTCTGTACTGGCTGGCTTGCAGGGGCTTTGGGTGGTGCGATCTGAAATCCTTGCCAACCCGGCACGGTTGTTGCGCTTTCTTATCCCCGGCCTTGCTGGGGTCCCCATCGGTTTGTTTCTGCTGAACGGCATAGACGCCGAGACACTGCGTATTGGGATCGCGGTCATGTTGATTATCTACGGCAGCTATTTCAGTTTCCGCGCTGCCTTGCCCGCGTTTTCGCGGCGCACGCCTTGGGTGGATGCCGCCATTGGCCTTGTCGGTGGCGTGTTGGGCGGTGCGGCGTCGGTGTCTGGGGCTATTCCGGCCATGTGGCTGTCGATCAGACCTTGGCCAAAAGCCGAGACACGTGCCGTCTTGCAGCCCTTTAACGTGGTCATTCTGAGCACAACCATCACCTTGCTATTTTTTAAAGGTGCCTATGGTGCCGAGGCCCAACGCGCTTTGTTGGTGACGATCCCTGCCGGACTGATCGCAGCCCAGATTGGCATCGCTGTTTTCCGCAGTTTAAGTGATAATATGTTTCGACGTCTGCTGATCGGTCTCACCCTGATTATGGGGTTGGGCATTCTTGCCGGCGAAGTGTTCTAGCGTCAGATCACCTCGTCGGTGCGGTCATCGCTTTCGCCATAGCGTTTCATGGTGGCAGGTCTGGTGCCTTCGTAAACGCGCATGACATTTTTAGCGATCTTGGCGTTTTCACGTTCAAACAGACAATCACCATTCATGTCTGAGGCGACGATAAACGGCCCCATTTTGTTGCATTTAAGAACCCACATCGCCTGCGCCAGACCCAGCTCTTCGTTCCAATGCACCGCCTCGACGCGTTCAACACCACGCCCCAGCAAGGCCCCGGTGCCATAGCCAACCGTGGACAGATAAACGGCACCATTTGGCACAAAGTATTCTTTGTAGTCTTTTGAGGTCATGCCCCCCTTGCCGACAATCAGTTTGGCTCCAGTTTTGGCCATCCATTCCGGCAACCATTTGGCAAAACGGAATGACGCAGTTGCAGTCACAGCCCCCATGTCGAACGTCCCATCAGGATTAATCCGCGCAGCGGGGGAACAATGAAAGTTGGCCGCTGATTGTGATGGCAATTCCATCGGAATATTCGCCTGCCCCTCAAGCGCGCGCATATAGACACCTTCGCGGGCCGTATACATCAGACCCGTCAGATAAACGATGTCACCCAACCGCAGATCGGCAATGGCTTCGTCCGTGGGGGTGGTGGAGAGGTGAACTTCGCGCAGGCTACTCATTCTGCGGCCTCCTGCATCGACTCCCAGTCAACGGTTTCACGGCGCTGATAGGGCGTAAACCAATCGGGATCAGTGCGGTATTCGACGCGGCCATCTGGAAACACCCGTGCCACGGCGCGGCGCGAGGACAGGCAGAATGCATGCACCGACATTGGCATGCCGCCCGTGTGGCAATAGCCGACCTCAATATTGCAATCAATCACCATGTTTTTTCCAACAAAACCCATCGCACCCATACCGATAGAGTTGCCAAGCTCCTTAAAGTCATCTTCCATTTTCGCAATCCTTGGGTCCGAATTACGGCTCCCGACCATCCGCAGGGTAGAGGCGCGTTTGCCCAGCGTCATACAGATGTCTTTGGAGCCACCTAGGCCAATGCCAATAATCGCAGGCTGACAGGCGAGGCCGCGCTTGCCAAACGCCATAAGGCTGTCGAGGTAAAACCGCTTGATGCCCTGCACGCCGTCCGAGGGGAACAGCATCCGGTAATCCGTGCCAAACAGCCCACCTTTGTGCACGGTGATCAGATCAATCCAATCGCCTTCCGGTTCAAAGCCATATTCAATCTCGGGCGCGCCGATACCGACGTTGTTGTTATGATCCGTGCGCCAAAGCGGATGTACCCGGTTAGGGCGCAGCGGTACGCCGTTGGTGGCGTTTGCCGTCGCCCGGCGTAGCGCGGCTTCAAGTGCCACCATCCCGCCCTCAACCGAAGCACCGTTGCCCATTTTCACAAACCACCGCGGCACGCCCGTATCGCCACACATCGCCCGACGGTCTTCTTTCGCGGCCTCGTAGTTTTCCAGCATGGCCTTGAGGACAAAAGATGACAGATCACCGTTTTCGGTCTTGGCAGCGTGCTGCAAGCCATCAAGGTAATCTTGCGGGATTTCGATGGCCGCTTTGTCCATCAGAGTTTCGGCGGTGGATTGTATCAGGTTGATGGGGATCATTTAAAGTCCTCCGAGTTACGGCTGATAAGGCCCCACATTTCTTCGTCGCCTTCCCCTGAGAAGGCAACAGCACCAGCGCGCATCAGCGCTCTGCGCAGTTCGTCATCCGAAGCAAATCCCCGTAGATGATGTTTTATCTTTCTCAAGCCGCGCTTCTTATAGTTCGGATTTGATAAGAGTTCGCGGATTGCGTTCTCAACAGAATATTCCAGTTTCAATTCTTCTCGCAGGCGCTCTCGTTCTCTCTTGGCTGTAAGGGTGGACGTGCCAAACGCGACCAAAATTGTAACCAGTAAGCCGAGTAGTGTCAGTGCAAATTCAATCATTGTGCTGCTACCAATGTTTCGGGTGCACCGTCGGGCAAGACCGTCTCGCCGGGTCGCACGATTGTAAATTGAACGGGTTCACAGGTGACTTTTACGGTGTCGCCTGCCATGTGGGCCACGGTAAAGTCACTGTCTTCCATGGCTCCGGGGTCTGGAAAATCCTCTCGGAAATGCGCGCCGCGGGAGTTTTCACGGATCAGCGCAGCCTTGGTGATGACGTCTGATACATCGCATAGCGACCGCAGGTTCAGCCAATCGTGCCAGGTGAGGTTAAACGCCAAATTATCCGGCGACACGCCAACATCCATCAACGCATCTGACACCTCGGAAATGCCATCCAGCCCGCGTTTCATGCCAGCTTCGGTCCGCATCACACCCACGTCATCCCACATCACGTCCTGCAATTTCTTGCGCAATGGTAAGATCAGGTCGGGCTTGCGGTGCAGCGGATAGATCGCGCGTTCGTACTCTGCTTGCAGCACGGCCTCATCAGGCGCGCGCAGTGAATGCATGCTGCGGATATCTGCGCCCATCGTATCGCCAGCAATACCGCCATAAACCGTGGAGTTTGCAACACCATTACCGCCCAGACGATTGGAGCCATGTGCACCGCCTGCGTCCTCGCCCGCGACATAGAGACCCTCCATTTCGGTGCGAGTATCCACGTCGACGATCACGCCGCCCATGAAATAATGCGCGGTTGGCACCACCTCGACCTTGCCAGCGGCCAGATCAAAACCGCTGTCGGCGCAGCGATTGACCATGCCTTTGAACTTCTTGCGGACATTGTCAGGACCAAGGTGCGCCATCGAGATAAACACGCCCTCCTGATCCGGGTTGTTGTTTTTGCGCATCTCGGCATAGATACCACGGCTGACCACATCGCGGGTCGCGCGTTCGCCCTTGGCATCGTAGTCAAACATAAATCGCTGGCCATTGTGGTTGATCAACTCACCACCTGCACCCCGCAGTCCTTCTTCTAACACAGTGCCGGTTATCCGCGTATGATCGCCCGCGAGCAAACCAGTTGGATGAAACTGCACCATTTCCATATCACGCAGGGACAACCCCGCCCGCAGTGCCATGGCAAGACCGTCCATGGTTTTATCGCCGCTGGGCGTGTGATATTTGTACATGGTCGGCCCACCGCCCGTGCCCATCAGCACAGTTTTGGCGCGGATCAACCGGAACTTTCCGCTGCGCATGTCAATCATCAAAACGCCTGCCAGCGCCTTGCCATCCTTGGTCGGTATCAGCCCCACGGCCCGATGTTCTTGCAGTTTTTCAACACCACTGGCGAGGACCTTCTCCATCAGGCGATTGATGATCTCAATCCCCGTGAGGTCACCCTTGTGCACTGTCCGGTCCGCCGTCTGTCCGGCAAATGCCTTTTGATGCAGTGACCCATCTGGGTTGCGGTCAAAAAAGCAGCCGACCTCGTTTTCCAACTCGCGGATACGCACAACTGCCTGTTCACACAGCCGCCATGCCATGTCTTGATTGGGCAGCCATTTGCCCCCGTTGATCGTATCCATGAAATGCCGCTCGACCGTGTCGCCACCACCAAGGGCGACATTGTATCCCCCCTGCACCATCCGCGTGCAGCCACATTTCCCGATCAAACCTTTGACCGCGATGGTAATCTTGGTGCCGTCAGGCGCGCTTTGCTGGGCGTGCAGCGCCGCGAATAAGCCCGCACCGCCCGTACCGATGATCAAAATATCCGTATCGTGGCGTTCAATATCACTGAGCGGCATGTCAAATCGCCTTTAGGAAAAACAGGCCCGCAATCAGAAAGGACACGGCCGTCGCCCCCGCAGCCAGTGTTTTTTGCGGCGAGGTCCACGGTAACCATTCCATCGCCATCACTCGCAAGCCGCCAAACATATGCACCGCCAGTAAGAAGACGAGGCCAAACTGGGCCAGTTTGACGATGCCCGAATCTGTCAGATGCAAGAACCCGTCAAGCCGTGCAGGATCGGTCATTGCCATCGCCAACACCCAGAAATGCATAGGCAGAAACAGTGCCAGCACGACACCGGAAACCCGGTGCAGCATGAATGCCAGCCATAGTGGATGTGCGCGTGCCAATACCGTCATGCCAATGTCACGACCCAAACGGCGCGTGCTCCTAGTGCAAAAAGGGCTGATCCAGTGCCCCACATAAACCCTTCCAGCGCAAACCCTTTGAGGCCGCCCCACTCATTCGCAACTGTGCGCAGGCCAATCGCGCCGTGGATAGAAACCGCCACAACAAAAGTGCCGTAGAACAGGAACCACAAAACTGATCCTTGGGTGCGGCCTAGAATCTCTGCGGCACTCAGCCCGCCTTGGACCGCATAAATCATCACGGCCAAATGCCCCAGCACCAGGGGTGCCATCAGCAGCGCAGTGATCCGTTGCAGCATATACAGTCGCAAGGAAAGCATCAGCGCGCCCTCTTAAAAAAATTCTTTGCCGTTTCGCGTTTGAGCCCCGAAATTGCCGACATCGGGTTCAAATCGTTTGGGCAATAGGTTGTGCAGGACCCCATCGAGTGGCAATTGTGGCAACCACCCTTGTCTGACACCGCATCAAGAATGGCAGCGCGCCCGTCATCCTTGACGTCGTTCAACAGCGTCCATGCCCGTTGCAAGGCCGCTGGCCCCAGATAGTCCGCATTCCCCGTAACCGTATCACAGGCTGCATAACAGACAGAGCAGTTGATACATTCGATCCCGGCGTTTGCTGCGACCCGTGCGGGGGTTGTTTCATCAATGGGCGTGATCGGATCATCGCGGGTCAGCACCCCGTGATGCACGCCCTCTGCCGCGATCCATTTGTCAAAGAACGGGTCCATATCTACCACTAAATCCTTGATCACCGGCAGGTTGCGCAAAGGTCCAATCCTGATTTCAGTGCCATCTAATACCTTTGAGGTATGTGTGCGGCACGTCCAGCGTGGCACGCCGTTGACCATCATCGCGCAGCTGCCACACATACCAACCCGGCAAGCAAACCTGTAGCTCAGTGTTGGATCGGCGTTCTGTTGAATCCACGATACCACATCCAGAACGGTTTGGTTCTCGTAGGCAGGCACCTCAAAGACCTGCGGCGAAGATGATCCGTCTGCCCCTCGATCAATGGTGATTTTCAACTTGTCTGCTGTCATTTAAACCAACACTATCCATCGGATGAACCCTTGTGGACCTATTGTAATCAATAGGGTGCCTTAATGAACGCGAAAATTTCTTTATGTTTTCGTAAGTAATACTAACACAGCGCCAATCGGATGATGAGGATTAAGATGTCAAAAACACCCCAGCCCGATTTGCAATCACTGCTGGACGCCCGGTTTAGCGATGCGCCGAACGCTTCTGATTTGAACAGTGTCAGTGGGCCGTTACTGTCGATGGCTGCACGTGGGTCTTGTCGCGCGTTTTTGGATCGCCCCGTGTCGCAGGACATCCTCGAAACACTCAGCGCCATCACACTGGCATCGCCCAGCAAAAGTGACCTTCAACAACGCGACATCATCCTTTTGACGTCTGAGCAATCGCGGCACCAGTTGGCCGATCTTGTCGGGGGGCAAGTGTGGGTAGCGGGTGCCCCGGTGATCGCAGTTTTTTGTGGCAATAACCGTCGACAAAGGCTGTTGCACAGATGGCATAACGTTCCGTTTGCAAACGACCATCTTGATGCATTCTTTAACGCTGCCGTTGATGCGGCAATTGCATTGGGGGCATTCGTGACGGCAGCCGAGGCCGTTGGTCTGGGGTGCTGCCCGATCAGTGCTGTGCGCAATGAAGCGGCATCGGTGTCAACGCTGCTTGGCTTACCTGAACATGTTTTCCCCGTTGCGGGATTGGCGATTGGTTATCCTACCGCTGCGCCAGAGATATCCAAACGGCTACCGTTTAGGCACACATTTCACATGGACAAGTATCAGGAGGCTGGCTTGAAAGATGCCGTCCAAAATTACGATGCTGACCGCGCCGCAACGCAGCCTTACGATCAACAGCGATACCCCGAGGCGTTTGGACCCAGTGCCACATATTGCTGGTCACAGGACAAAACCCGGCAATACAGCCAGCCAGAAAGGGACGCTTTTGGGGCGTTTGTCCGGGCCAAGGGGTTTTGTTTGGATTAAGTGTGGCCATAGATTCCTCAGCCAACCCAGTTTAAATAGATAACTCTCAGGCAAAATTCCTAATGCCTGAAAGACGTTTCTAACACTGTGCCCTTTTGCCTATTTCCGGCGCGCCGTGTCAAACCTGCGGGTTTCGCTTTCTGTGACGCCGCCCCGGTTATCTTCGGCGATGATTTTCCAAAAATAGCCGCCGGGTTTATCCAGCTTTGCGGCCGTACGGAACGTCTGGCCTTCCTTGTCCGTCAGCGCACAGTGTTTACCTTGGTTAAAGGTTTCATGCGCGGACCACAGGCAATGGCGGTATCTGATGACGACATCGTCTTTGCGGTCCTTTTCAGGCTCCCAAACAAAGCGCGGTGCAAAGCCTAAGTCCTCATCAAAGGGTTTCGGCCCGACCAGCCTCGGCACCTCTGGCGGCTTGCGCAATGTAACATCCTGCTCTTCCAGATAAAGCTTGGCAAAGATCGGATCACCCGTCACCGCGACGTCCTGAGCGCAGTTAAACAAATCGACCTTATCTTTCAAATCACCGCAAATTTCTTTGGCCTTCTCAAGCTCAATTGGCTCCAACGGGTCTTTTGTATCGGGCAAAATACACTTGTCAGGTTCATGGCCAAGCGGCCATTCCTTGTTGGTGAAATCATGGGTTGATTGGCCCGGTGCGTAGTCAAACAACGACTGATCCTTTTCAACCCGCCAGACCGATCCAAACTTATGATACAAGACATCATAGCGTTCATTCATATCGACAGGTCGGTCTCCCAAAAGGGCCCCGTCTTTCATTGCCGGAAGCCAATTCCCTTTAGGGATTTTCCCCGCCAGCCCAGCCGAGGTACGGGCGTTTGAGGCGTTGATGTTCAGCAACCACATCTGATGATGGTTCCAGAACCGGGGCGTGATGATGATTTCGCCACCACCCGGTTGCAGAATTTTCAAACCGTTGTTGCCTGACGTGCGCAAGATGCGTCCGCCATCTGGCAAGTTCAGACCTTGAGGTCCCAGCTTGACCAGCTTGCCGTTCACCCGAAGCTCCATTTCCTCGGGGTTGGGGTCTTGCCTTAAGCTGCCAATGATCGAAATACGATCCTTGCCGATCCGCGCCGCAGCCGCTGTATTAACGGACACGCATGAGGTTAATCCGGTATGGCGGTTTGGCCCCAATGGCCCTGCCGTTGTCACCGGGGTCTGGCGCACTTGCAATTCAAAGCCCTGACCTTTTAGCAAGGTGAACTCACCTGCGGCTTGGAAATCATAGTTTTGCCCCGAAACCGTTCGAATATGCGGGTCGCCCCGCGAATTCATACCGCCTCCGACAATCCAGCGTCGCACGGTTTCAATATCCGATTGCGAAAGGGCCGGCCCCTCGCAAGGCATCATCCCATAGGGGCAGGTTTCATCGGTATTGGAGATACGTTGATACAGAAAACTGGTGGCTGGCGTCGTATTGATCCGTGTTACAGCAATGCCATGTGACCGATCCAACCGATCCTCTGGCGCGACATGACTTTCGTTTTCTGACAGGTCCAACGACGTGCCAAACTGCGAATATGGGGGGTAGTCGAGCCCGCCGTGGCATTCGATACACGACTTGTTAAAGATACGCTGCACATCAGTATATGTCGGAACATCATTTGGTGCGGGCAACGTGCCAAGCGTGGTGTTCACCGCAGCAATCAGTTGCGCACAATCCAGCGGGTTGGCAATTGGCGTGCCGCGTGGGTCGCTTGTGATGCTGGCGCTCAGTTCAGTGTTGAAGACGTTGGAGTACGTCCCAAAAATATCAGCAAAACTATAGGTTCGCGACCGACCCCGGACGCCCATTGACCATTTGTCTACGGAGACACCCAAAGGTTCCAAAAAGTACCGATACATGGCGACACGGTTGGTGTTAAATGCGTAAAGCTCCCGGTCGATGTAGATACCGCCCATCACCGTGCCATCGCCGGAAAAACCGCTTAACGGACGGCGAAAGACCTCTTGCCGCATACGGCTTGAAGATGCCGACAACCCAGCAGAGGTTGCAGCCCCAAATTCCTCAATAAGACCATTCACCGACCCATTGGTATAAAGATCACCGGGGCGGCTGTAGTTTACCGATTGGATATCAGCCTTTCGCCGGGTCAGGCTTTGGGCGCGGGCGCGTGTGTCTGCAACCAGATCGTTAATCGTCAACCCATGGCGCGCCTCAAAGAAGGATGTGTCTATCGTGAGGGCTGGCGATGATTGAATGGCATTTGTCGCAGCATTCACACTAAGACAATTGCGCGATATCGCCAAAGCGATGGGGCGCACATCAACAGACATGTTGGGGAAACTGCCTGTTGCGAAACGGTGGTCGATCAGCTCATCCGCCACACGTTGTTGATTGAGCGTGCCGTCAAGACCGCCAAGGTGGTCGAAATAGTTGATCCCCCGCCCCTCGTCGCCACTTGGGTCGCTGGTGTGATGCAACGTTACAAATTGCCCGCCCTGAACAACCGAGGTTCCCGGCGGGGTGCCTGCAACCCGGTCAAAATTATAGGTGACGTTAATATTGGTCCCACCTGACGGCGCAGGTTCAGTTGTAACGGGCGTCGCTGGGTCAAAAGCGAATTTCACATGACCATCATTTGCGCCGCCGCGCAGCCGAACAATCTGGTGGATCGCGGGAAAGGTCGGGGCCTGCTGAAGGCGCAACTGTTCAATGACTTTGCGGCTTTCAGGATCGCTTGCCCAAGTCCAAGGGTTGAGTAGCTTGCGGAACGCTGCAGCTTCGACTGTGCCTTGATAAATCCTGTCGCGGTTAAAACCCAACATGCCGCCCCAACTGTCATAGGTGTCCCAATTGGGTTTGTTTTTCGCCTTGAGCAATCCGGGTTGCATGCCGGTTGTACCGGGAAGGGTGCCGGGGTTTTCGATGTTGCGCGTCGAATGGCATCTGGTGCATTTCTCGTCGTCTGCTTTGACCCCACGATTGCGGGCTGGCACCGACCCAAGTGCAGGAACTGCGTCCAGCACAATCTCATGAAAACGGAAGTTCTTTTCCGTGGCGTCCCATTGCATGTACTCAATCGCATTCGGATGTGCACCGGGGTATGAGCTGTGCAATGCCATGCCAACCGTGAAAGTGAACTGGGCATTCTGGCTGGGCAACAAGATGCGCGGCACACCCGATGTGCCCGTTTGCAGGCTTTCGGACCGGGTCATCATGATCCAGTTTTGTTTGAATTCAGCAGGAAGCGCCGCGATAAATGCGCCCGGTGTAGTGACCGATGGATTTGCGGTTAAATAGGCCTGAATGTCAGTGGGCGTGAAGCCCGTTAAAGGCGCTATCGGCGCGGCCGGAGAAAAAACCGGGCGCACAGACCGGGCCACGGCCATGGACATGACGCAACTGGTGCTGGCACCTGAACAATCAGGCGTGGTGCTGGTGTCCGCATCTGCATCTATTGCCCAGCCAGCAAAGACAGAGCCCGCCGCAGGAGCCGCCGTTAGTGTCACGGTGGTTGCCGCAGAAAAAAGCTCGTTACAATCGCCACCGCAGCTAATGCCGGACGGGCTTGAACTGACCGTGCCGTTACCAAGGCCGGATTTCAGCACCCGAAGCTCTGCTGCCCCTGCTGATCCAGCCACCGTTAGCGACATCGCCAAGGCTATGAACAAAGATAAGAAAAGCCCGCTTTTTGAACGGGATCGCAAAAAGATCATATTAACAATCTGACCCATGACATTTTCAATGCGGGTGTTTGACGCCTTGGGAAGCCGGAAAATGCGATGGTGTGAGAGGATCTGTGCAAAACAAAAACGTGACATTCAATTCACCTTAAATAAATAAAAAATTACTTTTGAAATTCAATAATCCAGTCAACCAGTGACTGGATTTCCGCGTCTGTCAAAGAACCCGAATAAGGCGGCATAGGGACGCCTTTTGAAAGTTCAGACCAGTTGCCCTTGCCACCGTTTTTGATTGTCTGAAACAGGGCGTTGCCATCTGTTTTTTCCGCGACACGGCGCGCCGCGATGTCAGAAAAAGCTGGCCCAATCAGTGCCCGGGCCGACCCATGACATTCAAAACACCCGCTGGATTTAGCAAGCTGAGTCGGGTCATTTTTGTCTTGGTCAGCCTGTGCAGATGTCGTAGTGACAAGCATCTGCGCGCAAACGAAAAATACTGAAAAAAATTTCTTCATGTTCAATCCTTGGAACTAATAAAATAGGCAAAAATGCCGGGAAAATAAAAAATGAAATGTCCAATTACCTTCAACTATAGCGCGATTTTGCCAAAAAATCAACGTTGCAGCCTGCTCCGGGTGACGGGGCAGCGGGCAAGTATCGCACTAAATCGCCAATTGGACGGCCTTTTCCGCAGGCTCTGAAAAACATATTTGCGCGCCTTCTACGCCACGGGTCCTGTCAATATATGCGGCCCATTTACGGCGCTTGAAATCAGCTGGATAATGCGTTTGTGTGGCCTCTCACCGAAGTTTTCTGGATACTGAATTTTGACGAGCTGTCTGTTTAACAAACCTGACCCGAGCCGCCTTGGTGTTTATTGCTTGCCGCAGGCTGGTGCGGATGCGGCTTCCTTTAAGCAATGGGAAAGTGCGTTGCCGGATTTTGTGCAGATTCTGCCCGTTACGTTGCCCGGCCGTGGTCTGCGTTTGAATGAGCCACCTCAGAACGACTTTCATACACTGTGTGATAGTCTTTTTGAGGAAATGCGACAGGTTGTTTTCCGGCCCTTTGTGTTGCTGGGGTCAAGCATGGGGGGATGGATTGCATTTGAACTTGCGCGGCGATTTGAGCGCGCGGAAATGTCACCCGAATTGATTGTGGCCCTAGCGTCACCCGTGCCTGATCTCGAAAACATGCTGCCTGAATTACGCGACCCGCAAACAGCCGTGCGCGACGTCGTCGCCTTTAATGCTGAATTTGCAGACGCCGCAGAATATCCTGAGTTGATGGAGCTTATCCTGCCAACAATCGCGGCTGATTTCAGGATGTGCAATAGATACCGCCCGGATCGCCTATCCGCGATCAACACGCCGGTTTTAGGCATAACAGGCAGGAACGATCCGCTCGCCCCTATTGATGCAATGCAGGCGTGGTCGGAATTTACCCGCGCGGCATTCAAGCTGGACAGCGTTGATGGCGGGCATTCGTTGCACGAGACCCCCGGCGCGGATTTTTTCGATGTTTTACGCCCCGAGTTGGAGCGCATCTTTGCGGATCATCAATCTGTGGTTTGACTGTGCTCGAACACTGGCGTTCGGAATGGCACCAGATCGATTTGCTGTCTTGCCCTAGCTTGCCAAAACTGTTTCATTTGCCATCAAGCACTCAGCTGAATGACCAACCAAAACACTGATACCTCTCCTCTCATTAAACATGGATTTCCATGACAACTGCCCCCGACGTCCCTGCCCATTGGATCCACCAGATTGAGGCCGTATTGACCGAGGTAAACCCAAGCCTTGCATCACAACAAGTGTCGTTGCCGATGGATATGAGTGCGGTGTGGCGTTGGATAAATATTGCAGTGCTGCCATTGATCTCCACGGTCGGGGCCCTGCGTGCAGAGAACACGCGCGATGCAAAATCATTGATGAATCAGACCGATTTGCCATCCAACATCCGCGATGCGCATCTGCGTGCCGTCTGGCAGATGCAGGCGCGCCTTGCTTTTCCCTATGACGATGGGTTTGAACGGGCCTATGACAGTGCGATCGCTTTTGCCCAAGATAATTCTGACATGATCAAAGAGCATTTTGGAAACGCAGAAAACTACGCTGAATATTATGCTCAGACAAACACCGATGCGATGAAGGGCTTTTGCGAAAGAACCGTTGGCGTTGCTGCTGGCGATGCTCTTGTCACCGCACTCCAGCAAAATGATCCAACGCTTTTTTCGCAGAGTTTTCCGGGTGCCTTTCTGCGTGGACTGCTTTGCAGTTACCATGCGGCACTTGGGCCAAAGTCGCCTGTTGAACTGGCCCATTCATTGCACCTGAAATTAAACGAAGCTATTGTCGATAAAACCCCCAGTTGAAGTTGGAGTCGCTATGGACCGTAATAATCTTGATGCAATCAAACGCCTTGCGACTGCGAAGAAAACGGCGTTTGAAACCATTAGTGCCGTTCGGTTTAATCCGATTATTGGCGCTGAAATATCGGGCGTTGATATGGCGGTAGAACCTACAACCAAACAGGTTGCCGAAATTCGGCAGGCTTTGACCGAACATCACGTGTTGTTGTTTCGGGATCAAAACATCACCGTTGACCAACAAAAAGAATTTGGCCGTAAATTTGGCACCCTTAGAAAGATGGCGCTGGATGATATTGATGGGGATGACCCCGAAATTGTATTGATCCAAGCCAATGACGCGTCGAATTTTGTTGCTGGTGAAGTCTGGCATACCGACGGCACTGCTTCTGAAGAACCGGCATGGGCGCAGATTTTGCATATCCGCGAAACGCCTGAAATCAACTGTGGTGGTGACACGGTTTTTGCCAACATGCATTTGGCCTATGAAATGTTGTCGCCCGGCATGAAAGAGATGCTGGACGGGATGACAGCAATCCATGACGCGGCGCTGCCTTGGGCGGGCTATTATGCACCCCCTGATTTGCCAAAGATCGAGCATCCGATTGTGGTCAAACACCCTGATACCGGCAAGAAAATGCTCTATGTCAATCCCGGCTTTACCACTCGCATTCTACAGCTCAGCGATTTTGAAAGCCGTGCCATTCTGGATATGTTGTTTCGGTATGTCGATCACGAGGTCGCGCTAAGCTGCCGGGTCAGCTGGACACCGGGAACTGTTGTTTTCTGGGACAACCGATGCACCCAGCACCGGGCGATCTGGGATTATTACCCCTACTCACGCTTTGGCGAACGGGTGACACTGGTGGGTGAAAAACCCTATGTGAAGGTTTAGTATCCAGCAGCAGCCAAGACGATTTCTCCCATCGCGATATTCGCATGCAATAGGTCTTTTTCTTCGCAATAGCTGGGCAACTGCTGTCCATTTATGTCGCATGTCCTTTTGCGGACATCAATGATCGTACATCCGATATCCGCCAGTGTCGCGCTGGCACGTGATTGTACCATCGCATGAATCTGCTGGTCAGATGTTTCTGGCACCCGTTGTGGCGGTAAAACAAACTGAACGGTGATGCCTTGCTGGATCAGGTGTTCATGAAATGTGCACATCGGGGACAGCATCCGATCACAGATCGCTGCACATAGATCGCTGTTCAAGAAACCCGCATCAAATTCACCTGCCGGATTGCGAAAGCTGGCCCAGATCGCGTTGGTTGCTGGCACATGAAATCCTGATCCGATGGTTGATATCAACGGAACGGTCAACGCCTCTAGGTTGGGAATTTCCAGAAGACGACACAGTTCATTGTGCATCTCTTGAACGTCTGAATCCGTGAAAAACAGAGCCTTTGTGCCGACCTCGAAGAAATCGCTATAGAATGATTTGGCCGATGCCATGGGGCCACCTTGAAACCTCAATTCACGTGCCCGCGCGGCACGGCCAATGGCACCAGCGTGTGAATCCCCGATCAGGGCAAAATCAACCTTTGCCATAATATTCCAGAATTTCGTCCTCACAGATGATATCACCTGTTGGCACCGGAGCGTTTGCGGGGTCCAGCCCAAGTCCTGCAAAGAAATGATCCATGACAATGTCGATCCCCTCTTGGGTAATTGTCCGGTTGTTGTCGTTAAAATAGCCGGGCTTAAGCATGGCCGCTGACATCAAATCGTAGGATGGAAAATAGTCTATGTCCGCATGTTGGTCCGTCAGTTCGCCCACAATCGCGCGCAGGACGGATTTGGTATAGGTCGACGCGGCCAACGCATGCCCGCGCGACATTGTCGCGGTCAAAGGCACAGGTGATACCGTCAGCAGGAATTTAAGGTCAGCGTTATATGCCCGCATCACATCAATCGCCGCTGACAACGCATCTTTGCCGGACTGAAAACCGAAGTTAAGGCAGATGTGGTTGTGTGAATTGAACTCCCCCTGAACCGTGCCGGGACAAGCCGGATAAATATCGCGGGAATGCTTGTTGATCCAAACCTCGGTCAAGCCGGGTGTGAAAACAAACAGTTTGGCCTTTAAAACAGCGTCGCGCACAGCCTCAACCGTGGTCTGGCGCGATGCCATCAATGCGTCGCGGGTTTCAAACCCAGCGGGATTTACTGATGGGCGGAACGGATCAAAGAACCGGCCTTCGGTCTCCCAAACTTCCTGAGAAATCGGTGCCACCTCAAAGGCCCAATTGATCCACTGCTGCAACAATGCTGGTGTGTAAATGTTGCCCGTCCGAAAACTGAACAACCCATATCCATGTGCCGCATGCAAGGAACGAGGCAGGGATTTAGGGGCGGTTTCCGCCACCAGCCAATTCATGTTGCGTGCTTTCAGTGCCCGGCCAATATTCTGAGCAAAACAGGACCCCGCAGTAATCACCGGCTGCGCCGGATCAATAGCGTACTTGGGATACCACAGGTCTGAAACAGCCCCGTTGTCGGGGTTTGACACAGCCAATTTCCAAAACGCGCGCGGCGGCAAGTTTTCATACGGATTCATGGTTTACCTCATCGTGGGGTGGCGCGGCATCCGAACGCAGGGCGGCAAAACCAACCAATGCCAATGGAATACAGCACAAGGCAGACGCCATGAACAGCACCGTTCCGCCATATTCAGTAATAACCTGTGCTGCCAGAAAGGGTGCCACACCACCACCGATATTCGACAACATATAGACCCCAAAGAATGAATTGCGCTGATCCTTTGGCGCGACCCTGTCCACAATGGTCAGAAACAGCGGCATTGCAATAATTTCACCCAGCGTCGAAACCGCAATGGCCACAACCCAGAGCCAAAGCACCTGACTGGTGTTCAGCCCGATCATAAGCAGTGACAGCCCCAGACAAACGATCGCCAACACAAAGGCGCGTTGTTCACCCAGTGCCAAAATGCGGTTCATGAAAAGGCCATGCAACACCAAGACGACAACCGTGTTAGTAAAGGTCAGTATCGCAATAATTGCTGCGATATCCGGCACCCCAAGTTCGATCATGTGAAACGTCAACGGTTCGTCGGTTTGTGTGTAAATGAACACCAGCAGAAAATTGGAAAAGAATAACCCGACGAACAGCTTGTGCCGAAACACTTCGCGCACGACGGCCCAATGGGTGCCACGGGATTCTTTTGTCGGGGCCTGTGCCGGTTCACGCAGCTTGCGCAGGACTGCATAGGCCAACAAAACATAACTTGCTGCCGCGATGACAAAGACCGCTGCACTGCCGTTCTGAACAAACCATAGCCCCAGAAACGGGCCAATCGCCCCGGCAATATTTACAATGTAATATCTGACATGAAAAAGCGCGGGGCGCTGTGCTTCATCTTCTGCCAAATCACCAAGCGAGGCCCGCAACAGTGGTTCAAGTATGCCGCCCGTCACAGAAAATACGGTGATCACGACATAATAGACATGAAGGTTGCGAAAAAAAGCCAGCGCCAAAAAACATGCAATGGTGATCCCAACCGCCCAAAGCATCAGTGTTCGTTTGGGCATGGCATCCGCGATAAACCCGGCGATTGGCGATGTGGCCAGCCCGATAAAGGCACCAATGGTAAATAGGGCACCGATCTGGGCAATGCTGGCACCCAACTGTTGATTCAGGATGACCGTCAGAAACGGAAATACCATAAAGCCAGCCAGCCGGGTTAAGGCCATCGCGTAAATGAAAAAACGTGCATCAGGGCTTAACCTGCGCAGAACGGCCAACACGCCAATATTCGCTTCTTGCGTCCCCAACACTGGCTTGCCTTTCCTTTGAGATTGTTGGTAACCTTAACGGGAAACATGCAACATGTCAGGCAAGGCCCGGAGTATTAAATAAGCGGCCTTTGTGCCATGAGAACAACACTTTATTGCGAAGCTGATGCTTTTCGCAATCGTAAATCACCAACACAACAGCCCTATAAAAACGATGCAGGCGAAGACCTGTAAGGGCATTGTGACACAGGGGGAGGATCGGATCATTCCTGATCTGGACTATTGGCTGGACTTCTTCGATTTGAACGAAGATGCGGAAGATCACGCTGCGCAAATTCGTGCCGCGGGTATGGCCAGTACCTTTCTGCGTCCAGACTGGAGCATGCAGATTACACCCTATTTGCTGGATGGTGCTTTGGTTGAGCGTCAATCCGCACACTTTAAGCTGCTGTATGAGACGATTCTGCGGCTGCCTGAGCTGTTGTGCAGCGGGGATAAGGTCGCATTTGCAAAACGGGCGGGGTTTTGCACCGCAGATATGCTGAACCTGATCAGACAAACAGATATGGAAGGCGGGCTGCTGCCTTGTCGGTGGGATATTTTGGCATGCAACGGCCAATGGCGGGCGATGGAAGCGAATTTTGGCGGCGCTTTGGGGGGATTGCCCTCTGATCCGATCCACCGGATTTACGACGCTATCCAGCACCAAGAAGGGGTGCAAAAAGACTGTTGGCATTCCGCAAGTCAGATGATTTCCAACGCCTTGCGCAGCCTTGCTGCCGATCTGAAAGATCCGGTTTACCTTGTCGTTGACGATGCACAGCAATTCGCAACAAGCCGATTAACCGCCAATTCCGCCGCCCATATGCTGGGTCAGGCATTGGGGTGCACGGTGGATGCAATTGCCCACACCGCCTTGGCTGGTTTCATGTCCAACACGTCCCGACCTGTTGTGACTTTCGAATTGTTTACCCTGCGCGATATGGTCGATGACAACAGCTATCAGTTTTATCTTGAACAATGCGGCACAGGCCAAATACGCAGAGGCGTCAGCCTGTGGTGTGACCTGTTCATGAGTAAAGCCGTGTTGGCGATGTTGCATGAAGTTTGCGAGCTGGACCTCGTATCTGATGACGTCCGCAAAGCAATTGAACAGGCTGTGCCGAAAACAACGGTGATCACTAAAGGGAACATCGACACACTGCGCCCATTGCCGCGGGATGATCTGGTGATCAAGGGGGCAATCGGCCATGGGGGCACTGCTGTCTTTTGCGGTTGGGAACTGTCCCAACACGCGTGGCAGGATTTGCTGACAGACGCGGCAAATCCTGACGGAAAACTGGGATTGTGTGTAATGCAAAACCGGGTTCACGGGGATCCATCCACCTCCATTTCAGTAACCGCAAACGGGTTGTGGATAGAAAGCGACGCACCGCAGGTCTTGGGTGTTGTTCAACTTGACGGTGCGTTTTGTGGTGGTGGCGTGCGCCAGTCCATTGATAACGGTGGTGTTGTGAATGCCGCACGGATGGCATCAGTTGGCGTGATACGCACGACAGCACAACGGATCACCGAATGATTTCGCCCAGATATTATACTCTCTGCTGCCACTGTACCCATACGAGGAAGCGTTAGCCGTGTTGTCAAAACCCAAAGGACAAGGATGGTCCGCGCTGACCCAAGCCACCTGTCGCCCGGATGACGTGATTGCGTTGGGTTTTAGTGGCACGCAGATGACCTATCGCGAGCTTGAAGCCCGCGCTGACGCGGCCGCGGTTCGCATTGCCGCCCTGGTTGCCTCGGGACGTGATCAAACCACAAAACCTTTGGTTGCCATATCAATGGCCCGTGGCCCTGATGCAATCATCGCAATATTAGCAATACTAAAAGCATCCTGTGTCTGCGTTCCAATTGACCCTGAACATCCAATGACCCACCGGTTGAGGATGGTGGCAAAGGCCGGGTGCGCCCTTGTGATTGCAGACGACCCCATGCCGGACGCGACCTGTTCTGTGATGACGCTGGACGCATTAAAATCCCATAATGTGACCGCACCAATCCAAATACCCGGATCAGAAAGTGATTTGGGGTTTGTACTTTTCACCTCAGGCACAACCGGGGAACCCAAGGGCGTGCTGCTGGGGCTTGATGGATTGATCAAAGCAACAATGGATTTCTCCCGCCGCACTGCACTGTCGGGTGCGTCTGTGATTGCACAGTATGCTGGCCTTTCGTTTGATGCAGCGATCCTAGAATTTCTGTTGGCCTATCTCAACCATGCCCGGCTTGAGATCATTCCCGAAGACGCCCGAAAAGCACCCGAAGTGCTGGGCGATGTGATGGCTGATCGTTCAGTCACACATATCATCTTGCCCGCCGCCGTGGTGCCCTATGTGCCAATCCGAACGGACTATGTGCTGCAAGCCGTGATCTGCGTTGGCGACGTTTTGGATGATAAGGTATTTTCAGCTTGGGCGCAGCATTATCCGACGTTCAATGGCTATGGCCCAACTGAGGCGTCAATCTGCGCAAGCCTTGAAAAAGTAGCGCCCGGTCGTCCAGTCACCTTGGGGTCTGCCCTGTGTCACGTGCGCTTTGATATCGGTGGCAGCACTGGAGATGAATTGTTGATCGCAGGTAATGGGCTGGCGCTGGGATATTTAAATGATCCGGATCAGACTGCGGAAAGATTTATCAAAGGACCGGATGGGCAGGTTTGGTATCACACCGGGGATCGGGTTGAACGACAAACCGACGGTGCCTTACGCTTTGTTGGTCGGCACGATTTTCAGACAAAAATACGTGGCGTGCGGATTGAGGTCAGCGGCTTGGAGGCGTTGCTCAAATCCTTGCCCGGCGTCAGTGATGCAACAATTGTGGTTGGGGGCGCGGACCGTCAGGCCAAATATCTCGCGGCGTTTCTGGCCAGCGATGCGGATGGGACTGGTACCATCGCGGCCGCACGCAAATTGATCGAGGATGGCTTGCCCGCGTCACACATGCCGTCGGTGTTTCGTGTTCTCCCCCGCTTGCCGATGACCGTTAACCAGAAAGTAGACCGACGCGCCCTTGTCTCCCTGCTTGAAAGCACAGACAGCAGCGGCGGTTCCATCACCGAGCAGGTGCGCGCCTGCTACCGTGGCGCTGTTCACGGGGCAGACAGTGCCGATACCGAAAACTTCTTTCATCTGGGCGGCGATTCAATTGGCGCGATGCGCTTGCTGGATACTGTCTCTCAGATCATCGGGCGGAAATTGCCGGTCAGGGCCTTTCGCGAGAACCCGACCTTGTCAGGATTGCTGGCGCTGATCGACGGCGACGCGGCACCTGAAACGACCATCATACCCAACCAACGGGCCACCGATATTTTGCCGTTGTCGCATCAGCAAAATGCAGCCTGGTACATGTTTCAACAAGACACCAAGAGCAAAGCCTATCTTGCCGAGGCGGTTCATCATTTTGATGGGGCATTTGACGCTGCCGCCCTGTCGCAGGCATTAAGCAAGATTTTTGCCGAGCACGAAATATACCGCACAATATTTTTTGAACGGGATGGCGCACCAGTTCAACAAATTCTCGACACGTACACACCCGTCATCCACCAGATTGACGCCGGGCATTTGGCCGTCACGGACGAAGCGACCTTTATCCACGACGTATTTCGCGATCACCTGCCAGGTATTTTCGATTTAGGGCAGCTGCCCTTGGCGCATTTTGTGTTGATCCGGTTTGCCGAGGATCGACATGTATTTTTGCACCAAGAACACCACATTGTGCACGATGGTTGGGGTGGTTCAGAATTTACGGCTGAGTTGATCAACTGGTATCATCATTATGCGGATACCGAATATGAACACGTCGCAATTGCCCCGGCGCAATATGCCGATTTTTTGCTGACGCAGCGCGATTGGCTGACCACGCCGCAGGCGCAAACGCAACGGGAATTTTGGCAGCAGCAACTAATCGGAGCACCGCAATCTGTTGCGATTTTTGGGAAGAAATCCCTGCGCCCCGGATTTGATGGTGGCCATTGTCGGTTGGATTTTTCGCGACAGCAATGGCAGGCCGCCGAAGCCGCCGCGCGTGATTTTGGGGTTACGGTATTCGGTTTTACCACTGCGATCCTAAACATCGTGCTTTCGCGCTATTCAAGACAGGATGACATTGTTGTTGGCGCACCCTTTGCCAACAGAAACTGGCAAAACAGCAGCAACATTCTGGGGATGCTGGTCAACACCATGGTACTGCGCAATTCGGTCGACAATACCCAATCTTTGGCCGAATTCATGCGTGCTACGCAGGCCACTATTGATGCCGCCTATGCCCATCAGGAATATCCATTTAGCGCTGTAGTAGAGGCCATAAATCCGGACCGGTTTGGCGGTCAAAACCCGCTATTCAATGTCTTACTCGGGTTTCATGATGCTCCCATTCGCGCCCATGAGGTTGACGGGTTTCGCTGGCGCAAAGATGAAACCGTCATTTCGCATACTTCTAAATTTGACCTCGATTGCTTGGTCGTCAATCGGGAGGCCAATTTCACTGATGATGACCGGGTGTCATTCCTTTGGGAATACCGCGCCGATGTCTATGCCACCGCAGAAATCGAGCAGTTTGTCGCCAGCTTTGAGCAGGTCTTTGTGCAATTATGCGAAGACCGTTCAGGAAAAGTTGGTGATGTGTCCGCCGTCACCTCAGCACAGGCCGACCTGTTAACCCAGCAATGGGGGCGTGGCGGCCCAGCGCGCGCCGATCATCTCGCACTTTGTGAAGGGCGGGATTTTGCAACAAATGTAGATCTGGCACTGACCCGATCTGCGGACGCAATCGCGTTGGAGACAACGCAAACTGCCTTGAGCTACCACGCCCTTGACCAGCAATCCGCAGCCATAGCCGCTGCAATCAGCGACCGGGTTGCACCCAATGACCGCGTGGCGATTTTTGCCGAACGCGGCATCGCCCAGATTGTAGCGATGGTGGCAGCCATCCGTCTGAGGGCAACAGTGGTCTGCCTTGATCCCGCACAGCCCGCCGCCCGAGTGCGACGCATTTTGGAAGACTGCCAGCCAACGGTTGTTTTGTGCGACGACATCGACACCCAAGTTTTGGGCGGTATTGCGCAGGTCAATATTGCACAGGCCGCAGCGTGCATAGCACCGACACCAGAACGCGGCCCCGTGTCAGATCACATCGCCTATGTGACCTATACGTCAGGATCCACAGGCCAACCCAAAGGCGTTGAGGTACCTGCAAATGGGTTAACAGACGCCTGCCTGCATCTGATGAATGTCTTGGATCTTGGGCCGGCTGCGGTTGGGTTAAGCCTGACTTATAGCGGGTTTGACGCCTACCACGGTGAAATCTGGCCGGTCTTATTGGCGGGTGGCAAAGTGGTCATCGCCCAAGACGACGAACGCGATGATTTGCCTCGATTAAGCGCGTTGATGTCTTGTCACAACATAACCTGTGCCTGTTTTCCGACGGGACTACTGGAACAAGCATGCGCCACAAACTTTACCTGGCCAAGCAGCCTCACTGTTCTGGCGGCGGGCGGTGACCGGCTAGGACCAGTGCGGTTTCCAGATGACTTCAAAGCGCGGTTTTTCAACCTTTATGGACCAACCGAAACCACAATTGACGCCACTTGGTACGAGGTGCCGCACAACTCAACCGATGCCCCAGCCATCGGGCGGCCCGCATTTTCCACCAATGTGTTGGTTCTGGAGGGCGACCGCCCTGTCCCGCCCGGGGGCCCGGGTGAATTGGTGATTGGCGGCACCGGTGTTGCAAAGGGATACCTGAACCAACCGGACGAGACCGCAAAATCCTTTGTGAATTGGCCCGATCCGACAAGCCCGCGGTATTATCGCAGCGGCGATTTGGTACGGTGGCGGTCTGACGGACAGATGGAGTATCTGGGCCGTATCGACGACGAAATCAGCCTGCGCGGCTATCGTATTTCGCCTGCCGAAATTAATGTGACCCTTCAGGCGCACAGTGCTGTCGCGCAGTCTGCTGTGGCGGTGAAGGGGAATGCGCTTTTTGCCTATGTTACCTTGCATCCTGACGAGGCCGCAGGTCCCACCAACCGTATTGCACGGCAGATCAAAGTTCACCTCAAGACAGTATTACCCAAATACATGCGGCCAAATGCAATTGTTGTTCTGCCGCGACTGCCCCTGACCACGCAAGGGAAAGTCGATATTGCAGCCCTGCCCTCGCCGTTAGAGCAAGGCACAGCTTTTGAAGCGCCCGCCACGCCGTCGGAACATGCGATGCTTGATATTTGGCAAGCGGCCATTCCAGCAGAAAGTATCAGCGTCACCCAAAACTTCTTTGCAATCGGCGGGCATTCATTGCTGGCCATGCGGATGATTGCCACCATCCGCGACAGATTTGGTGTGGCGCTCAAGATCACCGATTTCTTTGAACGCGGCACAATCCGCGATCTGGCAGAGCAGGTCGATCTTATATCGGGTCAGGCTGACATGAGTTCGTTCAGCCACGAAGGCGAGTTCTGATGAGTTTAGAAATCTTGCGCAAAGCACGGGCTGAAGGGTTGGTGCTTTATGTCGAAGAGGAGCGATTGAAGTTTCGAGCCAAGTCTGATGGCCCCTCCCCAGAACTGCGCGACACGATCACCCAAAACAAAGCGGCCCTGATTGCTTATCTACAGCAGCATGACAGCGGCGCATCCATATCCGCACCCCAGGCGGAACCGGATCAAAAAATCGGTCCGTTATCGCAGACCCAAAGCCGCATCTATTATCACGAAACCGCTTTTGACAGTGGGTCCTCCTATGTGATGGCAGCGGCATATCGTTTCTCCGGCATCCTTGATCCCGCGCGACTGCAAATCGCAATTGGTCGCATATTAAAGCGACATGCCATTTTGCGCAGTCGCTTTTACGCTGATCAGGATGGGGTGCCCGTACAAGAGCCTCTGCCTTGGGATGCGGTAGGGTTCAAACTGGACGTGACAACCGATCTTTCAGTGCAGGAATGGCTGGCGACTTTCGATCATCAACGAATTGATCCTGAAAAAGGGCGTGTCATTGACGTTGCTCTGCTGCACGCAGAGGGGGCGAGCTATCTTTATGTCGCCTGCCATCACATTGTCTTTGACGGCTGGTCTTATGGCTGCTTTTTTGCAGAACTCGCTGTATTCTATGAAGGTGGGGCGGACGCAAAATTGCCTGACCTGCCATTTCAGTACGTCGATTTTGCCCGCTGGCAGGCCCTTCAACCTTTGCCGGACCAAAGCCGTGACTATTGGCGCAAGGCGCTGTCCGGAGTTGCCCCATTAAACGGTTTGCCGCCGGACTTTCCACGCCGCGCCAAAATGTCGTTTGGTGGCCAGAATTTACAACGCAGGATAAAGGCACCACAGGCCCTCGCGCTTAAAGCATTGGCGCAAGAAAATGGCGTCAGCATTTATACCGCACTGCTGTCGGTTTATGCGCTTGTGGTTGCCAGATACGCTGACACGGCAGAATGCATCATTGGCACCCCGCTTGCGGGACGTACCTTGGCAAATACGGATCAACTGATTGGGCTTTTTTCCAACGTTTTGCCGCTGCGAATCACTCTTGATCACGCGGCAGGCTTTGATGAATTGTTGCAACACGTTCAGCAGGTAAACCAAGCAGGACAGGCGCATCAGGACCTGAATTTTGAACAGATTGTGCAAGATTTGGGGTTCGCTGGCCAATCGAGTTTTACGCCACTGTGCCAAATGATCTTTTCATATGACGAAGGGGGCACGCGCAATTTTTCCATTGGCGGATTTGCCGCAACCAAGGTGCCCGTTGCCCGGCGATCCGTTAATTTTGAATTCGAACTGCATTTGATCGGTGAGCCGGATGACAGCATCCTTGCCGTCTGGGCTTATGCCGAAAATTTGTTCTCGGACAATACCGTTGCTGCAATTGCGGATGCGTTTGATGTAGCCCTTGCCCGTGTTCTGGCGGCCCCCACCGCCCCACTGAAAAAGCAAAGCCTTGCGAAAAGCGACGGATCGAATCCCGCGCCAGATCCCCTTGATCTGCCAATCGACGTGCCCGCCGGAAAAGGTTTTGCCGATCTATTCGAAGAACAGGTCGCCAAAACACCGGATGCATGCGCCTGCGTGTGGCGAGGCGATGACGGGCAGATTGACAGGCTGACCTATAAAGAATTGAATGCTTGGGCCAACGGAATTGCCTCTGACTTGATGAAAGCAGGGGTAACGTCATGCGATTGCATCGCTGTGGGCGTGGATCATGCTTCACGTAACGTGGCGGCGTTGTTGGCGGTACAAAAAACCGGCGCGTCACATGTCGTTGTTGATCATGCCAACCCGGTTGCCCGAAATCGGCTCATTTTGAAAGCGACAAATTGCCGTTTCATGATTGGTTCAAAAAGTACCGGTGCGGCATTTGACGGCATTCAAGTTTTCGACTGGAATGTGACGCCAGCGGACCTCAACCCTGACCGCCCTGCTGCGGGCTGGACGGAGGATGCGGCAGCGCTTTCTGTGTTCACCTCAGGCTCAACCGGGACGCCCAAGGGGATTGTGATTCAGAATAAGGCGTTGATGAATTTCCTGTTCGCTGCGCGGGCGCGGATTGAGGTCACACCAGAAATCTGTTTCAGCGTCGCCTCTACCCTGACATTCGACGCGCATATGTTAGAGATTTTCCTGCCGCTGGCATTCGGCGCACGCCTTGCATTATTTGACCCGACCCGCTTTCGCGACGGCGTGATGTTGAATGCGGAACAAGAGGCAATGGACGTAAATGTCCTTTTCGCGACGCCAACCTCCTGGCAGGTTTTGTTGGACGAAGGGTGGCAACCGCGCAATGGTCAGACCGTGCTGATCGGTGGCGAAATGGTGCCTTTGGAACTGAAAAATCGTCTGCTGGCACAGCCTGCGGACATCAGGTTGATTAACCTTTATGGCCCGTCGGAATGTACAACCTTTATCTTAACCGCCAAATTAGAAACGGAGAAACCGGTGCATGTCGGCTGGCCTATGCCGAACACCTGCGTGCAGATTGTCGATCGCTACGGCAACCTCTGTCCAGCTCTGTGTGTCGGGGAATTGGTGATTGGCGGCGCTCAGGTCGCGCGTGGATACATTGACCCGGATCATACCGCGGCGGCGCGTTTTGGCATCGGGATGGTCGCGGCCCCCGATATGCCGCATTACAAAACTGGCGATCTGGCGCGGCAGTGGCCGGATGGCCGGATCGAGATCATCGGGCGGCGCGACTTTCAGGTCAAACACAACGGTGTGCGTATTGAGCTGGGCGAGATTGAAGCCGCGCTCTTGCGCCACTCCGCCGTAAAACAAGCAGTGGTGGTCAGTCACGTCACAGCTGGAAACCAGTTCACCCTCGCAGCTTATGTTGAGGGGGCAATGAATCAACACTCGGCCACGCAAGACCTGCGCCAACATCTTGAAAAACACCTGCCCCGCGGCTTGATACCGACGTCGATTACTTTGCTTGAAACGATGCCCTTAACCCCCAGCGGCAAGATTGATCGAAACGCCCTGCCTGCGCCGAAAGTGCAGGAGATACCGCATGAAGCCTATCCCGCCGAAACCGAGGTTCAAAAAAAGCTGTGTGGGATATGGTCAGATGCTATTGGTCATACTGTAGATGATATCCGCACAAATTTCTTTGCCGTTGGTGGCCATTCTTTACTGGCGATCAAGCTGCTAAATCGGGTGAACCGAGCATTTGGGACAGGACTGTTGCTGCGTGATGTGATTGGTGATCTGTCCGTGCAGGCGCTTGCGAACCACATCGACATCGCCCTTACCAAACCCACGCACAAGATTTCCGATATCGTGCCGTCAGGGCGTGAAGGCCGCGCACCCTTGTCCTTTGCACAAGAACGGATGTGGGCCATTGATCGGATCGATGCGTTTGGCAAATTCTATACTGTGCCACTTATTTTTGACATCGAGGGCCCTTTCGATGGTGACGGGTTAGCCCATTTTCTTGATGTGATGCTTGCCCGGCACGCAATATTACGCAGCACATATCATGCAGATGATCAGGGCATTTGGCAGACGCCAATGCCCCACAAAATCGGCTTGCTGACCCAAATCGACGTGGTGGGCAAGCGAAACGCAAGGGCCATCCTGAAAGAGGCTGAACAGCTTTGCATTGACGCACCCTTTGACCTGGCAACAGGGCCAGTGGTGCGTTCGACCCTTGTGCGGTTGGCACCTGATCGGCACCGATGGTTTTTGGCCCTGCATCATATTGCCTTTGACGGCAGGTCTTTAGAAGTCTTACTGTATTCTTTACGGGCATATCTTTTGACTGGTGATTGCCCCCTTCCCCCAGCGGTCACCTATGCGGATTATGCCGCTTGGCAAGCGACAGACTATGATGCCGATACGGATTTGCAGTATTGGCAAAATCGGCTGGCCGGCATCCCGGATTGCCACTCAATACCGTTGGATCGTCCGCGCCCCACCACACCTTCTTTTGCTGGGAAAACCATTTCATCTGGCTTGAATCAGGCAGATACTGACCGTCTGCGCGCTGTTGCCAAGGCCACTGGAGCGACGGAATTCAGCGTTCTCTTCGCCACGCTGGCTGCTTATCTGTGTGCAATTTCCGATAATCCGGACATCGTTATCGGCACGCCCGTTGCAAACCGTCACAACGCAACACTTGAGCATGTCATCGGCAATTTTGTGAATTCTGTCGCGCTGCACTCCAAGCCAGATTTGAGCGCCAGTTTTACCGATCTTGTGCAAAGCGCGCATCGGGACCTGCAAATGGACATGGCGCATCAGGAATTGCCCTTCGAAAAGCTGGTCGAAGCCCAGAACCCCAACCGGGACTTCACCCATAGTCCGATTTTTCAAGTGATGATCCTGATTGACAACAGTGACAGCACGCAACTGGCCATCGGGCAAAACGTTTTCCGCAGTGTGCAGCCCGCCCAAACCGAAGCAAAGTTTGATCTGACCATGGGTGTGCGGTCGGGCAAGACCCTTGATCTGAGCTGGAACTTTGCCACTGATATTTTTGAATGCAGCACGATTGAGTGCCACGCAAAGCAATTTTTGCGGTTTTTACATGACGCGTTGGAAATGCCCGCACAGCCCATAAGGGATCACCTGCCACAAGCATCCTTGAAAATTGTGCATGGACCAAAAACGCCCCATGACACGCGCCCTTTTGCAAAGCGGTTTAAGATCGCAGTCAAACAAAACAGCAAGAAGCCCGCGCTTTTTATGGGCGACGATGTGCTTCACTACGATGCGTTGTTGGAACGTGCCGAACTGTTGGCCGCGCGTCTGCGAACGCTGGGCGCAGGACCAAACACCCTTGTCGGGCTGCATTTGCCACGCTCGTTTGACATGGTTATTGGTCTGGTCGCGGTTCACCTGGTTGGCGCGGCGCATCTGCCGTTGGATCCATCCTATCCTGCCGCCCGGACCACACAAATAGCATCTTGTGCAAGACCCGTTTTGATCCTGTCCACCGACACTTCCTGCACCTTTGATGCCCCGATCCTTTGCCCGGTGACAGATCAGTTCACGCCCGGCAAACCTGGCAACACCGCCAGAGACCTTGATGCCGAGGTCGCCTATGTCATCTACACCTCAGGCTCCACTGGCGTGCCCAAAGGGGTCGCGGTGCCACACTGGGCCTTGTGCAACTATCTGGACTGGCTGACCCGCGATTGCCATCTGACAGCCGGTGACACTGTCTTGCAGGTTACCTCATTGAGTTTTGACATTGCGATCACCGAAGTTTTGGCCCCACTGTCTGTGGGCGCACGCATTGTGTTGACGGACCAGGGAGATACCATGGATGCAGCCAGGTTGGCTGGATTGATCGACAGGCATGCCATCAGCGTGCTGCAACTTGTCCCGACGTTGTTGCATCTTTTCACGGATGGAATGGTGCACCGCACGTTTGACACTGTGCGTTTGTTGTTGTGCGGCGGTGAAGCGGTTCCCGTGCGGTTGATGCAAAAAGCCAAAGAATTGTTCCCAAATGCGCGGCTGGCCAGCGTCTATGGCCCGACGGAAGCGACTGTCTGGACCAGCGTGCATGATTACACCGGAACGGAACAAACCGCGTTGATGCCGCTGGGCGATCCCTTGCCAAATACATGTCTTGCGTTTCGTGAAGGTCAGCATGACGCAACTGAACTTTTGATTGGCGGGCTGGGTCTTGCCGTTGGCTATTTGGATGATCCCGAACGCACCACCACCAGCTTTATTCAGGATGATCTTTCTGGATTACGGCTTTATCGCACTGGTGATTTGGTTGCGCCAAGGACTGAGGATTACTTGGACTTCCGGGGGCGTGCCGACACCCAGATTAAATTACATGGCCACCGGATTGAGCTGAGCGAAATTGAAGCCGCATTGATCGCAAGTGGCAGCGCCCGTGCGGTGTGTTTGCTGCGTGGTGGTGAAATTATTTCCTATGTGGACCATGCCGCCCCGGCCACACTACGCGACATTCTGCGCGCACAATTGCCAGGCCATATGATCCCCTCAGCCTTTGTTCAGGTGGTTGATTTTCCACTGACCCCCAATGGCAAGATTGACCGCACGGCGTTGGCAGCCCTACCAGTGGCACCTGCTGCATCCCATTCTTACGAAGCGCCAAAAGGTGAGATAGAAGAGACCCTTGCCGAGATTTGGGAACAGGTACTGGAGCGCGCGAACATCGGGCGGCATGATCATTTCTTTGCCATCGGGGGGCATTCCCTTAGGGCGATCCGGGTTGTCACAATTCTGCGGGATATGTTGGAGCAGGACCTTCCAGTACGCGTCCTGTTTGAACACACCACCATCGCAACACTTGCCACATTTATTGAACAAGCGCTGCTGGAAGACGGAGAAACGGCATGACCGACCCTCAACAAAAACCCGCAAAGCCAAAGCGCGAATTTTCACGCAAACGCTTGCAGCAGGTCACCCAGCAAGCCGTCATCCCGCAGTTGGACCGTGACGGCACCCCGCTGCGTGCGTCCGGATCACAATGCATATTTTGGTATCTCAGTCAGAACGAAACTGCCGGTGCGGCCTATGTCTTGCAATCTGCATTGCGCATCACCGGGCCAGTGAATGTGCAAGCCTTGGCAGAGACCTTCGATCTGCTATCGCAGCAACATGAAGGATTGCGCACAAGGTTTCGGCATGACGGGCAAACACTGACCCTTGATGTCGTGGAACGGGCGACGCCGTTTGCATTTAATGTTGAGAACGTCAAAGACGCGCAAGCGATGGCATCTGTTTTGGCGGGCAAAGCAGCCCTTTCGATGGACTTGGCAAAGGGGCCGCTTGCCCGTGCAACGTTGTTCACCGTATCGCCACAAGAACACGTGCTGCTGGTTTTGCTTCACCATACGATAGCGGACCACACATCCTTTGCGCTGCTATGGCCAGAAATTTGCGCGACCTACACTGCGTTACATGCGGGTGCACCTGCGCCGGAATTTCCACAGACTTTGCCTTACGCAGATTACGCCGCTTGGGAAGCTGACAAGGCCGAAAAGACAGGACTGGCGCGTGAAAGAGCGTTCTGGGACAAAACGCTTGCTGATACACCTGCGTTGTCATCGCCAACACCTGATCACAACCGTAGCGTCGTGCCAGATTATAAAGGTGCCGTTGTTGAGCTAAGGTTGGACTGGGCCACTGCGGAGGCGCTGAACAGCTTTGCTTTGGGCCTGTCGGTCACGCCGTTCGCGGTGGGTTTGGCAGCTTGGGTGTTGTTCCTTCAGGACGCGGCTGGGCAATCTGATGTCGTCACTGCCTCCCCCGTCACCCAACGTGATCGCCCGGAACTGGCGCGCACGGTGGGGCCCTTTGTGAACACCTTGGCACTGCGCTTTGGTCCTGTGGGCATGAAAGACGCGGCAGATTGGGTGCGTCATGTGCAACGAATATTTTTGGATGCACGGGATCATCAAGCGCTGCCGATAGATCAGGTGATCGAATGTGCCGGTCCGGCACGCAGTCCATCGCATAACCCACTGTATCAAACAATGTTCTCATGGAATGAGGGAAGCCAATCAGAGACCATTCCATTTGGATCAGCAACGGCGCAATTTGCCCCGCTTGAAGGGCACACCGCGCAGCTTGATCTGACGCTGGATGTCGTGCAACGCACAGACGGCATCGTGGCGCAGTTTGAATATGCCACAGCCCTTTATAGCAAAGCGACGGTGCAGGGTTTTGCAGATCGTTTTAACGCAATCCTTACCCAATTGATTGCGATGCCAGACGGTATCCCTGCGACCATGGACGATGTCCGTGCATCAAGACCGTCAATCCTCAAGGGCGGTGATGCGCCCGAACCCGCCAGCTTTGTTCATGACCAAATTGCCACTTGGGCGAAAGTAGCGGCCCAAGATATCGCGATCGTCGATGCGGATCAAAACGTCAGCTATCGCACGTTAGATCGGCGCGCCAACCATCTTGCACAGCGGCTGTCTGACTCAGGTATCGGGCCGGGAACAAAGGTCGCCATTTCTTTGCCAAAAACAGCTGCAACGTTCACCGCGGCATTGGCCGTACTGAAGGTAGGCGCGGCTTATGTGCCCATTGACAGCGATGTGCCAGAGGCGCGCCTTTCCTTCATTATAGGCAACTGCGGTGCATCAGCGCTGATTGTGGCAGAGGGTGCCGCAACAGTTCAAACAGATGCCCAGATCATCACCTACCCTTTCTTAATTGACGCGGAACAAGATACCCCTCCCCCGTTGATCCGCGCGCTGGTCAGCACAGACACGGCCTATGTCATTTATACATCTGGATCGACAGGACAGCCCAAAGGTGTGGCGGTATCTCACGGCGCAATTGCGCAGATGGTTGCCAATTGGGGTGACCTGTTGAACCTTAGCACACCGCCTGTTGTCCTTCAGATGGCAAGTTTTGCTTTCGATGTGGCCGTTGCGGATTTTTTACGAGCATTGTGTTTTGGTGGGCGATTGGTCCTGTGCAGCAAGGCTGTGGTCATAGACCCCGCGGCCTTATCTGAGCATATCCGCACCCACCACGTGACCTTGGCAGATTTCACCCCGGCCGTGATTGATCAGCTTGCCCAGCTTAATCAGGAACAGCCCGGCCTGTTTGAAAGTTTTCGGCATATCATTTGCGGCTCTGATCTTTGGGCATTGCACAATGCCCAAAAGCTGCGTCAGCTTTGCCCGCACCCCTGCCAGATTCTGCATGCATATGGGTTGACGGAAACCACGGTCGACGCTTTGTTTTTCAATCTGAATGACCTTTCTGGGAAAGAAACAGTCTTGCCTCTGGGTCGGCCCGTCGCCGGGATGACCGTTTCGATCTGTGACAGTGATCTACGCCCCGTTCCCCTTGGCCAACAGGGCGAGATTTGTCTAACCGGGGGCTGCTTGGCTGACGGGTACATCGGCGCGCCTGATCTGACGGCCACGCGTTTTGTCACACTGCCAGATGGGCGCCGTCAGTTTCGCACTGGGGACGTCGGACGGATCAATGCATCAGGACAGGTCGAGTTTCTGGGCCGCGCGGACACGCAGATCAAGATCAGAGGCTACCGTATCGACCCCGGTGAAATTGAGAACCACCTGTTAAACGCCGGAGCCGCATCAGCCTTTGTTACCCAATATAAATCGCATTTGGTCGCTTATGTAAGCGGGGAAACAACCACCCAAGATTTGCGTTCGGCGCTTTCGAAACATCTACCAGACTACCTGCGGCCTACCTCTTATGTGATGTTGGATCGGTTACCGCTGACGTCCAATGGCAAGGTGGATGTCGTGGCCTTGCCCGTCCCGGTTATCGAGACAGAATATATGCAGCCCGAAGGGCAGCCTGAGGAAATCCTCGCCACACTTTGGCAGGAAATGTTGGGGGGTGGACCCGTTGGCCGAAACGACAATTTTTTTGAACGTGGCGGCCATTCGATGCTGGCCGTGCGCATGGCAGTTGAGGCAACCAAACGCCTGGGCTGCCCGGTAGAAGGTGCTGCGATCTTTGCAATGCCGACCTTGCAGGGGTTTGCTGGTGCTATTGGGGGCAGTGACAGTACCCGTCCGGCACTGACCCGGCGGCACCGCGCCGTTCAAGTTCCAGCGTCCTTTGCTCAGGAAGCCATGTGGTTTCTCGCGCAAGACCCTGGTCAGAATGCCGCCTATAATATGCCGTTTGCCTTACAGCTGTTGCCAGACACTGACCAAAATGCCTTGCGTCAGGCGTTACAGGCGGTGGTGGATCGTCACGAAGCGCTGCGTGCAGGGTTTGAGACTGTGAATGGTCTTCCCGTTCTTGCGATTCACGGCCATGTCGACTTGCCCTTTCGCACTTTAGATGTCAGCGCACAACACCTGCCCGACATTGCCGCACAAGAAGCGACAACACCTTTCGATCTAACAGCCGCGCCCTTGATCCGTGTCTGTTGGGCCCATGTGAATGACGGCGCGGATGTGGTGTTTATCACCCTGCATCATATCATTTCTGACGGCTGGTCTATCGACATTTTTGCCCATGAACTTGCCCAGCTTTACGGTGATTTTGCCCAAGGTCACGCCGCGAGCTTGCCGATATTGGATGTGCAATTTGGCGATTACACCCAATGGCAACGTGATGCGGTAGACCCTGATAAACTGAGTGGCCAACTGGCATTCTGGCAAAAGACGTTAGGCGGCGCGCCTGCCTTGCTACCCTTACCAACGGACAGGCCACGCCCAACAGTGCAAGATTTCAACGGGGCCCGTATTGATTTGACGATTGATGCGGCAACAGTCGTGGCCGTGCACCAGTTCGCCCGCGAGAATGCGACAACGGTGTTCAACGTGGTGATCGCCGCTTGGCAGTACATGCTTGGTAAATTGTCTGGTGAAACGGACGTTGTCACCGGCGTACCAACGGCAAACCGGCATCCCGCAGAGACCGAAAAAATGATCGGTTTTTTCGTCAACACGCTGGCCATTCGCGCCGACCATAGCGATGCATCAACACCGCGTGACCTGATTTCGCAACTCACGACGATAATGGCGCAGGCGCAAGCCCATCAGGATGTGCCGTTCAGCAAAGTGGTTGAACACCTCAATCCGGTACGCACACGCAGTCATGCACCGGTTTTTCAAACGATGTTGGCTTGGGAAACTGCCGCGGATGCTCAACCGGAGCAAAAGCCGCCTTTTGAAAGTTATCCGGTTGGTCAGCATCACGCGAAATATGATCTTTTGCTTGAAATTGCTGGAAACCAAACCACCATCTCGGGCAGTCTGCAATTCGCAACAAGCCTGTTTGACACGGACACAGCCGCACAGTTTTGTGATTATTTCAAACACATTCTGACTGTATTTGTGGCCCACCCTGACGCGGATCTGCGCGCCGTTGGCTTGGCCGACCCCGACACGGTTCTGCGGGCGCAGGCCCGCTGGCAGGTTCCATTCACGCCCATCGAACCGACCAACCGAATTTTGCCGCGTTTTGCCGCATCCGTTCAAAAATCCCCGTCTGCGACTGCGTTGCAGGCTGGCGATCAGACCCTAAGTTACGCGGCACTGGGTGATCTGTCAGATCGGCTTGCCCAACACTTGCATGAACATGGGTTGGGCAAGGATCAACCGGTTGCGATCTGGGCCAACCGCTCGCTAGAAACAATTGTCTTCCTGCTTGCGATACTAAAGGCTGGCGGTGCCGTTCTGCCGCTTGATCCATCACATCCGACAGCACGTATTGACTATATACTCAAGGACGCAGCACCACTGGCGCTTTTGACAAACGACCCGTCAATCACCCTACCTGATTGCTTTGAAACAGGTCGCGTTTGGACGCTGACCTGTGAGGCGATCAGCGCCTTGCCCACCTCCGCCCGCCCGCTTGAAATACCGGATGCAACGCAAGCGTCTTATGTCCTTTATACCTCTGGGACGACAGGCCAGCCCAAAGGCGTGGTGCAGACGCACCAGATGTTGGACAACCTGATGGACTGGCAACTGGCGCAAACCGGCAGACCATCCCGGGTACTGCAATTTGCCTCTCTGACGTTTGATGTGTCATTTCAGGAAATTTTATCTACCTTGTGTGGCGGTGCCTGTCTGGTGTTGATCACGCCTGATCAAACCCGTGATGTCGCAGCCCTTGCCGAGTTGATCATAGATCAAAACATCGAACGCGCGTTTCTGCCCGTGGCTGTTTTGCAGGTGCTGGGTGGCATGATCCCTGCTGAGCGCACGGGCAAAGGGTGCGAAATCATCACCGCAGGCGAAGCCTTGAAGCTGTCTGATACGCTGCGCCGTGGCTTGCCAAACCTGGGTGGGGGCGCATTGCATAATCAATACGGGCCAACAGAAACCCATGTGGTCAGCCAATATACATTGCCAATGAGCGCGGCCGCACATTGGCCCGATGTGCCGCCCATTGGTACGCCGATTTCAAACACAAATCTGTATGTGCTTGATGCAGCGCAACAGCCCGTACCCGATGGGGTGACAGGAGAATTGTATATCAGTGGATATGGGGTTGCCCGCGGGTATCTGAATCGCGCGGACCTGACGCAAGACCGGTTTCTGCCCGATCCTTTTGCAGACACACCAGATGCGTGGATGTTCAAAAGTGGCGATTTGGTACGGCGACGCAGCGACGGCGTGATTGACTATATTGGCCGTGCCGATGATCAGGTGAAAATTCGCGGCTACAGAGTAGAACCCTCCGAGGCCGAGGCGATTTTGCGCAAATTGCCCGATGTGGTCACAGCCAGTGTCGTGGCGCGCACCAATCCCACAGGACAGACCTGTCTTGTGGCATACTTTACCGGTGATGCCGATGCACAGGATTTGCGCCGCGCGTTATTGACCCGCATGCCAGATTACATGTGCCCGACAGAATGGGTTCATCTGCCCCAACTTCCCCTGAACACCAGCGGCAAAGTTGACCGCACCGCACTGCCTGAACCGGATTGGCAGGGCCAGCGCGCAAGCCAACACCCGTTGATGGGCGACACCCAGACCGTATTGGCCAAAATTTGGTGTGGCGCATTGGGCCTTGATGCGGTGTTTGCAGATGACAACTTTTTTGCCCTTGGCGGACATTCCCTTTTGGCTGCGCGGATTGTTTTTGAGATCAATCGAAGCTTTGCCAGTGGTCTGCGCCTGTCTGATCTTTTTGCCGCCCCGGTTCTTGCCGATCTTGCACGGTTGATTGACGCTGCCACTGCGGCACCTGACGACAGCCAGCGCGTCGATATCCTGCCACAGATCACCGCCGACCCTGACAACCAATTTGCGCCTTTCCCCCTCAGCGATATTCAACAAGCCTATCTGGTTGGCCGTCAGGATCAATTGAGTTTGGGCGGTGTGGCGGCACATTCCTATAACGAACTGCGGATCACCGGATTTGATGTGCCGCGTTTCAACACGGCATTGAACCAAGTCATCAACCGCCATGATATGTTGCGCGTTATTTTTACCGCTGATGGTCAGCAACAAGTGCTGGAAAACACGGGGCCCTACCAAATAGCGGTACAGGATGTGGCAGGACAGGATGCCCCATCACAAGACGCTGCGTTAACTGCGACGCGTAATAGAATGTCCCATCAGGTTTTGGATGCAGGGATATGGCCGCTCTTTGCGTTTGAAGTAACTCGTTTGTCAGAGGATGTTGTGCACCTTCATATGAGCCTTGATGCGCTGATCGTTGATGCGGCAAGCACCTCACTTTTCATGCGCGAGCTTTTGGCATTCTATTTTGACCCTGAGTTGTCGTTGCCCCCTGTCGGGGTCAGCTTTCGGGATTATATCCTCGCTGAAAAAGCGTTGCGCACGACACCCCCCTACCAAAACGCCCTGTCTTATTGGATGACCCGTTTTGAGCACATCCCCAAAGGCCCTGACCTGCCGCTTGTCTGCGACCCTGAAAATCTGAAATCCCCGCAATTTGTTCGGCGTGACAAGGTGGTGCCAGCCGAAACATGGCAGACCATCAAACACAACGCAGCCGCTGAAAAGATAACACCGTCCGGGATGTTGCTTGCAGCCTTCTGTCTGGTCTTGCGTCGCTTTTCGCAAAGCCCCGAATTCAGCTTGTCCTTGCCCGTATTCAACCGCTTACCCCTGCACGAGGACGTTGGTTCAGTAATCGGGGACTTCACATCGGTCTTACTGTTTCAGAACACCACAAGCGCTCAGGGCAGCTTTGCAGACTATGCTAAATCGGTTCAGAAAGCCCTGTGGCGCGATATGGATCATGCGCAGGTTTCCGGCATCGAGATCATGCGCGAACTGGGTCGCAAACATGGCCAACAGCCTGCTGGTCTTCCGGTTGTGTTTAATTCAACCCTGACAGAAATGGTGCAACCTGCACCGATCCGACGCCCCCAAGATCGGCTGGACGCCCAATCCATCCATACCATCACCCAAACGCCACAGGTCTGGTTGGATCACACGATCATGGAAGAAGACGGCGCGCTGGTCTTTAACTGGGACAGTATCGACACGTTGTTTCCGGCGGGGTTGATGGATGCGATGTTTGCCGATTATCTCAAGATATTGGAAACATTGGAGAAACGTGAAGGATGGACAACGGATAACCGTGGTCTGTTGTCGCTCGATCCAACTGAAATCGACATACCGTCAGACCTACCCACGTTGCATGACATGTTTTTGGCGCAGGCGAACCGCACGCCAGATAATCCGGCGGTGGTGTCATCACACAGAACCCTCAGTTACGGCACGGTCCAGCAAGAGGCACAGATACTGGCTGCCACACTTCAACAAAAGGGCTGTGGCAAGGGGGCAATTGTGGCGCTGCTGCTTGCGCCCGGCTGGGAACAGACTGTTGGCGTGCTGGCCACCTTGATTGCGGGTGGTGCTTATCTGCCGCTGGACCCTGACCTGCCGCAGGAACGGGTGCAAAAGATATTAAGCCGAACAGGCGCACATCACGTATTGGTGGCCGACGGTTTTGCCGCACACCATATCTTTGACAAGGCCATCAACGTTATCCCGATTTGTGCAGAGCCAAAGCACAAAACGCCAACCCCCGTCACCAGCGGTCTAAACGATCTGGCCTATGTTATCTTCACTTCCGGCTCCACCGGAGAGCCAAAGGGCGTAATGATCGACCACGGCGGGGCGACCAATACAATTCTGGATATAAATACGCGGATTGGCCTTGGTCCGCAGGACCGTATTCTGGGCGTATCCGCGCTGAATTTTGACCTTTCTGTCTATGATATTTTTGGCCCGCTGGCTGTAGGTGCGGCATTGGTCTTGCCAGATGCCGACAAACACCGTGATCCTGCCCATTGGGCAGATTTGATCGCGGCTCACGGCGTGACCATCTGGAATTCTGTGCCTGCGCTCATGGGATTGCTGGCCGAGGCATCTGTGCCTCCTCAGGTGTGGTCGCAATTGCGTGTCTCAATGATGTCCGGGGATTGGATACCACTTGATCTTCCAACCAAAATCAGAGCCCATGCGCCAGATATCGTATTATGGAGCCTTGGCGGCGCAACCGAAGCGTCGATTTGGTCAATTGGCCATTTGATCGGCACCATCGCGCCAGATTGGACCAGCATTCCTTATGGCAAGGCGATGACAGGTCAGAGCATTCACATCCTTGATGATGCCCTAGGCGAGCGCCCCGACATGATCAGCGGCGACATCTATATCGGCGGGCGCGGGTTGGCGATGGGCTATTGGAACGACCCGGCACGCACCGACGCCGCTTTTGTCACGCACCCCCGGACGGGTATGCGCCTTTATAAAACAGGTGATCTGGGCCGCCGACAGCCGGACGGTACGATCATTTTTCTGGGGCGCGCCGACAGTCAGGTCAAGGTTCAAGGATACCGCATTGAATTGGGCGAAGTCGAAGCAGCACTTGAACGGCATCCACAAGTGGACGCCGCCGCCGTGCGGGTCTGGGGCGAGGCCATGCAGGCAAAACGGCTGGCAGGCTATGTTGTGACAGCTGCGCCAGCGCCACCCGAGGGTGAACTGCGCGATCATTTGGCGCAAATACTGCCCGCCTATGCGATCCCGTCGTCATTGACGTTTCTGGACCAACTGCCGCTGTCCGCCAACGGCAAGGTTGACCGCAAGCAACTGCCGGAACCAACCCTGCAAGCCAGCACCAATGAACAGATTTCGGTCCAACCCGGCCCGGAACAAGACTTGGTCCGTATTGTGTGTGAGACCCTCAAACAGCCGGACATCGCATCGGACATTAATCTGCTTGGATTGGGCGCAAGCTCGCTTGATATCGTGCGCATTTGCAACGCTGTAGCCGCTGAATTAGATTTCCGCCCACCGCTGGCAAAGTTCATGCGCGCACCAACCCTTGCAACGCTGATAGAGATGTGGCGGGTAGAGGCACCGGCCAAACCAGATGCGGCACCGGCCACCGACAAAATCGAAACGCTTGAGAATGACAGCGCGCGTGCGGCCTTTAAATCGGCTGAAAAAGGCCGGCGCAGGTTCGATGGTGATGTGACACGCATCCCCCTGACCCGAAACCACGTGCCCCCTTCTGAACCAGATAGGTTCGAAGCAAATCGGTCAGTGCGTCAGTTCGCCCCGAGCCCCATAGATGCAGCGCAATTCGCGACGGTGCTGACGTGCCTGATGCAGAACGAAAACAAGGATCGACCCCGGTTCCAGTTTTCCTCGGCTGGGGGATTATACCCGGTGCAGACATATCTGTCTGTCAAACCCGGTCGCATCACCGGTGTTCCTGCTGGCTGTTACTATCTTGACCCCAAAGCCGGTTGTTTGGTCGCGGTGGGGGACGGCACGCAACTGACGGCTGACGCCTATGATTATTTCGTAAATCGCCCGACATTTGATGGCGCTGCATTCGCGGTGTTCTTTGTGATGGACCGCGCCGCAATTGAACCCGTTTACGGCGAACGCAGCCGCGACATGGCACTGATTGAGGCAGGCCAAATGGCGCAGCATCTTACCAATCAAGCGGGTGAAATTGGGCTGGGGCTGTGTGGAATTGGCGATTTGGATGCGGATGTTTTGAACAGGTTGTTCGGGCTGGGGCCGCATCACGCGTTGGTTTATTCAATGCTGGGTGGACGTCCTGAAACCCGCGCTCCCATCCCCCCGATTGAGACTGAGGAGTTCGTGATATGAGTGCTGCGGTTCTTATTGATCGGTTGACAGCACTTGGTGTCACGTTGGAAACGGATGGCGAAACCCTGCGGATCAAGGCCAGCAAAGGCACCGTGTCGCCCGACCTTTTGGCCGAATTGCGCAACCAGAAATCCGACCTGATTGCCCTGCTCGGGCACCAAAGCAGCACGGATTATCCACAGTCATTTGGTCAAAAGCAACTGTGGTTTCTAGACCGGATGCAGCCGGGCAATCCAATGTATAACAACCCGCTTGCCTTGCGCGTTGATGGCCATTTTGACGCACAGGTGTTTCATGCGGCACTGGCACATGTGGTTGCGCGTCATGACATCTTGCGCACTGTATTTCTGGACAAGAATGGTGAGCCGTTCCAACGGATCCTACCGCATGCCAAAGTTACCCCAAAAGCGGTGGACCTGAGCCATCTGTCCGGTGTGGCGCAAGACACAGCGGTATCTGAACATGTAGAGGCCCATGCACGTCACGCCTTTGACCTTGAAAACGACCTCCCGCTGCGCGCTGTTGTCCTGCGGTTATCCGACACGGCTCATGTGCTGTTGATCAATGTGCATCACATCTGTGCCGATGGCTGGTCAGTTGGTATTTTGATGGACGAATTACTGACCGCCTATCACGCCATTTCAACCGGAGGCACACCGGACCTGCCGCCCCTCAATTGGCAGTATTCTGATTTTGCCAACAATCAGCAAAACCAAATGACTACTGCCGAAATTCAGCGGCAAACGACATACTGGCAACAGCAGCTTGCCAATGCCCCTGACCTGCTGGATTTGCCAACAGATCGACCACGACCCGCCGAGCAAACCTTTGCGGGTGCACATCTGTCACATGTCTTGCCTGCGCATTTGAAACCCGGCATTGCCCGCCTTTGCAAAGACAATCTGGTGACACCATTTTCCGTCTTTCTGGCATTACATGCACTGGTGATGGCGCGGTTCAGTGGGCAGGATGACATATGTACCGGAACACCGCTTGCCGGACGCGATTTGCAGGTTCTTGAACCGATGATCGGGCATTTCATCAACACCGTGGTGATCCGCACACATCTGTCCGACAACCCCAGTTTTGCAACGCTTTTAACCCAAGTGAATGACACCGTATTGGGGGCGATGGATAATCAAGCCATTGCCTTTGAAAAGGTCGTTGAAGCGGTCAACCCTGCCCGCTCCAACAGTCATTCACCGTTGTTTCAAACGATGCTGATTTTTCAAAATACCCCCGATGCCCTGCCGCAATCGGACAAGGGGGGGCTGAAAATCAGCCCGCTTGCCACAGACAGCGCAACCGCCAAATACGATATCACAGTGGAATTGTTTGAGACTGCGGACAGCTATCAACTGGGTTTTGAATATAACAGCGACCTGTTTGACCGCAGCACCATCAGCGCGATGGCTGCGACCTATGAAACGCTGCTGCGCGCGGTGATCTTGGCCCCGGATCAACCTGTCGATGACCACGTCATTTGCGCGCCAGTTGTTTTGAAAGGTATTTTTCGCGAAACGACAGCATCCGGCATGCTTCACGACCGTATTGACTGTGTGGCATCACAATTTCCGGATCGGATCGCAATTGCGGATGGAAATGAATCCCTCAGCTTTGCCGCCCTCAAACACCGCAGTGATCATTTAGCAGCAGTCTTGCAAGATCGTGGTGTTGGCAGCGGTGACCGTGTTGCCTTGGCCGTCACACCTGATCTGGAATATGTCACGCTAATGCTGGCCGTCTTGAAGTGTGGCGCTGCGTTTGCCCCGATCGACACCAATACACCAGCACGCCGGATCGTGGATATGCTGACAGACGCCGGGGTTGCCCTGACCTGTTGCAACGACGATTTGCACGACATATTGCGTGTTGAAGGGTTTGGCGGCGCGCTGTTTAACACCGCTGATTTACCTGCCATGATCAACGAAAAACCCGGCATCATAATCCCGGCCCAAACTCCCCCCGATGCGGTTGCCGCCATCATTTTCACATCGGGTTCTACGGGACGGCCCAAAGGCGTCCAAGTCCGTCATAGCGGCCTTGTTAATCTGGCAGATTGGACAACAGCAACATTTCCACCCACACCCGATGGTGCCGTTCTACAAAAGACTGCCGTAGGTTTTGATGCAAGTTTGTGGGAATTTTTGTGGCCATTGCTGTCAGGCCAACGGTTGGTAATGGCCGATCCTGCGGCGCGGGCTGACCCCAGTTTGTTGCCTGCCCTGCTGACCGAACAGGCGATCACAACAGTTCAATTCGTTCCAGCAACGCTGCAAATTTTCCTCGACGGATTGCTGGAACACCAGTGTCCTGACCTGCGGCATATCTTTTGTGGTGGTGGCATACTGAATGACACCCTTGCGCGCGCGGTCACCGAAAAACTGCCACATGTCGATTTGGTGAACGTTTATGGCGTCTCCGAATGCAGTGTGGATTCCACTTTTCACGTGTATGACCCTGAACACAGGCAAAAAGGCGCAGTGCCTATCGGTCTACCCATTGATAACAGTTGGATCACCCTGCTGGATGCCAAAGGCCGGGCTGTTCCTGCGGGTGTTATTGGCGAAATCTACATCGGTGGCGCTGGCGTCGGCAAAGGGTATCTTGCAGCAACGACACAGAGCGCGGCAGCATTCGCCCCGATGCCAGTCTTGGATGGCCAAATAGCGTATCGCAGCGGCGATAAGGCGCGGATCACAGCGCAGGGACTGCTTGAATTTCAGGGACGTGCGGATTTTCAGATCAAATTGAACGGCTTTCGCATCGAACCGGGTGATATTGAGGCAGCTTTGGTGTCGCTTGGTGCCACGGGTGCGGTTGCAACGGTCTGGCAGGAACGGTTGATTGCCTATGTCAGTGGTGTGCCCGATATGGAGATCCTCAGACCGGCGTTAAAACCGCTATTGCCCGGTCACATGATCCCCGCCTTTATCATTCCCCTAGATGAATTTCCGCTGACCGCCAGCGGCAAGATTGATCGCAGTGCACTGCCGTCGCCTGAAACCCTGATGCACAGCAATGCGGTCAACCAAACCACGCCCCGAGATATCACGGAGCTTGGCCTTTATGACATCTGGAAAGCGATCTTGTTGCATCCGACAATTGGCATCCGCGATAATTTCTTCAACATCGGCGGGTCGTCGATTTCGGCCATCAAAATGCTGCATCTGGTGCGGCAAAAGTTTGGTGTGACCTTGCCACTGCGCAGTATTATCTCAAACCCCACTATTGAGGATCTAGCAGCGGTGCTGCGCCATGACGCGACTGGCCAAACCGATGAAGAAGCGCGGATCACCTTTCGAGTGGGGGCAGGCAAAGCAAATGTTGTCTGCGTCCATCCGGCGGGCGGCACGGCATTTTGCTATCTATCACTTGCCAAAGTACTGGATGGGTCAATTGGCGTTTACGGCGTGCAATCACCCGGCTTGAATGTGGGCGAAGCACTGTCTCCCACGGTGCAAACGATGGCCCAACATTACCTTGGTCTGATTGGCGATATCAAAGATGCGCCGCTGGTCATCACCGGCCTTTCGTTTGGTGGCTTGGTCGCACATGAGATGGGCAGAATTCTGACCGAGGCGGGCAAACCCGATGTGTCAGTTGTCCTGCTCGATACCCAAGGCACCCATGATGAGGCTGAACGGCGGATGATCAACACCGTCGATATGGCTGAGTTTAGGGACAAGCTGGTGCGGTTCAATGGCACTTATCCGGGCATTGAGGATGACCAGATCGAGCGATACTTCAACGTCTACAATCACAATCGCCTTACGGTGCGCGACTATGATGTGCCACCCAGTGCTGCGCGCCTTGCCTTTGTGCAAGCCCGCAGTGATTTGCCCCGGTTTTATTTGCACAAGGCCCGGCAATACTGGAAAAGCCGCGGAACGGGGCCGTTTCGCGCCAAACTGGTGCGCGGCGATCACTGGGACATGCTGGAAACAGCAGAGCTTGAGACAGTGAAGAAAGTGATTGATACAGAGCTTTGCGCGCTCAACCTGGGTGCTGACACATGACGGATCACGCCTCCCTGCTGGACGGTTTTTTGTACCATCTGCGCCGCGACCCAGAGCAGATTGCGGTTGTCGACGGTGCAACATCGCTCAGCTATGCGGCGCTTGATGCGCTGAGTGATCAATGTGCACAGGGCCTGGACGCGCACGGCCTTTTATCGGGTAACACCGTGGGTTTGGTGCTACCGCGCTCTTGGCAATTGGTTGTCGCGACGCTGGCGATTGTTAAATCTGGTGGGGTCGTGGCCCCACTGGACCCGCAAAGCCCAACGGCCCGAGTGCAGCAGATGGCACAGGACATCACCTGCCAACTGATCATCGGTGACCCGGAAGCCGTCAGTGTCGATACCGCAAAAACCTTGCCCTTTGACGCGGTACTTGCGGCCGCTGATAAAGGGGCTTTCACCGCGAAACACCGTGACGCAAATGCACTGGCGTTTATTTTCTTTACCTCTGGTTCCACGGGCAAGCCAAAGGCCGTGCTGGTGCCTGAACGTGGTGTGCTCAGGCTGGGCCGAACCGGGTATATCCCATTAACAACCGGCATACGCTTTGCCAGTTTGTCGAACCCATCTTTTGATGCGATAAATTTCGACATCTGGGCACCGCTCCTGACCGGGGGCACCTGTGTAATCACGGCGCAAGACATCGCTGGCGATTTTCAAGCGCTGCGCAATCAGTTGATCAGCAACAAAATAGATACGGTTTTCCTGACGGTTGCGTTGTTCAATGCCATCGTGGCTGATGTCCCTGACTGTTTTGCGCAGGCACAAACGGTGTTGATCGGGGGTGAACAGATCAGCACACCAACCGTGTTAAAATGGTATCGCGAAAACCCGGACAGTGCGTGCACGATTTACAACGTCTATGGCCCAACGGAATGCGCAACTTTTTCGCTGAATTATCCAATTCCTCGAGATGAACCCGCGCGCAACGCCCCGATTGGATATCCGTTGAGCGGCACAGATATTCGTGTGCACGGTGCCACTCACGGTGACATCGGTGAGCTTTGGATCACAGGAGATGCCGTTGCACTGGGGTATCTGGATCGGCCCGAAGAAACTGCCGCCGCTTTTGTGCATGAAGACGGTCAAATATGGTATCGCACGGGTGATTTGGTATCCATCGGGACCGAGGGCGCGGTTACCTATGTTTCGCGCATTGGTCGTCAGATCAAAGTTCGTGGTTTCCGCATTGAACCGGGGGAGGTCGAGACAACCCTTAACATCCATCCAAACCTGACAGGGTGTTTTGTTGGCGCACGCCAATCTGCAAGCGGCGTGTTGGAATTGCTGGCGTATCTGGTGTTCAACAAGCCGGTCTTACATGGTGAATTTCGCCAATTCATGCGGCAAAATCTGCCGTCTTATATGGTGCCCCATCATCTGATCTTGGTGGATGATCTGCCGATCAATCCAAATGGCAAAGTTGATCAGGCGGCCCTGTTTAACCGCGACCTGCCCTATTGGCGGCCACGGCAAACTGCACAGAAAAACGACCTCCTGACTGATCAGGTCTGCCAACTTGCGGCGGAAATTCTCGATATCCCCGACGTTGCTGCTCAGGAGAGTTTTCTGGATTGCGGCGGCGACAGCCTCAGCGCCTTGCGCTTACGACATCGGATCGCGAAGGACATGATGTTGGATGTCGCCGTCCACGATATCTTGAACAATCCGTTGGTCAGTTTGGCAGCTCAGGCGCAGCGGCTGGGTGGTCAATCCCAAACGCAGCCGCTTGTTATTCCCGACACGTCGGCCACCAGCGAGCAAAAACGCCTTTGGCTGCATGCGCAACGTTATCCTAAATCGACGGCATATGGCGTACCGCTGATCTTTCATTTGGAAGGCCCGGTTGATCCAAAGCGCTTGCAAGACGCCTTTGCAGGGCTGTTTCAGACCCATGCATCCTTCAGGACCCAGTTTGTGGAAACTGACGGCGCAGTACAGCAGGTCATCACCGACGATGTCCGCTGTCCCGTCACGCGACACCCAACCGGGGCCTTTAACGCCGACACGTGGCAAGACTTTGCAGTTGGTCTGTTCACTACGCACTTTGATCTGGCGAAGGGTCCACTTTGTCAGGTGCATTGGTTGCCTGAGACCGAGGACCGTGGTGTGCTGTTGATCCATGCGCATCACATTATACTCGATGGCTGGTCGCTTAATATGGTGCTGTCCGAGGTGTCGAACCGCTATAACGGCACGGCACCATCCGTGCCTGAAAACGCGCCCAACATGGCGGATTTTGCCAGCCAGCAAAAACAACAGTTTGATCAGGCTGAGTATACCCATCGTCGGCAACGGATCGCGGCACTGTGGCAGACACTGCCAGCATTGGATCAAAACGTGTTACCCCGACGTGCCACAGACGATGATACGGCACAGGTGCTTTGTTCGCCGCTTGGCCGTGATACCAGCCGCCGTGTGCAGCTGACAGCACAACAACTGGGATTGACCCCCTATCAAATCTATCTCGCCATCTGCGGATGGGCGTTCAGCCACATGAGCGGCCAAAGCAGATTTGCAATTGCCAGCCCGGTCAGCAACCGTGACGCCCCTCGTTTTGCAGACTGCATTGGGATGATGGCGAATACGGCGCTTTTCCCGATGAACCTACAACACGATCAAAACCTGCATCAAAACCTAACAGATAATGCGGGTTGCTGGGGTGATATCCTTGCCGCTCAAGACGTGGCATTTGAACATCTTGTTGATGATTTGGCTGGTACGCAGCATGCAACTGCACCGCATTTTGACTGTATGTTTGTTCTTGAAAACACCCAGTACGATCAGCTTTCGTTGAACGACATCAAAGCGCGTTTCGATTTGCCGCCGCAGGTTGATGGCAAGGCACCGTTAACCGCTTTTGTGCTACCTCATCCTGACGAAGCTGAACTGGTCGTGGAGGTGCAAAACCGCTTTTTCAGCGCAGAAGACGCGCAACGGTTTGTTGCGGCGTTTCAGCGCGGCATTGCCAGTCTTGACGATCTTCAGTCGACATTGACCCAGACAACCTTGCCAACGGGGACAGACCTAATTGGCCCGGTGCGCGCTTTGTCAGATCAAAGCATCGCGCGTCGGATATGGGCGCAGGCCAAAAAGACCCCGGATGCCATCGCCGCACAGTTGGGGGATGCGGCGATCAGCTATGGCACCTTGATCAATTGTGCCCGTGGTCTGGCAGCAGATGTGCGGGCGCGTATTCCGGCAGGAACACCCTCCCCGATTGTCGGCCTGTATATGGCACCGTCATTGGAACATATCGTTGCTGTCACCGCGTTGGCGCATCTGAACATCACGATCCTGCCTTTGGACCCAAGTTATCCAGATGCCCTGCTCGACACCATCGTGACCCAAGCTCAACCGCAATTGGTCCTCACCTGTGCCACCTCCAGCAGCCGAAGCTTTGGCGAAACACCGCATCTACGGGTGCGATTGCGACCAGATACCAAGATCGGCCCGCCCGCCATGGCCACCGATAACCCACTTTATATGCTTTTCACCTCTGGTTCGACCGGCACGCCCAAAAGCGTCAATGTTTGGAATGACACCATGTGTAATCTGCTTGACTGGCAGCACAGTGATGGTGGCATTTCGGGCGCGTGCCAGACCCAACAGTTTTCAAAATTGGCCTTTGATGTATCGTTTCAGGAAATCCTGACAACGCTGACAACAGGCGGTACATTACACCTTCTGCAGCCCCATCAACGCGAAGATACCGATGTGCTGCTGGACGCAATGCACAAACACCGGGTTTCGCGGATATTCCTACCGTTCATCGCGCTAAAAATGCTGGCCGAAACAGCAGTGCGGCGCAAAATTACTCTGCCTGATCTTAGGCAGGTCATTTCCGCAGGCGAAGCACTGGTCTGTACCAGAGATATCCGAACGTGGTTTGACAGGATGCCGGACGCGCGGCTGCTCAATCATTATGGCCCCAGCGAGACCCATGTGGTTTGTGCCCACACCCTGCCCACGGATGTTGCGGATTGGCCTGATGTCGCCCCGATTGGGAAACCGATTGCCAATGTCACACTGCGCCGCAGCCCGGTTGATGACGAAATGTGGGTTTCGGGTGAAACTCTGCGCCATAGCTATGGGTCAAACACGGCAAATTCTGCCAGTTACTCCACCGATGAGACTGACCGCCTTTGGTATCACACTGGCGACAAGGTGGCCCTGCACCGCAATGATCGGCTGGTCTATCTGGGCCGCGAAGACAGTCAGGTCAAACTCTCTGGTCATCGGTTGGACCTGCAACAGGTCGAGGGGGTTCTGAATGCCCTACCCCAGGTTGGGTTAAGCATTGCCCGACTGACAGCCGACGACACGTTAGCGGCCTTTGTGGAATGGGCGGATGCGCCACTGACGCTTGATCAGTTGAACAGTGCTCTTACCGCCCGTTTGCCAGCCTATGTGCGACTGCACCAAGTCGTACCGGTTAAGACGTGGCCAAAGACCCCAAGTGGCAAGATTGACCGCAAAGCGCTGCACCTTCCTGATCGCGCTGCAACAGCGTCCGTGCAGGCCACAAATGCAGAATGGCATACGCCAACGCAGACCCGGCTTGCAGCGGTATTCGCCGCCACGCTGGGCCGCCACATTTCACCGAGGCAAAGCTTTTTTGACGCAGGTGCAACCAGCCTTGACCTGATGAAATTCCGCAATGCCTGTCAGGTAGAATTCGACACAGTGATATCGGTTGCGGATATCTTCGCCCACGAGACCATAGTGAAACTGTCCGCGCTGCTATCCCCGTCTGATGCAACCTGCAAAACGACCACGGCCCGACATCACACTGTTGATGAAAAGATAGCGATTGTCGGCATGGCAGTGGATTTGCCCGGCGCGCCTGATCTTGAGGCGTTTCGACGTATGATCTGCGATGGGACATCAGGGATCACCTATTTTGACAGCAAAGATGGCAAGGTCGGTGCGCGCAGCGAATTGGCGGATATGTTGGGATTTGACCCCGCATACTTTGGGATTTCGCCGCAAGAGGCCACCTTGATGGACCCGCAACAGCGGCATTTGCTAATGGGTGCTGTACATGTCTTGCAAGATGCCGGTGTCGACCCCCACACAAGCCAAGACAAGATCGGGGTCATCGCAAGCAGTGGCGAAAACACTTATTTCCAGCAGATGTTACGCACAGCCGATCTGCAACGCCTGCCTGACACGTTCCAAATGGCCCTACATCAAGACAAGGATTTTCTGGCAACCAAACTGGCGTATCGGTTGGGCCTGACTGGGCCTGCGATGACCCTGCAAGCGGCCTGTGGCAGTTCTTTGATTGGGGTGCACATGGCGGCTGGGATGCTGCGCAATGGTGATTGTGATGCAATGCTGGTGGGCGGCTGTCTGATCGACATCACGATGAGCGACGGCTACAAATACCGCCCCCAACACATTTTTTCGCGTGATGGCGTTTGTCGCCCGTTTGATGCAGATGCCAGTGGTACAATCGGGGCCAGCGGTTGGGGGTTTGTGATGCTCAAACCGCTTGACCGCGCGCTGGTGGATGGCAACCGGATACATGCCATCCTCGAAGGCTCCGCCATCAATAACGATGGCGACGATAAGATGAGTTACACAGCACCGTCGGTGACTGGGCAACAGGCCGTGCTGAGAGCGGCCTTGCATAACAGTGGATTGACGGCGGGTGATATCGACTATGTAGAGGCACATGGCACGGGCACGCCGTTAGGCGACCCTATCGAAATCGCGGCGGTCAATGCGGTTTATGGCGACAGGCAAGAACCCCTGATGATCAGTTCAGTCAAAAGCCAAATCGGCCACGCGGGTGCAGCCGCTGGGGTGGTGGGATTGATCCGGGCATGCCTGTCGATAACCACACAGATGATCCCCCCCAATCTGAACTACCGCACACCCAATCCCGAACTTGGGATCGAAGCAATGCCGATTGAAGTACCTGCCACCGCGCGCCAATGGCAGCGCAGCACGGGGCGGCGTGCAGGCATCAGCAGCTTTGGCATCGGAGGCACAAATGCGCATGCAATTGTCGGGCAAAGCGCCGATCAAGCATCAAAGGACATGCCATCGGTTTTACCTGTCTTGGTTCTATCCGCACGATCCACAGCAGCCCTGACAAGGTGGGCCGATGCAATTGCTGATTTTCTGGAAGCGCACCCCAATGAGGCCACCGACATGCTGAGGTTCCTTCAATCTGGAACGCCTCAACATAGCCATCGCATCGGTTTTATCTGGCGCTCTGTTTCTGAGGCCATTAAAAACCTGCGGCACATGCCCCCACAGGACACAGGCAGCGGCACTGGCGTTACTGTCATCGCGCCCGAAACTGCCGAAGCTGGGCTTGCAGCATGGTTGGAAGGTAAGCAGGTCAATTGGGGGTCCATCGTTGCGCCAGCCCCCGACAGTTTCCCACTGTATCCATTTGACCGAACGCCTTATCGGTTTGCAGAAAGTACCACGCGACAGGGCGCTTCCAATTCCGCTGAAAACATAACCCGCTTGCCCCCAAACAAATGGTTGTCACAATCGGTTTGGACGCCACTTGGGACACCACCCGTTCAAACACGACCTGCTGCGCTTGTTTTATGCCAACACGGGCATACGGTTCCGGAGGACTTTAACGCAGTTTATGATCGCACCATTTTGTTGCATCCTGCGGACAGTTTCCAAAGGCACAACGACGATCATTTTGACGTTCCGCTGACATCAACTGCGTTCGAAGAACTTGGCACATACCTGTTCAGCCAGACGATACCAGCCTTGGATGTAATCAATTTGCTGCCAGCGGATTTGCCCAGAACACCGGACAAAGCGGCGCTGGTGTTGGCGGAAAACTGGTGTTTGGACGTTGCCGCCTGTCTGATTGCATTGGCCAAAAAATTGCCCGAAACAGCCGTCAGGTTGATCCATGTCTCACGCGGTGCCAGTACGCAGTCCGGTTCTGTGCATTGCCCTTTGGCTGGGCTGTTGGCCGGGGTAACCCATGTCATCCCGTCCGAACATAACATTGATAGTTTTTGGATCGACACAGATGACAGTGCCAACGCATGGGCTGCTTCTACGTGGCTCGATGTCTCTTACCCACCGGGGCGCTATGCGGTGGCACAGGGGCAGTTATGGGCGGCAGCAAACGCGCCATTAACTGCGCGCGACACGCCGCCAACGCCTGCCCCCGGCAGCCGATATGTTGTGGTTGGTGGCACTGGCGGTATCGGACGTAATATCTGTCTGGAAATTTTGCGCCACGACGTGGCGGCGCATGTCGATATCATTTCGCGCAGTGGTGAACTTCCTGATGTATTGGCAGATGTGGCTGACCAGATCACCATGCACAGTTGCGATCTGAGGCAGGCTTCCATCTTGTGGCCTGAACTGGCTGGCCCGATTGATACCATTATATTTGCGGCAGGCACCGGAAGTTATGCGCCGATTGCCCATCGTGACCCCGCCAAAATGAGGCTTGAAAACCGGATCAAAACAACTGGCCTGTTGGCGTTTGAGGTGCTGATCGCCCGCGAGACCCCGCGCAAGGTGATCTATTGTTCGTCGATGGCTGCCACCATGGGGGGTGTCGGGCAGTTGGATTATGCCGCCACAAATGGGCTGGTCGATGCCTTTGCCCATTGGCACAACCCCGCGTCGCCCGGCACAAGCCGCATGGTGATCAACTGGGATATCTGGTCGCAAAGCGGTATGGCAACTGATGCGCTGAGCACCGATATTGCCCATCAACGTCACCTGTCCTTTGGGCTGAGTGACGCCGAAGGCCGCGCCATCTTTGCTGACGTGCTGGCCTTGGGCCGACCGCAGGTCCATGTTTCAACGGTATCCTTGGATCAAGCCGTGCAGTTTTATGAGGCAAGCCCGCCACACGCCACGGTTCAAAGCGACATTGCACCCTTAGATATGATCCATCAAGCGTTGGTCGGTTTACTGGGACAGGCTGATATTTCAGATGACGTTCCCCTTTCAGACATTGGTGTGGATTCCCTTCGTCTGATTGATCTACTGGAAAACCTCGCCATCGCTTTTGATGATGTTCCTGCCTTGTCAGACATTACCCCCGGCACAACTGCGCGTGAAATGGCTGCCATGCTTGTCCCTACACCATCTAAGCAGCCTGATGCCGATAGTCTGGCAAGACATATTGCGGCAGTCACCGGATCAGAAACCGTTGACCCCGAACAGACATTTGAAAATCTTGGCTTAAATTCACTGCTTTCTATTGATCTGATCGAACGGCTGAACGAGATGTTTGGCATCACCGTTTCACTGGATCAATTACATGCCCAGCAAACCGTTTCTGGGTTGGCCGAGGTATTGAATACTCCGGTGGATGATCCTGTTGATGTACCCGTTTCTGTTCACCGTTGGCAAACTGGGACAAGCCGCCGTGCCATCTGCCTGATCCATCCCGTTGGGGGTGAAACTGCTGCCTATAAAACCCTAGCAGGTCACATCGGGCCAGAAGTTGCTATTTTTGCCATCTCAGACCCAAATCTGACCGCCCAAGCCCCGTGTTTCATTGATCTGCGGAACCGGGCAAAACTCTATCTGGATGCGCTGGGGCGTGCCGTTGATCTGGCCCGTACCGATCTTGCACTTGTTGGGTGGTCGTTTGGTGCATGGGTGGCGCAAGAGATGGCTGTTCAATCTCAAAAAACGACCACACCGCTGACCCTGTTGACGATGATTGACCCGCCTGAACCTGATGTTGGGGCGCGGCTGTCCGACTATTCCGCAGATGAAATTCAGGCTGCATTTCTGCATGATTTGTTGCCAAACTTGACCCAACAGAATGTTTCAAACCGACCGCTCGACAGCAAAATTGCCCCGGAATTACAAAGCCACTTGGACAAAATTGTAACGTGTTGTGCGTTGAACATGGCCTCTATGCGACAGCATCGGCCACAAAACCTGACAAATACCCAGGTGCGCATTTTCATCGCGGCACAAACTGCGCAGGGCTTGTTGGTTGCGCCAATTGATGTGGCTGCGCACTGTGCCAAATGGGCCGATCTGACCGAATGTTTGGTGCATATAGAAACCATGCCAGCGGATCATTATTCGATCATCGACAGTCCCGCAGTTGAGCAGATCGCCAGTGGATTACTCGATGTATAACAATTGGTTATACCTGCCAATGAAAAACCGAAGGGCACTGCGGCAATACAATTGGCGTTGCAATTTGAAGAGAAAAAACAGTCCGAAAGTGCAACCGCGCCACTGAGTAATTGGTCGCCGATCATTATGCTAAAATTTCCCAACCATCATTTTGTGGCGAAAACCATCCCGAGACATTCAGAAAATCATTCCGCCTCAAGGAGAATCAAAATTACACTGACAGAATAATTTTTATTGTTGACGAAAAAGTGTTCTCGCCACATGCTTTGCCCCAGGACGACAAAGAGCGTCCACGGGGAATCAGTTGCCAGCCAAGACGACACAGACAAATGCAATTAAACAAGCAGATGGGCTTGGTCTACGGATGCGCGCACAGCGGCATCGGTTGTCAATGACACTTCAACAATTGTCGGCGGTTTCGGGCGTTTCAGTTGGCTATCTCAGTCAAGTGGAACGTGGAAACGCGACACCAACGCTTGGCACTTTGACCCAGATCGCCATCGCGCTTGAAGTGGATGCGGAATATTTTGTTCGGACCCCCCGGGCGGTCGACAGCCTGACACGAGGCAACTCGCGGCTTAAGTTTGCGGTTGCGGGTTCTTCTATCGAATATGAACAAATCGGTGCGGAACGGGTTGGGCACGAACTGACGTCTTATGTGATGAACGTGCCACCGGGATACGAATCCGAGGTGGTTCATCATGTCGGCGAAGAAATCATCTACATCCTTGAGGGTGAGATTTCACAGATGGTCGGCGAACGGGAATACCTGATGGGTGTGGGCGACAGCCTGCATTATCTGGGCACAACACCGCATTGCTGGTCTAACAAAACAGACAGGCTCGCCCGCATACTCTGGGTGGGTCGTATGCAATACGAAAAGTCCGGCGAAATCGGACAGGTTGAGGCACCACGGCCAGAAACCGTGCGCGAAATGTTACCGCTCAGGCGGTGACACCATTACCACCAGCGGCGTCAAGAAACCGCTGATTAACAATCAGAACGTCAACTAGGAGAGAGAAACTGATGTCTTTAAAGAAACTCATGGCCACGGGCCTGTTGCTTAGCACGCTGGGCGTGTCGGCACAGGCGCAAACGCTGGTCTATTGTTCAGAAGGTTCACCCGAAGGGTTTGACCCGGCGCTTTACACCGCGGGTACAACATTCGACGCGTCCAGCCACCCGATTTACAACCGTTTGTCGGAATTCAAGGTTGGCACTACTGAGACCATTCCTGGTCTGGCCGAAAGCTGGGAAGTCAGCGACGATGGCAAGAAGGTTACCTTCAAGCTGCGTCAGGGCGTTAAATTCCATAGTAACGACCAGTTCACACCAACGCGTGACTTTAACGCGGATGACGTGATTTTTAGCTTTGACCGTCAGGGCAACCCTGAAAATCCGTATAACCAAGTCTCAGGCGGCACATGGGAATATTACGGCGGCATGTCGATGCCCGATTTGATCGAAAGCATCGAAAAAGTCGACGATTACACCGTCGCATTTAACCTGACCCGCCCCGAAGCACCGATCATCGCCAACATGGCAATGGATTTTGCTTCAATCGTCTCCAAAGAATATGCGGACGCGATGATGGAAGCGGGCACACCAGAAATGGTGAACCAAGCGCCTATCGGCACTGGTCCTTTCAGCTTCCAAGCGTACCAAAAAGATGCGGTTATCCGTTATCTGCGTAACGATGACTATTGGGGTGACAAAGCCAAGGTTGAAAGCCTGATCTTTGCAATCACACCAGATGCGTCAGTGCGCTACCAAAAGGTACAAGCGGGCGAATGCCATGTAACGGCATATCCTAACCCAGCAGATGTTCAGGCGATGAAAGATGCCGAAGACATCGTGGTGATGGAACAAGAAGGTTTGAACGTTGGTTATCTGGCCTACAACACGCAAGTGGCACCGTATGACAACGCCAAGGTCCGCAAGGCCCTGAACATGGCCATCGACAAACAGGCAATCATTGACGTGGTTTTCCAAGGCTCCGGCCAGATTGCCAAGAACCCGATCCCACCAACAATGTGGTCGTATAACAACGCCATTGAGGACGACAACTACGATCCAGAAGCGGCAAAAGCAGCGCTGGAAGCCGAAGGTGTTACGGATCTGTCGATGAAGATCTGGGCAATGCCGGTACAGCGTCCTTACAACCCGAACGCCCGCCGTATGGCCGAATTGATGCAGGAAGACTTTGCAAAAATCGGTGTGACTGTGGAAATCGTTTCCTACGAATGGGGTGAATACCTTGAGCGTTCAAAAGCCAAGGACCGTGATGGTGCCGTTCTGTTGGGTTGGACCGGTGACAACGGTGATCCAGATAACTTCCTTGCCGTTTTGCTGGGTTGTGATGGTGTTGAGAAATCTAACCGCGCACAATGGTGCAACGAAGAGTTCGACGCATTGATCCAAAAAGCCAAGGTTCTGCCAACTCAGGCAGAGCGTGCAGCGCTCTATGAAGAAGCTCAGGTTATCTTTAAAGATCAGGCACCATGGGCCACCATTGCGCACTCTGTTGTGTACATGACCATGCGTCCAGAAGTTGAAGGTTATGTTGTGCACCCGCTGGGTGGCCACATCTTTAACCAAGTTGGTCTGAAGCAGTAACCTGCCAGACATCTGGGGCGGCACTTTTGTGCCGCCCCAATCCATTCATCCATTTATTAGGATACTGATCCTTGTCAGAGCCCCTAAACACCAATTTGTCGGCCTATGCCGCTGTCGCTGCTAAAATGGCAGTGGACGCCGTAGCGCTGGTTCCCGGACCCAATTTCACCCGTGCCATTGGGCAAAGCTTCATGAGCCATGAACGCCCTTTTGTGCTGGTTATTCCGGCAGAGGGACCTGCGGCTGCACTGGTGCCGAACCTCGAATTGGGCAGTTGGGCGCAGGTCGGTTTTGATGGCGCGGTATTCGACTGGCGTGATCAGGATGGCTATGATGCTGAATTTGCCGAGCTTATGAAGCATTTGAAAATTTCCTCGCTTGCCGTCGAAGGGCAAGTGATGCGAGTCTTTGTGCACCACGCATTTAAGAACGCACAGCCCGATTTGAAAATTGTAGATGCCGAACGCGAAATCTCAGCACTGCGGATGATCAAGACCGATGCCGACGTCGCGGCGATGCAGCATGCTATCGACATTTCAGAGCGGGCCTTGCACCGTACGTTGGAAACAGTCCGCCTTGGCCAGACAGAAAAACAGATCGAACAAACTTTGATCGGCATGCTGTTTGCAGAAGGGGCTGACAGCCTTGCGTTTGATCCGATTGTCGCAGCTGGTGATGGCTCTGCCCGCCCCCATGCCCATGCCCGCAGTGATTATGCGGTCAAGGCTGGTGATGCTTTGCTGATTGACTTTGGTGCGCGCAAAGATGGCTTTGCCGCCGATATCACCCGTACCGTTTTTCTGGATCATGTGACTGACGAAGGGCGCGCTGTTTACGAAACCGTCCTGCGCGCGAACTTGGCCGGGCTTGATGTGACCCGCGCAGGCGTCACCGCGCATGAGATCGACGATGCGGTTATTTCCGTCCTCGAAGCGTCACCCTTTGCGGATCGCATCCGTACCAAGACGGGTCATGGGCTTGGCCGCGATGTACACGAGGCCCCCTATATCATGCGCGGCAATCATATGATCCTGCCCGGTGGTACCGTTTATACAAACGAACCCGGTCTGTATGAGATCGACAATTTTGGCGTGCGGATCGAAGATGATGTACTGATCACATCGGACGGATACCGCTGCCTGACCAATTTCCCAAAGGAACTGATGGTGATTTCATGCTGAATTATGTTCTAGGCCGCCTGCTCACCTTTATTCCGACCTTCATTGGGGTCACCCTGATCTCGTTCAGCTTTATCCGGGCGCTGCCGGGCGACCCTATCCAGGTGATGGCGGGCGAACGTGGTATATCAGATGAACGTTATGCTGAACTGGCCGCGCAATTTGGCTATGACCGTCCGATCTATGTGCAGTTCTGGGAATATCTTACTGGCGTCCTACAAGGCGATTTGGGTAATTCGTTTGTTACCAAACGACCGGTTTGGGATGAATTCTTTGCCTTGTTTCCAGCGACACTTGAACTGTCAATCTGTGCGATGATCTTTGCGGTGGCTTTGGGCCTGCCCGCAGGCGTGATTGCAGCCGTGAACCGGGGCAAGTTCTTTGATCGGGCGCTGATGTCGACGGCACTTGTTGGCTATTCTATGCCGATCTTCTGGTGGGCACTGCTGCTGATCATCGTGTTCTCGGGCAACCTGCAATGGACACCGGTATCAGGCCGTATTGACCTGCTGTATTATTTCCCAAACCCCACTGGCTTTATGATCATCGACAGCCTCGCCTCTGGTCAGAAAGGCGCATTCGTTTCGGCGGTGCGGCACCTGATCTTGCCAACAATCGTGTTGGGCACAATTCCATTGGCGGTCATCGCGCGGCAAACCCGGTCAGCAATGCTCGAAGTGCTGGGCGAAGATTACATTCGAACAGCCCGCGCCAAGGGCATGTCGCCGGGCCGCATCAACGGCATCCATGCCCTGCGCAATGCGTTGATCCCAGTGATCACGGTGATTGGCCTGTCGGTTGGTACTCTGCTTGCCGGCGCGATCCTGACTGAGACGATTTTCAGTTGGCCGGGCATTGGCAAATGGATGGTCGATAGTATCTTCCGCCGTGATTATCCGGTTGTTCAAGGGGGCCTGCTGTTGATTGCCGTTATGGTGATGATCGTGAACCTTACCGTTGACATGCTGTATGGCGTGATCAACCCCAAGATCAGGAAACGCTGATGTCAGATACACTTTCAGCCGAAGCGGCATTGGTACAGGAACGCCCCGGCCGCCTGCGCGAATTCTGGTTTTACTTCCGTGAAAACCGAGGGGCCGTCATCGGACTATGGATTTTCGCAGTCTTTGCCTTTCTCGCGTTTTTCGGACCATGGATTGCGCCACATGACGCAACCGAACAATACCGCGCGGCAACCCTGCAACCGCCTGTCTGGCAAGAAGGTGGCACTTGGGCCCATATCCTTGGCACCGATCCGCTTGGACGTGATATGCTGTCACGGCTGATCGTCGGCGCACGTTATTCGTTTTTCGTTGGGGTCGTCGTAGTCAGCATTGCTGCCACCGGGGGTATCATCATTGGCCTGATTGCTGGTTTTGCACCCAAATGGGTCGATAGCATCATCATGCGTGTCATGGATATTGTGTTGGCATTTCCGTCATTGCTGCTGGCGCTTGTACTGGTCGCCATTCTGGGGCCATCACTGACCAATGCGATGATCGCCATCGCAATTGTTTTACAACCACATTATGTGCGCTTGACCCGCGCCAGCGTGTTGTCAGAACGGCAAAAGGACTACGTGACATCGGCCCGTGTGGCCGGGGCCGGAATATTCCGGTTGATGTTCATCACCGTGCTGCCAAACTGTCTGGCACCGATCATCGTGCAAGCCGCGCTGTCGTTTTCCACCGCGATTTTGGACGCCGCCGCCCTTGGCTTTCTTGGTATGGGGGCACAACCGCCGACGCCTGAATGGGGCACCATGTTGGCTGAGGCGCGTGAGTTTATCCTGCGGGCATGGTGGGTTGTCACCTTCCCCGGCATTGCGATCCTAGTGACCGTGCTCGCCATCAACCTGATGGGTGATGGTCTGCGCGATGCGCTTGATCCGAAACTGAAGCGGAGCTAGGCCATGACCCTTTTGCGTATCAGAAACCTAAGTGTTGATTTCGCCACAGCCTCTGGCCGTTTTCGGGCCGTGGATGCGGTAGATCAGGATGTAAACGACAGTGAAATCCTCGCCATTGTTGGCGAGAGTGGGTCAGGAAAGTCAGTGTCGATGCTGGCGGTGATGGGCCTTTTGCCTTGGACCGCGACAGTGACAGCGGACGAGCTGACCTTTGATGGTCAAGACCTACTGACCATGAGCCCCAACGCACGTCGTAAGATTGTTGGCAATGATCTGGCGATGATTTTTCAGGAACCGATGTCATCGCTGAACCCCTGCTTTACTGTTGGGTGGCAAATTCGCGAGGCACTGCGGGTGCATCTGGGCATGGGGCGCCGCGAACGGCAGACCCGTGCGATTGAGCTGTTTGAACAGGTCGGCATCCCAGATCCGGAAAAACGTCTGTCATCGTTTCCGCACCAGATGTCTGGCGGCATGAACCAGCGCGTGATGATCGCCATGGCAATTGCCTGTAAACCCAAGCTGCTGATCGCGGATGAGCCGACAACAGCGCTGGATGTGACCATTCAGGCCCAGATCCTTGATCTGCTGGCAAGCCTGCGCGACGAAACAGGCATGGGTCTGGTTTTGATCACCCACGATATGGGTGTGGTCGCAGAAACAGCCGAACGGGTCAGCGTCCAATACGCTGGCCAAAAGATTGAGGAACAACCGGTGGTGCCGCTGTTTGAAAGCCCGCATCACCCCTATACTTCTGCACTGCTTGATGCCTTGCCAGAACGCGCCACTGAAAAACGACTGCCGACGATACCGGGTGTTGTGCCGGGTCAGTTTGACCGCCCGCAGGGATGTTTGTTTTCGCCCCGCTGCAAATTCACCAATGCCAAATGTAAGGCCGAGGCCCCGCACCCGTTGGGGGCTGATCTGGGCCATGCGCGGTGTTTCTATCCATTAAATACAGATGAAAGGGCGGCATCATGACAGACCCGGTAATGACAGCAACAGCCCTCGAGCGGCACTATTCCGTGGGTGGCGGCTTGTTCCGCGCACCGCACACCCTCAAGGCCGTGGCTGGCGTGGAATTCGCGCTTTATCCCGGCAAGACCCTCGCAGTTGTTGGTGAAAGCGGCTGTGGTAAATCCACGCTGGCGCGCATGGTCACCATGATCGAAGAACCCACCGCAGGATCATTGACGCTGGACGGTGAAGCGGTGGTGCCTGAGGGGTGGGCATCTTTGCGCAAATCGGTGCAAATCGTATTTCAGGACCCCTACGGATCGCTCAACCCGCGCCAACGCATTGGTGCCATTTTGGAAGAGCCTCTCAAGATCAACCGACCTGACATGAGCCGAGAGGACCGCACCGCAAAAGCCCGCGAGATGTTGGGGCTGGTGGGGCTGCGCCCAGAGCATTTCGACCGATATCCGCATATGTTTTCCGGTGGGCAGCGCCAGAGGATTGCAATTGCCCGTGCGTTGATGCTGGACCCCAAAGTGCTGGTTTTGGACGAACCTGTCTCGGCCTTGGACCTGTCGATCCAAAGTTCGGTGCTGAACCTGTTGGTCGATCTGCAAGAGCGGTTGCAACTGGCCTATTTGTTCATCTCTCATGATCTGAGCGTGGTGCGGCATGTCGCGGACGAGGTCATTGTGATGTATCTGGGCCGGGCCGTTGAGAAAGGCAGCCGTGATGCCGTATTCAGCGGGGCGTTTCACCCCTATACAAAGGCGCTGCTTTCCGCGACGCCGCAAGCTGATCCGCGTGCTGCCAAACAACGGATCAAGCTGGAAGGTGAATTGCCGTCACCACTGGCGATCCCTAGTGGATGCCCCTTTGCACCACGGTGCTGGAAAGTAACGGATAAATGCCGAAGCGAACGCCCGGCGTTGTCAGGCGAAGCCCATTCAGCGGCCTGTTTTTATCCTGAAAATGACGGCATCCCCGCCTGATCGGCAGGGATGCAGCCAGCATTGCAGCACGGTATAAACCGCACATTCAGTTTATGAAAACAGCATGCCGCCGTTGATATCAACGTTGGCACCGGTGATGAACGCCGCGTCGTCCGAGGCAAGAAAAACCGCCAGATTTGCGACATCCTCGGATGATCCTTCACGTTTCAATGGGGCGACATTTGCGACATGGGCGCGGACCTCAGGCTTGGTAAAGATGTTGTGGAAATCAGTGTCGATCATGCCGGGGCACAACGCATTGACGCGGATTTTTGGGCCCAGTTCCTTGGCCAACCCACGGGTCAGCGTCATCAATGCGCCTTTTGCGGCACCGTAGGCAGACGCCCCCGGCCCGCCACCATCACGACCAGCCTGCGAGGCAAAACCAACAATCGACGACCCTTTGGTCATATGAGGAAGGCAATCGCGCACCATCAGGACAAATGAGGTCAGATTGACATCCATCACTGCCTGCCAATGATCCAAGGTCATTTCCGCCATCGGAACCCGCTTGAGGATACCACCACTGACGTGAATCAGCGTGTCGATCTGGCCAAATGTCTCAACAGTCTTACCAACCAGCGCTTTTACATCCGCTTCCTTGGTCAGGTCGCCTTGTAATGCAAATGCCTGTCCACCCGCCGCTTTGACCTCGGCTACGGCGCTGTCTGCGCCTTCTGAGCTTGCGAAGTAGTTGATCGCAACATTGGCACCACGCGCCGCCAGTTCCATCACGCAAGCGCGCCCGATATCACGGCCACCGCCGGATACAATTGCGGTTTTTCCTTTTAAGTCCATGAGTATCTCCTGTAATTTTTTGTCTTAGATGTGATCGGTCCAATCCAACACCTAGACAGTTCCCGTCAACCAAGGTCAGTCTGCACATGCCCACGCCGCCCAAAGCCATCACACCATTTCTAAACCCTGCTTATGTCAAATCAGCACTCGCAACAATACAAATTATTACAAATATAACATCATATGCTAGATCACGCGAGTGCCTCACCTATAGGAAGCTGAAATCTAACATCTCACAGCAATTTATGTACCTCAGCGCTCGATTAAGCGCATCCATTCAGGCTCTTCAGGCTGCTTCGTTCACCACCCATGATGTGACAAATTATTACAAAATAACCTAAGCCGTTTTCCAACCAAAATTCGGGGACACCATGCACCTAAGTTCTGACTCATCTGAGGTATGGATGTGACTGGGATGACTTCATAACGGCGCACGGATTGGCATTAGACTGATCTGACAGGTTTACCCCTGAAAAACGCGTTTGCGTGCGTTTTCAACATGATCCCGCATCGCGACGCGCGCACCATCTGGATCGCGGCGCTCTAGTGCATCAAGAATTAGGTAATGTTCTCGCTGAACCAGTTCCATACGCTCTTGCGGTTTGGTCAACGAAAGACTTCGCGTCAAATTAAGACCTGTCAGAATATTTGATTTCATAGATGTACGGGCAGTGGCGAAATACTGATTTCCCGATGCAACACAGATTGCTTGATGAAAGGCTTCATCGGCATCTACCCCCAATTCACCTTCGCGAATGCAGCGGTCCAACTCCTTAAGCTGCGCGCGCATTTTTGCGAGATCACCATCAGTGCGCCGTTCTGCGGCAAGATAGGCGGCCTCCCCTTCGATGGCCGCGCGAAATTCGAACGTGCGTTGAATATCCGCGATCGACCCGACGGGCGCAAACTCAAGTACAGCCGTTTCGGTGCGACGCTGCACAAACGACCCTGACCCTTGGCGCGATACAATCACCCCGTCCTCGCGCAACTGCTTTAGCGCCTGTCGCAACACCGGGCGGGACACTTCCAGACGCTCGCTCATCACATGTTCAGTTGGAAGTTTGGCACCAACAGGTGTTTCCCCGCTCGAAATCATCGCGAGAATTTTTTCATAGACCTGATCCGAAAGCGTTCTGTCTTTGCCCTGTTTGGCGACGGCTGACAGCTTTGCTTTCGCGCCCGCTACCTGTTGTTTTGGCTCCGCCATAGTTTGAACTTTTCCTTCGTCTTCGGATCCGTTGGCGGATATAGGCCAAAGATCGAAGCGCCCATCTGCACCATTTCCAACACAAAATCCTCAAAGACAGTCATCTCTTCGGTTTCCTCAGCTACTTCTGTCACCAGGTGCCGCGGGATGCAAACAACGCCTTCGTTGTCACCAACCATGATGTCACCCGGAAAAACCGATATACCACCACAGGCAACAGGCTCATTCAGTCCGACGGCGTGATGTTTGGTCAAGTTTGTCGGCGCACTTGGCCGGGTGTGGTAGGCGGGCATTTCAAGCGCTGAAATTTCCGGTGCGTCGCGAAACCCACCATCTGTCACGATGCCTTTACAGCCCCGCATCATCAGGCGCGTGGCCAAGATGCAGCCTGCGGATGCCGCCGTTGCATCCTGACGGGAATCGATCACAAACACCGAACCCTCAGGGCATTCCTCAACCCCCTTGCGCTGCGGATTTTCAAGATCAGCAAAGGATTCAAGGACATCCAGATCTTCGCGCGCAGGAATGTAGCGCAGTGTATATGCTGGCCCCACCATGTTTGGCCCCGGGTTCATGCGATATGCCCCTTGCACAAACACGTTCCGAAAACCACGGCGGAAGAGGGATGTCGTCAGCGTTGCAGTGCTGACATGCGCCAGCTTCTCAAGGGTTTCAGGCGTTGGATTGATCATGGTCAGAACCTTCTATTTGTCTTTTTCAGGCTCTGGGCCATTCGGTATAAGTTATTGCTAAAGAAGATCGGGCTATTCAAGGATTGACGGAAGGAACAAGGACACCGCCGGCACATAGGTCACCAATATGAGCGCAGCCAAGATGGCTAGATAGAACGGCCAGATGGTCCTGAGGGTTTCTTCGATCTTTATACGACCCACCGCGCAGCCGACAAACAGACAGGTGCCGACTGGGGGTGTGCACAGACCAAGACCCAAGTTGACCAACAACATGATGCCAAATTGGGTCGGGTCCATTCCGAGGTCTTTGACAATCGGCAGAAAGATCGGCGTGCAGATCAGGATCAGCGCTGCCATGTCCATGATCATGCCAAGGACAAGAAGCATGACGTTGATCATCAACAACACGGCGATCTTTTCCTCTGAGATGCCCAGCATGAAGTCGCTTAGCTTTTCCGGAACTTGATAGAGGGCCAACAGGTAAGCAAAGGAGCTGGCAAAGCCGATCAGCACCATCACCATTGCTGTTGTCCGCACTGCTGAGATGACGGAGGTTTTGAACCCTTCCCAATCAAGGCTTCGGTAGACAAAGAAGGTCAGCAGCAGCGCATAGATAGCCCCAAAAGCACCGGATTCCGTGACCGTAAAGACACCCGACAAGACACCTCCAACGATGATAACAGCGGTGACGAGGCCCGGAATCGCCTGAAGTGACGCGATCCAGACCGCTTTCCAGCCGGGAAATGGTTCCGCAGGGTAATTGCGTTTGATGGCGATAAAATATGCGGCAATTGCCAGACACAGGCACATCAACATGCCCGGAATGACACCAGCAAGGAACAGTTTCGATATCGAAATACCGCCACCTGCCGCGACGGCAAAGATGATCATGTTGTGGCTGGGCGGGATAACGATACCCGCAATGGAAGAGGTCACCGTAACGTTCACAGCATAATCAGCATGATACCCGCGTTCCTTCATCACCGGGATCAGGATTGATCCAAGCGCCGAAATGTCTGCAACGGCAGAGCCGGAAATCCCACCAAATAGCATGCTTGAAAAGATGTTCACAGAGGCCAACCCACCGCGCACGTGGCCGACAAGTGCCGAGGCGAATTTCACCAAGCGCATCGCGATACCGCCGTGCAGCATCAGCTCACCAGCAAAGACAAAGAACGGGATCGCCAACAGCGAGAAAACAGAAATACCCGAGACAGAACGTTGAAAAGTGATCAGCAGCGGGAAACCTTCGTACCAGAACGCGGTTGCGGCGGCGATGCCCATCGCAAAGGCCACCGGCACACCCAGCACCACCGCAGCCCCAAAAATACCAAGAAGAATTGCCAGGCCCATGATCAATAACCGCCTTTTTCAATATAGGTTTTGCCCTGCAAGAGGCAGCTTGTTCTAAACACAGCCCGCAGACCCGCGAAGACAAAAACCAGACCACCACACAGTGCCGCGGATAAGGACCTGAAGCTTTCCGGGATGTTGAGCATGGGCAGCAGGGTGTCCCAGCCGAATTTCACCAACTCAACACTGGCGATCAGCATGATCAGGCCAAAGACAGACAGGACGATGTCGATGATCAGTTTCAAGATGTTTCCGACGCTGCCCCCCATCATATCGCGAAAGATGGTGACGCCCAGATGGGTGTTTTCGTGAATGCCCACGGCTGCGCCCAGATAGGTGATGTAGCACACCAGCAAGAGCGCAAGTTGTTCAACCCATGTGGGTGTGGCGTTCAACACATAGCGGCCAAAAACCAGCCAACCGAATGTCGCAACAAGGGTGACAAGCGCAATTGAAGCCAAGAGCATGCACAGGAAACTTAATCTATCCAGCGCACGTTCGGTTTGTTGCATCCAGCGGGGTGCCTGATCCACGGGCCAATTCCTTTGGGGTTGATGAGTGTGCGCCCCGCATTCAGCGGAGCGCATTTCATTCAAAGGCGATGATTATTCCGCGTTGCGGAATAGATCGACCAGTTCAGTCATATCTGGATTTGCCGCCAGAAACTTTTCATAGACTGGTGCCATTGCAGCTTGGAAGGCGGCTTTGTCGGCGATCTCGTTCACTTCGACGCCACCATCCGTGATGATTTTCATCGAAGCAGCTTCGCGTTCGCCCCAAAGTTTACGCTGAAGGTCGGTTGAGTTCTTACCTGCGACCCGGACAATTTCCTGCTGCTCTGGCGTCAGCGCGTCAAATGTCTTTTTGCTCATGCACAGGCATTCAGGAATGATCAGATGCTGTGTCAGCGAATAGTATTTCGCAACTTCAAAATGGCTGGTGGATTCGTAGGACGGTGGGTTGTTTTCTGCACCATCAACAACACCGGTTTTGATGGATTGATACACTTCGGCAAATGCCATTGGTGTGGCGTTGCCACCCATGGATTCGATCATACCAACAAACAAGTCATTGTTCATCACGCGAACCTTCATGCCAGCAACATCTGCCGGTGTGTTGATTGGCTTGATAGAGTTATAGAATGACCGCGCGCCAGCATCATAATAACCAAGTGCAACAATGCCCTTTTCTTCCAATGCTTTGCCAAGTGCTTCGCCGCCAGCGCCGTCCATCACTTCGTACATCTGTGGGACGCTTTTGAAGATAAACGGCAAGGACACAACGTTTGTCGCTGGTACGGCCTGACCCATCGGTCCAAGACTGAATACGCCGAAATCCAGAATACCAAGACGCAGCTGTTCGATCGCGTCAGGCTGAGACCCCAAAACGCCAGCGTGAAAAACTTTGCCTTTAAGCGCGCCACCGGATTTGTCTGTGACTTCAGCCATGAACGCTTCCATGCCGTGTGACACCGGATAATCTTCGACATGGATGTTCCAGCCGCGCCAATCTTTTGCCTCGGCAGACAGGGGCATCAGCGCCAAAGTTGCAGCAGCTGCGACAGCAAAAGCACCACGGTTAAGTATCTTGGTAAGTTTCATAGTTGTCTCCTCCTCAGGACAAATTATTGCAAAAGAGGTCTCATAACTTACAAATTTTTACAAGTTTATTTTTAGGAGATCATCATGTTGGCTGCCTAACTCAGGCTTTCTGAGCCGAGTTATTGCTCAATTTCATTGGGCTAAAGGCGCTAACTCTTTCGATAGTTCAAAGAGATACATCTGCGGCGGCGCTGTCCAAACGGCGTATCTATGCGCACCGCAGCGAACCAACAAAACTCGATACCCTCAGGGCTTTTACCCAGATGAGCGTGAGAATCACGGATTTTATAATTGTGTAATCTTTGAACGGGCAGCCACCAGATTGAACGGCACCCGAAACATCCACGATCAGGATGCCGTGTGCCTGATATTATCTGCTCAAGACAAGCAGATAAAGGCCAGCGACTTCGGGAGGAGGTAAAGACGCTGGCCCTTTGCGTTGGCGTTCTACTGTCAGTCTGCCGTCGCCCGTGCTGAACTACTCTGGGAGGAGCGAGGCCCAGCACGTATTCTTGTGAACTTTCGTTCGTGTTTCTATTCGCCTGACATCAAGCTTTCTGCGTATTTGTGAATCTCAGATCTTGAGATGCCAATCTGAACCAACTGATGATCACTCATGTCAGAAAGCGTTGATTTCATCCGCGCTGTTTGAACGGCTTTCAAGCCTGAGCCAGCATTTGTCAAAGCTTTGCTGAAAAACCCTTCCAGTGTCGTGGCTATGCCAGAGACCACGCCCATCGCAGAGAAATTGCGGTTGCCTGATCCAACCGCGTGTGAATTAACAGTCATATGCCGCCTCCATCGCCAATCTTTTGATGTTGCTCCGCGCAATACCCAAGTCCCTGAGGTCACGGTCACTTAATGTGGAAAGCTCCGCATAGGTTGCGCGATAGATTTTGCGTTTCACCATGCTGTTACGCATTTGGTCACTTTTTTGCTGAAAGAATGTGCGGCACGCATCCAGAATGATGTCGAGCCTACTGTTTACTCTTGTCGTTGCCATGATAACACCTAGTCCCCATTGCTGCGATGCAGAATTTATGCTGCAATGCAGAAGTAGCTGCCTTTGATAGCGCTCACAATTTGTAGATATGGCATAGGACCCGTGCCGTTTTGGAACAGGAAGGCGATAGGGAATGGATATTTCCTCGCAGATGTTGATTTTTGCGACAGTTGTTGAACGGGGCAGCATATCTGCGGCTGCGCGGGCGATGGGGCAAACGCCGTCGGCTGTCAGCAAGCAGATCAGCTTGCTTGAGGATCAGGTTCACTATCGCTTGCTTAACCGGACAAGAACCGGGGTTTTGCCCACGCAAGAAGGTCAGGAATTTTACGAAAAGTGCCGGGCGATGGCCGAAAAGTTCAAAGAAGCAGAGGCCCTTATCCTCAATCTTGATGGGGTCCCGCGTGGAAAACTCAAAATCGCATCCAGTGTTGCGTTTGGCAATTCACAATTAATCCCCGCCTTGCCAAAATTTCTGAAAGAAAACCCAGAAGTACAAGTTTCGCTGGACCTGACGGACCGTGATATTGATCTGCAAGGTGAAGGTTTTGATGCGACGATTTGCTTTGCTGAGCAACGCAAAAACCCCGACATTGTCGTGCGCCGCATCATGCAAAGCCACCGGGTTCTTTGCGCCTCTCCAGACTACTTGGAACGCTGTGGCACCCCAACGGATTTTGCGGCATTGGCTAACCACAATTGCCTGCGGATCACCGGGAATAACGAACGCAATTCATGGAGCAAGGCAGAGCGGGTCAACGGGCAAGACTTTGAAGCACAGGGGAATTTCGAAGGAAGCAGTACCGACGCCGTTTATCGCGCAGCCCTTGCCGGGATCGGAATTGCGCGTTTGCCCTGTTACCTGACCGAACGAAAATTTATGTCCGGCGAATTGGTTCACATCATGCCAGAATATACCATTCCAAGCACCGACATCGCAGTGATGTTTGCCGACAGACGCAATTTGTCACCAAAAATTCGCGTCTTTGTCGATTTCCTTGTGCGCGAGTTTCGCGGAGTTTCGGATTTTAAAATGACAGGAACATAATTGCCGTCATGAACTTGCCAATTCCTATGGTGAATCTAACGCCGTTTGCCCCGAGGTTGCGTTTTCTTGTTGCCGCGGGCACCGGAAATCCGCGGGGTGTTGGCGCGATTTTCATCTTGAAGTTTATACCAGCGTTCAAGGCGATCGGCATCTACTGCGCCGCTGATAATACCCGCCTGAACCGCACATCCCGGCTCGTGGTTGTGGGTGCAATCCCGAAATCGGCAGTCCGGCGCACGTTCAGTAATTTCTGCGAACAGGTGGTCCAACCCAGTTGACACATCACCAATATGGAGCGTGCGCATGCCCGGCGTATCAATGGCCCATCCGCCCCCGGCGATGGCATGTAGGGACCGCGATGTGGTTGTGTGCCGGCCTTTGGCGTCATCCTCGCGAATGCCACCTGTTGGCTGCGCGTCCTGCGCTGATTTTGCCGCAAGGGTATTCAACAAAGTTGATTTCCCCACCCCAGATGACCCGACAAGGGCAACGGTCTGCCCCTGCCCGCACCACTGCGCCAGCGCGCCAACAGCGTCTTGAACTGTGGCGTTTAACGTCACCACACCCAATTCCCGTTGCAGGGCGGCGGCCTGTTGTTGATAGGATACCACATCCGACACTTGATCAGCTTTGGTCAATACAATCACCGGTTTTGTCCCCGCCTCGTTTGCCAATGCCAGATACCGCTCTAACCGGGCTGGGTTAAAATCATCATTGCAGGACGTCACAACAAAAAGCGTATCCACATTGGCGGCGATCAATTGCGATGTCTGCACCTCGGCGGTATGTCGTTGTAAAAGTGATTGCCTTTTCAGTCGCCGGACAAACGCATGGCTTTGGGGATCTGCCAACACCCAATCCCCCACAGCAAAACCTGTTGAATGGGTCTGAGCAGGCAAAGCCAGCGTTACCGGGCCGTTTTGAGATACTGCCGTCACCTTGGCGCGATGCACTGTTGCAATACGCATCGGTGCCAAATCCGCATCCTCTGATCCCAGTTGATCCTCAAAGAACGGCGACCAGCCCAAATCGGCCAATGATATGATAGGATCTTGAGACTTTTTGTTCATGTCATTGGGAATGGCCGCGCCACCCGATTGGTGCAAGCTTTTCCTTCCCGCTTTACCAATTAATCTGTCTCAGCCACGCCGCCTACGACAAGCTTATGCACGATATTGCGGTAATTGGACAGATAGGCCTGTCGCGTATAGCGGTCCAGACCAATGCTTGTGCCGTGGTGATAATGGTTGGGTTCCAACAGAACCCGGCGCATCGCCTCTGCCAATTCTTTGATATTGCCAAGCGGCACCAGTTCGCCATTCTTGCCCGGTGTTATCATCTCACGTGGGCCATAGTTGACGTCATTCGAAATCACCGGGCATCCATTGGCAAGCGCTTCCAAAATTGACAGACCAAACCCTTCGGTGGTGGTTGGATAGACCGAGGCAAGTGCGTTTTGGAAAACGGCAAGCGGTTTTTTGGTATAGCCTGCCAGCGTGACGCGATCCTCACAGGCCAGACGTGCAATCTGATCGGACAGTTGCTGTTGGCCAGCACCCACGCCATAGATCAGATAGTCCACTTCTGGAAAATCACCTTTGATCAGACAAAACGCCTCAATGCAGTCGTGAATGGGTTTGCCCGTCAATTCCAACCGCGACACGGTGACCAGATGTTTGCGCTCAACCCCAGACGGTTGACCGCTTTCGTAAAAATGCGGGATGACATGAACGTCGGCAGCGGGAATCACATCTGCTTCGATCTGGGCTTTGTGTACATTTGTCGATGTGATGATCGCCTCACCCTTGAAATTCTCGATCAGGAATTTTGATCGGGGCACTATTTTGCCTGCCGGGCTACGGTGATCTGCATGCAGGAACAGGGCGCGGGGCCCTTTGGTGACCGAGGCAAGATAGGCGGACGTCACCCCATCAAAAAAGACAACGGAATTTTCCAACGCGATCATTTCAAACAAGTTCTGCCGATGAATACGGTGCATGCGGCAAATTGTGTCGGTGATCAGATTCTTGCCAATCACAAATTCACGGCCCCTGGATTTTGTCCATCGGATCGGCAGTGCATTGACAAAATCCGTGGTCTCCGTTGTGCCATCGGCATTGTGCAGCACCAGTTGGGAAACCGCCCCGTCAATAAGCGTGTAATTCAGATCATGACCGTCATCGGGTACATTGCGTCGGGTCACTGTGCCGATGGGTGTCTGCCTGGTTCTGTCGACCATCACCGGAGTATCGTTTTTGAAATAGGTTGTCTTGCTGCCTTTTGTTTTGATCCGGTCAAATTCTGGAAACCCGGTGAAGGGCTGAACGCCGGCCTTACGTGCTGCGGTGTGACAGGCTTCGGGCAATGTCAGCATGCGGACCTTTCGCGCAATTGTGCCATTGGCCTGCAATTCGGCAAAGTTGAGTTTTTGACTGGGGCTATGGTCAAGGTTCAGTAAGATCGCATCGAATTCCGCCATCTCAGAAAGTGCGTTCATGCGGTGCAATACTGCTTTGACTTTGCCGCCACCGCCAAGCCCGATCCGTTCAAATATACTGACAACTTGCGTCAAAGCTCATCTCGCCTCGGCTGAAAATCAAGGCACCTCATGTCAGTGCGCTCCTTAAACCATTGTAAAAATATAAGCCGCGATGTCTGATGTTTCTTGCGCTATGAGGACGCCAGTTCGGGCTGTTTGGACAGTGCGACCGCTTGCGCAATCTTGCCAACCAATGCGTCATAGCATGAGCCACCTTCAGCACCCAAAAACGAAAACCACTTTGACAAGATCACCTCTGTTTCATCGCGGGCTATTGGGACGTGGCTGTTTTTGATGTGTGGCATCGACATGCTGATGGGTTCGGAATCGTGACCGTCAATCTTTATGGAAATATATCCCATGCCTGAGTTATCGACGATGGCGGGAAATCGTTTGTGCAAAGCATTGTGACCAAAAGAAAATATCGTGCGTTCGCCGTGCACGCGGATCGCAGTGCCCATGCTGTTGAACGGTAGATTGGCCTGATAGATGAACATTTGACTGTCGGCCTTATAGCTGGTGACAACAAGGCCATTGGCGCGTGAGTAGCTGACCGGTACGCGGTCGCCCAAACGGTTCATAAAACCGCGCAGTTCTTGAATATAATCATGCGACAGGCAATCATCGTCATCAATCCGAAAGTTGACCAACGGCCGCCCCGCCAATTCGTTCAAGGCCGACAGTCTGGGCCATAGTGCCTCGTGAACGGTCAGTTCGGATGATACCAGCAGTTCCAGATTTGGATCGCTGTCACACAGTGCATGCAATCGCTTTTTGTATGGTTCTGGCATGATATCTGAGGTCAAGATAAGGCAGATAAAGTTCTTATCTGTTTGTGATTTCAGCGATGGCAGAAGAAAGTTCTCGAACAGAAAAAAACGCAGCTCCATACGCTCTGCTGCATATAGGTCGATCGCTGTGCTGTCGCGCAGCTTTTTGATTTCTGCCGCCGTAGTGGCCGCGCGCGACGCACGCCAATCCCCTTTGCCGCAAAACGAAAACCGACAAATACCAATCGCTGGTTCGAGCAAATATGTCATCAATCACGGCCTTTGTTCAGGGAACCAAATCGTCGGTCCGCCATAGTCCCCCGGACGCCCTCAGCTTGTCCAGTGCTTGGATCCGAAAAGAACCATTTCCCCTCCATTAGGTCTCAGTTCTTTTTTCTTCTGAAACCATAAATTTCTCGTTATTGGCGTAATTTTGCCCCGATTACTCAATTATAGACTGCCCACGCACTACCATAACGCGAAGCAATAAATTGAAGAAAGACAAGTAATCATGCACATAAATTTCGACACGATGGCCGCCAACCGCAATCCGATGGTTGATGAAATCATCCGTAGTAACAAAGCAAAAAGAGCAGCACCAACCGTCACAACCAATGCAGACAGTTCAACCCTCGCGTCGTTCAATGGGTATTACCTTCTTGGCGACGCAACATCATTGAGCGTATTTCCAGCCGGTGCTTTTTTGACCGTCGACACCAATATCCAAGTTACAAAAAACACAACTACTGGTCAGTTTGACCCGGTTTTTGATGTTCAGGTTATTCTCTGCCTTGATGGAGAAAGCTCTTATACCTTTGACTTTTCGCAAAGCGACACTGCGTCTTTTACCTCAAATGGCGACGGCACTTATACCTTGGCTTTTTCAACACGTGCTGACCAAGAGCCACTGTTTAGAGTTGATTTAAAGTTCACGCGGACAGCACAAACTGACGGCAACACAGCGTCCTTCAGCGGCACCATAACCACGCCAGACAAAACGTATCCCGCTGTTACGGGCCATACCTATAACAACCCCATCTTGCCGTCGCTTTATTCTGGTGCGTTCTACACGCACCCGCTGGGCCAAGGCCCAGCAGCGGCGCATGTTTTAACAATTGGCAAAGATTTTGAGCTGCTTTACACCCCGCTTGGGGAAACGGGTGCACCAGCGGACATCACCTCTTATTCGTATAACATGAACATGTATTTTTTCTCGTTCACAGACGCCAACAACGACGAAACAAAGCTGATCATGGGCACATCTGCTGCGGGTGGGTTGGTTTGTAATGACATGACCATCATCGACAAAACGGCACACCCCCGAACCCTTACGACAATTAAAATTTCTGATCAGACACTCCCTGCGAAAGATGGCGTTGAACTAAATCAAACAAACGCCAAAGAGCTTGCAGATTTGTCCGGCTATTTCCCGCTGACCATTCAAGGCAGTGATGCAGACGCATCTGCGGCGCATAATGGCGCGTTCCTGTCGGTTGAGGGGCAATATGTCAGCTCCTATCTGCCCATCAACCCGCCGGTGATTGAAACCAAATACAAAGTGAGCATCGGCATCTGTTTGGATGGCATCCATTCAACGGTCTTTTATTTCGACACAAATTGCAGCTTTGACGCAGATGCCCACACACTGACAATCCCGGCGACCTTGCCCGAGATCGGTGCTGGCAACTGGGTGATCACCTTCACCCCCGGCTACGCAGCTGGGACAGGATCATTCAGTCAGTTTGGCGATCTAAGCGCAGCTTCAATGATCTTTGAGCCATCGGTCACCCCGGCTGTCCCTCCGGCACATGCCATGTCCTACGCGGGAAAAACACCACTCGGCCCGGTGCCTTTGTCCGCCTTTGCGGGCCCGACGCTGACCTCAACAACAGCAGGTTCGAACGAGGCGCTGCAAATATTATCCGACAACACCATTCAATATATGCCCCCGGCTATTTCCACGGCGTGGCAAGTAAACGACCAGCAGCAGAATTGGCTTGAGATCCTTTATGTGCCGTTGATGTACATTGTGGTCTATCAAGTACGACCTGCCGATATTCTGGACCCCGATCCGGGCCTGGTGACGTGCATGTTGTCACTTGGAACCAACGGGGCACATGGGCTTGCCAGTATCAACACACGCTACCTGCAACTGTGGCCGGGCATCCCACCCATTCCCTGCCCGCCGACCTCTGTTTGGGCCCTACATTAACGATTGAGAATGAAGGCAGAAGCGTCATCCGCGCTTCTGCCTTTAACATTGGCAAATGTGATGGCGTGTCAGTTTACACGCACCATCGCCACCTTAAGAAAATCAGGAATGTTGTCATGTTTCCTGTGACTACCTAAGCTTGCAATGAGAACTCGATATTTTAGCGATTTATTTTGAAACGAATATTTTCATGCAAGGTACACAAATATGGCAATCATTTATGCAGCTCCGGAAATAACCAAGATCAAAGTGCCCGGTTCCGGCACATCCCCGTCACACAGATGGGCATATGATTTACAAACTGCGATCAATCGGGCGCGGCCTGGCGATACGGTCAGATTGATCGCCGGGCACTATACCGGCCCTGCCACAATCAGCGCCTCTGGAAAAACCGGGAAACCGATTACCATTGAAGGGCCAAAGGATGGCGAGGCTATTTTCGATGGCGGTCAGTCCCCGGAAAACGGACAGAACACCGGTTTAAAACCATTGGACAGTGATTTTTCGTTTCTAAAAGTGTTTGGTGCGAAAAAACTGATCCTGAAACGTCTCACCTTTAAAAATAACTGGCCCAGCAGCATTTATATGCGCGGCGCGGCTGACATCCGCATTGCCGATTGCGCTTTCACCGCTGGCCGTTTTGCCATTTACGCACGCCAAGGCGTACTTGTGAAAACCAAACACATTTTGGTGGAACGGTGCACGTGGGTGCAGGACCCGCAGCACAAGATGTGGAATGGGGACGTCACTTGGGAACAGGTCAAACTGAAAGACCCATCCTACGACGCCAGTTATTTTAACGGCGCGCTTTTTGGCAGTTTTGACATTACGGGCGGTGTCACTATCCGCGATTGCGCTGTGTCGCATGCTTTTAACGCCATTCGGATGGATGTGCGGCCGCGCCGTATTCGTAAAACCCAAAAAAACGGTCCCAAGGTATCGCGGAACAGGGATGTTGCGATCTATCGGAATACATTCAGTTTCATCCGCGACAATGCAATTGAGCCAGAAACAGGTGCCGAAAACTGGCGGATATTTAACAATCAATTTTTCAATATCCACGGAACTTTCACATTTGACGGTGTGGCGTGTCGCGACATGTTTTATGTGGGCAACATCATCTTGAACAATCGGAAACCTGAAAAGGGTCAGACCGAATATTCGGGCGGCAAAATATTCAAGTTTCTTGGGTTAACAGATACGGAAAAAGTGCCGCTTGAACCGCGGAAACATGTTTGGTCAGTTTTCAATTCTGTGCAAACCCGCACATCATACGCCAAGAAAAGCCGCACGATGTTTTGGCGTGATGCCTATAATGCGGTTGGCATGTATGATGCAGACCATCCAATATCGACGGCAAACCCGCGTCATGCATTTACAAAGTTTCAATGGGATGCGGGCGACATACTTGTTTTGGGTATGGCGACAAATGATCCCATCTATCCAGATGGGTATCCAGCGAATAACATTAATCAGGCTGGCCTGCCAAAACTTGCGAAAGTGTTCTTGATCCCCGAATTCGAAGTGAACCCCGACAGGGTGCTTGGCGGGTGGAATGGCAATTTGGCTAAATCAGCAGCGCTTGCAGCCCTGACGTCCAACGCGCTTAGAATAACACGGGCCGGTGGTGGTGATTTCAAAATCGCCAAAGGGTTCGCCCCCGGCGCGCATGACATCGCAGACCTAGGTTTGGACCTGCAAAAAGGCGTTGCCCTGCCCAAGCTCTGAGCTGACACACAACATTCCGATTGCGGACGTGACTTGGTGAAAAGCTGCGTTGAGATTGGCAACATCGCCAACCTCAACGCAGCTGTTCAAAGTTCCTGTCGTCAGTTGCCTTTTTTAAACCACCAAAGGCGACGCCGGAAAGTTCGGTCATTTCTCGTTTCCATGTCGTCAGATCGCGCAATTCAAAATCTGACAGATGGGAATGACCACAGGCCCGCGCCATCACCTGCATCAATTCGACAGACGCATTGAAAAAGTTGGTCAAACGCTCCGCCGATTTATCGACAATCAAACGGCTGGCCAGATGGGGTTTTTGCGAGGCAATACCGACGGGGCAATTGTTGGTGTGACATGCCCGCATTGCAAGGCACCCAATGGCCTGCATGGCCGAATTGGACAGCGCAATTGCATCCGCCCCCAGCGCCAGCGCCTTGATGAAATCCGCAGGTTTGCGCAGCCCACCCGTGATCACGAGCGAGATATCACCACGCCCTAAACCGTCCAGATGCGCACGGGCGCGGGCCAATGCCGGGATTGTCGGAACCGATATATTATCGCGGAAAATGATCGGCGCGGCACCAGTGCCCCCGCCCCGTCCATCCAGAATGATGTAATCCACACCCACAACCAAAGCCGCATCAATGTCTGCTTCAATATGCTGCGCAGAAAGCTTGTACCCAATCGGGATACCGCCTGTCTTTTCGCGCACTTCGTCGGCAAATTCCTTGATCTGCGCGATCTCTGTCCAGTCTGGAAACCGTGATGGGGAAATGGCATCGGTGCCCGGTTCCAATCCACGCACCTGCGCAATCTTTCCACCCACTTTGTTGCCGGGTAAATGCCCACCCGTTCCGGTCTTGGCACCCTGCCCGCCTTTAAAGTGGAAGGCCTGTACTTTTGCCAGCTTATCCCAACTGAACCCGAACCGTGCTGAGGCAAGCTCGTAAAAGTAACGGCTGTTTGCGGCCTGTTCTTCGGGCAGCATGCCGCCTTCTCCGGAACAAATCCCGGTGCCTGCGTCCTCGGCCCCCTTGGCCAGTGCGATTTTCGCGGGCTCCGACAAAGCGCCAAAGCTCATGTCAGACACAAACAATGGAATTTTCAAGGTCAGCGGTTTCTTGGCATTCGGACCAATGACAACGTCGGTGCCGACAGGCGCATCATCCAGTAACGGTGGTTTGGCCAGTTGCGCGGTCAAAAGTTGTATGTCGTCCCAATCCGGTAGCTCACTACGTGGCACGCCCATGGATTCAACAACGCCGTGATGGCCAGTTTTGCTGAGCCCTTGTTTGGCATAAGTGTGGATCAAGCCAGTGTAAGGTTCTTCCTCAGCACCATGGCTGGGATCAGCATAAAGTCCTAGATAAGCCTTACGAGAATAAGGCTGTGGGTTCTTCTTGGCCCAAGCCAAAATCTCGTCTTCGTCGACAAGGACCTTATTGTCCTCCACCCAGCTTTTGAATTTCGGCAATTGTTCTTCGTTATTGTAAGACGACACGCCGCTATCAAGACGATAATCCCAGTCATGCAGACCACAAATCAGGTTCTTGCCCCGCACAAACCCATCCGACATCAATGCGCCACGATGCAGACATCGGCCATAGAAAACCACGACGTCTTCGTCGAACCTGACCACAACCAAATCAACTTCACCCACAAGTGCATAGGTGGGATCGCGGTCTTTTAGATCCTTAAGATTGGCGACGACTGTTGCTGTCATGGGCTGAATATCCTCAAAATTTGATGTGATCAGTGATCGTCTGGCGCACCTTGGATTTTTCTCTTGAACCAGCTCAACGCCCACTCCAGACCGCTAAGACCCAGAAATGCCCCCGCCGCATAAACGATATATCGATAGTCCCAAAACGCTGTTCCGCGCAGAATTTTTAATTGGCCATAGCCGAACCACAGCGCCCCAAGGGCGGCACCTGTCACGATAATGGCCAAGATTCTAACAATCATTGCGCCACCTTGATTGTTTCGGGCGATATCTTGAAAACCAGCATACTGCCGTGCCGTTCCACGTCGCCTTCGATCTCGACATAGATCGCGGTGTATTCAAGCAATTCCTTGGTCACGGCAGCGCCATCTGCATTGGACATTAGTAAAAATTCATCACCATCCACAGGTCCAGACGATACAAAAACCGGTGCCACATCCCCCAACAGACATAGATTGGCGCAAGCACGGTGTGCCAATCCATTGCCGGGCCGCATCGATCCGTTCAGACACTTTCCGTCACAAATTTCGCCACTCAACTTCCAACGCCCTAGTCTTTCAATCGGCACATCCAGACTTTGACCTTGATCTTCTGCTGGCCGGAGACCTTGCTTGCCCCCGCGCAGTTGCATACCTTGCAGATCGCCGCGATCCAGCCTGAAACCATTTGCCTCAACGATTTGCCCGTCCATGCCCGCCGCTTGACCCACAGCACCTGTTTTGCCGTTTCCAGACAAAATAACGGTGTCTCCGGGTGCGAAATGCGGGCTCTCTATAACGTGGAGGACGGGATAGGGATTGACCTGCAACACGCCCGTTGCGCTGGTTCGACCCATAAAGGCACCGCTGCCTGTATCCGCTTGCGTTGCAGAGATGACATAGGCAATCACACCAAACCCAACCACAAGGGTTACCGCACACCCCGCCAGAAACAGGCGCAGCGCTTTGGGGACTTTGCCCCAGCCAACAAAGAATGGGTCTTGCGGTTTAGCCATCTTCGGTCACCTCAAACATGATCGGTTCGACATCGGTGCCCGGTTGGTTCGCCTGTCGGTCAATATACAACAAACCGTTTTCCAGCTTCATGTTATAGGTCGGGATCATTTCGGTGAACGGTGCAGGCGATCTACCGTTTCGCGCCTTATAGCTAAAGCCGTGCCATGGGCAGGTCACACAGCCATAAACGATCTTGCCTTCGCCCAATGGACCACCCTGATGGGCACAGGCATTGGAAACGGCAGAGAACGAATTTCCGGTCCGAAAAATCGCAACCCGTTCATCTTTGGACAGCGGCACAATCGCAGCACGTTTGTCTTGGATGTCTTGCGGGCGGCATGCTTCGACCCATTCAATGGCTGAGGCATTGACCCTGCGTTCTTTAATCAAGGCAGCCAAATGCAGCATGGCAACGGTCAATGCACTAACAACAAACAAAACCGCAAATGTAGGGTTTTTGCTGTCTTGAAAATATCCCAACGCCACATGTGCCACGACCAACGCATAGGCCGGATAGATCAGCAGATGCAGGGTTTTCCAAACTGGTGCAGACAGAAAGGACAGCCAAAAATCGTGACTGGTGGCCGACAATATCGCCAGCAAAAGGAGTGCTGCCAAACCAAGAGCCTCGATAGGAAAGCCAAGGATTTGGCCAAATCCTGTGGCGCTAGACAACAGTGCAGTCAGTTGCGATTGGGCTGTGAAACTGAAGTACCACCCCAACACATACATCGCATGGGTGAACGCAACGACCGTTGTGAGCACGCCAAAGTGTCTGCGATTGTAAAGAACAGGCAAGAAACGCTTGTCCAACCGGGTCAGTGGTCCAATGCACAAAATGAACGTCAACATCCAAAAGGCGCAGGTGCCAAACGCGCGCATCCGCAAGATCGCATAATCCAAAGGCCGCGCAAAGTCGGCTGCCGGGGTTCCGAGGCGGATGAAAATCCAAACGTAAAGAACGACAACTGCGATCAGTACCGCGTCATAGCCCCACTTGTTCGCGTTCCATTGGACGGGGACATACTTAACACTCATTTGGCAGCCTCGATCAGCTCAGGGGCGGGCAGCATGTCGGGGTCCTGACGCACAAACAGCGCTGTCATGATGATCAGTGGAATGACAATAACAAAAGCCAACTGCGCGCGTTCCTGCCTGATGCGCGGCATCCGGTGACGATCAAGCTTTTGTTCGCCGCGCCGCAGAACGGCCCAGCGCCAAATCATCAAAGGCCAGATCAATAACACACCCGGGATCAGCAGCGGCCGAAAAACCCACGCATCCTGCGCATTCTCATCAAGCTTGCCCACGCCAAACAACAAAAAAACCACAGCAACTGCGGCCCCTGCATAAAGATACAAACTGCAAACCATCAAAAGCGTCATGCCTGGTCATTTCCAATCCTTGGCATCATTTAGTGGCCTTCATTTGCAGGCACGCCCTAAAGATGCTGACCCCCATCAATACATAGCAACTGACCGGTAAATGCGGGTGCATCCAACAAGAAATTCATTGCGTGAACAATGTCTTCTTGGTTGGCCCCGCGTTGCAACGGCGACCCATTTCGGTGCTGTTTAAATTGTTCATCAGATTGTTCAGCCCCCTGCATCGTCGACCCCGGACCAATGCCATTGACCCGGATATTGGGGCCCAGCGCGCGGGCACTTGTCTGTGTGAATGCCCAAAGCCCGACCTTGCCCAGAGTGTAACTCATGTATTCCGACGTCAACTTGCGGACGCGCTGATCAATCATATTCACGATGCAGGCGTTTGCAATTTTCTCACCATTTTCCTGCTGGGTCGCTGCGGGTGCTTGTCGGGCGAATTCTTGGGTCAGCACAAAAGGCGCACGCAAATTTGAATCGATGTTCATATTCCAACTGGCCTGCGTGGCGCTTTTGATGGAATCATATTTGAAAACAGACGCACAATTGATCAAGATATCCAGATCGCGCCCCAAGGCATCACGCGCGCGTTGCACAAGGTTTTGAGTCTGATCATGATCCAGCAGATTGGCCTGTAGGGTCACGCAATTCACCCCCAGCGCGCGTATCTCCTCCGCCGTTTTTTCCGCTTCCACACTATTACTGTGGAAATGAAGGGCAATATCAACACCGCGTTTCGCCAGCCCGATCGCCATTGCCCGCCCCAAGCGCGCTGCGGCACCCGTCACCAAAGCGGCTTTGTAGCAGAATGGATACGCCTGTTTGGCTTGCGAGGGGTGGTTCATGGCAGTTGCTGCCTTTCAAAATGCATTGACTTCGACGTTATGTAACCAGCCTTAGGAGAATCAAGTCACAGTTGCGTTGAAGCGATGGAGGGGATTACCGCTGTGTCCGCAGACCTGATACTTCCTGGCGTGTCATTGGCTTGCTCACGAAGCCAATTTATGATTAATTTCAGGACCGTTCGTGGTGGATGATGCTTTTCAGGGTAAACTAGAAAGTATGGCCAGTCCGAAACTTGTTTGTTTGAAAACGGTTCGATCAAAGTACCGCGCACGATTTCCTCGTTGATCAGAACGCTACGCCCCAACATGAACCCTTCGCCATTGACCGCGGCTTGAATTGTGAGGTTGCTGTCCGTGAACGATTGGCTGGGTTCAAGGGTGCCCGTTGGCTGAACATTCTCCCTGTCTAGCCATGTACCCCAATCCAGATTGGTCTGTTTTGTACCGAAAGTATGATCCGCAAGGAGCGCGCATTTCCCAATGTCTTTCAAGGCAATTTTGTTTTTCTTCCAATAGTCAGGGCTGCACACTGGAGCCACATATTCATCAAACAGCTTTGTTGCATGACATCCAGCGTACGATCCGGTTCCCGATCTTATGGCAAGGGTCAGGTCGTGCTGATTAAAGTCTGCTTGATCAATGGACGTTTCCACCATCACACGGTAGTTGGGGTGCAATGTGCGAAACTGAGGCAGCCAGTGTATCAGCCATCTGGACGCCAAAGATGGCAATACGCTTAACCTGATTTCTTCCTCATTTGTGATTTCACGTAGCTGCGATATATCCTGCTCAAGCTTATCAAAGGTTTGTTTTATACGATTGGAAAACTGGCGGCCATTCTGGCTTAAATGGGTTTGGTTCGAAGATCGGTCCAGCAACCGGACCCCCATCCAATCCTCTAGGTTTGTGATCTGCTGACTTACAGCAGATGGACTGACACGCAGTTCCGACGCTGCCTTTGACAGGCTACCATTTCGCGCCACAGCATCAAAAACCCGCAGCGCATTCAGAGGTGGTAGTTTTCTCATCAGTACTTTCCTTAGCCAAAAGGCGATTGTGAAGGCATCAGGTATCATGGTTTCGACAGCAGCATGACCCTCAGTAACCCCTACCATTAGAAATTCTAAACCTTCAGTTAATTTTTCAAGGGAACGGCGTTTGCGAAATTGCACTAGACACCCAATATCGTCGCGCTGAGTGCGCCCATATATTGGAAGGCATAAAATGAAAGCTGTTGGTGTCCTAGAAAACCTCTCCACGGAAAACGAGGCAAGCTTCGTTGATTTTGAACTGCCCACCCCCGCTGCCAAAGGCAACGATCTACTTGTGCGCATTGATGCTATCTCCCTTAATCCGGTGGATTTCAAAGAACGCCGCGATATCATCGGCAAGTTGGCCGAACCGCTCATCTTGGGCTGGGACGCCTGTGGCGAGGTTTTGGCGGTCGGTGAGGATGTCACAACATACAAAGTCGGCGATGTGATCATGTATGCGGGTGAGATTAGCCGACCGGGATGCTACGCCGAAATGCAGCTTGTCGACGAGCGGATTGTGGGTCCAAAACCTGCAACCCTGACATCCGAGGAGGCCGCCTGCCTTCCCCTCACCACGCTTGCGGCATGGGAGGCACTGTTTGACCGTTTGGAGATTGACCGCGTATCGGATGAAAATACCGCACTCTTGATCATTGGTGGTGCCGGAGGGCTTGGGTCCATGGCGATTCAATTCGCGCGTCAGCTTTCTAAGTGCAAAATCATTGCGACGGCGTCACGCCCAGAAAGTAAAGAATGGTGCCTCAAAATGGGCGCGCATCACGTCATTGACCACTCAAAAGACTTGAAAGTCCAACTGGGCGACTTGGGCCATGACACTGTTCCTTTGATTTTAAACCTTAGCGACAACATGCCGTATTGGGAAATTATGGCTAATATTGTCTCTCCCGAGGGTGCGATTTGTCTGGTTGCGAGCACCAAGGCCAAGCTGGATCTTGACCTGTTCATGGGGAAGAGTGTGCGAATTAACTATGAATTGATGTTCACCCGGTCCCTGTATTCAACAGACAAAATGCCTATCCAAGGTGATATTCTGCAACGGATTTCCAAAATGATTGATGCCGAGAAAATCGTGCATACGCAAACCGAACACATGGGCAGGATTTCAGCGGCAAACATTAGAAAGGCGCATGCGCGTATTGAGATAGGACGGATGATTGGGAAACTAACGTTGTCGGGGATCTGAGCCCCGAACAGCGCTTTAGATAATAGATATACCCGATATATCACCGTCCAAAACAGGCCTGAGGAAATGTCTATCGTACCGCAGGATGCACTTAGTTCTGACGGCGAAATCATATGCCGCAATGCAGTCAGGATCGGCGGCACTGTCAGTCCGGTAGGCTTCGTAAGCTGCTAGAGACGGGAATGAAAACGCTGCGAACGCCAGATCATTCGGCCCTTCGTGGGGCAGAAAATAGCCATGATGGATACCGTCAAAACGCTCAACGAGGGGTATCCACGCTTTTGCGTAAACCTCAAATTCAGCAGTCTTCGCCGGGTCGATCTGGTAGGTAACGTGGCAGGTGATCATGATTTTTCCGATCCGGTGATTGTGCCGTCATCCGGCGAAAACAGCTTTTCATCCGCACTCTTTGGGAAATGCGCGTGGGCGCTGACGTGCTCCAGATCGGACGCCCAGTTGGGTTGTTCTGACGCGAATATTTTGAGCCGCTCGGCCACGTTTACCGGCTCGTTCAATGATCCAGCCGGGACGATCATCTTTGTGCCGTCGCCATTTACCCACGGCACGCCGGACCCGCAGATCCGACAAAACGCCTTGGAAATATCACGCCCCGGCATTTGATAGCTGGCGATTTCTTCTGTGCCCTCCAGCCAGTCGAATAATTCGATGCCGACAAACAGGTTCGACGCAAAGGCCGATCCGGTGATTTGGCGGCACTGCTCACAGCTGCACAAAAACAGTTTTTCGAACCCGTTAGCGACCTCGTATGAGATGGCTCCACACAGGCAACTGCCTTTGATTTTCTTCATGGTCGCACTCCTTTTTAATTTCGTTCAACAAGCCTGCTCATGTGCTGCAAACGATCTTCCGCCTGCGAAATCATCCTGAGAAGGATGTCTTGCGCAGGCTCAATTGCCCGGATGAGATCAGCGGCCTCACCGACGATCACCGGGGCGATGTCTGTGTCATCCACGGCCTGAGCTGCTTCAAAGCGGGCCTGTTCCTCGGCAAGGTTTTGCTTGAGACCGCCAATATTTTCGCTCCATTGATGGGTGAAGTCATTTCGCATCGTGCGCAAATTCCAGTCGGATGGCCAATCAAGTCCGCGTGCGATGTCGAAAACTGAACCGCGCTCAGTGTTGTCGCCGCTGCCATGAAGGGCCGTTTGTTTGGCATTGTCGCTGGCCAGAGATTCTGCGCTGGCAAAGAAGCCAGTGCCGCACAACACGCCTGAGGCCCCAAGCGCCAGCGCCGCCGCCACTCCCCGTCCGTCAGCGATGCCGCCAGCCGCAATCACCGGTATGTCGTTAGCAATATCCACGACCGCCGGGACGAAAGGCAATGTGGCTCTGTTACCGCCGTGCCCGCCCGCTTCGGTGCCCTGCGCCACGATGGCATCAACCCCAGCGTCCACCGCTTTGCGCGCTTGGTCTAGCGTCTGCACCTGAACAATGAGTTTGGTCTGTGCATTCTTAATTTTAGGAAGAAATGGTTGGAAATCTCCAAACGAGAGCATCAATGCAGCGGGCGCACGATCAAAAACCAGATCCAGCAGATGCGGCAGACGCGCCAGAGACCAGGTGATAAAGCCCACCCCAATCCGCGCATCGCCCGCATCATCGAACGCGCGAGCGAGCCAATCGGCATCGCCGTAGCCACCACCAATCAGGCCCAATCCGCCAGCGCGGCTGACTGCGGCGACAAGTGCGCCGCCGCTAACGCCCGCCATCGGTGCCAGAAGAACAGGATGTTCAACGTCAAACAGATCACAAAGAGGCGTGTGTATGGCCATTGATCAAAGCGCCGCGTTGCGTCTGTACTGTTCGACCGGCAGGCCACCAACCCCCCAATCCTCAAGCGCTACTTCGTCAATGACCACAAACGTCGTCGCCGGAGATTTATCAAGAACCCGGACCAGCAAATCGGTGACGCCGCTGATCAATTCGGCCTTCTGATCGGGGGTGACCCCCTCGCGGGTCACTTTTATGTTTACATAGGGCATACCTAATCCTTTCAGGCTTCGCGTTCGGTGATTTGGAAAATCTTGGCCATGATCCGCCATGCGCCATCAGTACGCACAAGGGTTAGGAAGTCGATGAAATCCTTTGTGCCGATCGAACAGCGCACGCGGGCGAAGGCAGTGTTCTCGCCCGCGAATTCAATCGATTCAATCACGTCACGGCGGGGTTCTCCTCGTGACGCTGGGGATACCCGCTTTGCCACCACCGGAAAGTATTCATCCATTGTACGATAGAGAAGCGGCGTTTCATCCGCCGTTACATAGATCGCTTTTGGATGAAAGGCGTTTCCCAGCCTTTCGATGTCGGCGTGATAAAGACCATCGAAATAGGTCTCCAGCACGCCAGTGACGGCGGCAAACACGGTCATGCTGCTTGCTCCATCAGACCCTCTGCAACCATCGCTTTTATCGCGGCAGGGCGCGCCGCAATACGAGCCACATAGCTTTGTGTTTTTGGATACGCCGCAAGGCTTACACCCACAAAACCTGCCCAATTCAGCACCACAAATGCATAGGCGTCCGCGACGCTGAAAGTGTCGTCAAGAAGAAAAGTACGGCCATCAGCCAGACGTTGTTCGATATGTGCAGCACGCCGTCCAACGCCAGCTTCGGCTTTCTGCCTTTGCGCGTCGTTAAGGTCTTTTCCCGAAAAGAAAGGACCAAAGGATACATGCAGTTCTGATGATATGAAATTGAGAGTTTCCTGAAGTCGGGTGCGTTCAAGCGTCCCATTTGGCGGCGCAAGACCGGAATCTGGAAACTGGTCGGCCAGATATTGCAGCACTGCTGGGTTTTCCGTGATGATGTCACCGTTGTCAGTGATTAAGGCCGGAACATAGCCGTTTGGGCTGATTTTAAGAAAATTTTCGCCAGCTTCGGTCTTATTTTCATTAGTGTCAGTCTTGTCGAGTTCGAATGAGGTGCCAAGTTCATTGAGAATGATGTGAGATGCCATTGAGCACGCACCGGGTTTGTAATGAAGTTTCATATGAGGGTCCCTTTCCGAGGATTAGCTGTGTCACTTAGGGATAGGTATCAATCATCATGCCTCATTAATAATATTGATTATTCAGTATGATGATCTAAAATACTAATCATATTTGGCAAAAAGTAGAGCAGTATGATAACCTATGAACAATTGATCGTGCTGCACGCCATCGTCACGGAAGGGACCTTTCGCGGTGCAGCCGAACGGTTAAATAAATCCCAATCTGCCATTAGCCACATGCTCAAGAAGCTTGAGACCGAGATTGCTATCGTACTCCTCTCGCGTGAAGCGTACAGGCCGACGCTAACCTCCGCAGGAGAGGTGTTTTATCGGCAGGCAACACGCGTCATGCAGCAGATGAAAGAGCTGAATATCGTCGCAAAGAACCTGAACGCCAAGCAAGAGCCAGAGGTGTTTTTGGCCGTGACCGCGACGTTTCCGCTGAAGCCAGTTCTCGAAATCATCGGCACCATTAGGGATGAATATCCGGCCACGCACATACGTTTGTCACGTGAAAGCATGGGCGGGCCGATTGAACGATTGCTGCGAAATGGCGCCGATATCATCATTGCATCAATGGATGGCGTTCCCGTTGAACAGGTCGAGGCGTTGTCCTTTGCGCAGGTCACAATCGTGCCGGTGGCCCATCCAGATTTTGAACCCGCACGAAGTTCACACATGAAAACGATCAGCGAGATGCAAAGCTACACACAAGTGGTCGTTGCCGACAGCGGTAGTGGCGCTTTTACGCAAAGCAGGGATTTGCTTCCTGGCGGTCTTCGTTGGACCGTGTCTGACTTTGCCGCGAAAAAGGAAATCTTGTTGGCAAAGCTTGGGTGGGGCGGCATTCCGACACATATGATTGAACGTGAATTGGCACGCGGCGAATTGGTTGCCCTCAATGTTGAAGGCTATGAAAAACGTCAATCGCAGCTTTTTCAAATGCGCAAGCGTGATAAAGAGGTTGGGATTGTTGCACAGTCGATCTGGGAGCGATTTGCGAACATCATGTAGTTGATGCCCTAATCTAGGGCCTGCTGACTTTCACCTTGCCTGAATGATGACTGCAACGATTGAGATGAAAGCCTTGAAGCTTTGGTCTGTTTTGCAAGACCGCATGGCAATACCTCGGTTTTCCTTAAGTTTGACCCAACGCCGAAACCGCTTGAACACTGAATTCCATTGCCCTTTGGCGAAAAGCGGGGGGCAAACAGAGCCAAAAATCTGAGCCTCCCCCTTTGAAGTGGTCCGCCCCTATAATTAGGAAAGCGGAGGACCATAGATGGCCATTAAGAGACCTAAGCCCGAAGAGATTGTCGTGAAGTTACGGCAGGTTGAAGTTCTGATGGGGCAAGGCATGCCTCGGATTGACGCAATCAGACAGATCAGTGTGACTGAACAAACCTATTATCGCTGGAAGAAGAAGTACGGTGGAATGGGCACAGAACAACTCAAGGAACTGAAGCGGTTACAGAAAGAGAATGAGCGCCTGCGGCGTGCGGTTTCTGATCTGACCCTGGACAAGCTGATCTTGAAGGAGGCCGCATCGGGAAACTTTTGAGCCCTTCTCGTCGACGCGCCTGCATCGATCATGTGCGCTGCCAGGTGAAGGTATATGAGCGACGTGTTTGCCGCGTGTTGGGCCAGCACAGATCTACACAACGGCGGTTGCCGCAAGGCCGTGCTGACGAAGAACGCCTGATCGCAGATATGATCGAGCTAACGCGCCAGTTCGGCCGATATGGCTACCGCAGGGTATGCTTGCAAAGTACTGTGCTAGTTGAGCATTTTTAGACTGTGCTAGCACTGCGCTAGCTATTTTCGGCCTAGCACAGTGTTTTCGCTGCAATGCGAAAAACTCTAAGTTACTGTTGTTATTTGGTAAAAGTGGTGCCCTCAACGGTAGAAACATCGAACCCATTTTTCGATGTCGAAAAGCTACCTTGCGATGATTTGAGCGCCGTCTTTGAAGCGCTGCAAGAATGGGAAGATGTGCTGTCTTCAAGTGGCCTCACATATGAGGAGTTGCAGCCATGAAGATGATGGAACACCTCAAAGGGCGTTTCGCGGGTGCGGCGCAAACAACTGAGTCGAGACCACCTAAAAAACGCAAACGCCCCTCTCCGCTGTCTGTGCGCCTAAGTGAAGACGAACGGGCGAAGCTGGAAAAGGCGGCTGCGGGTCAATCGCTCAATAGCTATGTGAAAGATCGCCTGTTTCAGGGCAAGCGGGGGCGAAAAGGTACTGTGCAAGATTATGATGCGCTTGCCAGAGCGTTGAGCATGCTTGGGCGGTCAGACATTCAAACGCGCCTTTCGGCTCTGCTTCTTGCAATCGAAACGCAAAAACTTGTCGCCTCGGCAGAAGCCGAACGCGACATCCGCGATGCTTGCAAGAATGTCGCCATGATCCGCGCTGAACTGGTCACGGCGCTTGGCCTCAAGGCGTAAACTATGATCCTTGTCGGTAATCAACGCGGTGGCGGCAAGAACCTCGCCCTTCATTTGATGAAGGATGAGAACGAACGTGTACAGGTGCACCAAATTCGCGGTTTTGCGTCAGATGATCTGCAATCCGCGTTTCAGGAATCCTATGCGATGTCACGGGCAACGCGCTGCAAGCAGCATTTGTTTAGTTTGAGCTTGAACCCGCCACACGAGGCGGAAACATCGCCGGAATTATTTGAAGCGACGGCTGACAAAATCGAGGAACGTTTAGGTCTGACAGGGCAACCCCGCGCCATTGTCCTGCACACGAAAAACGGGCGAACGCATGCCCATGCCGTTTGGTGCCGCGTCGATACGGAGAACATGAAAGCAGTGCAGCTTTCCTTCACCAAGCGCAAAATGCAGGATGTGTCGCGCGAATTGTACCGCGAACATGGTTGGACGATGCCGCGCGGTTTTGAGCGCACCGAATTTCGCGACCCGCGCAACTATAGTCTCGCCGAATGGCAGCAAGCCAAACGCGCCGACAAAGACCCCGCCAAGCTCAAAGCCATGTTTCAAGACACTTGGGCAATGTCGGATTCAAAGGTGGCATTCAAAAATGCGTTGCAAGAACGTGGCTTTCATTTAGCGCGGGGTGATCGGCGCGGGCATGTCGCCGTTGACTACAAAGGCGAAGTCTATCCGGTTTCGCGGTGGACGGGCGTAAAGGCAAAAGATGTCCGCGCCCGTTTGGGTGATCTCGACGCTTTGCCGTTTGTTGCGCAAGCCGAGCGGGCAGCAAAAGACGTTGTTGCAAAGCGGCTTGCAGAGCTGGAACGTCAACAAAAAGAGCAAGCACGGATCAAAGCCGAACAACTGACACAGCAAAAAGAGCGGCAAGCCCGCGTCCATCGTGAACACCGTGCAAAACTTGCGGCACAACAAAAGGCCAAACAGGCGCAGGAACGTGCAGAACGTAATGCGCGGCTGCGCAAAGGATTGGCGGGGCTGCTGGATCGGATCACGGGCAAACGCCGCAAGACGATCACGCAAAACGCAACCGAGGCCAAGCAATCGGTTGCACGGGACGCATCCCAACTCAAAGAGGTGGCACATCATCAAAAGCAGTCAAAACTTGAGGTTTTGAGCAAAGAGCAAACACTGCGAAAGCAATTTAAGGAAAGCCGCAAAGAACTACAGCAAGATATCCAGCGCCTGACCACGCCACCGCCTGACGAGCCATCAAAGGACGCAAAGCGAGATGCATATATCAGGAAACGAAAGCGGCAAAGCGCTGCACCGAGACCGAAACGCAGCCGCGATGGGCCGGGTTTGAGCCGTTGATTACGGCTTATACCCGCGCTGGCTCAAACCCCACCTTAACGGCAAAACCTAGCACCCGCGCATAGTCTTCAATCGTCGCCAATCGCGGCGATACGCCGGAATTAAGACTCTCAAGCCGCGAGATATTGCTCCGCTTTGTTCCCAGCTTCTCGGCCATTTCGGCTTGTGTCAGGCCAGCGCCTTTGCGCAGCGCAATCATTTGACGCTTCATGTCAAAAGCCGTCGAAAGCGCGTCATATTCGGCTTTGACATCAGGGTTTAGCAGTGCTTTCGCCCGCATATCTTTCAAAGTTGGTCGATCAGTCATTGTCCTGAACCTCCTTCATTCGTTTGTGCACCGTCGCCATTTGGCGGGCGGGCAAAGTGTTTGTCTTCTTGATCACAGACAGCAAAATCACAATCTCCTGCCCTTTAACGCTGCAAAAGACAGAGCGGGAAATTCCCTCTTTGCCTTTGGCGCGGATTTCAAACAGACCTTTGCCCAAAGGCGCAGTATGTGGCCTGCCAAGGTCGGGGCCGAATTCTTCGATCAACTCGGTGATCCGCAAAAAATTGGCTAGGATGCCCGCAGGCAGTGCCAGCGTCTCCTTTTCAACTTTCGCGCTGTAAAATGTAATCTTCCAGTTCATTCACAATGTTATCAAATATGATACCTACCTGTCAATCTCAACCTTGCTACATCAAATCAAACAAGCTGCCCTGTTGCGAAACCTCAACGTGACGCTGCCAAGCCTTTGACTTTGCTTTATCATCCAGCCAAGCCGTGATCTGCTCTACCAGCGTTCCCTTCGCCGCCTCTACGGTGCCAATTGGATGATGATGCGACAAATACCCTGTCTCGGTGATTGGCAGCGGCGCATTCTTCGGCGCGATGGATCGCACCTCCAGATGCGCGATCACATTCCACTTGTTGGGAAAGTACAGCAATTCGATTTCGACGCCGTTCCAGATGAATGTGTGAACTTCAACGCTCATATCAATGGCTCCAAAAAATGTGGGTTTCTTGGTAGCCAAGATCAATGGCGAAGATGTCATTGATCAGCATGTCCCCCGCCATCGCGTCATAGTCGATGTAATATGCAAGATGTTCGGGAACGTCTTGCGTTTGTTCGGTCATTTCCCGCGCAAAATCCTCTGCGCTGTCATAGCAGCCTGCATAGTGATCCGTTGCCGCCTTCTCCGCTTCGCTCATACTAGAGAAATGTGCCAGCAAAGCGCGGCCAAGATCGCCATGTTCAATGATGAAAGCCGCATACGCACAAATGCTATCGATGCTCTCATATTCAGAGATTTTAAGACTGCCGAACCCTTCATAATCATGGATCGCGTGCTCTTCTGCCCCGTCAATCGGGGACGCCTTTAACATGGCATTGATTTCATCGCGTATTGCGTCAACGTCTTGATCTGCGTCGATCCACGCGCCATGCAAATGGCCGTTATTGTAAGCCGCCAAACAGGCCACATAAATTCTGTTTTCTGGGTGTGTGCTCTCCATTTTCTTCTCCTTTGAAACAGGGGTTGCGCATGCAACCCTTGGCTTTCGCCGAGAAGCGGGGGGCAAACAGAGCCAAAAATCGACGGCGGGCGCATGAGCGCAGCGAAGAGCCTCGGGAGACCGTCTATTTTTGGTGACGTGCGCTAGGGGCAGCAGCCCCAGCCCTTGCGCAAGGGATCGAAGCCGTAAGGCCAAGACGCTGAGCGTAGCGATGGGCGGCTTGGTTCACGAGAGCGCGGTCCGTGAGGATGTGCTAAGGACAGCACCCAACTATTGAACGATAAGGTAACAAACATAGGAGAAATTGCAGCCTGGCAAGGCTAATCAAATTAGTCGAGGTTGCTTGTCTGGTTTTTCTAAGGAATAGATTTCTGAAACACCCGCTGCGAACTGCGCTTGGCCGCCGTAACTTGGATGTCTAATGCAGTGGACCTGAGAATCCGGAAAAATCCTCGTGGCAACTTTCGATGCATCATTCCCAATAGCGACTATACGCTTGGGTTGAATAAGAACTTGAATACTTTTAAGAATTTCTTCTCCGAAACGTCGTTCGGCAGCGTTATGTGTTCTATTCGTGAATTCATCAGAGTCAGTGTGAGGATGAAAGGGGAATACGTTCCATAAGAAAATATTCTTCTCAATTAATTCAAGGAAGTCCCAAACCATTGTCGCCGTTCGTTCTGCAACAAGTCGGCCTTTGGTCGGTCGAGAAGCCTCGATCCCCCAGCGATTTAAGTGCGCCGTAAATCTGATGTCATCAGTAAGCGCAAGTCCAGTCCTTCGTCCACCGCGATAGCCGAGGTCACGGCCAATCCAGATGGCATCAACTGGTTTCAAATTAGCCTGAAAAAGCATTTCGGATAGGATATCCGCTCGCATATTCGCAGATTGAGAATGGTCATGTACCTTACAAACATCGCGGTAAGGGTTGAATGCGCTCTCAAATTGAACATTACGCAATTCCTCAACAATTTTTGTGACTTCAACTCTCGCATTCATGAACGGGGCCTGTAAGATATTGTTCGTTTCACCTTATCACCGACCACAATTCCTCCATTGTTCTTCTTTATTTTTCTAAAGACGTCATAACCTTGAAGGATCGCCTGCTCCCAAAGATATAGGGGACATTCTTCAACTTCATAACCCCTTACAAAATTCCCCACGGTTTTCAATATATCAAAAGAAACTGTCTCTTGCCCCTCAAAAAAGTTCAACTCCTTTGAACATGAAAATATATATGCGGACAGCCCTTCTTCTATTACTATAGCACGTCCACTATCCTGTGCCTCATCAATATCAGGATTGCTCTTGCGCTTATGGCGAATTAGCGCGCGAAACGTAGGTGACCAATGCAAGATAGCGGCATGGGCAAAATGGAAGACATCATGAAAGCGGTAGCCATCAGGATCACCGATATTATCTGTCAGAGGGTCACCGATAAAAACACCCTTCCATCGCAAATAGCTTTTTCCATTAGGGCGTTCTTGAATTTCAATTTCGAACTGCTCCGGCAAACTTTCATCGTCGGTGTAGGTTTCATCAAACCGGGGCAGTAACGAGAAGTCCGCAGGAATAAATCTACCTGTGGCTTTTTCTAGGTTTGAACGTACAATTTTCCCAAAGGGCACATTAGATGCTTGCACGGCCTTAAGATAAGCCTTGGCGAAACTTACGATCTTTGACCTTAAATCTGTTTGACCGATTTCAGCGGTCAAGAGGCTTGCAGCACCTTGACCTAAATCCCGCAGTAGAACATCAATAACTTCAAGTTCTTGAAATTTATGTACCTTTGCAACTGGCGCGGCAAGATGTAGGCTCGCGACTGTCATCGAAATGGTATCTTCTCCACAACATGCGTCGCTAATTACCCCATCCAACGGTTCATCAATACGACGACAAAGAGCACACAAATACCAAAGGGCATCACCAAATTCTTCTTCCACTGCATCTAAATAGGCGATGAATGCTTCACCTTCTCGGCGAAGCTTTTTTGATGTCGCCATAATGCTACCGACCTCACCAAATAAACCTAGCAACACTGGCGATAAGTCATCAGTTGCTAGTCGATCTGTTGGTGCGATCTTTTCTTCATATTCAGCTATAGTAAGCGCCATCTATTCCTCACTTAAAATGTTGCAACCAGTCCCATGGCTGCCCTTGGACACCGTGAGATTTGAGCGTATTAATCCACGCTTCAAATGCTTGGATGGTTTCTGTTTCTTGAATTCTCGAATAACCCCGCCGTACCCGAAGCAAATCGTTGGCCCCGCCTTCACGAAAGGGACTTGGAAGCAAAGGACCCTCTGCACCGAAGAAAACAAACTGACGCGAAACTAAAATTCGCTGAACTGCTGTGTCTCGTGCTCGGTGTTCGACTTTGAGAGAACCGTCATCCTTGCTATGATACGAGTTTAACTGATGCCAAGATCCATCTGCCAAGGGTTGGTAAATATTGTCCCCGCAGGCCATCTTCCAACTGCCCGGAATTTTTGGTCTCTTCGCCCGAAATCTCTCGTCATGCCAGTAGTCAGTTGTAGAAAGGGCTTCTTCAACACGCATGGCATACACGAGGTATCCCCCACGCCTGACTTTCTTGTCTGAGCTACCCGTCCCCACCAACCAATCGCCAATTTGAGCGCCTTTCCTAATACCTGGCTTACAGGTCGCCAAGGTACAGTATCCGCCAAATGGGTTTGGGGCGAAGCCGCTATCATAGCGAACGACATATGAATAAAGGCTTTGCCGATTAGCTTTCTTAGCTGCAGGCATGGCGTTTGATTGGCTGAGGCTTACAAGGTGAGCCATCTGGGTTATTAAAGCCGGTATAGCCTCCATTCACTGCGTCGATAATATTACCCCCGGCCCAACCGACAACCGCATCTCCATATTTTTCAAGCGCATCTGGAATATCGCACCCTTTGCTTCCGTATTCCCAAACACCTACGATGGTTTTACCCTTTTGGAACGCTCGTTCAATTTCCCAATTTACCCAATCACTATTCTTCGTTTCAGGAGTAATATAAACGATCATTGTGCTCGCCCAATCGATCTTTGGCGCCAAAATTTGCGATTTTATGTATTCAGGAGATTTAGCATTATTGGGTTTTTCGGAATTAATCGATCCATCGCGTATGTCCATTCCATGCTTATTTAGAAGAGATTTGAGTTTCCCAAGACCTTCATCGTCTTCATGGATGTGGCTAATAAAGACATTCTTAGTGCTATTTGGCATTTCCTACAGTCCTAAATGCATAAATGTTGATACGACCTCATCTTATGGTACTATATAGAGCAACCCTCAACAACCGTGAATTGCATAGGAATATTAATGCTTCCACCTGTCCTTGAAATCTATGTAATTTGGCACCCCGACGACCATGAAGGCAAAGATTTGGCTCTTGAATTCATCGAGCACTTCCGAGGTGCTTCGTTTTCAGGCATCATTGGTGGGGGCATTCACGTTGCGACAAGAAGTATTGGTTGGCTCAACGAGGGCGATAGCCCTCAACCTTGTTACATGGGTGACCAGACAGGCCCAAACGGACTAGCTCCGGCTGAATATGTTGCGCTAATTCCAATACTAGGGATCGGAATGGCGAGTGCCGTGCAAGAAGTTGGATCAGCGTGGAACCGTTACATTTCTGAATTGGTGGAAGCTCACAAGAAAGACGCAAAACGCGTGTCCATTCTTCCATATTCCCTTCAGTCAAGCGCGACCGACAAAACTAGGCTTGGTGAGCTTCTGGGTGCATTCCAGCAGATTGCAGCGACAGAGAATCTTTCTAAAGGTGACACCGATTCTGGTTTAAGATGTCGTGATTTAAGTCAAGGTTTAGCCCAATTTCTGGCTGATGATGATGATGCCCGCCTAACAGTATTTCTTTCACATACAAAGCGCAGCAACCCCAGTGAAGGAAACGATGTAGATGATCTTGTTGGCTTAGTCAGGCAGTTCATTGCTTCCACAAGACTAAATGAATTTTTTGACGCTCATGATTTGCAGGCTGGTCACGACTGGGCAGAAGAATTGATCAAAAACGCAGGGAACAGTGCTCTCTTAGCTGTAAGAACAGACCTATATGCTAGTCGCGCATGGTGTCAGCGAGAGGTTACGGTGGCAAAGACTTCAGGTATGCCAGTCGTTACACTTGACGCGCTAGGTGCGGGCGAAGAGCGCGGCTCGTTCTTGATGGATCACGTTCCACGACTTCCGGTAAGAAAAAATGCCTGTGAATGGCAGATGGGCGATGTAGCGACCGCATTGAACCTTTTGACCGACGAATGTTTAAAACGCGAGGTTTGGTTAGCTCAGCAGTCCCTTGCCGCAAAGCAAGATATTGTTCCAATTGATTGGTGGGCATCACATGCACCTGAGCCACTAACTGTACTTGCATGGATTGAGGCGAAAATTTTAGAGCAAAGCGATTTCCCTAGAGAACGCCCCGTAAGGGTACTACATCCAGACCCTCCACTCGGTCCAAATGAAATAGAAGTTCTTCAATCCTTAGCAAAGAATTCAAAACTCGATTTTGAAATTGATATTATGACCCCTCGACAACTTGCTATGAGAGGGGGGTAAGGTATGAAAATTCAACATAAATTATTGCCGGCAAATGCGCTAAAAGGTAAGTCAGTTGGAATATCTGTATCTGAAAGCCCCGACTTACAGCAGCTTGGCCTAATTGAAGATCACTTTAGAATGACCCTCGCCGACATAGCGAGAACTATCATGTTTGCGGGTGGTAGCATTTACTACGGTGGGCATTTACGTGCGGACGGATACACGCAGTTTCTTCTTAATGAATTGCAAAGATATGGAAACCGGGAGAAGCCGTTTAAGATATGCCTTTCGCATACCGAGCATCAAAAGATGAGTGCCGACGATCTTTCAGAGCAACGGGACCAGATTGGCCTTTTCGGGGACATTATCTTTTTAGACACCGAAGGTAATCCGGTTGAATTCTCTGAGAATGAAGACCACAAATCTTATGATCCCACACCCGAATTGCTTGCGAAGTCCCTGTCTGGACTGCGTTCTTACATGACTAAAGTGACCACTGGCCGAGTCGTCCTTGGCGGCAAACGGACGGGTTTTCTAGGGCGGTATCCGGGCATCATAGAAGAAGTCATTGCTTCGGTGGAAGCAGGAAAGCCCCTTTACTTAGTTGGTGGTTTTGGCGGGGCTACGATGGACGCGATCTCCGCATTGCAAGCAGAGCATGCAGAGTGGTTTGTGAGGTATACCAATGATGAACAGGACAGCAATAAACTAGCGAAGAGCCTCGTTGTGCTTCGTTGTGCTGCCGAGTCTTCTCAAGACTGGAAGAAAAATGGGCTTTCGTCTGAACAGAACGCATTGTTAGCTGCGACTTATCGTTCAAGCGAAATTGCGGCGCTTCTTGGTTATGGTTTAGGAACCCTGAATGGGTAATTGCTCATAATATTCTTATGCGTAGGGGATGGAACGGGGAGAGGCACTCTCCCCTTCCCGAGGACGGCAGAGCCGCCCGCAGACAAGATGCGCTGGTAGTACCAGCGCACATCTTGCGTAAGTCACTAAGTCTAAATCAGAGCCGACAATGGGTATGACCACAAAGCCAGAAACAAGACCAGATGTCACCAACGCCTAAGCTGCCCTATCCAACCCGACACGCCTAAACCCTCGTTGCAATGTACTCTCGGACACTTTGAACAGTTGCGCTGTCTGGTGATATGTTTTGCCCTCCTGATGCATGAACCGATGCGCCTCAACCACATCTGCATCCGTCATTAGCGTTGGCCGTCCCATCCTAACGCCACGCTCTCTCGCTGCCCTCAACCCTGCGCAGGTGTTCTCGCGGATGAGGTTGCGACTGAACTCTGACACTGCGGCAAAAACGTGATAGATCAGCTTGCCGCCGGGTGTCGTGGTGTCGATGCCCTCGGTCAATGAACAAAACTGTATGCCCTCATTGTCGAGCCGCACCAACAAATCCGATAGATGCAAAACAGAACGGCCAAGGCGGTCTAGTTTGTATACGACCAGCGTATCTCCCTCGACTAGATCGCGGAGCATATCGTCCAGACCCGGACGCGCGGCTTTGCCGCCGGATACGCCGTGATCGTGGTACACCTTATCGCAACCCGCGCGCTGCAACGCATCAAGTTGCATATCAAGCCGCTGCTCATCGGTTGATACGCGGGCGTATCCAATCAGTCGCCCCGTGGGCGTTGTAGGTTCAAGAGGATCAGGCCAAATCTTCATAAAACGCATCTTTTCAGGCTGGCAAAAGGGAACGATTTTGACCGTGCCGCATTTTCGTATCTCCCCTGATTGCCAACATCCCCAAACACCCCTGAAAATAAGGCGTTCGCCGCCGTTGATGTTTTCATAATCTCTCCCGTATAGATCATAGTCATTAACCTTCGGATTTGATTGGAACACTTCGCGGGGTACTGACCAAGTTTGCTGTCGTTGCGACGGCCTGTTTTCCACAGATTTCAGCGGCGGAAGGGTTCACAGGCACCGAGTTCTTGGCGTGGTCTGACAGTCAACAAAAGGGCTATCTCGAAGCGCAGCTTGTGATGGCCTCCACAATTGCTACGAGGGGCGATCAAGCCCGCTCAGATTGCATTTCAACGAGTTTTTTCGACGAACGTGGACTTTCGGAGATTGGATATCAAAAGGCGAGCAACCGAATTCAGGAATTTTCAGATTTTCACCCAAGTGCCATTCTCGTCGTCATGATCGAAAATGCATGCGGGGCATACTGATCTACGTTTAGCCGTCAAAACTAGGAAAAGCGCCCGCATTGAGCGCTACATCTGGTTTAACCGCCATATCGTTATGTGCGGGGCTTGATGTTGGTTCCGGCATTGCTTGTTCTATTGCCTTCAAAGCATCTTGCATACCGCCTTTGTCCATCGGCGCATCGCGATCATCGTAACGATTGCGGATATCGCCGAGCGTTTCATTGCGATAGTTGTTCCAGCTGTTCAACGTATCTTGCAACTCAGCCTCATGCTTGACGCCCTCAAAATAGTCTTCACCGCGCGGCGCGTTGTCAGGCCAAACAATGCCCTCAGCTATCAGGACATCAACCTCATGGCCGTCTTCGTTCAAAACGCGGCCATCAGCCATGCGGAACACAGCTTGACCGTCGATCTTTGGCGCTTGGTCACGCATACCATTGTTTGTGTTTTGTTGATCAGTAAGGGCGGTTTCTAAGGAACGGATTGCCCGCTCTGCTTCGGTTTCTGCATTGCTAAGTTCTTCGCCTAGCTCTTGATACAATTTCAAATATTCGGGATCGGTCGCGAGTAGATAATCCAATACATCGCGATACGCCCGTTCTTTGCGTTGCTGGTTTTTAGCATCTTGTGCGCGGGTTGCACCGACACCAAACCGTTTCGTGCGTCCAGTCTCAAGGCCAGCCAATTCGTGACCATAGTCCTCGCGCTCTAAGCGCTTGCGTTCACCGTCAAAAGTCTCAACCACATGCTCTCCCGTGAAAATCGTGCTTATCTATAAAATTGCATGGGTGCACGTCGATGCAATCAATCTGCACAGACCTAGTGAACGGCACCGTCCGCGTCGACGTCCACCCGCTACAAAAATCTCGTTTAATACCACATATAGTCAACATTTGCTTTGATTATACACCATGAAGCTTAACCCTTCGTTAAGTGCTTGACGACTGAGGTTCTATGTTTGAGGCGGTTTTGACGCTAAAAAATCCAAAATATTCCACCGGTAAAGGCCCGAGAGCCAAGAAACGCGATAGCGCCAACAACTGCATGCAAGAGAATAGAAAAGTGTAGTATTTTAGGAAGTTTGGACACAAAAATAAATCCAATCACTAATATTACGCCAAAACTGAATACCCAAATTCCAAGTGCTAAAGCGGATTTTGCCACCGCCAATACATTGCCTGCATCCGGCCCAAACACCAAATTTAGCAAATACATTGGCATGATGATGACAGCGACCCAACGTAGAGGCCACAAAGCTTTCTCAATTGGCCTGCTGACGGACAAAAACCGCATTGTGGTGAGACTTAGATAGGAAAATGCAACAAACGACACTGCGATCAAACAGGGCAAGGACATAAATTTGAAAGCAAAGTCGTAACCGACTTGCCAACCAATATAGGCTCCGGAACCAAAAAATAGGCAAATCACCCCAAGAGAAAGCGGCAGAATAATGCTTCGCCAAGGTCCGATTTTCACTTTGGGTGCGCCTAACTTTAGCGCTTCGCATCGAGCCGCAATATTCGGATGTGTCAAAGCACGGAACATTTTACTGCACCACACACTCAATTTGAAACTCTGCTCCTTTTGTTTCAGCATATGCCGTCGGTGAGTGCGATCCATCCAATCAACATAATGCTGCCCTGATTGTTCAAATGCATATCGATCAGCATTGAATTCTCGTCGGTGCAGACTGCGCTTTATCCAAACGAGATAGAGGACAATTTGTAACACTATAAAAACTGTAAGAGCAGCCATCGCCTGAATGGAGTCCACCTCGTTTTCCTGAATTGGTTCAGTCAGAAAAATACCAAATAGCACCAGAAGAAGCACAAGGATTTGCCCAAGATATCCAAAGCCCAACACTGCACTCAAAAGAAAGATACGCGTGTCATTGTTCCTTAAGTGGGTCGCCTCATGGTGAATTAGGCTACGCCAATTGTTGTAGTGCGGGCGCAAGTCCGCATCTTCAAAAAAGATGATTTTAGCCCATAGGAGATCAAGGGCAGAGGTAGAGCCTGTTGCTGTACGACGCAGATAAACACCTTCCGGCGCATCTTTGTAAACCTCATGCTCTTTTGCCAAGCGTGTAGACTCTTTGAGCGGGATTATAATCATCCAGCCAAACGTAAACAGGACCGCCAAACATAGCATCAGGAGTGCGCCGCCTGGCTCTAGCGCATAGGCTAAGGCAAACGTCAAAACTGTCGATGCCCCGAAAAGTAGGCTACCTAGCTTGTCCAACGCATTTTCGTAGCGAGGATCAAACGGCCATTGTTGCATTGCCACTTACTCGTTGATCACTTCAATATCGCCCTGTGCACCTATTATCTTGCGCAACGCCGCCGTGATTGCGGCAACAAGTTTTGATGTTGGCTCGCCTCGAAAACGGATGACGAAAGAGACCGTCTTACTTGGATCGGCGGCAAAAATGCGTCCACCTGACATTTGGGGTACTGCCTCGACAACCTCGGCAAGATCACTCAACTCACCATCAAGGACACGATCAAGAGCTTCGTTAAGATTTTCACCGTCTCGACCACTTACAGATATTTTGAACATTTGTTGGTTCCTTTTGCATCTTGGCTTATGACATTGCAGGAATAAGCCTTAACGCGGCCCCACAAGGAATTTGGAAACTTGAACTCAATTGATCCGATAGTCCTCAAAGAATTTCAAGTGCAGGTTGTCTCGAGGGCAGTTGAACTTGGAATGAAAGCCCACGCCGATGTCGAGGCAAATGAAGATGGGGTTCCCACCATCAGGCTAACACTTGATGTCAGGGATCTCCCGCGCTCTTCGGGGAAACTGCTTGTCGATAAATTCATAGATATCTGCTCGGATACCGCCGCAAAAACTGACTTGGTGTTAACAATTGTCCGCAGCAGAAAACCCAGCAAGGCAGGCATCTACGGCCTTTCTATCCTGCTGGAAAACATGCAAAATTTTATTATTTCCAGCCACTCTGCTATACTTGATAAATATTATCAGGAATTTGAGAGGAGTGTTGCGAACGAAGTGACAAACCAGAGACGACCAAAGAGACAGAAGCATGAACTGCCCGATCCTAATAAACCGCCAAGCGCGGCGGTAAATCGTTATGACCGCCCCACGCAGCAATTCAACTCAGCAATTGATCCGAAACTTGTGGAGCGCGTCAGGTCGGCAAGCAAGGCTACTGGAAAGACTAAACGAGAAATTGTAGAGGCCGCACTGGACCAATACCTTTCTGAGTTAGACCGCTCGTGACCATAGAGGTATATACCACTATTGACACAAGACGATACCTACAGATAACCTGACCTCAAGCCAAAGACATCCTTGATTCGCAGAATGCGTTTCAGCCCGCCCCCTCGCGAACATGCTTTCGCGCGGCCCAAAAGGTTTGAGCCATGACAAGTCCTTATGAAGTCTTCACTCTGATTTTTGCTATGCCTAGTATGGAGGTGATCCAATGCTCTTATGCACACAATGCCAAATGAACGGATTCTGCCGCCGTTTGCGGGCTGTAATCGTGACTGACCGCGAGTTAGATAACTCAGATTTTCTTCGCGATGTGCGCAATTTTGCCGTCTCGTTAAACATCAAGCCTTGGGCTTGGCTTAAGTTCTTGGATCGCTTTTACCTACGCTGGTACGGCTGGGTCTCGGATGAAAAAGGCCGGGAAATCTTTTTTGATTTGGGGGAGTTCGAGCGGGATCATATAGAAGACTGGTTCGAACGCTTTTGCTGCACACCCTGTCCGGAAAACATCACCCCACGCATTCAAGCCCGGACGCGCAAACGGGTGCGAATTGTGGCAACGTTATTGCGGGCAAAATATCCTGATGCTGCCCTGATGTGGGGTGTTCGTGCGGCTAACGACAACGGCGCACCGCGTTAAAATCTTCGCCCTATCGCCCCGCCGTGCGCAGAAGGCCTGCATATAAGAAAACGTCGCCGCCGATAGGGTGGCGTTTTTTTTATTTGAGGAGGTGGCAATGTCTTTGACGTTAATCTTCAACCTAGTTGTGTCGAGTGTGGGGTTTGCCTTGGGGTCTGTGTATCTCAAGAAATATGCAGATCATGGCGCATGGCTGGATCTTGGCGGCGCGTTTTTGGTCTTTGGGGTGAGCAACCTTGTTTATGCGCAGATATTGGCGAGGGGTTTGGGGCAAGGTGCGGTGTTGTCCAGCATGGCGCATTTGATCTTGATGAGCGTTGCAGGCGTTTTGCTGTTTGGCGAGCGCATGGGGCTTTACCATGTAGCGGGTCTGGTGAGTGCTTTGGTGACGCTCTGGTTGTTCACGCTAGCCAATCACGCAGGATAACAAAAATCAGCATATCGCCCTAAAGGTCTAAATGGTGGGCGTAAAAGAGTTCCAAGGCGATTCACACCGGATCGCTTCACAGCCCAAAACCAAAAAGGAAATTCAAACATGGCTGGAACCTCTAACCACGCGCAAGCGGGGCAGAACCTCTTTATGTCGTCTGTCACCGGGCTTGCAAACGTGTTGGCCTTCATCGCCGCGTTTCTGGGTGGTCCGGCAATGTATCATTACACTGCGCCGTTCATCCTAGACCTGACATATCAAACCTATGGAGCGGATATCATCGCTCTGGCCTCACTGGTTTGGTACGGCGCGTGTTACTTGCTTATCTACTTCATCGCACGGGCAACGATAGGCACAGCACTTATTTTTGGCGGGTTGGCAATTGTCACCCGCATCATGTGAGCAATTCTGCTCTCGCCAGCAAAGGAGATATCCAATGGCAAAATATGATAAAGTCGGCTCCGTTTACAAAAAGCGTGACGAAAGCGTTTGGCCGGGCATCATCGGTGCTGTGCTGATTTTCGTCAGCCTCGCATTCATCTTCGGCTAAATCACTAAAGCCAAAAAACATGAGCCGCCCCGTTTATTCGGGGCGGCTTTTTTCATTTCAGGACCATCAAAATGGATCAACACAACGAAACATTCCGCTTTGGCAGCGCCCGCACAGCTACCGAACGGGAACTCAAAAAAGCAGGCTTGCACGACCAATCAGATGATAGCCTGTTCTTCGGATTTAAGGGCAAAAAGCCGCTGTTCTATAGCGGCATGGGCGGTGCGGTCATGGTTGCGGGTGCACGCAGCGGCAAGCTGACCACCTGCCTCGCCTACAATGCCTGTTTTGGCATCGCCCGTCACTCGCTCGTCATTCTTGATATCAAAGGCGAGATTGCGGCAATCAGCCAATATCAAGTGCCGGACAAAAAACACTGCATCTATTGGAACCCGCTTGGCCTGCATGGGCTGCCGCAACACCGCATCAACCCTCTGGACTACATCTGCAAAGGCAGTCCGTCGCTTGTCTCGGGCGTCAAAGTGCTTTGTGAGAATTTGATTGTCTCAAGCGGCTCCGCGCAGGGCAAATATTTTGAAGGACGGGGACAGGAAGTGCTCGAAGGGATCATTTTGACCCTCACGGAAATCAACGGCGTTCTGACCTTCCCCGACCTTTATCACATCGTCAGCCTCATTCCGGGGGGCGGCGATGAATGGCTCAACTTCGGGTTTGAGATGTCAGAATGCGGATATCCGGTGTCGCAGCGCGTTGAAGAGGAAATCGCAAAGTCTCGCGATAGCAGTTCAAACGGATTCGACGGTATTTTGGGGGAGATTTTTCGGGCGCTGTCACCTTTATCTGATCCTGTTCTCATGGCGTCTCTTTCCCCGCCCTATGATTTTTCCATGCAACAGCTTTGCGAAAGCGACCAACGCTATCAGCTTAATTTGATGCCATCTGCTGAGATGGTTTCTCCGTGGGCCGGAGTGATCAAATCCATCTTTGTTGCGGGTATGATCTACAAAGCACGCGCCCCACATGCGCCAAAGCAAACATGGATCATGGATGAATGCGGCCAGCTTGGCGGCTTTCCGATGATCCCAAAGCTATTTACCTACGCTGCTGGGATAGGGATTCAGCCCTTCGCCGTCTTTCAAAACACAACGCAGATGGATCAACTTGCGCCCAATGCAGGCGACTTGATCAGTTCTAGCGCCGCTCTTGCCATCTATTTTGCAACTCGCGATCTGGCTTCGGCAACGCAGCTTTCCCGCATGCTCGGAGCGCAAACGCTGGAATATGACGATCCGATGCAACAGGCGGCAGCGCGGCATGCCAAGACACAAGCCGCGCAATCAATCCTATCTGGCGGTGATCCTCTGAACGCCGCGCTGACCTATCGCCATCAAAAAGAAGCCGCCGCCCGCAAGACCAAACAAAACCGCCTTTTGCGCACCCCTGACGAAATAATTATGACGCCTGCCGATAAGGGGTATGCCTATGTCGATGGGTTGGAGCATCCGGTGTCGTTTGATCGCAGACCCTACTATGAAGAAAAATGGATGACCGGACGCTGGATGGGGAACCCATATCACCCGCCAGTAGATCGCATCCGTGTTAAAACATGGTGGGGATATCGCAGGGTCGATGTCTGCGATGTCCCCGTTCCCCCAGAGTTTGCGCATTACCCCCAATACCAGAGCGGATACATGCGCAGGCTTGACCTGTAGCACCATAGAAGGAGAGGAAAATGACCGATACGCCAAAAGGGCCAGATTACGTCGCCTATTCCGTCAAAGACCGTGGCCCAGAAAAGGATGCCGCGTGGAACCGGGTCGGCGCGGCGTGGCAGCACCGCGACGGCAAAGGCTACGATCTGCAACTTGACGCAACGCCAGTCGATGGACGCGTGACGCTGCGCGAGCAACGCCGCGAGGCTTATAAGGCTGATCGCAACGGCGTGGATCAAAATGATCGCGCTCCGGATCGCACCCGATAAGATCACATGCAGCCGTATTCGAATGCGGCTGCATGTTCTTTTGAATAACTCCGTATCCCCCTCAAAAATCATTCGACGGAATGCAAAAAATGAACTATGTTCACTTTTTGTTCTCACATCAACAAAAGAGGGAGAGACAACAACAGATAAGAAAGGAGCGGTCAAACGTGCCAAACAAAACACCAGATATCCCAGATGGAACCCGCCCCACGCTCAAGCTCGACGTGGAGAAATATCAGCACATGCTGGACATGCCAGATGTAGACGATGTCCAAAGGAAAGAACTGATAGAAGCGCTGTGGCTTCTTGTTGTCAGCTTCATGGATGCGGGGTTTGACGTGCGCACCGCAGAAAACTGTGGAGAAGCGCCTCTTCCTGCAAATTCTTGCTCCAAGATCGGCAATGATAAGGTAAGCTCAAATCAATCCCCAAATTCCGCAGTCTTTGCAGCCGCTGCAAATGAACCCGCGACAAAGCAGGAGGCATCATGAATCCATTTTCAGACCAACCCACACAAGCGCTTGAAAACGCAGTCACCTACTGCCGCGTGTCATCGACCAAACAAGTCAGCGATGGGGATGGAATCTCTTCCCAGCGTCACCGCTGCGAAGATTACGCCAAACGCAAATCCTATAAAGTTGTGAAAGCCTTTGATGATCAGGGCGTCTCCGGTGGCATTATTGATCGCCCCGGCATGCAAAACATGCTGCGCTGGCTGCTAGAGCAAGACGAGCCGCATGCGGTCATCATTGATGACATCTCGCGCTTCTCGCGCGATGTGACCGTGCATTGGCAGCTTCGTGCCTTGCTGGAAAAGGCAGGCGGGCGTCTGGAAAGCCCGTCGATGAAATTCGGCAACACCAGCGATGATACTCTGATCGAAAACCTTCTTGCGTCCGTTTCGCAGCACCAACGCGAAAAAATCGGTGAAACCTCGGCGCACCGCATGAAGGCGCGTATCTCTAATGGATATTGGGTGTTCCGCAAACTTCCGGGCTATAAATATGTGCAGACGCGCGGCGAGGGCAAAATCCTTGTGCGTGATGAGCCTGTGGCGTCCATCGTTACAGAAATGCTGGAAGGCTTCGCGTCGGGACGGTTTGCCACGCAATCAGAGGCAATGCGCTTTCTTGAAGCGCAGCCGGAGTTTCCCAAGCAAAAAAGCTATGGTGGCATCCGTTTGCAAAAGGTCACAGATATGCTCCAGCATCCGCTTTATGCGGGCTATGTCGAAGCGGTCAAATGGAACATCCCCTTGCGCAAAGGCCGTCACGACGGGCTGATCACGATGGAGACATTCCAAAAAATCCAGAAACGCATTGCGGGTAATTCTCATGTGCCTAAGCGTAAGAACCTCGGCGAAAAGTTTGCGTTGCGTGGCTTCGTGACTTGTTCCGATTGTGACAAGCCCCTGAGAAGCTGTGAATCGCGCTCTGGGACGGGCAAGCTGCATGCCTACTACCTGTGCCATACGAAGGCCTGCGCCTCCTATGGCAAGTCCATCCGCCGCGATGTGATCGAAGGTGATTTTGAGAAAATGCTGCAAGGCATGCGCCCGACTAAAGGGCTGGTGGCTATTCTCAAGTCCATGTTTGTCGATGCCTTGGGGCAGCGTGAAGCGCAGGTCAAATCGAAAAAGGCGGCATTGGCAAAACAGATCAAAAGTTTTGATGTCCAGATTGATGCGTTCTTGGACAAACTCGGCGAAACAACCAGCCAAGCCGCGACGCGGGCCTATGAACGCAAGATCGAAAAACTCGAAACCGAGAAGATGCTGACAGAGGAAAAACTGGCCGAAACGGCGCGTCCAAGCGCACCCGTATCCGAAAAAATAGAACTCGCGCTCGGCTTCCTCGCAAACCCTTGGAATCTTTGGAAATCAGACAATCCGGATCATCGGAGATTGGTTCTCAAACTCGGCTTTTCTGAGCGTCTGCCCTACAAGCGCAACGAAGGATATAGAACTCCGCAAACCTCTGTAATATTTAGGTTTTTGGGCGATTTGAAGGAAATTTGTAAAATGGTGCCCGGGGGCGGAATCGAACCACCGACACGAGGATTTTCAATCCACTGCTCTACCCCTGAGCTACCCGGGCACGGGTTCACCACCGAAGTGGTCGGGTGAGCGGGTTCTAGGGTGTCAGGCGCGAGGTGTCCAGTGCCTTTTCGTCCAATTTAGCCGCCAAAAGCCGGTCTTTTCTTAATGCGGCTTTTGTGGCTGCGTATTCCGGGAGCACACTGCATGCCGTCCATTTTCACGACAGCATGGAATCCAATTTGACACAACAAGTGCGACGGTAGCAAAGGCGGGAAGCGCGGAGACATCAACTATCGCAGCGGTTCCCGCCTTTGCGTGTCATTTGAGCACGGCACAAGACCTCCAAATCCTTTGCTGTTCAACCTTTCCTGCACACGCTAAAGCATACGGTGAATGCAGCCTTTTGGTGGTGTCCGGAAGCCGATAGCCATGTTCAGGGCGGAATTTGATTAGAGTCACAACGTTGGTTCAAAGTATGGACCTGCCGCCGCTCGCCGCAACAGCCAGCCATGCTTCAAGATGATTTGCAAACTTGCGACATCACGCGGTGGATGCTGCTGCTGCGCCTCGTTCGTTGGCCAGCTCGATGAGGGCATTGGGAACTACGCGATGAATCCGGGGTTTACGGAAACCGTCAGCCTCGTCAACTCTCCGCATGAGAACTTGATGGATTTCAAAGGCCCAATCTTCTTCGGCTGAAAGATCACTCTTCAATCTCCCATGAGAATAGCGGTTTTCAATAGCATAGTAGACATTTCGCCAGTTTTCGTTGGGCGAGTTCAGCCAGGAAGCTACAAATTCCTCTGGTGGAATATGATGCAACAAGGGAATAAGAGCATATGGGTTTTCACCGTTATTTGTATGCGACACTTGTTCAAAAAACTGGTTCGAGTCCGATTTGACCATCTCCATAAGTGATTTCAGTATTTCAGGAAGCTGATCTTCAAAAGCAAGGGTAATCCCCCCATTTTTAATGGGGCCCAGCCGTAGAATTCAGGCGGCTGTTTTCAGTTTCATAACGGGTGTGATG
>JBPOFF010000015.1:0-120651 GCA_051251995.1 Sulfitobacter sp.
CATCACACCCGTTATGAAACTGAAAACAGCCGCCTGAATTCTACGGCTGGGCCCCATTAAAAATGGGGGGATTACCCCCTGCTGGGGTGCGAATCAACGTACCCCCAACAAAGCATACGGCCCCACCATTATAGCTTTGAATTGTTCCCGGTTGAGAAAGCGGGAATGGTGATGGATCATCGGGGACAAAATAGTATCCCCCATCAACGAAGTAAAATTGGCCAGTAACCGGCCCGGTTTCTGGGTAGTCGACAACCGCGGTGCCAGTTGGACTATAGTTGTCGGTGTTAAAGCCATCCGGGTACGCCCCGCCAGACACACCATCACCCGCAGACGGGCCAGCATCCCCAGTATCATTGTAAAGTCTATATCCTGTAACTTCGGGCATATTCCCTCCACTCAAAGCCGCTGGGGAAGGACTAGGCACCAAGTTTGAGAATAAAGTTAAGCTATCAAGACAAGTTCAGACTTATTTTAGAGATTAGTTGAGAAGAAACAGGGATTTCCGCGTCGCTGCGATTGATACATTGGACCAAAAGTTAGTCGTCAATCGATGACCGACTAAACCACGTGCCAATCATCGTCTTCCGACAATTCACCAATGGCAGTCCATGCGATGCGCACCCGTGCCACGCGGGTATCCCCCCATGTACGAAACACCATATCAAACCCTGAATTGGTTGTTGATTCCGCACTGATATCAGCGCGCATAACCGTGGCTGCATCCACATCCCACAATGACAACGACATCTGAACTGTTGGTTCAGATTTGAACGGTTCAGAAAACCTGATGTGACGGCGGCGCTCGCGTTGGCCCCGACCTGTCCACATGTCACCACCGTCTTCATAATCCGAAAACAATACAACATCGCCACTATCCACGCCGATGGTATGAGTGCGAAGTCTTTTCATATTTCTTGCAGTGCCTATTGTTCAGTCAACCTAAAGGATATTGCGGCAATTTGTTAATGCGTCAAACAAAAAAGGCCCCGCTTGTGCAGGGCCTTCTTTTTAATTCTACAACCGGATCAAAGGCTTGACTGTTTAGCGGACAGGCCAATCTCATCACCCATGGCCACCATGTCAGCCAGTAATTTGGCGGCATCGTCAACCGGGCCCGGTTCATTCTGAAAGTTCTCTTTCGCTTTTGAATAGATGCCATGAACGTCTTCCATCATGCCATCAAGCTGATCTTGGGTCATATCGCCGCGTGAAACGGCGCGTTCGGCAAGAACTGAAACGCCTTTGCTGCTGACCTCGGCAAAGCCGCCAGTCACAACATATTCCGCCGTGCCTTCTGGTCCTTCAACCTTAAGCACACCGGGGCGCAGCGTGGTGATGGTTGGCGCATGGTCGGCCATAGCCGTCATATCGCCATCCGCACCGGGGATTTGCACCGCCGTTACCTGCATTGAGGCCAGCCGCCGCTCGGGCGACACCAGATCGAATTGCATCGTGTCTGCCATTGCTTTGGCCTCCCTTAAGCGGCGTCAGCCGCCATTTTTTCAGCTTTTGCTTTCACTTCGTCAATGCCGCCAACCATATAGAAGGCACCTTCTGGCAGATGGTCATATTCACCGGCCACAACAGCTTTGAACGACGAAATGGTTTCTTCCAAAGGCACCTGAACACCGTCAGAACCGGTAAAGACCTTTGCAACGTCAAACGGCTGCGACAAGAAGCGTTCGATTTTACGCGCACGGGCCACGGCCAGTTTGTCTTCTTCTGACAATTCGTCCATGCCCAAAATCGCGATGATATCCTGCAAGGACTTATAACGCTGAAGAACCTGCTGAACGTCTGTCGCCACTTTGTAGTGCTCGTCGCCGATGATCAGCGGGTCAAGCAAACGCGATGTGGACCCCAGTGGATCAACCGCAGGATAGATACCCTTTTCTGAGATCGAGCGATCCAGAACGGTTGTCGCATCAAGGTGCGCAAAGGATGTCGCCGGTGCAGGGTCGGTCAAGTCATCCGCAGGGACGTACACGGCTTGCACGGACGTAATCGAACCATTTTTGGTGGATGAAATGCGTTCCTGCATCATGCCCATGTCAGTGGCCAGTGTTGGCTGGTAACCCACGGCAGATGGAATACGACCGAGCAGAGCCGAAACTTCGGAACCCGCTTGGGTAAAGCGGAAGATGTTGTCCACAAAGAACAAAACGTCAGAACCGGTGTCATCACGGAACTGTTCCGCAAGGGACAGACCAGTCAAAGCAACACGCATACGCGCACCTGGAGGTTCGTTCATCTGGCCGTAAACCAGCGCAATTTTTGAATCAGGCAGATTGTCAGGAACGATAACACCAGATTCGATCATTTCGTGGTAAAGGTCATTGCCTTCACGCGTCCGTTCACCAACGCCCGCGAAAACGGATACACCGGAGTGCACCTTGGCGATGTTGTTGATCAATTCCATGATCAAAACGGTTTTACCAACGCCGGCACCGCCGAACAGCCCAATTTTACCGCCCTTGGTATAGGGAGCCAAAAGGTCGATCACTTTGATGCCTGTGGTCAGGATTTCAGTCGCTGTTGACTGCTCCGCAAACGCTGGGGCGTCGCCGTGGATCGAACGGGTTTCGTCCGCATTTACCGGGCCTTGTTCATCAACAGGGTCGCCTGTGACGTTCAAGATACGGCCCAATGTACCGCTGCCAACTGGCACCTGAATGGGTGCGCCCGTGTCAGTCACATCTGCGCCACGAACGAGGCCCTCTGTCGCGTCCATCGCAATGGTACGCACGGTATTTTCGCCAAGGTGCTGGGCCACTTCGAGGACCAGTTTCTTGCCGTTGTTGTCTGTGTTCAACGCGTTCAGGATTTCCGGCAGGTTATCCTCAAACTGAACGTCAACGACCGCGCCGATGACTTGGGTGATTTTGCCGACTGCTTGTGCCATGTCGTGTCTCTCCGGTTTTGTCTTACAGCGCTTCCGCGCCGGAAATGATTTCAATCAGCTCGTTGGTGATAACGGCCTGACGTGAACGGTTGTATTGGATGGTCAGATCATCGATCATCTCACCCGCGTTCCGTGTGGCGTTGTCCATTGCGGACATCCGCGCGCCCTGTTCGGACGCTGCGTTTTCCAACAAAGCACTAAAGATTGCTGTGGCGACGCCACGTGGCAACAGATCAGCAAGAATTGCTTCTTCGCTTGGCTCATAATCAAACAGTGTTGAAGCTTCGTCTGCTTCGCCGCCGTCGAATTTGGCCGGAATAATCTGTTTCGCTGTTGGAATTTGGCTAACCACGTTGACGAATTGCGCATAAAAAATCGTCGCAACGTCAAACTCTTCCGCATCAAAACGTGCCAGTACGTCTTTGGCAACACCTTGTGCATCCGCATAACCAAGGCGTTTCACTTCCGACAGATCAACGTGACCAATCAGATGTTTGCCAAAATCACGCTTCATCTGGTCGCGGCCTTTTTTGCCCACGGTCAGAATTTTCAGCTCTTTGCCTTCCGCCAACACTTCACGCGCGCGGACCTTGGCCAGCTTTACGATATTGGTGTTGAAACCGCCGCATAGGCCACGTTCAGACGTCATGACAACCAAAAGCTGCACTTTGTCGTTCCCAGTACCGGACAGAAGTTTCGGCGCTGAATCAGAGCCGCCAACAGACGCGGCCAACCCTGACATCACGGCGTTAAACCGTTCAGTGTAAGGGCGGGACGCCTCAGCAGCCTCTTGCGCGCGGCGAAGTTTCGCCGCGGCAACCATTTGCATGGCCTTTGTGATCTTGCGGGTCGATTTGACCGACGTGATCCTGTTTTTAAGGTCCTTGAGATTTGGCATTGCCCTATCTCTCCTTAAGCGAAGTCAGTTGCAAAACCGTCGATGGCGGCCTTGATTTTATCTTCCAACTCGTCTTTGACCTTGCGGTCATTGTTGGTGATATCTTTCAGCAGGTCGTCGTGCTTGCCACGCAGATGCGCCAGCAAACCGGCTTCCCAGCGGCCAACCTGTTTCACGTCAACTTTATCCAGATACCCTTTTGTACCCGCATAGATCACGCAAACAATCTCGGCGTTGGTCAGTGGCTTGTACTGCGGCTGCTTCATCAATTCGGTCAGACGCGCACCACGGGCCAGCAATTGCTGCGTGGCGGCATCAAGGTCAGAACCAAACTGCGCGAATGCAGCCATTTCACGGTACTGAGCCAGTGACAGTTTCACCGGACCCGCAACAGACGACATTGCCTTGGTTTGGGCAGATGAACCAACACGCGACACAGACAGACCTGTGTTCACAGCTGGGCGGATACCTTGGTAGAACAATTCAGTTTCCAAGAAAATCTGACCATCGGTGATCGAAATAACGTTTGTCGGAATAAACGCAGAAACGTCGCCGCCTTGGGTTTCGATGATCGGCAGGGCCGTCAAAGAACCGTTGCCTGCGTCATCGCCCAGTTTTGCGGAGCGTTCCAACAATCTGGAGTGAAGATAGAAAACGTCACCAGGATAAGCTTCGCGGCCCGGTGGGCGACGCAGAAGCAAAGACATCTGACGATAAGAAACGGCCTGTTTGGACAAGTCATCATAGATGATCAACGCGTGGCGGCCATTGTCGCGAAAGTGTTCCGCCATGGCTGTTGCGGAATATGGTGCGAGGAACTGCATCGGTGCAGGCTCGGACGCGGTGGCCGCAACTACGATTGAATAGTCAATCGCACCGGATTCTTCGAGCTTTTTAACCAGCTGAGCAACAGTAGAACGCTTTTGGCCGATCGCGACGTACACACAGTACATCTTTTTGCTTTCATCATCACCAGCGGCGGCGTTGACTTGGGCTTGGTTCAGCATCGCATCGAGAGCAACAGCAGTTTTACCGGTCTGACGGTCACCAATGATCAATTCGCGCTGGCCACGGCCAATCGGGATCATCGCATCAACGGACTTGAGGCCCGTCGCCATTGGTTCGTGTACAGATTTACGTGGGATAATGCCGGGCGCTTTTACGTCCGCAACACCGCGCTTTGTCGCACCAATCGGGCCTTTGCCATCAATCGGGTTACCCAGACCATCCACAACACGGCCCAACAGCTCGTCACCAATTGGCACGTCCACGATGGAGTTTGTGCGTTTGACAGTGTCACCTTCTTTGATGTCACGGTCATTACCGAAGATAACCACACCGACGTTGTCGGCTTCGAGGTTCAAGGCCATGCCCTGAATACCACCGGGGAACTCGACCATTTCGCCAGCCTGAACATTGTCCAGACCGTAAACGCGGGCGATACCATCACCGACGCTCAAAACGCGGCCAACTTCGGCCACTTCTGCTTCTTGACCGAAATTCTTAATTTGGTCCTTCAGGATTTTGGAAATCTCTGCTGCTTGGATACCCATTTATCCGACCTCTTTCATTACGTTTTGGAGGGAATTGAGCTTTGAGCGGATCGACGTGTCAATCATCTTAGAGCCCACTTTGACGATAAGACCGCCGATGAGTGTATCATCAACGGTCGTTTGAAGTGTTACGATCTTGCCAGTGGTCGCCTTAAGCGATTTAGCAAGCTTGTCTGATTGCGCCTTGGTCAATGCCTTGGCCGATGTGACCTCTGCGGTGACTTCGCCTTTGTCTTCGGCAATCACATCACGCAGGGTTTTGACCAATTGCGGCAGCACAAACAAACGACGCTTTTGCGCCATCAGGGCCAGCGTGTTTGTCATGGTCGGGGACAATTTCATCTTTTTGGCAAGGGCCGCAACGGCACCAGCCTGTTCATCGCGCGTATAGATCGGTGAATGGATCAAGGCACGGAAATCTTCGCTGTCGGACAAAGCGCCCTGTAAAGCATCAAGATCAGTTTCCAGATCTTTGACCTTTTTGGCATCTTTTGCCAGGTCATAAACGGCTGTCGCATAGCGCTGCGCGATGCCGGTGGAAATCGAAGCTGGTTCGGACACGTCCATCCTCTCGTACATTAATGCCGGATATACGAACAAAGTCGCGTCACCGGAGTGTTGGCGCGGCTTGAAAAGGCTCAAGACGTCTAAATCAGGGGCGATGTAGCAGACCGTTCCCCACCTCGCAACACAGTATAGTGAGGTTCCTATCTGTGCTAGTGGGATATTTGCTATGAATTCAGCGAGGTGCGACGCTTTGCCCATAAAAATTCGTTGGATATAGGCAGCTTTTGCCTACTGGGCACCGAATCTAGCTCAATCACAGCATGTTAGCCCTAACAAATATGGGCAGCTGTGCTCAGCAGGGGAAATCCCCGCAGCATCTATGGTGTCCAATTCGTTTGGTTGGCGGGTTGGCCCCACGTTAATCACCATTGTGTCTGCCTAGACAGAACTTTCCCTTTGTTGACCATAAAAATGTCATTGTCAGACCGAACAACAGGAAACCGGACGAATAGAAACAGAATCACCTTCAACTTTTTCGGGAAGTATGTGGATTAAACAACCTCAGATTTAAAAGTGTTTATATTTTGTTAACAATCAACCAACATCCATCACGATTACGTACATCCTAGCGTCCTAAAATCCCAATTTCTTGACTCAATTCTATATAACTGGCCTTTATCTGGCTGGTTCATAAAGTTTGGGGTTTTAAATGCTTGGTTTAGTGGCGCTGCCGTTATTTGCGATTGGAATATTGTTTACTGTTTTTGACGGTGATTCAGGTGACGATGACTATGAGGACGTCCCTGAAACTCCAGATGTGCCGGAAACGCCCGATGTGCCGGATGTGCCGGAGACACCTGATACTCCGGAGACACCCGAGGAACCGGAGACGCCGGACACACCTGACGAACCTGAAACGCCTGACGAACCGGAGACACCAGAAACGCCTGAAGCTGAGGTCGTTAATGGTAACGAGGACTCGGATGTCATCGATGCCGTCGACAATCAGGTTGTTAACGGCCTAGACGGCAATGACGCCCTGTCTACATCGGATGCATCAAATGGTGCCGTCCTGAATGGTGGCGAGGGTGATGATTCTCTGAACCTTGCAGGCACCAACGCAAGCGGGAACGGTGGCACAGGTGATGACCTGATCTCTGCCAGTTTTGCAAACGGTGCGACGCTAAATGGCGAAGCAGGTGATGATGTCTTGAACGCATGGCGCAATTCGACTGGTGTGGTCGTCGATGGTGGTGAAGGTAACGACACTATTACCGACGAGGCATATCTGCAAACACCTATCGCTGGCTCGGTGCCTGATTTGCTGACCGGCGGTGAGGGCGCAGATAGTTTCCTGATTAACTTGGTGAACGAAACTATCTTTGAAGGCGGCGTTGCCACCACCGAGGGTGATCTGGGCATCCTGTCGCAAATCACCGATTTTAACCCGGATGAAGATATGTTGATGATCGACATCAATAACGCGGATGAGGGCGGCACCAACGAACCTTTGCGCACATTGGACAGCTTTACATTGGTTGAAGCCGCCGATGGCAGCTATACCGACGTGCAACTGGTGATCAGCTCTGCTGGGACAACTGGGCAAATGACCGCGACGATCCGCCTTGACGGGGTCACTGGCCTTACCAGCGATGATATCGCCTTTGCTGAGCGGGATATTGTCTAAATCTACTGACTTTTGAATCACCCTAAACCAAGTATTATCACTCCACCTATCACTGGGTGGGGTGATTTTATGTTTAAGCCTGTTCCCCCTCTTTCGGGCAAAAACGACTCGGAAAAATAGACCAAGCCGCAGCGCATAAAATTAAAGCAAGTCTTGTTCTGCATCAGAGGCTGACAGGCCCAAAGCCTCCAGACCACTCTCCAGATGATCCGCAAAATGCGGTGTTCCCAGCAGATAGTCAGCCGTGGGGGTGCTGGCCTCTTGTCTCGCTGTTTTGATCGCGTCGGTCAGTTCCTCGGCCTCAAAACTTCCCCGGCCAATCCACATCACAGCGATCAGGCTGTATCGTTCTTCTTCATTCAAAGTTTCTAAAAACCCACGCAATTCATTTTCAGCGCGCGTCACCTCGTGACCAAACAGGATGACCTGCGCCACCTTTCTTATCGAAATATTCAGCATGTTTCCCCCTTAGGCATTTAGAACAATCTTAAGGAACCTTCTCAAATCAAACCGATCCGCACATTGAGCCACATCAATAAACGCTGTTACTCCGGCTTTCAGGACCTGATTGGCTTGGCCTTTGGTTCTGCCATACCTTCCAGCACACTGATGGCACGCCGGGCCGTGCTCCGCTCAACGCGGCCTTTGGGCGGATAAACCAGCTTTGTTGCTTCAACCATGAACGCACCACCTGCCAACATCGTTGGCATATGGCGGCCGACCCGCTCAAACAATCCGGCGGATTTCATCCAGACCCGTTTGGCAGATGGCATCTGGTACAGTGCCCCCATATGCCGCTCCGGCAAGAACTGGTGTTTGCGCAACTGCGCCTCTAGCTGCCCCGGTGAATAGGGGCGGCCATAGCCAAACGGCGTGATATCGCGCCGCGCCCAAAACCCTGCCCGGTTTGGCACGATAAAAAGAGCGCGCCCCCCCGGCCCCAGAACCCGCCAGCATTCCTCCAGCAGGTCACTTGGATGTTCAGAGGTTTCAAGCCCGTGCAACAGCACAAGTTTGTCCACATGCCCGGTTTCAATTGGCCACATCGTTTCCGCGGTGAGGACAGAGGTGTTTGGCATACCAGCTGGCCATGGCATCACGCCTTGCGGTCCCGGCATCAATGTGACCACGCGGCGGGCGTCTTTTAGATAAGGACGCAACAGGGGTGCTGCAAAACCGAACCCAACAACGGTTTGACCTTTGGCTTCTGGCCACAAATCCAACATTCGGTCACGCAATGACTTTTGCGCTGCGCGGCCAAGCGCGCTACGATAATAGAAATTGCGCAAATCTTGTACGTCAAGATGCATTGCGGCCCGCCTTGGTGAATGTCACTCTGGAGGCACCTTATCAAACCAGACAGGAAAAACACCATGCCCTTTGAATTGATCACCATTCCATGCCTGTCTGACAACTATGCATATTTATTGCGCGACCAAGACAGCGGCAAGGTTGCCTTGATCGACGTCCCAGAGGCGGCACCGATTTTGGCAGAATTGAAAAAACGTGATTGGCAGGTCAGTCAGATCTGGCTGACCCATCACCACCCAGACCACATTCAGGGTGTCGCTGAGGTTCTTAAAGAACATGACGCCAACGTGATTGGCGCCAAGGCAGATGAACACCGTTTGCCGCCCCTTAATCGAAAGGTGGACGAGGATGACAGCATCACACTTGGCAGTTTGGAAGCCCGGGTCATTGACGTATCGGGCCATACTGTTGGGCATATCGCCTTTTATGTTCCAACGGCCAAGGCCGCCTTTACTGCCGACAGTCTGATGGCTTTGGGCTGCGGCAGGCTGTTTGAGGGCACGCCTGCGCAAATGTGGGAAAGCCTGCAAAAGCTGATGGCACTGCCCGAAGACACCAGCATTTGTTCAGGACATGAATATACAACCGCCAATGCAAAATTCGCCCTGACGGTTGATCCAACGAATGCTGACCTTATATCAAGGGTCAAGGACATCGACGTTGCCCGCAGCAAGGGGCAGCCAACCGTGCCATCGCAACTTTCAACCGAACTTAGAACTAATCCCTTCCTGCGCCCTGCCGATCCTGGCATTCGCGCCAAACTGGGGATGCAAACAGCCACTGATTTGGACGTATTTACCGAAATCCGTACGCGCAAAGATAAGTTTTGAACTCTAGAAACATGGTGAAAAAGACTCGTTCACGGTAAATTTGACTGTTTTTCCATAGAAAAGCCTTGAAGACCTGCCATGATAAACCAAACTCTAATACTATGAGGCCATGGTCGGATTGAGTCTGCTGATATATCTCAGCACCCCACCGACCCCGATCGACAAGGAGCACGCCCGTGCCTTCATTTTCGACTACACTTGAGCAGGCAATCCACGCAGCCCTTGCGCTGGCCAATGCCCGCCGCCACGAATTTGCCACGCTGGAACATTTGTTGCTGGCTTTGATTGATGAACCAGACGCTGTTCAGGTGATGAAAGCCTGTTCCGTCGATATTTCCGAACTGCGCGATACGCTGGTCGAATTTGTCGATGAGGATCTGAGCAATTTGGTCACGGATGTAGATGGATCAGAGGCGGTTCCAACGGCCGCTTTCCAACGTGTCATCCAACGTGCGGCGATCCATGTGCAATCTTCTGGCCGGACCGAAGTGACCGGGGCCAACGTTTTGGTCGCCATCTTTGCTGAGCGTGAATCAAATGCGGCGTATTTCCTGCAAGAGCAGGATATGACGCGCTATGACGCTGTAAACTACATCGCCCACGGCGTTGCAAAAGACCCTGCTTATGGTGAACCACGGCCCCTTGCCGGCGCGCCAGAGCATGAGGAAGAAGCCCAAGGCGTAACTGAAGGCGAGAAAAAAGAATCTGCGTTGCAAAAGTATTGTGTCGATTTGAACGCCAAATCGCGCGAGGGCGACATTGACCCGCTGATCGGTCGCGAGGCCGAGGTGGAACGCTGTATCCAAGTGCTTTGCCGCCGTCGCAAGAATAATCCGCTGTTGGTGGGTGATCCCGGTGTTGGCAAAACCGCCATCGCGGAAGGCTTGGCGCGCAAAATCGTTGCTGGTGAAACACCCGAGGTGTTGGCCGAAACCACCATATACTCGCTTGATATGGGCGCGTTGCTGGCTGGCACCCGCTATCGCGGTGATTTTGAAGAGCGCCTGAAAGCGGTTGTAACTGAACTGGAAGACCACAAGGATGCGGTGTTGTTTATCGACGAAATCCACACCGTTATTGGTGCTGGGGCCACGTCTGGCGGGGCGATGGATGCCTCTAACCTGCTGAAACCAGCGCTTGCCGGTGGTAAATTACGCACCATGGGATCAACCACCTACAAAGAATTCCGCCAACATTTTGAAAAAGACCGCGCCCTTGCCCGGCGTTTCCAAAAGGTGGACGTGAATGAGCCATCTGTTGATGACGCGGTGAAAATTCTCAAAGGCCTCAAGCCCTATTTTGAGGACCATCATCAGGTCAAATACACCTCGGATGCGATCAAAACCTCTGTTGAGCTGGCGCACCGGTACATCAATGACCGCAAACTGCCCGACAGCGCAATTGACGTGATTGACGAAGCAGGCGCTGCCCAACATCTGGTCGCCGCCTCCAAACGCCGCAAAACTATTGGCACCAAAGAAGTCGAAGCGGTTGTGGCGAAAATCGCGCGTATTCCGCCCAAAAATGTCAGCAAAGACGATGTGGTTGTACTGAAAGACCTCGAAAAGTCGCTGAAACGTGTGGTCTTTGGTCAAGACAAAGCCATTGATGCCTTGGCATCTGCAATCAAATTGGCACGTGCAGGTCTGCGTGAACCGGAAAAACCCATCGGCAACTACCTGTTTGCCGGGCCAACAGGTGTCGGTAAAACCGAAGTGGCTAAGCAACTGGCAGATACGCTGGGCGTTGAACTGCTGCGCTTTGACATGTCCGAATACATGGAAAAACACGCGGTATCACGCTTGATCGGTGCCCCCCCCGGCTATGTCGGCTTTGACCAGGGTGGCATGTTGACGGATGGCGTAGATCAGCACCCACACTGCGTGTTGTTGTTGGATGAAATGGAAAAAGCCCATCCTGACGTTTACAATATTCTGTTGCAGGTAATGGATCACGGCAAACTGACCGATCACAATGGCCGCACTGTGGATTTCCGCAATGTGGTGTTGATCATGACGTCAAACGCGGGTGCATCTGAACAGGCGAAAGAAGCGGTCGGGTTTGGCCGTGATCGTCGCACTGGCGAAGATACGGCAGCAATTGAACGGACCTTCACACCTGAATTCCGCAACCGTCTGGATGCGGTGATCAGCTTTGCACCGCTGTCCAAAGATGTGATTTTGCAAGTGGTCGAAAAATTCGTACTTCAGCTCGAAGCACAATTGATGGACCGCAACGTGACCATCGAGCTGTCCAAGAAAGCCGCTGAATGGCTGGCAGACAAAGGGTACGATGACAAAATGGGCGCGCGTCCGTTGGGACGTGTCATTCAGGAACACATCAAGAAACCGTTGGCCGAAGAATTACTGTTTGGCAAACTGGCCAAAGGTGGTGTTGTCAAAGTAGGGGCGAAAAAGGGCGAGCTGGACATCACCATTCTTGGCCTCGAAAAACCCCGCCTTTCCGGCAATAAGCCACCGCTGCTGACTGCGGAATGATAAAGCGGGCCGTATTGGCCCTGACAATACTCTTCGCCGGTTCCGCACTGGCGGAGGGTTTTGTGTTGCAGTCTCCCATTGACTGCGATCTGAGCAGCACCTGCTATATTCAGCAATACATGGACCGTGACCCCTCAGCTGAGTTCCGCGATTATCATTGCGCCTCACAAAGCTATAATGGCCATCAAGGCACTGATTTTGCCTTGTCGTCGATTGCGGACATCGCCAAAAATATCGCTGTCCTCGCGACGGCTGACGGTACCGTCCAAGGTGTCCGTGATGGCATGGCCGACGTTGAATACACCGCTGCGACGGCCGATCAGGTCAAGAACCGCGAATGTGGCAACGGGGTTCAGATTGATCATGGCCAAGGCTGGGTCACTCAGTATTGCCACCTCAAGCAGGGATCAATCCGAGTAAAACCCGGCCAAATTGTATCAGTTGGGGATACTTTGGGGCATGTTGGCATCTCTGGCCGTGCGGCCTTTCCTCATGTTCATTTGACTGTGCGCAAGAACGGCACACCCGTTGATCCCTTTAACCCGGACGGAAACGTGACGTGCGCCGCTCCAGGAGACAGCACTCTCTGGGCTGACCCGCCTGCCTATCGCCCCGGCGGCCTGATCTCGATTGGGTTTTCCGACCATGTCCCGAACTTTTCTACAGTCAAATCAGGCACCGCCGCAAAAACTGAAATATTGGCCGATGCCCCTGCCTTGGTGATCTATGGCTTTGCCTTTGGGATCAGGGCGGGTGATGTCATGCAGCTCTCGATCACCGGTCCAAAAGGCGAAGTCATTGCAGACGATATTCTCTTGGGCAAAACACAGTCGCGGTCTTATCGGGCAATTGGCAAAAAACGCCCGTGGCGTCCTTGGCCAACTGGAAATTATCGCGGCACTGTCACCCTGTTGCGCAACGGCGAAGTGATTGATCAATCAGATACCGAGATTGAACTACGTTAAAAAACCACCTTCAGGCCGCCGCCATTTTCGCAAATTAGTGTAGTTATTTCTCGGTAAACTTAAGCTCAATCCGGCGGTTCAGGGCCCGCGCCTCTTCGCTGTTTCCATCTGCAATCGGTTGGTATTGCCCAAACCCATTCGCGGCCAGCCTGTCGGGGGCAATCCCTAAGAAACTGATCATATATTTTACGACTGAAAGGGCACGCGCCTGCGACAGTTCCCAGTTGTCCAGATATTCACCCGTGCCAGACAATGGCACATTATCGGTATGACCATCCACGCGGATCACCCAGTCGATTTCGTCGGGAATATCATCCGCCACGGCACGCAGAATATTTGCGACCTTGGCAATCTCACCGCGACCATCATCAGACAAAACCGCGCCACCGGGCGGGAAAAGCACCTCGGACGAAAACACAAACCTGTCGCCCTCAATGCGCACGCCTTCTTGCGATCCCAAGACATCGCGCAGACGCCCAAAGAACTCTGACCGATATTGCTCAAGGTTTTTGGTTTCTGCTTCCAACCTTTTTCGCTCAGCCGCCTCTAGCTCTGCTCGGCGGGTCTGCTCTGCGGCGACACGTGCCAATGCTGTGTTCAGATCGGAACCTAAGGATTGTAGTTCGATATTTTTAGCCGCATCACGCGCCGTCGCGTCATCCAACAGGGCCTGCAAATCACCCAGTTGTGCCCGAAGTGCTGCGACCTGCTGGTTCAACAATTCCGTCTGCCGCTGGGCCGCGGCACTTGTTGCTTTCTCCGTCGATAGCTCTTGTTGTGCAGCAGCAAGAAGGGCCGCCTGTTTCTCGGCCTCAGAGGACGTATCTCCGGCTAGGGTCTCAGCCGCCAGTTTTGCCGCCAAGGCTTGGCTCAGCTGAGCGCGCAATGTGTCTCGGTCCGTCGACAGCGTGTTTTGTGCGATATCCAGTTCAGCCCGGAGTTTGACAACTTCCTGCTGCATACGTTCCAGTTCTGTTTCAGCTTCGGCACCGATTTTGGCCGCGCCTTCCGCCGCCTGCAACCGCGCCAATGCTGCCGCCAGTTGAGTGTCCAGATCACCTTCGGCTGCTCGGGCTGCGGCCAGCAAGGTCAGTGTGTCTTCCGCCTTTTTCCGTTGCGCCTCAAGTGCCAGTGTCATTGCCGTCAATTCAGCATCGGCGTTGCTCAGTTTATCACGCAACGCTTGCGCGGCTGCGGCTTCAGCCAACCGGGTGGCTTCCTCCGCGCTCAGCGCTTCAGCGGTTGCATCAATTTTATCCGTCAACTCAGCAATCTGCGCGTCAGCGTCGACATTACGCGCCCTGAGGTCTGCGACCAATGCATCAAGCGCCTCGCGGCGGGCGGCGGCCAATCGGGCAATTTCAGTTTGTGCATCCACCTCGGTACGCGCAGCAGCCAGCGCCAAATCAAGCGCTTCTTGTTCGCTGATCAGCTTTGTCTGTTCATTTTCCAAGGCGGCCACCTGCCCCAAAGCCACATCACGGTCTGACAGCAAAGCAGCGACTTGCGCCTCAAAACTGGTAATCTGGGATTGCGCTTTGTCCAATGCAGTCGCCTGTTGATCGCGCTGCGTAGTCAGCGCCGCGATCAATGCCGCCTGTTCCGACACTTCGCCGCGCGCATCGTTCAGCGATGCATTCAGCGCGCCGAGCCTTGCTTGCAGTTGGGCGTTGGAACTTTCTTCTAGGCCAAGCGCCTGCGCCAGTGCTGCAACTTCACCCGCTAACGCATCAAGTTCTGTTTCTTGCCCGGTGATCCGTTCAGTCAGAACAAATTGCACAACCATAAAAATAGTCAGCACAAACATCAGCACCAGCAAAAGTCCGGTCATCGCATCCACAAAACCCGGCCAGATAGACGCCTGAAACCGTGAACCTGTCCGCCGGGACAATGCCATGGTTAACGCCCCTCGCCGCCGGGTTTGTCCGGCGTGCGCATACGGCGCGGTTCATTTACGCGACTGCCAGACATGGCCTTGGCCAGCAGCGAAATGTCTTTACGTAGTTCTGCCATCGTTTCTTGGCGGCCTGCTGATATTTCTTCCAGAATACGCAACATCTGCACGTCGATGGACCGCAACCGCATCCGGCTTTCGGCGTCGATGCCATCGCCCGATCCTTGGGTTTCCAGCGTTGCAATCAGGCGTTCCTGCCCGGCGGCCACCCGTTCCATCGCCTGACTGGCAGGGTCCGCGCCTTCCATTCGGGTGGTCATACGGTCAACAGCGTCGGCAAGCTTGCCCAGCTTTTCGTCCACCATCGACCGGCTGACATCTGACTGCGTGAACATCTGTTGCAACGCCTCCATCTGTTCGGCCATGTGGTCAATGACGCCGCCCATTGCATTTTGTTCGCCGCTGCCCTCTTCGCCGGTGCTGAATCCAACCCGGGTGATGGAGCTGAGCCAATCTTCAAGTTCTTGGTAAAAACGGTTCTGGCCGTGCCCCGCAAACAGTTCCAGCAGACCCACAACCAAGGATCCAGCAAGACCCAAAAGTGAGGACCCAAAGGCAACGCCCATGCCGCCCAGCTGCGCCTCAAGACCGGTCATCAGGCGGCCAAAGACGTCAACACCGCCCTCGCCTTCGACCGGGGCAAGGCTACGGATTGTGTCAACAACGGCAGGGACCGTCGTGGCCAGTCCGTAAAACGTCCCCAACAGGCCAAGAAAAATCAGCATGTTAACGATGTAACGGGTGATTTCTCGGGCTTCGTCTATGCGGGTTGCCACGGAATCAAGGATCGAACGTGTGGATGTCGCGCTCACTTGCATCCGCGCACCGCGGGTACGCAGCAGGGACGCCAGCGGAGCCAGCAGCTGCGGGGCAACTGTTTCAGGATCAGGCGCATCAGAGGCAAAGTTTTCGATCCAGCGCACCGATCCAATCAGCTGGAAGACCTGATAAAAACAAGCTACCACACCGATGATAAAGACAAAGATGATGAACCCATTAAGGTATGGGTTTGCCGCAAAAATTGGCAGTACCGATGGCAATGCCAAGGTGCCACCAACGGCGGTCATACCCAGCACAATAAGCATCAGGGTAATCTGCCGCACGGGCTGTGAAAACTGTGGTCGTTGTTTCTGGTCTGGCTGCGCCATGCGGCCTTGCTCCTGACCCTTTTTATCTGCTCTGCGCGCAGCTTACACTGAAACGCCCCGCATTTGCCAAGGGTTTATGTCGCGAGTGTTTTCACTCTGTCGTGCAACCATTCCAGCGCCGGGTCATGTAGGCCCACCTCGGTCAGATGTTCGGCTGTGTTATAAAGATATTCGGTATTGGGCCCGCGACCACCAACCGCATGTGCGATAATCTGCGCCTGTTCCTCAAGCGGCATACCGCCGCAATACTGCACGTGTTCTTCGTCAATTACATAAACCACCGCCGTCACATCGCGACCGTCGGACAGGTGGACCTTCAGGTTCTTTTCCACATAAGCCGACGAGATCAATTCGCGCTCACGCAGATATTGCAGCGTCTGATCCTCATCACCATCCGCCACCCGCAAGGCCAAGCCTTCGCAGGCGCTTTCGACATGTTCATCAAGCGCCAGCACCAAACCCGGCTCTTCTTCGGTGCCACGATGATGGATGGATCGCATACAAAAGGACCGCGCATAGCCCGGCAATGTGGCAATCACGCTTTCGGCAACGGTGAAACCAGGGTTCCACAATAAACTACCGTATCCAAATACCCACATTGCCATCTCGCTGGTCCTTCTTTGTTGTCTTGGGTAAACCGCATCTGTGACCTGAGTTAAAGGGATTTTCAACGATGCGCAGATTGGTTTGGGCAATCGTGATTTTAGCAGTGATGTGGGTCGCATGGTGGATGGCGGCCTCAGCCAGTGTGCAACAGGCCATGAATACCTGGTTCGAAGATCGCCGTGAGTTGGGATGGACGGCTGAGGTCGGCACAATTTCCAAACATGGTTTTCCGCTGTCCTTGCACGCACAGTTACATGACGTATCGGTCCGTGATCCGGGTACGGGTGTTGGTCTCGACATATCACAGCTAGATATAATGGCCCCGGCTTATTGGCCCGGCTTTTTGACAGTCAAACTGCCCGATGCTCCATTTCAGATCACCACCCCACCGGGCGTAGCAGAGGTGAAATTGACCGAGGCGCGGGCTGATTTGCGGCTTCATCCGGGCACAAGCTTGCAGTTGCAGGGTATAAGCGTGGTCAGCAAAGCGTGGCAGATTAGCCTTGGTCAGTCCCCCGTCTTACTGGCAGATACACTTCGATTGACATCTACTCAGGACAATATATCGCCCGAAACCTACCAGCTTAATATAAACGCGATCAACCTGACCCCCGGTAACCTGATCCGTTCGGCTCTCGCATTGCCCCAAGATTGGCCGATGTCATTTGATACCTTCATTGGGGATATCGGGGTGACGTTTGACAAATCCTGGGATCGCACTGCGTTTGGTACCAACCAGCCCCAACCTCGGGCAATTGCCTTGAGACAGATCGCGGCTAAATGGGGTTCATTAAGGATTTCTGCGACGGGCGATCTGAGCATCAATCCACTTGGTGTTCCTACTGGCGCGGTTTCCGTAATTGTGAACAATTGGCGCGACATCCTTGATCTGATTGAAACCAGCGGGGCCCTGCAATCCGCCCAGCGCCAACAAGTCGACATTTTGCTTGGCGCGATGGCGAACTTGGGTGGGGATTTAAATGATCTTAACTTGGAGCTGACGTTTCAGAACGGCGAAATGTCACTGGGTCCAATCAACCTTGGCCCCGCCCCGCGCTTTGTGCTGCCCTGAGGCTAGGAACCCCGGCTATTTGCAATAACGCCCGCTGCGATAGCGTGCGGTGTCAAAATGGAAATGGTCCAGGTGAAACCGGTTTGCATTGGGTCCCAGCACTGTTCCAAATGGTCCGCAGGCCCCTTTATGCATCTGCCGCATGGCCTTGCTGGTTGATCTGGCGTTCCAGCCCTTAAGCACGCTGACCTCAGATCCATCCGCAAGGCGGAACGCGGAAATATCAATCGCACGGCCCCGCCCGTGTTCTGAAATTTTCGCGCCTTTTTGATTATTTCGAGTGCGACACGCATAATGTGCCGCGACGCGCAGGCCTTTAAGACCCCCACCCTTACGGCTTAGGGCAGGTTTGGCTGACTTGTTTACCCAGCTCTTAAGCGCATTTGCCGTCACGCAATCCATCACCGAAGATTGGCTTAGCGTCACACCGGAAACGGACCGCACGCGCACGGCTTTTTCAACCCCACAGCCATTCAACTTGCCTTTGACCCGGCCAATTAATTCGCCTTGGATCGCCGGATCGCCACAAACGGCACCTTTAGCCTGCAATTGTCGTTGTGCACGGGCCTGTTTTTCAACTTTTCGTGGTCGAAAAAATGGTCGCAAAGAAAAACCGATCCCCCTTTTGGGTTTGCGTGCATTTTGGGTTTGGGCATCTCCGGTTGGGGGCTGGATGGCCCCAGAGGGGGCAACCTCTACCGGCACGATCACATTGCCCCCACGCTGCACAGGGCGTTTTGATGACGTGGGTGCGGCCCAACTGGCAGTGGCCCACATCAACAAGACTATCAACGCGCCACGTATCATTTTTTGCCTGCCGCGCGGCCAAAATTTGGCGCGTCCGTGTCTTGGCCCGCTTCAATAATGCCGCGTCGTATTGCGCGGGTGCGGGTAAAATAGGCGTGCAGATGATCGCCGTCGCCCTGCCGGATCGCCCGTTGCAGCGCAAAAAGTTCTTCGGTGAAGCGTCCCAGAATTTCCAGCGTCGCCTCCTTGTTGGAGAGGAATACATCACGCCACATCGTTGGATCACTGGCCGCAATCCGGGTGAAGTCCCGGAAACCACCAGCGGAATATTTGATCACTTCACTGTCGGTTACCCGGCGCAGGTCGTCGGCGACACCAACCATCGTATAGGCAATCAGGTGCGGTGCATGGCTGGTGACGGCCACCACCAAGTCGTGATGTTCAGCGTCCATTTCTTCAACATTCGCACCCATCGCCTCCCATAACCCGCGCAGTTTCGCAGTTGCTTCGGGGGCTGTGCCTTCTGCTGGCACCAGCAGACACCAGCGGTTGTCAAAGAGTTCGGCAAATCCGGATTTTGGACCGGAATGTTCTGTCCCAGCGAGCGGATGTGCGGGGATAAAATGTACGCCCTTTGGCAAATGTGGCCCCACTTGTGCAATCACATCGGCTTTGACCGACCCCACGTCCGTCACCGTTGCCCTTGGTTTCAAGGCCCCTGCCATTTCTGCGGCAATAGAGCCCATGACACCAACGGGCACACAAAGCACCACAAGGTCAGCGCCCTCAACGGCCTCAAGCAATGTATCGCAGACCCGGTCGCATAACCCAATTTCGCGGGCGGTATCGCGGGTTTCGGCGCTTCGGGCAAAACCGACAACTTCGCCTGCCAACCCACCGCGTTTCATCGCCCAAAACATCGACGAGGCAATCAACCCCAAACCGATCAGGGCAACACGGTCATACATTTGTGCCATCTGCGCCCCCGTTCTTGAATTGGCGCACCGCATGGACAATCCGGCGACAACTGCTTTCGTCGCCCACGGTGATCCGCAAGCAGCTGGGTAACTTGTATCCTGCCACACGGCGCACAATCAGACCTTGAGACTGCAAATGCAGGTCACAGGCTTCAGCCTCGGCTTGCGATCCAAATCGCGCTAGAATGAAATTGGCACAGGATACATCAGACGGCACGCCAATCTCGGCCAGCGCATCCGCCATCCATGTGCGCCATCGGGCGTTGTCCGCCCGGCAAAACGTGGCATAATCCCGGTCACGAATAGCAGCCTCTGCTGCGTTCAATCCAGATTGTGACAGGTTGAACGGCCCGCGTACTCGGTTCAGCACGTCGATGACATGCGCCGGGCCGTACCCCCAACCAATCCGCAAGCCACCCAAGCCGTAGAGTTTTGAGAACGTGCGCGTCATTACCACGTTTTCACGGGTGTCGACCAAAGCTGCCCCGCCATCATAGCCTTCGACATATTCAGCATAAGCGCCATCCAGCACCAAAAGTGCTTGTGGCGGCAAACCATCCGCAAGGCGCGTGATTTCGCCCATGCCAATCATTGTTCCTGTTGGGTTGTTGGGATTGGCAATGAACACCAGCCGCGTTGCATCGGTGCAGGCCGCCAGAATCGCATCAACATCCGTCACCCGTTCACGCTCGGCCACCTCAACCGGGGTTGCCCCGGCGGCCAACGCCGAAATCCGGTACATGGCAAATCCGTGCTCGGTATGAACGACCTCAGTACCCGGCCCCGCATAGGCCTGGCACAGAAATGCAATGATTTCATCCGATCCCGCACCACAGATAATCCGGTCAGCGTCCAAGCCATGCACTTCAGCAATAGCGCGGCGCAGCGGGCCGTGATCGGAAGACGGATAGCGGTGCAGGTCAAACGCCGCGCGGCGGTATGCCTCAAGCGCTGCTTCGCTTGGCCCATGTGGGTTTTCATTTGACGATAGTTTGACCACATTCGTCATCCCTGCCACATGGGCAGCACCGCCCTGATAAAGGTCGATGTCCAGGATGCCCGGTTGCGGCTGGATATGGGTCATTGCGTGTCTCCGTCTGATCCCCGCCGTTTTAGGGGGCAGAACCGGACAAAGCCAGTGGCAATTCGCACCTCAACTTGTCAAAGAAGAGGTCGGTTTCCAGCGAAAGCCAACCCGAATGACACCATGGTCATTTGTGCCACTCACTTTGTGATCATCGTGGTTCAAATGATCATTCTCCACAATCATCTCATCAAAGGCCCACAACCGCTTTTTCGAGTTGTCGTAAAATTCCTGACTGAACATGATGTGGTCAAGGCTGTCACGTTGTCCCTTGTAGACATGGGTGTAATAGACGTCGCGCACCGATCGGTATTCCTGCATGGTCTGCGCGGTATAAAGCGCGTTGTCGCCACCCCCAGAGGACAGCGGTGTCAGGTACGTTGGTTGCTCGCTTAGGATGTTAAGAGTGTTGCTTTCTTTACCGTCGTTCATGTCACCAATCACCACAACAGGCGCATCGGTATTTTTAGTGATCTTGGTGATCAACACCCGCAAGGCCGCGGCCTCGGCGGTGCGGCGGAATGTTGATATGGCATATCCCAACGCATTTGCGTGGGGGCCGTGGACATCGCGATCGTACCAGTCGCGTTCATGCCAGATTTGAGTAGGACGGCGGGATTTGAAGTGGCACACAAAAACATCAATGACGGGTGTACGTGGATCCGGCTGGACCCGTAGATGCAGGACAGGCCGGGAAAATGTACTCAGACTGACCTCAATATAATCCTGCTGTTTGTCGTCGCCGCCTGATTTGAGCACACATTCTGGTGGAAATTCTGTAATCCATTCAGGCTCTCCAACTAAAATACCTGTCCGGACCACCCCGGCGCAGACTATTTTGTCGCCCTTATGATCTGGCGGCACCAGTGCCACATGGGTGTCTGACATGTGGGCCAACTCCAAAACAGCATCAAGCGCCGGACCGGCCCAAAGCTCTTGTAGTCCGATGACGTCTGATTTTAACCGTTGGAAAACACGCCCGGTAAAGTCGATTTTGCGGTTGTAGGTCTGCACATCCCAGCCATCGGAATTATCATAAATGGCGTGACCCGGCAGTTGTAGGTTCAGCAGGTTGAAACTTGAAAAAGCGATATCGCGGAGGCCCATAAAATTCACCCAAAATTACTAATAGAATACCCGGATGCTACCACAAAGTGTGATTTTCTTAAAACCGGTCTCTTAACTTAGTGATAAACACCCCATAATAGTTCCTCTATGGCAGCATAAATCTACCTTTTGACTCACCAAAACCATTAGCGGTCGTTGATGCAAAGTGCGGCGAAGGTCTCCTTGGAGCCCGTTTTGACCGATGCTGCATAGCTCACAAACAGTGGCGAAGCGCTACAAGCCGCCATTAAAAGTGTATGGCCTAAACTAACGGGCCTCCACCCAGTTTTTGGTGCGCTGTTTTCCTTGTCTGAAGATGGGCAAACGCATGTAAGAGATAAGCATTACTCTTTGATTGTGGAATGAACTAGCCATATGGACCGAGTTGAGCACTAAATTTCCTACTTTGCCCCTCGTGGACGTTTAGTACTTAGCTCATTCGACAGATGCGTTGGGAAAACGCTCAAAGACTTCAAACTCTACTCGGTCATCAAGCTCCGTTTCCTGTCCTGTGCTGCCCATGTAAATCGACTCTCGGGAGCCGACTCCAAAAATTCGAAACTGGGTAATGTCCCTTCCGTCACTCGAAAGAAATTGAAGCACTTGTTCCCCACGTCGCCAACTCAATCTATCCGCTGAAATGTCATCAGTCGCAACATTGGAATGACCGTACACGTGAACTACTAGATTAGGGCAGCGGTTAACAATTTCACTCAATTCGCGAACCAAATTCATTCCCTCGGTTGACAGCTCGGCTGATCTTGGTTCGAAGTAGATAGTTGAATTTCTTGCGAATTCGTTAGCCGATCTTACACATTCAGCGTTTCTTAGCAAAAGATCTGCACTATGTACCCCGTCGTCACCCCCAAGCCTGACCGTACCCTCTCCGCCAAGACTCTCAAGAAAGTTAGGACCAAAAATAGTTAGAAAAACAACGATGGGCGCAACTATGAAGCCCAGCTTTAGTGTGTTTTCAGGGCTCATTGCTGTTCACCGTTAGTTCTTAAGTGAGAAAACGAGAAAATAAGGAAGGATATCAACCAACACCAACCTCCGAAACTCACGATGTTCTGAACTGTTGTTGGATCAGAAGCGTCAAAGCGTTCAAATTCCGAAAAGCAACCGAACATTAATACACCGAAAATAACATTTGCAGAACACGCCAAGACTGTTGGAAGATCTATGCTGTCTGAGTTTGATAGGAGTGAACCAACGGAAGAAAAAGCAACTATCGAAAAAACCAGAAAAACGTCGGCTCTGAAGAGTACAAAAGTCATAACGTTAGGTGCGTCTACCATGGTTGCTCGCCAAAAATAGACTAGCAATGGAAAGATCGACAAAATGTAGCCAAACGACATTGCCAGCACAAAGCGCTGCCAATCTAAAGTTCTAAAAGACGCAAACATGTTACCCTAGATCAAATGATAGACTACAATTTATGTAAAGAAAAATATTGCCTACTTTTTGAACTAAAACAATATATTCATTACACTTTTTGACCGACAGTTGTGATTTTACATGCACTGACGTGGTGCATGTATGATTTGCGTTGGAGTTGCCGACGGCCGGTGCGTCTTTCTATTGTGCAATCTTGGAGTTCGGTAGTTCTTGGATAACAAATGCTAACACTGCCTAGTTGATATGGAATGGCAGCTATTCGTTCGAAGCATACTTTTGCGCAGCCGCAGCGAAGGCTCACTTGGTCCGCATTGCAGACAGTCGCCAAACTGGTTGCGAGGGTCGGCTATCGAAAGAAGGACTATGCTGCCAAAAAGGAAGATAGGCTGTGCAATTCGAAGACGGCACCATTGATTTCATTAGATTTTAAGAGCTGAAAAAGGAACAACTTTGGGTTCCTGATCACTTAGTTGAGCAGCCGCCGTTTCTGGCGTTAGGGTTTTGTGAGGCGACGCACAAATGGGTTCCGGCGCAGTGATCTGTCGACCGCATCCCACCCCCGCAAGGCAGCAAGATCAAAGGCTACCAAGCCTTTTTCAACCCGTTCCTCTGCACTGGTGAAGTCCTTGAAATTCAGGCTGCGCCCAGCCTGGAAATACGAAAACCAGACCCAAGGACGCAGACATAGGTTCCGCATCAATGGCCAGTCAAAGGCAGCCATCGCCGCCTCGACGCTTGGCCCCACGGCGTTGTCTTGTTCCCATCGAAAGAACGCTTCATATAGCGCGCGTTTCTCAGTAATCGTCGCAGGTTCACCTGACATTTGTTTTGCCAGCAACCGCCTGATTTCAAGGACAACATCGCCGGGCACGTCATCAACCAACACGTTATCGACCATACCGTCCTTGGCAAAATGTAAAATAGTATATGCTTTGATCATCACCCGGCGATTAATGTCTTTCAATGCCCCGGTATAGGCATTGAAATGCGACATGCGGGTTCGAAAACCACCCGGTGCCCGCAGGTCGACCGCGGCCAAGACCACCGCCCCTGCCCATGCGATTTTTAGATACCACTGGGCCCAAACCGCACCGTGTGCCGCAATCAGTGCAAAGCAGAAAATGCCGCCGGATTCCCGGTAAATATGATGATATTGCACCGCGCGTTTACACAGGTTATTCGGCGGCCCCGCCAACCGGGTCGCTTGTGCATGGATGCTGTCATGGCGCTCTTGTGCTGATTGGTTTTGTACGTTCATTGGTTGTTGGGCATCCTTTGCGCTGATCACGACATTAGCTGCCTAATCGGTAAAAGTGACCGAAAATAGACGAACACGGTTGTAATCAAAGGCCCCAACGAAAAAGACCGCCCATCAGGGCGGCCTTTGTAATTTTTGAAGTTCGGCAAAGATTAGTTCTTCGCGTAGAATTCCACGACAAGATTTGGTTCCATCATCACCGGATATGGCACATCACCCAATGCAGGGGTGCGCACGAATGTCGCGGTCATTTTGGAGTGATCGGCCTCGATATAGTCAGGCACGTCGCGCTCAGCCAATTGTGTGGCTTCAAGTAAGGCGACCATCTGCTTGGAACGATCACGCACTTCGATCACGTCACCCTCTTTTACACGGTAGGAAGGAATGTTCACTTTTTTGCCATTCACACGGACGTGGCCGTGGTTCACGAACTGACGGGCGGCAAATACGGTTGCAACGAACTTGGCACGGTACACAACCGCGTCCAAACGACGTTCCAGCAGACCAATCAGGTTTTCACCTGTATCGCCTTTGACACGCTCAGCTTCGCCATAGATGCGGCGGAACTGCTTTTCGGTCAGATCGCCGTAGTAGCCCTTAAGCTTCTGCTTGGCGCGCAGCTGAATGCCGAAGTCGGAAATTTTTGCCTTACGGCGCTGACCGTGCTGGCCGGGGCCATATTCACGACGGTTCACTGGGGATTTTGGACGGCCCCAGATGTTTTCGCCCATGCGACGGTCTAGTTTATGCTTGGCAGCGGTGCGTTTTGTCACGGCTGTTCTCCTTTAGGTTATAAAGGGCGTTGTCCTTTGGGGCGACCCCCCGACAGGCATCCCCTTGCAGGGGCCACCAACACCAATGAAGTCGCGCTTATACGGGGCAAATGGGTGGAGTCAACGGGGTTTGGCCATCGCCGCACATTCCGCGTGGCGATGGCACGTCAGAATGTGGTCATTCACCAATCCACAGGCCTCCATCCACGCGTAAACGATGGTCGGGCCGCAGAATTTAAAACCTTCTTTTTTCAAATCTTTTGACACTTTTATCGAAAGATCCGTCGAGGGCGGCACATCCACTTGTGTGGCAAAGTGATTTTGCAGCGGCACACCCTCAACGTACTGCCACATGAAGGTGTCAAACCCCTCCCTTGCCTCAATCTTTTGCCATGCACGGGCGTTATTGATTGTCGCTTCGATTTTGCCGCGATGCCGGATAATACCGGGATTGGCAAGCAATCGTTCCACATCTTCAGCGCCCCATTCCGAGATCACATTAGGGTCAAAGCCCTGAAACGCCTCACGAAAATTATCCCGTTTTTTAAGAATGGTGATCCAGCTAAGGCCCGCCTGAAACCCATCAAGGATCAATTTTTCCCACAAGGCGCGGCTGTTGTATTCTGGCACGCCCCATTCCGTGTCGTGATAATCGACATAGATTTGTTCCAATCCAGCCCAGCCACATCGTTCCATATTTTGTCTTTCCGGTTCCAGCCATTTTAGAAGTGCTTAAAATTGATGAAAAATCAGCTCTTTAAGGCCGCGTTATGAGTCTCTCTGCAACAAGCATAGTTGGACAAACAAGAGTGTAAAACCGTGGTAAGTCAATTTAAACGCCGTCTCGCTGATATTGCGCCGGGATCAGAAAACCCGTTGAATTTTGCTGTCGCCGAGCGTGACAAATCAACATTGCAAATGGTCAAAGACGCCATTCAACACAAGCAGACGTTGTTGGCGTATCAACCTATCATGCTCGCGACAGATCACACCAAGGTTGGGTTTTACGAGGGTTTGATCCGGGTATTGGATGAAACCGGCCGGGTCATCCCCGCCCGTGATTTTATGCCGGTGATAGAAGACACAGAAACGGGACGTGAAATTGATGTGCTGGCGCTGCGCGCAGGATTATTGGCCCTGCAAGCCAACCCGGGCCTACGCCTGTCGATCAATATGTCTGCCCGTTCTATAGGATATAAGGCGTGGAATCAGATGATCCGACGTTTTCTTAACCGTGACAAAACCATTGGCGAACGTCTGATCCTCGAGATCACGGAAAGTTCGGCAATGACGGTGCCCGAACTGGTCAGCGACCTGATGGATGAATTGCAGCCCCATGGCGTTTGTTTTGCCCTTGATGATTTTGGCGCCGGGCACACCGCAATCCGCTATTTCAAGGACTTCTACTTTGATGTTCTCAAAATAGACGGGGAATTTATCAAAGGGATCGCCAATGACCCAGATAACCGGGCACTGGTTGCAGCTATGATTTCCATTGCCGGGCATTTCGACATGCTCACCGTCGCAGAGTTTGTTGAAAATGAACGCGATGCTGCTCTGCTTTCAGAAATGGGCGTTGATTGCCTTCAAGGGTACTTCTTTGGCGCGCCCACAACCCGACCTACATGGCTTCACAGTGCGGCCTCGCGCGCAGCTGGTTAAGGTCGGACCCCAACCAAAGACATGCATAGGTTGCATAGTGTCACGGCGCAGGCACCGTTGCCGCTTTGTGGTGCATCCGTTATGACAAACTTAGAAGGTGGGGGAGTCGCTGGGGGTAAAGCCTAACGCAGCGTCAGGATATCCTCGACCAGATAGGTAGAGGAATAATTATCTATGACTAACGTCGTCATCGCATCCGCCGCCCGTACTGCCGTTGGCAGTTTTGGCGGATCTTTCGCCACCACGCCCGCCCATGACTTGGGTGCCGCCGTTTTGAAAGAAATCGTCGCACGTGCAGGCGTTGATCCATCCGAAGTATCGGAAACCATTCTGGGCCAGGTATTAACTGCCGCCCAAGGTCAAAACCCTGCCCGCCAAGCGCATATTAATGCAGGTCTTCCACAAGAAGCGGCGGCTTGGTCGATCAATCAGGTTTGTGGCTCAGGCTTGCGCGCCGTCGCCTTGGCTGCACAGCACATTCAGCTTGGTGATGCGTCTATTGTGGCGGCTGGTGGTCAAGAAAACATGACGCTTTCCCCCCATGCGCAAAACTTGCGTCCCGGTCAGAAAATGGGCGATCTGCAATTCATCGACACGATGATCCGCGATGGTCTGTGGGATGCGTTCAATGGCTATCACATGGGTCAGACCGCTGAAAACGTTGCTGAAAAATGGCAGATCAGCCGTGAAATGCAGGACGAATTTGCGGTCGCATCGCAGAACAAGGCCGAAGCCGCGCAGAAAGCGGGCAAATTCGCTGACGAAATCGCCGCCTTTACGGTCAAGACCCGCAAAGGTGACATCGTCGTCGATCAGGATGAATACATCCGTCACGGCGCAACCATGGAAGCCATGCAAAAACTGCGCCCCGCCTTTACCAAGGACGGTTCTGTTACTGCGGCAAACGCATCTGGCCTGAACGACGGCGCGGCTGGCGCATTGTTAATGAGCGCGGATGACGCCGAAAAGCGCGGCATCACGCCGTTGGCACGTATCGCATCGTATGCGACTGCTGGTTTAGACCCCTCTATCATGGGCGTCGGCCCGATCTATGCCTCACGCAAAGCACTGGAAAAAGCGGGTTGGAAAGCTGAAGACCTTGATCTGGTTGAGGCCAACGAAGCCTTTGCCGCGCAGGCCTGCGCCGTGAACAAGGACATGGGTTGGGACCCAGCAGTTGTTAACGTGAATGGCGGTGCCATCGCGATTGGCCACCCCATCGGTGCCTCTGGTGCGCGTATCCTCAACACTCTGCTTTTTGAAATGCAGCGGCGCGGCGCGAAAAAAGGTCTCGCGACCTTGTGCATCGGTGGCGGTATGGGTGTTGCCATGTGCCTTGAGCGCCCCTAAACATATTGGACACGCAAGATAATTGCGTGTCCGCTTTGTGAATTGCAATAACATTACTGATTGAGGAGGAATCATATGTCCCGAGTCGCACTGGTCACCGGAGGCAGCCGAGGCATCGGCGCAGCCATTGCCAAAGAATTGAAAGGTGCCGGTTATTCGGTTGCTGCAACCTATGCTGGCAACGACGAGGCCGCCGCTGTATTCACCAAAGAGACTGGCATCAAGACCTACAAATGGAACGTTGCGGATTATGACGATTCTGCTGCGGGCATCGCAAAGGTCGAAGCGGACCTTGGCCCCGTTGAAGTTGTCGTTGCAAACGCAGGCATCACCCGCGACGCGCCATTCCACAAGATGACCCCACAACAGTGGAAAGAAGTGATCGACACAAACCTGACGGGCGTGTTCAACACCGTGCATCCCATCTGGCCCGGCATGCGTGAACGCAAATTTGGACGTATCGTTGTGATCAGTTCGATCAACGGTCAAAAGGGGCAGTTTGCTCAGGTAAACTATGCCGCGACCAAAGCTGGCGATCTAGGTATTGTGAAATCACTAGCCCAAGAAGGTGCACGTGCTGGCATCACCGCCAATGCAGTCTGTCCTGGTTATATTGGTACGGACATGGTCATGGCAGTCCCTGAAAAAGTGCGTGAAAGCATTATCGCACAGATCCCTGCGGGTCGTTTGGGCGAACCAGAAGAAATCGCACGTGCGGTGAAATTCCTTGTGGCGGATGACGCGGGTTTTATCAATGGCTCGACGATTTCTGCCAACGGTGCTCAATTCTTTGTCTAAATACTGAAATTCTGGACAGAATTTTTAAAACAACAAAAAGGCCGGATCATGTGGTCCGGCCTTTTTGCATCTCGTAAGAACAAAGGCCTTTGTTCAGCGGGAAGACGGGTAAAACAACCATTTCCAAACGGATGCCATTGCGGCACCACGTGCGTCATGTGCTTTTTCCATCGCGCTACGGGCTGCTTGGTTTGTTGTTGCTTCGAACATGAGTCTGATCCTTTCAAGCGGTGCATTTGTATTTGTTAACTTGCACTCAATATGGGCTCTGCCCAGTGCTGGCACAAACGAGACTTTTCATCCCTTCAGTTAAGCTGTACTTAACTGAACATGTCTGATCGCCTCCCTCCACTCACCGCGTTACGTGCTTTTGATGCCGCGGCGCGCCATATGTCGTTCGCTTTGGCCGCAGCAGAATTACACGTCACCCCTGCCGCTCTTAGCTTTCAGATCAAATCCCTTGAAGAACATTTGGGTGCGCCCTTGTTCCATCGCTTGAACCGCGCCGTTGAATTGACCAAGGCTGGGCGCGCGCTGGCCCCATCAGCATCAGACGGCTTTCAAGCCCTTGCGGCGGGATGGCGTGCGGCACAGCGATTACAAGATCATCAAACACTTACCGTGACAGCAGGCCCGGCCTTCACTGCCAAATGGCTGGCACCGCGGCTCTTTGATTTTGCACAAGCGCATCCAGAGATCGAACTGCGGTTTTCAGCCTCCCTGCGGATCATGGATTTCAACCGCGACAGTGTTGATGTTGCGATCCGCTTTGGCTTGGGAAATGATCCGCATCTTTATGCCCTGCCACTGGCGCGTGAATGGGTTTTGCCCGTCATGACCCCCGAGATGGCGCAGCGTTACCCCACCCCCCAAAGCCTTGCTCAGGCGGTTTTAATTGTTGACGAATCCATCAACTTTCTTGAGCCACCTGTTGACTGGCACGCATGGTTTCGCGCCATGAATGTTGATGTCACGCCGAACATTGGACCCCGGTTTTCCCAAGCAGATCATGCCATCGACGCGGCCTTGGCTGGGGTGGGTGTTGCAATGGGCAGACGGGCATTGGTGATCAAGGACCTTGCAGATGGCCGATTGGTAGCGCCCTATCCAAAAGCGTTGCCAACGGGTGCCCGGTTCAGTTTCCTTTGTCCGGCAGGGACGGAAACCCGGCCACAAGTTGCCGCGTTCAAGACTTGGGTATTGCAAGAGATTGAAAAGACGGCACATATCGCCAATAGCATAACCGTGATGGAGCCATCGCCAAAATGAAAAGGCCTCGAGCAACCGCCATTGGGTTTGGTGCGATCTTGTTATGGTCGTTGCTGGCTCTCTTTACCGTTGGAACAACCCCAACACCGCCTCTTTTGCTTAATACCCTTTGTTTTGTCTTAGGGGGCACGTTCGGATTGGTATGGGTGGCCGCTACCGGCGCTTTAACCAGTTTACGCCGCGTGTCCATGCGCGTGTACATCTTTGGAACATTGGGCCTGTTTGGCTATCACGCGCTGTATTTTACCGCGCTTCGCCTTGCGCCTGCTGCTGAGGCGGGATTAATCGCCTACCTGTGGCCACTGTTGATTGTATTGTTTTCTGGCTTGCTGCCCGGAGAGACCCTGTGCAAGGGTCATATCCTTGGGGCAATCTTGGGGTTTTCTGGGGCTGCGCTGATCATCACTGGTGGTGCTGCCGGTTTTTCAACTGAGCATCTGCCGGGCTATGCGCTTGCCGTTCTTTGTGCGCTGACATGGTCGGGCTATTCCGTATTATCGCGCCACATTGGTGACGTGCCAACCGCATCCGTGGCGGTGTTTTGTCTGGCAACGGCGGCTTTGTCTCTGCCCCTGCATTTGATGTTCGAGGAAACGGTGCTACCAACCACAAAGCTGGGATGGGCCGCAATTGCGGGACTGGGGCTTGGTCCGGTTGGACTGGCCTTTTATGTTTGGGATATCGGGGTAAAGCGGGGCGACATTCAGCTTTTGGGTACAGCATCTTATGCAGCACCATTGCTCTCAACGCTGGTGCTCGTTGTCGCCGGGGTCGCGGCCCCCAGCTTTACTTTGCTTTGGGCCGCCGTTTTGATCACTGGCGGTGCCGTCATTGCGGCGCGCGCCAGCTTCTTACGTTAGAAAATTCAATTAGCTCGACAGGCGCGTGATTTCCTCTTTCAAGCGCAATTTTTCCTTTTTCATCGTCGCAACTTCTAAATCGTCCACACCGGGCGCACGTTGGGCGTGTTCTACCGCTTCGCTGATTGCCGAATGTTTACGTTTAAGAGTCTCCAGATGTCCGGTGAGAGCCATATAATCCTCCTTCAAGTTTACTTGTAATTTGAGTTCACCACAAATTTTCTATCGTGTCACGCCGCCCTGCAGCATAACGGGAAGACTGGTTAAAATACGCTTAACGGTGCCTAAAAATCGAGCGCTGCGCCATCACGCAGAACAGCACGTAACGCGGGAACATAGCTGTCTGCGTCATCACCATGGGCGGCCCCTTGGTGCATGACAAAAGGATTCAAGAGCCGAAATGCCGCACGCCCGTTTTTACGCGCACGCAGAATAATCAATTCCGCAGGTCGGCCAATGCGCGGGGCCAAAGGCAACACTTCGACAGAACCCAAATCAGCTGGCAAAGCGCGGATAAGATCGGGCAAGCGTTCGATCCTGTGAATAAAATAAGCGCGGCCCTTGGGGGCCAGACGTTTGCCGGCAATCTTTACCCATTTTGCAAGAGGTGTATGTTCGCCATGTGCAGATTCGCGCGCTAGGTCTTCTGACGACACGGATGCTGCGCGGTCAAAGTATGGTGGGTTTGCCAGCACATGATCAAACTGACGCTGCCGCACGTGTAACGGCATTTCCGCCAAATCGGCCGTCACCACCTCCAGCGCACTGCCCCCATTGCGCTGCGCCAATGCAGCATTCTGCGGCAAGACTTCCACCCCTGTTAACGTCAGTCCCGGCACCCGCGCATTCAGACACAGAATCGCTGCACCCACCCCGCAGCCAAGCTCCAGCACAGATTGCCCTGCTTCTGCTTGAACGGATGCGGCCAAAAGAACAGGATCAACCCCCGCACGATACCCCTGACGCGGCTGGTAAAGGTGTAATTTACCGCCCAGAAACGCATCATAGGTCAGATCATTGTCAGAATATTCGGTCACTTGCCCAACGGAATATCGTTGTCGCGCATCACAAGCACGGCGGCGTCATGGTCATCAGGGTGCACCATCAAACGGCGCGGGAAAATTCCGATGCCCCCTTCGAGCACGCTCATGTTTACGTCCATTTCAAAGCAGTCTATATCCTCGCCCTTAAGAAGGGCGGAGGCAAAGGCAATGATCGTCATGTCAGGGCTGCGTAAAAGTTCCTTCATATCAAAGATGTGGGCCAGTTTGGTCAATTTGTCGAGCCTTGGGTGGGATCACGTTTATGAAAAATGACAGCACGCAAAAACCGCATGATCAATTGGCCGCCTATTTGGCCGATGATATGGCCGCGGTTGGTGATTTGATCCGTGACCGCATGGCGTCAAAACATGCGCCACGAATCCCAGAAGTCACGGCGCATTTGGTTGGTGCAGGTGGCAAACGCCTGCGCCCTATGCTGACGTTGGCGGCGGCACGGATGTGCGGCTATGACGGCCCGTACCATGTGCATTTGGCAGCAACAGTTGAATTTATTCATACTGCGACCCTGCTGCACGATGATGTGGTTGACGAAAGCGCTCAACGGCGGGGGCGGCCCACCGCAAACCTGCTCTGGGACAATAAGTCGTCTGTTTTGGTCGGGGATTACCTATTTTCGCGCAGCTTTCAGTTGATGACTGAAACGGGATCGCTGGATGTGCTGCGCATCTTGTCCAACGCCTCCGCGACAATTGCCGAAGGTGAGGTTTTGCAACTGACCGCGGCGCAAAATTTGGCCACTGACGCAGGCATTTATCTGCAAGTGGTACGCGGAAAAACCGCTGCGTTGTTTTCAGCGGCGACCGAAGTAGGCGGTGTGATTGCAGGTGCACCCGCTCCACTTGTGAAGGCGCTTTTTGACTATGGTGATGCGCTGGGTGTGGCGTTTCAGATTGTAGATGATCTGCTTGATTATCAGGGCCAATCTGCGGCGACTGGCAAAAACATTGGCGACGATTTCCGCGAGCGCAAATTGACACTGCCGGTGATCAAAGCCATTGCAAAAGCAGATGCTGAGGAACGCGCGTTCTGGGTCCGAACCATTGAGAAAGGCCGCCAAGAAGACGGCGATCTGGAACATGCCCTGTCGTTGCTACACAAGCACGGCACCTTGATTGAAACGCAGGCCGAGGCGCTTGCATGGGCCAGCAAGGCGCGGGATGCGTTGGCACCACTGCCCGATCACGAGGTCAAAGTGATGCTGTCCGATTTGGCCGACTATGTGGTCAGCAGGATCTGCTAAGCGCGCAGAATACGCGCCGACCTTACCCACCAATCAGGGTAATCATGCGTGAGGGTAGTTGCAGCAACCAACGCTGCCATTTCGGTGCGAAACCAACCCCAACAGGTGCTGCCAGAGCCTGACATTTCTGCCACTTCAGCATGAGGTCGCAAGGCCTTTAGAACGTCCTCAACAACCGCTGCGATACAGGGTTCGCAAGCAACTTTTGTCAGGTCATTCCGCTGGCCTAGCAACCAAGTCAAGAAATCATCGTGGTCCATGCCAACCAGCAAGTTTTCCATCGGCGGGTTGTCTGTGCCATAAAGATTATCATGAAGTCCAAAAACAACATCGGTGGACACGGAAACGCCGGGATTGACCAGCACAAGCCAGCCTTCTGGCAAATCAGGGGCCGCAGACAGTTCATCACCGATGCCGCACATGATCGTGGGTTGCGGCGACCTTAGGCACACCGGAACATCGGCACCTAGCGCGAGGGCTTCATCTTCGCTAAGCGGTGGAACCTGCCAAAATTCCGCCAGTAATTTCAGGGCAGCCGCAGCATCAGAGGAACCGCCACCGATACCGCCGCCATGTGGCAGTTGCTTTTCCAGGCGCAGATGCGCCCCGGCCGTCACCCCCCGCAAGACACGGAGCAGGTCGGCGGCGCACAGAACAAGATTGGTCCCGTCAGTCGGCACTCCTGCTTTAAAGGGTCCAGTGACCTCAAGCGACAAGATGTCATTTTCAGTAACATGCAGGTGATCGCCAATATCAGCAAACACGACAAGCGAGTCGAGCAGATGATACCCATCCGCCCGCTGCCCTGTCACATGCAATGTCAGGTTAATCTTGGCAGGCGCAAAGCCTTCAGTTGCCATTGATCACGGTCAAAGGTGGTGCACCTTCTTCTTCCAACACGGCATCCAATCCGACATCAAGCTTGCGACGGATGCGGTCTGGATCTGCTTCGCTGTCGATGTCATCTTTTGGAATGAAGGACAGCGCACGGTGCCACTGAAATTCGGCCTCGCGCTGACGGCCAACAGCCCAATACACGTCACCCAAATGATCATTAACCACTGGATCAACCGCGATCAATTCTGCGGCGCGTTCCATCTGCACCAATGCTTCGTCATAGCGGCCAAGCCGATACAGAACCCATCCCAATGAATCGACGATATACCCTGAATCCGGGCTTGCCGCTACGGCACGTTCAATCATGTCTAACGCTTCGTCCAGGTTGCGCTTTTGCTCAACCATTGAATATCCAAGATAGTTAAGGACCTGTGGTTGCTCTGGGTTCAACGCCAACGCCGCTCTAAAATCAGCCTCTGATGCCGTGCCGTCGCCTGACCGCTCGTAGGCGATACCGCGCGAGTAATACAACAACCAGCGCGCGCGGGTGCCTTCGGTAGACAGATCAATCGCCTTGTCATAGGCGACGATTGCACCTGCAAAGTCCTCTTGGCCGCGCAGCATGTCACCTAATGTAGAATGTACAATGGGCAGATCACCATGGCTGCGGGTCAGTTGCTCCAACACTTCGATGGCTTGGTCATCTTTACCTGCTCTGCGCAACGCATCAGCCCGACCCAATTCAGCCGCATGATAGACGGGGTTATCAGCTGGAATGGTTTTATATTCCTCAATCGCCAGATCGTATTGCCCAAGGTTTTCCAAAAGCCCTGCCGTGAGCAATAGTGCGTCAATGTGATCCGGACGCAGATAACGAGCGATCCGCGAAAACAACAAAACATAGTAGTCAGCCGCCGCCTCGTTTTTGAGAACCGCTGCAAAGGTAAAGAAGACTTCGGCCATCCCGGCTTTGGCATCCCGCACATGGGTCAAGGGAACGGGCGTGTCGCTTTCCAAAGCAGCGATTAACAGTTCAAGCTCCGGGTCGGTCGCATCACCAAAGCTGTCACGCAGCAGGGTCAAAGCGTCTTCGCGGCGGTCCAATTGTGCCAGAACTTCAATACGCGCCATCACGCCACGACGGGTTTGGCTTGCCGCACCGGTTTCGTCAGCCCCAAAGATCGCTTCAGCGCCCTCATAATCCCCCACGCTCGCAAGCGCTGATGCCTTGTGATACATCACAATACCACGCATCCCTGCTTCTTCGCTCAGTGCATCAAATGCTGCCATCGCCGCAGTTACATCGCCGGCACCCATATGCGCCCACGCCTTGATCAGCCCATCAATCCAGGGACCGACACCAGCGTCATCATTCTCGCGCGCCAAAAGCCCGGCAAAGTCTTCTTGCTGTGCGAGGCTGGCAGTGATCACCAGATGCGCAACCTGACTACGTTGGCCATTTTCCTCTAACAGCCGGGCCAGCGGCAGTGCTTTGTCAACCTGACCAAGTGACAGATAGGACAGCGCGGTGTTTTCCATCAATTCAACGTTGCTGGTGTCCCGTGCCAAAGCCTGAGTATAATATCGCGCAGCTTCCCTATAGTCGTTCTTTATCCCGGCATAACGCCCGGCGAGATAGGAACCAGCTGCCGTTTGCGCTTGCGCCAAGGGGGCAAAGGACACGGATATTGTCAGCGCTACCGCCAGTCTTAGAACATTTCGAAACATCAAAACCTGACCTCTATTTCTTTTGCGCGAAGGTATCAGGTCTGCATCCAAGCGCAATGGCAAGCCCCGGCTGTCACGTGGCTGTGACAGCGCATTGGCGCAACCTCGCGCAAGAAAAAGGCGGGACACTGCCCGCCTTTGTCGTCTTACATATTCGGATAGTTCGGCCCATCGCCACCTTGGGGCGTGGTCCATACGATATTCTGCGATGGGTCTTTGATATCGCAGGTTTTGCAATGCACGCAGTTTTGGAAGTTGATCACAAAACGGGCGTCCTTGCCGGGCTCTTCTACGAACTCATAAACCCCTGCCGGGCAGTACCGGGCCGACGGGCCTGCGAATTTCGGCAGGTTCACATCCACCGGAACAGAAGGATCTTTTAACGTCAGATGCGCGGGCTGGCTTTCCTCATGGTTGGTAAAGCTGAACGCCACGTTGGTCAGACGATCAAACGACAGCTTGCCGTCCGGCTTGGGATAATCAATGACCTTGTGTTTGCTGGCTTCCTCAGTCGCTTCGGCATCGGACTTGCCGTGCTTGAGCGTCCCCATCAGGCTAAAGCCAAGCGTGTTGGTCCACATGTCCAAACCGCCCAACACCAAAGAGGCTGTCAGGCCATATTTGCTCCATAGTGGTTTGACGTTACGCACCTTTTTCAGGTCCGCGCCAATCGCACCATCACGCACGTCTGCTTCATAATCATTCAACTCATCACCGGAACGATCCGCTTTGATTGCGGCCATTGCAGCCTCGGCTGCGGCCTTGCCGGACAACATCGCATTATGGTTGCCCTTAATGCGCGGCACATTGACCATGCCCACCGAACACCCCAGTAGAGCCACACCGGGTGCCACCATTTTCGGCATGGATTGATAGCCGCCCTCAGTAATCGCACGTGCGCCGTAAGCCACACGTTTGCCGCCCTTAAGCAGTTCGGCCACCATCGGGTGATGTTTGAAACGTTGAAATTCCATGTAGGGGAACAGATGCGGGTTCTTGTAACCCAGATGCACCACAAACCCGACATAAACCTGATTGTTATCTAGGTGATAGATAAACGACCCTCCACCAGCGTTGCTGTTCAAAGGCCAGCCCATCGTGTGGGTCACGGTGCCTTCTTTGTGCTTGGCGGGGTCAATTTCCCAGATTTCTTTCATGCCAAGGCCGTATTTCTGCGGCTCTTTGCCGTCATCCAATCCGTATTTCGCAATCACCTGTTTTGACAGGGACCCGCGCACACCTTCGGACAGGAACACGTACTTGCCATGCAGTTCCATCCCCGGCTCAGTATTTTCGCCAATCGTGCCGTCTGCCTCAAGCCCGAACACACCAGCAACCACGCCTTTGACTTCACCTTCGTCGCCATAGACCAGCTCGGAACAGGCCATACCGGGGAAGATTTCAACGCCCATGGCTTCAGCTTGTTCAGCCATCCAACGACAAACGTTGCCCATGGAGACGATATAATTGCCGTGGTTGTTCATCAGAGGTGGCATGGGCAAGTTGGGGATGCGTATTTGACCCGCTTCGCCCAACATATAAAAATTGTCTTCTTTGACAGGCACCGTGATGGGGGCGCCTTTTTCTTTCCAATCAGGGATCAACGCGTCGATACCGCAGGGATCAAGAACCGCACCTGAAAGAATATGCGCGCCAACTTCGGAGCCTTTTTCAAGGACAACAACGTTGCAATCGGGGTCCAGTTGTTTCAACCGGATCGCCGCCGACAAGCCCGCAGGACCCGCACCAACGATCACCACGTCATATTCCATCATTTCGCGTTCAATCTCAGCCATATCAGGCGCTCCCTTCGGGCAAAATTCATCTCGAAAATGGCTAGACTACTGTTAAGACCATTGCAATCACGACGAAACGTTAAAAGAAATCGTTACTGAACTTCCACCCTGGATGCCTGTAATGATAAAAGCCTTCACCTTTGATCGTTTCTTTGACCTTAGTGTCGTTCAAAGACCTTAATTTGACAGGATACATCTAAATGTCGTCCAAACATGCCTTCGCTTGCGCTGAACCCGTCGATGTTCGATTCCAGTTATCGGCGCTGTGGACGTCAATCCTGTTTATCTTCGCCTACGTTGATCTGTTTTCGCTTTATCGTCCGGATGTACGCGCCGGGTTAGATGCCGGAAAGGTCGCGGTTTTTGAGGTATCTGAAACTTTTCTGCTCGCTGTCACGCTTTATGTCACAATCCCAAGTTTGATGGTTTTTCTTTGCCTTGTCATGGCACCGAGGGTGAACCGCATTGCCAACATTGTGATTGCGGTGCTTTACGCGATCACGATTGCCGGTGCCGCGATAGGCGAGTGGCATTATTATGTATTTGGCAGCGTTCTTGAAGTGATCCTGCTCTGCTGGATTGTTGTTCGCGCGTATAAATGGCCAAGGGTCACTGTATAATCCATCCAGCGGGGCGCATTATTCGGAGCGACCAGATGTGGGGCTGTCCCCCATCAAATACCGCGGCCCCTGCCCTTTTTCATGGGCCTGATCGGTTGGGTTATACAGCGCACAGGCCTCAAGGCTAAGGCAGCCACAGCCGATACACCCGTCCAGATTGTCACGTAATTTGGTCAGCGTGGTAATGCGCGCATCCAATGCGGCGCGAAACCCTGCGCTGATCCGCGCCCAGTCCGATTTATTCGGCGTGCGCCCGCCGGGCAAAAGATCCAGTTCGGATTTGATCTGTGGCAGGGTAAAACCAAACTGCTGCGCGATCATCACAAAGCTGAGCCGTCGTAAATCAACACGTTCAAACCGCCGTTGCCCCCCGGCGTTACGCCAAGGTTTGATCAACCCCTGCGCCTCGTAATAGCGGATGGCAGATACCGCCAACCCCGTGCGTGCCGCCAATGCGCCAATCGACAACCCATCATTAACTGGCATAAAACCTCTGAAAAATATCTTGACCTAAAGTTAGGTTTAGGAATTACAAAATACACAGTCAACAAGAAAACTAAAGGAACCTGCCATGACTGCGACACTTGAACATGTGAACTACACCGTCTCTGATCCCGCAGCGACGGCGGCTTGGATGCAAAAATTATTTGGCTGGCACATCCGTTGGGAAGGGGACGCCATGGCAGGCGGCCACACCAAACATGTGGGCACAGATAGCCATTACGTGGCGATCTATTCACCGGGCAAGGCAACCATCGCAAAACACAGCAGTTATGAAGTATCAGGCGGCCTGAACCATATTGCGGTGGTGGTGAATGACCTTGATGCGGCAGAGGCCGCGATCACCGCACATGGCTTTAAAACCGGCAATCACGCCGACTATGAACCGGGGCGTAGGTTCTATTTCCATGATGATGACGGGATCGAATACGAGGTTGTTCAATACGATTAACCTGACAAGGTGGCCACGTACCGCCGACAAAATCGCCCTACCTCTTGCATTCCGGTGCCAGTTTAGGTCAGGTAAATCCCAAGCAATTTTAATTCGGCCGCCCCCGCGCAAAAAACGGGGCGCGGCCCTCATTACGTGGACCTGATGCCCATGGAAAAGATCCCAATGACCCGCCAAGGGCACACCGCGCTTGAGACAGAACTCAAGCACCTGAAAACCGTGGAACGCCCTGCGATCATCAAGGCAATTGCCGAAGCGCGCGAGCATGGTGATTTGTCTGAGAACGCCGAGTATCATTCCGCCAAGGAAAAACAGTCTTTCATCGAGGGCCGCGTCAAGGAACTTGAAGGTGCGATTTCGCTTGCCGAAGTGATTGATCCAGCCAAATTGTCCGGCGCGATCAAATTTGGCGCGAAGGTGACGCTGGTGGATGAAGACACCGACGAAGAAAAGACCTATCAGATTGTTGGTGAATATGAGGCCAAAATCGAAGATGGCTTGTTGAACATCAAGTCGCCGATTGCACGGGCTTTGATTGGCAAAGAAGAAGGGGATTCAGTCTCGGTTCGGACGCCGGGGGGTGAAAAATCCTATGAGGTCCTTAAAATCGTTTACGCCTGAAGGGGGGCTCAGGCATGACTGACACGCCGCAGCCAGAGACCAGATCAGAAGCCCGGCCCAGCAACGGGCCGGTCCAAGACCCACGCCTTCCCAAGCTTAAGGTAACTGGTATTGCCGCCAAGCCAACACCCTTGGGCATTTACGACAAGGTCAAGCCGGATATCATCACTGGCATTGAAGTAATCGCGATTGCCCTTAGCCTCATTTGGCTGCTGGGGTCTGCGATCTTTTTTATTATCACGCCGAACAACAGCAATCCTGATGACGGGACCACTGGCCTGCGGTTCTTGATGACAATGCTGGCGATTTTTATGCCTGTTGCGATGATCTGGGTTGCTGCAACTGCGGCGCGCGCCAGCCGCGTGATGCGCGAAGAAAGCCAGCGGTTGCAGGCGGCCATTGATGCGATCCGGCAGGCCTATATTGCACAACAGCAAGGCGGCAATCTGCGTTCTGAACCCTCAGTTGCGCGCAAGCTGGATGAAATCGCCGCCGCTGCAAAGAAAACCGAAACTGCCCTTGCGACATTCCATACCCGCCGCGATGAAAATGCACGCCCCGCTGCAAAGGTGAACCAACCTGCCGCCGATGATCAACCCGCCCTCGCACTTGGCACCCAAGCAAGCGACATGGCCCCCCTTTTGGCCACAGATGATTTCATCCGTGCGTTGAACTTCCCGGAAACGGCGGAAGATGAGATTGGTTTTGCCTCATTGCGCAAGGCCCTGAAAGACCGGGCAGCATCTCAACTGATCCAGGCCGCCCAAGATGTGTTGACCCTAATGTCCCAAGACGGGATCTACATGGATGACCTGCGACCCGACCGCGCGCGCCCTGAAATCTGGCGGCAGTTTGGTCAGGGGGCACGTGGGCGCCCAATTGCGGCACTTGGTGGTATTCGGGATCGCTCATCGCTGGCGCTGACCAATGCACGGATGAAACAAGACCCGATTTTCCGCGATGCGGCGCATCATTTTCTACGCCGTTTTGACCGTACCTTTGCAGAGTTTGAAAAGACCGCATCAGACGGTGAAATATCAGCCCTAGCTGACACCCGCACGGCGCGCGCTTTTATGCTGCTGGGTCGTTGCGCAGGAACATTCGATTAAGCAGTTATGCTACAGCCACCAATGCCACCAACCCGCAGCTACCAAGGTAAGATAACCGATTCCACCCGTTGGAATGCGCTGAACCCGCGTGTTGGCGATATTGTTGTGTCCACGCCGCCCAAGTCCGGCACAACCTGGGTGCAAGGTATCTTGGCCCTACTGATTTCCGGCGATCCAAATGTGAACGCAGATGTGACCGTCAACGCCCCTTGGATTGATATCAATACCCGCGATGTGGGTGAGATGGTTGCCCGGCTTGATGCACAACAGCACCGCCGCCAAATCAAGACCCATACGCCGCTCGACGGTATCCCGGTCTGGCCAGACCTGCGCTATATCAGCGTCTACCGTCACCCAATTGATGTGCATTTCTCGTTTCGCAAACATCTGGCAAATATGACCGAGGATGTATTGGGGGATGTCTATCCGGAGGATATCTCCGCCAGCTTTCGCATCTTTATAGAGGGCGATCATTTTGACGGCACAAGCCTTTCAACAATCATCGACCACTACCGCAGTTCACTGGCGCTTGAGCCTTGCGGAAACCTGTTGCGGCTACACTATGCAGACATGCGCCGTGACCTGCGCGGCGGCATTGCGCGTATAGCAGCGCATGTCGGGATCAGCCACCCCGCCGACCTGCAATCCGCGTTGGTAGAAGCTGCGGGTTTTGAAAGCATGAAATCCAATGCCGATCGGTTCGCCGTCGCTGCGGGCAATGGATTTTGGCGCAAGGATAGTGATTTTTTTGATAGTGCCACGTCGAACAAATGGGTTGGCGTGTTGAGCGATGCCGACCTTGCCGCCTATGATGCACGGATGTCAGACCTGCTGAACCCCATAGAGCGGCAGTGGTTGGAATGGGGCTCAGCCCCACAAACCTAAATCCCAAAACTGCCATAGGGGATGAAGCGCACTATATCACCCGGTGCGATATCTTGCGCGGGTTCTGACAGTTCGACCAACCCTTCGGCCCAGCTTAAGCCGCTGATCCGCCCTGACCCTTCCGAGGCAAAAACCTCTGCCTTGCCGCCTCGCACGCGTGCCCGTAGGTATTCACGACGTCCGGCTTTCTTACGTTTCTCAAATGCCGCTGGTACGTCAAAGCCTTGCGGTTCTGACCAAACGCCCCCGGCAAGCAGCGCCATGGCAGGACGTGCAAAAACCAACGTGCAAATCATCGCCGCCACCGGATTACCCGGCAGGCCAAAAACCGGCACGCCCTGCCACATGCCCAGCGCCAAGGGGCGACCGGGTTTGATGGCAATCCGCCACAGGCTCATAGCACCTGCGTCTGTCAGCAACGCCGACACGTGGTCCTCGTCGCCTGCCGACGCCCCACCGCTGGTCAGGATCACATCAACCTCGTCCGCGGCTTGGTCCAAGGTCGCGCGCAACGCGTCCCGATCATCTGGCACCTTGCCCAGATCAACCGCCTGATGCCCAAATTGTGCGACCATCGCCAGCAACATGGGGCGGTTGGCATCAAATATCTGGCCATCCTTTGCAACGTCACCTGCGTTGATCAATTCGCTGCCTGTCGACAAGACGCCAACTTTTAGCGGCACTCTCACAGCAACTTTGGAAATACCGGTTGCTGCCAACAATGCCAAATCCGGTGCGGTGATAACCTGACCAGTTGCCAAAACACGCTGACCTGCACTCACGTCTTCACCTGCTTTGCGGGCATTTGATCCACGCTTCACTGGACCTGAAAACCGGATATGACCTTGATCCACAATGACATCTTCTTGCAAAATTACCGTATCCACACCACCCGGCAATGCTGCCCCTGTCAGCACACGAATGGCCTGCCCCGGTGCAACAGCCCGCGGCGCGTCCCCAGCAGCAGCCCGCCCCAGAACAAGGGGTAATTCATGTTCACCCGGGCCTCGCTCACCTGCGAAACCGTAGCCATCCACCGCCGTGTTCGGAAGCGGCGGATTGGCGCGTTTCGCGGCAACATCATTGACACAAATGCACCCCAGAGCCTGTGATAGCGGCACTGTTTCGGCAGCAGTTACAGGGTGCAGACGGCTGCGAAGTAAGTCCAATGCCTCATCCACGGGTGTCCAATGCACGCCTTGCGGCAGCGCAAAGCAATCGTTTTTCAGGGGTGGTGTTTGGCGGTCCATCAAGCGATCTTCAAATCCCAAGCCAAATATCCATCCTTCTTCTGGTGCATGCACATTAAGTATCTCGGCCAAGGTTTCGGCACTCAGTTCCGCCACTTGACGCGCAACTTCGGCAACCTGCCAAGCGTCTTTGATCACCCCGTTTGGCGCGTCTCGAACTGTCAGCGATGGCCAGATTTCGACAAAAGAAATCGGCGCATCCAGTGTTTCAAACGGCCAGACTGATACCGGAAATTCCCGCCGTAACCGTGCCAGCACGGGCAGACCCATAAGGATTTGCGACCCAACCGCGCCAGTGTAGGCCAACTGCCAACAAGAAAACGCACCCTTTGCCAATATCTCACATTTGCGCTTGTCGGGAAACGGGTTGGCATAATCATCTTTGTTCCGTGCCAAGCCATCAAAATCACGGTTTTTGAATGTCGTCCCCCAAAACGGGCCTTTCCCACCCTGCGCCCGGTTGAGAGCCGCGGCGATTTCATAGCGGTTATTGCCATCCGGCCCGTCCTTGATCTGCGCCTCAAACCAATCCCACAGGGCAAGGGGATTATCATACCCGGTAACGGCGCGGCAGAACTTTGATGGATAGCCAAAGGGAAAGTCGAACCCAGCAAGGACCCGCCGCCCCGCCGCCATTTCTGCCTGAAACAAATCCGCGAGCCACTCCTCGGCCACCTGACGGTTGCGCAGATAAACGGGTTCCTCAGCCGCGCCATTGCGGTTTACCCCCACCCAAATTGCGTCCTTTACCGGCTTTGCGCCACGGTCGTTACCACCTGACCAATCCACCATGACAATTGTATCATAGCCGGTCACAGCCCGACCTCAGCCAGAATGAAATCAGCGATTGCGATTGTGTCATTCAAATCGAACACAGGCCGATCCAAATCAAGTGGCACGTCACTTGCCACTGCCCGAATTGTATCATCCCCCGGCGCAATCAGATCATTGCCTGTTTCCGCACGGTGGGCCTCCACTTTCGGGTGAGTATCACGTTTATATCCTTCGATCAGCACCAGATCGACGGGGTTTAACCGGGTTAGTAACGCGTCAAGCGTGGGCTCTTCTGCCTCGCGCAATTCGTGCATAATGGCCACCCGGTTGCGCGACGACAGCAGCACTTCGGATGCCCCGGCAACCCGATGTCTGTGACTGTCTTTGCCGGGGTGATCCACATCGAACGAATGATGAGCGTGTTTGACTGTTGAAACGCTGATCTCGCGCCCGGTGATCTCTGTCACCAGCCGCTCCATCAACCCGGTTTTGCCCGCATTTTTCCAACCGACAACGCCATACAGTCTCATAACATCCGCTCCGCTTGGGCAAGATCATCAGGCGTGTTCACATTAAAGAACGCTGCCTCATCGGGAAACAGTGCGGCCCGTCCGCCGTGCGTTTCGGTCCACATTACCACCTTGCGCAGCCCGCCGTGCAAGGCCGCACGCAGATCATCACGCAGGGCAACGGGCCACAGCCCGAATGTCGGATGCCGCGCGGTGCCGCGTTTAGCATCGGGTGTCACGGCCAGAACCAGCGGATGCGCCATGCCTTCGCTGGCCAGCAGCAATTGCGGCACCAGATCACATGGGAAAAACGGCGTGTCCGCCGCCGCTGTCACGATTGTATCAGCCCCTTGATCCGCTGCCCAATCAAGCCCCGCCAGAACGCCCGCAAGCGGCCCAGCAAACCCATCAATACTGTCGGCCAACACTGGCAAACCAAACTGCGCAAACCGCGCGGCATCGCCATTGGCATTCAACGCAAGGCTAGCAACTTGAGGTTCCAACCGATCAATCACCGAGGACAACAGCGTGCCGCCACCGAGCGGCAACAGCCCTTTGTCACCGCCGCCCATGCGCGTGGCCTGCCCACCTGCAAGGATCACTCCTAGCGGCTGTTTCATGCGACCCCCTTGCGCCCGAATTTGCGTGGTTCGTCCGCAACTGCATCAGGGTCCGCATCTCGCATCAGACGATCTTCGCCTGCGAGGCAGACAAATCGCTTGCCCTTCATCCGTCCAATCAAGGTCAGTCCGACTTGGTTGGCAATTTCAACGCCCCATGCGGTAAAACCGGATCGTGACGCCAGTACCGGAATGCCCATCATTGCGGTCTTGATCACCATCTCTGAAGTCAGACGGCCCGTTGTATAGAGGATCTTATCCTGTGCCGTCGTCCCTTCGGACAGCATCCAACCCGCGATCTTATCAACTGCATTATGCCGCCCTACATCTTCCATATAAACCAATGGCCTATCACCCGCACACAGCACTGTGCCATGGATCGCCCCCGCTTCCAGATACAGCGAGGGGGTGCGGTTGATCTTAGCGGATAGGGTATAAAGCCATGAGGTCCGCACGGAAGTTTGCGGCAAGGTCACGCCCTCAAGCCCCTCCATCATGTCGCCAAAAACCGTGCCGACTGCGCAACCGCTGGTGCGGGTTTTGCGCCGTATCTTGTCTTCGTAATCAGTGGCGCGGGCGGTGCGCACAACGACGGTTTCCAACTCTTCGTCGTAATCCACGCCAATGATGTTTTCACTGTCCCGCAACATACCTTGGTTGCGCAGAAACCCCAGCGCCAGATAAGCTGGATAATCGCCAATCGTCATTGCGGTGACAATTTCCTGCGCGTTCAGGAAAATCGTCAACGGGCGTTCTTCGACCACACGAATTTCTGTCCGTGCGCCGGTATGGTCAAACCCTTGAACTGCACGGGTCAACCGCGCCGCACCTGGATCAGGTGCAATCAGATAATCCGACAAATTTGGATCTTGGGCCAATTGTATCCCCCCGGCGATGGCGCTACGACTTGCAGGTAATCTAAGGGTATCCCATGGCTATCACCACACCGAAATCCGCCTATCTAAAAGGCATAGGCGACGGGGCACCCTTTATTCTGGTGATTGTCCCCTTCGCCACGTTATTCGGGTTGATCGCAACCGAGGCAGGCCTGAGCGTGTTTGAAACGCTGGCGTTTTCCGTTGTGGTGATTGCCGGCGCTGCGCAATTTACCGCCTTGCAACTCCTTCAGGAAGAAGCGCCGACTGTGATCGTTCTCGCTTCAGCTTTGGCGGTGAATCTGCGTATGGCGATGTATTCAGCGTCTTTGACCCCTTGGATTGGTGGTGCGCCTTTGTGGCAGCGGGCCTTAGCGGCGTATCTGACAGTGGATCAATCTTACGTTGTGTCGATGGCGCAATATGAACGTGCGCCCGACATGACGGTTGCACAGCGGATTGCGTATTTCTTTGGCGCGGTCACACCAGTGGTGCCCCTGTGGTATCTGTTCACTTTTATCGGCGCTCTGCTTGGTGCGCAGGTGCCTGAGGCCTGGGCGTTGGACTTTGCCATTCCGATTACATTTCTGGCGATGATCGCACCGATGTTTCGAACAGTGGCCCATGTGGTTGCGGCCTTTGTCGCGGTTGTTGTCAGTCTTTTGGTGGTTGAGGTGCCTTATTCGCTTGGCCTGATCATCGCCGGGATTTCCGGCATGATCGCCGGGGCGCAGACCGAGGTTTGGGTTGCGCGGAAAAATGGTGTGCAGCCATGATTGATAAGAGCACTCTTTGGATCGTTATTATCGGATTGGGCGTTGGCAGCTTTTTCTTGCGCTTTGTCTTTACGGGGCTGGTAGGTGACCGCCCGATGCCCGCGTGGTTGTTGCGGCATCTGCGCTATACGGCAGTGGCAATTCTGCCCGCATTGGTCGCCCCTCAGGTTCTGTGGCCCGCTGCCACAGGTGGTCAAACAGACCCGGCCCGGTTGGCCGCGGCCTGCGTGACATTCCTTGTTGGATTATGGACCAAAAATGTCATTGCCGCGATCCTTGCTGGGGCGGCAACGCTGTATGGTTTGTTGTATTTACTGTGACTTGATCAATTGCGCGGCACGCACCGCGTCAATCACATCACCTTCATCATTTTCATAATATCTGGTGGTCTTCACACCCGGCAATGATGCAATCTGGTCCATGAATTTGGCCGGATAAAACGTTTGATTAATGTTTTCAAAGCCGTCGATCTGCCGCAAGATTCCGGTTGTCGCATTGGCACAATAGGCCCCCGGCACCGCGCCATTCGTCGTCACCAGTTGCAAGGCGCGTTCCGCCTGCGCATCCGTCACCGGAATTTCTTGGGACACAACGTGAAAGGTGCTGCGCGCATGGGCAGATTTATATGACTGCACCCAGTTGGGCGACATCCCATAAAGCACATCGCCACGTTCAACCACACGTGGGTCACGGAACGAACCGGCCGGATCAAAGATCACGGTTTGTGACCCTTTGACCATCAATGCAGTATGCCCGCCACCGCCAGTGCGGTTGTTGACCATTGTGAAAACAGTCAGGCTTTTGGGCCCGGCGTCACGGAATGCTGCTGCGGCAACAGCCTCTGGCGGGCTGTCAGGTGAATTGTCCGCTGCTCCGCATGCCGCAACAAAACCTACAACGGCCAAACCGATCAATAAACGCTTCACAATGATTTCCTTGGAAAAAGAAAGGCCAGACGGCTTAACGAATGAATATTGCCATCAGGACCAACAGGACCAGAATCGCAACCACTGTTTTGGTCACAAAAGACATAAACCCATCATAGGTCTTTTCCTGTACGTCGATATTCATGCTGCCATGTTCATGTTCGGCCATATCTTAAGGTCCTTAAATATTACGTTTGCGGCTGATTACCTTATTCGCATGATCCTGTCACGCCGTCAAAGCAGCAGTCACTTAATCTTGTTATGCTTCTGAAGCGTCCGGGTTTTCCAAATCTTCAACCAGACGGAACCCGATACGGTTGGGGGCAGCGCCCTGCACTTCCTTTGGCACGGCGCGCAGCATCACGTTAAGCTGACTGACGTGTTGGATAAGTTGCGTGCGACCCCCCGCCGGATCGCTACCATAAAAGGTCACAATGTCCGGATCGAAATATCCCATGCCTTCGATTCTGAGAACCCCTGCATCACCCCCGGTAAAGCCCATGGCGACCTCATGCTCGTTGTCCAACTGTTCCTCAAAATTCTTGAGATACAGAACAACCCGTTCATATGCCCATTGTGCCGGTGACTTCTGTGACGTCGGTTTGTCAGTAACGGCTTTGGGTATGGGTTGTTTGGATGCCTTGCGTTGCTTTGGGTCGCAATGCACTTCGTGCATCTTGGGCAGCGCGTCCGCCTCGGCAACTTCTGCTGCTGTTCTGATCTCATTGTCCATCTGATCACCCTTTGCTTTGATACACCCAAGCCCCATCGTTTGTTCGCAACTCGCGTACCGCAAGGCCGGTTTGATAAAGGTGGCTCAAATGTGCGACGGCTTCAACCAAGGCAAGGCCATATTCACCCTCACCTATCGTTCTTTTGAACAAGGGTGGGAAACACTCGGTTGCTGATTTTGGGGTTTCGATAAAAGCCAGCAACCGTTTCAGCGCACCGTGGTGATTGGCAATCAACTGCTCCATACGGCGGGGCAACCCGGTGAACGGCAGTTTATGACCGCCTAAAACAAGGTGATCGGCGCGTGCCAGCGGCGCAAACCGCTCGCACGCTTCAAGCCATTCACCGATCGGATCGGCCATGGGTTCGGTTGGATAGACCCCGACATTGGGGCTGATCGACGGCAGTATCTGATCGCCTGCAATGACCAAATTGTCATCTCTGCTCCAGAATGTTGCATGTTCTGGCGCATGTCCGTTGCCGATATGAATATCCCAGACCCGGCCCCCCATCGTGATCTGATCATCCTGTTTGATCCGGGTATACCCCAGCGGCAAGGGCATCACGACATCGGCAAAGTTAAAGGGGCGCTCTTTTGTGCGTTTATCCAACAGATCACTGTGCATGCCGGACTTACGATAAAAGCTGAGCGATTCCGCAGTTGCCACTTCTTGTTCATCCAAGGTCAGCATACGGGCCGTTAACCATGCGGTGCGGGTGGTAACCAACTCAACACCAAATTCTGTCTGAAACCAACCGGCCAACCCGATGTGATCAGGGTGATGGTGCGTGACAACCAACCGTTTTATCGGCTTGCCGCCCAGTGGCCCATCCATCGCCGCGCGCCACAGTGCTTTGGTCTTCTTTGAGGCAAATCCGGTGTCTATAATTGTCCAATGATCGCCGTCATCCAAAGCATAGACATTCACGTGGTCCAGCTTCATCGGCAGCGGAAACCGCAGCCACAAAACGCCAGATGCAACTTCGATGGCTTCGACCCCATGCGCGGGCGGTGTTTCCCAAGGGTAACGCAAACTCTGCGGTGCTAAATCATCCATCAGACGGACAATTCGTCAATAGACATGGCATATAGATCACCGTCACCTGACTGCGCATGCACCAGCAAGCCAACATGTTCGGGCAACAACCGTTTGATATAGAACCGGGCCATTTTTTCCCGTGTGCCGCCCTTGTCTGCCATTGCGGCCCGCAAATGCAGATGACCGCCAAGCACCCGGGCAAAGGCGCGCAAGTATGGCACCGCCCCCGCAAAACGGGCGTTCATCTCGTCTTGTGCAACCAACCACTCTGTTGCCTCACGCAATGTCTCGGAGGCTTGCCAGACCGCATCAGCCATTTTGGGAAACGCCTCGCGCGCGGCTTCAGCATCAGCTTCGATTTCGTCCAACAGCAAGTTCGCGGCCTCACCGCCATCCATCATCTTGCGGGCCACCAAATCCATTGCCTGAATGCCATTGGTGCCTTCATAAATTGCGGTCACGCGCACATCACGGCTGAACTGCGCGGCACCGGTTTCTTCGATAAAACCCATGCCCCCATGCACCTGCACACCCATTTCAGCGACAGCGATGCCCGTATCCGTGCCAAACGCTTTGGAGATCGGGGTTAGAAACGCCGCCCGGGCTTTCCATTTGTCGTCACCCGTCGCGGTGCCCATGTCGATGGCATAGGCGCAAGACAACGCAATTGCCCGTGCGGCAAAAACGTCAGTTTTCATCGTCAACAGCATCCGGCGCACATCGGCATGTTCAGCAATTGTGCCAGACCCACCCACGCGTCCTTGCTTGCGTTCCAACGCGTATTCCAGCGCCTTTTGATAGGCACCCTCAGCCGCACCAATGCCCTGCCCTCCCACGCCCAAACGCGCGTTATTCATCATCGTAAACATCGCAGCCATGCCGCCTTGTTCTTTGCCAATCAGCCAACCCTTGGCATCATCATATTGCATCACGGCAGTGGGTGACCCATGCAGGCCCATCTTGTGTTCTAAGCTGACCACACTCACGCCATTGCGCGCGCCGGGTTCGCCATTTTCATCAGGAATAAACTTAGGCACCAGAAACAGGCTGATCCCCTTGGTTCCGGCAGCTGCATCTGGCAGGCGCGCCAGAACCAGATGGCAAACATTGCCCGCAAAATCATTGTCACCCCAGCTAATGTATATTTTCTGGCCGCTGACGGCATAGGTGCCATCGCCATTGTCTTGGGCTTTGGACGACAAGGCACCCACATCCGATCCGGCCTGCGGTTCGGTCAGGTTCATCGTGCCCGTCCATTCCCCACTGATCAGTTTGGGCAGGTACAGCGCCTTGGTCTCATCCGAGGCATGATGTTCCAGCGCCTCAATCTGGCCTTGGCTCATCAGCGGGGCCAATTGCAGCGACAGGCAGGCACCTGACATCATTTCATTCACCGCCGACGTCAGCGTCATCGGCAGGCCCATCCCGCCATATTCTGGGTCCGCCGACATGCCAATCCAACCACCCTCGGCGATGGCCTTGTACCCATCATCAAAACCCGGCGATGTCCGCACAACCCCGTTTTCCAACCGCGCAGGATGCAGATCGCCGTTGCGTTGCAGGGGGGCCAGAACCTCATCACACAGTTTGCCAGCTTCGGACATGATCGCACGGGTTACATCATCTGTGGCCTCGGCAAAGGCTTCGGTTTTCCGAAGCGCTGCAAAATCAACAACATGATCGAACAAAAAGGTAAAATCATCCACGGCGGCGCGATATGGCATTGGTCATCTCCTCAAAGGCGTCGATCTGATGCGGGCCCGGGATTGGCAAGCCCTACTTTGCCCTGATATGGGCTGATGCGGTGTAGGGTGCAGAATGAAACGACAGCCCCGCACCCGCAAGCCGAAACGCGGCGTCACGAGGCATGAATGACTGATAAAACCATGATATTGCAACCAGATGCGACAGGTATCGCAGCGACTGCCGCCCTTTTGGCGCAGGGTAGGCTGGTCGCATTTCCGACAGAAACCGTCTATGGTTTGGGCGCTGATGCCCGCAATGGTCAGGCCGTTGCTGCAATCTATGAGGCCAAGGGCAGGCCAAGTTTCAATCCGCTGATCGTACACTTACAAAGTGCCGATACAGCGCGTTCGTTTGTTCAATGGTCAGATACTGCCGAAATCCTTGCCACTGCGTTTTGGCCCGGGCCGCTCACATTGGTTCTGCCGCTTAAAGATGGGCACGGGTTATCTTCGCTGGTGACCGCAGGCCTTAATAGCGTCGCATTACGTGTGCCATCACATGCATCTGCACGCCAACTGCTTGCGGAATTTAGTGGCCCGGTTGCCGCACCTTCGGCCAATCCATCAGGTCGGATCAGTGCCACCACCGCAGCACATGTCGTTGCAGGCCTTGATGGCCGTATCGCCGCCGTTTTGGATGATGGCCCCTGCCCGGTTGGGTTAGAAAGCACAATTGTCGGATTGAATGGGAAAACACCCACATTGCTGCGCGCAGGCGGGCTGCCACAAGAAGCGATTGAGGCGGCCTTGGGTGTCGCTCTGGCGCAATCCAGCAGTGCAGACGTGGTGGCCCCCGGTCAGCTTGCCTCACATTACGCACCCGGTGCCCAAGTACGGTTAAACGCATCTGAAGCGGTTGCTAATGAAGTGTTGTTGGGTTTTGGCCCGATGCCCTGTCACCTGAATCTGTCAGCTACGGGTGATCTGGTAAAAGCTGCTGCGAACCTGTTTGACCACCTGCATCAGTTGGACGCCCTGAACCGACCCATCGCGGTTGCCCCGATCCCAGACCATGGGTTGGGCCAGGCCATCAATGACAGACTAAAACGGGCCGCCGCGCCCCGCTAGGCCGTCATTCAAGCACGCCCAGCGGCGGCGGATAATCCCAAAGGATCTATGCCAATCGACTCCAGCGCAGCGCTCCATTTCTTTTTATCTGGCAGATCAAAAACCAGTTTCGTCCCAGCATCACAGGTCAGCCAACCATTTTGTGCGATCTCTGCTTCCAACTGCCCCGGACCCCACCCCGCATAGCCAAGGGTCAGCAACGCCTTATGTGGCCCCTTGCCTGCGGCAATGTCTTCCAGAATATCCAAGGTTGCGGTCAGCGAGAAACCGTCGCCAATTTCAAGCGTTTCGATGGCGGATCGGTATTCATCGGAATGCAACACAAAGCCGCGCCCGGTTTCAACCGGACCGCCAATATGAACCCCCAACGTGCCATCCACATAGGCCGCGCCATCGACCAGCTTGTCCAAAACATCTGACAGTTTCAGTTCTGGTGCGAGCTTGTTCACCATCAACCCCATTGCACCGTCTTCAGAATGGGCCGTCAGATAAATCACCGCATGGGCAAACCGCGGATCGCCCATGCCCGGCATGGCCACCAACAACTGTCCAGTCAGGTTCAGTGTGGGCGATGTCATGATAAATACGCTTTCATAAGGTCCATTTGGCCTTAAACATGCAACCTGCCCACCCTGCTGACAAGGGCCAAGCCCGCGACCAGCGAAACATGGGTGATACAAACGTGACTTGGCACCACCTCTAATTTCGCGCATTTAGGAAATATGATAAAATCCTTAATCAGCGCATTCATCCTTGGTCTGGCTGCCGCACCCCTTGCGGCTCAGAACACAATTGGAACACCTGTTACCGGTGAAATCCTGACCGGATGGCAACAGGCCGATGGCACCCGCGTCGCGGCGATCAAGCTGACATTGGCACCGGGTTGGAAGACCTATTGGCGCAGCCCCGGCGACAACGGCATCCCACCAGCCTTTGACTGGTCAGGCTCATCAAACCTGCGTGGTGTTGGTATGATCTGGCCTGCCCCAAAGGTGTTTCGCCAAGGCGGTGTGCGCACCATCGGTTATGCCAACGAATTGATATTACCAATCACGATTGCACCTCAGAAAGCGGGCAACCCCGTCACGCTGCGGGCGGATTTGGACATCGGTGTGTGCAGCGATATTTGTGTTCCTAAACAAATGACACTGACTGCGACCCTAGACACAACAAGCGGCAAACCAACACCCACGATTGCGGCGGCCCTTGCGGCGCGGCCTTATTCCGCGTCTGAAGCTGGGGTGAAATCCGCGACATGTGCGCTGCGTCCCAATGCCAATGGTTTGGAAATTGAAACGAAGGTGAATGTGCCATCCGCCGGGGGCCGTGAAGTGGTGGTGATCGAACCCGGTCAGCCCAACATGTGGATGAGCGAAACTGACAGCAGCCGAAGTGGCGGGCAATTGATCGCAACCGGTGATCTGGCATCCACAAGCGGCGGCGCGCTGGCGATTGATCGGTCCGCTATCCGTATCACCGTTTTGGGCAGCAAACATGCGGTCGAGATTCTGGGCTGTACACCCGGCTAGTATATTGAATTGGGACCAGACCGACGCCGCACAGCAAATGTTCCGGCCCCTACAATATACCCCAACAACGCGACAACCGCGGCACCACCGATAAACAGCATTAACCCTGCTGTCATGGCGGGCATCTGCGCGATCATCGGCAACAACTGGACCAGTCCAGGATACATTTCCCCCTGCCAAATGGCCCAGCCAAGGGTCAACATCCCCCAGCCAAGGATCAGTGCCCACAATCCCAACATCCCCCATTTCAATGCCCCAACCGGTGCACGGGTGCCACGCCGCATCGCGGCGATTTGGCGGCCGATGTCATGTTGTGCAGCGACCAATGCGGGCACCACCAGCAGCACCAAAAGCATCCCAAACCCCAGACCGTAAACCAGTGTGATCACCGTCGGTTTCAGGAACTGTGCCTGTTGGCTTTGCTCATAAAGCAGCGGTGCCATGCCCAGCACTGTGGTCATCGTGGTCAACATCACCGGGCGCAGACGGTCCGCCGCGCCATCAATGATCGACGGGACCAGCCCACGGGTTTCAGCGTATTCGTCAATGGTTGTGACCAGCACAATAGAATCGTTAATAATAATCCCGGTCATGCCCAACAGCCCCACAACCGTGAACATGCTGAGGGGGACATCCCACAGGGCATGGCCATAAATCGTACCCACCAGCCCAAACGGGATAATCGCCATGACCACCATCGGCCGCGTCCATGATCCAAAAACCCATGCCAGCACCAGATAAATACCCGTCAGACACAGGATCAACCCGGTTAACGCATCGTTCAGAAAGTCGTTTTCCTGTTCGCTTAACCCGGCAAGGCGGAATTCAACCTGACGTTCCGATGCGATACGCGGCAGGATGTCATCGGCCAGCGCTTGGGTGATTTCGCTGGCGCGGGCCGGGTTGTCTTCGGATATGTCGCCCGTCACAGAAATCAGCCGGATGCCATTTTCACGGCGCACAGTGCTGAACCCGGTGCGACGGGTCACGCTGACAATATCAGCCAGCGGCACATAAACGCCGCCCGGCGTGCGCATCTGGGTGCGATCCAAAAAGTCCGCTGTCAATTCACCCTCCGGCAACTCAACCCGGATCGCAGCAGACCGGGGGCCATCGGGATAGGTCGCTGCCTCAATCCCGCCCAAACGGTTGCGCAGGGCACGGCCAAGCGTGTCGATGGTAAAGCCGAGCGATTGCCCTTGAGGTGTCAGATCAAGGATCAATTCTTCCTTGTCATAGGCCAGATTGTCCTCAACGGCGCTGACTTCCGAATACTGGCGCAGGGCCGTCTTCAAATCCTCAGACGCGGCTTTTAATGTATCCGTATCCGCACCGTAAAATTGCACGTCCAGCGCATCGCCACCGGGGCCAGACCGCCAGCCCCGAAAGCTGACTGTTTCGGCCATCGGGTGATTGACCACCCGGTCTTGGAGCTCACCAACAAAGGCAAAACTGGAGTAGGGGCGCAGATCAGCGTCAATTAATTCAATCGAAATACCCCCCAAAAGATCGGCATCTTTGGTGTCTTCCCCGGCCAATCCCCGGCCCGTGGTCCCACCGATCTGCGCCATCACGTAATCCAACGGGTTGGTGCCATAGCGTTCGGCATATTCTGCGCCCAAGGCCTCCGTTGCCCGCTGCATTTCACGCATCATCGCAATGGTGTCGGCGCGGGTTGCCCCTTCGACCATCGCGAAATTACCCGTCACCGACCCGCGTTCGGGTGCATTGAAGAATCGCCATTGCACATCGCCGTTGATGAACAGCGCAACCTGACTTGCCAGCACCGCGATGACCCCTGCCAAAACCACGTACCGCGCCCTGATGACCCCTGCCATGAAAGGTCGAAACAGCGTTTCGCGCACCCATACAAACCCACGGTTCACCACACGGCTGGGCAGGTCGTACCAATGTTCCTGTCGTGCGGCCCGCATCGCATGGGCCATATGATTGGGCAGGATCAGAAAACATTCGACCAGCGACGCGGCCAACACGGCAATCACTGTAAAAGGAATATCCTTGATCAGATCGCCAAAGCGACCCCCAACCACCACTAATCCAAAAAAGGCGATGATTGTGGTTAAGGTTGCGGCAAAAACCGGCATGGCCATGCGACGGGCTGCGTTCTCTGCCGCTTCCATCGCGCTTTCGCCAAGCACTCTGAAACGGTGATCGGCGTGTTCACCAACGACAATTGCGTCATCCACGACAATACCCAAGGTAATGATCAACCCAAATAAAGAGATCATATTAATCGTGATACCACCCACATACATCAGCGCAATTGCGGCTGCCATCGACACGGGAATGCCTGCCGCGACCCAGAACGCAGTGCGCGCGTTGAGGAACAAAAACAGCAAAGCCACAACCAACCCCAGGCCCATCAACCCGTTGTCGATAAGCAGGTCCAACCGTCCGGTAATGGCCGCGGCTCGGGTGCGGATCAATTCAACCGTGACCGACGCGGGCAGGCTGGCAGCCAGTTCGGCTGCTACTTTTTCAACCTTTTCTTGGATCGCAATCGCATCGCCGCCGTCTGACCTGTCGATGCGCACTGACATGGCCGGGTTTGCACCAACGAAAAAGCTACGCTCACGGTCAACCCCTTGCGCGCGCACCTGCGCGACATCGCCAATGGTCAGTTTCGATCCATCCGGGTTTGAGCGCAGGACAATGCCCGCAATCTGTGTGGCACTTCGCTTTGCTGTTCCGGTGCGGACCCGAGCATTGGCCCCCGCCACGTCGCCTGCCGGATCGGCATCCACCTCAGCCGCAATGGCGGTGGCGATATCGGCCATGCTGACATCATGCGCGATCAATTTCGCTGAAGGCACTTCGACCAGTGTTTCGGGCGATGCAACACCTTGGATTGTCGTGCGCGTCACCCCAACCGCAAACAACCGGGTCACAAATTCATCCGCGAAACGGCCCAGTTGTTCGGGTGCGATTGGCCCGGTGATCACCACATCAGTGACCCGGTCACGCCATGCGCCGCGCCGCACGGATGGTTCTTCTGCGTCCTCGGGCAGGGTCGTCACAGCATCTACTGCCGTTTGCACATCCGCCGCTGCCCGCGCCATATCCCAGCCCGGTTCGAAATCCAGCGTCACAAACCCGCTGCCCTCACGCGACGCGCTATTAGAGCTTTCGACACCTTCTACAGCCAGCAGTGCAGGTTCTAAAACCTGAATAATAGCGGCATCTACGTCTTCGGCCCCAGCACCCGACCAAGTCGTTTGCACCCAGACATTGTCGATAATCACATCCGGGAAAAACTGTGCCCGCATATTGGGTGCTGCCGCAAATCCGGCCACCAGCAAGAGCACCAACAACAGGTTTGCCGCCGTCCGGTGCCGGGTGAAATAAGACAACAACCCACTGGCCGATTTGGGGATTGGCCGTGCCATCGCTAGCCTCCCATCCGGCCTTCGATCCGCGCAATAACTTTGGCTGACACTTGTGGTTTTGACAGTTGCGCCAGCACCCGCGCTTTTGCCTCTTGGGGCATGCGTTTGCTGCCCTCGACAAATGCGACCAGTTTTGCACGGCGCTCTTGGGTCAGTTCAATCATCTTTGGTGTGTCGGGCTCAACGGCACCATTGGCGCGCAATGGTTTCACGGCGATCCCGGCCCCTAAAAGGGGCGACAAAGCTTCAACAACGTCGCGATCCACAATTGGCCCACGGACCAAGACATCATCGCCCTGTCTGCGCAAAACCTTTACGTTAACAGCTTCCAGTCGGTTTTCCTCGCCCAGCACCAAAACCTGCCCTTGGGCATTCAACGCCGAAGATGGCAGGCGCACAACATTTTGCAACACAGGTTCGCTGACTTGAACAGTGACAAAATCACCGGGTTTAAACCCCGTCGCGTCGCGAAGGGCTGCAAACACCAACCGTCCCGTCGCACCCTCGCCCGCCGCTGCACTTGCGCGGGTGATTTTTCCGCTGGCTTTCAGATCAATCCCGACAACATCCAAAAGCGCCGTTACATCCGCTTGTAAAATTGCGCCATTGGCATCCAGCAACCGGGCATATTGTGCGGTGGAAACCCGGAATGACACTTCAAGATCATCCGGGTCGATCAGTTCGGCCAGTCGCTCATTCCCGGACACCAACCGTCCGACCACCACATTTGTTGAAGATAACGTGCCATCAAAGGGCGCGGTGATTGTGGTGTCATCCAACCGACGCTGCGCCTCGGCGTGGGCAATCCGCGCGCGGGCCAATTTGGTCACAGCCTGATCTATGCGGGCCTCTGCCTGTATCGCCGCCTGACGGCGCGACAAAACTGCCTGACGGGCGGCAGAAGCGGCAAGTTCAGCGGTTTCAATGGCAATCGCAGTCCCCACCCCACGCTGAGCAAGGTCGTTCTGCCGCTCCAGCGCCCGCGCGCGCAATGTTGCCTGATCTTCGGCTGCAATCAATTCGTCCTTGGCCAGATCAAGCGCACGTGCCGCATCGCGTCCTTCGGCCTCTGCATCTGCAATATCACTTGCGGCGCGGTCCACGGCAGATTGCATGTCTGCCGGATCAAGCCGGACTAGAACCTGACCCGCGCGCACTGTGCCGCCGTCCTCAAAACCGTCAGCGATTTCAATGATCTGGCCGCCCCCACTGGCGCGCAGTTCTAACAACCTGCGGCTTTGCACCTCACCAAATGTTTCAAGAACAGGCGCGACATCCTCTGGCGTGGCAAGGCGCACGTTGACTGAAAAAACGCGTTCGCGTGCCGGTGGGGCCTTTGTGACGTCTGACATCCGTTCCTGAACAGCACCACTGATCAAATGGCCAGCGAACACCAAAAGCCCCAGCGTCACCGCAGCCAAAAACAAACCAATCATACTTTGGCGCAAAAACCGCATCTTCTTCCGATCGTTAAGCAGTCCTAAAGCCTGCACTTTGTAATCTAGCGGACACCAGAAAAATACCAAGTCACGATTGTGAAACGGGCGGGACCGCACATTCCGTCGATAATATTTTCTTTTGCGATGCTATTTGCGACGTTGATGTTCATCCAGTCGTGGCATGATCTCAACAAAATTGCAGGGCCGATGTCGATAATCCAACTGCTTTACCAATATTGCGTCCCACGCATCCTTGCAGGCCCCCGGGCTGCCGGGCAATGCAAACAGATACGTACCATTGGCCACCCCACCTGTTGCACGGCTTTGCACGGCTGAGGTGCCAATCTTTTCCATTGATACAATGGTAAAGACGGTCCCAAAGGCCTCGATCTCTTTTTCATAGACATCTCTGTGCGCCTCAACGGTCACATCGCGGCCCGTCAGACCTGTGCCACCTGTGCTGATCACCACATCAATTGCCGGATCTTTGCACCAGCTGCGCAGTTGGTCTGCAATCAATGCCTGCTCATCTGGCAAAATGTGCCGCGCGGCCAGCACATGCCCGGCGGTTTCTATCCGAGCGGCCAGCACGTCACCTGATTTGTCGTCCGAGGCGTCGCGGGTATCGGAGACTGTCAGGATCGCGATGCGCACAGGAATAAAGTCTTTGGTCTGATCTAAGGTGCTCATGTCCGCTCCAATACTGCCAACCGCGCGGCCAAGGCCACGAATATCCCGCTGGTGATCCAGCCCAGCATCCGGCCACCGCGCACCATGCGCCTGCCGATACTGCTGGCAAAAACACCAACGGCACCGTTAATGATGAATCCGCCAAGGCCCAGAACCGTGCCAAAAACCAGAAATTGTGCCAGAATACTGCCTGCTTCCGGTTTCACGAACTGCGGGACAAATGCCAGCACGAACAGGATGACTTTGGGGTTTGTCAAGTTTACCACAAACCCAGTGCCAAAGGCGCGTGGTATACTCATCCCCGGTCCGCTGCGCCCAGCCACGCTGGTATTGCGCCACGCCTGAACCGCGAGATACAGCAGATACGCCACACCGATCCAGCGGATCACATCAAAGGCCCAAGGCAATGCCGCCACCACTGCGCCAAGGCCAAGTCCGGCCAGTGCAACCTGCACCATGCCCCCCAGCGAAATACCTGCGCTTGCCGCCACTGCAGCGCGCGGGCCAGACCGAAGCCCCTGCCCGAGGCAAAACATCATATCCGCCCCCGGCGTCAGGTTCAGCGCCAAAGCAGCAGGCACAAATGCAGCAAGGGTCAGCGGATCAACCATCACGCAACCGCGCTTTTAGACTTAATAAATCTGTCCACGCCTCGCGTTTGAATTCTGGGCTGCGCAGCAGATAGGCCGGATGGAACATTGGCAGTGCTGGTAATCCCGCTGCCTGTGTCCATTGTCCGCGCAGCCGCGTTATGCCGCGTTTGCCCAATAGCGCCTGACAAGACCAGTTACCGACAACCACAAGGATTTCAGGTTTTGCCAGTTCAATATGACGCAGCAAAAACGGCAACATCATTGCGATCTCATCTGGTTTCGGGTCTCGGTTTTGTGGTGGCCGCCATGGTAAAACATTGGTGATGTAAACGGGGGCATCCGCATGGTCCCGCCCCAAATCAATAGCGGCCAACATCTTGTCCAATAACTGGCCCGCTTTACCGACAAACGGCTTTCCTGCAAGGTCTTCATCCCGACCCGGCGCTTCGCCGATGATCATCACCCGGGCACCAGCCAGTCCATCAGAAAACACCAGATTGCGCGCGCCTTTTTTCAGTTCACACAGGTCAAATCGTTCCATTGCCGCACGCAATTCATCCAGTGAGCGCGCAGCCGCAGCGGCTTGGGCCGCAGCGGCAATAGCATCAACTTTCTGCGGTGCCGCATTCATCGGGGTGGTTAAGGTCGCAGTGGCCTTGGGTTTTTCAACCGCTGCCGGAACATCATAGCGGTTAACCGGCGCGTCACAGATCGCCTCGGTCGCGCCAAGTTCGACCTGCCACTCCAGCAAAGTACGGTCTGCCCAATATGTATTTGCCGATTCCATAGCGCTAATCTATGCGCCTTACCGGGTAATCTAAATCCCCCGCGTTGCAATCAACAAGAATTGGCGCATCCGCTTGCCGTTGCACCCACCCCGCGCCTATAAAGTGGTGAACGGCAGAGGCGCACACCATGACATTCCCCCACCGCCACCTTTTGGGCATCGAACCGCTTTCTCAGGTCGATATTACAACGATCCTTGATCTGGCCGACACCTATGCGGACCTCAATCGGCAACCTTCCAAGCATTCCGATGCGCTTAAGGGAATGACCCAGATCAACATGTTCTTTGAAAACTCGACCCGCACACAGGCGAGTTTTGAGATTGCGGGAAAACGTCTGGGTGCTGATGTGATGAACATGGCGATGCAAGCCAGCAGCATTAAAAAGGGTGAAACCCTGATTGATACCGCGATGACCCTGAATGCGATGCACCCGGACCTGTTGGTTGTCCGTCATCCGCAGTCTGGCGCGGTGGACTTGTTGGCGCAAAAGGTAAATTGCGCCGTCCTAAATGCGGGCGACGGCCGCCACGAACATCCAACCCAAGCGCTGTTGGATGCCTTGACCATCCGCCGCGCCAAGGGACGCTTGCACCGCCTTAGCATCGCGATTTGTGGTGATATCGCGCATTCCCGGGTGGCCCGGTCCAACATCATGTTGCTGGGCAAAATGGAGAACCGCATTCGGTTAATCGGCCCGCCCACCTTGATGCCCTCACAGATTGATCAGTTCGGGGTCGAAGTGTTCGACAACATGGCCGAAGGTCTAAAGGATGTTGATGTTGTGATGATGCTACGCCTGCAACGCGAGCGGATGGATGGCGGATTTATCCCGTCAGAGCGCGAATATTACCATCGCTACGGGCTGGACGAAGAAAAGCTCAGCCATGCCAAACCTGATGCCATTGTCATGCATCCTGGCCCGATGAACCGCGGCGTAGAAATTGACGGCACCTTGGCCGATGACATCAACCGCAGTGTCATTCAGGATCAGGTCGAAATGGGCGTTGCCGTGCGTATGGCTGTAATGGACCTGCTGGCACGAAATTTACGCACCTCAAAACGCCCACTTGCCTCATGATCATTGAAATCCCCCAAAGCGAAAATGGTTTGGTCCGCGTTTTTGCGGTGAATGCCGATGTCGATGCAATCAGAAACGCCGTAAGCGCCAAAGGCAAGGCACAGGTGGCCTCAGCTCTTTTGGGTCACCCGCTCTCTGAGGGCGGATTTGACCTAGTGGCATTAAGCGATCTGGAGGGCGTGGGCCTTGCCAATTACCTGATACAAGGCTGGGATGTCCCGGCTGAAGATCTGAAAGACTCCCGAACAAAGCTGGACAGGCTAGAAGGATATGTCTTGTTGGTTTTCACCTCAGCCTTTGATTTTCGCAACGTTACTCTGACCATCGGCCCCGATCTGACCCTGATCGGAACCTATGCCGAAGAACGCAGCGACAGCAGCACTATCGCTTTGGAGAGCGACGCTGCCGCACCCTACACGGGCGTCCCAAGCACCACGCCACTAACACCACCCCATGGCCGCGCGGGAGGATCACTGATCGTTGTGGGGCTGGCCGTGATGGCGGCACTTATCCTCTGGTGGGCATTCAGCTAACCTACTGGCACTGTTCCTAACCTTGGGCTAGAACCACCATATGCAAGAACCAAAACCAGATCCCAAAATGTCCGGCCGCATCGCGATGATTGCGCTTATCGTGGCTTTTGGTGTCGTTGGTTTGATGCTTTGGGTTGGCTGAGATGATGGCCAGCGCGCCCAGTGAAGGACTAAGCTGGGCACCCGCCAAGTCGGTTTTTATCCGCCGGACGTTGATCGTAAGCTGCATCACATTTGGTGCGCTCTTGGTCTTGGGCGCGGGCCTTTCGTTTTATTTTGACCTTTCGGCTTTGTGGGTTTTCCCAACCGCTCTGACGATGACCTTGGCGTTCACTTTTGACGATGCCATGCGCTGGCGCACCGCGCGGTATGACCGTTGGCAGATCAGCGACGGGCATCTGATCCACGAAGGTCAAGACGGCAGCGCGCGTATTCCACTGGACGAACTCGACAGCGCCTTCCGGCGTTTTGGCAGCAATGTTGTGGTACAACTGACCTCTGGCCAGCGGATCGTTTTGCGGTATCTGCCATACCCGGCGGAAACCGCCGCACAGATCAACGTGGCCAAGCCACACTAAGTCTGTACGGCCCCCGCCTATAATCGCCCCTTGGTTCACACGCAATTTTCGGGCAATACGTGCCAGACACATTGATCCTGACCAAAAGGCCCACCATGACGCTGCATTTCATCAATGCCAAGTTGATCGACCCTGAAAACGGCAGCATTACCTCCGGCACCCTGAGCGTTGATCAAGGTAAGATCAGTAAGGTTTCGGCAGATATGGCCCCTTTGCCGAAGGATGCACAAGTGGTCGACTGCAAAGGCAAATACCTTGCACCCGGCATTGTTGATCTGGGTGTGAAAGTCTGCGAACCAGGCGAGCGGCACAAGGAAAGCTATCGTTCTGCCGGGCTGGCAGCGGCGGCAGGTGGGGTGACCACAATGATCACCCGGCCTGATACGGACCCTGCCATCGACAGCCCTGAAGTTCTGGAATTTGTCACCCGCCGCGCCAATGAGGCGGCCCCGGTCAACGTGGTTGCGATGGCCGCACTGACCAAGGGACGCGCGGGCCGCGAGATGACCGAAATTGGTTTTCTGATGGACGCGGGGGCCATTGCGTTCACCGATTGTGACCGGGTGATCACCGATACCAAAGTATTCAGCCGCGCCTTGACCTATGCGCGCAGCCTTGGGGCGCTTGTTATTGCCCATCCACAGGAACCGATCCTGAGCAAAGATGCGGCGGCAACCTCTGGTAAATTCGCGTCATTGCGTGGGTTGCCAGCAGTATCGCCAATGGCTGAACGCATGGGCCTCGACCGTGATATTGCCCTGATCGAAATGACCGGTGCAAAATATCACGCGGATCAAATCACTACCGCCCGCGCCTTGCCCGCACTGGAACGAGCGAAAAAGAATGGGTTGGACATTACCGCTGGTGTCGGCATTCACCATTTGACGCTGAATGCCCTCGATGTGGCGGACTACCGCACATTCTTTAAGCTCAAACCACCACTGCGTGATGAGGACGATCGGATTGCGGTGGCGCAGGCTGTCGCAAGCGGGTTGATCGACATCATCTGTTCGATGCACACCCCGCAAGATGAAGAATCCAAGCGCCTGCCGTTTGAAGAATCGGCATCCGGTGCAGTGGGTCTGGAAACGTTGCTGCCCGCTGCGCTGCGCCTTGTGCACGGCGATTTGATGGACTTGCCAACACTGTGGCGGGCGCTGTCATTGAACCCGGCAAAACGATTGGGACTGCCCTGTGGTCGGTTGTCGGCGGGTGCCCCGGCTGATCTGGTGCTGTTTGACGCAGATGCGCCTTTTGTTATGGACCGCGCCACGTTGCGGTCAAAATCGCGCAACACGCCATTTGACGGCATGCGCATGCAGGGTAAGGTGTTGGCAACTTACGTTGCAGGAAATTGCGTTTACGAGGGTCACTGATGCCTATTCTCGACAGCTCGCTCTTTATTTTGATCCTTTGGGCCGTGATTGGATATGGGCTTGGGTCCATTCCTTTTGGCATGGTTCTGGCCAAGACAATGGGCCTTGGCAATCTGCGCGATATCGGTTCGGGCAATATTGGCGCAACTAACGTTCTGCGCACAGGCAGCAAAAAGGCTGCTGCCCTCACCTTGCTCTTTGATGGGGGCAAAGGGGCCGTTGCCCTTTTGCTCGCTCGGTTTTTCGCGGGCGAGGACGCAGCTCAGGTCGCAGCCTTGGCCGCAATGCTGGGTCATTGTTATCCTATATGGCTGAAATTTCGGGGCGGCAAAGGCGTTGCAACATTCTTGGGCATCTGGCTGGCTTTGGCATGGCCTGTTGGCGTCGGCTGTTGCATTGCGTGGCTGATTGCAGTCGCGATCAGTCGGACGTCTTCGATGGGTGGATTGGCCGCCGCCGCAGCATCAACGTTTTTGTTGGTCTTCCTCGGCTACGGCAGCACGCTTTTTCTTGGGATACTGCTGACGATTTTGATATTTTGGCGTCACCGCAGTAACATCCAGCGGATCAAAGCAGGTGTTGAACCGAAGATTGGCCAAAAAGGGTGACACCCCATGATGACGTTGGTGCCTGCCTTGCTGCACTGCCGCTTGGCACCAGCACCGGAACGGCACAGGGCAAACGCTATGTCGCAACCCGAAGTCTGTTCAACAATGGCCGCTCGACCAAACTGGTGGCCGAAGAATTGGGCGGAAGCGATTACATCAGCCTGAACTTTTACGATTTAACCGCTGGGCCGGGCCTTTACCCCTGCGAGATGCCCGCCGAAAAAGTCATCGCCTTTTTGCGCAGCTATACCCCTGATCCCATCAAGGACGCATCGACATGACCGATTTGAACCTGCCGGTTATTCTTTTGGCCGCGTTCATCGGCGCAGGCAGCCCCGGGCCAGCAACAATGGCCATCGCAGGGGCGTCCATGTCCTCTGGCCGTCGCGCGGGTCTGGCGCTGGCGTCCGGCGTGACCACGGGGTCTTTCATCTGGTCAATCTCTGCTGCTTTTGGCTTGGGGGCGGTGATGGCCGCACATGCCTGGATGTTTGAAGTCGTCAGGTATGTCGGTGCCGCTTACCTGATGTTTCTGGCGCTCAAAGCCGCCCGTTCGGCATGGTATGGTAATAAGATCACGGCCAAAGCACTGCCGCAAATCACCCCAAGGCGCGCCTATGCCAAAGGTCTGGCCTTGCACCTGACCAATCCAAAGGCGATTTTGTTCTTTGGCGCACTTTATGCCATCGGTATCCCGAATGGCACGTCAGCGGCGGGGCTGATCACTGTGATTCTGGCGGTCGGCATTCAAAGCCTGATCCTGTTCCACCTATATGCGTTGATTTTTTCCTCGGCCCCAATGGCGGCGGCGTATATTCGCGCAAAACGCTTGTTTGAAGGGTTCTTTGCGCTGGCATTTGGTGCCATTGCACTAAAGGTACTGACGGCGAAGATTGGATAGTCTAAGTCAGGTCACCTTTGGAGGGTATCATGATAGGCAGACTTATAAGAGCATCGAGCAGTGCAGCGCTCTACTGCGTCTTTGCTGCAACCTTTGCTGTCGCTGACACCTTTGAGGTCAATCTTGGCGCAAAAAAGCTAGGGTCGTTGACGTACAACCGCGATGCCAAAGGTGAGCAACTGAGTTCCAATTTGAACAATACCCCGCTTGGCGTGTTTAACGGTTCATTTGCTGCGTCCTCTCAGGCAGTACACACCACTTCCGGCGCGCTGGAACAGAAATATCAAAGCATCAGCAAATCATCGCGAAAAACCCGCGAGATTGCACTGTTGATTGCGGCAGGTCATGTGGTCGAAACCATCGTGACACCCGTGTCAGAACGCACTGAGCTGTCAGACGTCAAAAGCGTCCCCAATGGGGTTCTTGACCCTGTTGGCGGCATTGGCCGATTGATTGCTGCGCGCGGATGTCCCAAAAAATTCACCATTTATGATGGTCGTCGGGCAATCAGATTAACTCCAAATGGGGCTTCGCGCGCGGAAAATGTGCTGACCTGCGCCATTCAATACAAGGTTATTGCAGGCCCTGGTCATCTGTCGCCGCTTTATATTTCATCGGTAAAGATGCAGGTGCAATATGATCTTTCGGGCAACCAGCAAAAGCTGACGCAGATGAAATTGGGGTCCGGGCTGTTTAATTTGATCCTGAACCGAAAAGACTGACATTTTGAAAATAGCTTGCCATTCCTGACTATTCTGATATTTCTGTCATTACAGAAATAAATAGCGAGTCGCAAAATGCATCTGACACCCGCCATGCAAAACTTTATCCTTCATTGGGGGGACATGGGCGCGAAATGGGGCACCAATCGATCCGTGGCGCAGATACACGCGCTTTTGCATATTTCCCCTGACGCCCTGAGCGCGGAAGAAATTTGTGAGCTGCTGAACCTTGCCCGGTCCAACGTGTCCAACGGTCTGAAAGAACTACAATCCCTTGGACTGGTAAAATCACAACGCAAGCTTGGCGACCGCCGCGACCACTTCACCTCAATCCGCGATATGTTTGATCTGGTGAACCAAGTGATCGAAAGCCGCCGGGAACGCGAATACGCCCCCACTTTAGCCGCCTTGCGCGCCGTTCAAACCGAAGCAGAACAGGACGCCACGCCACCCGCGGTTAAGGCACGCATTGCTGAAACGCTAAGCACGATGCAGTTGTTTGATGACTGGTACAGAGACGTATCCCGCCTACCGCGCACGGTGCAACTGACAGCCATAAAACTTGGTGCTCGCGTGGCCCGCTTTTTACCGACGAACAAAGACAAACCGTAACTTATTTATCCAAAAATTTCTATTTTGACAGAAATACCTGAAATAAAAAAGGAGTTTACCAATGCCACGACTTGTTGAATTTCTCGCCAGACCCAGTTCCCTTGGCCCACGCTATATCATTGATCCGGTTGCGTTCTTTGTGGCCTTGGTTGGTGGCCCACTGATATTTACCCTTGGGACGTTCTGGATAATGTTAATACCTGTTGCGGCACTTGGCTTTGGGGCGATCCCCTATCTTGTCATCGGCACCCCGGTGTTGTTGTTCCATCTCAGCAGACATCCGGCCAAACCCTCCCAACTGGCGTTGCTGGCCCTGCTCACCATGTTCGGCCTGTCAATCTGTCTGAGCATTGGTGCCTTCATCAGTCAGAACAACGACACGTTTGGTCTGGTGCTTTTCGTTCTCTTCTTTGGGGCAATATTTGCCCCGGCATGGGCCGCCTGTTTCGGTTGGCTGTACGGTAAACTCTGCCGTGAATTATATGCCGCCCCCGTTCCCTTTTAATGACACAACAAAGGATACATGAAATGATCTTACTTGCCCTAAGCTACATCGCCCTTGCATTTGGTGGCCTGACTGCCTTGTGCATCATGATCTTGCGGATTGGAGCGATGGTTGGCACCTGCCCTGCCACTGGCGCTGCGGCGCGGGCTGCGGCCGTCACCATTGCCACCGGATTTGCCGCAATCGGTGCAGGCGGTGTGATCTTAATCGGTGCCTTACTGCCATTAAACGTGGACCACCCAACTGTCGCGTTCTTGCTGGCGCTTGGTCTGGCGAGCCTGTGCCTTGGCCTTGGGTTCACCCATGCAATCGGGACCTTGCGCGCCGTAGTCATGCAAAAGGATACCGTCATCGCAGCCTGACACCCTTGATCTGGGCAACAACCGCCCAGATCACCTCAGTACCTCACTATCCCTGCCTTGCGTCCGCTTTTACCAAATCTCTGCCTCAATCTGGGCGAAATTCACCTCTAGAGTGAATGAAAATTGGATCTGACAAGGCGCAAGACATTGATGAAATTCCTTTCATATTTTGAGAACTTCGCGTTCAAAGCATTCAAATTTGATGACCGCGCAAGCCCCTTGGAGTATTGGTGCGTGATGCCCGTCATCTGGATTTTGATCATCGCGATGATCCCCGGTGATGCACGTGCATTCTGGAATTTTTTGCTGGCCAAAGAAATTCCACCGCTCAATCCATTTTACTATGAATCAATAATGCTTTTTATCATCACAATCATCCCACGGCTTTCGCTTACGGTGCGCCGCCTTCATGACAGTGGCAAAAGCGGCAAATGGGCAAAACTGCCTTTTGTCGCATTAAGCTCAGGCTTCATGCTAGTCCTCGGACTTGGCTCGGCAATTCTGACGTCCAACACTGGTGTAGGTACTTCCAACATCAGTATAGGCAGTGCCAGTGCAATTTCAGCAGTCGGCATGAGCATGGCACTTGAGAACCATAGTCTTGATAGCTTCTGGAACGGTATTTTTGCCTTGGCCGCAATCTTGAACGCGATCGGCTGGGATGCAATTTGGAGCTTGTTTGCTGAAATGCAAGCGTCAGTCCCAGCACCTGACGTAGCCGGGGGCATTTCCAACATTGCAAATGGTATGCAAAAGGACCCAGCGCTCACGTCGTCCATGCTATTGGTCATGGTGGTTCTGATCGCGACCCCATTTGTGGCGATCATGATGCATTTCTACTTTATGATCACCCCATCAGAGCTTGATGAAAACAGCTTTGGCGCAGGAAAACGTAAACACAAAACCCTGACCGAAGGGCCGATATCCGCTAACCCGTTTGAGGGATACAAATACCTTTTTGAGAAGTCGCCTCAACAGGAGGCGGCAAACAAGGCCGCGGCCAAGAACGAAATCAGGACGCTGTACCAACAACGCGTGTTGGGTCAGGGCAGCCGCGCTTAGTAGCTATAGTCAGCATAGACCTTGTTCAAATCGCCAGCCCATTTGCCGTTGTAATCATCCAGCAATTCATCTGCCGGGACCTTGCCTGTTTCAATGCTTTCTTTCAGCGCGTTCAAGAAGTGCGTCTCATCCGGCACCATACCGCCCGCACCTGCCTTGGCGCGCGCTTTCAAACCCGCCTCAGAGAGTGCCACGGCCTCACGAGCGATGTCGTGCATATTGATGCCAGTCACCTTGGCCTGAAGACCGTCCACCGATGCCGCCACCCGCAGCGCGTCATGTTGGGCCGTGGTCCAGTCTTTGACCAGATCCCAAGCGCCGTCCAAGGCCGATTGATCATACATCAGCCCAACCCAGAACGCGGGCAATGCACACAATCTGCGCCACGGTCCGCCATCGGCACCACGCATTTCGATGAACTTTTTCATCCGCGCTTCGGGGAACGCTGTTGTCAGGTGATCGGCCCAATCACTCAAGGTCGGTGTTTCACCGGGAAGTGCGGCCAGTTTGCCCTGCATAAAGTCACGGAACGACATGCCCAGCGCGTTGATATATTTGCCATCGCGGTAGACAAAATACATTGGCACATCGAGCGCATATTCCACCCAGCGTTCAAAGCCAAAATCATCATCAAACAAGAACGGCAGCGTGCCGGTGCGCGACGCATCCAACTCACGCCAAACCTTGCTGCGCAGAGATTTGTAGCCGTTTGGTTTGCCTTCAAAAAACGGGGAATTGGCAAAAAGCGCCGTTGCGACAGGTTGCAAAGCCACGGCAACCCGCATCTTTTTTACCATGTCGGCCTCTGATCCGAAATCGAGGTTGACCTGCACGGTACAGGTCCGCCGCATCATCACCCGGCCCATGGTGCCAACCCGGCCCATGTAATCATTCATCAGGTTGTAACGTCCCTTCGGCATCAGATCCATCTGTTCGTGGGTCCAAACCGGTGCCGCGCCAAGGCCAATGAAACCCGCGCCGATGTCATCGGCGACATCTTTGACTTCACGCAGGTGGGTGTTTACCTCGTCGCAGGTCTCGTGGATTGTTTCGACGGGCGCGCCTGACAATTCCAACTGCCCCCCCGGTTCAAGCGACACATTCGCGCCATCTTTTTCCAATCCGATTAATTTACCACCTTCGCTGACAGGTGCCCAATTGTGCCGATCCCGCAACCCTTCAAGCATGGCACGGATCGAACGTGGCCCTTCGTAGGGCAAGGGCAGTAAGCTGTCTTTGCAATAGCCGAATTTTTCGTGTTCGGTGCCAATACGCCAGTCTTCTTTGGGTTTACACCCGTCCGCCAGATATTGCGCCAGTTGGTCTTTATGTTCGATGGGCCCGCCGCCGGACTGAGGAATAGACATTATGGAGGCTCCGAGAGGTTTATAGATGTTCAGACTTGGATGCGGGCATTTTGCAGGGGTGTCAATGCAGCAAGGCAGTCTCAAGCGGGCCGCCGCCCCGCCGCCAGATCACAACCGCTTGATGTCGTGTGGCGTGTAATTCGGTAAGCATCCGTTCTGTTCTAAGGCCCGGCAGGCTGGCAAATGCGTCAAATAATGCTTCTGATCCGGCAGCATTCACGGGGATGAGCAGCGGTGATTGCCCCGGCTGATCCAACCGCCAATGCGCGGGAAACATCGCCCGCTCAAGGCTCAATCGGTCCATTTCACGCAGCGCAACAGTGCCGCCCGTTAGAGGGCCAAAATAGGTAATTTGCCCTTCGTCAACTTGCACAGCACCTGCCCCGCCGTCCGCACCGCGAAAGCGCGCACGCTGGACGCCCAGCCAGACAGCAGCAGCACCGCCCAAAACCAAGGCATATCCCGGCACGGCCAACAACAACCCCGGCCCCAGAACCAGCCAAAGCCCAAGCAGGACAAGCCCGCCGCCCAATATACATTCGCGCCAGCGCCAAAGTGCGGCCTGCGCTTCTGGTCGAAAGAACGTCATGTCCAATCCCCCAACCGATCCTGCCACAACGTCATGGCGGCCACCGCTGCGGTATCCGCCCGCAGGATGCGGGGGCCCAAAGTGACCGGGTGCGCAAAGTCCAATCCATGCAGGCGATTGCGTTCTTTGTCAGAAAATCCGCCTTCTGGGCCAATCAAGATCGCCCATGGCCCCTTTACGTCAGGCAAGCGGGCCGTGCCGCCCGCCAATGCTTCATCACAAAACATGATCTGGCGGGACGTGTCCCACCCCTCCAACAGACGGTCCAATTTTATCGCCTCAGCAACCTGAGGCACATAGGTGCCACCGCATTGCTCTGCTGCCTCAACCGCGTGGGCTTGCAATCTGTCACGCTGAACCCGCCCTGAGTTTGTAAAGGCAGTCATGACCGGAACAATTCGGGAAGCCCCCATTTCAGCAGCTTTTTCCACAATAAAATCAGTTCTGGCTTTCTTGATCGGTGCGAAGATCAACCACAGATCAGGCGGCATCTGTAATGGCTTGGTCTGATCCGTACAGATCAATACGCCACCGCGTTTACTTGCTTGCGACACCTCCGCACGCCATTCGCCATCGCGGCCGTTAAAGACCAGCACCGCGGCCCTCACATTCAACCGCATCACCCCAAACAGATAATGCGCCTGCGCCTTATCCAAAGTCAGTGATTGCCCCGGACCCAAAGGGTGATCTACATAAAGTCTGATTTTTGCGTTCATGGACCAAGATATATGCACAACCCACCGCCTTCGCCAGATGCACCTGTTGCAGACGCTACAAATGATAATTGGGTGGACCGCTATGCACCTGTCTTTGCGCGCCCTTATTTGAGGCTGAGCAGGGCAGACAGGCCCATTGGTACGTGGTTGTTGTTACTGCCGTGCTGGTGGGGTCTGGCGTTGGCGCTTCTATATGACCAAACGCCACGCTGGGGCGATCTTTGGATATTTATCGGTTGCGGGATGGGGGCGTGGTTGATGCGAGGGGCGGGATGCACTTGGAATGACATCACCGACCGCGATTTCGACGCACAGGTTGCGCGCACCCGGTCGCGGCCTATTCCATCGGGTCAAGTCACCGTAATGGGGGCCGTTGCTTGGATGATTATTCAAATACTTGCCGCCGCAGTGATCTTGTTCACCTTCAACCGGGCTGCTGTTTCGCTGGGTGTGCTGTCATTGTTGTTGGTGGCGATTTATCCTTTTGCCAAACGATTTACATGGTGGCCACAGGCGTTTTTGGGCCTTGCGTTCAACTGGGGTGCCTTGCTGGTTTGGACGGCCCATACCGGCAGCCTCAATTCGCCAGCAGTCTTATTATATTTTGCCGGCATCGCATGGACGTTGTTTTACGATACCATCTATGCCCACCAAGACACCGAAGATGATGCGCTGATTGGTGTAAAATCAACGGCACGGCTCTTTGGCGACAACACCAACCATTGGCTGCGCCGATTCTTGATGGCCACAGTTGGCCTGATGGGACTTGCGGTGGTTTTTGCCGCTTTGCCAAATGCGTCAATCCTTGCCCTGCTTATCGCATTGGGCGGACCCTGGGCGATGGGTTGGCATATGGCGTGGCAGTTGCGCGGGCTAGACATCAACAATCCGGCAAAATGCCTTCAATTGTTTCGCGCCAACCGTGATACCGGCATGATCCCGCTGCTGTTTTTCGCCGCAGCCCTACTGCTTTGATTGCACCCCATGTCTCACTTGCGTATCAAAGACCTAACTTGATCTATACAGAAGTATCCGCATGCGCCTGTCTTCCATCCTGACCATTGGCCTGACCTTTACCGCTGCGGCGGTTGTATCATTGGTCGCCGCCAATTTTTCAGTGCAGTTGATCGAAGACAACTCTGAAATTGGTGTTCGTGACGCGCTCGATGATCAAGGCATGACTTGGGCAGAGGTTGAGGCAGATGGTTTGCAGGTCACTTTGGCTGGGATCGCCCCAACCGAAGCGGTAAGGTTTCGCGCCTTGACCACCGCAGGCAGCATCGTTGACGCAGCACGGGTGATCGACGAAATGGAGGTCGAGGCACAAGCCGCCATCGCGCCGCCGCGTTTTTCCGCAGAAGTCCTACGCAACGCGTCTGGGATTTCGATCATCGGACTGATCCCCACCAGCACGGACCGCGACGCAACGATTGCCAGCTTTCAGGCGATGGTAGGTGAAGAACAGGTGGCGGACCTTCTTGAATCCGCTGATTACCCTGCGCCAGACAATTGGCAGATTTCGATGGATTTCGCGATCAAGGCGATGACGCTGTTGCCCCGCGCCAAAGCATCGGTTGAAGCAGGCAAGGTTTCGATCACGGCCATTGCAGACAGTGCCGCAGCCAAAGCCAAGATGGAAGCCACCGTCAAACGGTCAATTCCGCAAGGGGTTGAGGTCGTATTGGACATCGCAGCGCCGCGTCCAGTGATTACGCCGTTTACGTTACGGTTTGAACTGGATGAAAGTGGCGGACGCTTTGATGCCTGTTCGGCAGACACCGATGCCGCACGAAAAGCGATCATCGCAGCGGCCACCCGCGCTGGCCTGCAAGGCGATGCGCGCTGTACTGTTGGCATGGGCGTGCCAAGCCCGTCCTGGACCGAAGCCGCATCCATGGCGATGGCCGCGGTCCAACAGCTTGGTGGCGGTTCTGTCACTTTTGCAGATGCCGATATTACATTACTTGCAGCGCCGGGCGCAAATCAGGCCTTGTTTGACAGGGTGATTGGCGAATTGGAAACCAGCCTGCCAGATGTTTTTGCACTGCATGCCAGCTTGCCATCTGTTGTTGATCCAAATGCGGGTCCCCCGGAATTCACCGCCACCCTAAGCCCTGAAGGTCAGGTGCAATTGCGCGGACGGTTGAGTTCGGAAGCGCTGCGTGAACTGGCGGATAGTTACGCCAAGGCCCGCTTTGGCTCCGAAAAAGTGTATACCGCCGCACGGATCGACGAAAACCTGCCCAATGATTGGGCCCCTCGGGTTCTGACCGCGCTTGAGGCACTCTCGACCCTCAGCAACGGCGCAATCACCGTGACACCAGAAACACTTTCGGTGTCGGGCAATACCGGTAACCCAGACGCCAGCACTGAAATTTCAGCTTTGCTGGCTGGCAAGCTGGGCGAAGGAACGGCTTTTGACGTGTCAGTCAACTATCAGGAAAAGCTGGACCCTGTTCTCGGTCTGCCCACACCTGATGAATGTGAGGCCGAAATCAGTGCCGTTCTGAAAGTTGGTAAGATTAATTTTGAACCCAGCAGCGCCACCATTGACGCATCAGCGCTTGGGACAATGGATGACATTGCCGAAATCCTGAAACGTTGTGGTGATTTGCTGCTGGAAATCCAAGGTTATACCGACAGTCAGGGCCGTACGGAAATGAACCTTGCGCTGTCACAATCGCGGGCAGAATCAGTCCTGAATGAACTGCGGGCCCGCCGGGTTCTGACGGGTTCATTTGTTGCGCGTGGTTACGGAGAGGCAAAACCAATTGCCGACAATGACACAGAAGCGGGCCGCGAGGCCAACCGCCGTATCGAATTTCGGTTAATCCGGCCGGATACAGTTGCTGATCCAGAACAAACAACGCTGGAAAGTAACGCGGAAACGGGCGATACATCGCAAGATCAAGTGCAAGAAGGCGCAAACGATGAGCAGAACTGAGTTTGTCCTCGCGACAGCAATTATCCTCTTTGTGGCATTTTGTTTGGGGTGGTTTGCCAACTGGCTGCTGCACCGCTTTACCCGCGTCGCTGCGGATGACGTAGCGCAACTGGACCGGATGAGCCAGGAATTGCATGAAGCTGAAGAAACCCGCGATCAGGCGATCACCTATTTGCAACAACGCGAGGCCGAGCTAACCAATCAACTTTCACAGACTGAAGCAGAGCTGCGGGCGGCGATGGACGGCCTGCGCGATGCCCGTCATGAGGCAGAAGAAATGCGCGCCTATATTGAGCAGCAAAGACACGCGAGCTAGAAACGCCACCAAGCAGTCCATGTCTGAACTGCTTGGCGTGGTGTTTGTTAATCTGTTTGAAAGCCTTTTGGCGACTTTTCCCTTACGCGACAGTCAGCACCGCGCACTCCGCCTTGGCACTGATCCCATGCGAGGTACTGCCCAACAGCAGCCCGCGCAAATCGCCAAGACCGCGCCGCCCGGTTACAATCAGATCAATGCTATCTGCCTTGGCGCGGGCCAGCAGATCATCTGCCGGGTTGCCATGGCCGACATGCACTTCAAGTCCCTGATGACCACAATCCGCTGCAATGGCGCGCGCCTTGTCTGCCATCTTTTCTGCGGCAGCGATCAACGTGTCTTCGCGGGCGATATTCGGGCCAATATAAAACCCCGAAATCGCTTCGGCTGCATAGCTTACCGTTTCGTCTTTGGGAGTGTGGGACGCCTCGATTGTCGCGCCGTATTTCGTTGCAACATCACAGGCAAAGCGTAATGCACGATCTGAAGCGTCTGAACCATCATAGCCAACAAGTATCTTGGTAATCATGGGGTGGTCCTCCAATTGATTTATACCAAAAACATAAACCGCACCGACACAGCATGCCTTGATTGAGATCAATCTTTTGCCCAACGCTCCAATGCGGTTTCATCGACATCCCGTGCGGCGACCCAATCGGGCCCGTCTTGGGTGACTTCGCGTTTCCAGAACGGAGCGCGTGACTTTAGATAATCCATCAAGAACTCAGCGCCCTCGAACGCATCCTTGCGATGTTTGGCTGCGGTGGCGACCATCATGATCACCTCGCCGGGGGCAAGGCACCCATGCCGGTGGATGATCAGAACATCGCCAAGTGAGAACCGCTCAAGCGCTTCGTCCGCCATCGTGTTGAGCGCTTTCTCGGTCATCCCGGGATAGTGCTCAATCTCCATCATGTTCAACGGCTGATCTGGCGTATCGCGCACTACGCCAGTGAAGGTGACGACGGCGCCCATGTTGCTTTGCGCTTGGGTAAAGCAGTTGGTTTCCGCACCCAGATCGAAGGGCTGGTCCTGAACACAGATGCGCATCAGCCACCCGTCATTGGTGGAAAAAATGCCAACTCGCGCACGCCCCTTAACGGTGCATCAAAATCGCTCAACTCTTGATCTACCGCAACGCGCAGCGCGCTGAGATCAGAAAAAGCCAGCGCATACCGTTCCTCACGTGCACGCAGTTCGACAATGAGGTCGGCCACAGTGGCCGCGTCGGTCTGGACAACCTCACGGGGTATACCGATGCGTTCGCGGACCCATGCAAAGTACAAAACGTCCATCACCGCCCCTCGCGCAGATGCGGCATGGCTTTCATCAGATAATCAAAACCAGTAACGGCTGTCAGTGCTGCGGCAATCCATAGCAACCACAGGCCAATGCGCCCGGACCATTCCATCCCTGCAAGTTTCCAGTTCAGGCCCAATACGTCTTCTTCATCACCGTTCAGAATGGCCCCAATCAGATCTTGGTCCATGCCAAAAACCGATGTGCCAAGGTAATGTTCAAACACGCCTTGTGAAAACAGCACTGCGATTGCAATCATCTGCAAGGTGGTTTTCCATTTGGCCAAAACCGTCACTTTCAGCGTTCCGGCCACATCACCCAGATATTCACGCAGGCCAGACACAAACACTTCGCGAAACAAAATCACTGTGGCTGGCAGGATCAACCAAGGCGACCAGCTTGAAAAACCGATAATCACCATCAGCGCGATCACAACCATCGCCTTGTCAGCAATCGGATCGAGCATTGCACCCAGTTTGGTTTCTTGTTTCCATGCGCGTGCAAGATAGCCGTCAAGCCAATCAGTAATTGACGCGGTAACAAAAAGGATCAGCGCAAACCAATCGGCATAGGGCCTTGTAAAGTAAAGGAACATCACCGCCACACCGGGAGCGGCTACAAGACGCAGAAGCGTCAGAATATTGGGAAGGTTCCATTTCATAAGATCACCTTACTACGGCCTTTGGCCTCTTAAAAGGACCAACCGGATACCATTGGCCCTTACGGCCGAGCGTCACAAAAACATGTTACCCGCGTTCATGGAAATAGGCGTAAATCGTTTCTGCCAGCGCATCCGATATGCCTTCAACCGCCTTAAGATCACTTAGATTGGCGCGGCCCACGGCTTTGGCTGAACCAAAATGCGCCAGCAGCGCGCGTTTTCGCCCGGCCCCGACGCCCTGCACATCATCCAGCGGCGTGGCCCCAACCGCCTTGGCGCGTTTTGCGCGGTGGGTGCCAATGGCAAAACGGTGTGCTTCGTCACGCAATCGCTGCACAAAATACAACACTGGATCGTTGTGCCGCAGCGCCATCACGCGTTTGCCCACGCGGTGGAACTCTTCTTTGCCAGCGTCACGGTCCACACCTTTGGCAACCCCTACCATCGGGATATCCTCAACCCCATATTCGCGCATGATGGATGCCACCGCACTGACCTGACCTGCGCCCCCATCAATCAGCAACAGGTCCGGCCACATGCCACCGGAGCGATCCGGGTCTTCCTTGATCAACCGTTTGAACCGCCGGGTCAGCACTTCTTTCATCATGCCAAAGTCATCACCGGGCGTCAGTTCATCGCCACGAATGTTGAACTTGCGGTATTGGTTTTTCATCAACCCGTCTGCGCCAGCGACAATCATCGCCCCAACGGCGTTGGTCCCCTGAATGTGGCTGTTGTCATAGACTTCAATTCGCGTTGGCGGGGCCGGCAATTCAAATGCCTCTTCCAATCCCTTTAGCAACTTCGTTTGGGTCGCAGTCTCAGCCATTTTACGGGCCAGCGACTCGCGTGCGTTACGCAGGGCACCGTCCACCAATTCGGCCTTTTCCCCGCGCTGCGGCACCAGCAGCTCAACCTTGCGGCCAATCTTGCCAGTCAACGCGTCCGCCATAAGATCGGGGTTTTCAATCTCGTTTGACAAGATCAGCTGGCGTGGTGGTTCGCGGGTGTCGTAAAACTGACCGATGAAGGCTTCCAGAACCTCAGCGGCATCCACATCTGCACCCACCCGCGGGTAATAGTCGCGGTTGCCCCAGTTCTGGTTAGCGCGAATAAAAAATACCTGCACACAAGCTTGCCCGCCGTCCATATGCAAAGCGATGACATCCGCCTCTGCGACTCCTTTAGGATTGATGCCTTGGGCGGTTTGCACTTGGGTCAGCGCCTTGATCCGGTCACGCAGGGCAGCGGCACGTTCAAACTCCATTTCCTCAGAAGCACGCGACATTTCCCCAGCCAAACGTGCCTGAATATCGGTTGTCTTGCCAGACAGGAAACGCTCTGCATCCTTTACGGTCTGCGCATAGTCGGCCTTGGAGATTTTGCCAACGCAGGGGGCAGAACAACGTTTGATCTGATGCTGCAAACAGGGACGTGTGCGGCTTTCAAACATCGCATTCGAACAATCCCGTAGCAAAAACACCCGCTGTAATTGGTTCAAGGTCCGGTTCACCGCGCCCGCACTGGCAAAGGGTCCATAATAACTGCCTTTCTCTTTCTTGGCACCGCGATGTTTTTTAATTTGGGCGAAATCGTGATCCGCTGTGACCAAGATATTAGGAAAGCTTTTGTCGTCCCGCAAAAGCACATTGAATTTCGGCTTCAGCTGCTTGATCAGGTTTTGCTCCAGCAGCAATGCTTCCGTCTCTGTCTTGGTGGTCAGAAACATCATTGAGGTCGTTGCCGCGATCATCCGCGCGATGCGCCCCGAATGGCCGCTGGGACGCGCATAGTTGCTGACGCGTGCACGCAAATTGCGGGCTTTGCCGACATAGAGAACCCGACTTTCCACATCCAACATCCGGTAGACACCGGGTGATGTGTCTATCGTCTTGAGGTAGCTTTGGATAACCTCATGGCCGTGTGGTGGGGTGTCGGTTGCCTGATTCATCGGGTGTTCTGATTCTCTGCCTGCGCTGCAATATGGTGTGGTCTGCTTCAAGTCTTAACATGTCCACGAAACCTGTGGACAACTCTGCGGATAACTTCTGGTCTTCACGAAATTATTGTTGCTTTTGGCACCTTTCGTCGATTTGCCTATTTTTTAGGCATTTCTCTAGCGTGTTGATTTTTATATATATTTTCTTTTCGCAATAACAACCAACTGAAAACAAAGACCTTTTTGTAACACTTTCGTAACATCAGGGTACAAAGTGCAAAACTGCGCTGCAACTCAGGGTTATTCAACCCCAAGGACATCCGGTGTCTGCCAGCCCAAATGCTGCCCGCCATCCACGCAAAGCAGCTGACCCGTCACCGCAGGGGCATCGAGAAAGTAGCCCAGAGCAGCCGAAATATCATCCGGATCAGCGCCCCTGCCCAACACTGTATTTTTCCGTTGCGCTGCAAAATGACCATCACTTTGGCGGTGGCCCTGCAATGTAGGTCCGGGGCCAATCGCATTGACACGGATTGCCGGGACCAGCGCCTGTGCCGTGGTTTGGGTCATCGCCCAAAGCCCCATTTTGGCCAGTGTATAGGTCATAAATTCAGGCGTCAGCTTGCGCACGCGCTGGTCAATCATGTTGACGATCAACCCAACGGCACGTGGTTCACCAGCATCGTCGGATGCAACCAAGCCCTGCGCCGCCATGGCTTGGGTTAAAACAAATGGCGCACGCAGATTGCTTTCCATATGCCTGTCCCAACTGGTTCGGGTTGCAGACGACACTGTGTCATATTCAAAAATAGAGGCATTGTTGATCAGACAGGTGATGGGCCCCCCCAAGGCTTCTGCGGCACGCGGTAGCAACGCTTGGGTTTCGTTCTCCTTCAGCAAGTCAGCCTTTAAAGCCACTGCGTTTCCGCCCATTGCACGCAGCTCGTCGACCACCGCATCGGCACCCTTGGCCGAACTGGCATAATGCACCGCGACATCAAAGCCGCACCTACCCAAATACAACGCCATTGCGCGGCCAAGGCGCTGCCCGGCGCCAGTTACCAATGCACGACCCATGCGGGGTCTCCTCAGATTAAAACGACAATCAGATACAACGCATATAGCGCGCTGAGGGCAATGCCCCAACCCCGCGTAATATCTTTGCGTAAATAAACAAAGGGGATCAAGAGCAACGACGCACAAAGCATGACCCACAGGTCGAACCGCAAGAATTCCGGGTCGACATCGATTGGCCCAACAAGGCTGGCGATTCCCATAATGGCCAACAGGTTGAACATGTTCGACCCGATAACATTGCCCAATGCGACATCCGCCTGCCTGCGTAATGCCGCCATGACGGTGGTGGCCAGCTCTGGCAGTGATGTGCCAATCGCAACCAAGGTGAGGCCAATCACGGTATCGCTGACGCCATACGCTTGTGCGATGATCGTGGCATTATCGACAAGCAGGCCCGCGCCCAGTGGCAAACCAATCAAGCCCAGCACCATGAACACTGCAATCTGCCACCCCGGCATGTCAGGATCGACGCCCTCAAGGTCTTCTAGTTCGTCTAAATCCTCTTCAGCATCCGCTTTGCAGGCCCTGCGATGGTTTTTTGCCTCACGAAGTTGATCAACAAGAACATAGGTCAGTGCCGCAAGTAATGTCAGGCCCGCGATCCAATCAAAGACACCGCGGAAGGCCAGTGCAATGAACAAGAGGCTGGCTGCGATCATAAAGTTATAAGTTTTGCGGGTGCTGCATTCGGATGTGTGCATGGTCGCCAACAGCGCAGGAACACCTAAGACCAGCAGGATGTTTGCAGTGTTTGAGCCAACAACATTGCCCAGCGCCAAACCGGGCGCATTGTCCAGCACCGCCTTGATTGAAATCAACAATTCCGGGGCGGAGGTGCCAAAGGCTACGATTGTCAGGCTGACAATCAATGCCGGAACGCCCAATCTGAGCGACAGATTGACCGCCCCTTTGACCAACGCATCACCAGCAAGCAGCAAAATCAACAAACCAAGACCGGACAGGACCCATGGCATCAACATCAAAGCGATCCTCCGCAGTTGCAGGGGCCTTTACCAATACGATACCGTCCGCAGCTTTTGCATTTTGTCTGATTCAGTCTCTTTGAGCCAAGCCAGTGCATTTTCCCAAACCATGCAAGGACGCCCATAAATACGATGAACAGTAAAACGACTTTTATGACCATGAATTATAGACCAAACCGCGCATAGGCTGCGCGTTCTTCGATGCCTTGCACAGCATCCTGAACCAGTTGCACACCAAACCGCGAGAACAGCCCCTTTTTGATGCCATAGCGGTTGAGTTTTACCTTGTCCCCAAACCGATCCTTAAGGAGCGGCAACAGGTGACCAATACCATCAATCAACCCTAATTCAGCCGCCCGACGGGCCAGCCAAATTTCACCCGTGAACAGGTCTTTGCCCTCTGGCAATTTACCCAAGCGGCGTGATTTTACGTGTTCAATGAAATTTGTGTGGATGTCTTCCAGCAGGGTCTTGAGGCGCGCCACATCATCGGGCTGCTCTGGGCGGAACGGGTCGAGCATAGATTTAGACTGACCCGCGGTATAGACGCGCCGTTCAACACCATGTTCCTTGATAAACTCATGCGCGCCAAAGGATGCCGAAATAACGCCGATGGACCCGACCACCGAACTGGAGTCTGCGTAAATTTCATCCGCAGCGACTGCTAACCAATAGCCACCGGACGCGGCCACATCTTCGACAAAGGCGATGACCGGAATTTTCTTTTCCTCCGCCAACCGCCTGATCCGCGCGCCGATAAGGGACGATTGCACCGGACTGCCGCCCGGCGAATTAATCTCAAGTGCTACGGCAACGGGCTTGCCTTTGGCAAACGCCTTTTCGATCACCGGGCCGAGAGTGGCATCATTCAATGCAGCGCGCCCTTGCCCGCCAATCACGCCTGCAAGACGGATCACGGCAATGGTCGGGTCGGATTTAAGGAAGGGGATAAGGCGTTTCATATACCCCCATGTAGAGCGCCGGACCGTGTCAAACAAGGCGGGTTCGGGCAGGTTTATTGCCGTATCCGCCATCCGGTGCGGAAAATCCACCAGATCACCGCCATACAGAGCCCCGTAAACAGGCCAATCGCCAACAAACTGGTCAAGATCGGCACATCTGCCGTGCCAAAGAAGGACCAGCGGAAGCCCGAAATCAAATAGACCACTGGGTTAAAATGCGAAATCACTTGCCATACGGGCGGCAGCATTGAGATCGAGTAGAACGAGCCGCCCAAGAAAACCAGCGGTGTTACGATCAGCAAGGGCACCAGTTGCAATTGCTCAAAATTACCAGCCCAGATGCCAATGATGAACCCCATCAGCGCAAAGCTGATGCAGGTCAGAACCAAAAACATCACCATCGCGATGGGATGTGCGATGGTGATATCGACAAAGAAAAACGCCGTGATCAGGATGATAACACCGATGAACAGCGCCTTTGTTGCCGCAGCCCCCACATAGCCGATCACAATCTCAAAAAAGTTCACGGGTGCAGAGAGCAGCTCAAAGATCGTGCCGATGAATTTGGGGAAATATATCCCAAAAGATGCGTTGGATATCGCTTGGGTAATGACGCTGAGCATGATCAACCCCGGCACGATAAACGCGCCATAGCTGACGCCCTCGACCTCTTGGATACGGCTGCCGATGGCGGCCCCGAACACCACGAAATACAAGGATGTTGATAGAACTGGTGAGATGATACTTTGCGCAATAGTACGGAAAAACCGCGCCATCTCAAAGGTGAAAATCGAATGGATTGCAGTCCAGTTCATGCTGCGTCCTCCTGAACCAAGCCGACAAAAATATCTTCGAGGCTGCTTTGGCGTGTCAACACATCCGACAGCACAAGCCCCGCGTCTGCGACATCTGCCAACAGCTTGGTGATGCCTGTGCGTTCGGCACGGGTGTCATAGGTATAGATCAACGTTGTGCCGTCTTTGGACAATGTCAGCGCCTCGGAGTGCAGGGCCTTTGGGATCGCCTTAATCGGCTTGCTCAACTGGACCTCGAGTTGTTTTTTACCCATCCGCGCCATCAGTTTGGCTTTATCCTCGACCAGCAACAATTCACCATGGGCGATCACTCCAACACGGTCAGCAATGGCTTCGGCCTCTTCGATATAATGGGTGGTCAGAATGATGGTAACGCCATCAGCCTTTAGGTCGGCAACGATTTCCCACATGTCCTTGCGCAGTTCAACATCGACGCCCGCGGTGGGTTCATCCAAGAACAACACCCGCGGATCATGCGCCAGCGCTTTTGCAATCAGCACGCGCCGTTTCATCCCGCCTGACAATGCTCTGATCTGGCTATCTTTCTTATCCCAAAGCGATAGTTGCCTCAGGATTTTCTCCAATGCGGCATCGTCTTTGGGTTTACCAAACAGACCGCGCGAAAACCGCACTGTGTTGATGACCTTTTCAAAGGGTTCAAGATTGATCTCTTGCGGCACCAGACCAATCATCGACCGCGCGGCGCGGTATCCGGTGATGATGTCATGCCCCCCCACGGTCACGCTGCCATCGGTTGGCGTGGTGATCCCGCAAATCGTTGAGATCAACGTGGTCTTACCCGCACCATTAGGACCCAACAGGGCCAGTATCTCACCTTCTTCGATTTCAAGATTAACGCCCTTAAGCGCCTCAAAACCACCGTCATAGGATTTACGCAGGTTCTTGATGTCAACGATGGTCGGCATGGGTATCTCCACTTGATGTTGCGGGGAACCTAGACCGGAACGTTGCAAGTGAACAGAGCGGTTCAGTCTTTGGATCTGCCGAACCAACCTTTTTTAGCTGGGGCCTGCGTCGTTTCAGCCTCCGGGTTCTCGTCTGTCGGTCCTTCGAGAAATTCTTGCAGGTTGTGGAAAAACTGATCCGCCATCTTTTTGGCAAAGCCATCAATGATCCGGCTGCCAAGCTGCGCAAGCTTTCCACCCACCTTGGCCTCTACGTCATAGCTTAGCTCAGTTCCGCCATCCTTGGCCACAAGGCGCACTTCGGCACCCCCCTTGGCGAAACCTGCGGCCCCGCCCTTACCTGCACCGTCGATCTTTAACGAGGTATTCTCAACCAGATCGCTTAGTGTGACCTGACCTTTGAACGTTGCTTTCACTGGCCCAACCTTCTGAACCACTGTCGCCTCGTAGCCGTCTTCGACAGAGCCGGTTACATCCTGCGCACCCGGCACACATTTTTGCAGCATTTCCGGATCAAGCAGCGCCGCATATACCTCTGATGGAGGTACGGCGATTTGGCGGGTGTCGGACATTTGCATGGGCAGGCTCCTTTGGCTGATAGACTTAAACCTAACCGAGTTTCATAAAACACACCAATAGCAAAGACGCTGGACAGGACGCGCCAGATTGATAGGACTGGGTGATGAATGCGATCCCTCAAAACCGTGCCGGATTGGCGATCTTGTCTGTCCTGATCGGGGTCGGCGCGATTTCAATCAACGACATGCTGATCAAGCAGCTTTCAGGTGGCTATCCGCTGCACCAGATCGTGTTTGCACGCTCTGCAATTGGAATCATCATCAGCCTTGGTCTGGTCAAGCTTGAAGGCGGCTTTCACCTGCTCAAGACGGATCATACCGGGCTACACATCCTGCGGGGCGGTTTGGTGGTGATTGCCAATATGGCGTTCTTTCTGGCCCTCGCCGCACTGCCATTGGCAGAGGCGACGGCGTTGTTTTTTGCGGCACCCTTATTCATCACGTTGCTGTCGATCCCAATCTTGGGTGAAAAGGTGGGCGTCATGCGGTTAAGCGCGGTTGCCGTGGGGTTCATCGGTGTCGTCATCATGCAGCGCCCTTGGGCCGGGGATGAAAGCCTGCACGCCTCACGATTGGTATTGTTGCTGCCGATCTTGGCCGCAATCACCTATGCGCTCAATCAGTTGATGACCCGCAAACTGGGGGTATCGGCCAAAGCATCAGTGCTGGCAGTTTATATTCAAGCCGTGTTCGTTGTCGTGTCGCTGGGATTTTATCTGGTTGCCGGGGATGGCCGGTTCGTTGATGAAAGTTCGACGCCATCACTGGTGTTCTTGCTGCGTGCTTGGGTCTGGCCCGCGACAGGCGATGGCTGGGTGTTTCTGTTACTCGGTTTGAACGCAGCCATCATTGGATATTGCCTAAGTCAAGCCTACCGCATTGCTGATGCCGCTACGGTCGCCCCGTTTGAATACATCGGCCTGCCCCTTGCGGTGTTCTGGGGGTTCGTCATTTTTGGCGACTTGCCATCATGGGAAGTCTGGGTCGGTATCGCGCTGATCCTTGCCGCGGGGTTGTTTGTATTTCTGCGCGAACGACAAAAGGCCCGCAATATCACCCGCGCCCTGGGTGCCCGGCGTTAGGGTCGAATGGCATCGGCCTTCTATAATTCTTGTTAAGGACAAGATTGCGCCCAGATCAGATGCAATCTTGGTGGAATGAGAAAACAATATTTCATTTGGCTAACTGTTTCGGGTGTGCTCACGGCGCTCTCCTTGATCCCCGGCTTTCCTATTGCGTTCACTTTTCTGACGATTGGCATGGGGTTCTTTGCCCTGATCGCTGTGATAAACCTCTTTGTTTTCTTACTGTGCATTTTCCCGATTGCTGTACAGCGCCTGCCAAAACCATTGGCACTTATTCTTTCTGCAGCATTGCTTGTGGTCTGTTTCCTTGGCCCGGGCTTCATATCAAATCGTGCAGCCGAGAAAATCATGGCCGTTCGGCTTTTAGATGAGGTACGCAGCCAGCAAAGCTTTGTTGGGAAAAAGAACCTTGGCTTAGAAATTATCCGCCCAGAGACCCTGAATGCAGGCCCTGGCCTGCGGATATTGTCAAATAAACCCTGCGACCTGCTTTGCCAGCGCGCCCTGCATGGCGGACAAGTTGACTGGGTACGCGTTGTCGCAAAAGAGTATGATGATAGCATCAAAAAGGTTCTCACATTCACGCGCGGCGATGGCGCTGGTTGCACCAATGAACTGTGTTTTATTTACGCGGAAAACACGCAGCAAGCAGCTGACATAACGGTTGAGTTTCACATCAGCCATGGACACCCGAAAAAGCGGGGTCAAAAACCACAAGGCTGGGCCGATCTGCGCAACATTCATACAATCAGCGTATTTGATGGTTCCAAGGCGGCGGGTGAAAAGGTCTGGCATCAGACCGAACTGGAAATTTCAAAATTCGGCATGGTTTCGTTTTTTGGCGCACACTTTGACGCGGATGGTGGATTGGCCCCACCCCTCGTGCGTGTCTCCTCTGATCGCAACGCCATTGATCTTGGCCAGATTGCAAATGGCTTGGCGTTGGATTTAGCATCGCCAATGCTGCCCAAGGCTGTGCTGCCACAGTTCAAGAAGCGTCATCAGCGTTTGCCGCCAAAGCCGCTCAAATCCGGCGATACCAGAAAAATCGCATCGCTTCTTAATCAACCCGGCGAAATCACACAGCAATCAAAGCAGGAAATCGGTGGCTGGCTTAGCCTTGCCTTGCGTGCAGATGCATTGGCCGAAAGTGATGTGTCACTTATTATGCAGATCGCAAAAGACCCCCGGATGGAGAGACCCTTCCATTTAGATCACGTGTTTGCATCAAAAAAAGAAGTTCAGGCGGTTATGCTGCCATGGCTTTTTGATGCGATGGAACAAGAGAGCGGTGCAAACGTAAAGACACTACAAACGTTATTTCAAGAACTCTCCGGGCCAAAATTTAGCAACGCACAACTTGCCCCATATGCAGACCGATATCGCGCGCTGTTGGACAAAGAAGAACCTCATTGGCAGATCGTCATGCCGATTGGTCGGTTTGGTTTTGACCCTGCCCCGCAGCTTTCGGAAATTTATACGGCTAAAGGTGCAAGCACAGGATATTTATCACATGGTGAATACGCCATACGGGCGGTCTGCGCGTCTGATGTCCAATGGCACCAAGATTTGGCACCGCTGGTACGTAATATTGTGAAAAACCAAATCAGCGAAGACAGACGAAACAGGCCATCGTTTGACATCCGCAACGGTTTAACATTCTTGACCCGAACGGGGCACCGCGACGACGTGATAGCCATTATCAAAGCGTCGCGGTGGAAAGATAAGGCGAAACTGTTGACGTCAAATTTGACTGTTGAGAAACCCGGCTTTGGCAGGCGCAAAGGCGTATGTGGCTAAGATCCAGCGATCCGCACCACCACTTTGCCCGTCGCCTTGCGGGTCCGCAAAAGTTCCAGCGCTTCGTTGGCTTGATCCAATGGCAAGACGTGGCTGACATGCGGTTTTAATTTGCCCTGAGTGTACCACGAAATTAGTTCCTTGAAACTGTCGGTCAGCACCGATGGTTTGATCCGCGCATATCCCCCCCAATAAAACCCCAGCACCGTCAGGTTTTTGACCAACAAGATGTTCGCGGGGATTTGTGGCACCTCGCCTGAGGCAAACCCAAGCGGGATCAACCGCGCCTCTGGGTTACAGGCGCGCAGGGCTGCTTTGAATTGATCACCGCCAATGGGGTCATAAACCACATCGGCACCGCCCAGCGCCTTGACCACATCGCGAATGTCATCTGTTTCTGAATTGATCAGATGGTCGGCCCCGGCTGCTTTGCAAATGGCCAGTTTATCCGCGCCGCGCGCGCAGGCAATCACCTCAGCGCCCATCAGTTTGCCCAATTCTACCGCCGTCAAACCTATGCCGCCCGATGCGCCCAAAACCAACAGCCGTTCACTTGGTTGCAAGCGCGCCTTGTATGCCAGCCCCACATGGCTGGTGCCATAGGCAATCAAAAAGGCGGCTGCATCCACGGCATTCATTTCATCGGGAATCGGCACGCAAACATCTGCCGGGATCGCCGCATATTCGGCCAAACCGTCAAAACCCGTATAGGCTGCGATGCGTTGCCCAACTTTCAGACGGGTCACACCCTCGCCCAGTTCAGTGATGGTTCCGGCCATTTCCATGCCAAGCGTAAACGGCAGTGGTGGCTTTTCCTGATAGGTGCCTTTGATGATCAACAAATCGCCAAAATTAAGCCCACATGTGTCGATCTGAACAACGACTTGGCCCTTTGCCGGGGTGGGCCTATCCAGTTCCCGCATGGTCAGCGGTTCGTCGTAAGCGGTGACTTGCATGGCTTTCATCGAAACATCCTTATTTTTGCGTCAAACTGGTCAGACTGGTTTGATTTGGCAAGAGGTGCTGGGCTAAACCGCACCTTAACCTGCGAAAATCACCAAACGAATGCCGTAGGCGACAATGGCCAACGCCAGAACCGACCCAACCCAGATCAACGCAAACCATCCGATGCGGCCCAGCCAGCGTTGCATCAGTGATACCCTTCATCCGGGTCGACTTTGCCCCGAAACACCCAATAGGCATAGGCGGTATAGGCCAAAATCATCGGCAGCAGGATCACTGTGCCAACAAGCGCAAATGCCAGTGAACTATCTGGTGCAGCGGCCTCGGTGATGGTCAGGCTTGGTGGTACGATATGTGGATAAAAGCTGATCCCGATACCGATGAAACCCAAGATGAACAAGATCAGTGCGCATAGAAAGGGCTGCACGTCCCGGCCATTCTTGATGCCGTAAAACAGGCCAAACAACGCGAGGCCAATCAGCACAGGCACCAACACGCTGAACACTGCTGTCGGCCAGGCAAACCAGCGCCCAAAATAGGCGTCGTTCTGAAAAGGTGTCCACAGGCTGACCGCGGCCATGAAAGCCAATGTGGCAACCGCCAATGGCCAGATCAGTCCGCGCATATGTTCCTGAATACGCCCCACCAATTTCATGTTCAGCCATGTCGCGCCCAGCAGAGCATAACCGATGGTCACAGCAACGCCAGTGAGTATCGAAAATGGCGTTAACCAATCCCACCAGCCCCCGGCATAGGCACGGCCTTCGATTTCGATCCCTTGCACCAGCGCGCCAAGCGCGATGCCCTGACATAGGGCCGCCGTCAACGATCCGCCAAAAAACGCCATATCCCAAAGTGGCTTGAACCGTTTGGTGCGCCAGCGATATTCAAAGGCAACACCGCGGAAAACAAGGCCAAGCAACATCAAGGTGATGGGCATATAAAGCGCTGGCATCACCACGGCATAAGCCAGCGGGAAAACGGCGAACAATCCGCCGCCGCCCAACACCAGCCATGTTTCATTTCCGTCCCAAATCGGGGCCACTGAATTCATCATGACATTGCGTTCGCCTTCGTCTTTGGTCAGCGGGAACAGCAGCCCAACGCCAAGATCAAAACCGTCAAGGATAACATAGATCAGCACCGCCAAGGCGATGATACCCGCCCAAATGAACGACAGTTCAAAACCATACATATCAGTTGTCTCCCTTTGCGATGCTTTGTGCGGCTGGGGTCGTTCCAGCGGCGCGGGTTGGTGCCTCGTCCCGCAGGGGCATTGCACTGACAGCTTTGATGGACTGGTTCATCATCCGAAGAATGTAATAGGTCCCCGCCCCAAAGACGAAGAAATAGACAACGATGAATGCGGTTAAGGACGCTGCGACAGCCGGGGCTGCAACTGGGGCCAGACTGTCAGATGTGCGCAGCAGGCCATAGACCGTGAACGGTTGCCGCCCGACTTCGGTGGTGATCCAACCTGCCAAAACGGCGATGAACCCTGTTGGCCCCATCAGAATCGCAGCGCGGTGCAGCAGGGATGCGTCAAACAGCCGACCCCGCAACCGCGCCCACACACCCCAAAGCCCAAGACCCAGCATCGCAAAGCCAAGCCCAACCATGACCCGGAAGGAGAAAAAGACAATTGCCACGGGCGGCTCATCCTCGTCAGGAATGGTGTCGAGCCCGGCCAGCGGCGCGTTCAAATCATGTTTGAGGATCAGCGAAGACAGTTTTGGGATTTCGATAGCATAGTCCACCCGCTTTTCCGCAGAGTTGGGGATACCAAACAGGATCAGCGGAGCGCCGTCAGGATGGCTGTCGTAATGCCCCTCCATCGCCATCACCTTGGCTGGCTGGTGTTCAAGGGTATTGAGCCCGTGCATATCGCCGGCAAGGATTTGCAAGGGGGTGACCAACACCAACATCCACATGGCCATGGAAAACATGCGGCGGCTTGGCACATCGGCCGTGTTGCGCAACAGGTGCAAACCACCCACCGCCCCCACGACCAATGCCGTTGTCAGAAACGCGGCCAGAACCATATGCACCAACCGATACGGGAAGGACGGGTTAAACACGATGGCCCACCAATCCAGCGGGATAAACTGGCCGACATCATTGACGCCGAAACCAGCGGGCGTTTGCAGCCATGAATTCACCGACAATATCCAAGTTGCCGATACCAATGTGCCACAGGCAACCATTGCCGTGGCAAACATATGCAATCCATTGCCGACACGCTTGCGGCCAAACAACATGATACCCAGAAAACCCGCCTCAAGGAAAAACGCAGAGAGGACCTCATAAGCCATCAACGGCCCCACAACCGGGCCAGCCTTGTCCGAAAATACCGACCAATTGGTGCCAAACTGATAGGACATGACAATGCCCGACACGACACCCATGCCAAAAGCGACGGCAAATATCTTTTTCCAGTAATCAAACAAGACGCGATAAGTATCGTCGCCCGTCAGCAACCACCGCGCATTCAAGACGGCAAGAAAGCTGGCCAATCCAATCGAAAACGCCGGAAATACGATGTGAAAAGATATGGTAAAGGCAAATTGCGCCCGCGCCAGTGTTTCGGCAGTGAAACCGTCAAGCATTTCGCATTCCTCGCACCAGAATTTGCCACATGATATGGCGCGGGATTGATGGACGCACAGGTGCAAATCGCCGCAGGCGTCAAAAGCGGAGCAAAACCCGCAGCCCGGGCGCGTTATCAATCAATTCCAATGTTGCACCATGTAGCGTCGCCACCGCATCCACAAAGCTAAGCCCAAGCCCGTTGCCCGGCGTGTTTCGGCTGCGGTCCAGTCGGTACAGTCGACGCCGAACCTTTTCACGCTCATCCGGTGGAATGCCATGCCCGGTGTCTGCGACACTGAACTGTGCGTGTCCTTCGACCACATCCAGTATAATCTTGATTTTGGTCCCTTGCGGCGTGTGACGCATGGCGTTTTCGATGAGGTTTGACAACAGTTGACCCAGCAGCGCCCGATCCCCGGGAACAACAACCGGACCCTCCGCAAGATCAGCTTGTAGCACTTGGCCATTTTCTGCGGCGGCAGGTTCAAACACTTCAAACATCGTCTGGCATAGCGCGGTCAGGTCAACCGGGACAAAACGGGCTTTGGGCGATCCCGCTTCAACTTGGGCAAGTTGCAACAGCGATTGGAAGACCGACGCGATACCGTCCAGTTCCTCTTGAGCTTTGCTGACCAGGGCACCCCGATCTGTTCCGTTTTCAGTCATGCGCGCCAAGTCATCCAGATGCACTGAAACCCGTTGGATTGGGGTTTTCAGATCGTGGGCGATATCTAGTGAAACCTGTTTCAATGCGGCAACGGAAGCTTCCTGCGCGCCTGCCATCTGGTTTAACTTGCCGCCAATCTGGCGCAGGTCGTCTGACCAACGCGGCCCGATCTGAACCCGTGCACCAAGATTGCCCGTTGTCATGTCATCAAGCGCGTGACCAACCACTTCGACGTGGCGTTTTGACCGCCGAGCAAGGATCAGCCCACCAGAAAGCGCAATCAGCACGGTTGGCAAAAGTGAGATCAGCAGGATGTTCACGAATACATCACCCAAGGCTGCGATCTCGGCGCGGCTGCGGGCGATGGTCAGGAGACCGCCAAATAAAGGTTCGGTCAGGGTCAGATAGGCACCGTCATATTGGGCGCGGTCCGCGTCCAAAGATACGATGTGAAACCCTTCATCATCGCGGGCAATGGCCCCATTTCCGTAAATCTGACCGCTGGGCGCGACATAGCTCAGGATCAGGCGATTGGGGTCCGTTTCGCGCGATTCCGCCTTGACCAGCAACGCCACAGCGCGGGCATTGGGGGCGGCACGAAATCCGGCCAAATCCTGCGCCAGATCGGCGCGAATGGCTTGTTCAAACGAGGATTGCGTGACGGCATAACTGGCAGCCAGACTAAGCAAACTAACGGTCGAAAACAACGCCACCAGCAGCACCGCCAGTCGAAGCGGCATTGAGCGCCAAAGTTGCGCCATGCGCGCGCTCATCCGACCATCCGGTAACCAGCGCCACGGACAGTTTCAATCAGCTCAGTCGCAAACGGCTTGTCCACTTTGGCGCGCAACCGACTGATATGGGTTTCCACAACATTGGTCATCGGATCAAAACTAAGGTCCCAGACGGATTCCAGCAGCATCGTCCGGGTCTGAACCCGCCCCTTGCGCCGCAAGAGATGCTCCAACAATGCAAACTCACGCGGAAGCAAATCAATCTCAACAGTGCCTCGGGTCACTTTCCGGGTGATCAAGTTCATCGTTAGATCACGAGCATTCAGGGTGGTTTCCTGTTCCAAGGTTTGCGGCCTGCGGGCAAGGGCCGCAACCCGGGCCGAGAGTTCACCAAATGCAAAGGGTTTGGCCAAATAATCATCCGCACCGGCATTCAGACCAGCGATCCGATCATCAACATCCCCCATCGCGGTGAGCAGTAAGACCGGGACCCGATTGCCCGCACCGCGCAGGGTTTTGAGTAAGGTCAACCCATCAAGCTTTGGCAGCATACGGTCAACGACGATCACGTCATGGCCGCCACCGGTCGCTGCGATCAATCCGGCCTGACCGTCTGCAACCAGATCAACCACATGTCCCTCTTCACGCAATCCACGTGCGATATAGCTGCCTGTGGTGGCATCATCTTCGACGATCAACAGCTTCATATTGGCAAATTCCTGAATTCCATTGCTGCCTATATAACCATTCTGCCGTCATTTGAGAGAACCTTACAAATTTGTATACGCCGCCCAAACAGGCTGTAAACCACAGGGCCCATTTGAGGGAGGTAACACAGAATGCGAGGAGCATCCGAATGAAACTTGTCTTGACTAAAACACCCCGCGTTGCCGCTCTTGCGTTAAGTGCGGCATTGCTTTCCACGTCTGCGCTAACACTTGCACCAACGGCGGCACTTGCCGTGCCCGCTGGTGGGTATGCCGATCTGGTAGAGGCGGTTTCGCCTGCTGTGGTGTTTATCGAAGTCACGGCCAAAGCCGAAAACGCCAACGTTACGCTGCCACAAAATATGCCGGAAGCATTGCGCAAGCAGTTTGAACAAATGATGCCCGGCGCAAACGGCACCCAGATGCCACGCCAAGGGCTTGGGTCTGGTTTTGTTGTATCTGAGGACGGTCAGATTGTGACCAATCACCATGTGGTGGAGGGCGCTGAAGAGGTCACTGTTAAGTTTGCAGATGGTCGCAGTTTTGACGCAAAAGTCATCGGCAGTGACCCGATGACCGATATTGCCCTGTTGAAGATTGAGGCAGATGCGACCCTGCCTTTCGTGGCGTTTGGCAGCTCTGACACTTTGCGCGTCGGGGATGAAGTTGTGGCGGTTGGAAACCCCTTTGGCCTTGGTGGTACTGTCACCTCTGGCATCATTTCGGCGCTGTCGCGTGACATCCATGCAGGTCCGTTTGATGATTTCATCCAAACCGATGCTGCAATCAATCGTGGCAATTCGGGCGGGCCGTTGTTCAACAACGACGGTGACGTTATTGGTGTGAACACTGCGATTATCTCACCGGGTGGTGGATCGGTTGGCATCGGTTTTGCGGTGCCCTCTGATCTGGTTCAGACTGTGGTGGCTGACCTTGCCGATGATGGCCAGATTGCCCGCGGCTGGTTGGGCGTAAACATTCGCCCGATGACCGAAGAGGTTGCAAATGTACTGGGGTACGATGCCCCCAAAGGTGCGGTGATTGAAGCCGTGTCAGAAGGCAGCCCCGCTGCGGACGCAGGCCTTAAAAAGGGCGATATCATCTTATCCTTTAACGGTGCCGACATCACTGAACTGCGTGATTTGACCCGTGCCGTCGCCACAACCACACCCGATGCCGCCGCCAAAATTATCGTGTTGCGCAAAGGGTCGGAGCAGACGTTGGATGTGACGATTGGTGCGCTCAAGCCCAAAGCGGCCTAACTGTAACATGCTATTCCGGCGGTGATCCCCCGCCGCCGGATAGTCCTTGCAAGATACGCTTGCCGGGCGTCTGCTTGCGGTGTTGGGGAGGCATCGCAAGCATGGTTTTATGGCCCTATCACAGAACTTTGGCGGTTTTTAATATCCGAGCGATAGATTGCAGAATAATCGCATTGGTATTGATGTCTGCGTAATTGGGCAACGCGCGGCCAGTGTTACGGTAAATACTAGAGCTATACCCATAAGGGGTCTGCGCCCGCTCACGAACATAATTCACCAATGAATCACAGTAATCGTGATCTTTGTAGGCCGCCCAAAGATATGCAGCCTTTGAGCTGATCACTGCGTTTTTCTCTCTGAATTCCTTTGAGCGATGTTCCGGCAGTCCGGCAACGGTATCTGTTGCCCAAACTCTGCCCTCGGCATCGAATTGCAATCCTTGATAGGTAAACCAAGGATCCCGATCAATTGGCCCTTCGGACACGCAGGTCAACTTTCCCGTCATGTCAAATTCTTCAAGCTGAGCAGCAAAGAGCACATCCGCCAAATAGGCAGACTCAGGCGACATGCCCAACTCAATTGCCTCAAGTAACAGAGGTTCGGCACCCATGGGCCCAATATTCCCACTCGCTTCAAGCAGGCGCATCTGCCCATCAGCATCTGTGTTGCCGTCAAAAACTTCGTAGGGTGATCGCACGTCAATGCCCCACGTCCGGTAGGCCCAAGCGGCGTAATGGGCGCAGTGGGATTTGAATGTGGTTTCCAGCTCACCGTTTTGGACTGAATAAATGACCCCGTCCAATACCGTCGCAGACAGGTCCCATTTGTTGACGGTAGGTGCCGCCTTGTCTTTGGCAAGTGGATGACTGTCCAAGTTGTAAAGCGCCGCCATCAGGCGCCCTGCATCGCAGCCATCAAAATTCTTGGTGCCCCATTTGATTTTGTCAGTAGCGATCCAGCCTTGTGGCAACAATCGACCCTGAGATTTGCGGCCGGCAATATTTGGCAGGATTTTTTTGATCGCCGTCTGAAATTGTTTTTCTGTGATCAACTTGATGTCTACAGCGGCGATCAACGCATTGATCTGACTTCCCACATCCCACATGGTGACGGCCTCGTGCAGGGTCGGCACACCATCTGGCGAAGACACCGTGGCCGGGCAAAGACCGGTTTTTTTGTTGGTCCACCGTTCAAAATACTGCCATGCGATGCGGGCATCATTCATATACGTTTCGACATCGGCAGCACTAAGTGTTTTGGGCTTTGGCTGCGCTGCCCCTGAATAGGCAACTGTACGGCGAAAATGGGTGATGTATGGCCCGTTTGGGACAATAGCACGCGCATATTCGGGAAGCGCCTTTGGGCTGGTGATACCGTCTTGGGTCAACCCGATCAGGGCGAATTTAAACGCAGATCGGGTGGCCCGATTGTTCAAGATTGTCTGAGTTGCGACGATAACGAAATCGCCAGCCCCCAACACTGCTTCGCTAAGTCGTGCAACACTGGCTGCATCCTGAACCCTAAATGCGGGAACCCTAAGTTCATTTAACGCGCCTAAGCCGGTGTTGGCAGGGTCATTCCAGTCGCTTAATGCAATGCCAAGCCCGTAAGCTTCTGGCGTTGGTATCGACGTGAGGTTTTCATAACGCGTCGATTTCAGATCAACCCGCGGTAAAGCGTGTTCGGAGCCATCAGATATCGCTGGACCCTGAACATCAACCCAATACCCGCTGGGTCGGTCTTGCCCCATGCCTGCATCTGTCGGCGCGCCAAAGCTGGAAGGGATACCAAGCGCTTTCAGTTCCTGACGAAACACGTCCAAGGTCACCTGACCTTCGACACTGGCATCCTTACCAAGAACGAAGTGCAGACCCAAATTCCGCGCGTAGCCATAGGCATCGCGAAATTGCAAATCAGAGGCAAGAACCGGGGTTGACCAATTTATGCCATCCTCGCTTTGGATTTTATTGGCAAACTCTGATGCCATTTCTGACAGGTTAGGTGTTGGCAGTTTTGAAATGTCTTCGGCGGACAGGTAAATCACCTGCTCAACCTTTTGCCTTTGTTCGGCGTCCGGTTCAGCTTCGGCACGGTCAATCTTAAGCCGCCGCCCGCCGATCATCCGTAATACGCCGTCGTCCCATGCTTCTGGGGCCACTGCCGTTGTTTTAGTTGGCCGCATCAGGACATTCCGAAACCCGCTTGCGCGCAGGCCAGAGGGTGCAAAGGGGTCATCCACCATTTCACAGGCAATGGTGCGCAGTTCCTTCCGGCTTTCGGCTGTTGCAGCGTCACCCCAAATATCCGCCATCAAATCAATCCGGGCCTGATGCGCTGCGCGTGCCTGAAAGAAGGGGGTGAGCGTTGCCAGTTCCGCTGCAACCGGGACAATTTCGAAAAGGCCAGGCAGGCGTTTCACATACCCGCGCAACACGGTTGCCACCGCGGTTTCCGGATCAATCCTGCGGTTCTTGTCCGCTGGAAAATCAATGAGGCAAGTTATCGGTACACCAGCCGCCAAAATCGCATCGCAGACCGATGAAAATTTTTCAGCATCGGTTTCAGGCCCCAAATTATCAATAATCAGAACCGTGTTTTGTGGCCCCGCTGCTGCCGCAAACGATCCGGCAAAGTTCGACAAGACAATCGGCGCGGCGGTTCCCCACTTTAGGAATGTACGACGGCCAATCATGTCAGTTTTGATTGATCAAATTTGAAACCCGATCTGCTGGCACGGCCCCATTTTGCCAATGATCCAGTGGCCGCACGCCACACGGCTCGGATGACTGAAAAATATAGCAATTGACGATAGAACAGGCGCTGTACCGGGATCAGCCACATCAGGTGCCGATCTTCCTTTGGGTCCAACTTGAATGCAATTGCGACAGTGATGATCTCAAACAGCGGCAGCATCAGATAGGCCAACAGGACCGTGCCCGTTATCGCCGTGGTATCGGCCTGCGCCGGGTCACCGAGGCCCGTAAAGAAACCGTAGATCATGATGAGCAGGAACAAATCAGCCAGCGGGGCCAAAAGAGGCATGAGATAGCCAAAGATCGCCAGATCGGGCAGCGAAATCAGACCCAATTTACGGCCTTCAACAATTGCCCCCTGATGTTTCCACCCGGCTTGCATCATACCCAAAGACCAACGCAGCCGTTGTGCCAGCAAGGCTTTTACCGTCGTTGGTGTTTCGGTGGTCGCAATGGCGCCCTCCTCGTACACAACCCGGTAATCTGACCGGATGATTGCCATGGTCATGTCGGCATCTTCGGTCAGAGTTTCGGTCGAGAAAATACCCGCTTCCATCACTGCGTTTGTGCGCCACGCGCCGATGGCCCCCGGCACAACAGTGATTGCGTTCAGGTACTCTTTGGCACGCCGCTCAATACTTTGTGCGGTAATGTATTCAAGCGCCTGTAACCGGGTCAGGATGTTGGTCCGGTTGCCCACTACAACGCGGCCTGCAACGGCACCAATCGTGGGGTCCTTGAAATGTTCAGCCAACAAGCCAACCGCCTGTGGGTGAATGTGTGAATCTGCGTCAATGCAGATAAACACATCGCTATCAGTTTCAAACAATGCCGCATTCATTGCGCTGGCTTTGCCGCCGTTTCGCTGCGTGATCACGGTAACAAGCGGATGGTCAGCAAATGCCATTGCCGCATCATAGGTGCCATCGGTTGATCCATCATCAACAACGATGATCTCAAAATCAGAATACTGAGTTTCCAGCACATGTTCGATGCACCGACAAATAACGCCCACCTCGTTATATGCGGGGATCACCACCGTTACAGATGGGTCCTCTTCATCGCTCATTGGTACATGGCGTTTGCGCAGCGCCGTCAGGATCAACAAAACCACAGCCCGTAAAAGGCCAATAGCAAGCACTATCCAGAAGATGATCTCAAGTACGGTCCATCCATTGCCAACAGCCTGAAACGACAGCTTATTGAAGGTTGAGTTGATACCGCTTGCATCGAGCAACAAACTTTCCGGTGACGTCTGCAACAAGTTGGCAAGGGAAGTGAAAACATAACCCTTTTCGCGCAAAGCCTTGATGACAATTGGCAGGGCTTCAACCATGTGACTTTGGTCACCGCCCCCATCATGCAACAAGATGACACCCCCGGCATTTTCATCAACCTGAGTAATGATTTTCTTGGCGAGCTCTTCTGGCACCTGCGGTATCCAGTCATTGGGTACTATATCCATACCAGCAATTACATATCCCGCTTGTTCCAGCGGCAAGAGCGATGCAACCTGTTTGGATGTGATGGGTCCGCCGCTCAACATATATGGTTCACGGTACAGGCGCATTTCCTTGCCTGTGATACCGTTGATCAGTTGCTGAACTGAATTGACCTCAACATTCGCGCGACTGGCAGATATGTCCGCCATATGCGGGTGTGAAAACGTATGCGCGCCCAGCTCATGTCCCTCGGCCAAAATACGTTCGACCAAATACGGTGATTTTAACGCATTGTTGCCAAGCACAAAAAACGTGCCCGGCGTGTTCGTTTCTTTTAGGATGTCCAAGGTCTCCGTTGTGTAATCAACGGTCGGCCCATCGTCAAAAGTCAGGACAACCTTGTTTGCCTCACCTTGTCCATATAACCGTATCATACTTGCCTGGGGCATCGTGGGATAGGTCATTGAGGTGATCTGTTTACTTTTCGGATCAAACGAAACCTGACGCTGCCCGACAATGGGCATCGCAATCGGGGACACAAACGGCCCTTTGCCAACATGTTCGACAAAGTTAGAAAAGACGACATTATTTAGACGATCTGCGGTCACAGCACGTGATTGACGCGCATGATCCAACACCGCCCAAATGCCCGGGTCCTCAAACCCTAGCCCCCATATACCAACCGACGATATGTTGCGGTCCTTGAGTAGCAGGAGTTGGTTATGCAACGTTGCCGCGTCTAACATCCAAAGACGGTGTTGAAACCCAGTCTCGTCTACAAAAACCGCTCTTGCGTTCCCTGCGGCGGCTTCAAACTTTGGTGTCTGGTCTGCCTGCGCCAAGGCTGACATGGCTTTGGCATACGGGATCGTTTCGGGCTTTGGTTGACCTGATTTCCAATCGACCGTGAATGTCCCTAGCGCAATCACAAGTTTCTCAGGTGCGACGATGGTTTGCAGGTCGGTAACGTGACGCTCAAACCATTTAGTCGCGGCAAGCGGTTGCGGCGTTGACCCGATCCAAGGTTCATCAAATGCCTTGGAAATAACGACGTCGGCAAATTCGTTTGCGGCATCATATGCCTCAGGCGTGGCTGAACCCGGCATTACAACGCAAGTCCGCAGATCGCGTTCGTTCAGTTTTCCACCCAGTTTCTTTAGCAATGAGGCAAAAGCAGCAGGCCCTTGATCGGACAGACTGGTCACGTCCAAACAGGCCCCGACCACCCCTTTGGATGGCTTCCACGTGTCAACAAAACCCGTCAACGCCGAGATCAGTTCGGCCCGCCCTTTTTCCGTGCGATAAAGCCGAGAAGACGCTTCGCCAAATGCGAACATTGGCAACACTTCAACATATCCGGGGTGCTGTGCTGCGTATTGCTCCAAAGGCAAATGCACTTCGGCGTTTGGCGCTTTGACTTCAATTCCATCGGGCGCGCCACCGATTTCGAACCATTCAGGCACCAGCACATTGATGACATTGCAACTGGTCTCGAGCGCATTAAGGCTCCATGGCTGGGACCCGGGTAAATATCCATAGACCCGCTTTAGAGGTCCGGCACGATCCAGCGCTGTTGTCTTATTATTGGGCAGGCACTGATATTCAAAAGCAGCCTGTTGATGATAGATGTCAATCGCCGGGACAAATCCTGCGGTTGCGCCCGGAACCATATGCGCTTCATGGGATCTGGTTTGGGTAAAGTGACCCTTGATATGGTCAAGCTCATCAGGAAGTGCTGCTTCCAGTTGATGAGTAGAGACAAGGCCGATCGAAAAGATGGCCACCCAGACTATGACCGCAACCAATAAGGTCGCGCCTGAATACAAGATACGACCGCGACGACGGTTGCTGGGATCAGAAAATACCCGGTCCGACAGTCCGCGCTGGATGCGAGGCGCGCGAAATGAATTATTCGAATTGTTCAAATCACGCTCCAGTCTAACATTATAATTACAGGCACCCATTGGCACAGTTGAGTTCAAATTTATCAGTCAGGTTCGTCGGGCAGCCATAAAAATCTTACTATAGAGTTAATAAAATAGACCAATACGCAGACACTCGACACTACTTTTAGTGAATCAGCTTCTCTCAAATTCCTCGCTTTGCAACTTTCGTGCATCAAAATAGGTTTTTAGATCACAGCACAGCCAAGTTGCTGAAGCATTCGCCATGACAAGATGCCAAAATTCTACATCCTACGTTTCTGTTTTACCTTAAAAACAAGGAAATTGTTACGTATTTCGATCATTCAAGCCAACTATCAACCCGAGGTGGTATTCGGGTTTCGCATCTGGATACGATCAGGATCGCAAACACGTATTTGTGAAGGTTTCTACACCGATTCCGCCATATTTGATCAGTGTTCCGTCTTGTTGGACCGCGAATCTGTTGATGATTCTAGGCACGGCTTATCCCAGTGGCGTTCAGATTTCCGAGTGATTCCCCCAGTAGCCAGCCTGCCGGGCTACGCATCCACAGTGCTGAACCTTTGGCAGGTGCAGGAACGCCGATCCCTCAAATTTGAGTTATTTGAGCCACAGCGATTTAAACACTCATAAACAATTGTCCCGCAATTTCCAGTCATCACACGGCCCCAAGACAGAGGGCGGTTCAGAAAAATGACTTGGAAAAGGAACAATTAATATGAAGCTTGGTCAGTACATTCAGGTTTTAACGTTCGCGTTATGCAGTGCCTTTGGTGCAAGTTCGGCGATGGCCGAGCAACAGTTCAATGCGTATTTGACCGGGTATAGCTTTTGGGACAACACACCCCGAGGATCCGCCCAGATCGCACGCCCTGTGGTCCATCGGCAAGCAGGTGGTTCAGGGACCTATCAAGACCCCGTCACACTTGCAGTGGGACATGTTAAGCACGGGGGCCGCAGCGTGATGGATTTTCCCGCTGGGACGCGGTTTTATATTCCACGTCTGAAAAAATATGCAATTGTCGAAGACCTTTGCGGCGATGGCAATACGCCACAATACGGCCCGTGCCATAGTGGTCATAGAGGACATGTTTGGCTGGACATCTACGTGGATGGCAAACTTGCTGGCGGTCAAGCTGCCAACCGATGCATGCGCAGCCTAACGGGCATCCAACCGGTGGTCATTAACCCACGCCCAGGTCGGCCTGTGCAGCGCGGACCCATCACTGAAAGCGGCTGTCGGTTGTTTTAATCAATTGGCTGGAACGGTAAGTCTAGCGGAAACCGATATTCATTCCGCTAGACACACCATGTCACGGCTTCGGCCACTTAAGATGCACAAAGTAACGGGACCTCTTTCGTAACGAAGTGTTCTGGTCAGGTTCGCAAGTCGTGTGGGTTCTGATCTACACAACTGACTGTGATGAAAGTGGGCGATGCCGGTGATTTTTCACCTCCGTCATTCAAGTTAGCCAGTCAATGTATCTCCGGGTCGGGCACCGCCGCACCAAACTCAGTGCTCAGAAAATCAAAGTCACAGCCCTTGTCAGCTTGTTCGATGTGTTTTGAAAACACCCAACCGTAACCGCGCTGGTACTTTGGGGTCAGTGGTTTCCACTTTTCCCGGCGCGTTGCCAGTTCAGCCTCCGTTACCTCCACATCCAAACGACGGTTGGGTACGTCCAGCGAAATGATATCTCCATTTTCGATCAGGGCTAACGGACCACCTATAAATGCCTCAGGGGCGACATGCAGAATGCAGGCCCCATAGCTGGTCCCACTCATCCGCGCATCGGACAGTCGAACCATATCGCGGTGCCCCTCGTTCAACAGCCGCTGTGGCATCGGGATCATGCCCCATTCCGGCATGCCCGGCCCACCTTGCGGACCCGCATTGCGCAAGATCAGCACATGGTCTGCGGTAATGTCCACATCGGGATCGTTGATGATCTGGGTCAATTCCGGGTAACTGTCAGCAACAAGTGCGGGCCCTCTATGGGTCAGAAACTTTGGGTCCATCGCTGCTGGTTTGATCACGGCTCCATCAGGTGCAAGGTTGCCTTTCAACACCGCCAGCGATCCTTCGTGATACACTGGATTGGAAAGCGGCCGGATCACATCAGGGTTATAGTTCTGCGCATCCTTCAGCCCCTTGCCAAGGGTTTCGCCCGTCACAGTGAGTGATGTTAAATCCAATTTCGACCCGAGCTCTTTCATCAGCGCGGCAAGGCCGCCTGCATAAAAGAAGTCTTCCATCAGGTATTCAGTACCAGATGGCCGAATGTTGGCAATGACCGGGGTTGTGCGGCCAATCGCGTCAAGATCATCAAGAGTAAGGGGAATACCCGCCCGCCGTGCCATAGCGATCAGGTGGATGATGGCGTTGGTCGAACATCCCGTCGCCATCGCAACGGTGACGGCATTTTTGGTGCTTGCTGGGGTCATGATCTTATCTGGTGTCAAATCCTTCCAAACCATATCCACAATCCGGCGTCCACATGCCGCGCTCATACGTTGATGATTTACATCGGCAGCCGGGATTGACGATGCCCCCGGTAGGCAAAGACCCCAAGCGTCGGCAATGGCCGTCATCGTGCTGGCGGTTCCCATTGTCATGCAGTGGCCATAGGATCGGGCTATGCCGCCTTCGACACCCTGCCATTCAGATTTAGAAATATTGCCCGCGCGCCGTTCATCCCAGTATTTCCACGCATCGGCCCCAGAGCCCAAGGTGCGGCCCGCGTAATTCCCCCGCAACATCGGCCCCGCAGGCAGGTAGATAAAGGGCAGTCCCATGGAAACCGCACCCATCACCAACGCCGGGGTGGATTTATCGCAGCCGCCCATCAGAACCGCGCCGTCGACGGGGTTGGAGCGCAGAACTTCTTCAACTTCCATCGCGACCATATTACGGTACAGCATGGCGGTGGGTTTAAGCAGCTGTTCCCCCAAAGAATGCACCGGAATTTCGACAGGCATACCGCCAGCTTGCAGGATGCCTTTCTTCACAAAAGCCACCCGATCGCGGAAATGCATATGGCAGGGTTGCAGATCAGACCATGTGTTCAATATCGCGATGATGGGTTTGCCTTCCCAGTCTTCTGGCGACAAACCCATTTGCATGGTGCGCGACCGATGCCCAAATGAGCGCAGGTCATCCGGCGCGTACCATTTGGCAGAACGCAGATCGCGGCTGTCTTTCTTGGCATTCATGGGCAGCGTTTTCCTCAAGGCAAGTCGATTTGGCGTCAGTCGTGCATACCTTATAGAAAGAACCGTTACACGGAAACGGGCTGCCCTTTTTCAAGCGAAAGGGCAGCTGCATCGGCCAGCAATTGCGCTTTTAGGCCATCCTCAATCGACGGGTTTGGTGTTGTTTTGTTGCTGACAGCTTGGACGAAATGGGTGATTTCGGCCAAATATGCTGCCTCATAGCGTTCAAGGAAAAAGTGCTGCGCCGGGGCGCGGGTGAACCCTGCCGCTGTCGCGTATTCCACTGTGTTCTCCAGAATATTCTCCGCCCGCAGCATGCCTTTGGATCCGTGCACTTCGATCCGCTGATCATAGCCATAGGTGGCACGACGCGAGTTGGAAATCTGGCAAATTTTGCCGCTTGCCGTGGTCAAAGTGACGGCTGCGGTGTCCGCATCCCCTGCCGCCCCAATTTCCGGATCAACCAAAGACGACCCAACGGCAAACACACTGACCGGCTCTTCGCCAAGCAAAAACCGCGCCATGTCAAAATCATGGATCATCATATCCCGAAATATGCCGCCCGAGCTTTTGATATAGCTGATCGGCGGCGGGTTCGGATCGCGCGACTGGATGGTCACAATCTCAACAGCGCCGATATCTCCACCCGCAATTCGCGCCTGAACAAGGGCAAAGTTTGGATCAAAGCGGCGGTTGAAGGCCGTCAAGAACGCCACACCACTTTGGCGTACCGCCTTTATACATTCGCGAATGCGGGCTGCGGACATATCCACTGGTTTCTCGCAGAAAATCGCCTTACCAGCCTTTGCCGCCGCATGGATCAAGTCGTAATGGGTATCGGTCGGGGTACAAATGATGACCGCATCAATGTCGCTGCCAACTATAATCGCCTCAACATTTCTTACCTCAGCGCCCGTTCGATCCGCCAGCGATTGCGCAGCAGCAGGAAATGCATCCGCCACAGCCACAAGCGATGCATCACCTGTCCGCATCAATGACCGGGCATGAACTTGCCCTATACGGCCGCAGCCCAATATCCCGATACGCAACATTTTATGCCTCTCTTTGATCATGCCCAAAGGCAGACAAAACGTGTCTTGCCGCCGCAACCATCGGCGCGTGGGTTTCTTTTAGAATTGTCACCCGGTCAAATCGCGACAGGTCCCTGTTCACGGCTTCACGCAGAGCATCACCAAAGGCCATCCTGAGTTCAGTACCAATATTGAACTTGCAGATACTGGACCCGCGCGCCAATGCCCTGCGTTGTGCAACAGGCACGCCAGAACCGCCGTGAATCACCAATGGCACGACCGTCACCGCTTCAATTTCAGCGATGCGTGCAAGGTCCAGACCACCTTCTTTGTCCTCTTGTAGGTGCACATTACCAACCGAAATGGCCATCGCATCCACACCAGTTTCACGGGCGAACTGCGCAGCTTCAACTGGATCGGTGCCTGCCGAATTTTCACCGTTGGCATAACCAACAAAACCAATTTCACCTTCACACGATATGCCCGCAGCATGCGCCATTTGCACAATCGCAGCGGTTTCTTCGATGTTCTGTGCCAAGGGCTTGCGCGATCCGTCATACATCAGCGATGTAAACCCGCTTTCCAAGGCCTCGCGGCATTCTTCAAGCGTATAGCCATGGTCCAAATGCGCAACCACCGGAACACTGACACTTTCCGCCAGATGGCGGAACATCTTGCCCAATATTGGCAGGGGAGTATGCGCCCGACACGACGGTCCGGCTTGCAAGATAACGGGGCACCCTTCGGCATCTGCCGCAGTGACAAAGGCACGCATGTCTTCCCAACCCAACGTTACCAGACCAGCAACGGCATATTTGCCTTTTAGCGCGGGCTGAAGAACCTCAGCCAATGTTGCAAGTGTCATTTAAATTTCGCCACCATGTCTTTGATACCCGGGATAGTTTCAACTTGATAGGCGTGGGTCGGCTGGAAAAACTGCACCAATGACCGCTGCGACAATCCGCCAAGGATGGTGAAATAATACATCTCATAACCCGGCATCACGGCACAGGGGTGATAGCCATTGTCGATGCAGATCGTTGACCGATCCATCAGTTGATAGGCGTCACCCGGCTTGCCTTCTTCACGTTGCAAAATCTGCACACCCGATCCGTGGTTGGGGCGAAACCGAAAGTTATAGGTTTCGTCATGGCGCGTTTCGATAATGTTGTCATCCGCGTCTTTGCGGTCTGTATCATGCTTGTGTGCGGGAAACCCCGACCAGCCGCCTTGGCCAACGGTATAGAGTTCCGATACCAGCAAACGCCCCACTTTATCGTGCTGCTTTTGACCCAAGATATGTTTGATCTTGCGGTGGGTTTTGGTGTCATCGCTGCCATATTGAACCTTGTCGATCCCGCCCGCGCGCACATCAAAAGGATCCAAAACCTTGTCGTATTTCGCGCCTGCAATGAAGGTCTCGGTATCGCGGATCGCGACCATTGTGACCTTGGCACCAACCGGCACATAGACGCCTTCGGGTTCGCCGTCCCACACGTCTGTACCGCGATTGCCCAGCGCGCTGAATGAAACACCCTCGACCGATATATCAACTGTACCGATTGCAGGGACGATACAAGTTTCATACCCCGGCACCCGATATTCAAATGCCTCGCCTGCTTTTAATTTGACGATATTGAAATAGTTCAGGGGCACCGTGGGGTCATTTGCATCCACAATGGCTTTGTTCTTGTTATCATGAGGCGCAATATGCATGAGGTCTTCCTTTAGGTAACGGCAGTTGGACCGGGATGGTCGGCGAGAAATGCGTTGAGGTCATTTTGATAAGGCATTGCGGGCGCGCACCCCGGTTTGGCCACAACGATGGCCGCACAGGCTGAACCGCGCAAGACGGCGGATTTCATGTCTTCTCCGGCGGCAAGCGCCGTCAGAAAACCCGCCATAAAGCTGTCGCCAGCCCCGGTGGGTTTGAGTGCCTTAACAGGATAGATACCGGTGCGCAGTTCTTGGCCCTCCGCAAAGGTTACGGCACCTTTTTCACCCATCTTGTAGATGATGAAACGAGCATTATCAGCGGCCAATTCCCGCGCCTTGGCCATACCTTTGTCGATGCCGCCCGCCATAAAACCGAATTCTTCGTCATTACCGACAATCACGTCTGACAGGTCACCGGCTTTTGACAGCACATCCTGCGCCACCTTTGGTGAGGGCCAACTGTACGGGCGATAATCCACATCAAAAATAATGGGCAGCCCCGCCGCACGGGCAAGCTCGAACGCTCGAAAGGCAGCGCTGCGTGATGGTTCAGCGGCAAAGACCGTGCCCGCCGTGACCAAGGCACCAAATTGGCTATAATCAACTGCCTCAACATCTGCCACTGTCATTTCGAAATCAGCAGCACCATTGCGATAGATCACCGATTGGTGGCCTTCGATCCGGCTTTCATACAATGCAAGTGAATTGCGGGCTTCCCCCCCCACAGGCGTAACATATGTCACGCCAACGTCGTATTGGATCAACTTGTTCACACAAAATCGACCCACCGCATCATCCGATACCCGGGTCACCAAAGATGCGGAGCCGCCCAGTTTGACAATACCTGCTGCAATGTTGGCGGATGATCCGCCCATGTCGGCCGTAAACGTATCCGCATCCTGTGTCGCGACACCGGGTGCTGGAAATAAGTCCATTCCGACGCGTCCAACAACAACAAATGCGTTACGCTTTATGCCTGCCAAAATATCAGTCATGTGCGCCCCTCTGTATTGCCCGATTTTGCGGCGTCCAACACTTCGGGATAGGGGTAATTAAGACCGATCAACTGGCGAATGTCATTGCTTGCCCCGTCGATGAAGGATTGCGGCAAAGCGGCGGGCATATCCTCCATCGGTTTGACCCATTTGGGCAGATATTGGATCAAGATAGCACTGCGGTCATGATCCGATTTATTGGGCATCGCACAATGCCACATCACCCCATAAAACAGCACAACATCCCCCGGTTCCGCGGTCATCTGTGCGCAATTGTCAAAAAAATTATCCTGAGGTGTGGGGTAACGCAGTTCTTTCTGGCTACCGGGCAAATATCCAGTGGCCCCGCTTTCGGCGGTGAACGGGTCAAGGACGACGGAAACTTGGGCGTTCATCGGGAATGATCCATTGAACCCCACAGGATGGGTTTCGGGTTTATGAAAATCCCAATACGGATAGTCGACATGCGGTTCCTGCCCCGGCCCACCGGGCAAGATCCGGTTTGCCGCGATGGACCCCATGATGAACTCAGTCCCCAGAAATTTCCGCAAGATATCCATCAGAACGGGATGTGCCGCCATCTGAGAAAATACGTCACCCTTGGCCAGCAAATTCCAGACACGGCGTTGCAGATTGATGCTGCCTTCTTCCACCGCCGCCCCTTGAAAATGCGTGACCTTTTCAGAATCCTGCTCCGAATGCGTCATCACAACAGCGCGGGCTTCGGCGATCTGATCGGCTGTAAACAGCCCGGTTATTTTGACAACACCGGCACCATTTAACAATTCATCAACAATGACATCAGGGGTCGCGGTATATGCGGGAAAGCTCTTCATCAGATGCCTTTCCTTTGCTTACTACGACTGGCTTCGATCTCTTTATGCTTTTCTGCGACCTTCGGATTGTCGGTCACATGGGGTGTTCCGACCTCCCACCAGGTGTGGCCCTCGGTTGTCCAGCCGTCATAAGCGTCCACTTTCATGACGATCACACTGGTTTTGTCAGCCGCTTTGGCGCGCTTGAACGCTTCGGCAAATTCTGACGGGTTGGCAACCGTTTCGGCATGCGCGCCCATCGACGCCGCATGCGCTTCGAAATCAACCGCAAAGGCTTCAGGCACCGTCGGGCAATCTGCGATCAGATTGTTAAAGCTTTCGTTGCCCGTGTTGTTTTGCAGCTTGTTGATCACCGCAAATCCGCCGTTATCAAGCACACAGATGATCAGCTTGCGACGCGTCAATACCGACGAATAGATATCCGAATTCATCAGCAGGTAAGATCCGTCACCTGTAAATACGATGGTGTCGCGGTCTGGTTCACGCTCAAACTGGGCAATCCGCGCGCCCCACCCTCCCGCAATTTCGTAGCCCATGCAGGAGAATCCAAATTCAACGTCTACGGTGCCAATTTCCTTGGTTTGCCAATGGGCCGTGACCTCGGCCGGTAAGCCGCCCGCCGCAGCGATCACACGATCACGTTGGTCACATAGGTCATTGACCACCCGAATTGCTTGCGCATAGGAGTTCGGACCATTGCCCGGTGTTGCGGTCGTGTCCGTGTATTCAACCCATTTAACACGCTCTTTCTGGGCAAGCGTTACCCAATCAGCCGGGGATTTGTATCCGCCCAGCGCAGTACCAAGGGCGACAATCCCACGTTTTGCATCCCCGACAACAGGCAATGAGAGATGCTTCATCGCGTCATGACGCCCGACGTTCAGACCGATGATATGGGCCTCTTTGGCAAAAGCCGTCCATGATCCGGTTGTGAAATCCTGCAACCTTGTACCAACCGCCAAAATGACGTCTGCTTGTTCTGCGATCTTATTGGCACTATCTGACCCCGTTACTCCAAGTGGCCCAATGTTCAGCGGATGGTTTTGCGTCAGGTTTGCACGGCCCGCAATCGTCTCAACCACGGGAATATTATGCGCCTCGGCAAAGGCCGTCAGTTCAGTAACAGCACCTGAATATTGCACCCCACCACCCGCAATGATCATCGGGCGCTTTGCACCAGCCAAAAGATTTGCCGCATCTGCAACTTCACTTTCGTCCGCTGTTTGGCGTCTGATCCGGTGGACACGTTTGGCAAAGAAACTTTCGGGATAATCAAACGTCCAGCCTTGCACGTCTTGTGGCAACCCAATAAACGCAGGGCCGCAATCGGCGGGATCCAACATTGTCGAGAGCGCCGCAGGCAGTGATTGCAGGATTTGCGCGGGATGCGTGATGCGATCCCAGAAGCGGCTAACCGATTTGAACGCGTCGTTCACACCCAGCGTTGGATTTCCAAAATGTTCAAGCTGTTGCAGAACCGGGTCGGGAAGACGGGTCAGGAACGTATCACCACACAACATCAGCATCGGCAAACGGTTGGCATGCGCCAAAGCTGCAGCTGTCAACAGGTTGGCCGTGCCCGGACCCGCGCTGGCGGTGCAAAACATGAAACGTCGGCGCAGCCACTGTTTAGCATATGCCGCAGCGGCGAATCCCATGCCCTGTTCATTCTGACCTCGATACAGCGGCAAGGTATCGCGCACATCATAAAGTGCCTCACCTAGACACGTGACATTGCCATGCCCAAATATCCCAAAGCCACCGCCGCAAATCCGTATTTCTTGCCCGTCAATGACAATGAACTGGTTTTCCAAAAACTTGATAACCGCCTGAGCGGTTGTTAGTCGAAGGGTGTTGTCCATCATTGCCTATACCGTCCTAATTTTGCTGCCTGCACGATTGCTGCTTGCGTGGTTTCGATTCTGACGATACTTATTTTGCAACCGGTTGCAAACCAAAATTCGCAGAAAGAGCAGTGCAATGACTGAAATTGGCATTGGTATTATTGGCGGCGGCTATATGGGCAAGGCCCATGCGGTCGCCATGTCGGCGGTCGGGCCGGTGTTTGAAACTAAGCTGCGGCCCCGCCTAGAAATGGTCTGCGCCAGCAGTACCGCTAGCGCTGAAAGATATCGCAAGGCCTTTGGTTTTGCGCGCGGCACTGACAAGTGGGAAACGCTGGTCGCCGATCCAAAAATTGAGGCGATCATCATCGCCGCGCCTCAAGAAACCCACCGCGCCATTGCTGAGGCCGCGTTTGCCCTGAACAAACCAGTGTTCTGCGAAAAGCCCCTTGGCGCGTCACTGGCTGACAGTCGGGCAATGGTCAAAGCGGCCACGGGCCAGATCAGCATGACGGGCTTCAACTATATCCGCACACCCGCCAGCCAATTCGCCCGGCAGTTGATCGCCGATGGTGCGATTGGCGATGTCACATGGTTTCGGGGCGAACATACCGAAGACTTCCTTGCCGACCCAAATGCACCTGCCAACTGGCGCACCGATGGCGATGCGAATGGAACAATGGGGGATCTGGCCCCGCATATGATTAATGGTGCGCTGGCCCTGATCGGACCGATCAAAGCGGTGATGGCCGAGGTGGAAACCGTACACACCACCCGCCCCGGCGGTGCCGTGACCAATGATGATCATGGGCAAATGATGTGCCGCTTTGACGGTGGGGCCATGGGCCAAATGTATTTCAGCCGAATTAGCCATGGCCGGAAAATGGGCTATGCCTATGAAGTCACCGGCACCCAGGGGGCGATCCGGTTTGACCAAGAGGACCAGAATGCCATTTGGCTGTATTCCATGGATGAACCTGAACAAACACGCGGCTTTCGCAAAATTTTAACCGGCCCGGCGCACCCAGACTATCTACCGTTTTGTCAGGGCCCCGGCCATGGCACCGGATATCAGGATCAAATCATCATCGAAGCCCGCGATTTCTTGCGGGCGATTGAGACCCAAACACCCGTGTGGCCAACCTTCCAAGACGGGATGGACGTCAACCAAGTTATCGCCGCTGCGATGGCATCCTCCCGTGCAAAAGCATGGGTTGATGTGGCCAGCGTTTAAGCTTTCGAAAGGCATCACATGACAATCAAAATTGGCAATGCTCCTTGTTCATGGGGCATCGAATTTCCCAGTGACCCGGCGTATCCAACGTGGCAATCGGTTTTGGATCAATGCGCGGGTGCGGGCTACAAAGGTATCGAATTGGGGCCGATCGGCTTTATGCCCGAGGACCCTACTGTTCTGGCACCGGCGCTTGATGAACGCGGATTGGAGATTATCGGCGGCGTGGTGTTCCGGGCCTTTCACGATCCCGCAATGTGGGAGGACGTGATGGACGCATCCGTGCGGACCTGCAAAGCATTATCGGCCCACGGCGCGCAGCACCTTGTATTGATCGACAGCATTTCGCCGCGCCGCGCCCCAACTGCGGGACGCGCAAGTGAGGCCGAGCAGATGGACAAGGCCGAATGGACAGCATTTCGGGACCGCATCGCCACAATCGCCAAAATAGGATCTGAGGAATATGGGCTGACCGTCGGTATCCACGCCCATGCTGCCGGCTTCTTGGATTTTGAGCCGGAGCTGGAACGGCTGTTGGATGAGGTCGATGAAAGCATCCTGAAAATCTGCTTTGACACAGGCCACCATTCTTATGCTGGCTTTGACCCCGTTGCGTTTATGGACCGACATATCGACCGGATTTCATACATGCACTTCAAAGATATTGATCCGGGTGTAAAAGCCGAAGTGGTCACGAACCGCACCGATTTTTACAAAGCTTGCGGTCAAGGGATTTTCTGCAACCTTGGCCAAGGTGACGTTGATTTCCCTGCGGTGCGTCAACGCTTGTTGGATGCTGGGTTTGAAGGCTGGTGCACCGTCGAACAAGACTGTGATCCATCCATGCCGGGCACACCACTGGAAGATGCGCGGGCCAACCGTGAATACCTGCAATCTATTGGTTTCTAAGGGATACTACGTATGAAAAAGTTAAAGTGGGGCATGATCGGTGGTGGCGAAGGCAGCCAAATTGGGCCAGCGCACAGGTTGGGCGCACAGGCCGATGGACGGTTTGAATTTGTCGCAGGTGCGCTGGACCATCGTGCCGATGCAGGACGGGCATATGCGCAGCGATTGGGTGTCACCCAAGATCGCGCTTATGGCGATTGGCAAGAGATGTTGGCGGGCGAAAGGGGCCGCGACGACCGGATTGATTTGGTCACCATTGCCACCCCAAACGCCACACATTTTGAGATCACCAAGGCGTTCTTGGAAGCTGGGTTTAACGTGCTTTGCGAAAAGCCGATGACCATGACGGTTGAGCAAGGCGAAGAGATTGTCCGCGTCGCCAAGGCGACAGGCAAACTGTGCTCTGTCAATTACTGCTACTCCGCATATCCGATGGTGCGGCAAGCGCGTGCAATGGTGCAGGCGGGTGAGTTGGGCAACATCCGATTGGTTGTCACAAACTTCAGCCATGGCCACCACGGCGATGCAACAGACGCGGATAACCCGCGCGTCCGGTGGCGCTATGACCCGGCTATGGCGGGCGTTTCGGGGCAATTTGCAGATTGCGGCATTCACGCGATGCACATGGCCAGTTTTATCTGCAACGATGAGGTTAAGAAACTATCGGCTGATTTCGCTTCCACCATTCCATCACGGGAATTGGAAGACGACGCGATGGTCAATTTCCGCATGATTGGCGGAACTGTTGGTCGTCTGTGGACATCCTCAGTTGCGATTGGCCGCCAACATGGATTTGATATTCAGGTATTTGGCGAAATAGGCGGGCTGCGGTGGGCATCTGAACAGCCAAACCAGTTGATCTATACGCCTGTTGGTGGGCGCACCCAGATCATCGAAAAAGGCGAAGGTGGTTTGCACGAGGATGCACAGCGCCTGTCCCGTGTGTCAATCGCCCATCCCGAAGGGTTCCCTTTGGCGGTTGCTAATATTTACTGCGATTTAGCGGACGCTATTTCAGGTGAAATACGCGATGGCCTGCCCACAGCAGAGGATGGTGTCAGGTCGATGGGGGCGGTTTATACGGCCGTTGAATCGGCCAAAAACAACGGCATGTGGATGGATGCCAGACCTCCAATGTTTCGCAGTTAATTGATTGCTATGGGCGGGGCTTCAATGTGTCCCGCTCAACCAAACGGCAGGGAAACAACCGCGCCTCCGGGTAACGGTCAGGCTCATCTAACATGGCCGCCATCAGTTCAACCGATGAATTGATGATCTGTTTGATCGGTTGATGAATTGTGGTCAGGGCGATGTTTTCCCAGCTCGACATTTCCATATCATTCAAGCCAAGCAACCCGATATCTTCGGGCACGCGCAGCCCGAGGTCTTTTGCCGCGCTCAGCACGCCGATAGACAAAACATCGTCACCACAAAAATAGGCTTTGGCAACTTGACCCTTTGCCAAGCGCAGCATTTCCGCTCTGCCCGCTTGAAACGAATATTGCTCAGCAAACGAAAAGCTGACCTTAACATCGGGGCAATTGCACGTTTCTTCCAGAAAACCCTTAAGGCGATCTTGCGTTGAGGTTGCAGCCTCCGGCCCACCTAGGAACGCAATGTCTTTATACCCACGCTCAATCAATTCCCGTGCGGCCATGCGTCCTGCTTCGGCGTTGTCAATTCCGACAACATGCACTTCGGGGCTGCTGGAATAGCGGCCAAAGGTATTCACTACGGGGATTCGTTTGTCCCTGAATGCTTTGGAAAAGCCCGGCGGCAAGGTTGAAGACGCTACAATAACCCCATCAACCGAATATTGGCGCAACATTTGAACCGAGTGTTCGGGGTCGGTTTCACTGCTCAGATTAACCAACAGCGGGCGCAATCCACGGTCCTGAAGACCTCGTGTAAAGAGGTCAAATACCTCCAAAAAGATCGGGTTGTGAAAGTTATTGCTAACCAGACCGATTAATTTGGTACGGCGCGTCGTCAGGCTACGGGCAAGGAAATTTGGGCTGTAACCCAATTCATTTGCTGCCTTTTCTACTTTGCGGCGCATTTTGTCAGACACCGATGCACCGTCGGTAAAAGTACGTGACACAGCCGAGGTCGAAACCCCCGCTTTCATCGCCACATCTTTTAACGTCGCCGCCATCATGTCCTCTTCGGTCAATTTTGCATAGGCTTTGATACAGGCATATCCACGGGTGTGCAGTAGAATAATTTTCAATTCCTTTTGCAACCGGTTGCAAAAAGAACGAATCCATGCTTCCCTCTGTAATAGAGACAGATCAAACCTGCTCTAAAGACAGCAAGTCTGCTATTGGGAGGAATAGAATATGAAATCTATGATGAAGAAATTTATGCTGACAGCGGCGGTGGTGATGTCGCCATTTATGGCCTCTGCGGACGGCCACGGCGATGACCTGAAGTACATTCTGGTGAGCCACGCCCCAGACAGCGACAGCTGGTGGAACACCATCAAGAACGGTATCGCGCTTGCCGGCGAACAGATGGGCGTCACCGTCGAGTACCGCAACCCGCCTACGGGCGATCTGGCTGACATGGCCCGGATCATCGAACAGGCCGCGGCATCGCAACCTGACGGGATCATCACAACACTTGCAGACTTTGACGTGTTGTCAGGTCCAATCAGGGCGGCTGTGGATCAGGGCATTGATGTGATCATCATGAACTCTGGCACACCAGAGCAAACGCGTGAAGTTGGTGCATTAATGTTCGTGGGTCAGCCCGAATATGATGCCGGTCTTGCCGCTGGTATCCGCGCAAAGGGTGACGGCGTAGGATCGTTTGTTTGCGTAAACCATGTGATCTCAAACACGGTTGTTGCTGAACGTTGCCGCGGTTTTGCTGATGGCTTGGGCGTGGAACTGGGTTCATCCATGATCGATTCAGGTCAGGACCCTGCCGAGATCAAGAACCGCGTCATTGCCTATCTGACAGCAAATCCTGAAACAGACGCTATTCTGACGCTTGGCCCAACATCTGCTGATCCGACCATTTTGGCGGTTAAGGAAATGGGTATCGCTGGTGATATCTATTTCGGCACATTTGATTTGGGCACCGAAATCGTGAACGGCATCAAAGACGGCACAATCAAGTGGGGCATTGACCAACAGCCCTTCCTGCAAGCCTATCTTCCGGTTGTTGTTTTGGCGAACTATGACCGCTACGGCGTGCTACCGGGCAACAACATCAACTCCGGCCCTGGTTTTGTCACAGCTGATGCTCTTGAAAAAGTCGAAAAGTTTGCGGGCGAGTACCGCTAAACTGATCTGATTGAGGGCGGCCTGGTAAAAGATCAAGGCCGCCCTTTTTTCCAATATTTCTCATAAAAGGTAAGGACGATGACAGACGCCAGTAATACCGACGAACGCGTAAAGGAAATGTCAGGCCTGCGCCGCGCCCTGATCCGCCCTGAATTGGGCGGAATGGTCGGTACAGTAGCCGTGTTCACATTTTTCCTTTTGTTCGCATTCGACAGCGGCATGTTTAACGCACAAGGCATCATGAACTGGTCCATCGTTTCGTCCCAATTTATGATCATCGCAGTGGGTGCCTGTCTGTTGATGATTGCAGGCGAATTTGACCTATCCGTTGGGTCGATGATCGGCTTTGCTGGTATGATGATCGCGATTTTTGGTGTGGTGCTGGCCTGGCCGATGTGGATGGCCATCATCGTAACCTTTGCGATCTGCGTGGCATTTGGGTGGCTGAACGGCTACATCGTTGTGCGTACCGGATTGCCCAGTTTTATTGTGACATTGGCGACATTGTTCATCTTGCGTGGCTTCACAATCTTCATTCCCCAGACAATTGAATCCAAGACCATCATCGGTGGCATTCGCGAAGCCGCTGAGGACGATTGGCTTGCCCCATTGTTCGGTGCCAAAATTGGTGGCCCGATTTTTCAATGGTTGGGCGACATGGGCGTGATCGGCGTCTTCACACGCGGTAACCGCGCAGGTGAACCAGTGGTCGACGGTATTCCCATGCTGATGATCTGGGCCATCGCTTTGGTGTTTTTCGGCCATCTACTGCTGACCCGCACCCGCTTTGGCAACTGGATTTTCGCGGCTGGCGGCGATGCGCAGGCGGCGCGTTATGCAGGTGTTCCAGTGGACAGAGTAAAGATCCGCATGTTCATGTTCACGGCCTTTTGCGCCACGGTATTCGCCGTCTGTCAGGTGATGGAATTTGGCTCAGCCGGGGCTGATCGTGGCCTTCTCAAAGAATTCGAAGCCATCATTGCAGTTGTCATTGGCGGCGCGTTGCTGACTGGCGGCTATGGGTCGGTGATTGGTGCCGCACTTGGTGCATTGATCTTTGGCGTCGTGCAACAAGGTTTGTTTTTTGCAAACGTCGAAAGTTCCCTATTCCGGGTCTTCCTCGGGGTGATCCTTTTACTTGCCGTCATCCTTAATACTTACATCCGCCGTTTGATCACAGGAGAGCGTTAATGGAACCGATCATTCAAATGCAGGACATCCAAAAACACTTTGGATCTGTCATCGCGCTTGCCGGTGTCACAATTGATTTCTTTCCCGGTGAATGCCATTGCCTGCTCGGCGATAATGGTGCGGGCAAATCGACTTTTATCAAGACCATGTCGGGTGTGCACAAACCCACCTCGGGTGAAATCAAATTCGAAGGCAAACCGATGCATTTCGAAGACCCGCGCGATTCTATCGCCGCTGGTATTGCGACCGTGTATCAAGATTTGGCAATGATCCCGCTGATGTCAGTGAGCCGGAATTTCTTTATGGGCAATGAGCCGATCAAGAAAAAGATGGGCTTGCGTTTCTTTGACCACGATCACGCAAATGAAACGACCATGACAGAGATGCGCAAAATGGGTATTAACCTGCGGGGTCCGGATCAGGCGGTTGGCACCTTGTCAGGTGGCGAACGCCAGACCGTTGCGATTGCCCGCGCTGTGCACTTTGGTGCCAAGGTTCTGATTCTGGATGAGCCGACATCAGCCCTTGGCGTGCGTCAAACCGCCAACGTGCTGGCCACTGTTGACAAGGTGCGTAAACAGGGAATTTCAGTGGTTTTCATCACCCACAACGTCCGCCATGCAATGGCTGTTGGTGACCGGTTTACAGTGCTGAACCGGGGCAAAACCTATGGCACAGCTCTCAAAGGGGAAATCACCCCGGAAGAATTGCAGGACATGATGGCGGGTGGTCAAGAGCTTGCCACACTAGAAGGCTCTCTTGGCGGAACCGTTTAGATATTCGGCGGCCCCCCAATTTGGGCGGCCGATCCGCACCGGATCGACAGTCACAACTCTGTTAGGACTATTGTTATCGCTGGCTGAGGGCTGGCCTTTTCCATCCTTACCGATTTAGCTCTGGTTCTAGGCCAGTCCGTTTACAACCTGTGGAACTGGCACCGTTGCTTCAGCCGAAAGGATGCACATGGACCTGAACTCAGATTTCAAAGCACGCGTCATCGTAAACTCAGATCAAGTCGCGTGGAAACCTTCGCCAATGCCCGGCGTGGATCGTCGCATGCTAGACCGTATTGGCGGCGAAGTCGCCCGCGCAACTTCGATTGTGCGGTATGCGCCGGGGAGTTCGTTTTCCGCGCATACGCATACGGGCGGCGAAGAATTCATCGTTCTTGATGGCGTATTTCAGGATGAACACGGTGATTTCCCTGCTGGCACCTATGTTCGCAATCCACCAACAACGTCACACACACCGGGGTCCGCACCCGGTTGCATAATCTTTGTAAAGCTGTGGCAGTTCGACATGAATGACCGCACCCAGTTTCGGAAAAACATGGCTGATGAATTGGGCGAGGTTGTTGATGGCGTGGCCACTGCTGTGCTGCATAAAGATTCCCGTGAGACAGTAAGTTATTGCGAGTTGGCACCCGGGGCCTCGCTTCAAAAAACGGATGCTGGCGGTATTGAGATGCTTGTTCTTTCCGGGTCGGTCAATGAAAGTGGCGACCCTCTTGGAAAAGACGCTTGGCTGCGCGTGCCAGAGGGCGAACAGGTCTTTGCCGTGGCTGGTCCTGAGGGCGCAAAGATTTGGATGAAAACAGGCCATCTGCCATATGCAAAGCCACCGGAAACCTCATGACAACTTTGATTATCGGCGGCGGCCTGTCTGGCCTCGCCCTTGCCGCCTTGTGTGAAGCGCAAGGGCATGACTACCTTTTGGTCGAGGCGCGCGCGCGCTTTGGTGGGCGGATCCTAACCGAACATCATCATGCAGGTTATTTCGACATGGGCCCCGCATGGTTCTGGCCTGGCCAGCCCCGCATCGCGCAATTGATCGACCAATTGGGTCTGGAAAAATTTGATCAACACGCAGATGGCGCTCTGGTTTTTGAGGATGAGCGCGGACAGGTTCAACACGGACGCGGCTTTGCCTCCATGCAAGGATCGTGGCGTTTGAAAGGCGGGCTTGCGGCGCTGACGGATGCTCTTGCCAATGGTTTGCCGGAGCACCGTAAGCGGCTGAATGCGACGGTCACGGGCTTGACCAGAACGGATGGTGGCATCGACGTATCTCTCGCAGGTGGTGATGTGCTGCATGTTGAGAAAGTTGTGCTGGCGGTGCCGCCCCGGATCGCGGCCGAGTTAACATTCTCACCAGCGCTGCCTGCAACTGCGATACAATCAATGCGAAATATCGCGACTTGGATGGCTGGAAAGGCCAAAGCCGTTGCGGTCTATGACCGACCCTTTTGGCGTGATGCGGGTCTTTCTGGTGATGCGACAAGCCGCTTTGGGCCGATGGTCGAAGTGCATGATGCATCACCCGCTAATGGCGGCCCGTTTGCCCTGTTTGGATTTATTGGCATCCCACCAGATGTCCGCACCGATGAAAAGGTCCTGCGCCACCATATTGTGGCACAGCTGGTCCGCCTCTTTGGGGCTGAGGCGGCAGAGCCGTCAAAGCTTTTTGTCAAAGATTGGGCGTCTGATCCGCTTACTGCCACTGCCGCAGACAAGAACCCACTTTTTACACATCCCACCTATGGGATGCCGTCAGCAATGCGCGATCTGTGGAACAACACGCTTCATTTCGCAGGGACAGAGGTTGCCCCTGAGTTTGGCGGATATCTCGAAGGAGCCTTAGAGGCGGCAGAGAACACATTCCATGCACTGGACATTGCGACGCAGAATGAAGAGCGTCGAGTGACCAGCGATTGCCACTAGTTTCCATGAAGACTAGACTTTACGTGCGGTGCCTACCTCAAAGGCGATAAGGTGGAGAGTTTTCATTTGAATTTCGAGATGGTTCTCTTTGCCGTTCTGGTCTGCATTATTATCTATTCTTTGCTAACCAACGCCATCGCAAAGACAATCCTAACATTACCGATCATTTTCATGGTACTCGGGTATGTCGTTTCAGACGAACTGGTAAAGCTTGCTGAACCCGACGCATTGGATGAAGGGAAGCGCCTTCTTGCGGAGATTACGCTGATTTTGGTGTTGTTCTCTGACGCCAGTCACGTTCGGTTCAGTCGCCTTCGCCAAAGCTTTAATATTCCCTTAAGGATGTTGGTCATCGGCCTGCCGTTGACCGTCGCACTTGGTACGCTTGTTGCCTATCTGTTAAGCCCGGAAAGCGGCGTTGCGATGGCCCTTTTGACAGCAGCGGTTCTTACGCCAACCGATGCGGCGCTTGGTCAAACAGTCGTCTCCAGCCCGGATGTCCCCCAGCGTTTGAGTCAAACAATCAATATCGAAAGCGGGCTGAACGATGGCTTGGTTCTACCGTTTGTGCTTTTTGGGGCGATCCTTGCGTCAGCGGGAATGGGCGGTGCACAGACGGATGGATTGGCAACATCTGCACTTCTCCAAGTCATATTAGGACCAGTGATCGGCATCACTTTTGGCTGGCTGTTTGCCAAGGCGATGGACGTGGCGCAAAACCATACCCTTATGGCCGAAGCCGCAGGCGGGGTTGCCTTCCTGACAGTCGCTTTTGCCACCTTCATTGGTGCTGAACTTATTGGGGGCAATGGTTTCATTGCAGCCTTTGTTGCGGGGATGGTCTTTGGCAATACCTACAAACATAACATCCACTTTATCAGTGAATTCATGGAGGGCGTTGGGCAGCTTCTGACAATGTGCGCCTTCCTTGTCTTTGGCGCGCTGTTGCTGCCTGATGGTATTGAGCATATAACTCTGAATGCCATCATTCTGGCGATCCTTTTCCTGACAGTTGTACGCATGTTGCCAATCTGGCTATCACTTCTGGGCACCCGGCTTGCGACATCTGAAAAGTTGTTTCTTGGTTGGTTTGGTCCGCGTGGGCTTGCATCCATCTTGTTTACCTTGATCATGATGGATGAGTTCGACTTCCCAAACGAGCAAGAACTGTTGGCCTGCGTGTCGATGACTGTGTTCTTATCCATTGTTCTACACGGCGTTTCAGCGGCACCGTTGTCGGCTTGGATCGGTCGCGGAAAATAAATGACGTCGGGGGCAAAGTCATGATTATCAGCAGCACAGGTTAAGTGGTGTAGACCCACACATCAGCACAACGCAAAAGGCCGCCCCATGTGGAGCGGCCTTTGTTTGTTTTAACAACCGGTGCTGCGCGTCATAACCACTGA
>JBPOFF010000016.1:0-87013 GCA_051251995.1 Sulfitobacter sp.
CAACGCCAACGCCAACGCCAACGCCAACGCCAACGCCAACGCCAACGCCAACGCCAACGCCAACGCCAACGCCAACGGACCCGGATCAACGTATTATCGGAACTGACGTTGACGAGGTGCTGACCGGTGGATCGGGAAATGATTATATTAACGGCAGTGCTGGCGATGATACGATTTATGGTGGGGCGGGCAATGACGGGATCGTTGCAGGCAGCGGCCATGATTTGATCTATGCGGGTGATGGCCATGACAATGTGCCGGGCAAAGCGGGCAACGATACGATCTATGGCGAAGGTGGTAACGACAGTCTGGGTGGTAGTGATGGGTATGATCTGATCTTTGGCGGCGAAGGCAACGACATTGCCGGCGGCGGCAATCAGGACGACACGATGGATGGCGGGCCGGGCAATGACTGGTTCTCTGGGGGCTGGGGCAATGACCTTGTTATGGGAAGCGAAGGTAATGACAAACTCGCCGGCAGTTTTGACAATGACACAGTTCAAGGGGGTGCAGGGGATGACAGCCTAGGTGGCGGCATGGGCCGTGATTGGCTTGAGGGGGGTGAAGGTGATGATGTGATTGGTGCGGGTGAGGACAATGATACCCTTTATGGTGAGACAGGTAATGACAGTCTTGGCGGTGCTGATGGCGATGATCTGTTATACGGAGGGAGTGGCAATGACACCCTGAACGGAGCGCATGGGAACGATACTTTGGTCGGCGGTGACGGGGCTGATGTGTTTATGTTCAACAACTATTTTTCATCTGGCCGCGACGTGATCCGGGATTTCGAACCAGGCGTCGACCATCTGCGCCTTGTTGGACTCAATCTGGGTCCAGCGGAAAGCCGATTGGACAATTTACATTTGACCGAAGGGACTTACCAAGGCGTGTCAGGTACTTGGATGACATTCGGCAATCACGACATTTTCCTGAATGAACTTGATGCTTCCGATTTGAGTTTAAACGACTTCCTATTTAGTTAACAATGGCTTGCTGAACTTCGTAGCTGTGGTTCTGGAAGGTTAATAGACAAGTCCGCTTTCGCGCCTTATTTCGGGTTAAGTACCGTACACGGGAGCAGTTGTTTTGCAGTCAAACACATTGGTGTTGCACATAGGGATGCCGAAGTGCGCCTCTACCTCGATCCAGCATTTTTTGGCTGATAATGCGGCGTTGCTGCGGGATCACGGCGTGTTTTACGATCGGCCTCCTGCGCTCAACCTGAACTCGGTCGCCAATGCTGATGGCCTGCGCGAGGTGATGGCCAAAAAGGATCAAACCAGTCTGGATACATACCTTGACCATTTCTTGGGTCGCGAGGGTACAGTTGTGTTGAGCAGTGAAACTTTAACAGATATGGCGCGTTTTGGTCATCCCAGACAATTGGTCGCATCGGTTACAGCACGTGGATTTCGATTAAAAATTCTGTGCGTTGTGCGTCGGCAAGATCACTGGATCGAAGCGGACTTTAAGCAACATATCAAAGACATAGCCCCATGGTCCGATCCCTTGCCAGCGTTGATCGCATCGCGTCGTCAGTTGAAAATATTGGATTATCATTGGCTTTTGTCCAATTGGGCGAGGTTCGTGGATCGCGCAGATATCTTTTTGATATCAATGCGTCCCGGGCAACCCAGCACCAATGTTTTGGATGATATGATGGGTGTGCTAGGGTGCACCGCATTAATGCAAGATTGTGTGTTACCGGCTGCGCATCACAGCAACTCAAGTCATCCTGCCGGGATGATTGAACCAGCACGCCACATCAAGCGGAGTATCCAGCGCGACCAAAAAACACCTGAAAAAGTATCGTCAGAGGTGGGCAGGTTTTTTAAAGCTGCATCTGCCTTGGATGTCCCGCCGCGGCGTTTTCTAATGTCGCTTGCTGCACGCCAAGCTTTGGTCGCTGAATATGCCAAATCTAACGCACGTCTGGCACAGGATTTTAACAATGGCCAATCGGTGTTTGAAGATGGTTTTGTAGAAGATCTGCCCTCCGAAGAGGACCTCGGCGATGAAGCCGTGGCGTTCCTTTTGCAATATTTTAAGAAAAAGAAACGGCTGTTGCTGCGTTGATATTGGCCCGCGTCAATCGTTTGATATGTCGCGGTGGTAGCGGCGCAAAAGAAGCAGTCCTGTCGCGAAACAGATCGCTGAGATGCTGTAGACGTAAAGTGGCGAAACATAAGAGCCGTCATAGGTCGGATAAACACCCCGCCGGACCTGCCCGATGATGTGAACCAATGGGTTCCACCACAGCCAATCGCGATAGGGCATGGGGACCGAGTTAAAGACATAGAAAATCCCCGAGATAATGAACATCGGTCGGTTCAAAACCGCCCATGCGCGTTCCCAAAATGGATAAACGGACAGCAGATAACAATTCAATGTGCCGATACCTAGTGCCAAAGCGAAGGCCATCAGGAACCCGTTGAATATGGCAACTGGGGCTAAAATAACGTCCAGTCTTGAAAAGACAATGATGACCCAGAAAACGATCGCCGTGATTAGGATTTGGCTGATGGCGTTGGTCAGAAAACGTGCAATCAACGCATCCACGAATGTCACCCGGGGATAGAACATTAATGCTTTGGAAAACCGCAGCGCCACGGATGTCTTTTGGCTCACGTCGGTATAAGCTAAAAAGGGCATCATCCCGGTTGCATAAAACAGGGGAAAACTGGTGCCGATTGCCGGATCAACAAAGGCCAAAGAAAAGATCGCGGTCAGCAAGATGATCCCGGCCGATGGTTCAAGGACGGCCCAGAAATATCCCAAAGCGGAACGGCCATAGGTGGTGGACATCTCGCGCAGCATCAACGCTGAGATCGAACGAAACGTAGAGGCGGGCCCGGGAGGGAGGGCCGCCTTTGGCAGACGCTTTGGTTCGGATTGCATAGGACTGGTGGAAGGCATAAGCTCTGATCAGGCAAATTGTCGATATGTGACAAGCGCCTATACTAAACGAAGTGAATTGATTTGGAAGAGACTGCAGCCAAAATGAACACCCCTACACCAAATAATGCATCGCAGTCGGCGCAAGAGCCCGCCAAACCAAAATTTGCCGGAACTGTTGGCCCTGCGCGGTTCAAAAAGCGGCATCTCTTTTTGCTGGTGTTCTTCTTGTTGTGGGTGGTCGCGCCTGTTGGGGTCGCAGGTTTGTACCTCTATACTGTGGCGTCCAATCAATACGCGAGCCATGTCGGATTTTCAGTGCGCCGCGAGGAAAACAATTCAGCGATTGAGCTGTTGGGCGGCATAACCGAGCTTTCCGGCTCCAGCTCGTCTGACACGGATATTTTGTACGAATTTATCCAAAGCCAAAGACTTGTTCGGGTTATTGATGATCGGCTGGATCTGGCAAAAATCTATACCAATCCAGGCGATCCGATTTTTGGGTTGGGCGATGATACACGTATCGAAGCGCTGTTGAAATACTGGCGACAGATGGTGAAGGTATTTTACGACAACTCAAGCGGCCTGATCGAAGTGCGGGTTTTGGCATTTTCACCGGATGACGCAAAGCTGGTGGCAGAAACACTGTTTGACGAAAGCAGTCTGATGATCAACAAACTGTCCGCCATCGCCCGCGATGACGCGACGCTTTATGCTGAAGAAGAATTGCTGCAATCTGTGGCTCGGCTCAAGACGGCGCGGCAGGTGATGACCGACTTTCAGAACCGCACCAAGATTGTAGATCCGGCGGCGGATTTGCAGGGTCAGATGGGCGTGCTGAATTCTTTGCAGTCGCAGCTGGCATCAACGAAAATTGAACTTGAGTTGTTGTTGGACACTTCCGCCAAGTCCGATCCTCGGGTCTTGCAAACCAGCCGCAAGATTGATGCGATTAAAGATTTGATCAAAGCAGAACGTGATGGCTTTGGTGGTGGCGAAAACGGTGATCTGGAGACGTTCTCAAAACAACTGTCCGAATTTCAGGGGCTGTTGGTGGATGTGGAGTTTGCCGAAAAAAGCTATGTGTCGTCACAGGCGGCCTACAATGCTGCGGTCGCAGAGGCCCGGCGCAAGTCACGGTATCTGGCCATGCATATTGAACCAACATTAGCAGAGACACCCGAATACCCGCAGCGGATTTTGATGCTGATCACGCTGGCAGGTTTGTTGCTTGTCAGTTGGTCGATCATCGTGATGATCTATTATTCCTTGCGGGATCGCAGATGATCGAACTGCGCAATGTGAACAAGGCTTTTGTGCTCAACGGCCATCGCAAAGTGATCTTGGATAATGTCTCAGCCGTCTTTCCCGATAACCGCGCTATTGCGATTTTGGGTCGCAATGGGGCTGGGAAATCAACGCTGTTGAACATGATGGCGGGCACGATGGACCCGGATTCAGGCGAGATTCTAAGCTCAGGTGCGATGTCTTGGCCAGTTGGTTTTGCAGGCAGTTTTCACCCGGACTTGACGGGGTTGCAAAACACCCGATTTATTGCGCGTGTTTACGGTGTTGATACGGACGAACTGGTTGAATTCGTGTTGGATTTTTCTGAACTCAAAGAACATTTTGTTTTGCCGGTGCGCACGTATTCTTCGGGTATGCGGTCACGTTTGGCGTTTGGTATTTCGATGGGGATCAAGTTTGACACTTATTTAGTCGATGAAATTACCGCGGTGGGCGATGCGTCGTTCCGACAAAAAAGCGAAGACCTGTTTAATTTTCGGATGGAAGAAAGCTCTGCGATCATGGTGACCCATGCGCTGGGGCAGGTGCAGCGTATGTGCCATCATGTGGTGGTGTTGGAAAACGGCAAGCTGTTGTTCTTTGATGATGTTGACGAAGGTATTGTTGTGCATCAACGTATCTTGAAGGGTGAGCTGGTCGTCTGACACAGCCGCGCTTTACCGAAGCCTGTTATTGAACCCAAACTTCTCAAACAGTGTGGCGTTTTGGGCTTCAAATTGCGCCTCAAGCCATTCTGTGCGCGCTACCGTGCGGCCTGCGTCGGGCAAATCGGTTTGGTGAAAGGCCTGTTGGAACATTTCTTTGATGGCGTCAGGCGTCACAGACAAATCGCGCATGGCGGCGGCGATGTCGTCGCAATCGCTGACACGCAATGATGGGTTTGTCAGCGCGGCTGGCACGGTCCAATCCATGCCATCAATGGTTCCCACAAGTTTTTCAAAAGTTTGCCGAATGTTGCGGTGGCTTTCCAAAATAAGCGGTGCCTCAGGAAAGAGGGCGGCCCATTTTGGTAAGAACCCAGCGGGCTTTAAGGTCTCAATCCGACGCTGCGCAAAGGTTTCAAAGGTGCGGTCGTCATAGGGCTTGCGGGTTTGCAGGTAGGTATCAAAAAACTGCTTCATGAACTGCGAATAGTCACCATACAGAAATTCGCTGAACGGCCTGAGAAAAACCAAAACGCGCACCGGGACGCCACTTTGCTTTGCCAGCTCGCTTAGGGCCTTGCCCCATTGCGGCATCGCATAGAGGTTTTCATGGCTCAGCACAGTGGTCTTAATGTTGGGATTTGGGAAAAGATTGGCAAATTGTTCTTGGGTGATCTCAGGCACAATCATTGCATTGCCCGGATGGCCTGCTTCGCCATCGGGATAATGGATGCCCTGATTACGCAGGAGGGCCTGATTTTTCAACATCACCCGTTGAAAGTAGGTCGAGCCACATTTCGGAGACCCGATGTGTAAAAGGATTTGTTTTTTCATCTTAGGGCCTTTTTGCATTCCGCAACGGTGCCGGAAGGGTTTTTGCCAATTTGTCCAACATGTGGTTCAGATCGAAGCCAAGTTGGGTCAGGTCAATATTGCGGTCAGCTTGCGAAACCGGGCCCATCTTCCATGCTTTTGTAAGGACGTGCGCAAGGTCTGTTGGAGTGGTGGAGGCCGACAAAATCGCGGGGCTCAGCGTGCTCAGGTCTTTTTGGCCAAAGCGGTTGGTGATCACGCGCGCGCCAGCAGCAGCCATTTCAATGGGCGGATGGCTGGGGTGTGGCGAATACATTAACGACAGGCCCAGATCAATACTGGCAAGAAAGTCAGGGTAATCTGCAAGCGGTAATTTTCCCTTGCTCTGCAATATGAGGTCGTTGGGCAGGGCAACGGGCTGGTGCGCCTCACCAACAGAAACCAGTTCGATGTCATCTGGGGTAAGGGATTGTTCCGTGATGAAGATGACCAATGCCTCGATGGTGGAGCTGAGCATATTGCGGGCCACAGAAGGACGACCATATATTGCCAACCTGCGGGGGCCTTTTCGTGCTGGTCGGGGTCTGTCCGCATAGGTTTCGATGGTGATGGCAGGATGGAATGCTAAGGCCGTTTTTCGGGCAAATTTATATCCCAGACTGGCAAAATGATCGCGCAAAAGGGTGGTGTTGAAAATCGGCCGGAAGTTGAGATCGTAACTATCGGTGGCATCAGCGAATTCCTGACCCCATGCATAAAAATGTGGTTCGTGGTCTTGGATAAGATATATGAATGCGTCGGTGTTATAGCCGCCAGCCTTGATCAAGGTATCGGCGCAATGTGCGGTCCACCACGCGGTGGCAAGAAATTGGTCATCAGCATGAGCGGGCAGAGTGTCGCTGTGCACACCACATTGCACATCAAATGATGCAGCCGCACCTTTCATCCCATCACGCTTTGGCATCCGGTGCTCCAGAAAATACCGTGAGGTTTCTGCTGATGAGACTGGCATGTCGGTGGCGATAAATCGCACAGGGATGCCGCGTGCAACAAGCCCGAGGCCAATATCAATTGCGGATACAATGCCTGCGAACATTTCAGTAGGGTTAAGCGACGGAACCATCACACAGACGGCGGGGGCAGTAGCGCTAAAGACTGGTTTCCAGCCCGGGTGTTTGCGGGGGTCTTGCAGGTTTGTATAGGGTTGCGGAACCTGAGATGGGACATCTTGTTGGTCAGTGTTCTGCGGCGTAAGGCCGGGTGACAGGCTGTAAAGTCGGTTGTCAAATTCATGCATTGCATGGATCACGCCTTGGGTCAGCGCGGCGCGCAGTGCCCACACCGAGCGCCCAATGTTCACGACCCCAAACCCGGCAGCGATGCGTGCCAGTCCGAACCTGCCAGACAGTCCCAAAACAAGGGCGTCCCAGAAATGCGTCACCCCTCCCCGCATATAGCGCATATAAGGGCCAAGTGGTTTGATCCGAACCTGTTCGGTGCGCAGCTTTCCGTCTTTGATTAAGGCGTTTACCCGTGCTCGGGTTGAATGGGCTAGATAACGGGCCAAAGCATAGGGTGCGGCCTCCTTGCGCATGTTCAAGCTGCGAACGCGTTTGGTAATAGAGCGGCCCGGTTTTTTTTGCCGGTCTACCGCGCCAATCGCATTGTTGTTATGTTGGCGGTAATCAACCAATGCCTCTGTAAGCAGATGCACGCCACCGCCTGTGGCCTCTGCCATCAGGCTAAGCCAAAGATCATGATAGAAATGCACGCCATTCTGGGTGGGAAATGGCAATGCCATTTCCACCAGTTCCGCGCGCATAATGCAGGTCATGCCAGTGGTGTTGTTGCGATACAGCAGCCCGCGCAGACCGGGTGTGGGATGACGTCTTTCAAACTGGAACATTGACGCGTTCAGCACAGTTGTTCCATCGCCAGCAACCAGCCGCGCATCGCTGTGTACAAGAGATGCATCACTGGCTTGTAAGGCTTCGACGCCGCGCTGGATGCGATTGGAATGCCAGATGTCATCTTGGTCAGACAAGGCAATGAAGGGCGGGCTTTCACTCGAGGCGTAGAGGCTGAGCGCATGGGCCAGCCCTTGCTCGAAAGCGCGTACAGTATCGCATTTTACCATGGGGGTGAGCAGCGAAACGGTAAGATGGTGATCATTTGCTGTTTGCGTAACCAGATCCTTGGACACCGTATCGGCAATCACGACGACAAGCCGATCCACCGGATAGGTTTGCGCGGCCAAGGATGCAAACTGTTCTGCCAGATGTGTGGCGTCCGGTCGAAATACAGCCATGACAACGCAAACGGGTGGCTGATTGGGTGTAGCAGCGGAAGGAGAAGGATTTAACATGTGTCGAACGGACTTAAGACGCTGCCAATAAGCGATAGAAGTTCAAAGTGTTAACAACCTTAAACCCAGTGTCGGTTATTGCGATAGTCATCATTTGTCCTCGTTGGTCTTGCCCGAAGTCGCCACTAGGTAAGCCCTACACAGGGGGCTTAGTGTGTCAACTGTATGCAGGGCAATACGCCTTTGAAGGCCATGGGTGCAATGGTACAATCGCAGGTTTGCACACAGGTCGGCCTGACGTGGCCATTAGGACACCAGAATGCCCCCGGTTTCCAAGGGCATTCTGGCAGCTTTACTTAAGTAAATAAGAAATCACCCGAGCTTAGGTCGCTTTCCTGAAGGCCCAGCAAAGTAATGTTATGCGGGCCGTAGTCGATCAGCACTGCGTTTTGGCCACCGACCGTGATGTTGCTCATTGTTAATGCGTCAAACGGATCAGACCCCAATCCAACACCGACGAGCCGTAGCGTATCAATTCCGGTTTGGAAATCCGTCACGGTGGTGTTCCCAGCGGCGTTGAAGGCGTTGAAGATAAACAGGTCAGCATCCGCGCCACCGGTCAGCATATCATTTCCATAGCCGCCGTTGAGGGTATCGTTGCCTGCGCCACCAATCAGCGTGTCATTACCCGCACCGCCGCCAAGGAAGTCATTGCCCGCCCCTGCATCTACACTATCGTTGTCATCGCCAGCACCAATTTGATCGTTGCCAGCACCACTGGTGATTGTGTCGTCGCCAGTGCCGCCACCAATTTGATCGTTGCCAGTGCCCGCAGTGATCAGGTCAGCGTCATAAGACCCGGCCAACCAGTTGTTACCGTTGCCACCATGGATGGTATCAAGGCCGAAACCAGCACTAAACAGATCATCGCCTTCGCCTGCGTCAATGTAGTCACGGCCTGACCCGGCACCGCCATAGTCATTGCCGTCGCCGCCAATAAAGGTGTCGTTGCCCAAGCCACCACCAAAGGTGTCATTGCCGATGCCGCCAACCAGACTGTCATTGCCATCTGCGCCGATCAACTGGTCATTGCCCGCGCCGCCTTCGATCACATCATTGCCTTCGCGGCCCAACAGGCTGTCATTGCCTTGACCACCGATAAGCGTGTCGTTGCCTGCATCACCTTCGGCCCAGTCATCGCCTGCACCTGCAACGATATAGTCGTTGCCCGCATTGCCGATCAAACGGTTATTGGCATCGTTGCCTGTGATGGTGTCATTACCTGATCCGCCTGTCGCGTTCTCAATCACCACACCATTTGCGATGGTAAAACCACCGACGATGCCATCAGCGTACGACCCATAGCCACCGCCGCCTAATTCTAGTTCCAATGTCGCGGCACGCAGATCAATCAATGCGGCGCTGCTGCCAGTGTGACGGATTTCGTCAACGCCACCAGCGTCCCAGATCGACGTAATAAATGTTCCTGATCCGTTTGTTGATGGAAGGGTATAAACAGTGTTGCCTTGGTTATGTGTGGTATTGGCCCCATATAATTCTTGCAGCAATGCAATATCCAAGGCCATCGGTCCGCCAGCGTTGCCATAAAGGTTGTTGCCTGTGCCCTCAAAATCAGGGTTGTACGACATTATGGTAAAGGCACCTTGGTTTAGATCAAAATCACCATAATCGCCGAACGGGCTGGTGACGCCGGGCATAACAGTCGAACTGCCGCCGGTATCATGGGGGTGAGCAAAGCCTAAACCGTGCAGCAACTCGTGGACGATCGTATAAAAACCTTGACCGCCCCGTTCCAGTGTACCGCCCGCCGAGCGGTCCCATTCTGAACCGTTGAACACACCAACGCCTGTATCTGCACCACCAAATCCGGGAGGGTTCATCTGGCCCAATGACCCGCTAGCCATTTCGTTGGTGTCCAAGATCAACCGGAAATCAGCCGCGGCAGCAGTTGTGACGATGTTGAATTGCAGGTTCGTGATGGATTCGAGCAGATCGAATGCCGCCATGAACTGCGCCCGTTCATAGGCGTTGAACCCTTCAGAGGTGAAACCGTCAGCCGAGAAACCAGCAGTCCCAAAATAAACCGAAATATTGTTGTCCGACATTTGTGTGCCCCATCTTAGCGGGTCCAAAATGCTGGGTTCCGTGACTGTCAGCTCATATGTCCCTGTTCGGGTGCTAAACCCGCCTGCAGAAATATAATAGGTCCCTGACGATGTCGCAGTAAAGGTCAGCGCCGAATTTGCCCCGGGACCGCCATCGTCATTGAAGGCCAACTGCGTGCCGTTTGCGTCGTGGATCCGCAAATACGGATCAAGCGAGCTTGTGTTGTTCAGTGCAACATTAACGATCTGTCCGGCTTCCAAAGTGACTGCGAACCAATCACGATCATACGCCGTTTCGATGGCCCCAGTGACACTGCCACCTACAGCAACGGTTCCAGTTGTACTTGTGCTACCAGCAAAATCATCGGGCATGAAAATCACCTAATCTAAGGAGTTAATATAAAGGGCCTTTCGATTATATAGCTCTTTTTTTAGGACGCCAAGGGAATCGCTTTGTTAACCAGTCTTTGATTTCCTGAATGCGTTGTATTTTCGACCCAATAGAGGCCAGTACAATCATGTTTGGAAACAACTCAGTCGGATGTGTGGGGCCACCTTGCGGCGTCAAGGTTCGTTCATCCAAGCGGCGCATTTGCGTCATCCTGCCCCTTGTTTTAGATGTCCATACAGGTCCAAAATTTGAATAGTTGATTCCATGGCAAAGACAATAATATCCAGACAACGCAAGGAAAATAAGGCTGTTGTGGCTAAATCTTCTGCGATTGTCGTCCTTGGTATGCATCGGTCCGGGACGTCTGCGTTAAGCGGGGTCTTGTCCCAATTTGGGTGTGAAGCGCCAAAAACCCAGATGCCGCTGACGCCGCACAATGAGAAAGGGTATTTTGAATCTGTCCCACTCAGTGAACTTTTGGATCGCATATTAAAATCTCAGGACTCTTCTTGGCGCGATTGGCGGCAATTCAACCCCAAGTGGTTGGAATCAGAAGAATCTTCTCCGGTGATCCATGAGGTGGCTGACCTTATTGATGCCGAGTTTCCAAAATCGAAGGTCATTTTACTCAAGAATCCTCGGCTGTGTCGGCTTGTGCCGCTTTGTACAGAAGTGTTGAAACGACTTGATGTGAAACCCCATTTTGTTTTGACGCATCGTAACCCAATCGAAGTCGAAGCGTCCTTGAAAACCCGGGATGATGTGCCCGCTGCCTTAGCGCATTTGTTGTGGCTGCGGCACGTTTTGGATGCTGAATTTGAGACTCGAAATTCAGCACGATATTTCACCAGCTTTACGGCAGTCTTGGCAGATTGGGAAATCGAGATAACCCAATTGCAAAAAGTGTCCGGTATCACCTTTGCGAAAAAGATTCACGATGTTCGTGATGAGATTGGCGCATTTCTATCTCCAAAATTGCGTCACCATCAAGCGCCCACAAAAGTTCTTTTTGGTGATTTGGATGTGTCTGAGTGGACAAGAACAGTCTTTGAGATTTTAGAGCGTTGGGTCGGCACGTCGGGTCATCCGCAAGATTTCAAAACGCTTGATGACATACGCCATCAATTCAACGGCATGGCTCAGAATTACTATAACGTCGTTCAGGGTGGTGTGGTCCTTCCTGAAATCAAAGCAAACTACGCCAAGGCGCTGGCAACAACGCAGGCCGATCTAAAAGCGGCGCAAGGTGAACTGGCGACGCTGCAAAAGCAGGCAAGCGAAACGGAAGCAGAAAAGACCCTGGCGGAAAAAAGGTATCAAGAAGTTACAAAGCAGCTTTCAGATACAAACCAGCAGTTGGAAAACACTCAACTTTCTTTAAAGCAACGCTGTATAGAGATTGCGCAGGCCTATGCCATCAGTGCCGAAATGCGGGCGCATTTTGAGGCGGCGGCAGATGTAGCAACATCTCAGATCAAAGCCTTGCAAAAAGAGCGGCAAAAGCAACTGCATCTGAACAACGTTCGAGAAACCGAGTGGCAGAAAGAGCGTCAGGATCAAGATGAAAAGCTGTCTAATTTGGTTGCACAGTTGGATGCTGACCATGCTGCGCATCAAAGTGCTGCGATCAGTCATGCCGCTGAACGTGCAGCAGCGCAGCAAGAAATTGTCCATTTGCAGGGCGTGGCAAGCCAGCACACCACACGCATCAGTGATCTGTCTAAAGAATTGCAAACAACCCATTCAAATTTGGAAACGATGACCGCAAGCGCGTCATGGATGCTGACGAAACCGCTGCGCTGGTTAGGCGATAAAATAGGTAAATTATTCGGCCGCAAACAAGGTTAACGCCGCATGATCGTGGCGAAGGTTAGGGCAAGGGTTTCCTCGCTCGGGTTGGGCTGGAACTGGCAGGGGCGATGCATTATTGAATGTAGGACCTGCCCCGGTTCGGGTGGAACAGGAGGCAAGGATGCAAAAGAGCGGCCCATCTGACGCTGTGACGATCTTGTTGGGCACGTATAATGGCGCTCAATATCTGCCTGAACAGCTCCAAAGCATTGCCGACCAGACCCATCGGAATTGGCAGCTTTTGGCCAGTGATGATGCCTCTACCGATGGAACCACGGATATTCTGGATGACTTTGGCCGTATGTATCCGGTGACCCGCCTTACAGGTCCGGGCAGGGGGCATTTGGATAATTTCTTGCATCTGTTGGCGTCTTTGCCGGAGGGGGCATCGCAACATGGCACTGCCGTGGCTTTTTGTGATCAGGACGACGTCTGGCTGCCAGAAAAGATCGCTGTCGCGCTGGATTGGGTGGCGCAGGTGCCAAGCGATCAGCCCGCCCTTTATTGCAGTAGCCGCCTGATCTGGGATCCGAAGCGTGATCTGCGTCAGCCGTCACTTGCCTATCGCAGACCCCCGGCTTTTGCGAATGCCTGTGTTGAGAACATCGCCCCCGGCAATACGATTGTCTTGAACCCTGCCGCTGCGCAATTAGCCCAAAGGTTTGGCCCGACGGCAGCCAATGTTTATGCGCATGACTGGTGGCTGTATCTGTTGATCACTGGGGTTGGGGGGCATGTGTTTTATGATCCAGAACCTCATATTTTATACCGCCAGCACGACAGTAATGCCATCGGCGCGGGTGAACAGTTTTCGCGCAGCATTCGCAACAAAGGTGCGGTGTGGCGCGGCGCTTTTGCGGACCGGGTCGGGCGCAACATTGACGCGATGCAACAGATTGCAGCGCATCTGACGCCGGAAAACCAGCAATGCCTGTCGTTGTTCGCCCAAGCCCGGCAAGCGTCTTTGCCACGCAGGCTTGGGTTGATGCATGAAGCAGGTCTATACCGCCAAGGGCGTTTATCTGGTTTGACATTTTGGGGGGCGGCCTGTCTTGGAAAAGTCTGAACAGAACGGTGCCAACCTTCCCAGCGTTCTGCTTTTGGGCGGTGACGGCGGTTATTCCGGGGTGCCAACTTATCTAGTGCAGCTTTGCACGGCGCTGCGGGGGCAGGCAAAATTCACCATCATCGCTGACCGCAATGAAGGCGGCTATGACTTTGCCTCGGGCGATATCATCTTGCGTGAACTGGAAGGTATGAAAACAGGCCTGTCGATTGGCCGGATGTGGCGGGCGATGCGTAAATTGGATGCGCAGATTTCCGATATTGCCCCCGATCTGGTTTGGGGTCATGCGCGGATGAGCCTGATCCAACTGCGGCTGTTGATGATCTTGCGTCGGCTTCGGAACAAATCGGTGCCACGGTTCGCTGTCACCTATCATGGGTTGCCCTTTGGGCCGGGGCATCGGCGTATATTTGCCACCATATCATGGCTGATGGAACGGATACTTCTGGCCTTAACCCCGTCCCATCAATTGCATTTTCTGTCCCCCGCTGCTGCTGACTATTTCAAAAAGCGGTTGGGGCAGCGGACGTTGGCGCGTCACACCTGTCATGTCTTGACCAATTGTTCGCGGCTTGGCCCGCTTGCGGCGAAAACGCAGGTTGCCTATCCCACGGTTTTGATGACGGGCAGGGCGGGATATCAAAAGAACCACGCGGCGGCTGCACGGCTGTTTGCGGCCTTGCCGGAGGACTATCAGCTTATCCTGTGCGGCGCAGGGACCACGGCAACTGAAATGGCACCTCTGTTTGACGCTGTGCGCCTGGGTCTGTCCAATCGCGTGCAGTTCCTTGGCCCGATTGCCGATGTGCGCCCCTATTTGGCGCAGGCTGATCTTTTCTTGTTGCCCTCGCGATACGAAGGTATGCCGATTGCCGCACTCGAAGCTTTTGAGGCTGGCATCCCAATGGCGCTCAGTGACATTCCGGGCATGGCAGAGATACTGGCGCTGCATCCGATGGCGGTGACGCTCAACCTGCAGACACCTGAAAATGCCGCTGCTGAGGTGGTTGATCTGGTCGAGAAATTTCGCAGCACCCCGCACGCCAGTAAAACCATCCAAGCCGTCTGGGCCGATCACTTTTCATACGCGCACTGGCAACACGGCGCGCAAAAACTATTGGCAACGTTGATAGCGAACGATCCAAAAGCGGACGATTGATATTCTATCCCTTTAGTTTGATTGCAATGTTCTTGGTCTGCACATAATTCCACAATGCCTCGCGGCCTTTTTCACGGCCATAGCCAGACTTTCCAAAGCCCCCGAAAGGGGTTTCAACGCCACCAGCAAACCATTCATTCACAAATATCTGTCCCGCCCGTAATTTGCGCGCTGCGCGGGTTGCCCTGTCCAAATCAGTGGTGAAAACGCCGCCGACAAGGCCGTATTCGGTGGCGTTGGCCATTTCCACCGCCTGTTCGTCACTCTGAAACGACAGAACCGACAACACTGGGCCGAATACTTCTTGGTTGGCGATGTCCATGTCTTGGGTCACGTTTGACAAAACGGTTGGCTCAAGAAAGGCACCGGGGTGGTTGAGCGGGCGCCCCCCGGTCAGAACGGTTGCACCCTGTTCCACTGCACGGGCAATCATAGAAACCGCGCGTTCCCGCTGGGCCAAGCTGACCATCGCGCCCATATTTGCACCTGCCTCGGGGTGATCTATCCCCGGCCCTACAGAAAGCGAGTTCGCAATTTTTTGGGCCCTTTCCAGCACTTCGGCTTCGCGGCTTTCATGAACCAGCACCCGCGACATTGCCGAACAAACTTGCCCCGCGTTAAAGAAAATACCAAACCGAATGTCGCGTTCGAACGTCTCAAGATCCGCGTCGTCATGCACAATCGCGGCCGATTTTCCGCCCAGTTCCAATACACAAGGCACGACATTTTTGGCCGCTGCCGTGGCGATGGCAATGCCCGTGGGGACAGACCCGGTAAACACAATCTGGTTCACATCCGGATGGCCCGCCAGCGCCGCGCCCGCCTCGTGACCCAACCCGCACAGGATATTTACCGCGCCGGGCGGGAAGCCAACCGCCTCAGCCGCCAGTGCAAAGTATCGGTTACTCAGCGGTGTCATTTCCGGGGTTTTGACCACACAGGCATTGGCGGTGGTCAACCCCGCAGACAACGACCGCGCGGTCATTTCAAGCGGGTAGTTCCATGGGATGATTTGAGCGGAGACACCAAAGGGCTCCATTTCGGTAAAATCAAAATGGCCTGATCCCAATGGGATCGACTTGCCTTCAATCGTGCTGGCTTGGTTGCCGTAATATTCAAAATAGATTGCAGCCCCGTGGACTTCCTTATGGCTTTCCCAAAGCGGTTTGCCCTGCTCCAAGGTTAGTAAATTTGCGATCTCGTTAATGTGATCAAGCAGGTAACGGCCCATCGCCTGCACCATACGACCGCGTTCCATCGGGCGCATATCGCGCAGGGCACCAGACAGATGAACCCGCCGCGCTGCCTGTACCGCCCGGCCCACATCCGCAGCATCGGCCAGTGCCTGCTCTGCCAGTTTTTCGCCAGTGGCCGGGTTGATGATGTCAATACGGCCCGCACCACCATCGACAAATGCCCCGTCAATGTAGTTTTGCCAATAGGGTTCGATTTTTGTCATCTGCTGACTCCTGCATCCATTTTGATCTTAGGCCGCCTTGGGCGCTTTCGACAAGGTTGGTGTCTGCCGCTGCTTTGGTTGCGCAAACATATTTGCCATGCAGTGCTGTCTTTCTTATTTGATGCTGTAAGGTTGCTAAAAAGGGCAAAGTTCGGTAGGGATTTCAATGCGCTGTCTTTGATATCAGTACAGCACAAAAAAGATTTTTATGACAGTTTCTTATGACCTGACACCCCTACAGCAAAGCATGTATGCAAGCGCCTCGTTGACGGGGCGACCTTGGCAATATGTAGAGCAAGTTGTTGTGTATCTGCCGTCCGAGGCTTTGGACGTCGACGCCATGGGGGCGGCGTGGTCACAGCTTGCACTGGCACATCCGGCGTTGCGTGCCGTCATTGTTGCGGGCACATCCGGACTGCCCGTGCAGCAGGTTATTGCGCCCTGTTCGATTGTACCCAAAGAGGTTGATTGGCGGCATTTGGATCAGGTCCAGATTGATCAAGAGTTGACATTGTTTTTGCAAAAGGATCGTACCGCGGGAGTGGATGCGACCATCGCTCCAGCATTTCGGGTCGCGGTTTTTCAGACAGGGCTGGCGCGCTCCGTTCTTGTTTGGACGTTTCCGCATAGCTTGCTTGACGGACGGTCGTTTGCACCGTTGCTGGATGCGGTTTTCCTGAGGTATCAACAGATATGTTCTGGCATCCAGCAGGCCGAAGATGCAGCGCTAGAGCCAGACAAATTTGAAACCCATTGTCGCGCTTTGGCGAAGATGTCCGATGCGGAGGGGGTTGAATATTTCGCCAAGGCGTTGTCGGGTTGGGAAGGCTCCGATGGCTTGGTGGATGCCAATGTGGAACCAACGCGCAAAATAGAACTGGACCACTATTTGACAACGGCGCAGACCAAGGCGCTTATTGATTTGGCGCAGCGATCTGGTGTCACGGTTAGCACCGTTGTTCTGGCGGCATGGGGTGTTGTCTTGGCCCGGTTCACAGGGCGAGGCGATGTGGTTTTTGGCAACACCCGAAATGGGCGTTACCTTGTGGACGGTGCGACAAACGCGGCGGGGTGTTTTATCACAACCGTGCCTGTTCGTGTTCAACTGAACCCAAAGCTCAGCATTGGTGCCTTGTTAAAAAAAGTGCGCGAAGACCAGATTGCTGTCCGTCCCTTTGAACATACTCCACTGACCAGCATCAGGCGGCGCTTGGATGTGCCGCCCGCCCGGCCGGTTTTTGATTCTGTGGTGATGTTTGATTTTGGAACTTTGGAAACGCAGCTTCACAGTTTGGGGGGTGACTGGCCGAATCGCAAAGTTGATCTGCTTGAGGAAGGCGATACCCCTGTTTCAATCGCGGCCTACATGGGTTCAGAATTAAAACTGGTTGTTGAATACGACCCTGCGCAGGTGCCGGAGGGCACACGCATTGCCACCTATTTACGTCAGTTTCTAACCGCATTGGGGTCAGCGGACATTGATTCACCTTTGGGTGCGATCACGATGCTGGACGCCAAAGAGCAGCAACAGATCACGCAATGCGCGGGGCCAGAACCCGCCACCGAAAGTGATGGCGCGACGTGTATTGATTTGTTTGAGCAGGCAGCGGCAAAATCACCGGATCATATCGCCTTGATGCAACCGGTTGCGGCCTCAATAAGTTATGCAGCGCTTGATCAATCGGCGCAGACCATTGCAACACAATTGCGTGCATCCGGGGTCGGGCCCGGGGATATCGTCGGTATCTGTATGGGACGCGGTGCCTCGTTTATTACGTCTATTTTGGCGGTTTGGAAAGCTGGTGCAGCCTTTGTGCCGATGGACCCTAGCTATCCGATTGAAACGCTTGATATCATTGCCCATGACAGCGGTGCGCGTTTGGTGCTGAGCGATGGATCGCACCCGGCGTTGAAAGTTCAGACAGTGACCCTCGAAACGCTGGCGGATGTCACGGTTAAGGCGTCCGATTTGCCCCAAGGGCAGGGGCGCGCCAAAGATGATCTTGCCTATGTGATCTTTACCTCAGGATCGACCGGGCGGCCCAAGGGCGTGATGGTCACTCATCAATCATTGGCGGCCCATGCCTATGCGATCATACCGCATTTTGGCCTAACCCCAGATGACCGGGTGTTGCAGTTTGCGGCATTGAGTTTCGATGTCGCTTTGGAAGAAATTGTACCGACCCTGCTGAGCGGGGCAACCTTGGTGCTGCGCAGTGATGAAATGGCCCAATCGGTGCCCGTGTTTTTGCGGCAAGTGGATGCGTTGGGTATCACTGTCACCAATTTACCCACCGGATTTTGGGTTGCCCTGACGGATGTTCTGGACCGTCAGAATTCGGCTTTTCCGGCCAACGTTCGGCTGGTCATCGTGGGTGGCGAAAGGGTTCCACTGTCAACGTTAAAGCGGTGGCGAAAACGCTTGCCGGACCTACGGTGGGTAAACGGGTACGGCCCGACAGAAACAACAATTACCTGCACAACACATGACGTCACCGAACAAGACTTGATGGGCGAAAGTGTCCCGATTGGCCGGACGCTTGGCCATGCCCGTGGGTGGATCCTGTCGGCAGACGGTGCATTGGCCCCGGTTGGCACTGAGGGAGAGTTGTTCATCTCTGGTCCGGCGGTGGCCAAAGGGTATATTAACGACCCTGACCGCACCGCGCAGAGCTTTTTAACCGCTGTGTTTGATCCAGATGTGGGCAAAACCTACGCAACTGGTGACCGGGCCGTCTGGCGCGACGGCCTGCTGCATTATCTTGGCCGCATGGACCGGCAGATCAAGCTGCGGGGCTTTCGGATTGAGCTGGGGCAGATCGAAGCGGCCCTTGAGACTCAAGATATGATTGATCGGGTCCATGCCGCAGTCATCCCAATCGGGTCTGGTCAACCTCAATTGGTCGCGTGGTATTCAGCCCCGGATGGTACGCAACAGCCGACACCCGAAAACGTAAAAGATTGGGCTGTGCAGACATTGCCGCCACAGATGCGGCCCATGCCAGTAGCGGTGAACGAATGGCCGCAAACGCCGGGGGGCAAGATTGATGTGGCTCGCCTACCGCGCCCTGAATCTGTTGGCGGCGTGACCACGGATGAGGAGGTGAGCGATGGGCCACTGGTCCAAGAAATCGCAAGCCTTTTTGCCCAAGTATTGCACGTTGATGCCGTAGGTCCCGGCACCTCGTTCTTTGATGCGGGCGGGGATTCGCTATCGTTGTTGCGATTGATGCCAGAGCTGGAGCGCGCATTTGATGTGAGCCTGAAACCAATAGCGATTTACGCAGACCCAACACCAAGGGGCGTGGCCCGCGCGCTGCAAGACGAAAACCCCAATCCGCTGGTGATTATCCCGATCCAAACCGAAGGGGAACTTCCACCCCTTTACGGGGTGCACGTGCTGGGGGACAACGGATCATTTTTCCGCCCACTGTCGGAGGTGTTGGGCAACCAACAACCGGTGCTTGGCCTGACCGTTGGGTTGTTGACGGAAGCCACGCCAACAACTGTGCCAGACATCGCGCGGTTCTATTTGCACCAGATTGAGCGGCACCAGCCCACCGGGCCATTATCGTTGATCGCGGTCTCGGCGGGCAGTTATGCGGCGCTTGAATTGGCGCAACAATTGTTGGCCACAGGTCGGGATGTGCAGGCGCTGATCCTGCTTGATGCCGAGGGTCCTGCCGGGCGGGCGCGCATCGGACGGGTGGCGCGGCTCGCGGTGCATTTGCAACAGACCCTGCGCCATGGCTGGCCCTACCTTGCGGCGCACATCGCCAAGCGCAAGGAAGCGCGCATTCAAGATGCGGCGCTGACCAGAATGCGATCAGCAGATGATTCTGACGACGAGACGCTGGCTGAAAATCTGGGGGGTGTAGACGATTTTATTGCGGCCAATCAGATCGCGATTGATGACTACACACCAGAACCCTACGACCGTCGGTTGACGATTTACCGGGCAGCAGATGACAAGTTTGACAGTGCTGATGCGATCAAGAATGGCTTGGGCTGGGCCCCAATTGCGGCAGCCGGTTTTGATGTCATTGACGTGCCGGGGGATCACCTTGGCATTCTGGACTGGCCAAATGTACAAACGCTTGGGGCACGGATCAAAGCGTTGTTGGCAACATCCCGTAACAACCAAGCTTAGCGTAGGTGGAATGACCCTTGCGTGCCGGGGATCAGCACCTGAACGTCAGCATAATTGATCCAGACGGCAATGCCACCCAACAGCAGCGCCAATGGCACAAACAGCAGGTCATGTTTACGGTCCCAGGCGTTGTGGCGCTGCGCCAGCACGGCGATGAACGGATAATACACCAACATCGCAATCGTCAGGCCAATCACCGCGCCAAAAAGCCCCATGATCGTCACGCCAATCCAAAACCCCCCCATGGTCAAAATGGCCTTAGTGATGCTGACAAAAAAGAACCCACGCGAATCCCCGGTGGCCAAGGCAGCCTGATCATAGGTGAGCGACACAACTGCGATCATCTGCACACAGGCCAGTGCAACAATGATACCACCTGCCGCCATGTAACGATCATCATACAAGGTCCCGACGATCATTGGACCGGCCAATGCCAGAAGGAACAGAACAAAAACCATCGCACCTGTTAGATAATAACGCAGGCGGAACAGTTTGTTGCGCGCGGTTAAGTCTTCTTCGTGCAGGTGTTCGCGGTAAAGCGGGATCAGTATGCGCGAGGTAATGGTTGAGGCGAGCATCAATGGAAAGCTCGCTAAAAACATGCCGATGTTATAGATGCCGAGGCCATCAATGCTGAGGTATTTTCCCAAAATTGCCCGATCACCTTGCAGCACCATAAGACCGGATATTGAAGACAGGAAAATCCAAACGCCAAAGTTCAGCAGCTCTGATCCGGCGCGGGGTTCCCAATGCAGGCGGTTGCCCGGACCCGGTAGGAACAGCCACATGACCACCAAACGCACCCCGGCTGTTACCACCCAACCCGCAACCAGTGACCATACCGAATGGGTGAGCCAAGCGATCACCACCATTGCGATAATCCCGGTGACCGTCGACAGCAAATCCAGTGCGGTGACCCGGCCCAACAAAAGGTGCCGATTGGCGGTTTCGACGCGAATGGGTTCCAGTGCGGCAAAGACCAATGAAAACGCCGCGACGGGCAGCATCACTGCGATGTCAGGTTGGTCATAAAAGGTGGCCGCAGGTAGCGCGATGGCACAAGCCGCAAGCCATAACACGATGCCGCGGATAATTTGCAGGGTCCACGCGGTGTCCATGAACGCGGGTTCATCACCGCGTTTGGATTGCATGATCGACTGCGAAATGCCCATGTCGGAAATCAGGGTCAGCCCAATCAACAACATGGTGACCAAGGCCATAATGCCAAATGCTTCGGGAAACAGCAGGCGCGCAAGGATCAGGTTTGCAGCAAAACGCACGCCTTGAGAGATAAAAAAGGTGAGCGCCGTCCAAGTGGACCCCCGCGCCGCCCGCGCCAGCAACGTCGCCCCAAAAAAGCCAGTGCTGGGCGTTGGTGTGCTTGATGTTTTTGGTCCGTCAGTCATTGAACGGGTCCATGCATCCGAGATCAGCGACCAGAAACGTCCAATTTTGAAAAACTGTAAAAATTATGCGGGTCACAGGTGTTTCCATCCGCACGAGACTGCGCGGTTCCCTTTGATATCGCCGAAATAGGAACAGGGTAAGTGGGAAACTGTGACGAAGATCGTCAATAGCAGAACGGAATTTCTGATCTGAAGACCAGAGGTTTATTGCCCGGCGCGTGTCAGTGGCACCGGGCAATAAAATGTTAGATATCAGTTAGAGGTCGCGACTTCGGGACCAACTGACACCAGATAGGCCCAAAGGTCTGCCGCATCTTCAGCGTCCTTCAGCTTAAATGACATTCTGGATTTAGCTTTTTTGTTATCCAGCGTTTCGGCCAGAAATTTCTTTGGATTCGCAACATATCTGACAAAGCTGGCCTCGTCCCATGTCAAACCGGCTTCACCTGCGGCAACGATGTCTTTGCCAAACTTGAACCCTTCAGCAGAACCCGCGACACGCGTATAAAGACCATAGAGATTAGGGCCGGTTTTACCGCCCTTTTGAATGACCGTTTCGTCATCTGCGATGATGGCGTGGCAGGACTTGCATTTTTTAAAGACGTTTTCGCCTGCTTCGGCATCACCAGATGCGTGGCCATCGGCGAACAGCGGGGCTGCGGCGAATGACAGACCAAGTGCAATTGTTGACAGTAACTTCATTTTGCGTTTCCTCAGTTTTGACTCTTTGCCCTAAAAGGGCAGGACATGTTTTACATATAGCTGAAATGGCAGCGAGTTGTCTGCGACATTAGGACGCCAGTGGTTGAGGAACAATGTGCAAACCCGGATAGGCATGATAGCTGGTTGCCAGAAAATAGGTCAATTCACGTCATGACGTTCCAAAGTTCAGGTCCATTTTAGCGATGCCAACCATGATACCGACATGGGTGAACGGGACGCTTCAACCGTTTGAAAAACTTGCAGCCCACCAGCAAGGGTTGCGGCACAAGGCCGTGTCGGTTTTTGTATTAGCGGGTTCGCAGGTTCTGATCCAACAGCGGGCCTTGGGGAAATACCATACCCCCGGCTTATGGGCGAACACCTGTTGCACCCATCCTGATTGGCAAGAGGAAGCTGATGCCTGTGCCATCCGGCGTCTTGATGAAGAATTGGGGATCAAAGGTGTGACGCCGCAACACCGCGGGCAGGTTGAATACCGTGCCGACGTTGGTGGCGACCTGATCGAACATGAAGTGGTTGATGTATTCCTCGTGCAGGCCGCACGCGATCTGGTGGTTGTTCCGAACCCAGATGAAGTCATGGCGACCCGCTGGATCACTCATCAAGAATTGAACACCGAAGTTGAACAGACACCGGGGGTTTTTACCCCGTGGCTGCAAATCTATCTGGCAAAATACAGCGACCTGATTTTTGGCGGTGCCAGACCAAGCCAATTATCGCAGCAAAGTAAGACTGACCAATGACTGACATATTCGAAGCTGAAAAAGCAAAAGCATCTGCATGGTTCCGCACATTGCGGGACGAAATTGTAACCGCGTTTCACGGATTGGAAGACCGCCATGGCGGCGACCAACCTGTCGGGCGTTTTGAGGTGCGCGAAACCACCCGCACGGCGGATGATGGATCGGATGCTGGCGGTGGCGAAATGAGCGTGATGCGCGGCGGCCGGGTTTTTGAAAAGGTCGGCGTCAACATTTCGACGGTCTACGGCACGCTTGGTGAACGCGCACAGGCCGCAATGGCTGCACGCAAGGGCATTCCCGGCATGGCCGATGATCCGCGGTTTTGGGCGTCGGGTATTTCACTGGTCGCCCATATGCAAAACCCCCACAGCCCGGCCGTTCACATGAACACCCGGATGTTCTGGACGCCGCATGCGTGGTGGTTTGGGGGTGGTGCTGATCTAAACCCCTGCATTGAATATGATGAGGATACCGCGCATTTCCACGCGGAGATGAAGCGCGCCTGTGACCCACATGGCGCAACACTTTATGATGAGCTGAAAACTTGGGCAGATGAGTACTTTTACATCCCGCACCGCAAACGCGCCCGCGGGGTGGGCGGTATTTTCTATGATGATCGCAATACAGGTGACTGGGCGGCGGACTTTAAGCTTACCCAAGATGTTGGATCGGCCTTCTTGCCCGCCTTTGTGCCGCTGATCGACCGCCGTCGCGAAACGCCTTGGGGCGATGCTGAGAAAGATACACAGTTACAGCACCGCGGCCTCTATGCTGAATACAATCTGGTCTATGACCGTGGGACCAAATTTGGTCTGGAAACAGGTCACGACCCAGAGGCCGTATTGATGAGTCTGCCACCGATGGCCAAGTGGGTTTAAGCGCCCCGGACCGTATCAATCATCAATTGCACGTTCGCGGGATCCGCATCTGGCGTGATCCCGTGACCAAGGTTGAAGATATGCGGGCCGTTTGACAGGGCATCCACGATGCGCCGGGTTTCGGACACCAACGCCTCCCCTCCGGTGACCATATGCGACGATGCAAGATTGCCCTGGACGCAGCCGTCTGGTTGCACGTTTTGCGCGACCCATTCGGCACTGACGCCATCATCAACGGCAATGCAATCGGCCCCAATCGCGGCATGCGCGCCCTTATAGCGTTCCCCGGCACCGCGCGGAAAGGCGATGATCGGGGTGTTTGGATGTGCCGCTTTCACGCCCTTCACAATCTCGCGCATGGGGGCAATGGAATAGCGTTCAAAATCAGAACCTTGCAATGATCCTGCCCAGCTGTCGAACAGTTTTACCACCTCTGCACCCGCTTCGATCTGTGCATTGAGATAGGCAATTGTCGCTTCTGTAATCCTGTCCATCAACCCGTCAAATACGGCACGATTGTCGGCCTTCAACGCATGGGCAGGCCCTTGATCTGGCGTGCCTTGGCCCGCGATCATATAGGTCGCAACCGTCCAAGGTGCACCTGCAAAGCCGATCAGTGTTGTTTCTTTGGGCAGCTGTTTTGCCAGAATACCAACCGTGTCATAGACTGGTGACAAGTGTTCGTGAATGTCATCGGCGGGCTTGAGCGCGTCCAGTTCGGATTGTGACGTGATTGTTGACAAACGCGGCCCTTCGCCCGTCACAAACCACAAATCAGCGCCAAGCGCCTGCGGAACCAAAAGGATATCCGCAAACAAGATCGACGCATCAAACCCATAGCGGCGAATGGGCTGCAAAGTGACCTCTGCCGCCAGTTTCGGATTGTAACACAAGGACAGAAAATCACCGGCCTTGGCGCGTGTGGCCTTGTATTCCGGCAGATACCGCCCCGCTTGCCGCATCATCCAGATGGGGGGCGTTGGTAATATTTCACCGGCAAGCGCACGCAGAATGGTTTTTTGAGAGGTCATGTCACGTCTTTCTGGTCTTTGATTTGGCCATACCATGCACTTTGGCGCGGGTGAGGTACAAGGGCTGACGCCGCCTTTGAACAGACAGTGCGACACGCTGGCGCAGCGGCACATAGATCAGCAGCCTTTTTGCGGTTCTTAAGGTCATAATCAGCCGGTTTTTTTAACGACAAGGCACCGCTTGTATGCGGCGGCGATTTGTCGCCTGAGGGCAAGTGTTAACGATTGACGAATCAAACAAAGGAATACTACCTGCGCTTGATATTATTGCATCTGATTGGGGGTCTGGGTTGTTAAGTTTTCCTCGTAAATCTGTCATATTGATCGACAATTTTGACAGCTTCACCTTCAATATCGCCCAGATGGTGGCCGAGGTGAATGGCCGTGATCCATTGGTCCTTGAAAATACAGTGCCATGGCGTGAAATTCGCAAAATACCACATGACCGCATCATTTTGTCCCCCGGGCCGGGCAACCCGCAAACGGCCCGGGACGTCGGTTCAACCATGGACGCAATTGCTGGTGCAAATGTTCCTGTTCTTGGGGTGTGTTTGGGGCATCAATGCCTGACGCTTCATCATGGCGGTGAAGTCGTGCGCGCCCCTGAGCCGATGCACGGACGTATTCGGAGCATCCAGCATTATGATGACCCGTTATTCCAAGGCTTGCCGCAGAAATTCAATGTGACCCGGTATCATTCTCTTATCTCGCAGGAACCGCTGCCAGAGTGCCTAAAGGTGCTGGCGCAGACCGAGGATGGTTTGATCATGGCGTTGCGGCACCGGATCAAACCACATTGGGGTGTTCAGTTTCACCCTGAATCGATTTGTTCGGAGTTTGGCGCTGAGATTTTTGCAAATTTTATATCTGACCGCATTCTTGAAACGCCGATAACTGTGCATCCGCGGCAATTGGAGCATGAGGTCAATGCTTGACAATATTGCGCGCGCGTTGGGGCAGCGGGTTTTTGAGGCAAAGCACATAAGCCTAGACCTTAGCGTCGAAGCTGAGGATGTTTTTGTCAGCCTGTTTGGCAAAAGCGAAACGGCTTTCTGGCTGGATAGCAGCTTGCTGGTGCCGGATATTTCGCGTTGGTCGTTTATGGGTGACATGTCAGCGGTGCATGATCATCTGTGCCTGTTTGACACTTTTAATCAGGTCTTAGAAATACGCAGGCCTAATGGTCAGCCAGTTGAGCGGATCACCCGATCCATTTTTGACCATCTTGAGCAGATGCACGCGGAGTGTCGCCTTGTTGATGCGGCTGGATTGTCTGAACTGCCATTTATGGGCGGCCATGTCGGGTATTTCGGGTATGAGCTTAAAACACTGACCTGCGGCGTGACGGCACCGCCGTCAAAACATCCCGATGCAGCATTTCTGTTCTGCACACGGTTCCTTGCGTTTGATCACAAGCTAAACCGACTGCATATCGTTGCCCTACATGACGAAGATGGGGTGGGGGACGCGGAACGCTGGTTGCAACAGACGCGAGCGCAGGTTGAGCATCTGCCCAAGGCAGCACCCGTCAGCGGCACGGCGGATGCGCCTGACGTTGTAAATTTCCGGTTGCGCCATAACAGAGCCGAATACCTTGCTCGCATTGAGACCTGTCTTGAGAACATCGTGCAAGGCGAGACCTATGAGGTCTGTTTGACCAATGAGATCAGTGCGGCGGTCAAAGTTGATCCGCTTGACCTTTACCGTGTGCTGCGCCGTCGCAACCCGGCCCCCTATGCGGCATTCTTGCGGTTTGGCGATCTGGCCATTGCCTGTTCTTCGCCAGAACGGTTCTTGCGTATTGACCGCAACGGCTGGGCCGAAACCAAACCGATCAAAGGTACGGCGCGGCGTGATCCCGACCCCAAACGTGACGCAGAGATTGCCGAAGAGTTGCGGCTGGACGAAAAAAGCCGTTCAGAGAACCTGATGATTGTTGATCTGATGCGCAACGATCTGGGCCGGGTGTGCGAAACAGGGTCCGTCCATGTGCCAAGCTTGATGCACATCGAAACGTACAAAACGGTGCATCAATTGGTCAGCGTGATCCGTGGTAAAATCCACGCGGATGAAACGCCCTTGCGGTGTATCGCAGCGTGTTTTCCGGGCGGGTCGATGACGGGTGCCCCTAAAATCCGGACGTTGGAACTTATCGACAGATTGGAAGAAGCGCCGCGCGGTATTTATTCTGGCGCAATTGGTTTTCTTTCCCTGTCAGGTGAGGTGGATTTGAACATCGTCATCCGCACCATTGTTTGCACACCTGACGGTATTTCGATTGGCTGCGGTGGCGCAATTGTCGCCCTGTCTGATCCTAAAGACGAGTTTGACGAGATTTTGCTAAAGGCCAAAGCGCCGATGGCCGCGATCACGGAGGCGGTGACCGGAAAGTCCGACGCGGCCCATACTGTTGCAGGGGCCAGTGATGATGCTACGGGCGCATCCAATGACACCCAGACAAGGCCCGCTGGCCCAAACGATGTGCCGCAGTTGGCACGGGCCGTTCAGGCGCTGCTAACTGAACTTGGCGGTCCCGGCCCACAATTTACCCTAAAGGGGGCTGAACAGGCCGCCGCGCAGCTTGTTGGCAACCCTGATTGCGGATTTGTGCAGGTGATTGATGATCCGAAAACCGGGGAAATCATTGGGATCGCCACGGCTTCAGCGGTGACTGCTTTGCGGGCGGGCGGCGGTTATGGCGTGTTGCAGGAATTGTGGGTAGCCCCTGCACACCGGACGGCAAACCATGGTGAAAAGTTGATTGCCGCAGTGCGCACCGAGGCACGCAAGCGGGGCTGGCCGATGATCGAAGTTGCACTGCCCTTAAGCGGCTATGCCGAGTTGGAGCGGTTGACGGGATTTTACCGTCGGGCTGGATTTTCTGAGGCCGGAATGCGTTGGCGGCTACGGTTGTGACGGTATGTGAAACGACAAAGATGGTCCTGCTGCACCCACCGGGCACCCCGCATGATGCGTCGTCGCCGCCTGTCTATGACAGTTCTGGCAAACTGGTTGAAAGCAATGAAACGGCACGGCGGATCAATGAGATCGCTACCGGGCTGGCCGGGGCCACTGTCACGTCAGTTGATGTGGACGCGGTATCGGCTGATTTGGCCAGGCTTTTGCCAATGATCCATGATCCTGCAATGCTGGCGTACATCGAAAAGATGTCAGCGCAATGTGTTGGAGCAGACCCCGCATTTGCGACTGAATTTCAGCCGTACGGGTCAGATATTCCATCAACCTTGGATGCCAACACATGGCCCGATGCGCAGGCTGCTGCTGCACTTTCGCTGTCTGCGGCGGGCATGGTCGGCTCTGGTGCAACAAACATCGCCTTTGCCTTGGTGCGGCCACCGGGCCACCACGCAGGCCGCCAATTCTTTGCGGGTTATTGTTTTTTGAATAATGCAGCCTTGGCAGCGCTGTATCTTTCACAGGTATCGGGGAAAAAACCTGCGGTGCTTGATGTTGATTACCATGCAGGTGACGGCACAATGGACTGCCTTGCTCCGTTTCCGGACATTGGGTTTGCCTCGATACATCGGTCGACGTCAGAGGCCTATCCCTATTGCCCGGAACTGCAACCGCGCAACCCGGGCCAGTGGATGTTTGGGCTGCAAGGGCAAACCAACCCGGCGCAGTATCTGAGCACATTGGACAGTGCGCTGGATCGGCTTTTGTGCCTGCATCCCGATTGTTTGGTTGTCTCGGTTGGCTTTGACATTATTGAGGGCGATCCGCACGGCGGATGGGCGCTGTCGCCCAGCATCTTCTTTGATATCGGCCAGCGGCTTGCTCGGACAGGGTTGCCGTTGGTTATTGTCCAAGAGGGCGGTTACCGCATTGATAAATTAGCAGAATGTGCCGCCGAGCTGGCGCGTGGTATTCAAAGTATTGGGGAATGAACATGACAGACGACGAACACCTGAAGCAATTTCGCGATCAGATAAACCAGCTGGATCAAGTCATCGTAAAGGCGCTTGGTGAACGGCTGGCAGTTTGCAAAGATGTCGGGTATTTTAAAAAACAGCATGACATTGCGATGATGCAGCCTGCCCGGGTTGAAGCGGTAAAAGCGCGTTGCGCGGAAATGGGCCTTGCCCACGATTTGCGACCCAAGTTCATGCATGCGCTTTATGATCTGATCATCCAAGAAGCCTGCGCCTTGGAAGACGACATCATCGGGGCTGACGCGTGACACTGAACGTTCCTGTGTCGGACCGCTGGACCCACGACGTCTGGCTGAACGGGCAATTTGTGCCGCCATCGGGTGCTTTGGTGCCGGTCATGGTGCATGGATTGCACTATGGCACTGGCGTGTTTGAAGGCATCCGTTTTTATGCTGGCAAAGCGTTCTTGCTTGAGCAGCATATGGACCGGTTGCTGGCGTCCGCGCGGGCGATTGGTCTGGACGTGCCCTTTGACAGCCAAACCCTGTGTGACGTGGCCAATGAATTGATTGCCCGTTCCGGTCTTGCAGACGGATATCTGCGGCCAATCGCATGGTTTGGGGATGGCGGTCTTGGGCTGCATGCCAAAGGGTTGGCCGCAGATGTGGCGCTGGTGGTTTGGGAATGGCCCAAGGTGTTTCAGCCTGAATCCGGTGTCGCGTTAAACCTGTCCAAGGCCCGCCGGGCCACGCCCGACACATTGCCACCGCAGGCAAAAACCACCGGTGGGTATTTGCTGGGCTTTATGGCACATCGGCAGGCGCGCAGCCTTGGCTTTGATGACTGTCTGATCAACGATTGCAATGGCACGCTGGCAGAGACATCAAGCGCGAACTTCTTTGCCGTCATTGACGCGGTTTTGGTAACACCCAAGGCTGATCTGTTTTTGAACGGTCTGACCCGCCAAACCGTCATCAGTATTGCCAAGGACCTTGGCATTGGCGTGCAAGAGCGGCGGTTGACCGCAGATATGGTGCCACTTTTTACAGAGGCGTTTATTACCGGAACAGCGGTCGAGATTACGCCCGTGACCAAAATTGAAACCCATCAGATGCCAATTGGCGCGCTCACGGCACGTCTTCAGGCTGCATATAAGAAACAAGTTGGCTGACCTCATGCAAATCGAAAAAGTCTATACGCTCGGGCCAAAAGGCAGCTGTCATGAAAATGCGGCGCAGGCCTATCTGGATCACCACGGCATCACTGCTGAAATAGCTTTTGTGTCGAACATTCTTGACGGTGCCGAAGCCGTTATTGCCGATGCGGGCAACAGCGCGCTGATCCAATGCAGCGCGCATCTGAACGTGCATTTGGTGACTGAGAAATATCTAGGCGATCTGCATGTGAACGATACATATATTTATCCAACTCAGTCTATGGCGCTGCTCAAACGTCGGGACGTGGCCAAACCAACCAGCCTTGGCATCCCTGAACCCGCGATGGGTTATGTCAACGCCGATGATTGGGAAACAATCGTATTTGAAGGCACTAAGCCCACGGTGACCCAAAATCTGTTGGCTGGAAAATATGGCGCTGGGTTTTCCTATGTGCATGACGCCGAAAAATATGCTGACCAGCTTGAGATTTGCAATGTCGTCGGCGAGGTCGTGACAACTTGGATTGTTTATTCAAAGCAGCCGCGTTTTGCGGGTACTTTAATCGGCACAACGTCGTAAGGACCAACTGATGACACCTCCTCCTCTGACATCACAGATTGAAATTCGGACAACGCTTCTTGCGCTGGCCATTGGTGCGTTTGCAATTGGGTCTGATGCTTTTGTGGCCATTGGCATGGTCAACGAAATTGCGGGTGACTTGAACACATCGCCCGCGGCGGCGGGCCAGTTGGTCACTGTCTTTGCCTTTTGTTACGCGATTTTTGCACCGGTTTCTGCGGTGCTGCTGTCACGTGTGTGCAAGCGCAAGCTGCTGTTGGCCACGATGATATTGTTCTCGGTTGGGAACTTGGTCTGTGCCTATGCGGATGGGTTATTTGGCATTTATCTGGGTCGGGTTATTGCCGCGATGGGGGCGGCGACCTTTACGCCGCAGGCTACGGCGGTGGCGTCTTCAATTGTTTCACCTGAACGACGCGGGGCGGCGCTTGCTGTTGTTTTTGGGGGCATGACGGTTGCGGGCGCAGTGGGTGCACCGTTGGGCACTTATATTGGCCAGATGGCGGGATGGCGCGTGGCGTTTGTCGCGATTGCGGCACTTGGCCTTGTCAGTTTCCTGTTGCTCAGCTTTCTGTTGCGCCCGCAGCGTGAGGGCGACATTCAAAACTTTGCGGAAGTCTTGCAGCCCGCGCGCAACGCCGCTGTTCTTGTGGCACTGTCGGTTACCTTTTTGGTCGTGCTGTCAGAATATGTTGTTTATTCCTACGTCAGTCTTGTTCTCGACAGCGGGTCCATTTGGGGGCTTAACCTTTTGCCGGCAGCACTGTTCGTTTTTGGGATTGGTGCGATCCTCGGCAATATCGCGACGGCAATTTTGACGGATTGGTTTGGCCCTCGGACCGTTTTGTTAGGGTCCGTCTTGTCGCAGACCTGTTGCATGATTTTGATTGTGATGTGGCGCGATAATCCGGTCATTGTCCTGCCTTGCGCCTTTGCTTGGGGCATCTTCAGCTACATGTATCTGGTGCCTATTCAGTATCATCTGCTTGACCTGTCAAAACGCTTTGGTGCCTTCACACTGTCACTTAACAGTTCGGTGATTTACCTCGGTATTGCCGCTGGTGGTGCTGTTGGCGGGATGATCGTAACGCAGGCCCCGGTGGAGGTGTTGAGCATTGTCTCAGTGATGGCAAGTTTCACCGCCCTGACAATTGCACATCTGTCATTTCCGAAATTTGCACGACCTGTGGACGACAAGATCAAAAAGCAAAGTGCATAACCCTGCGTCCCGCGTGAGGGCAGCAAAAAGCTTGGGAATTGAATGCCGTCTTGTTAGGAAAACCATGCGATGCAGACTGTTTACGTCAGCAACATTGACGCCGTCGGGCGGCCCGGCCATGTCCGCGGCGCTGTTGCCCAAAGGGTCTTGGCGATTTCTTGTCGCTCACTTTTGTACAGCGACCTTTCAGGGCGTGCCATCGACCGATTTATTTTGCCCGCTGACCCGGGTGCTGCGTTCTGTGGGTATCTAAGCGATACTATTGGGCCGTTGCCAGACATCAAGATTGCGCCGATTGATCCGGGCAACCTTTGGATTGCGGATCATATCCATCCAGATTGGGTGTCGGGCGCCATTGTGGATTGCTTTATCGACGACCCGGATATTGAACAAGTGGTGAAGGGGGCGGGTGGGCAGATGCTCAATCAAAATTCGCCTCAAACCATCCGCGACATCAATCACAAGGGCCGGTTCAAGCAGATGTTCCAAGACGTTGTGCAGGTGGTGCCGGGCACAATGGGGCAGGGCATTGATCAGGTGTCGGCCTTGGTTGCACGTGATGTCCCTTGTTTCTTGCGTATGGCCCTTGCAGGCGGCGGCGTTGGAAATCTTGTTTTCCGGCATCCGGTCACCGCGGCGGAGGCGGCCCAGCGGATGTTAAGCACCAATTCTCTTTGGGTTGATGCGGATGGGTTGGTGGAACCGATTTTGAACCTGCGTTGGTCGCCCGGCGCGGCTTTTGACATTGGCCCAAATAATTTTCTGTATGATTTCCTGCAAATCACCCGACATGGTTGCGAATATGTTGGGTGCTGGATGCCCGTGCCACATCACGTAATCAAGCCAGATCAACTGGGTCAGATTTCAGCCGCGATGATTTCCGTGCTGGACCAAACCGGATACCGGGGCGAAGCTGATGTTGATCTGGGTATCACCAATGATAATGAGGTATTGGGGTTTGAAATAAATGGCCGGAAAGATGGTGTACGTCACGTGTGGCAAGCAGTTGCGCGCTGGCATGGGGCCGATACCAGTAAATGGAAATGCGCTGTCAAAGCGTTGGATACATTTTATCTAGCAAATCCAGAGCAAAGCACTGACGATATTTTGGAAATCCTGCGGTTACAGGACCTTCTTGCGACATCCACAAACCCATTTGGCATTGTTCTGTCGATCCCCGCGTTTCATGGCGTGATGGGTGTCATCGTGATTGGCAAAAGTTATTTGGATGCACACTGCCGATTTTTAGACCTGAACAAGGCCGTTGGCACCCCGGCAAACCTTGAGGATGACCAACCGCTGCTCCCTACGGCGGATTAGTTCGCGCGGGTTGGGTCGGTCATTGGATCACCGATTTCGCGACCCGACGGCATATGCTCGCTTGAGCTGGACCCAACAGGCCTTTCGATGAACCGATGAATACGCAGTTCGTGGTGTTCGATGTGCAGTGCCTTGATGCGTTCAAAGTTATCCAGATCAGCACGGGTGCGGCGGTGATTGTCGCGGACGTATTCAAGCCAGGTCGCAACGTGATACCGTTCAATCCAAAGCTCAGGCTCCGCAAGGTCGCGCAACAATGTCCAACGACGTGCACCATCACGCCGACAGATACGGCGCCGTTCATTCATGGCCTTAATAAACGCGGCGACATTTTCAGCGGCAATGCGATGTTCAATTGTGATGACGATGGGGCCTGAACGCGCGTTAACAGGCACAGCGGTTTGGGGCTCTGTAAAACGATTCAAAGGGGCCAGGTCATCGTCGCCACTTTTTGGAAGGGGCAGAATAAACCCAAGGCAACCACCGATCGCTTGCAGAACCGCCGCCATAAGAAGCGCGGTTGTGATGCCAGACGTTTGCGCAATCGCACCAAAGCCCCATGCCCCCGCCGCCATACCGCCAAACGTGGCCATCTGGTATAGCGACAGCGCGCGCCCCACCACCCAGCGTGGTGATGAAAGTTGTATCGTGACGTTGAACGTCGACAGGGCCAGCACCCAACCAGACCCAGCAAGCATCAGTGCTGGTATTGTCAGAATAATATTAGTGCTTAACCCGGTTCCGACCCCACCGATCACCAAAACAAAAGTACCAAGCCGCACGATATTTTCGGTCGTCAGTTGTGATCGCAAGCGACCGCTGGACAAGGCGCCGCCAACGGCACCGATCCCAAAGGCCCCTAACAAGACACCATAGATCAGTGGACCACCGGTAATCAGGTCACGTGCAACAACAGGCATAAGCGCGGGGATGGCAGCCGCAGCGGACCCAAAAAGGCAACTGCGCAAAAGCACGGTACGGATGTTTGGTGACATCGCCACATAGCGAATGCCCGCAGCCATAGCAGTGCCAATGCGTTCGGGGGGCAGGGTGCGTGGTTTGCTGTCAGGTTGCCAGCGCAGCAGAACCACAATCAGGCCAATATAGCTCAGCGCGTTGGTCAGGAATGCGCCTGCGGCCCCCGCAACCGCGACAATCACGCCGCCGAGTGCAGGACCCACCGACCGGGCGATGTTAAAGCCCATTGAGTTAAACGCCACTGCGCCCGGCAGTGCATCGCGGGGCACCATGTCACCCACCGATGCCTGCCATGCCGGATTGTTAAGGGCGGTGCCACACCCGATTGCAAAGGTAAACGCGAGCAGACCCCAAGGGGACAACGAACCCTGCCAAGAGAAAAACGCCAAAATCAAAGAAATGCAGACCATATAGATTTGAGCGCAAAGCATCACCTTGCGGCGGTCAAGATTATCCGCAATGGCCCCGGCCAATAAGGAAAACAACATGATGGGAAGGGCGGTTGATGCCTGCACCAATGCAATGTGCTGCGAAGAGTCAGACAGTGATGTCATCAACCAAGAGGCCCCGACAGCCTGCACCAAACCACCAAAGTTGGAGGACATCGACGCCAACCAGATGTTGCGAAATATCGGGACAGAAAATGGCGATATTGGTTTTTCTTGCATGTTTGACCGTTCTTGGAAGTGTCGTCTGACGCTTAGATAGATGTACTTTGATCAACGGGCCACACGTGCAGGCAGCAGAGGCGATAATGCCGTGGTTGGGCCGCTACTCGCTTGGGTCAAATATCAAAGAAGATGGTTTCATCGGGACCTTGCAAGTTGATATCAAAACGGAAGGCTCCAATGCCAGTCTTTTTGGCGATCAGGGTTGGAATGCGATTTTGATGTTCGATCCGAGTCAGGATCGGATCGGTTGCATTGGCCTCGGCTTCATCTTCAAAGTAGATTCGTGTGTGCAATCCGATGTTGATGCCTCGGGCGACGATCCAAACCGTGATATGTGGGGCCTGCATCCGTCCATCAGTGAAAGGAACAGCGCCGGGTTTGACCGTGTCAAAGCTGAACTCACCAGTGGCCATATCGCTGGATGACCGTCCCCAGCCAGTGAAATTCGGGTCAGCAGTGCCACGGGTTTCATTTGCAGAGAGGAACAGGCCAGCCGCGTCAGGCTGCCAAATCTCGATCATCGCATCCCTCAACGGGGTGCAGGTGCCATCATAGACGATCCCCTTGATGGCGATTTCCTCGCCCTGCACCGGACCCGTTTTCATGATGGCCCCGAGATCACTGTCGTAGATGTTGATACCCGTGAAATTTGGGGTGCAGCCAATGTGGACATATGGCCCCGCCGTCTGGCTGGGGCTTTCGCGCAGGTAATTGACTTTTTGTACCATGGTTACATGCCCTCCTTGCGGTTCTCAAAATAGGTTTGCCGTCGGCCGCGCAGGACAATGTCAAATTTGAACGCCCGGCTGTCCATCGGGACGGTGCGGTGCATGTCGAGGGCAGCGGTCAGAGCATCCACGGCGTCTTGGGATTTCAACACACCGATGATGGGGCAAAGCGGGATATGGGGATCACCTTCGAAATACATCTGAGTGATCAAGCGTTGCGCGAAACCATGCCCAAAGACGGAGAAATGGATGTGCGCCGGGCGCCAATCGTTCATCCCGTTGGGCCAAGGATAGGGGCCGGGCTGAATGGTGCGAAATTCGTAGGACCCATCTTTGCCAGTAATTGTGCGCCCACACCCGCCAAAGTTGGGGTCCAACGCAGCAAGATAGCTTTCCTTCTTGTGGCGATACCGCCCACCTGCGTTGGCCTGCCAAAATTCAAGCAATGCGCCCGGTACACAGCGGCCCATTTCATCCAAGACCTGACCATGCACAATGATACGCGGGCCTATCGCACTTTGCCCTGCCGCGGCATAGTTCAGGATCAAATCGTTATCCAATGGGCCCAATATCCCATGGCCAAAGACCGGCGATGTTTCTTCGCTCAGAGACGTGGGAAAGGACAGCAACGCCGCCTGCGGGCTGCGCTTGACCGATGTTTTATAAGGCGGTGTCAGGGCATCAGGTTGCCAACTGCGGTCACGCGGCACAAATCCTCCAACGTGGGGGGGCCTGTTTGGTGGATTCATATCGTTACTCCGGGTTTGGCATCGTCTGGAATGTATGGCTTGCGACGGATACGCCCGTCTATAGTGTCACATACAAGACGTTATGTAACATACCCCTTGGCGCGCCGTACCCCGTTTGGGTGGCTCGCAAATTTACGACGACCAATGCGGGCCGCGCAAGACAGATTACTGCGCGGTGGTTGGCAGCTTTTGGAGCATTGGCCGGGATGCCTCACCGTCTGTGATCAAAGCGGTGGTGCTCAAATCGTCTGTAATTCATCGAGCAGTTCCTGAGTGGTCACCTGACGACAGTATCCCTTTATTGTGGATAGTGAGTTTTCTTGCCGTGCTTGTGTATCGGTCGCGCAAGCATCCGTCACCTGTGTCACAAGATAGCCCAGATCACAGGCGTCGCGAATGGCACCTTCGACACATTGATCGGTCAAAAGTCCACTGATCACCAGCTGTTTGACGCCCAAGTTACGCAGCACATAATCAATGTGGGTTGAGACAAAAACCGAGGAGGAGGATTTAGGAAAGATAATTTCGTCGTCCCCGGGGGCAATCTGGTCAATCACTTTGCCGTCCCAAGATCCCTTGGCCACGTTGAAGCCGGTGATCTTGTAGTCAAGGCTGCGATCACGCCCATCAAGGGTGAGGCTTTCAATTGTGGTGTACAGAACTTCTATCTGCTTTTCACGGAATGCGGCCTGCAAAGCCTGCATGCGCGGGATGACATGTTCAAGCTGCTCAAAAAGCAAGCCATGTTTTTGGGTGAACTGTGCGTCTGTCAGCCCCTCAAATTCACCGCCCTTACGGTGGGCAGAAAAGTTTTGAACATCAATGAACAAGAGTGCGGATTGAGAAGGCACCAGCGGCACGTTGCGGGTCAGGGTCATGTCAGACCTCCTTGAGATAGCGGTTGATCGCATTGGTCAGAATGTCGGCCCATGTCCGTTGACCTGTTGTATCGCTGATCAGATCGTTGCGGATTTCTATGAGGCTATGGGGCAGGCCTCGGGCTTCACCGTGGTGCGGGACAAACCAGTCGGACGCGTCATCAATTTCGTAAGGTTCGTTCATGCCAATCGTTAGATCCGGCTGGAATTCATTAACGAAACGGCCAAGATGCGCAGATGTTTCAGTGTCCTTGCGAAACAGAAATCCAATGTGCCAAGGGCGAAGTTTGCCAGCCAACAAGGGTGTGAAGCTGTGGATCGACAGGATAATCCGGCGTGGGTGCCGGGCAAGTTGATCGGCAACCGTGGCTTGGAACGGGTCAAAGATTTCCGTCACCCGCGTGGCGCGCGCGGTATCAGTCAAATCGCGATTTCCCGGCACCTGCACGCCGTGGTTTAGGGCTGGCATGGCATCAACCGCATCGGGTGGGCGGTTACAGTCGATCACCAGCCGACTGTAGGGCTGAATGACGGCAGGCGCGCCCAAGGTCGCTGCCATATACCGCGTCACGGCTTCGGCACCGATGTCCCAACAGACATGGCTGTCACGGTCTTTTTCGGCAATGCCAAGACCGTTCAACGCCTGTGGTGTCGCGTTTCCGGCATGTTCGCAGACCAGCAAAAGTGGATGATCGCTGCTTGCGTTGATCACCTCAGCGGGCGACGGATCTTGCGCCCCAAGGATCAGGCGTGACTTTTCGTGCAGCACTTTCATACCTTTTCGCTTTTGAGGGATGCCGCAGGGATTAACCCGTTCGGCCGGAACAGCAAGACGGCGACAACGATGCTCAACCCGATAGGATCGCGGAATTCCTGCAATTCCGGCGGTAGAAAGGCAGCAAGGTATATTTCAATGAATCCGAGCAAGAAGCCCCCCGCAACCGCCCCGCGCAGACTGCCAAGCCCGCCAAGGATCGCGGCAATAAAGGCTTTTACGACGGGCAGGAACCCCATATGCGGATCAACCGACGACCGTTGCGACACCCATAGCACAGCAGCCACACCGGCCAACATACCCGAAAGCGCAAAGGCACCTGCGATGACGGTATTGGCGCGGATGCCCATAAGGCGTGCGACGTTGAAATCTTCTGCTGCGGCGCGCATGGCGATGCCGGTTTTCTGGCGCTTCATAAATATGTCGAGGAAGACCAGCATCACAACTGTCGCGACAATGGCAGCGATTTTGTTGACGCCAATGACCAAACCCCCAAGGGTGATCGAATCCGATAATATCTGCGGCAAAATGACAGGTTGTGACCGGGTTGAGATGAAGTTCTGGAACAGCACTTGCAGGATCATCGAGACTGCGAAACTTGTCACCAACATGGTCGCGCCTGAACTGTTGCGGACCGGACGAAAGGCGATGCGTTCCATCAGCACGGCAGCGATCATCGCAAAAGCGATTGCCAGCGGTACGGCAATCACGAAAGAGATGCCTGCGATCCCGCAATACATCAGCGTGTAACCTGAAATGGTCATCAACTCCCCATGGGCAAAGTTGATCAGCCCCATGATCGAAAACACCACCGCAAGCCCAAGCGCAAGCAAGGCATAGGTGCCGCCAAGGGCAAAGGCATTGACCGTTTGTTGCAAAAGCAAGTCCATCATTCGCCTCCTAGATAAGCGGATTTCAAGACGTCAGACTGCGTCAGTTCTGATGCGGGGCCGGATGCCACGATTTCGCCGCTGGAAAAGACATAGCCTCGATCTGCGATCTCAAGGGCCATTGCCACGTTTTGTTCGACAACCGCCAACGTGACACCTTGGTCGCGCAGCAGCGATATAAGGTCGAACACCTGACCAATGATCTTTGGCGCCAGCCCAAGCGAAGGTTCATCCAGCAGCAAGAGTTTCGGATTGCTCATCAAGGCGCGCCCAACGGCCAGCATCTGTTGCTGTCCGCCGGACATCGTCCCGGCAAATTGGTCACGGCGTTCGTGAAGGATCGGGAACAAGTCATAAACCCGGTCCCAAGCGGCCTCGATGGCCTCTTTGTCTTTGATGGCAAAGGCCCCCATGCGCAGATTTTCCGCCACGGTGAGCGCGCCAAATACGCGGCGACCTTCGGGCGACAGCGTCATGCCCGCGGGGGCCAGCATTTCGGGTGGCCATTCGGTAATATCATTACCTTTAAATGTGACGTTCCCGCTGGCCACGGGAACCAATCCAACCAGTGCATTCAGGGTCGAAGATTTTCCTGCACCGTTGGCGCCAAGGAAGGCGACGATCTCGCCTTCCTTGATGTCAAAGTCGATCCCACGCACCGCTTCAATCGGGCCGTAGCTGACCGCAAGGGATTGTACTGAAAGTAGCGATGTCATGGAACGAACCCTTACTGCATGCGAGGAGCTGGGATCAGCTCGGCTGTGGGGCTTGGCTGGCTGATCAGTTCGCGCGCGCCGTCTTTTACGCGGATCAGGGTGACTTCGCGTACCGGCATACCGTTGGTGCCTTTGTAGGTAATCAGGCTGGTTGCGCCGCGCACGTTCTCGAGCTCTGCCATGGCGTTTCGGATGGCCACAGGATCGGTTGACCCATCGGCGGCCTTTACCGCTTCTGCAACAACTGTCACCAGATCATAGCCCACTGCGTTAAACACAGTTTCAGACGGGCTGCCGGTTGCAGCTTCATATTTGGCGTTGAACTCGGCCAGTGGGCTGCCCTCTGTGGCATAGCCAGCGGTGGTGAATACAACACCTTCACCAAAATCTCCCAAAGAGAATGTTGTGGGGCTGTCGATGCCGTCTGAACCGATCATCTGTGAGGTCACGCCAGCGGCGCGCAATGCCTTCAACATTGATGGGAAATCCGGCTCGTAAGATGACGTCATGATCACATCCGGCTGTGGATCGAGTGCTGCAATGCGTGTGGCAATTGCCGAGAAATCCTGTTGGCCGATGGAATGGGTGTCTTGCCCCAGCAGTTCACCGCCCAATGCTTTGAATACATCCCCGAAATAAAGCGGCATGGTCGTGTACTGGCTGTCGGGAGAGTAGATGATATAGGCTGATTTATTTCCTTCGCCCCATGCCCATTCCGCGCTGACCGTCGCTTGCACGTTGTCGCCCGGGAAGTTGGCGAACATGTAATCACCGCCGATCATGGGCAAGGTGGGGGATGACGCGCATGTCGAAATCGCCGGTATCTGCGCCGAGGTAATCGTGCCGATTGCAGCGAGGGATGGATCAGCGTCACAGGGCAAAACAATCACAGAAACGCCTTCATCGGCCAATTCTTGAACCGCAATGGCGGTCTGTGCCGCGTCTGAACGTACATCTTTTTCGATCAATTCGATCATGATATTGCCGTTGATGCCGCCAGCCGCGTTGATTTCGTCGACCGCAATATGCAAGCCCTCGATGACGGGGCCATCGTAGCCCGCAAGCCCGCCTGTTTGCGCGGTTGCCAGTCCGATCTTTAAGGTTTCGGCAAACGCAGGCGCGGCAAAGGTCGCCGCTGCTACCATCGTTGATGCAAGTAATGTTTTTTTCATTTGTTTTCCTCCGGTTGTTGGTTGCTAGTCTTGTCGATTGGGGCCAAGGTAGGCCTCGATAACGGCTGGATCGCTTTGAATGTCCTTGGGTGAACCTTCGGCAATCAGGTTTCCTTCGTTCAGCACCACCAAACGGTCACAAAGCTGATTGATCAGTTTCAGATCATGGTCCACCAGCAAGATGCCAAGCCCCAGATCTTGGGTCAGGCTGCGCAGTGTTTCCATCAGATCGTCGGTCTCTTCGCGGTTCATCCCCGCTGCGGGTTCGTCCAAAAACAATAGGGACGGCTCACAGGCCAGTGCACGGGCAATCTCGACACGTCGCTGATCGCCGTAAGACAAGGTGCCCGCGTCTGCATCAGTGTGCCGTTCGACACCCATTCTGGTCAAAGCAGCTGTTGCGCGCGCTTTGGCATTCTTGCCGCCGCGTGTTGATAGGGCTGCCACAAGCACATTTTGAAAAACGCTTAGGTTCTCAAAAAGCCGTATGTTCTGAAAGGTTCGTGCAATACCGCGATCTGCGATTTCATGCGACACCAGCCCCGATAATTTTTCATCTCCCAAGGAAAACTGACCCTTGGTTGGGACCAAAACACCAGACAGCATATTCATCAACGTTGTCTTGCCAGACCCGTTGGGGCCAATCAGCCCGGTAATTTCGCCAGGGTTCAACGTGATGTCCACGTCACTCACTGCGGTCAGACCACCAAATTGCATGGTCATACCCTTGGCCACCAAAGACTGCGCATTCACACTCTGTGCGGTAACGGCATTTGCGTTCACCGCAGGGCGAACAGGGAACAATCGTTCCTCCCATTCTTTGAGACCTGCCAGACCGTCCGGTTTGCGAAACATCGCGAACAGAATAATTAATCCAATGCCGATTTGTGTGGTGCCAAAGACGGCAGGGACTTCGAGCCCGGCGATCAAAAACCCCCCTTCAAAGTGCCGCAGGATTTCGGTGACCAGCGTGATGGCCACAGCGCCAGCTACCGCGCCAGTCACGGTGGTCATGCCGCCCACGATCAACATCGCAAGTAGCAGAAAAGTATCTGTGAAATAGAATTTTTTTGGGCTGATCGCGCCAAGGAAATGCGCGATGAGGGCACCTGATAAGGCCATAAGTGCGGCACTGATGACAAACGAGACCAACCGTTCGCGGCGAATGCGTATCCCAACCGCGCTGGCAGCAATCGCGTTTTCACGCCCTGCGCGCAGGCGCAATCCAGAAACCGAGTCGCGATAAAGTCGCGCCACAATCAATGCCAATACCACACCGACAGCGGCCACCCAAAGCGTTGTATGAGTGGGGATGCCGAAAAAGGTTTGCGACCCTCGTGTGACGCCCCGCCACCCAATGGCGATGCCGTGCACAATGATCAGCAGGCCAAGCGTTGCGATAACAGCGGCGGACCCTTCCAGTTTATTGATCGCCAGACCAATCAAAAATGCCACGATGCTGGTTAGGACAATTGCAATAACGATTGCAGGCAAAAGCCCTATTTCCGTTGACACTAACCATGTCGGCAGCTTGGGCAAGGTTGCAATCTTCAACTGTGCAGGCACAGTCAATAAAGAGGCCGTGTAAGCACCTATTGCCATGAAGGACAGGTGCCCGAAACTAAGGATGCCGGAGTTGCCGCTATAAACCCCCATTCCTACGACTGCGATCAACGAGATAAAGAAAACGGTCAGCACGCGTTCGGTTGATGCACCAAATGCGGTTGCGATTAAGGACGCCAATATGACAGCGACGATGATCGCAGCGACAGAGGCGAATATATGTTTGCGTGGCGACGTGATCATATCGAATCCCAAGGTGCAATTCTATCCAACATAGTGACTTACTTTTTTCAAAGTCAACTTTTTTGAATACATTGACAATAATTTTTCAAGATGGTTTTATCCAACAAGGAGGAAAGCAGATGCAAGTGCGTGAACGATTAGAAGAATTGTCAGATGGCCTTACGTCGGCTGAGCGCAAGCTTTCGACGGCTTTGCTGCTCGATTATCCGTTTGCTGGACTTGAGACGATACAAGAGCTTGCCAAGGCGACCAACACCTCCCCGCCTAGTATTTCGCGTTTTGTCACCAAGCTGGGCTTTCAAGGATTTCAGGATTTTCAACGCCACCTGATTGGCGAGTTGAAACAGGGGCAACGCTCTCCTGTTGATTTGCAGGCCTCTAGCGCACCGATCCATGGTGCATTTTTGGAAAGCTTTCTGGACCGGGCCTGTGCCGTGGTTAAGGACGCCACAAAGGCTGTGTCCGAGGCGCAATTTGAACGCATCGCTGACGTGTTGTCGGACGAAAAGCGTAGCATTTATGTGATCGGTGGCCGGATGAGCGACCCACTTGCGCAACATTTGTCACGGCATTTGCGCCAAACTCGCGCAAAGGTGTTTCACTTGCCCTCTGATCCAGAGGTCTGGCCGGAATACTTGCTGCGGATGCGGGCACGGGATGTATTGTTCATAGTCGATTTTCGCCGCTACCAAAACAATCTGGCGGCCCTTGCGCAAAAGGCCACACAGGCACGAAACGTGCAGGTTCTTCTCATGACGGATGAATGGCTTTCGCCGATTTCCGCACATGCAAGCGAAGTTCTGGCAGTCCCGATCGACAGCAGCACCCTTTGGGACAGTTATGCCGGTGCTTTGGCTTTGCTGGAAGCTTTGTTGACCCGCATCGCCGAAGACAACTGGGATCAAACGAAAAAACGCATCGAGGAATGGGATTCCGTTCGGCTGGACTTTGGAGAAAATGAAGATGATTAAGAACCCCCTGATCTTTGCGGCGACCTCGGACGTTTCTGGCAAAGTACGCGGCAAGGCTTTCCCGGTGTCTGATGTGGCGAAACGGTCAAAAAAGGGAGTGGGCTGGACCCCAACGAACGTTATGATCACCTGTTTTGATGCTATTGCAGACAGCCCTTTTGGCGCGTTGGGTGATCTGCTTTTGATTCCGGACGAGGAAACCGGTGTTGAACTGGATTTCGACGATGGTGGACCCGTTGAACGCCTTATGTTGGGTGACATTACGGATCTTGATGGCAAGCCTTGGGCATTTTGCACCCGGTCACTTTTGAAGACGGCACTTGATCGGCTAAAGGCCGCAGGCGGGGTCAGGCTTGTTTCCGCCTTTGAGCATGAGTTTCAATTCAAAACGGGTGCTGCCCAACCTGGTGAAGCCTATGGCCACGGCGGGTTTGCCGCACGCCGTGCATTTGGCGAAACCCTGATGGCGGCCCTTGATCAAAGCGGATTGGCATCCGACACTTTCATGAAAGAGTACGGGGCCAACCAATACGAAGTCACCAATGACCCGGCACCTGATCATCGCTCTGCCGATCAGGCCGTGATCCTGCGCGAGGTGACGCGGATGACAGCGAAACGCCTCGGCGAAGATGTGACATTCACCCCGATCCGTGATCCCGATGGCGTTGGCAACGGCGTGCATATTCACATCAGTTTTCTGGATGAAAGCGGCGTACCTGCCACCTATGACGAAAGCGGTATCGCAGGCATGTCAAAGATCACCGCATCCTTTATCGCGGGTGTGTTGAAATACCTCGACAGCATCATCGCCCTGACCGCCCCGTCTGACGTGTCTTACCTGCGCCTGACCCCGCATCGCTGGTCCGCGGCTTTTAATAACTTGGGGTTCCGTGACCGCGAAGCGTCGGTGCGCATCTGTCCTGTGACGGCAACTGACCCCTCTAGCATCGCGCGCCAGTATAACTTTGAATACCGGGCCGCAGATGCCGCCGCTTCACCCTATCTGGCGCTGGCTGCGATCCTCCATGCCGGGGCTCAAGGGATCGAAGATGCCCTGCCAGCGCCGAAAGTCACGGAAGAAGATTTGTCGGTTCTGTCCACGGATGAGCTTGAGACTCGTGGCTATGTGCGCCTTCCTGAAACGCTCGAAGGTGCCCTTCAGCGATTTGAGAGCAATAAAACTGTTTGTGGCTGGTTCCCTGACAACTTCGCAGCTGTCTATGTGGCGCATAAGCGGGGCGAAATTGCCTATTTGAAAGACAAGGACACCACCGCACGTTGCCTTGCTTATGAAGAAGTTTACTGAGTCTACAAAATCCGAATGCGGAACAGACCCTTTGTTCTGGTTTGAAGCTTTGCCTGCTTTAGAACGAAGCATGACTGCGCAACAATATCGGCACTCCATTCAAGTGGAGTGCCGATAGTATGTTCCAAAGGCGATAGATCAAACGAGGGCGAAAATTCTTGCCGGACCACCAGTGCCCCCCCGGTGTTTGGGGGCACCAACAATAAGAGTCGCACCTGCGGCAGGAACCTTGTCCAGATTGGCAAGGTTTTCGATGCCAAATCGGCCAGTGGGCAGCCACGCATAGTGGGTTGCAAAATCTGGAGATATGCCGTGGTCCAGTGACAGCGTATCAACAGCAATCGACATGGCCCCTGTTTCTTCCATCAGCATCTGGGCTGCATCGGTGTGAAATCCGGGATAGTGCTGTGCTTCGCCGTCAAAATTCCTAAAGCCGTCCGTGTCTATCTTGGCCGCCCAGCCTGAATGCATAGCCACACAAGCATTGTCAGGAATATCACCATGCGAAGCCATCCATGCTTTGATGTCCTCGGGTGTGACCCGTGTGTCGGCGTCTTCGGCAGCGCGGGGTGCAATGTCTATGACACACAAAGGTGCAACGAGGTTACTGACAGGAATTTCATCAACCGATGTACCATCCGCCGAGAAGTGAAGCGGCGCGTCAATATGGGTCCCTGTGTGTTCATTCACGTTGTAGGTAAACAAGTTGAAATGGTGTTCGGCGAAATTGAAGAGCTGCTCCATCGAAAACTGAGGGTCGCCAAAATACGTCGGGAAATCCGGATGCAGCGTATGGGTCATATCCTCGACTCCACCATGTCCTGCGGCCAATGCGGCAGGCGCACTTGCAGTTGTTGCAGCCACAGCACCGGTCATGGCGGCCCCTTTAAAGAAACTGCGCCGCGATAGCATCTTGTCCTTCACGGCGTTCATTACGCAAATATCACACATGATCGTTTTCTCCCTGATTGATTTTAGATTGTTCTCACTTCGTTACCTGTCTTTGGTCGGTATGCGGCGACAACATCCCGCATCCGAAGCTTTAGTAGGTTGGGCCAAGCCTGAACCACGCATAACGGATCATAACCTCTGGCAATCAACTCACCAACACTTGCAGCGGTCATATCGGTGCCCTTGATGAATATGGTTTTTCCAACGCCTAAAACCTCGTGATCACAGTTGCGCCCACAGACTGGAATTTGTCCATTTTCATCAAAGCTTCGGGGGCGTCTGCCAGACTGATCCGGTCGCTTACCAAGCGCGCCGGGTCAAGTTTGCCGTTTTTTACCATGTCCAGCATAGCCCCATAACGGTGCGCTTGCATTCCGTGGGACCCCAAAATCTCAATCTCTTGCCCCACGATTTTAGGCATAGGTATGGCGGGTGTTGCATGATCCCCTAGCATCAAACCCACCTGAATATGTTTCCCGCGCGGGCGCAGACACAGGATCGAATTGGTCATTGTCTCGGGATGCCCCAATGCGTCCAGTGATACATGGGCACCGCCCTTGGTGATCTGACGGATTGCGTCAGGCACATCGGCCTCGGTTCCGTTGATGGTGAACGCGGCACCTATTTCTTTGGCAAGCGTCAATTTGGCAGGGTCAATATCTATGCCGATGACATTGGCCCCGATAGCGCTGGCAATCATCACCGCCGAAAGGCCAACGCCGCCACAGCCATGCACCGCGATCCACATGCCTGCTGATACTTTGCCTTGATCGACAACCGCGCGAAACGATGTCGCAAAGCGGCAGCCAAGGCTGGCGGCGGTGGCAAAGTCCATCGCCTCAGGCAATGCGACTAAGTTCAGATCCGCCTGATGGATACCGACATATTCAGCGTAACTTCCCCAGTGGGTAAAGCCAGGTTGTTCTTGATGCAGGCAGACTTGCTGATGCCCTGCGTGGCATTCGCTGCATGACCCACACCCGCAAATGAAAGGTACCGTCACCCGTTCGCCCACGTTCCAATTTTTGACATCCTTGCCCACTGCGGCAACAACACCAGCCAATTCGTGGCCCGGAATATGAGGCAACTCAATGTCGCTGTCATGCCCCATCCAGCCATGCCAGTCGCTGCGGCAAACGCCTGTGGCCTCGACCTTTATCACAACCCCGTGGGCCTGTGGCGTGGGGTCTGCAACGTTGACCAGTTTGGGTGTTTCTTGGAACTTCTCGAACAGGACAGCTTTCACGGTGAGGTCTTTCAGTTTGTAAGTGGAATGTTACAAAGGATAGCACCAAAACAAAGAGAAACCTTGCTAAACTGCCCTTAGAATGGCTAATTTGAAGCAGATTGCACTTCTTAAGTCTCCACCATGGATAGTTTTATGCTCATTCCTGATATAGACGCAGTCAATGGCCAGATAATTGACTTGTTGCAAAACGATGGCCGTATGACCAACGCCAAGCTGGCAGAACACCTTCAAATGACGGAAACCCCATGCTGGCGGCGGGTTAAACGGCTCGAAGAGAGCGGGGTCATTGAAGGGTATCAAGCCAATATTAACCGTCGCAAATTGGGTCTTGGAGTGATGGCGTTTGTTCAGCTCAGCTGCTCAGAACACGATCAGGCGACGATGGTAAGCTTTCAGCGGATTGTCGAAGGGACCCCTCAAATCCTTGCCTGTCACAATACAACCGGCGAAGACGATTTTCTTCTGATCGTTGTGGCCCGCGATTTGGACGATTACAGTGCTTTTGTTGACAGCACTCTGCGCCGTTTGCCCGGCGTAACTAGCATTCGGTCAAACCTGTCGCTAAAGGAAATGAAGTCTTCGAATAAATTACCTGTTGGATTTTGAAACCAACCCACCGGAAAAGCAATATCATCATGATAAAGCTTCCGGTTCAGGTCGGTGCCAACCGTTAACTACGGTTCGCGACAAACTGTGCATATGGAGCATTGTAAAACTCAATAACCGTGCCCCATGGATCCTGACAGTATATCAGGTTGAGCTTTTCACCATCAAACATTCTCCAGTTTTTGCTGATGACTTTCCCACCATTTTCCACGACCCGCGCCGCCGTTTCATCAAGATCAGCAGCCGTTAAACAAATGTGAAAGATACCAGAGCGCGCAAAATCGAAGGTGTTGTCGGGTACATAGGTTTTGGGCGACATAAATTCAAAAAGCTCAATACCCGTACCACAAGCCGTGGTCAGATGGGCGATCTTGACGGACCCGAAATCGGTCCCAAAAATATCTTTCACCAGTTGGCCATAGTGCGTTTCGTCAGCCGAGGTTTCCGCCACTTCTGACAGCACGAAACAGCCTAGTACGTCGCGGTACCAAGGGACGGCGCGCGCGATGTTCGGGACGTTGATGCCGATGTGGTTCATTGTCATAAGCGGTTTGTTCATCGTTGAGTTCCTTTGATCGAATGTCCGTTTAGCCCTGTGCGTAATTGCGATTGGGTGCGCCAAGTTTGCTTTCCCGACCGCTCAGATAGCTTTTGGCATATGCATCGGCACCAATAAGCGCACCTGCCACCATCGCGGCGTCCACCTTGAACGGCATCCAATGCATCGACTCGTCAGGTGCAACCGCAGCTTCAGAGATCTGTTGCACCTTGGACTGTGACGGGTCGTTAAGACCAATCTCTTTGAGGGTTACGGGCAATCCAAGCGGCAGCGAAAATTCGATGAATTCATCAAGGTCGACATCTGGACGGCCTTCTAGAATCAATTGCGCCAGCACCCCAAAGTTCACAATCTCGCCGTGCATCGCAACATGGCTTTCCGGCAATAGCGTGATGCCATTGTGGATGGCGTGTGCGGCAGAAAACCCGCCGCTTTCAAAGCCGACACCACTGTGGAAAGTGTTTGTTTCGACAATAAGATCAACTGCGGACGTCATGGCGTTTTGGGCAACAGCCGTCATCGCGCTGATGCCATATTTCCGGCAATTGTCCCAAGCCAACGCGCCAAGCGCGAGGCCGGCGTTTGAGGGGCGGGCACCCAGAATTGTATGTGATCCTGCGATGGCGCACATCGCAGATTCATAGCGGGTTGCAACCGCATCCGCCATGCCAGCAGTCAAAAACCGCACAGGCCCTTTGACGACAGCTTCGGTGTCCACCATCACCAGGTCGGGGTTTTTGCCGTGCAGCTCATAGCTGTGAAAATCACCGTTGTCTTGATACAAAACCGAAAGCGAACTGGTCGGCGCATCGGTTGACGCAATCGTCGCAAGCGTGGCCCATTTGCAGCCCAACCGTGCCCCGACGGATTTGGCAACATCACACGCCTTACCGCCGCCCATCCCCACGATGACGTCGGATTTCGCAGTTTGCGCGGCTTGCGTCGCTTGCTTGACCTGCCCGATTGACGCCTGACCGCTGAATATAAAGCGATCCAAATCAAGCTTGCCGGTTTTGCATGAGGCGATGATACGGGCCCCAAACATGTCCCAAATCTTATCGTCGCAAATCACGGTAACGCGGGACCCAAGGTCTTGGATATAGCTGTGGAATTGGTCGATCAGTCCGTATCCCTGCACATATTTTGGTGGAGACATGAACATGATCGGTGCGCGGGGGGTATTGGTTGTGTCAGAGGCAAGCATGTATTTTTCCTCTCAGAATATCGGTAAATGTGGTCACAAGGGCAGGGGGGTATTGGCCGAGTTTTTGAACTCCACTGTTGTGAATTTCAAAACGGTGTCCCCGGTATTTGCGAGGTCGTGCATCATGAATTCATCCTTTGCGAAGGTGAAATGCATTGTGTCCCCAAGGACATAGTCACGCTCAGAAACCGAACCATCGTTGAAATGTGATCTCGCCTTTCCAGCGCTGAGCGCAGTCCAGAAATAATCGAGTTGGTGGCGATGTACCGGCAGGCGTTCTGTTGGCTGTATTTCAAGGTACCAGATCCGAACGCGGTCCGTTTCGGACACAAGCTGGCTACCGACGCGGCCATTTTGCACATTGGTCTGGAATTCTTGGCGGATGTCTTCTTCTGTCATGTTTCTCGCTCCTGAAAAATCACACTGCGGTAAAGCCGCCGTCGACGGCCATTTCCGAACCGGTCATGAAAGACGCGCGATCCGACAGCAAAAAGGCGACTGCTTCAGCAACCTCTTCCGCCTGCCCGATCCGGCCCATCACCGTCACACCGACAAGGATATCGTGTTTGCTTGGATCGGCTTCGAACTCTGCGGTCATCGGTGTTGAAATGGTGCCGGGATGAACCGAATTCGCGCGAATGTCGTGTTTGGCATAATCCACGGCGACACCTTTGGTCAGCATGCGGATCGCGCCTTTGGTGGCGCAATAGGCGGTCATCCCTTCCATGTTGGCGACATAGCCCGAGATCGAGGAGATGTTAACGATGGACCCTCCGCCCGCAGCTTTCATGGCGGGCAGAACTTCGCGGCAGCCAAGGAACGTGCCCTTAACATTGATATCAAACAAGGTCTGAAAATCGTCGTCCGTCAGATCAGGCAGATCTTTTTGGATCAAGACACCAGCGTTGTTAACAAGCCCGTCAATTGAACCGCCATCAGCCATTACGTGCGCGATGATGTCCTTCCATTCAGACGCGTTGCGAACGTCATGTTTATAGAATTGCGCATCAGCGCCGGTTTTGCGTATCTCCTCTGCCAACGCTTGGCCTACGGTTTCATTTACATCCGTTAACACAATGCGCGCGCCATAGCTGGCACACATTCGGGCCTCGGCAGCACCCATGCCCATTGCGGCACCGGTGATGAGGATTGTTTTATTCTCAAGCATTTCAACCTCCGAAAATTTGAAAAAAAGGGGTGGTTCTATGTGAGCCACCCCTGATGGATTATTCGACGATAAAATCCTGCCAGTTGTCGCTGGTCACGGGGATCCATGGCACATCATATTGTTTTCCCGTGCCGCCATCCCATGTCATATTATCTTCCCAGATATCTGACTTAGGGGTGTAGTCCTCACCGATAATGGCGCGCATCGCGAGGTCGAGCGCACCGTTAGATTCGTGGTGTGCTGACTTGTAGAGCGTGAAAAAGCCATGGCTGCCCACAGCCCGAAGCCCGTCTTGAATGCCGTCAATGGCAACAACGGGAATCTGTTCTGTCGTAAACCCTGCCGCCTCGATGGCCTGAATGGCACCTAGCCCCATTTCATCGTTCTGCGCGATAACACCGTTGATTCCATCCCCGTAAAGGGACAACCAGTTCTCCATCACGGCCAACCCTTCGGCACGTGACCAGTTTGCGGTTTTTGACGCGAGCAGTTTGAGGTCTTCGTTTTCTGCGAGCACTTCATCAATGCCAGCACGACGGCGCAATTGTGGGGAATTCCCGATCGGTCCTTCAAGAAGAACAACATTGCCTTTGCCATTCAACTTGGTGGCCAACTCTTCTGTAATCAGGCGACCGCCCTCAACATCGTTGGTGCCAATATAAGCAAAAAGCTGATCAGTGTTGGCGGCTGTAACGGACCCAACCACCGGAATTCCGGCTTCGGTTGCGCGGGCCACTGGGGCAGCAGCGGCATCAGCATCAATCGGTGCAAAGATGATTGCGTCTGTCTGACGGGTGATCGCCGTATCCATCTGATCCGATTGAACGCTGGCATCAAAGCGGCCATCAAGCACTGTCAATTCCACCGTGCCATCGACGACCAGTGGGTGTTTTTCCATCTCATCAACCCAGCTTGACATATATTCAGGCAGGCCAAAGGGCATCAGCGTGATTTTATATTCCTGTGCTTGAGCTTGGGCGGTCATGGCAAGTCCAAGGACCGCGGCGGTGATTATGTTTTTTGTTGTTTTCATTTTCTCTCTCTCCCTGAGATTGTGTGCAAAGCAATTCAGGCTTTGCGGTTAACGTCGAGCAGAACCGCGCCGACGATGATCGTTCCCTTGACCACCTGCTGGTAGTAAGAAGACACGCCCAAAAGGTCTAAACCGTTGTTGATTGTACCGATGATCAACGCGCCAAAGATCGTACCGATCAATGTGCCGCGCCCGCCGCTTAGACTGGTGCCGCCGATCACAACGGCTGCGATGGCGTCCAATTCATAAGCAACCCCGGCCTGTGGCAACGCTGCTGTGGTACGCGCAGTTAGGATTAAGCCAGCTAATCCTGCAAGAAGCCCAGAGATCACATAGGTCGACATGATGATTTTTTTGGTGCGGATGCCGCTGGTACGAGATGCCTTTTCGCTGCCCCCCACCGCATAGACGTGACGCCCAAAGATGGTATAGCGCAGCGCGAACCAGCAGATGCCAAACACGAGGGCCAGCGCAAAGATCGGCACCGGTATTCCAAAAATGGCCCCCTTGCCAAACCACAATAGCGCAGGCGACAGATTTGAGATTGGGCGGCCATCTGTGTAGATATAGGTTGCTCCGCGCGCCACGCTCAGCATGCCCAAGGTCACAACGAAGGCCGGAATGTTCAGCCATGCCACAAGCACGCCGTTCACCGCACCAGCAAAGGCACCAACTGCCAAGGCGGCGACAATGGCAAATCCGATAAACTGCGGGTCTGGCGTTACGGCGAAACTTGCCGCAACTGCACCCGACAGCGCAAGGATTGACCCCACAGACAGGTCAATGCCTTTGGTCAGGATCACGAAAGTCACGCCAATTGCGAGGATCCCGTTGATCGCCGTCTGGCGAAGGATGTTTGTCCAGTTGTTCCACGTCAGGAAAAATTCACTCGACAGGCTAAGAAAGATGCACAGCACAACGAAAGCCAGAAGAATGCCCTGACCTCGTAAAATGCTGAACCCGCGTGCCGTTCCGCCGGGTGTCTTGGCGCTTGCTTGATCGGTCATAAAGTTTCTCCTCGTTCAGGAAGCAGCGTGCAGCATCGCTTTTTGCGATGCGCCATTTGCGTCCAGTTCGTCCGCAATGCGGCCGTGTTTGAAAATGATAATGCGTTGCGCGAGGCTCAGCAGTTCGGGTGCTTCGGATGAACACACCAAAACGGCACCACCGCGGGCCGTGAAGTCTTCAAGCAGGCGATAAATCTCCTGTTTGGCGCCTTCATCAATGCCGCGTGTCGGTTCATCGCAAATCAACAAGCTAGGTTCTGAGGACAGGCAGCGGGCGATAACGACTTTTTGCTGATTGCCACCAGACAGCGCCCCAACGGGCATTCTATCATTGGCCGCCCGGACATTCAGCCGCTTCATCATGGTGTCACTATGTGCGGCTTCAGTGCCTGCCTGCACAACGTTCAACCGGGATAGCCTGCGCAGGATCGACAGTGAAATATTGTGCCGGATGGGTGCACCCAGAACGAGGCCAGTGTCCTTGCGGTCTTCGGTAACAAGGGCCAATCCGCGTTCAATTGATATATCAGGACGTCCGCCAGGCAACGGCGCGTCTTTGAACTGCACTGTGCCACTGTCGCGGTCCTCAATCCCGAATAGCGCATTCAGAAACTCACTGCGCCCTGACCCCATAAGGCCATAAAGTCCAACAATCTCACCTTGTTTGATGTTCAGGTTGATGTCTTTGAAGCCAGCGGGACCCGAAAGCCCGTCAACCGCAAGGACTTCTGGGCCAAATTCACGATCCGTACTTCCGCTATGATCCTCAATTTCGTGGCCTACAATTTGATGCACCAGATACGCGCGATCAATGTCAGCAATCTTGCCAGTTTCGACAAACTGGCCATCGCGAAATACCGTGTAGCTGTCTGCAATTTCAAACAGTTCCTCGAGCCGGTGACTGACATAGATAACACCCACGCCCTGCGCCGTCAGTTTGCGGATCGCATCAAACAACACATGGGTTTCTTGTTCGCCAATGGCCGATGTCGGTTCATCCATAATCAGGATTTCGGCATTTTGACTGATGGCGTGGGCAATTTCGACAAGCTGTATCTGAGCAAGACTAAGGCGTGACATCTTGGCCCCGGCATCGACATCAAACCGCAGGTCCGCAAGCAGGTTCTGCGCGTTTTGGCGCATGGTGCGATGGTCGACTAAACCAAAGCGACGTGGTTCCCGACCAAGAAAGATGTTCTCAGCCACAGTCATGTCCACAATCGGATCAAGTTCTTGGGTGATGATCGCAATCCGCTGGGCAAGCGCCTCTGACGGGTTGCGAAAATTCGTTTCTTTTCCCCGGATGCGAATGCTGCCGCTGTCACGCGCCAACAGACCCATCAGGATGTTGAGGAACGTTGATTTGCCCGCACCATTGCCGCCGCACAGCGCATGGACTTCGCCCGGCGCCAAGGTCAAAACGCCGTTGGTCAGGGCCGGAACCCCGTCAAAGGATTTTGCGACCTGCGATGCTTCAATAAGGTTAACGGTCATTTCCCTATCCTCAGCTTGCCAAGTAGCCGCCGTCGATGACCAGCTCTGAACCGGTCATGTAACGGGATTCATCGCTGGCCAGAAAGAGCACGCCGTTGGCGATTTCTTCTGGTTCGGCGGGACGGCCCAGTAACGATGGCCCGAGAAGCTGCTTTGTCACTTCGGGGTCTTTAACGATGTCTTTGCTTAGGTGTGTAATCGTAAGGCTGGGATGCACGGAGTTGACGCGGATACCATCAACGGCCACTTCGGTTGCAGTGGCCTTGGTCAGCAGTCGAACAGCGCCTTTGGTCGCGCAATAGGCTGCGGCATCGGGGAACCCGACAATGCCCCAGTTTGAACTGATGTTCACAATCGAACCACTGCCTGCTTTGCGCATGAGGGGTATCACAGTTTTGGATCCTAAAAATACGCCCTTGGCGTTGACGGAGAACATTTTGTCCCACTCGTCGACGGGTGTGTTCTCGGTGGTGCCGGACAGATAGATACCCGCGTTGCTGACCAGAATGTCAGCCTTGCCGTGCTCGGCGTCGACCTTTTTGGCAAGCGCTCGCCAATCCGCTTCTGACGAGACATCAAGCTTAACGAAACTGGCTTTGCCGCCGGCTTTGGTGATCTCGGCAGCCGCCGCTTTGCCGTTTTCCTCATCTACATCGGCCAGAACGATTGTTGCACCTTCTTGCGCCAACAGGTCGCAAAATGCACGTCCCATGCCAAGGGCACCACCGGTTACAATTGCTATCTTTCCTTCGACACGTCCCATGAAACTTCTCCTTTGTCAGGTGTGTTGCACTATCGGTAGCCGCAGGGTTGTTGTTCAAACAAGCGCGCTGATCGCGGCCCGCTCCAAGGTGGCGCAAACTGTCTCAAGTGAGCCATTTCGCAAAAGTTTGAGTCACATTGGCGCATAAACTGAGACACTCTGACGCAGGTGTCAGACGTGCAAATATCGCAGACGGTTCACGCCTATCTGCGATGGGTCCTCTAAGATTGTGAAAAGGGAATCGGTGCGTGCCGCTGGATCGCTCAGAGCCACGAAATACCGTTATGTAAATTGTACGGGACCGCCATTTAACCAGATCAGCGGATTGCGTTCATCGGCTGCATCAATGTGCGTGGCTTCAATTTCACCGATAAAAACAGAGCAATCCGCATGGCGGTGTGTCGAGACAACCTTGCACATGAGACTGGCGAGCGCAGTTGGCAAGTAAGGCAGGCCCGCGTGCCCGCGCGCCCAAAGCCCATCATCAAAGGGGTCTTCATCTTGGGCCGTGGTCGCGAATTTGTTCACCACTGCGACGTGATGTTCGGTTACATAGTTGAGGCAGAAAAAACCTGTTTCGGCAATGACTAGTCCGATCGGATCATTCTGTTTTGTCCCGACCATCAAAGACGGGGGCGACATTGCCAAACAGGCCACCGATGAATTTGCCATCCCCAGAAAACGACCATCGGCGTTGCGGCATGTAAGCAATGAAACACTTGTCGCCGTCAGACGCATTGCGCTTCTGAAGCTTCCTTCAAGTGTATCAGCCATTCCAAGTTCGAGGCGTGTTTTCATCATTGGCGACCTCTCGCAACCTAAGATAGATTTATGAGATATGATTTGCGTTGGCAGGAAAAACATCCATATTTCTATGTGAACTTAGGGACTTGTCTCAGTTGCGACACTTTTAGTTGGTCGACTGTCTCACAAGGTGCGCCGATTGGACGGTCCTCGCTTTGCGCCAATGTATCGGGCTTGGTTGAAGAGACAGGTGTTACCGTATGCCCTAGTATTCAGAAACTGCGCAGTCTTAGGTGATGAAATGATGGGAACCGAAAATCAGCTGGCGCAAATCGTGCGAGGTCTGAGCCAAGAAATCAAAACATCTTGGATTCGCTGCTTGAATGAACACAAGCTAAGCCCGGACGGCATCAAAGACCCTAATGTGCTTGAGGCCGAAGAGATCAAAGACCAGTTGGAGCCGCTGTCGGATTTGATTGGCATTTCCACACCGGAACTTAAACGTCTGTTCGCACGTCTGATTGACAGTGAATACCTTGTCAGCATCGCATCGAAAGATGCAGTCAATGTCAATTTTCGGTGTGACCATCAGTTGATTGGTCGTATGAAAAACGTCGGGGTCATGCCCGGCGCGATCTGGTCAGAGCAGGACCAAGGCACCAACGGGATCGGAACCTGCATCAAAACCAAACAACCGATTTCCGTCGTTCGGACGGATCATTTTTCGAGGTCGATACAGAACCTAACTTGTACGGTTGTTCCTATATTTGGGCCGGAGGGTACGCTTGCATGTGTGCTCAATGCGACAACAGACAAACCCGTGGATCACACGTCTCAGAGGATTTTACAGTCGGTTCTGATGAAATCAGCCCGCAGAATTGAGAACAAATTTTTCACACGCACTTACGGACACACACGGATTTGCAGGGTATCGCCTTATGGAGAGTTTGATGACCCGGCTGATGAAACACGCATCGCGGTAGATGACCGAGGGCGTATCCTTGATGCCAGTAGTGGCATGGCGGAAATTCTCAAGCTGGATCGGGAGGATATCATCGGTCAAGTGCTGGATGATGTCCTGATGTCTGATGTTCTGAGAGCACCCCCCAATCAATCGGTATCGGTACAATCCGATCACCCCCGTCTTGAGGGCTTGCACAGCATTCTGAGTGAACCGGAACAGGCGTCGATTAAAACGCAGGTGAAGATGGCAAAAAAACCATTCCACCCTGCACACGGCCATTCGGGGTGGGAATCTGTGTTTATGCAGCATCCGGGGCTTGCCGTTGATCTGCCGGTGGCGCGCACCATTGCAAAGGCGGGTCTGACACTTTTGCTGCAAGGCGAAGTCGGCAGCGGCAAAGAAGCGCTGGCGCGGTGGTTGACCGACGAGGGCGGATTTGCCGATTTCAAGCACCTGCGTTGCGGTCTTGACTCTGGTGAGGACATCCTGAAAGCGCTGACCAATCCGGCGTTTTCTGGGGTGATTTACATCGAGGATGTGGATCAATTGCCGGACAATCTGGTGCAAACCCTGACGGCCTGCGCTGCACGCAGCACGATTACATCCACCGCCCCCAAGACGACGATTATCATCAGTTGTACCCAAGACAATTCGGACCGGATTACGGAGCGCCTTGGCCGATTGGGCGTATCAAAAACAGTGCAGGTGCCACCACTGCGGCACTATCCCAGCACATTTAAAGTATTCAAGTGGTTGTATGAACGGGAATGTGCGTTGGCACAGACCGTTACCACAGAAATTGGCGCAAACTTGAAATCGGCGGTCGACAAGTCAATCTGGCCCGGGAATTTACAGCAGGCAGTGCTTGTGGCGCGGCATCTCGCGGCTGTCGCAACGGGTCCGGTTCTTGGCTTGGATGATTTGCCGCCAACATTTCTGCATCAAACGAACGCCCCTCACGATACCGATCAAGGCAAAGATGATTCACTGCGCACATTGCTGGCAGCGCTTGAGATGAATGATTGGAATGTGACGCAGACGGCGCAATACCTTGGGCGATCCAGAGCGACGGTGAACCGTTGGATCACCAAACACGATCTACGGCGCCCCGCCAGTAATTTGTAGTTTGCCGGAAGTTATCAGTTGATATTGGCTGACCAGTCTTTTGTGCTAGCGTATAAATTTGAAAGTTAGGCCGCGCCGGGAACGCCCCAGCGCGGCCGAAAAGAGCTTATGCGGCAAAGCCCCATTTGTAGTGCTGATGGTCCAAGGTGATGTGCATACCAGTGCCAACAAGGCCGGCCACCTGATGGCGATACAGGGAACGCCAATAGGGTTGGATGATCACCGCTTCGTCTTGCATCAGCTTTTCGATCTTGGCCATGACCTCGCTACGTTTTTCGGCGTCTGCCACGGCCAGAGCTTCTGACAACAGCGCGTCAAACTCGGGGCTGTTCCAGCCTGCTTCATTCCAAGCCTCGCCCGAACGGTAAGCCACGCTCAGGATCTGAACTCCAAGGGCGCGGTGGTTCCAGTTGGTTGAAGAGAACGGGTATTTTGTCCAGTCATTCCAGAAGGTTGACCCCGGCAAAACTGTGCGTTTGACTTTGAATCCGGCATCGCGCAATTGCGCAGCCAAAGCATCGGTGGTGTTCTTGCGCCAATCATCGTCGATGGAAAAGATCTCATGCTCGAAATCTTCCATACCCGCTTCTTTCATCAGGGCCAGTGCCGCTTCGGGGTCATACTTCTGCGGTGGTAGCTCGGCGTATTCAGGATGTAGCGGTGCCACATGGTGGTTTTCAGCAGTGATACCCCGCCCATTATATCCAAGTTCCAGAAGGATGTTATTGTCTATCGCCATCTGAATGGCCCGGCGCACGCGGACGTCCGCATAAGGTTTTTTGCCATCCACTTCAGCCAGCTGGTTTGTGCGCAGAACAACTGTTGCTGCTGTCACAACCTCGGATTTCTCAAGGCCAAGACCATCAAAAATATCGATATATTCGCCAACGCTTTCATAAACCATATCGACCTCTTCGGCCTCCATCGCGGCGACATATGCGGATGGTTCAGTGCCGTAGTCGATATATTCAATCCGGTCGAGGAAGGGCCCGCCATAAACCTCGGTGCCCCACCATGTATGGTTCTCTGCGCGCACCAAGGTGGCTTTGACGCCCACTTCCATTTCCTCAATGCGGAAGGCCCCGGTACCAAGGTTTGCATTGTAATCGTCGGCACTAAAGCTGGGGTGAACGATCGCTGCTGGATAATCTGCAGCCCCGGCGATGATGGCAATGTCAGGCTTTGATAGATTCAGGCGGATCGTGTGATCATCGACCACTTCAACCGCGCCATCAATGACTTTACCAGTTTCGTCATTGACCAGCGCCGCCATCCGGCCCGGCATAGAATTGCCTTCAACGGATTTGTCGCACCACCCTTCGATGTTCCATGCAATGTGTTCTGCCGTCAGTGGCGAGCCGTCATTCCACGTCACACCTTTGCGGACGTTAAGGGTATATTGCGTTGCGTCCTCGTTGGCTTCCCAACTGTCCAACAACAGGCCACGGAATGTTCCGTCGTTGTTATATTCGACCAAATAATCGAACATGCCGCGATATATATTGGCAATCTCTGACCAATCGGTGACACGGGGCTCTTTCAAGGCTTTGACCTGCATCTGGACGCGCAATGTGCCGCCCTGTTTTGCGTCTTGTGCGTTGGCAGGTTGCGCAAGTCCCAACAGGCCGTAAGCCGCAGCAGTGGACAGGCCAAGTGCTGTTGTGCGTGTCAGAAACTCACGCCGCGAGAGTTTGCCCTCTTTGCATTCGGTGGCATACATGCCTGCCGCAGGATGCAGGTCTTTCTGTGCTTGAACTGGTGATATCATTATATTTCTCCCTTTGGTATTTTGTTGGTGTTGGTCCCGTCAGGGTCATGTGACGGGACATAGTCAAAAGCCCATTCATTGTAGCTGGTTTGCCCGCGAAACCAGTCGCTTTGGGTCACATCGCCAGCATCATAATCCCAAGAGGAATATCGCCCTTTGCCAAACGAGCGTTGGATAAGCGATCGACGATCCTGATCTATACGGATGTGACGGGCCAGGGCGGTTTCATCCCAAGTATTTGAAACTTGATGGCCAAATTTTGCAACCCGGTTTTCCTGTGCAGGATCCGCCGCCAAATCTGACAGCTCTTGCGGATCTTCCTCAAGATTGAAAAGCTGTGCCGGATATATGCCAAAGTGGATGTACTTCCAATGTCCCGACAGGATCATAAATGCAGGTTGTGTCACGCCCTCACTTAGAATTTCTGCCAGCACAGGAGGTGTTTCAGGTTCTTTCTGACCTTGCATCATGGGAACAAGGTTGCGCCCGTCCAATGGCTCGCAAAATTGCGGTGTGTGTTCGCCCGCGCCAAGGGTCGTCAACGTCGGCATAAGGTCCACAAGCGAAACTGGTGTGGAAACCCGCGCAGGTGCAAAACGGGCAGGGGCGTGAACAATCAGGGGCACCCGCATTGCTGGTTCATAGAAGTTCTTTTTGAACCACATTCCGCGTTCGCCCAACATCTCGCCGTGGTCTGATGTGATGATCACAATGGTATTGTCGGCCATTCCGGTTGTTTCCAGCCCATCGCGGAGCGCCTTTATCTGATCATCCAGAAAGCTGATCGAGCCAAAGTACCCGCGTCGTGCATTGCGAATTTGACGTGTCGTGAATTCTACGTCAAGCAATCCGGCCTGCGTCAGTATCTTGCGGCTGTGGGGGTCTATCTGGTCGTCGGGCAAGGGCCCCACTTTGGGCATTTCGATGGGGTGGTTGTCGTACAGATGCCAATGTTCAGGCTGACAGACAAAAGGATCATGCGGGTGGGTGTAAGATACGGTCATCAACAGTGGTCGGTTGTCGTCACCCGTGGCGTGGTCTTTCAGGTAAGAGACGGCATTCTTGGTGACGGTGCGGTCGTACCTCAACTGAACACTGTCTTCGCACAGGCCCGATTTTGTGACCCCACGGGTGTCGGTCACGTCGGTATGCTTTGCCGCATTCCAGTTCGCGGCCCATTGAAAGTCGGCGGGATAAATGTCGGATGTTAAGCGGTCCTCAAAGCCGTGCAATTGATCCGGCCCGACAAAATGCATTTTACCGCTGAGGCAGGTGCGATACCCAAGATCACGCAGGTAATGTGCAAAGGTGGGTATCGAGGATTTCAATTCGGCACCATTGTCATAGGCACCGATCTTTGACGCCAAGAGACCTGTCATCATCGAACTGCGTGAAGGCGAACAGAGCGGAAAATTGCAGTACATATTTTCAAAGACCACACCGTTTTCAGCGAGGTCGTCAATCTGCGGGCAGATGGTTGTCGTGTTACCATAGCTTGGCAATGCGAGCGCTGAGAGTTGGTCGGCTTGGATCAGGATAATGTTGGGTTGTGCAGTATCAGTCATCTTGTCCTACTAATCAGGTAAGCGTCGGCGGTCCTGTGTGGATAGTATGCATAAGGACGGTGTATTTCTGCGGTTGATTTTATCTGTTGTGAAAAAATAGGAACTTACTTGTGAAAGTATGTAAACTATCTTTGCGCCTCGACTTGATCGTCGATCAACCCGGCGGATTGGATAAACTGAACGCAGTGCTAAAGTCTGGCGGACGGTGAAGGCGACTGAAATGACCAATGTTCTTTTGATAATGACAGACCAGCAACGTGCTGACAGTTTGGGATGTAGTGGCAATGCGTGCGTGCAGACCCCAAACATAGACGCCCTTTCACAGCGTGGCGCACGGTTTGATGCGCATTATACGCCGCATCAAATTTGTTCGCCCAGCCGTGCAACTCTGTTCTCCGGATTGCTCGCCCGGCATCACGGGTTAACACGCAACGGTGTCGCTTTGCCCGAAGACTTGCCACTTATCTCGCATGATTTGAAGGCGAATGGGTATCGCACCCACGGGGTTGGCAAGTTTCACTTTCAACCGATTTTGGCAGGATCAGAACACAAGATGCCAGATTCCAATGCGTTTTGGCAATTGCCAGACAGCAAGGGGTGGACTGGACCGTTCTATGGCTTTGATACAGTTGATATTTTGATTGGTGAATCTGTTGCTGCAACCGAAGGCGGGCATTATGCGGAATGGCTGAAAGCCAAGGCACCTGATGCTGCTGATTTGTATTTGCCTGAAAATGCGCTTGTGCCCATTCCAGCCGATTGTGATGAAATATGGAAATCAGCCATTCCAGAGGACCTGCATTACAACAGTTGGATCGCGGATCGTGCCTGTGACTTCATTCAAGAGGCGGATCAAGACACGCCATTCTTCCTGCTTGTCTCTTTTCCCGACCCACATCATCCTTTCACGCCACCCGCGCCATGGTGTGACATGTACGACCCCGCTGATATGCCCGATCCGGATGTGGTGACGGGGGAGCTTGAGCAAATGCCAAGCTATATTTCTGAAGGCCAAGAGGAAGAAGCCGCAAAAAGCTATGTTGAATATCTGAAAAACCCCGGGCCACCGCGCGAACAGGGGTTTATGCAAACGACGCATCGGATGTCAGACGCCACGCTGAAACTGGCGATGGCCCATACCTATGGCATGGTGTCGATGATTGATGACCGTATTGGCCAAATTTTTGGTACTCTGGAGGCGGAGGGGCTGATCGAAGATACGCTCATTATCTTCACCTCTGATCATGGCGAATTGTTAGGGGACCATAACCTGATCCGCAAAGGGCCGGTGCCGTATCGTCAGTTGCTGAATGTGCCTTTCATCGTCGCTGGGCCGGGGGTGAAACCAGGGCCGCGCAGTGCCTTTACCAGCCATCTTGGTCTAAAGGCGACTGTCGTTGATGTTCTGGGGTTTAAGAGCACTGAAACGGACGGGAAATCATTTGCTGAGCTGTTAAAAGACCCATCGGCAAAGACAGAATCCTCCCTTTTTGCAGAGTATCATCCGCGCACGCGGTCAGAGACGTACAACCAAACGTTGATAACAAAAGAATGGCGTTTGACGATATATCCGAACCATGGTGCGTGGGGCGAATTGTTTGATCTGCGCAATGACCCTGGCGAACATTTTAATGTGTATCACAGCCCTAAGCATACTCGAATAAGGCAGGAACTGACGCAGATGCTTGCCCTAAAATACGCGCCAGCACCGCAAATGGGCGGTGTGTCATTGGCAACGTATTAAGATCGACACCGAATTTACAAAACCAATTTGCACCATACCGCTAAATAACCCTAACGAAGGAACGCCCGATGCAACGATCAGACTTAAGCCTGAAGTGGCTTGAGATTTTCAGACTGACTGCAAAACTGGGGTCCGTACAGGCCGTGGCAAAGCAGACAGGACTGTCCATCAGCACCGTTTCACACCACCTGCGCAGCCTTGAGGATCAGCTGGGCGTCTCATTGGTCGATCACAACCGGCGGCCAATGACGGTGACACATGCGGGCGGCGTGTTTCTAAAACATATTGACGAGGCGCTGAATTTGATCCGCAAGGCGCGTGCAGAAGTGACCTTGGGCAATATGACCGAAGCGCGATATTTGCGGCTGGGTCTGATTGAGGATTTTGACAGCGATATCGGGCCAGAATTGGCTGTCTATCTCGCGGGGGCGATGCCCAAATGTGATTTTGCCCACCACACCCGGTTCAGTCGGGACATCCTTGATTTGCTGAAAGGTCAGAAGCTGGACGTTGGGATCGCCAGCCACACTGGTGAGAGTTTGGGCAATCTTCAGGAGTATCCGTTGTTGCGTGACCCCTTTGTATTGGCGCTGCCTGCATCCAGCAGCAGTGATCCCGAAGACTACTTATCTGGGTCAGTCAATCTACCGATGTTAAGATACGCACGTGATCAGCAGATCAGCACCCAGATTGAAACGCAATTGCGCAGGTTAAAGATCAATCTGCCGAACAGGTTTGAGGTTGAAAGTAACCAGACGATGATGGCGATGATTGGGGCTGGCACAGGCTGGGCGGTCACCACACCCACATGCTATTTTCGCGCCCAGCGGTTTCATGATCAGGTCCGACTGCATCCGTTTCCCACCAAAGGGTTCGCCCGCTATGTATCTATGGTCGCCACCGCAGAATGTGCGGAACTTGTTATTGGGACGATAAATGCCAAAATGCGCAGCCTTCTGCAAATGCGGCTCATCACCCCTGCCCATGAGGCCATGCCGTGGCTCAAGGACAGTTTTCATTTGTTGTCGGCAGAGGGCAAATCGTAACCATCAAAGAATTTTGAATTGGCTGCGGATCGCGGCATCCTGATCTTTTGACAAATACTCCGGATGGTGGCTTGCCAAAATGCTATGAACCCGTTCGCGGGCGACCGCCCATGCATCCTTGGCCCCGTTCTCGGCCCAAGTGCGCGGCTCAACGCGGTCAGCGAGCGATGGATAAAAGTAATCCCGTTCCATCGCGCCCAACGTATGGGCACCACCCAGAAAATGGCCCGGCCCCATGACCGCCTCAACGATGGCATCAAAGCCAAGGTTGTCATCGCTCACCTCAATCCCACGCAGCGCACGATAGGTGTTGGAGTGCATTTCATCATCCAGCACAAACGCCTCAAAGCTTGCCCCAAGCAAGGACGCCGTCATACCTGAACTTTCGTAAATCAGGTTGCCGCCCGCAAGGGCCGCGGCAAGTGAGGTGAGCCCTTTTTCCGCACCGTATTGTGCATCAATTGCCTTGGCATCGGTCATCGAGCAGGCCACCCCGGAAGGCAGACCAAGCCAGTTCGACAATTGCGCTGATGCGGCGTTCAGCAGCGCACTTTCACCGCTGCCCCCCGAAAACGCGCCGGTGCGCAAATCAACCACCAGTGGCCAGTTGGAAAAAACCATCGGATAGCCCGGTTTGATGGCATGGACCATGACCAAACTTGCCAAGGTCTCTGCTAGTGACTGCGCCAGAAATCCGGCCATAGTTGCTGGGGCCGTCGCCCCGGCTTGCGCAGCGGTGATGCAAGACATCGGTATGTTGTGGCGAATACATTCATACACAACATCAACCGCATCTTCGCCGTAGCGCATCGGTGAAATGACCGGGCTGATGTGCGTTTTCATGAAAGGACGTTTAGAAAATGTACCCTCACCGCCTGCCACGATATCAAGCATTTTGACAATTGGATCGACAAATTCAGCCAAAGTGAATGACGTCGCCGTCGGCTTTGTCGTGTTGCGGACCAGCGCATATGCGGTGTTCACATCCAGATCAAAGTTATCTGGCACATCCGTGGCCACGCAACAGCGCGTGAACCAACTGACATTTGCCAAGGTATCCTGAAGGCGGGTAAAATCATGAAGATCAACCAGCGTTGAGGGACGGTATAAACCAGTCTTGATATCCAAGGTTTGAACCGCGGCGCCGCCAGTACCAAAATACACTTTGTTGCCACCCACCTCGATGGAGCGATTTTCATCACGGCCGTGCAGCACAAATTTTTTGGCCGATTTCGCAATGGCGTCCTCCACAAGGGATCGTGGGAATAATATACGTCCCGCTCCGTTGTCCTGCGCCCCGGCATTCAAAAGATCACTGCGCAGCCGATCTGGGACCTCGCCCATGCCGAGGTCGGACAAAAGGCGCAAGGCCGTGTCATAAACTCGTTTCAGGTCCGTGTCAGAGAGTGGCCGATAGGTACCTCCAATCTGACCAGCCGGGCAGGGATCAATAACAGGCTTTGCCGCTCTTTGGGCGATGCGTTGTGCCCGCCCGCCGCGTTTTGATACTTTCTTAGGTATGTCTGGCATGATGGGATAATCCTGAGCATGGGGTGCTTTGTGCAATATACGCTTAACAGTTGCGTACGGGACAACTGTTAAGGACGATCAGGTATTTTCCAAGAATAACATTTCGAAGAAATCGAATGCGCAATTACTATTACCGATAGGGCCATGTGTCTTGACGCCGCCGAAACACCCCGAGTTGAACCAGCGCGTCTGCCAAGAGATTATCTATCGGCGATTGGGGCTCACACCCAGTATACATAAATGAGGCGAGTACTGGAATTGTGTAATGCAGCACACTAGATGCAGTCATCCATAAAGGACCCAACCCCAGTGTGACACTGGTTTGTGGGCAGCTGAAAAACTGAAAGAGAAATCAATGCGCTTGAGATATACACTTTTGGCGGCGGGCCTTATGTTTGGGGTCACGGCGTGCAAAGATGACCCCCTCACGTCAAACGACAACTTGCTTGGCGAGGTCAAAATACCTTTGGCAAGCCGTTTAATCGCCGACATGTCCGAACAGGAATACCAAAAGATGCAGGCCGAAGTGCGCGAGACTTTTGATTTTGACGCGTCAACCACGATTGATTGTAAACGCACCGGCACTGCGTTGAAAACCTGCAACGCTTTTGTCGATCGCAAGGATGAATTCGGCGGCACAACAGTACGGGTGTATTTCCCCGATGATCACCGATACCGACATTTGTCTTTTAAGGATGGTCGGTATGTATCTGCGGACGTGGCGCAGTCAGAGATGGGTAATGATTACACAGAGACTGCACAGTTCAAGAACGACACCCATGATATTCAATTGGGCGCACAGCGCTATCTGGTGCCGCAAGTATTTCTTGTTGGTGGGTAACTGTTGCCATCTTGCGAATAGCGTGGAGGCGTAAATAGTGACTAAAATTCAGTGGGCCACCATAGCCGTTATTATATTGTATGTTGCTCACGAGGCGTTCTACATTCCATGGTTCAGTGTGAACTCACAAGGCGCAGTTATACGGGCGGACCTGGTCTATATTTATCCGATTATCCTGATTTTGGTCGTGACCTCAGCGTGGCAATATTTCCGCAAGAAATAATTTTTGGGCATCGTGACGGCAGTGATTGGACAGACGTAAAATACAAAACAGTGAGGTAACGATAGTGAGTGCTACAATGAAAAGACCAAATACGTGGGGTAAGGTATATGTCAGTTCCGTGCGGGACGTGATCAGCACGTTCGCAGCTATGCTCGTCGTTTTGTCACTCTGTGCAGGAGGGGCCGCTTTGGCGGATCAGCCTGACTTCCCTGCGTTGTTTGACGTAAAAGGCGTTGCCTCGGATGATGTTTTGAATGTGCGTGCCAATCCAAATGCAAGCGCTCAGATCGTGGGGGCATTGCGCCCACAAGACGCCAACGTCGAGGTGATCACACCCAATGAAGCTGGCGATTGGGGGCTTGTAAACATCAACGAAGGTACGGGCTGGGTAAGTCTAAGATCTATGCAGCGTGTCGGACAACCGCTGGAGAGCGTTGCATCTTTGGGACAGTGTTTTGGCACAGAGCCGTTTTGGACCGTGTCGTTTGAGGGAGATAGCATCCGTTACAGCACACCCGAAGGCGCATTGAATGGCACTGTTGTGGAGCGCCTTGCCAGCAGAAGTCGCTTAGACCGCGCTGGGATTAGACTTTCTTTGCCAACAGGTCCACTTGACGGGGTCGTGGCCTGGAGAAGTTGCAATGATGGTATGTCAGATTCTGTCTATGGGATTGCCGTCGATTTCCTTGGCCCGCAGGGCGTTATTTCGGGATGTTGCAGTCTGTCGCAATAGGATTTTTGGCACTTAGGAAGGATGTTGGAGTGAACTCACAACACTGAACACTGCGGAAAATAGGGAACGTGAGGCATGCAATATCCCTTATTGGAAAACACACTTTGTGCTTGTTCCATCTCAGGCGGGTGCTCCGTACTTCATCCCGCGATCAGAATTGATAAACTTGGCTTCTCACCTGTTACGCCAAGCTTGGGTACGGCTGAGAATGCCGCGCGAGGCAAAAAGATGGAATATCCGCGCGCCAGCATTGGTATAAAAGATCATCATCCCCATAGCGGCAGCTGGCGCAATGTCACCGGCGTCGTCCATGTTTAGGACAGCAATAGAGGCGAGGGAGGTTGATGGTGAGTACAAGAACACGACGGCTGAAACTGTCGTCATCGCGTTCACAAACAAGTAGATTGAAATATCCAGGATGGAAGGCAGACAAACTGGCACAGTGACCCGGCCAAATAACTTGAGCGAGGGTTGTTTCAGCGAAGCCGATACCGATTCAAATTCCCGGTCCATCTGCTGAAGCGCGGTTGTCGCAGTAAGATGCGACACCGTGTAAAAATGGGTCACCGAACACACGACAAGGATCGCCATCGTTCCATAGATCGCATGCAGCGGGTTATCAGGATTGTTGAAGAAGAAGATGTAGGCGAGCCCCAGAACCATTCCCGGAATTGCCATTGGCAGCATTGCAAACATCTGAAATATCGCACGCCCGGTCTTAAAGCCATTGGATTTCTCAACAAGGTATGCGCCGAAAAAGATGATTGCAGTGCCAACCACAGCTGTCAGCAAGCCGAGTTTGATCGAGTTGTAATATGAGCCCCAACCCCCACCGTCCATACGGTCAAATTGGTAGTTATTCAGACTAAAACTAAGATCATACGGCCAGAACTTTACCAAGGCGGCGAACTGGCACACGGCCAGAATACCAACGATGAAGATACCAACAAGAGTAGCATAGCCAAACAAAATCCAGTCGGCTTTTTTGTTGGGTTTTGGTTCATAAGGAACAGACCTTGCCGACAGTAGTGCCACCTGTTTACTTTGAACAAACCGATCAATTGTAAACGCAAGGATCGCGGGGAGAACGAGGACCACAGACACCACCGCACCCATCTCAAAATTCTGCTGGCCGATGACTTGTTTGTAGATATCTACGGCAAGCACATTGAACTGTCCGCCAATAACTTTGGGCAGGCCAAAGTCAGTAATGACAAGGTTAAAGACCACGAAAGCCGCCGAGACCAGACCATATCGCGCGCCGGGAATGGTCACAGTCCAAAAGGTCCGCCACGGTGTTGCCCGCAGTGATGTGGCTGCCTCATAGAGACGCCCATCCGAGATCGCTAAAGCTGTAGAAATGATCAAAAATGCATGTGGAAATGTGAAAAACACTGATCCGATGACAATGCCAATCGGGCCATAGATACTGGCACCAAACAGCAGTTCTTTCAAAAACCCCTGATTGCCAAACAGATATACCAACGCAATGCCCGGCAAAAGTGATGGGACGAGGATTGGAGCCATCGCAATCAGGCGGAACACACCTTTGAAACGCATGCAGGAGCGGCTCAGCGCATAGGCAAACCAAAAGGCCAGCGTTACGGTGATGATTGTACTGATGGTCGCGATAAAGACAGAATTTTTGATCGAATTTGAAAGGGCAGGCGTTGAGAAATAAGATGTGAAATTCCCGAGGCCGACGGACTTGACTGGGCGAAGCTGAACACGGCGAAAGGTATTGCTGTCCAGTTCGACCCAATCGGTACTGTTGTTCAGCGTTGATCCGACCAGAAACCGGCCTTCTGGGGTTGTGTTGCGAAGACGATACTTGACCGGACTGCGGAAGCTGAAATCGGGAAAGAACTGCGTCACGCCAATACGCCCATCTGATCCTGCGATCAGGTCGCTTGCATCCAGCGTCTGAAGCTGATCGTTCAACTGCACAAAGGTAACCGGATCGGAAAATGTTGTTCCCGCTTCGTCGCTTACCTGAACTTCATAGGCGGAGAGATCAAACTGAAATGTCGAAAATGATTTGGACAACATAGCATAGAGCGGTAACACCATCGTTATAAGAAGATAGAGGCCGATCACAATCATGCTGCCCCGCATGATAATGTCGTCGCGCGAAAGCTTTCCTTTAATGGTGGGGCCGATAGGGAGGCTTTGTATGGTCGCGTCGGTCATTGCGCCGCCTCCGGCCGCTCAAAAGCCATCAATCGGTTTTTAGGAAGCTCTACAGTCATCATGCCGCCCTCAGCGAGACCAAGCCTGCGCACGGCGTTGATCGAGAAATCTGCGATCAACTCGCTCTCGCCGAAACGCTCATGTTGCAATCGACAGCGCCAGAACGATCCGAGAAATTCCATCTCACTCACAATAACCTTGAGTGCATTCTCTTCGGTTTCAATCACATCGTCGCCGCCGGGAGAGCGGGCCCCATCTCCGTGTGGGATCACGTCTTCAGGACGAATGGCCGCGATAATTGGTTGCCCGTCTATGAAACTGTGGGGTAACGACTTCATGATGGCACCGCCAAAATTCACTTCATCGCTTGGACCCGCCGTCGCCAAAATCTGGTTCATCTCACCGATGAAATCGGCGACGAACAGTGTTTCAGGGGTACTATAAATCTCAGTCGGGGTTCCCACCTGTTCGATCACACCATCTTTCATGACCACGATACGGTCGGCCATCGCAAGGGCCTCTTCCTGATCATGGGTCACCATAACTGTCGTCACACCTAGTTTGCGTTGCAGTTCTTTGATCTCGTGACGCAAATAGACGCGTACTTTGGCATCAAGCGCAGACAGGGGTTCATCAAGAAGCAGTAACCCGGGGTTGGTCGCGATAGCGCGCGCCAAAGCGATCCGCTGTTGTTGTCCGCCCGACAACTGTGCTGGATATTTCTTACTCTGATCAGCAAGCCCCACCATGGCGAGAAGCTCAGACACACGTGCCGTAATCTCTGGTTTTGAACGTCCGGTGTTTTCCAGTCCAAACGCCACATTTTTCTCAATCGTTAAGTTTGGAAACAGCGCATAAGATTGAAAGACAATCCCGAAATCACGCTCAGAAGGGGGCAGGTTTGATACATCCTTGCCGCCTTGACGCACGCTGCCCTTAGTCTGTAGGTCAAGCCCTGCAATCGCGCGCAGCAGTGTTGTTTTGCCGCAACCCGAAGGCCCAAGAAAGCAGATCAATTCACCTTCATAGATATCAAGCGAGACATCTTTGAGTGCGAGGAACTTTCCGAAAGCTTTCCAGAGGTTTTGAATTTTGAGATAGGGTTCTGATCCGTCAAGAGGCACGGGCAAACATCCTTATTGCATTGCAGAAAAATTCCGGCGAAGCACCGTTTTTCTGTAAAGGGGTGGGGTCGTCTGAAGGTTTCAAGAGCGCCCAATCATCAGGCGCTCTTGCGAAGTCTAGATCATTTACTTTGGATCAGACTTGCCATCGTAGCGGCCAGCCCATTCCTTTAGGATCGCAGCCCGATTGTTTGCAGCAAACTCAAAATCGTTGTCGATCATAGCGTCCAGCAAGTTTGGCGGGAAATGTTCAACTGGTTTGGCAATGCCTGGGTATGCGACCACTGCATAACCGACGTTGTACATTTCGTTGGCTTCCTTGGTGATCGTGAAATCAAGCAGCTTCTGTGCGGCTTCCAGATCATCAGTGCCTGCAACAATGGCTGTGGCTTCCATGTCCCAGCCTACACCTTCGGAAGGTACAATGATTTCCAAAGGTGCACCGGCCGCTTTGGACTTGGCACCGCGGAAGGCAAAGGAAATGCCAATCGGGATTTCACCTGAGGCGGCCAGCTTACATGGTGCGGAACCTGAGTGTGTGTACCGTGCGATGTTCTCGTGAAGTCCGTCCATGAAAGCCCAGCCGTCATCTTCACCAAAAATCTGCAACCAGCTGGAGACGTCCAGGAAACCTGTGCCAGACGAGGCAGGGTTGGGCATGATAACGTGGCCCTTGTATTGGACGTCTGTAAGATCTTTCCACGATGTTGGTGGGGTTAGGCCAAGCTTCTCTGCTTCGACGGTGTTATAGCAGACCGACGCGACCCATGCGTCCATACCAACCCATGCGGGTGTCTCGTCTTTGTCCACAAATTTTGGATCGAGGGTTTCAACGCCAGCAGGCGCATAAGCTTCAAGCATCCCTTCGGATTTGAGCAGCAACAGCGATGTTGCGGCCAGTCCCCAGACGACATCGGCCTGTGGGTTATCCCGTTCCGCCAGTAGCTTTGCCGTTATGACGCCGGTTGAATCGCGAACCCAGTTGATCTTGATATCCGGGTGGGTTGCGTTGAAAGTTTCAGCATAACGGGCCAAATCCTCAGCTTCGATCGCTGTATAGACTGTCAATTCCGTCTCGGCGAAAGCAGCGGTGGCGCTGATTGCCAGAGCCGCGACACTTGTTAACGTTTTTTTCAGTATAGTCATGTTTTGTATCCTCCCATGGGATGAGCCGAAGCCATTCTTATGTGTTTTCGGCGACATCACCCTACATTCGCAGAAATCATCGACAAGCCAAATTGATATTTCCTTTTAATACATAGGAATATCTTATGGATTGCACACGCCATAAACCACGCCTTGAACATCGAAGGATTTCACCTTCGTTCCGAGTGTTACATACGTTTTATTGCAATGATGTGTCAGCTGATGGCAGGTCGCCACCGACCAACACAGTTTCTGTTAGTCCTCCGTCCGGACCCGTTCTGACTTGGGATCATAAGGGGTGCGAAGATAAGCAGTGGCCGCACAACGTTTCCCCGCCACATCGACTTCAAACGAATGGCTCTTGATGAAATCGACCTTAACCGGTTCGGAGGCAGTGATCTCGCACAGCGCGACAGCCGCCCCCAACGTGTGGCCATACCCAGCCGAGCGTACTTCACCAATTTCCACCCCATCACAAAGGACAGCTTCACCGCCCCAAAGTTGAACGGTTGCATCTTTAACCACCAACTGAATGATCCGTTTATTAAGGTGATTGGGATCTGCCTTGGCAGCAACCAATGCCTCTTTTCCGATGAAACCACCGGGCTTGTCAAAGTCTACCGCAAAGCTGAGGCCCGCTTGCAACGGTGTGATATCTGGTGTCAGTTCACGGCTCCAGGCGCGAAAGCCTTTTTCAAGACGCAAGCCATCAAGCGCATAGTATCCTGCGTCAATAATCCCGTGATCTTTTCCCGCATTTTTCAGGTCTTCATAGACCCCGACAGTAAATTCCACCGGAACGATCAGTTCCCAGCCCAACTCGCCCACGTATGTCATGCGGTTGGCCCAGACTGTGGCATAACCCAAGTCAATTTTTTGCACAGTCCCAAACGGGAAAGTGGCGTTGGAAAGGTTGGTCTTAGTCAATTGTTGAAGCACTTGGCGTGATTTCGGCCCCATAAGTGCCAAAACAGACCACGCCCCTGTCACGTCCGTCAGGAAGACATGCGCGTCTGGCGAGAAGTTCTTGCCGACCCAATCCGCATCCCGCACGGCCTGCGCCGATCCGGTAATCAATAGGAACTCCTGCTCTTTCAGGCGCATGACAGTCAGGTCGCTCTCAAAACCGCCCCGCGTATTCAGAAGGCCCGTGTACACTGTGCCGCCAATCGCGACGTCAATGTTTGCCGCACAAATCCTGTTGAGTTCTGCGCAGGCATCCCGCCCCTGAACAAGCAATTTGGCAAAAGAGCTTTGGTCGAAAACCGCAACACCTTCCCGCGTCGCTTTGTGTTCTGCGGCTACGGCGTCATGCCAATTCTGGCGCCCAAAACTGTATTCGGTTTCAGCTGCGGTGCCTTCGGGCGCAAACCAGTTCGCCCGCTCCCAACCCATCTTGGAACCGAACACCGCATTTTTTGCTGCCAGTCGGTCATAAAGCGCAGAGCGGCGGAAGGGTCGGGCTGTGTCCAACTCGCGGTTCGGCCATGGCATTGCGTAATGCAGCCCCAGCGTTTCTTTGACCCGGTCATGCAGCCATGTTGGATTATTGTTGAAATCAGCAAAACGACGAATATCGACGGCAAAAAGATCTGAGGTTGGCTCCCCCTGCACAATCCATTCGGCAAGCGCACGACCAGCGCCACCCGCACTCGCGATACCCATCGAGTTGAAGCCGGCACCGACAAAGAAATTCTTTAACTCTGGCGCTTCGCCAAGCAGATAGTTGTTGTCGGGGGTAAAGCTTTCCGGGCCGTTGTAGAATTTGCGAACGCCTGCGGTTTCCATTTCCGGAACTCGGATCAGGGCGTTTTCGAGCAAGATTTCAAATTGCTCCCAGTCATCAGGCAACAACGAGAATTCAAACTTGTCGGGAATGCCATCCATCCCCCACGGTTTTGCTTCCGGCTCGAACCCACCCATGACCAGCCCGCCGGTTTCTTCTTTGAAATAGATAAAGCCATCAGGGTCGCGCAAAACCGGAAGGTCTGGATTCACGCCTTTCATGGTTTCGGTCACGATATACATATGTTCTGCTGAATGAAGCGGGACGTTTACGCCACACATCTTGCCAAGACTACGCGCCCATTGGCCCGCACAATTCACCACAACGTCCGCCTCGATATGTCCCTGATCTGTCTCGACACCAGTGACCCTGCCGTCCTGCGTCAGAACATCTGTTACCTTGATCCCCTCAATCACCTTTGCGCCGCGCATTCTGGCACCTTTGGCAAGGGATTGGGTCAGATCAGTGGGATTGGCCTTGCCGTCGCCGGGCATCCATATGCCACCTTTTAGGTCATCCACTTGCATAACGGGCCACTTATCTTGCGCCTGCTGCGGGGTGAGTACGTCAACATCGACACCCTGCGCACGCGCCGCGGCCGCCGTGCGCATCAGCATTGTCAAGCGATCCTCAGTACGCGCGACTGTGACAGATCCACACTGCATCCATCCCGTTGCAAGTTCGGTCTCTGCTTCAAGGTCCGCGTACAGTTGTGTCGAATAGCGGATGAGGTTTGTCATGGCGGGTTGGCTACGTAATTGGCCAACCAATCCAGCGGCGTGCCACGTTGTGCCGCAACTCAACTGACCCTGCTCAAGAAGGACCACATCGCTGTGGCCCATTTTCGCCAAATGATAGGCGACGGAACATCCGATAATGCCGCCGCCAACGATGACATATTGCGCCCTTTTGGGAAGTTTGGTTTCGGCCATGCCAGTTCTCCAATGCAAGTGAGGTTTGCATTAGATTGCATTACTTTGCAAAAATTGGCAATTATAAATTACACTTCAGATGCGTTATCAAGCCGATATCCTCTTTGAGATATGGCGCGTTGGATGGCATCGTCAGGCGTAACGTCCGTCACGATACGTGTTGATGCTGGAGGGGTTTCAAAAACCACATGTCCGACAACACCAAACTTTTCGCTATCGGCCAAAATGATCGGATGTTGCGCTTGGGACAGCATCATATGCCGCATGCGCGCCGCCTCACGGTTGAAGTCTGTCAAGAATGCTGACGGGCTTAAGCCACCCGCGCTTACAATAGCGAAATCTGCACGATAGCGCGCAACGTTTTCTAGGGCCTCGATCCCTTGCACTGCCATTTCTGTCACGTCGACCCTGCCACCAATGATCACCAACTCGGCTGTTGCCGGGGCGATGATTTCTGCAACTTTCAAGTCATTGGTATAGACGATCAGACCGCTATGATGTGTCAGGGCCTTGGCCAAAGCGAGTACGGACGATCCGTTGTCCAAAAATAGCGAAGCGCCATTTGGTATTTGCGCTGCCAGATACTGGGCGATCAGGGACTTGCCCTGAATATTCAGTTTGGATCTGCTGGTCATGGGCAGTTCGCGGGTACGGATCTTCGTCGCGCCACCGCGTATCCTTTCAAGTTTTTTGCACTGGGCTAGCAGTTCGATATCTTTTCGAACCGTTTCACGCGACACACCAAGCTGTTCTGTCAATGCTCTGATCGAAACAGTCGGCTTTTGGTCAAGTCGCTCTAGGATTATTTCGTGTCTTTCTGTCGCCAACATTGGTGGCTTTCCCTATCTTTCCACCGATCAGACAGAAAACAACATTCTAACGCTGGCGCACGTCGAGGTCATCATAGTCCTGCTCAATCAGGCGTGTTTCAAGCAACTGGCCGCCTCTGTGAAGCAAAGGGTAGGCAGCCGAGGCTATGTGGCTGTTAAAGTCACGCAACGCGCCGACGGTTTCAAGGTGAATGTCACTTGAGTCAAAACTGATCTGAACCCCTTCGCTCAGCCGCTTCAGGTGACGCTTGCGACTTTTACGCTCCAGTCGTGCCATTTCTTGCTTTTCTTCCAGAAGCAGACGCGCGCTTTCAAGATCATCCGAAACGAGTAGATTTGAGGCGAGCAGCAGGTTTGCCTTGGTCCGTTCATGCATGTTCGTGATTTCCGCAGCACCGTTTGGTGAAAACCTGATACCCTTCTCGGACATTTCCTTGGCAAGGGGGATCATGCGTTTGGCGACAATATCGCCCGCAGTTTCAATCGCAATTGCATATTCGGTGATTTCCCGAACCCTTTTGTTGTCCTGTTTGGAAATATCCGTGTTGTGTAGCGCAGCAGCGTAGCGGCGGACATCGTCCAGCGCGGTGTTCACGAAAGCGTCTTGAGAGAGAACCATTCGGGCGCGGTCAGGGTCATATTTTGTATAGATGTCTATTACCGGCACTATCATTGTCTCGACCAGCTGGATCATGCGCAACGCTTCACGCTTGAGGTTGGTGATCGCCAGATACGGTTTGTCCAGAACGGCTTCGTCAAGTGTTGTCTTATACAGCGGCGATTGCTCTTCTGCGGTGGGAGGGTCGTCTGGAAGAAATCTCAGAAAGGGGGCTTCTAATCTGTGCGCGATGATCAAGACGATCAAGAGAAACGCGTTAAACAGGATGTGTGTGTTGATCAATGTCTGTGCAGATGTCTCAGATCCGATATATTGCAATAGGCCAAACTTGTTGATTGCGAAAAGGGCGAGCAAGGCACCGCTGCCGCGCACCGCCAAATTCGCAGTTGTAACCCGTCTTGCCGCATTCTTCATCCCACGGCTGAGCCATACAGGGATGATCGCACTGCCCAGATTGGCACCAAGCACCAAAGACACCCCAGCCGCGACTGGGATCGCGCCGATGGAAACCAGCGTCACACACATCAAGATGACGGCAACGCTTGAATGCATCAAGAAGGCAAGCAAGGCACCGACGATAAATGCCGTCAGAAAATCTGAAGCAAGGTAGTCTGCAATCACCGGTAAAAAAGCACTGTCCCGGATGGGGTCCATCGTTTCCCGAAGGAACCGGAGCGAAATCAGAATGAAGGCAATGCCAAGGATAATCCGGCCCGCTTGGCGTAGCTTGCGCTGTTCTGACTTGACGAAAAGGCCACCTCCAACGGCAAGCAAGACCGGAATCAACCATGCCAAATCAAATGAAAATACTTGGATCAACAGGGCCGATCCAAGGTCAGCCCCCAGCACGACAGACAGACCAACGCCGAAAGAAATAGCACCGGTTGCGGAAAATCCTGCCACAAGCAATGCGACAGCGGCAGAGCTTTGCAAGATGATGGCAAGGACAAGTCCCGTGGCACCAGCACTAACCCGGTTGCGGTTTTCAGTTACAACACGTTTGAAAGAAGATCCGAATGCGCGCTCAATACCGGTTCTCACCATGCGCACGGCGAACAACAAGAGCATGGTGGCGCCCATCAGTTCTACAATGAATGAGATGATAATCATCGCTAGATACTCGCACTTGCTATGGTTGCGATGCCCGCCCCCACAATCAGTGCGGCGAATATTCGGTCGCGCCGTGGGCCTTCAGAAAACCAGAATACGCCGATCAGCGCCGCAAAGATCACCGAAGTTTCACGCAAGGCTGAAACGATACCCAAGGGTGCTTGCGTTTTCGCGTACAGTACCAGCCCGTAAGCCGCCCCGGAAACAATGCCCCCAAAAAGGCCGATTGCAATGGCGCGGGTGGACATGTCTTGAAACCTATCCCAACGGTTTGAGAAAACAAATGCCACGACAAATATTTCGCAGACAAACAGCCAGCCAATATAGCCCAACGGGCTGCCTGATACACGGACACCTATACCGTCTACAATCGAATAGCTGGCAATGATAACCGCAACCCCGACAGCCGCAACAAGGCCGGTGCGAGAGATGCTGGAGGTGAATACACCTCGTGCCAACAGCAGAATGCCCAAGGATACGGCGACAATACCCAGCCACACAACCAAAGGCAGGTCTTCACCGACCCAAATTAAGGCACCAAAAGCAATCAGAATGGGGGCAAGACCACGAGCAATAGGGTATACGATGCTCAGATCTCCGGTCCGGTACGCGATGCTTAACAACGCGTAGTACCCCCAGTGGATGACCGTCGACGCGATAATGTATGGGATCGCAGCAGAAGAAGGGGCAGGGCTAAGCGCTACCAGCGCGATGCCCGGCAACACATGACCCACAGCCACCAGCCCCAGTACGATTGTTCTGTCACCTGCGCCTTTAACAATCGCATTCCACAATGCATGAAGAAAGGCAGCGAAGAGGATGATCAGAACAATGCTAAGGCTCAATGTTCGCAGTCCTGCACGGCGGTTTCGACGATGCTGAGGGCGGCGTCCAATTCGTCGCGTGCAATGGTCAAAGGGGGCGAGAGCGTCAAAACATTTCCAGCGCTGATCTTGAAGCTCAGGCCATGTGCTAGGCAGGAATAGTAAATCTTTTCGGCCAATTCGGGTGCTGGCGTGCGGGCCTCTTTATCCGAAACGATCTCTACTCCAAACATCAATCCGCGCCCCCGGATATCCCCGACATTGGGATGGTTGCCCAGGGTGTCGCGCAGACGGTCTTGTGCGTGGACACCAAGCGTGGCGGCACATTCGACAAGCCCTCCGTCTTCGATGATATCCAAAGTTGTCAAAGCGGCGCGCGCGGTCACCGGATTTTTTTCATGCGTGTAATGCCCGATAGCAAAGTCGCCTGCGACATCCAGATCACGTCGGGCAACAACCGCAGCAATTGGCAATATACCCCCCCCGAGCGCTTTGCCAAGCGTCACAATATCGGGGATGAAATCGTCGTGCTGAAAGGCAAACATCTCGCCTGTTTTGCCAAGGCCTGTCGGGATTTCATCCATGATCAATAATGTGCCGTGGCGGTGGCAGGCGTCCTGCACTGATTTCCAGTAACCCGCAGGAGGCACAACAGGAACCGCGCGCATCGGTTCGGCTATGACAGCGGCAACATCACCTTCGCGTTTCAAAACATAGTCGACCATTTTGGCACAGGCCAACCCGCAGTCCTTAGGCCCGGGATGACCGTAAGCACAGTGATAGCAGTGGAAGGGTGCGATGTGTTCGGCACCGGGCAGCAGGGGACCCGCGATATGGCTGCGGAAAGTGGCCTCACCGCCGACGGACGCTGCACCAAATCCGGCACCATGAAAAGAATCCCAAAAACTAAGCGTCTTGAACCGCCCTGTCACGGCCCGCGCCAAGCGCAGAGCAACTTCGTTTGCGTCGGAACCACCGGTGGTGAACAGCGTCTTGCCTAAATTTCCGGGGGTAATCTTCTCTAGCCTTTCGGCCAGCGCGACGGAAACGTCGTTGGTAAACCGCCGTGGAGAAAAGGAAAGCTGGTCCATCTGATCTTTAATCGCAGCGATCAAACGCGGATGACCATAGCCGATATGGTGAACGGAATTACCATGAAAATCCATGAAGCGACGCCCAGCCACATCTTCAATCCAGATGCCTTCCGCCTTTGCAATAGTGGAGACGCAGGGACTGGACAGGCTCTGATGCAGGAACGCGTCCGCATCACGTTTCAAAAGACCAATAGCAGCGGCATCGGTCTCTTTCGAAGACCAAGCCTGTCGGGCTGTTGAGGTGTTTGCTTCACCTTCGGTGTGGATTGTCTTTGACATACGCAATCCTAATAAAAAAGCAGGGCCAGTGCGGCCCTGCAGTTACGGGAGAGATAGGTCTTAGCTTGGCCAAGGCAGTGAGTAGGTTTTGACGTTTGTGAAGAACTTCATCGCTTCAATAACGCCTTCTTTCACACCATTGCCGCTGTCCTTTATGCCGCCAAACGGAGACATTTCGATGCGGTAACCGGGCTGTTCCCAGATGTTACAGGTTCCGACGTCCAGACCATTGATATAGGCAATCGCGCGGTTCAAATCGTTTGTACAAACGCCTGAAGAAAGCCCAAAATCGGTCGAGTTCGAGATCGCCATGACTTCTTCGTCATTGTCCGGCACTCGGACAATCGGGATGATTGGGCCAAAGGTCTCTTCCATCACCAATTCGCTGTCGTGGGGCACGTGGTCCACGACAATAGGCGGCAAAAGCGCACCCTGACGTTTCGGATGATACAAGATTTTAGCGCCCTGTTTTTCAGCCATGTAAACGCGGTTTTCAAACAACTCTGCCGCTTGAGTATGGATCACACAGCCGAGTTCCGTTTCAGGATCTTGCGGGTCGCCAAATTTGATCTTCTTGGCCTTTGCCAGCACCATTGGGACAAATTTTTCCGCTACAGATTCTTGCACAAGAATGCGCTTGATCGCGGTACAGCGCTGGCCGGAGTTGCCAGTGGCACCCGCCACTGCGATAGTCGCGGCTTTTTCCAGATCGGCATCGCTCAGGTCGTTACAGATGATGAGTGGATCATTGCCGCCCAATTCCAGCGCCTGACGCGTGTAGCCGCCTTTCGCGGCAATGATCTTGCCCACCGGCACACCACCTGTGAAAGTAATGATGTCAATGTTTTTATTAGTGATCATCTCGTCGCCAATGTCTTGGGGCATGCCGGTGACGATCTGGAACATCTCTTTTGGCAGGCCCGCCTCATAAAGAATATCCGCCAATGCGATAGCCGTCAGCGGCGTCAGCTCAGTTGGTTTGCACACCATGCAATTGTTGGTCGCGATTGATGGCGCGATCTTGTGGCTGACCATGTTCAGTGGATGGTTAAACGGAGTGATTGCGCTGATCGCTTTTACTGGTTCACGTGTCGTGTAAATTTTGCGTTCTTTACCGTTGTGGGTCAGGTCGCACGAGAAAATCTCGCCGTCGTCGTTCATCGCTTGCCCGGCGGCGAACTGATATACATCTTGTGCGCGCTTGGTTTCGTAGATGGCATGCTGATGGCAAATACCAAGCTCAAGTGTTAGCCACTTTGCAAGGTACTCGCGCTTTTCGCCAATCAGCTCTCCTGCGCGTTGCAGAATTTGACTGCGCTCATACCGACTGAGTTTTGGCTTATAGTTAGCAGCTATTTCAAACGCTTTAGCAGCATGTTCCGCCTTGCCTGCCGGAACAGTGCCGATCACTTCGTCGGTGTAGGGGTACAATACCTCTACGACTTCATCGGTAAAGACAATCTCTCCACCGATGCGCATACCTTCGTGGCGAATGTCATTCTGATCTATTGTGGTCATGCCTCTGCCTTTTCCATCGCTGCTGCCTGGGTCGCATAAAAGAACGCGTCAAAGTTGCGCAATACAGGAGCCGACGGCAGATCAAGCACACGGTTGCAGATGAACGGCACCTCTTGCTCTGTCAGGCCGCCATGGCTGCGCAACGGTTCGTTCAGTGCTGCGAGGTCGTGGCGATGAGCAGACGTCCCGATTGTCATATTCTCGGTTGAGATCATCACGATGTCACCAATACGGTCCCCAGGCAATTCAAAACGCCGGACGGCTTCGGCCTTGTCCATCACTTCGAGGATTTCAGGACGGGCCGCAAGACGGGTAATGATGTCGGCTTGGTCTGTGCCATCTGGTAGGTAAGCCGTGCCAAAACCGCCAAGCGCACCGTGATGCACGACGTAAGGGTCGGTGATCGGCAGGATCACGCGGGCCGCGGCCTCACCCAACCATTCATCAAGCAAATCTTGTACGTAAATAACCTGTGGGTCACCATTCGCATCGTGCTTGGGTTTCATGCCATGATCGGCAGTCACAACGATGGCCGCGCCCAATTCATCCAGTTCAGTCAAATATTTGTCGAACATCTTGTAGAAAGACTTCGCTTCTGCCTGATCGGGGGAATACTTGTGCTGAACGTAATCTGTCGTGGTCAGATACATGACGTCGGGGTTCCACTCTTTCAACAGCTTAACGCCAGCAGCAAAAACAAATTCGGACAGCTCGGCTGAATACACTTCGGGTTGGGCCATACCGAGCCATTTACTCGCAGCATCCTGACCATGTTCAGCTTCGGTCGACGTGTCAGACTTTTCCGCCGAATAGCACATCGCGCGACCTTCATCGAACTTCAGGCCAGCCCCCAAAAGCGCGCGCAATTTGTCCTTGGCGGTAACAACAGCCACCCGAGCACCGGCCTCGTAAAACTTAGAAAATACTGTTGGCGCCCGCAAGAAACGGACATCGTTCATCATCACTTCTTCGCCTGTTTCCGGCTCATACAAATAGTTGCCGCAAATGCCGTGCACAGCAGGGGGGCGGCCAGTTGCAATCGACAGGTTGTTGGGGTTGGTGAAGGATGGAATAACAGAATGAGCGAGCCGATCTGTGCCCGTCTCGCGCATGCGTTTCAGCGTTGGCATGAGGCCGTCCGCGATTGCTTTTGTCAGATATTCCGGTTCACACCCATCCAGACAGATCGCAATGGCGCATTTCTTCGGCGTTGCATAAGTACGGTCGTTTACGACGACGGTTTTGGTAATTGGCATCAGTGTTTTCCCCTGCTCTATGCAGCTAGTTTTTTGCGTTCATCAAGTGCCGCTTGGGGCGGCGAGGCATCATTTACGCCCATTTCAGAAAGGGCCTGCGCGGCGGCAACGACCACCTTACGCATGACGTGTTCATCCATCTGGCCAATACAGCCAATGCGGAAGCTATCCACAACTGTCAGTTTTCCTGGATAGATGATAAATCCGCGATCTTTCATTAATTCATAGAATTTCTGAAATTCAAACGCAGGACTGGCAGGGCAGAAGAATGTAACGATGATCGGGCTTAACCAACGGTCAGCAAGTAACGTTTCAAAGCCCAGTTCACGCATCCCATCCACCATCACGTCCCGATTGCGCGCGTAACGCGCACCGCGGCCCGCAACGCTTCCTTCTTTCTCGTGCGCATCAAGCGCTGCAAGAAAGGCCGCAACCACATGGGTTGGTGGCGTAAACCGCCATTGTCCGGTTTTCTCCATCGCGGCCCATTGTGCATAGACATCCAGAGACAAGGAATGACTGTTGCCTTTGGCTGCTTCGAGTTCATCTGTGCGGGCTATCACAAAGCCGAAACCTGGAACGCCTTCGATACATTTGTTTGCCGAAGACACCATCGCCGCATACTTGGTCCGCTCGACATCCAGTGGAACGGCCCCGAAAGCAGACATGCTGTCGATCAAAACTTTTCGTCCAGCGGCGTGGGCAACATCTGCAATTTCTTCAACAGGGTTCAAGATGCCCGAACTCGTTTCACAGTGAATGATCAACACATGGGTGATTGCAGGGTCCTCAGCGAGGATCGCAGCAACCTCGTCACCACGTGGCGGCAGATAGTCACCTTTGTTCAGCAGTTTGAAGGCACGACCAAGGCACTCCATTGTTTGTGCGGCCCGCAACCCGTAAGCACCGTTCGCCAGAACCAGCACTTTGCCATCTTTTGGCACGAATGATCCCAACATTGCTTCAACGCAGTACGATCCTGATCCCTGAATGGGGACACAGTCATACTCAGACTTGCCGGAGCCCAAAAGAGCCAGCAGTTGTGTGCGCATCTTGCGCGTCATTGCGCGAAATTCGTCATCCCAACTGCCCCAATCGCGCAGCATGGCTTCTTTTACAGCATAGGATGTTGTCAGCGGCCCGGGCGTCAGAAGATAGGGTTCTCCCAGTCTTGGTGGCTCAATATTGCTCGTTTCGGTAACCATTCCAAGCTCCTTGGATATCCATGCCATACCTTTTGTCTAGAGAGGCGCGCATCATATGGAAAATTGTTAATTGCGATGGGGTCAAAAGTTGTGCTTATAGGTGGGGCCAGAAAAAGAATTGAAATTCAAGAGGTCATCAATGCGATACAGTCAGATAAGAGCATTCCATTATGTCGCCATCAGTGGTGGGTTTTCGCGGGCTGCTGAGGCTTTGTCGCTGACCCAGCCGGCAGTTTCTGAACAGGTTAGAAAATTGGAAAGCGACCATGATGTTCTGCTGTTTAACCGCGATCGCAAGCAAGTCACTCTGACCTCTGCAGGTGAGCGGCTTTTGCTGGCGACCAAACAGTTTTTTGAAATTGAACTTCAGATTTCTGATGTGCTGTCTGAAAACCGAACTGCGTTAGAAGGAACCATCCGAATTATCGCTGATAGCGCTTTTCATCTCACGCACCGCCTCAAACTTTTTCGATCCAAGCACCCCAAAGTGCTTGTTTCTGTTCAAACTGGCAATACTGCGGACATCCTGACCGCATTGCGTAATTATGACGCAGAAATTGGCTTGGTTGGCTCGTTGAATCCGGGATCAGACATGGAAATCGTCAGTTTGGGGACATCCCCAATCGTCGCCTTCGCGTCTAAAGAATTTCTGAAAGACCCAACAACAAAAATATCTATTAAAGAATTGTCAAAGTATCCTTTGGTTTTTCGTGAGAAGGGGTCGAAAACGCGACAAAAGCTGGAGGATGAGGGTTTGCGCCAAGGTGTCGTGCTGCAACCTGCTTTTGAAGTTGAGGGCCGTGAAGCTGTACAAGAGATTGTCGCAGCAGGGGCAGGGATAGGATTTGTCTCGGAGGCTGAACTCGGACGCGACGAGCGCTTGATAACTTTACAGCTGGATTGCCCAGAACTGTTGATGGCCGAATCCCTGATACATCTGAAGCAACGCAGTGATGTACGGCTGATAAGGGCCTTTATGAGCTAAGTTTTTGATTGTCACTTATCGCTTTGCAAGCTGTTTTAGGTTGCGGCAAAAACCTTCACGACGTTGCTCCATTGAGACTTAGACAAACCATCTTTGCTGGCGATCATCCAATATGTCTCTTGCGGCTCCAGAACATTTTCAGACACGCGTATCAGTTTGCCTTGCTCCAAAAGCGCAGAGCAAAGGGGAAGCGAAGCAAGCAGCACGCCAGCGCCCGAAACCGTAGCTGAAAGAGCTGCAGAAAAGCTATCAAACCGGATCTTTGGGACAGGTGTTATGGGATCACCGGTGTGGCGCGCCCATTCCTGCCACCCAAACCGCGGCCCAGAGAGCGCCAGACGTGGTAGGTCTAACCATGAGGTATGCCGCGCCAATACCTCTGGCGAAACAACTGGACTGAGTTGCTCAGAAAATAGGGGGGCTTTGTGATGGTTCTTTTTGTCGCCGACGCCGTATTGCACATGGATTGTCGTATCCAAAGAGCTGTCTTCGGCTTGTAGCACCATCGTTGACAACATGATCTGCGCGCTGTGTTTACGTTGCCAATTTTGAAGCCTTGGAGCCAACCATAATTCATTCACAGATGCGCTCGCTGAAATTGTGATCTTTTCGCGCTGAAGACCAAATAACGCTTCGTAGCTTTCTTCGAGACTGCGGAAAGCGCCTGAGACGTAGGGCAACCAAGCTTCCCCTTGAACACTGAGCGTGACCCCACGTGCATTTCTGACAAACAGTTGAGAACCAATACGTCGTTCCAGATTGGAAATACGCTGACTGATCGAGGCCTGTGTGACGTTGCTTTCCTTTGCGGCGGCGGTGAAGCTTCCAGTCCTTCCAGCCAGCTCAAAGGCGCGGACCCATTCGAGAGGGATATTTTTCAATGACAGATCAGACATAAGGAAATCGACACCTAAGATTGGAATTATATTGCTTGTTGTTATGGGCGTTTTGAGGGCATTTTCAACAAAATTGAACCTTAGAATTAAAGGCACCGCCACAATGTTAGAATGTATCTTGGACAAGGACGGTGGGGGTTTGACCCTTATTGAGGATGGCGTTCATACAAGGTTTCACGCCGTTTGGCTGCGGGACAACGCTTGGGACGCGGCAACACGATCAGCCGAAAACGGCCAGCGCTTGATTGCGCTGCGGGACATTCCAAAAGATACTGTGATTTCTGCAGCGACCTTGGAAGGTGCAACGCTGACCGTCACGTTTTCGCCCGAAGGTAAAACTGTCGAGTACCCGACGGGCTGGTTGCTGGAAAACGCCTATGACCGCGCTGCACCGATTCAGTCTGGCTGGACAAAATCTGACGTTGAAACATGGGACGGCAAACTGATGACACGCCTTCCCGTGGCAGATTTCAGAACGGTTAAATCTGATCCCGTGGCCCTGAGAAATTGGCTTGCTCAGGTTGCCCGTTTTGGCTTTGGGAAACTGGTTAACGGCCCGATTGAAGAATTGGCGTTAACACAGGTTGTCGATTTGTTTGGCTATGTGCGCGAAACCAATTATGGCCGCCATTTTGAAGTACGTACCGAAGTGAACCCAACAAATCTGGCGTTTACAGGCCTTGGGTTGCAGGCTCATACTGACAATCCCTACCGCGATCCGGTGCCTACAGTTCAGGTGCTTTATTGTCTCGAAAGCTCGGCTTCAGGTGGGGAAAGCATGGTCGTTGACGGTTTCCGCGCAGCTGAAAAACTTCGGGAAGAGAATGAAGAGTGGTTTGATGTTCTCACACGGTTTTGTGCGCGTTTTGAATACGCAGGTTTGGGGGACGTGTTGTTGCAATCCCGCCGTCCGATGATCGAATTGGCACCCGATGGTGAATTGATTGGTATCAGGTTCAACAACCGCTCCACAGCCGCGATCACCGACGTCCCCTTTGATAAGATGGAAATCTATTACGCCGCGTACCGTCGTTTCGCAGAGATCATTGACGATCCTGCGATGGAAGTGTCTTTCCGCCTTGAACCGGGCGAAAGCTTCTTGGTGGATAACCGCCGTGTCTTGCACGCCCGTAAAGGGTATTCTGGTATTGGTAAACGTTGGTTCCAAGGCTGCTATGCAGATATGGATTCGCTTTATTCAAAGCTGGCTGTTTTGGAAGCCAAACAACTGGTGGCAGCACAATGAGCAAGCCTGATTATTCCACTTTAGATCATAGCAACATCGTCGCATTTCTGGGCGATATTTTTGACCGCCGCGGCGGTGAAGAATATCTTGGCGAACCTGTGACAATGGCCCAGCACATGCTTCAAGGTGCAACAATGGCTGAGGAAAGTGGTCAGCCGGAGATTATCATCGTATCTGCCTTGCTGCATGACGTCGGTCATTTCACTAGCGAATTTGGCATGTTCAGCATGGATGACACCGAAGACAGGCATCATGAAGATGCTGGTGCGGAAGTACTGCACACATTCTTCCCGACACTCGTGACAGATTGTGTTCGGTATCATGTTGCTGCAAAGCGATATCTATGCGCAACTCGACCATCCTATTTTGATAAGTTGTCAGTGGCATCAGTTCATTCGCTAAATCTGCAGGGTGGTCCGATGAATGATGATGAAGTTCAGGAATTTGAAAAGAATCCAAACCTGAAAGAAATCATTGCCGTGCGATATCTGGACGATGCAGGCAAACATCCCAATATGACAACCCCGCCTTTTTCGCACTTTGCGCCGATGGTTCAACGTATCGTCGACCAACACCGCAAGCAGCCGCACTGGAATGGTTCAAATTGAAAGTCAGTGGCTATTGGCCTTTGATCCCAACGGTAAGATGGCGCTTTGGCACAGGTGGAGAGATAGCTTGAGGCATGTGGTGTATGATCTCAGCACCCGCGTGAAAGATTTGAATATCAAAAGAGCTCTGGTTTATCTTAGTGATTAGGAGATCGAGAGGACGAAAAAAACTTATTAATAATTAACATAACAATGATTATGGATATGAGAGCTGTACGCGCAAAGCGATAATGTCACCCATGAGCAAAGCAGAAGTGTCACTCTCCTCGCAAAACGATGTGAGGATGAG
>JBPOFF010000017.1:0-67963 GCA_051251995.1 Sulfitobacter sp.
ATCACACCCGTTATGAAACTGAAAACAGCCGCCTGAATTCTACGGCTGGGCCCCATTAAAAATGGGGGGATTACCGTTGATCCTGAAGCGGATGTGGCCACGCGGAATGATAAAGTTCTTGGCGTGCGCAACGGCATGCTCGGAACCGTTAGCGACGTTGATGCGGACAGACTCAACGTCAAACTCGACACCAGTAAGCACCACGGCGCGGTACAAGCAAGAAACGGGGTTTTACACAGCATCTGATATAGCGCCTATACGGCTTAACTTAGAAATCAAGAAAACGATTTACATGCGCCGGGGGTCCAGGCACCAAAGCGGGAGCGATGACACCTTGAACATCCTCCGAAAAGCAGACCTTCCGCGAACATGTAGCGAATGGCTGGAATTGAATTCAAACTCACCGATGCTACAGAAAAGTTATCAACGTCGGCTTGGCATATCCTCTTTGAGAAGGTGTTCATCCAAAATTATCGTTTTTCTTTCATGCTCTGCCAATGGAAAACCAGTGGGGGCAGCAGATGGGATTGAAGGTTATTGGCGCCAGTCGCATTTCGCTGCTGCACGTTGTCGTCGTAACGCTGTCAATGGCCCTGACGTTCAGCGCATGGTACGTCTCAAAAACTCAGGCTGAAATTCGGATACAACAAAGATTTGATACCTCTCGCGATCGCATCGTGGGCCAGATTAGGGATAGGATGGTCAAATACGAGGACGCCCTTTGGGCTGGAGTTGCTGCCATAGAGTCTCATGGCGGTGACATGACGCTATCTCAATGGCGTGTGTTCGCGACAAATTTGCGCTTGGACGAGAAGTATCCCGGGATCAATGGTATTGGTGTCATCGATTTCCTTACAGATCAGTCTCTTGATGCCTACCTTGACCGACGTCGCTCTGAGCGACCTGATTTTGAAATTCATCCTCTGCATAATCAAAGCATCTACATGCCAATTTCATTTATTGAGCCAGAGGGCACCAACGCGGCTGCTGTGGGTCTCGATGTGGCTCATGAACTGAACAGACGGACGGCAGCACTAGCAAGCCGCGACACAGGTGACGCTCAAATCACGGGACCTATCGTCCTTGTACAGGATGAAGGTGCAACATCTGGTTTTCTCTTCTATGCACCATTCTATCGAGGCGGTGCGCCCAATGCAGTTGAAGACAGACGGAACAGGATTGAAGGCATTGTCTATGCGCCTTTCGTTGTCCGTAAGCTGTTGGATGGGCTACTGGCAAAGGACTTGCGTCACACAAGCATCAGCATCTCGGATACGGGGCAAGCGATTTATGACGAGCACTCGCCTGCCGAGAACCTGCATGACCCAAATCCCATGTTTGCGGAACAAATCAGGCTCGATTTCTACGGACGCAGCTGGTCTTTGGATATCCGATCCAACCTCGCCTTCCGAGAAAACAATACCTACATGCAACCAACCGTGATCCTGATCGGCGGAATTATAATTGAAGCGCTCATTCTCTCGCTTTTGATCATGATGGCACGCGCAAATCGCAACGCTGTTGCTTACGCTGACAAGTTGACCGAAGATCTCCAAGTTGAGCAACAAAAGTTAGTTAGAAGTAACGAGGAACTGGAACAATTTGCATACGCAGCCTGTCATGATCTGAAGACCCCGATACGTGGTATTGGTGGGCTTACGGAAATGATTAAAGAAGATCTTGAGGACTATCTGTCAGCTACGGATGCAAACCCTGAGATTGTAATGAGTCTTGATCTGATCCTCGACCGTGTCCAGCGCATGAATGACCTCACAAACGGCATCATTGAATTTGCACGAATTGGAGCGCAGCTGGAGGATTGTAATCCCCTCCAGCTGAGCGAAATGGTAGCATCTCTTACCTGTGATTTTGGGCTGAAACCGCACCAGATATTGTTTGAAAGCTCTGTGAGCGAGATTCATACTGATCCATTAACACTAAGACGAATTTTCGAGAACCTTGTTGGGAATTCAGTGAAATATCACGGAGCGGTATCTGATTTAAGTGTCAAGATCACTTGCCGCGAGGAGTCAGATTCGCTGAAGTTTTCAGTTACCGACAATGGACCCGGTATCGATCCAAAATATCAGAAACGCATTTTTTCGATGTTCCAAACCCTTCGAACGGGGGATGCAGTCGAGAGTACGGGGATCGGGTTAGCCGTCGTCAAAAAAGCTGTCGAGGTGCACGGTGGCAAGGTGACGCTCGTGTCGAACTTAGACGAAGGCACCACATTCTCTTTCCCGTGGCCCAAGGGCATGACATCTAGCCTGGCACCCGATGCCGGGATCGCGGCTTGAGGAGTAGGAGATGAACATTCTCTTGGTCGAAGATAATGATGTTGATGTGTTGTTGTTTCAACGCGCCTTCAGAAAGTCAGGAATTAGTAGCTCAGTAGTTCGTGCAAAAGATGGCGTCGAAGCGCTGGAAATATTGAACGGAAAAGACGCAGATAAAGAAATTCCGCGGCCTTACGTGATCTTACTGGACATCAATATGCCTCGCATGAACGGCCACGAATTTCTAAAAGAACTGCGGGCCAGTGCACAAATCGCCTCTTCGAGGGTCGTTGTTGTGACGACCTCAAACGATCCTCAAGACATCGAACTTGCGTATGGTCGCTTTGCAAGCGGCTATGTCGTAAAACCCAGTGGAACAGCAGAAATGGCAAATGTCATCAAATCCCTGCACGAGTATTGGAGCATTAGTGAATCCCCACCCAAATGAGCTTGAAGCGAAAACTCTGGATGAGAGTACGCAGATTACGCGACTGACCAACCATCTGGCAAAAACCCTTGGGCGCGTGATGCTGATAGACGATGATCTCATTGACCGCATTGCATGTCAGCGTCTGTTCAAAAAGCTGCACTTGGCGGATGAACTATTTTGCTTTGCCGATGCTGACGCTGCAATCCGTTGTATGGAGGGCGACGCGGACTTTGAAACAGACGTCATTTTCCTGGACGTTAATATGCCACGCATGACTGGCCTGGAGTTTCTAGAAGCGATCATTGATTCCCAGAAGATCCAGTTTTCCGGCGCAGTGGCGGTCATGCTATCGACTGATTTGACACCCAAACTGCAGGTGAAGTTTGACGAGATATCGTATGTGAAGGCCTTCATTCGCAAGCCGATGACGACCGATGAGCTGATTGCGACTGCTAAAACAATTGCAGCAGCAATGTAACTGTACTCGACCGCACAGCGAGTAGGTTGCTGATAGCCTATGAGTTGAGCAGACCTTGGAAAGTCATTCAACGAACGGCAAGTTCGTTCGCAGCTTACCAGTTCATACGCGGTGCAGCGAAAGGCGGCTCATTCTAGACTTGCCATTCGTGGTTCACGCGGCGAACGTTCCTGAAGAGCCCCCAGAGTCCCCGATGCTGCAACGTGCACGAATGTTCGTTATGCCCATGACCTTGCCCGGCATCGGCGCAGGCTGTCTACTGACCTTTATCCTCGCGGTTGGTTATTACATCACACCCGCCCTTATGGGTGGTGCCCAAGACCAGATGGTTGGCTATTTCATCGCCTTTTTCACCGACACGCGGCTGAATTGGGGTATGGTCTCCGCCCTCAACTTTATACTGCTGGCCTGCATTTTGACGTTCTACATCGGCTTTGGCCGTTATGTCGGCATCAGGCGACTTGTTGGCTTGGACAAATAGGAAATTTCACATGAAAAATCTGTCTTCAATGCGGCGCGGTCAGCTGCTTCTTAGCTAGCTGGTGGCGGTGTTCATGATTGGGTCAATCGCTGCAGTAATCCCGATCTCGTTCAGCTCTGGCAGTTTTCTAAGCTATCCATTGCCCGGCTTTTCCTCGCAATGGTACGAAAAAGTCTTTCAGATGGGTCCGCGGATGTCTGCCTTGAAAAACTCGATGATCATCGAGATTTCATCAGCGACATTGGCAACCATACTCGGCACGCTGGCCGCTTTGGGGTTCGCGCGCAGCAATATTTTTACACAGCAATTGCTGATGGGAATCGTCATTTCACCCATGATTATTCAATTGGTGGTGTCGGGCGTAGCGATGTATTTTTTCCTCGCCAAGCTGGGGGCTGTTGGCGACCTTTGCCGGGTTGATCCTTGCCCATACGGTGCTGGCAGTTCCGTTTGTGGTGATCCCCGTCATGGCCACCCTGCGCGGGTTTGACACCAATCTGGTGCGCGCTGCCAATTCGCTGGGGGCAACACCCATCCAAGCTTTCTTTAAGGTGACGCTTCCAATTATCGCGCCCGGCGTTATTTCAGGCGCGCTCTTTGCATTTGCCACATCCTTTGACGAGGTGGTTGTCGCGCTGTTCAAAGCCTCGCAGTGTCGCGACTGTCCGCTGCGCGGGCAATGCACAGATGCGCCCACCAGAACGGTGGTCCGGCTGATGGACGAAGAGGCCCAGCAGAAAGCCCGCGACCTGGCTGACACGGACGCCTTCCAGATGGCACGTGCCCGCCGCAAGAAGATCGAAATGCTGTTCGTGCATCTCAAACGATGGCTTAAGCTGACCCGCCTTCGGCTCCGGGGCCTACCTGTAGCCAACGAAGAATTCCTCCTTGCCGCCACCGCCCAAAACCTTAAACGCCTCGTAAAGCTCGTGCCGATATGAAGACGTGAACACCCAAGACAACACCGAACAAACCCGCCACCAAGACGGGGCAAGCAATGCGTTCGCCATCTGTGGCACAATATCTAGTCAGTCACATAAACCACCGATATCGGTGGTTTATGTGACTTTTTGCAAAGTACCTTTGCGATTTGGTAGAATGGTAATAGATGGAAGGAATATCAAGGTTTTGAGGGGTTTGGCGATGATCGCAGATGCTCAAAACCCGCCAAACAGCAAAAGGGGTCGGTTTTTTGCCTACGGGTGTAGGCAGACCCTGAACGTTGAGGCACATGCACCCAAATGAAGATCGGATACCTACGCGTCAGCACAGAAGAACAGCGACCGGATCGGCAGATTGATGGGCTGACACCTTTATGTGACGAACTATTCGTGGAAAAATGCTCCGATACACTGGTGGTCTGGGATGTGGATCGGGCATTTCGCTCAACGGTCGATGCCATACATCACGCTAAACGACTTAGGGAGCGCGGGATCGAATTTCAAATCGTGAGCCTCGGCGTGGCAAGCGCATTGGTCGCCCTCAAAAGCTGTCTCCTCGGCAAGTGCGGGCGGCGCAAAAGCGATTGAAGCGCGGTGAGGCCGGTTGCCGAACTTGCCGCAGAGAACAATGTGCGTCCTTGGACATTGCGGCGCAGGATCAATCTTCTGGGGATAAAGCGACCACAAATTGACAATCTTTGCCAATTTGCGGCATAATTCAGAATAAAGGAGCACATCATGGCAACAATGAATGTATCCCTGCCAGACGGGATGAAAGTCTGGGTTGAGGCACAAAGCCAAACGGGGCGGTATAGCAACGCCAGCGATTATGTGCGCGATCTGATCCGCCGTGATCAAGAGCGCACGGACAAGATCGCCGCCATGCAAAAACTGGTGGATGAAGGTTTGGCAAGCGGCATTAGCGATAGAAGCATGGACGACATTTTCAAAGAGGCGCGCCTAAGAGCGGGGATCCCATCCGAAGATCATGGCGTATAGACTTTCCTCAAAGGCAACAGAAGACGTTCTGAATCTCTATCTCGAAGGTTTACAGACCTTTGGGGAAACCCAAACCGAGAGCTACCATGCGGGTTTGAAGAAATGCCTTGATCTACTGGATCACTCTCCCCGCATCGCCCGCGAGCGCAGTGAGTTGTCTGCGCCAATGCGGGTGCACCCGTTCAAAGCACATGTGATTATTTACCAAATTGAGGGCAGTGACATTCTGATCGTGCGGGTGCGACATGGGCGTGAAGACTGGATAAACTCCCCTACATAACCCTTAGCTTACAACCCGCCGGAGGCGCGGAACGGATTTATTTACGTGCCAAGATTGTGCGACTTGCACAATCAAACCGCCTGATGGCTTGGCTATCAGGCGGTTTTTGTTTGGGGTGGGGCTTGCGCAATCAACGCGCCGTCCGTGGGTGCGTTTGATCAAAGTATCAGATCAATGAAAGAACTTCGAACCCTCAGTGGCATGGGTCTGGTATCGGCGGAACGGCAGGGCAAGCCCCTCGCGCAGATTGCTGACCACCATGCTTTTGAGGCCCTTCAGGATGGTCTCCTCGGGCACTTTACCGCCTGTAATCAGCCCGTCGCAATGGTCGCGATTTGCGATGGTGAAGATCGGCCAGTTGTTCACGGCCTCCCAGAAGGCCTCATAACCAGAGCGAAGCCCTCCTAGAGCGGATCATGCAGGCAACAAATGCCACTGTGATCGGTGCGTATAAGGGAAAGGTGGCCGACCTCGAAAAAACCAAGCACCATTTGCAGGAAAATCTGGCAAATCGCGCAACACCAAAGGGCAGTTTCGACGATGTGCTAGAACTCGCGATGCAATTTCTGTCAAACCCTTGGAAACTATGGGAAACAGGCCATGCAGCCCTACGCCAAACCGTCCTTAGACTGGCCTTCACAGAGCGCCTTCACTACCACCGAATAACAGGTGCTAGAACACCCAAAACCGCCTTAGTATTCAAGGCTTTAGGGGGGGGGGAGTTTGGGTGGTGAATTTAGAAGTGGTGCGGGCGGTGGGACTCGAACCCACACGGGGCTAAGCCCCAACAGATTTTAAGTCTGGTATGTCTACCATTCCATCACGCCCGCAACAGGACTGGATCAACTGGTGATCGTTGCGGCACATAATCCGAACAAGCGGGCGGTGTAAATGGTCAGATGTGCATAAGGTTATTGGCTGCATTGCATACTCTGGGTCAAATGTCTTTGTCTTTTCGGCCCAAAGGTGCGCCATCTGCCAACAGTGCTGCTTCGGACAGCCACGGATTATTCTCAACGGCGATCAGCAATTGCGCGCGGGCCTCGGCCAGACGACCCAGTTTCATCAGTGTCAATGCCCGGCCCGATTGCGCCGCGACATGATGCGGTTGCAGGTCCAGCGCGGTGTCCAGATCCCCGAGGGCCGTTTCATAATCCTCGCGCAGAAAACGCACATAGGCACGTTGGTTGTAGCCTTCGGCATAGTCCGGGCAATAAGCGATCAATCTGTCATATTCGGTAATCGCCCCGGCAAAATCAAACGCATCACGGCGGCCCATGCCCGCATCCAAAACCTCTTGGGCAGCCTCATCGGGGGCGCGCAGCCAAAGTTGCCACATCTCACCCGACACCCGCCTGCCCACATTGGCATTCGCCGCAGCATTGGCCTTAGCAAAAAGGTTCAGCAATTCGGCGCTGGTATCCGCAGGTGCGGGGCACTCAGCAAAAGCGGGGGCCGCAAGCACGGCCAATATAAATGTCAGTCTCATGGTTTGTTAGATGACGCAGGGCGCATCTTGGTCAAGAGGCGTCCGCCAACATTGTTTCCTTCACCGCCTCCATCGCCACATAGGTCGAGGTGTTCGACACATGTGGCAAGGACGAAATCGTCTCCCCCAAAAACCGACGATAGGCAGTCATATCGCGGGTCCGCACCTTGAGCAGATAATCAAAGTGGCTGGCGATCATATGGGCTTGCTCAATCTCCGGCACTTTGATTACCGCTGCATTAAACGCGCGCAGCGCTTTTTCGCGGGTATCGCTCAGACGTACTTCGACAAACGCCACGTGATCAAGCCCCAGCTGGATCGGGTCAAGCAAGGCCCGGTAGCCAAGGATCACACCGGTTTCTTCCAACCGCCGCAGACGCGCTTGGGTTGGTGATTTTGACAGGCCAATGCGTTTTGCAAGGTCGGTGATGCTGATGCGTCCATCTTCTGCCAGCACCGATAGAATCGTTGAATCAAATCTATCCAACTCGGATTGTTCTTTTTTCACATCTTTTCTCCCAAAAATCACGACAAACGACTGTCATTTTCACAATCATAAGGTCAAATGACCTGTCAAGATAGGATATCTTTGTCGAAACATCATTTGGAGAATGATCATGGCCCACGATACGTCCTCATCCTTGCGTCACCACATCGACGAAGGCACCTATGCAAACCCTGAGGCCGTGTTGAACACGCTTGTTCACACTGCACATCTGACCGAAGCGGACCGGACCGACATCTCTGCCAACGCTGCCGGATTGGTGCGTGACATTCGCGGGGCCACGTCCCCGGGTATGATGGAAGTGTTTCTGGCTGAATATGGCCTGTCGACGGACGAAGGCGTTGCCCTGATGTGTCTGGCCGAAGCACTGCTCAGGGTGCCGGATGCCGACACCATCGATGCGCTAATCGAAGACAAGATTGCGCCCTCTGACTGGGGCCGTCACATGGGCCATTCCACCTCGTCATTGGTCAACGCCTCAACGTGGGCATTGATGTTAACAGGTCGCGTACTGGATGATGATCAACCCGGCCCGGTGCGCCACCTGCGTGCAGCCATCAAACGTCTGGGTGAACCGGTAATCCGGACCGCTGTTTCCCGCGCGATGAAGGAGATGGGGCGGCAATTTGTGTTGGGCGAAGATATCAACGCCGCCATGACCCGCGCCAAAGGCATGGAGAAAAAGGGCTTTACCTATTCTTATGACATGCTGGGCGAAGCGGCCCGGACAGAAGCCGATGCCAAACGCTATCACCTGAGCTATAGCCGCGCAATTTCGGCCATTGCCACCGCCTGTAATGATGCCGACATCCGCAAGAACCCCGGCATTTCCGTCAAGCTTTCCGCCCTGCACCCGCGCTATGAGATCGCACAAGAAGAATCTGTTATGCGTGATCTGGTGCCACGTCTGCGGGCATTGGCGCTGCTGGCGAAATCCGCTGGTATGGGCCTGAACGTCGACGCCGAAGAGGCCGACCGCCTTGCGCTGTCCTTGGACGTGATCGACCGCGTGATGTCTGAGCCTGCTTTGGCCGGATGGGATGGGTTTGGCATCGTGGTACAGGCGTTTGGCCCCCGCGCCTCGCGGGTGATCGACACGCTTTATGACATGGCAACACGCCACAACCGCCGCATCATGGTGCGTCTGGTCAAGGGGGCCTATTGGGACACCGAAATCAAACGCGCCCAAGTCGAAGGCGTTGATGGCTTTCCGGTGTTTACGCAAAAGGCCGCCACGGACGTGTCCTACATCGTCAATGCGCGCAAATTGCTGGGGATGACTGACCGGATTTATCCGCAGTTCGCCACCCACAATGCCCATACCGTTGCCGCGGTGCTGCATATGGCGGACGATCCTGAAACCTATGAATTCCAGCGTCTGCATGGCATGGGTGAAACCCTGCACAATCTAGTCATGACGCAAAACGGCACCCGCTGTCGGATCTATGCGCCCGTTGGCGCGCACCGCGATTTGCTGGCTTATCTAGTGCGGCGTCTGTTGGAAAACGGCGCGAACTCAAGCTTCGTCAACCAGATCGTCGATGAAAACGTGCCGCCAGAAGTTGTTGCCGCTGATCCCTTTGCGCAACTTGGCACCTCGAACGTGAAAATTCCAACCGGACCAGAGGTATTTTTGCCGCTGCGCGCCAATGCGATTGGTTTTGATCTGGCACATACCCCAACGCTGGCCAAGATCGAAGCGGCACGCGCACCCTTCAAGTCGCATAAATGGGAGGCAACGCCGCTGATTGCTGGTGATGCCAAGCCGCACAAGGCAGTCAAGGTCATGAACCCCGCGCATCTGACCAAATCCCCCGGCACCGTGCAAAATGCGTCGTTGGAAGATGTGGCGACCGCACTGGACAACGCCGCCCCTTGGGATGCGCCACTGGCCACCCGCCGCGCTGTACTGCTCAAGGCTGCGGACTTGATCGAAGAAAACTACGGTGAGATTTTCGCACTGCTGGCACGCGAAGCGGGCAAGGGTTTGCCGGATTGCGTGGCGGAATTGCGCGAAGGCGTTGATTTCCTGCGCTATTATGCGGCACAGGCCACCAACACCCCGGCTGCGGGTATCTTTACCTGTATTTCACCGTGGAACTTCCCGATGGCGATTTTTGCCGGACAAATCTCAGCGGCACTGGCTGCGGGCAATGCCGTGCTGGCCAAACCCGCCGAGCAGACGCCATTGGTGGCACATTTCACCCTGGGCCTGATGCACAAGGCGGGCGTGCCGCGTTCTGCGCTGCAACTGCTGCCCGGTGGCAGCGATATCGGGGCTGCGGTCACCTCTGATCCGCGCATCGGCGGCGTGGCCTTTACCGGGTCCACTGCGACAGCCATGCGTATTCGCACAGCGATGGCCGAAAACTGCGCGCCCGGCACACCCTTGATTGCCGAAACAGGTGGCTTGAACGCGATGATCGTCGACAGCACCGCCCTGCCCGAACAGGCCGTGACTGCCATTGTCGAAAGCGCGTTCCAATCTGCGGGCCAACGCTGTTCGGCACTGCGTTGTCTTTACGTCCAAGAAGACATTGCCGAAGACCTGACCAAAATGCTGATCGGTGCGATGCAATCGCTTAACATGGGTGATCCGTGGCTGTTGTCCACTGACGTTGGCCCGGTGATTGACGAATTGGCACGCAAGGGCATTGCAGATCATATCGAAGCCGCCCGCGCCGATGGACGGGTTCTGGCCGAAATGCCAACACCTGAGGGTGGTACATTTGTTGCCCCCACGATCATCAAGGTGAGTGGCATTGGCGATATGAAACGGGAAATCTTCGGCCCGGTCTTGCATCTGGCGACCTTCAAATCGCACGAGTTGGACAAGGTGATCGACGCCATCAACGCCACTGGCTATGGCCTGACCTTTGGCCTGCACACCCGCATCGACGACCGAGTGCAGCATGTGTCGGAACGCATTCATGCGGGCAACGTCTATATCAACCGCAATCAGATTGGCGCGATTGTGGGCAGCCAACCCTTTGGCGGAGAGGGGCTTTCTGGCACCGGACCAAAGGCAGGTGGTCCGAACTATTTGCCACGCTTCAGCGCCCCGGATGCACAGGAAACATCTGCCGAGTGGGACAAGGCCCAAAAAGACCTGCCGGCGCTCCCACGCGCAGATACCAAGCCGATTGAAACCCTGTCGATGCCCGGGCCAACAGGCGAATCCAACCGTCTGTCCACGCTGCCCCGCACAGCCTTGCTTTGTATGGGGCCGGGACAAGAAACCGCCTATGCGCAGGCCCGCGCGGTGGCGGCACTTGGCGGCCATGCGGTGACAGCAACAGGGCAGATTGACCCCGCGGCGTTGATTGATGGCCCGGCCTACGGGGGTATTTTGTGGTGGGGCGATGCAGACACCGCACGCCAGATCGAACAGGCACTGGCCAAACGTGATGGTCCGATCCTGCCGCTGATCCGCGGATTGCCTGACACCGCCCGCGTGCGTGCCGAACGCCATGTTTGCGTAGACACCACAGCATCGGGCGGGAACGCCGCGTTGCTGGGTGCGGCGGGCTAAAACCTCAAAGGCCCCGGTTCACGTACCGGGACCTCTTGACCCTTCCTGCGCAATCGCTCAGCGTGGTTTCATGTTTCCAATACGTGATCACAACCCGTCAGGGCGCACGCCCTATGTCACCTATCTGCTGATGTTCGCCAACATCGGCATCTTCCTCAGCTATTTCACCATCCTGTCTGACAACCGCGCCATCTATGATTTTTATAATGCATGGGCGCTGGTGCCCGCGCAGTTAAGCAACGGTGGAGGCTATGGCGGGCTGATTACCTCAATGTTCCTGCATGGCGGCTGGCTACATCTGGCGGGCAACATGCTGTTTTTATGGATATTTGGCGACAACATCGAGGATGAGATGGGGCATATCCCCTATCTGTTATTCTATCTGGCCTGCGGCATCACGGCGGGTCTGGGGCAAGTGGTCACGGAACCCTATTCAACTGTACCGATGGTTGGGGCATCCGGTGCCATCGCCGGGGTGATGGGCGGCTATCTGTTGCTGTATCCCAAGGCCAAGGTCGATATTCTGATCATCTTTGTCGTGTTCTTTCGAATCTTTCCAATCCCTGCCTGGATCATGCTGGCGATTTGGTTCGCGATGCAGTTTTTTGGCGGATTGGCAGCAGACGCGGGCGCAGGCGGCGTCGCCTATTGGGCGCATGCGGGCGGATTTATCGCGGGTCTGATCCTGACGGTGCCGTTCTGGTTACGCCGCGGTGGCATAAGCTTCTGGAACCGCACGGACGGCCATCCGCCCCATCCACCAGCAACCTATCCCGCCATAGAAAGCCGTATCCCAAGGGTAAAACGCAAATGACAGGTCAATCAATGAACGTGAAAGCGACATGCCATTGTGGCGCAGTGGAATTGGAAGCCGTGCTGCCTTTCGGTTTGGACGACATTGGCCGCTGTACCTGTTCGTTCTGCGCGCGCCGTCAGGCCGCGGCTGTGACCGCCATCGCCAGTTCGGTGAACATCTTGAAAGGCGCGGACAACCTCACGCTTTACAGCTGGAACACCCACACAGCGCAGCATTATTTCTGCAAAACTTGCGGCATATACACCCACCACAAACGCCGCGCCGACCCCAACCAATGTGGTATCAACCTTGGCTGTATTGAGGGCGTAAACCCTTGGGAACATGAACCAATCCGCTGGTCAGATGGCATCAACCATCCCTCAGACAAAAACTGACTTAGCCGCGGACGACCTTTGCAAAGCCAGAGAAAATCGGCTCATTGGCGCAAACAATTTCGCCGTGGCCGACAATGTCGCGACCCGGTGTTAATGGCTCAACCAAGCCACCCGCTTCTTTCACGATGATCACACCAGCGGCCAGATCCCAAGGTTTCAGACGCCGTTCCCAGAACCCGTCATAGCGCCCGGCACCTACATAGGCCAAATCAAGCGAGGCCGCGCCCCAGCGCCGCACGCCCGCACAGACCGGCAGCAGACGCCCAAGGTCCTTCAACGTGTCTGGCAGATCGCCACGCCCGGCAAAGGGCAGCCCGGTGGCGAAAATGGATTCAATCATCCGGTGGCGGCCCGATACCCGAATGCGGGTTTCGTTCATCCACGCCCCCGCGCCTTTTTCAGCAAAGAACAGCTCGTCCTTGGTCGGATCATAGACCACGCCAGCAATCACTTGCCCCTTATGCTCAAGCGCGATGGAAACGGCCCAATGCGGCAGACCGTGCAGGAAATTGGTGGTGCCGTCCAGTGGGTCCACGATCCAGCGGCGTGTTGGGTCTTGACCCTCTTCCTCGCCGCCTTCTTCGGCCAGCCAGCCATAGGTGGGGCGTGCGCCCATCAATTCTTCTTTGATGATCTTTTCTGCGCCAATGTCTGCCTTGGTGACAAAATCGCCAGCCCCCTTGACCGAGACTTGCAAGTTTTCAACCTCACGGAAATCCTTGGCCAAAGCCCGCCCCGCCCGGCGCGCCGCTTTGATCATGATATTGAGATTTGCACTGCCAACCATTGTCCGCATCCTTTGACTAATCAGGGGCTGCGTATAGGCGCGGCGGGCGCGATTGCCAAGGGGGGCGCGGCGCAAAGGTGCAGAGGTGTTAGACCGACTGTAATTTACGCGCCTCTTGCCCCGCCAGTGTCAGCAGTTGGTCCATGAACGGTTTGCCCAGATCATCACTGCGCACCGCCGCATAAAGCCGCCGGGTGATGCCATTGACCGTCAAGGGTCGCGTCACATAATCCGATGAATATTTGACCTCGCGGACCACCCAATCGGGCAACACCGATACCCCCCGGTTTGACGCAACCAGCAACAAGATCACCGCAGTCAGTTCCACCTGCCGGATCGCAGCGGGTTCGACCTTGGCCGGGATCAACAACTGGCTAAACACATCCAGACGGTTGCGCTCGACCGGGTAAGTGATTAATGTCTCGCCGCGAAAATCCGCCGCCTCGACAAAGGGTTTTTCGGCCAACGGATGGGCGCTGGCGGCAACAAAAACAGCCTTATAGTCAAAAAGTTCAACAAATTCGACGCCGGGCAATTCTTCGGGGTCGGAACTGACCACCAGATCAACCTCTTCACGCAAAAGCGCGGGCAACGCATCAAAGGCAAGGCCGGGACGGATATCGACATCCACATCCGGCCAGGCCCGGCGGAATTGTTCCAGCACCGGGAACAACCATTCAAAACAGGCGTGGCATTCAATCGCAATATGCATGCGTCCGGTGCTGCCAGCGCGCAACCCGGTGAATTCATCTTGCAGGGCCTGCACCTGCGGCAGGACCTGTTGCGCCAGTTTCAACAACCTTTGGCCCGCAGGCGACAGTTTCAGCGGCTTGGAACGACGCACAAACAACTCCACCCCTGCCTGATCCTCCAACCCCTTCACCTGATGGCTGAGCGCGGATTGGGTGATATTCATCTGTTCAGCGGCGCGGGCCAGACCGCCCGCCTCGTGAATCGCCTGAATGGTGCGCAGGTGGCGGAACTCGATGTGCATATTGAGGCCGTCCTCATGTTTAAGATGAAAAGTATGAATTTGTCTCACATTCGAAATCATGAGACAAGAGGGCAACCCGAAATGAAGGACCATCCCAATGACCACGCCTAACGTATCATTCGAAGTCTTCCCACCCCGTACCGTAGATGCGGCATTCAAACTCTGGGACACGGCGCAGGCATTGGCCCCTTTGGCCCCGCGCTTTTTCTCTGTCACATATGGTGCGGGCGGCTCCACCCGTGATCTGACCCATGACGCCGCCCATGTGCTGCGTCGCACCTCTGGCCTGCCCGTTGCGGCGCATCTGACCTGTGTGGGTGCCAGCAGAACTGAAACCATGGAGGTGGCGCATAGCTTTGCCAAGGCAGGCGTGACCGATATCGTTGCCCTGCGCGGCGATCCAGAGAATGGTGCGGCCACCTTCACCCCCCATGCCGACGGGTTTCACGATACCTGTGAGTTGATCGAAGCCTTGGCTGACACTGGTAACTTCAACATCCGGGTTGGCGCATATCCTGATCTGCATCCTGAAGCGACAGACCAAAAGTCCAACATTGAATGGCTCAAGCGCAAATTTGACGCTGGCGCAGACGAGGCGATTACTCAGTTCTTCTTTGAGGCAGACACCTTCCTGCGCTTTCGCGATGATTGCGCCAAAGCCGGGATCGACAAACTGGTCACACCGGGCATCCTGCCTGTGGTCAACTGGACATCAGCGCGCAAATTCGCGGACCGTTGCGGCGCGTTTGTACCTGATTGGGTCGACCAAGCATTTGAAGCTGCACTGCGCGACGATCGCCATGATCTGTTGGCAACAGCGCTTTGCACCGAACTGTGCAGCGACCTAATTGATGAAGGTGTCGAGAACCTGCATTTCTACACCCTGAACCGCGCGGACCTGACCCGCGATGTGTGCCGCGCCTTGGGCGTCACACCGCAGGTCACGCTGTCAGACGTCGCGTAACGTAGCGGTCTAACCACTTGCCATTAGAGACAAATCGTACCTAGCATCTTCGGCAGCCCCTGCCGGAGATTTTCCATGCCTCGTGTCGCCCAGACCCCCGCGGACTTACTTGCCTTGTCTGATGTGCTCAAACTGTCCGGTTTGGAATTCATGCAGCAGATTTTGGATGGCACCAACCCCGGCCCGCCTATTGGCGATACCATGGGTTTTGCCCTGCACGTTGTTGAAGAGGGCCGGATTGTGTTTCGCGGCACCCCGGAATTTCGCGTCACCAATCCGATGGGAACGGTTCATGGTGGATGGTACGGCACCTTGCTTGACAGCGCGATGGCCTGTGCGGTGATGACAAAAGTGCCGCGCGGATCAGTCTATACGACGCTGGAATTCAAAATCAACATCCTGCGGCCGATCCCACTGGGTCTGCAAATCGTCTGCATCGGCACAGTAGATCATGTTGGTCGGTCCACCGGTGTCGCCCGTGGCGAGATGAGAGGCGTTGAGGATGACATTCTTTATGCGACCGGGTCGACCACCTGCATCGTGATGAAATTAGCTTAAACCTGCTGTTCAGGATTTTGCGGCCCGCGCGGGAAGGTGCAGCTTGTTCAAGACACCTTTTGCCCCCTGCCCTTTACGTTCCTGAACACTTTCGTGCAGCCGCTCAGACGGGTCTTTGCCAACAATACGCCTGCGTCGGGTCATGAAAATTTTACCGAAGCCACGCCAATTGCCAACGGATGGTGCTGTGGCGTCTTGTGGAAAGCGCAACTTCCAGCCTGTAGGTAACGGCAGACCGCTTTCCTCGGCCCGGTTAAGCAACCAGACCAGCGGAATATTTGCCAAGGGACGCGCAGCTTCAAACCCGCCAAGCTGCCCGCCGACATCACCGTGGCTGCCGGGGAACCAAACCTGTTCGACACGCCCCTCATAACCGTCATCAGTGGTCCAAAGCACTGGTTTATACGCCACCCGAGATTCGTTTAGCGCCAGCGCATGAAAGCCGTTTTTCACAATCTTGCTCAGATCGTGGTTATGAAACGCATGCAGTTTTTCCGACAACCGCCAAAGCACCGGGGCATTGATACCCAGTGATTTGACGGTGTCCCAAACTCCAATCATCTCAATGCCGACGCTTTCGTGGCAATATGCCTTGGAAAATGCCTGTGCGGTTTCACTGCCCGGCTTGCATTCATAATGGCGATACGCATCGCGCACTTTGCTTTCTGTGGCATGGTCCGCTGTTAACAATCCGACCTGATCAATCACCCCGGCAAGGCTGCGCACCGCATAGGCACCGCGTGAATATCCCATCAGATAAATCTGATCGCCCGGATGATACCGTGATGCCAGATAGCCATAAGCGCGTTTGATCTGTCGGTTGATACCACGGCCCATCACCACATCGCGCGCAGAACGCCAATCAATCCATTGCAGGCCTGGTTCATAATAAATCGACAACCTGCTGCCCATTTCGCAGGCCAGTTTATAGGCATGTCCAGCATTGGTTTCGCATCCCGGCTCAAGCGTGGACATGGTGCCATCCAGAATGATCAGATGCGTGACTGCGCCACGGCGCGGGCCAAAATCAGATGCAGGACGGTTCCAGAGACTGCCAAACAGGCGCTTTAACAGCGGAAGGCGGTGCGCTTTGGTCATACCTGCGCCACCACCATTTGCCGGATCTTCACCGCTTTTTCAAAATGGTCCAGTTTGTGCACTTTGATCCACCAAGTCGCTGCTTCCATCAGCAAGTCAGGATCATCATTGCGGTTGGCAAAAAAAGCGTAAAAAGACAGCCCGACGCTGTCACCTTTTTGGGCGATCTTGGCATCGCACACGGCGACCATCTTTTGACGTAATGCGGCTCTCATCCCAGTACTCCGGCGCACTGAGGCTGCCAGTGCCCTGTCACAACGCCAGACCGTTTAACCAGATTATGCCGCCGCAACCCTATCACTGTTCAACAGTTCCCATACTTTTTGAGGTGTGAATGGCATGTCGGCCTGCCGCACCCCATGTTCCCACAGCGCATCCTGCACTGCATTTGATATCGCCGCCAACGCGCCCACTGTGCCCGCCTCACCGCAGCCCTTCATGCCCATGATATTGGCCGTGGACGGGACGGGTTCCGACATGAACGATATGTTTGGCAAATCTGCGGCACGCGGCATGGCATAGTCCATGAACGATGCCGTGAGCAGTTGACCGTCTTCATCATAGACAACCCGTTCCTGAATGGCCTGTCCGATGCCCTGCGCGACCCCACCGTGCACTTGCCCTTCGGCCAGCATCGGGTTGATAAGATTGCCAAAATCATCAACCACGGTATAGCGGTCCGTGGTCACCACACCCGTCTCAGGGTCAATCACCACTTCTGAAACATGAACGCCGTTGGGAAAACTGCGCGCCTCAAGCTTCGCGCGTTCGTGATGGGTGAGTAGGTCGTCGCGGTGCTTTTCGCGGGCCATGTCGGCAACCTCCAACATGGTCGGCGTCAGGTTTGACCCTTCAGCCCGGAATCGTTCATCATCAAACGAAATCGCGCTGGCAGGCACGCCCATTTCATCCGCTAGAAACGCGGTAAACACATCCCTGATCTTGGCGACCGTGGCCAACGTCGCGTTGTTCTGCGTGGTGACGGAGCGTGACCCACCCGTACCGCCACCCTGTTTGATCAGATCACTGTCACCTTGCACGACGTTAATCACATTAGCCGGAATGCCCGTTTGATCGCTAAGGAATTGCGCATAAACGGTTTCATGCCCCTGTCCGTTGCTTTGCGTCCCTACATAAATCGTCACGCTGCCATCCTGTTCAAAGACCACTTTGGCCCCTTCGGCAGGATCACCCAAAATGCTTTCGATATAGTAACAGATGCCCAAACCACGCAGCAGACCGCGTTTTGCATCCGCGGCCTTGCGCGCAGCAAACCCGGCGTGATCGGCCTCAATCACCACCCGGCTGAGCAGACGGTCAAAATCACCCACATCATAGGTCTCGTCTGTTGCTGTCTTGTAGGGCATCTGGTCGGGTTTGATGAAATTGATCCGGCGCAATTCCCACGGATCAACACCCAGTACCCGCGCCGCTCGGTCCATCAGGCGTTCCAGCACATAGATCGCTTCGGGCCGCCCCGCACCGCGATAGGCGTCCACTTGCACCGTATTTGTGTAATAGCCTTCGACCTGCAACCACGTGGTTTGGACGTCATAAACCCCCATCAACACCCGGCTGAAAAGCTGGGTCTGGATCGGTTGACCAAACTGCGAATTATAGGCCCCAAGGTTGCATTTGGTGCGCACCCGGTAGGCGGTGATCTTGTTATCCTCGTCAAAAGCAAATTCCGCAAAGGACGTCAGGTCGCGCCCGCCATTGTCGCTCAGCATGGCCTCAGTCCGGTCCGACATCCAGCGCACCGGACGGCCCAAAGCCCGCGCGGCCGCCGCCACGCAGAAATACTCAGGATAGGCCATCGCCTTCATCCCGAAACCGCCCCCGGTATCGGGGTTGGTCACCCGCACGTTTTCCGGGTCCAACCCGAATGCCTTAATCAGATAATCCTTATGCACCCAAACCCCTTGGGCGTTATTGGCCACATGCAAGCGGGTGCCATCCCATTCCGCATAACAGCCGCGCGGCTCCATTGAGTTCACGATGATCCGGTTGTCGCCAACCTCTAGCCCCACGGTTTTAGCTGCCTTTTCAAATGCCGCTTCGGTTGCCGCCTCATCCCCCATGCCCCAGTCAAAGGCGCGGTTGTTCTGCGCTTCTACATGCAACGTCTCGCCGCCCGCCGCCACGTCCATCTTGGCTGGCAGTTCATCGGCATCAAATTGGATCAATTCAGCGGCGTCTTTCGCCTGTTCATAGGTATCGGCAACAATCACCGCGATCGGCTCACCAACATAGCGCACTTTATGTTTGGCGAGAATCGGACGCAGGGGTGCCGCCGCCTTGCTGCCATCGCGGTTTTTGACCAGTGCGCCAAACATCGAAATATCGACGCCCGCCGCCTCCAGGTCGGCGCAGGTCAGCACCAGATGCACGCCCTCAGCCTCTGCCGCATCGGCCACATCAAGTTCGGAAATCACCCCATGCGCGACGGGTGAGCGGAAAAAGTAACTGTGCAAAGCACCCTTGGGGTTGATGTCATCAACATAACGGCCCTCGCCGGTCAAAAACCGCACATCCTCAGTCCGTTTTACCGATTGGCTTTTGCCAAATTTATCCATGACGCTATGCCTTTGCCCGATTGTTCGTTTCTTAACAAACATTAGCGGGCAAAGGCGCAGTGTCTAGGGTCAGGACCGGATTAAACGGTTTGCGTTAGTTTAGGGATGAAACCATCTCAACCCGGTGCACGCCGTAGCCGTTAAAGGCGGTGCTCATCGCAATCGAATAGGCCCCCATGCCACCAAACATGACATAATCCCCCACGGCGGTATCCTTGGGCAAGGGCAGCCCGTCCGGCAACCGATCAAGTGAATCGCAGGTTGGCCCAAAGACAATGCGTGGCATCAACGCACCAAGGCGCGGCCCTTGTGGGCCCAGCACCTGCACCAATCCCGACAATCCCATGTCACGCAGATCCGGCAGGCCACCATAGATACCATCGTTAAGGAAAACCACTTCCCCTCCGGCGCGCATCCCCTTGACCCGCGTGGCCAAAGCACATGCTTCGGCAACCATCGCGCGGCCCGGTTCGCACAGCAGCTTGGGCATGTGGCCAGCAAATGCAGTTGCCAATGCGGAATCAACGGCTGCAAAAACAGCGCGGTGATCGGGCGTTTCAAACCCTCTGTCCGCTGCAAAGCCACCGCCAATGTTCAGGCGTGCCAGTTTCACATCCGCAACGGCGGCAATCCGAGCCGCCTCAATCACATAGCTGCCCCATGCGTTTGGGTCGTTACACTGGGTGCCGGGATGAAAACACAGCGACGGGGTAAAGCCCATTTCAGCCACTTTTCGCAACAGCTTTACCGCCTCATCGGGTGACGCACCAAATTTTGCGCCAAAATCATACGCGGCCCCTTTCACGGGCAGGGCAAAACGCACGGCAATTTCGGCTGTCCGGGGCACCCCGACAAGTTTGGCCAACTCATCCGCATCATCCACAGACCAACTGGCCACACCAGCCTCAATGCCCGCTTGCACCTCCGCTGCGGACCGCACCGGATTATTGTAATGCAGCACCGCCTCGCCACATGCCGCGCGTACGGCTTTCATCTCGACTGGTGACGCCACATCAAAAGTGGTGACGCCGCAGGCTACCAGATTTGACAGCACTTCGGCCCGGTCATTCGCCTTAACCGCATAGGTCACCAATCCTTTGAAATCCGCCTGAAACCGTTTGACCGTCTTCTGCAAAACCGATGGCGCAAAAAACAGGATCGGCACGTCCGGAGTGTGCTGTGCCAAATAGGCCCGAGGTGTGGATGTGATTGGGGCGATATGCTGCATCGAAGCCTCACTTTGTTGTTTTGACCACTATGGCTCCGAAATCTCGTCGAAATCATCAAACCAAATGCCTATTATGTCTTTAAGTTTGGGCAATATGACGGCAATATCATGCAAATAGACGAAACAGACCGCGCGCTGATTGCCGCATTACAGGCCAACGCGCGGCAACCGATTGCTGATCTTGCCCGGACCTTGGGCCTTGCACGCACCACGGTGCAGGCCCGTCTTGATCGTTTGGAACGAAATGGCACCATCATCGGCTATACCGCGCGGTTAAGTGCGGCGGCGGATGCCCCGCTGCATGCAACGGCACTGGTCAGTATCGAACCGCGCACCGGCCCGGCGGTACTGGCCCGGTTGCGCAGCTTGCCCGGTGTGCGGGTTGTTCACACCACGTCTGGCCGCTTTGACCTACTGGTGCAGATTGCGGCCACAACCACCGAAGAACTGGATGAAACATTGGACAAGATCGGAGAAGCCCGCGGCGTAAAGAGCTCTGAAAGCCTGATCCATCTGAGTACCAAATTAGACCGGCGCAGTTGATTTTCCCGCAGTTTTGTCGAAAACAGAACAGAATGAGCGGGTTTCTTTGGCAAACTCGGGCTAAAATAAAGGGAATGATACGCAATGGATCAGGTCAAATTCACCCAGATGAAAGACGGCACCAAGGCTGAATACGAATTCCTGACCAAACACGAGACGGAATACACCAAAGGCACCGCAGACCGCCTGCTCAATGCGTTGGTGGATCTCGATGAAAGCCTGTCAGGATATCAAGTCACACGGCTAGGACATTCGCTACAATCAGCCACGCGCGCCTATCGCGACGGGGCGGATACCGATTGGATCGTTGCGACGCTGCTGCATGATATTGGTGACATTTATGCCCCCTATAACCACGACGAATATGCCGCCACGATCCTGCGTCCGTTTGTGCGTGAACAATGTGCATGGTGTGTGCAAACCCATGCCGATTTTCAGATGATCTATTACGGGCATCACCTTGGCGCGGACCCCAACAAGCGTGACCGTCACAAAGACAGCCCCTATTTCGAAGATTGCGTGGCCTTTTGCGAACTTTGGGATCAAGCCAGCTTTGACCCCGCGTATGAAAGCCTGCCTTTGGATTTCTTTCGCCCGATGGTCCACGAGGTCTTTGCCCGCGCCCCATATGATCCCGCCATCATCCGCCCCGGCGCGCGTGAGCCATTGCAAGCGGGGCCGCAGAGGCAAGGCTAGTCATCATCCTGCATGACATCGACATCAACCACATCAAACCATAATTCATCTGCCGGGCCTTTAAGCTCTTTCTGGCATGACCCATTTGCCTGCGCGTCTTGGATCACCACATCGTAAAGTGGCTGATACCCGGCCTGAAAATCATCATTCGTCATCTTGTCAGGGTCGACATAATCCAGAAGACGCCCGGCGCGAATGATCGGACAGTTCAGGTCAGCGTCGCGATCTAACGTACCACGCAAGGTGTCCCAGCCGTTGAAGCGTATATTGCGCTGTTCGACTTCGGCCACGTTTTTCAAGTGCTCCAGTTTTCTGAGCAAGAAATCACTGATCAGTCTGGCATCTTGTTGACCATAATAAATCGCATTGGTGAAATAGACGTCCTGTTTAAACAGGTCCGCACCATCTGTCTGCGCCTTTATACTGCGCATGTGCAGCATACGCGCCAGACTTTGCCAATGTTTTGGATTGTAAGGGGCAACAACCAATCTGCGTCTGGCATACTCAATCTCATCCGCAGGGCTGGGATCATCTTTGACCGGCGTGTACCGATACCCTGTGCTGGTCTTGGTCACGATATTTGTCCGTCGCTCAAGCAAAGTCAAAAGCTCAGGACTATAGGGATCATGTACCAAGGCAGCGCGGGCATTTGTCTTGGCATGGGCCAAAACCCGAGGTGTCTGAAGGTCAAACCCCCAAAATCGGACGACATCTTTGTCATATTTCTCGACCCAGCGCAGATCTATGCCCGGGTGCGCCTCAAAATACACCCTAACAAAATTTGCCTGTTCCAAGGTCAGCGGATAGGTGTTCAGCAAAGCCAGAAATTTAAAATAATCCAAGCTCGGATCATTTGCTTCATTCAGCAGCGGCAGCGCCATCTCGGGCCACCCTTTCAGGTGCCGCCGTTCGGTTAACAACGATATCTTGCAAAATCGGGTCATGTTATTGCGTTCAAATTCAACCAGCGGCGCGTAGTGGTCACACATCGCCTCACCCAATTCATAGCTACCGCCATATCCGGGTTTGGTGAAATCAAAGGCCCGCCAGATCGTGCCCCAATTCGGGGTGTCCTGCATGGCTTGTTCAAAAACCGCAAAGGACGCCTGTTTTTGCCCGCCGGTATTGCCCAGCATGATCACAGCATCTGAGGCCGGGATCATCTTGGGATTGGCATCATAGGCACGCATCGCAAGCTCAAGGCTCAAACGATGCAGCAGGCTGTGTTTTTCCATCGCCTCAGGATGGGTGTTGCGGGCGATTTTGCTGCCTCTTACAATCCACCCGGCCCGGAAATATATCCACGCCTGCGCAGTCTGGGCGTAAGGGGACGCTGGATATTCCTTCAACCAATTTTCAGTGAATCTGATGACATCGGGATGCGTAACAGCAAAACTGCCAAATAGCCTGCGCATGTCATCGGCACTGATTGTGCCCGTCTCAAACGAACGCTGGGCGCGGTGCAATTGGTCTTCAACTTTTTGCGTTTCCCCCGCATAGATTGCATCCCGCAAAGCATCTTGGGTGATAATGTCAGCCTCGCCCGCAATGGCCTGCGTGCTTACACCCAAGATAAACATGGCTAAGACGCATACTCGTTTGAACATGGTGACCCTCACAGTTTGTTTTCCGATCATCGGCCAGAATTGTGTCGTAAATCCGATCTGAATGGGCAAAGACCATGACCACGCCCCCCGCAACCTCGCCCTTTCCCTTCACGCCCATGTCCGCTAGATCAGCGTCAAACGAACACGGGGTACGATCACCATGGCACTCGACAAAAATTTCAATTCAGAAGAAGCCGAAGCGCGCCTGTACGCCGCTTGGGAAAAAGCGGGCGCTTTCAAAGCCGGCGCAAACGCCAGCCGCGATGAGACGTTCAGCGTGATGATCCCCCCGCCCAATGTCACTGGATCGCTACACATGGGCCATGCGTTCAACAACACCTTGCAAGACATCCTGACCCGCTGGCACCGGATGCGCGGGTTTGACACGTTGTGGCAGCCGGGCACCGACCACGCGGGCATCGCCACGCAGATGGTGACCGAACGTGACATGGCCACCAATGGCGAAGCAACCCGCCGCGAGATGGGCCGCGAGAAATTCCTTGAACGCGTTTGGCAACAGAAAATCAAATCGCGCGGCACCATCATTGGGCAATTGAAACGCCTTGGTGCCAGCTGTGATTGGGACCGCGAGGCGTTTACCATGTCCGGCGCGCCCAACGCACCTGCGGGCGAGGAGGGCAATTTCCACGACGCCGTGATCAAAGTGTTCGTGGACATGTACAACAAGAACCACATCTATCGCGGCAAACGTCTGGTCAATTGGGACCCGCATTTTGAGACGGCGATTTCAGATTTGGAGGTCGAATCCACAGAAGTTGACGGTCATATGTGGCACTTTAAGTACCCCCTCGCGGGCGGTGCGACATACGAATATGTGGAAAAAGATGAAGACGGCAACGAGACCCTGCGCGAGGTCCGCGATTATATCGCAATTGCCACCACGCGCCCCGAAACCATGCTGGGCGATGGTGCGGTTGCGGTGCATCCATCGGACGAACGTTATGCGCCAATCATCGGGAAACTCTGCGAAATTCCGGTTGGGCCAAAAGAGCACCGCCGGATGATCCCTATCATCACCGATGAATACCCGGACAAGAATTTCGGCTCTGGTGCGGTGAAAATCACCGGCGCGCATGACTTTAATGACTACGGCGTTGCCACGCGCAATGGCATCCCGCTTTATGCGTTGATGGACACGCGCGGCGCGATGCGCAACGATGGGTTGCCTTATGATCAGGCTGCGGCCCGCGCGCAGGCGATTGCGGAAGGGTCTGAGGATGCGCCGCAGGATGCAACCGAGATAAATCTGGTGCCAGATGAATATCGCGGCCTTGACCGTTTCGAGGCACGTAAGAAGGTCATCGCGGACATCACTGCTGAGGGACTGGCCGTTATGGTTTCCGTTCCTGTTATCGACGAAGAAGACGGGCAGGAAAGTGCTAAGCTGATCCCGTTTGTCGAAAACAAAAAAATCATGCAACCGTTTGGGGACCGCTCGAAAGTGGTCATTGAACCAATGCTGACCGACCAATGGTTCGTGGACACCGCCAAGATCGTTGGCCCCGCGATTGATGCGGTCAAGAATGGTGACGTTGCGATCCTGCCCGAGCAGGACAAGAAGGTGTATTTCCACTGGCTGGAGAATATCGAGCCGTGGTGTATCTCGCGCCAGTTGTGGTGGGGGCACCAGATACCGGTTTGGTATGGACCAAAGATTACGATGACTGGCAAACAGTTCTTGATCGACTACGATGCCCCTGTGGCTTATTGTGCACCGACATTTCAAGAGGCCAAAACGCTTGCCGAAGCTAATTTCCAAGCGGCTGTCCAAAAGTCAGGAACCGTTGTTGGCGAGGCCGCGAACAGTGCCGCAGCTTATGATCTAGAAAACGAGGCTGATGTGCCAAATGGGTTTGCCCTGTGGCGCGACCCCGACGTCCTAGACACATGGTTCTCCTCCGGTCTCTGGCCCATCGGCACCCTTGGCTGGCCCGAAGACACACCTGAACTGAAAAAATACTTCCCCACCTCCGTCTTGATCACCGGGTTTGACATCATCTTTTTCTGGGTCGCTCGGATGATGATGATGCAATACGCCGTGACCGGGCAAAAACCCTTTGGCACCGTCTATGTCCACGCGCTGGTGCGCGACGAGAAGGGCAAGAAGATGTCAAAGTCGCTCGGCAACGTGCTCGACCCGCTTGAACTGATCGACGAATACGGCGCGGATGCGGTGCGCTTTACCGTGACCTCGATGGCGGCGATGGGGCGTGACCTGAAACTGTCCTCCGCCCGGATTGCGGGCTATCGCAACTTTGGCACCAAGCTGTGGAATGCCCACCGCTTTGCTGAGATGAACGAGGTGTTCACGGGCACGGCGGCCGTGATGCCAACGCCGCAAGCAACCCTGAACAAGTGGATCGTCGGCGAGGTCGCCCGCACCCGCGAGGATGTGGATGCGGCCCTAGCTAACTACCGCTTCAACGATACGGCCAATGCGCTTTATGCCTTTGTTTGGGGCAAGGTGTGTGACTGGTATGTCGAACTCAGCAAACCCCTGCTGCAAGACGACGCGCCAGAGGCAGCTGAGACACGTCAAACGATGGCATGGGTCTTGGATCAATGCTTGATCCTGCTGCACCCGATCATGCCGTTCATCACCGAAGAATTGTGGCAGACCACCGCCACGCGGACCAAGATGTTGGTGCATGCGGATTGGCCGACCTACACCACCGCTGATCTGTTGAACAGCGATGCGGACCGCGAATTGAACTGGGTGATTGGGTTGATCGAGAGCATCCGCTCCGCACGGCAGCAAATGCACGTGCCTGCGGGCCTGAAGGTACCGATGATTGTCACCGATATGGATGCCGCGGCACAGGCGGCGTGGGATGGCAACGAGGCGATGATCAAACGTCTGGCACGGGTCGAAAGCCTTGAAAAGGCAGACAACTTTCCCAAGGGCACGGTTGCGATTGCAGCACCGGGGGCGAGTTTTGGCTTGCCGCTGGCTGGATTGATCGACATTGAGGCAGAGAAAGCCCGCTTGCAGAAGTCGCTGGATAAATTGGCCAAGGAAATTGGCGGGCTGAATGGGCGTCTGAAAAACCCCAAATTCGCTGCATCTGCGCCCGAAGAGGTTGTTGCCGAAGCGCAAGCCAATCTGGCGGCGCGGCAGGAAGAAGCAGATCAAGTGCAGGCGGCCTTGGACCGTTTGGCGGAAATTGGTTAATCACACATGGGGGGTGGGCGGTGCGCCCACCTTACCGCACCCGATAAGTAAGGTGGGCGCACCGCCCACCCCCCGTTCTAATCAAATTTTGCGGGCCGTTTGCCAAACTCAGCAGCAATAACTTCCATCTGGTGTGGCTTTCCCAGCAGGTCAGACTGTTCGCGGGATTCCGCGTCCAGCACGGCTTCAGCCGGGGACGATTGCGCAAATGAGATCAACCGTTTGGCCGCTTTAATCGCCGTTGGGCTTTTGCCTGCGATGGTCGTCGCCAATGCGGTTGCCGCAGCCAGCGGATCATCGGCCAGTTCTGTCACCAGCCCCCAGCGTTCCGCCTGAGCCGCACTAATCGGTTCAGCCGTATAGGTCAGACGCCGGATGATATCATCACGCACCAGACGCGGCAGCAGAACCATGCCGCCCATGTCCGGCACAATGCCCCATTTCATTTCCATCACCGCCAGTTTTGTATCCGGTGCTGCAATGCGAATGTCCGCGCCCAGTGCCAATTGCATCCCTGCCCCGTAGACTGCGCCGTGCAGCGCAGCGATCACCGGGATCTCCAACCGCGCCCAGATCATCGCGACCTCTTGCCATTGGTTTGTGGTCCCATCGCCATGGCTGCGCGGCATGATCAATTCAGCCGGGTCTTTGCCAATCATCGCTGACAACCCTGTGATGTCGATGCCTGCGCAAAACGCTTTGCCCTCGCCGGACAGTACCACAACACGCGCACCGGAGGCCGCAACCTTTTGGCCTGCTGCGATAATTGCGTCGATCATATCCTGATCCAGCGCGTTCATCTTGTCAGGCCGGATGAGCGTGACAAAAGCGATATGGTTGTCAAATGTGGTGGTGACGCGGCTCATAACGGTTCTCCTGATCAGATGCCGTCATAACAGCGCATTCGGGGTGTGCTGGCCAGCCCTACGTCACGGCAATATCACGGAACGACGCGTTCAACCGCCCGCATCATGCCGAGGCCCTTGTCATAGACCAGCGTTAGAATACGCCGGGTGCCGGGGTTGCTGGCGATCATTGGCACCGTGCGCAGCGCGCCTGCTGCCAGCGTTGCCGCGATAAATCCACGTCTGTTGAGGTTTGCCATCACTGTGCCCCTTCTTGTTGCGAGCCATTCTCATGTAATAACGCGAGACCCGGTTTCCAACCCCTTGCTCCAGTATCTTGTCGCGCATATCACTTGAGGTATGACAAATTTTCGCCTCACCCCGCTTGCCCAATCCCTGCCCGCCACAGTGCCCTTTGTCGGGCCTGAGACGCAGGAACGCGCCCTTGGCCATCCGTTCAAGGCGCGTCTGGGGGCCAATGAAAATGTCTTTGGCCCGTCACCACGCGCGATTGCGGCGATGGCGGAATGCGATCAGTGGATGTACGGCGATCCCGAAAGCCATCAGTTGCGCGCTGCCTTGGCCGCGCATCATGGCGTCACACCGGATCATATCGTGGTGGGTGAAGGAATCGACGGGCTGCTGAACTACTTGGTGCGACTGTTTGTGGGGCCGGGTGATGCGGTGGTGACCTCTGATGGGGCGTATCCGACGTTCAATTATCATGTCGCGGGGTTTGGCGGGATTCTGCACAAAGTCCCTTACCGCGATGATCACGAGGACCCCGCAGCGCTTTTTGCCAAGGCCGCCGAGGTTGATGCAAAACTGGTGTATCTCAGCAATCCTGACAACCCGATGGGCACTTGGCACAGCGGCCAACACATTGCTGAGGCGATGGACGCTTTGCCCAACGGCACCCTGCTTTGCCTTGATGAAGCTTACATCGAATGCGCCCCTGACGGCACCGCGCTGCCGCTTGAATTCTCTGATCCACGGGTGATCCGCATGCGGACGTTTTCCAAGGTTTACGGGCTTGCGGGGGCGCGAGTTGGATATGCGATTGGCGCACCTGAATTGATCACCGCCTTTCATAAGGTACGCAATCACTTTGGCATGAACCGCGCCGCCCAAGCGGGTGCTTTGGCCGCCTTGCAAGATGATGCATGGTTCGCCCAGATCAAAGATCAGATTGCCGCCGCTCGCATCAAGATTGCCGACATCGCTACCAAAAACGGCCTGACGCCCCTGCCCTCAGCGGCAAATTTTGTGACGCTGGATTGCAGGCGTGATGGGGCCTTTGCCAAGGCGGTGTTGGACGGTCTGGTGGCGCGCGGTATCTTTGTGCGGATGCCTTTTGTCACGCCGCAAAACCGCTGTATTCGGGTCAGTTGTGGCACCGCTGCCGATCTGGATGCCTTTGCCGCCGCCCTGCCCAAGGCCATAGAGGACGCGAAAAAAGGCTGACGTGCCGATCATCCGCGCTATGATAAAGGACGAACCCGCAAAGAGGCCCGACATGCGCGACACCAATGACCGCCCCGCCGCCCCAAATTATACCGTCGCATGCATTGTGATGTTTGGCGTGAACCTGATGTGGATGTTGATGGTGATCTGGGCCATTTGGGGTTTCATCGCCGCCGCGCTGACCGGATGGGGCCTGAACCATCTGATCAATCGCATCGCTGTTGCGCGCGGTTAGCGCCCCGCAATCACCTGTGCTGCCGCATCCAGCGCACCGCCGCCATGTTCAATATCCAGCGCGCTCAGCCCTGCTTCAATTCCGCCCAACATCCCCATGATCATATGACCGTTCACATGCCCCATATGACCCAGCCGGAAAAACCCATGCCATGCCGGATCATCCGCTGCCGCCATGCCCAGACCAATACCAAGCGTCAGCCCCAGATGTGTCTCCACCCAGTCACGCAGCGCCGTGGCCCCCGGTGATTGCAGGCGCAATGCCGTCACCGCATGGCTGCGATCCGCGCGGTTGGCGATGTTAAGCGAAAATGTGCCGCGGGTTGACCATGCCTCGCAGGCGGCCCAAACGGCACGGGCCAAGACGGCGTGCCGGGCCCAGACCTGTTCCACGCCTTCGTCGTGGATGATATCCAGTGACGCACGCAATCCGTAGAGATGTTGGGTGGGGGCGGTGCCACCGTGATATTGCCAAAACTCCTCCGCATGGGCGCGTGGCGACCAATCCCAATTGCGGCTGACGCGGGGCATTTTTGCCCGCACGGCGTCGGCCTTGTCGTTAAAGAATACCAACCCAATACCCGGCGGCACCATCAACCCTTTTTGGCAGGCGGTGACGGTGACATCGACACCCCATGCGTCCATTTCAAACTGGTCACAGCCAAGCGACGCGATGCAATCCGCCATCAGCAAGGCAGGATGGCCAACCTCGTCCATCATCGCCCGCAGGCCAGCGATGTCATTGCGCACGGATGTTGAAGTATCCACATGGACACCCAATACCGCTTTGATTTCATGCGCTTTATCCGCCTGTAACACCTCAGCCACCCGCGCCATGTCCATCGGTGCAGAAAGACCAAAATCAATCATCTCAACCTCGGCCCCAAGACCAGTTGCCATTTCGCCCCATCCAACGCCAAAGCGGCCCGTGGCGGGCACCAGCACTTTGTCGCCCGGAGCAATCACATTGCAAAGTGCGGCTTCCCACGCTGCGTGACCGTTACCTGTGTACATTGCCACGTGATGTTTGGTGCGCGCGACCCGGCGCAAATCAGCCATCAAACCGGGCATCAGGTCGACCAAGGCCCCAGCATAGATATTGGGTGCGGCGCGGTGCATGGCGTTCAACACAGCATCGGGCATCACGGACGGGCCCGGAATGGCCAGATATGAGCGGCCCTGGGCCAGAAGTGGAGAATTTGTCATAAGATGTCGCCTTCAACATGCGGGTGTTGCGGCACCTTATCCTCGCCGGGTCCAGCGTCAACACCAATGACCCACCCCCACGCTTGCCCTGCCCGCCCGCGTTTCGTAAACCAGTACCTGCACCGCCCAAAAGGAATGTGGCCACCGATGAATGACCAAACCTATACCTCAGGGCAATTGCTGGGCTGGCTGTGGCGTGATTATCTGAAAAAGCACCTGTGGCTGATGGCCGCTGCTGTGTTCTTTATGATCATCGAAGGCAGTACCTTGGGCGCCTTGGCACGCCTGATGGAACCGATGTTCGATCAGGTCTTTGTGGCTGGCAAACAAGAAGCACTGAAATGGGTGGGGCTGATCCTTGTTGGCATCTTTGTGCTGCGCGCGATTGCCGGGGTTGCCCAAAAAGTACTGTTGACGCGGATTGCCCAACGCACGGCCGCTGACATGCGCATTGATTTGCTGGACCGGATGATGCGCCAAGATGGCGCGTTTCACCAATCACACCCCCCTGGATTTTTGATCCAGCGCGTGCAGTCAGATGTAAATGCGGTTGGCGACGTCTGGCGCGCGATCATCACCGGGGCGGGCCGCGACTTTATCGGGTTGATTGTTCTGCTTGGTGTGGCAATTTCGATTGATCCGATCTGGGCGCTGCTGGCCTGTGTGGGCATACCTGTGATGGTTCTGCCCGCCGCAATTGCCCAGCGATTTGTGCGCGAACGGTCCCGCGAAGCGCGTGATTTGGGGGCCAGTCTGGCCACGCGATTGGACGAGGTTTTTCACGGCATTGTGCAAATCAAACTTAACGCGTTGGAACGGTATCAGGCCCGGCAATACAATGATCTGACGCAAACCTTTATCCGCACCGAAGTCCGCGCGGCTTTTGGCAATTCGGCCATTCCGGGCATGGTCGATATCATGTCTGGCGTCGGGTTCATGGCGGTGATCCTTTATGGCGGTTCCGAGATTATTTCGGGCGACAAAACCATCGGACAGTTCATGACGTTCTTTACCGCCATGGGCTTTACCTTCAGCCCTTTGCGCCGCTTGGGGGGCGTCAGCGGTTTATGGCAAATCGCGGCGGCAGCGCTTGAGCGGATCAAGGAACTGATGGACGCGCCGATGCGGTTGAAAGAACCAGCAAAACCGGTTGCCGCCCCAAAAGGGCATCCAGATATTGAACTCAAAAACGTGGACCTGTCTTATGGTGAGGCCAAGGTTCTTGACGGTCTCAACCTGACCGCAGCGGCGGGTCAAACCACCGCGTTGGTTGGCGCGTCTGGGGCTGGAAAATCCACTATCTTTAACGTTTTAACCCGTCTGATCGACCCACAGGCAGGCAGTGTCACCATCGGCGGCGTCGCCACAACCGACATGGCAATTGCCGACCTGCGTGGCCTGTTTTCGGTGGTCACCCAAGAAGCGCTGCTGTTTGATGAGACTTTGCGCGAAAACATCGTGTTGGGACGCAACGATGTCAGTGATGATGCCTTGAACGCTGTCTTGAAGGCCGCGCATGTTGCTGATTTCTTGCCGAACCTCGAAAACGGTCTCGACACCCGCGTTGGGCCGCGCGGCTCCGCGCTTTCCGGTGGCCAACGCCAGCGCGTGGTCATTGCTCGGGCGTTGTTGCGCGATACCCCGGTTTTGCTGCTGGACGAGGCCACAAGCGCGCTTGATGCGCAGTCAGAACAGGTGGTGCAGGATGCGCTTGACCGGTTGTCTGCCGGACGCACCACACTTGTCATCGCCCACCGTTTGGCCACCATCCGCAGTGCTGACAAAATTGTGGTGATGGACCGCGGCCAAGTGACAGATCAAGGCACCCACGAAGAACTGCTTGAGCGTGGCGGCATTTATGCTGATCTTTATCGCCTGCAATTCCAAGACGGCAAAACGGTGAGTGATGCCCGTGGGTTGCGCGCGCTGCGCAGCAAAGAGCGTAGCGACGGCAAAAGTGAGCCAAACCTGCTGCAACGTTTGGGACAGGCGTTTTTCGGATAGGCGGACACGCCCATCTGGCTTAGCTCAGCCCCACCACGCATCAAGAATATTGCCCTGCCACAGGCGCGCGCCTTGGATCATTTGGAACGGCGGTAACTTTCAGCCAGAACCTGTGGTGAAGTGCCGCAGAAATACCGCGCCAAGGTCCACAGGTTTCGCCCGCCCCGCTGCACCCAGCCTTGGCTTTGGTACTTGCTTGCGCTGGTCTTTGCGATGATCGGCAACCCGACCAACTGCCCTTTGAGGGCCCGCGCCAGAGCAACGTCCTCCATCAACGGCTGATCAGGGTATCCCCCCACAGCGTCATACAAGGCGCGTGGCAGGATCAATCCCTGATCGCCATAGGGCAATCCCATCTTACTGCGTAGGTTTGCCCATCCCGCGACCAAACGGCCCGGTATTCCGGCATTATCAAACGCCAATTGGAACCACCCGCCGCGTGCGCTGGTCAAATGCCCGGCTATTACCTTTGCCCAGCCCGCCGATAAAACGGTATCGGCATGCAATACCAATAGCCAATCCGCCTTTGCCACAGCACAGCCGCGCCGCAACTGGCCCCCACGCGACGGCGGCCCCTGCACAATCTGGCCCCCCCACGCCTGCGCAATGGCCCCGGTGGCATCCACCGATCCACCATCACTTACTATCAATTCCCGAATCAACCCTGCATCCAGCCCTTCCATCAGCGCTGCCAGGCAAGCAGGCAATATGTCAGCCGCGTTCAGGGTTGGGATGATCACAGAAATTGGCGCGCGCATGCTTGGCCCTTTAGAATGGCGATGGATGCCTATATGTCATGAGCAACTGTCAAAGGACAATATGAGATGACCCAACGCCGCATCCTGCGCCTGACCGGCAACGATACCTTGGATTTCCTGCAAGGGCTGGTCACCAATGACATCAAAAAACTGTCGGCTGGTCCGATCTACGCCGCTATCCTGACCCCGCAGGGAAAACTCATCACTGATTTTTTTCTGGCAAAAGATGATGATGCCGTGCTGCTGGATGTCGCTGACAGCCAAGGCGACATGTTGGTGCAACGGTTGACGATGTACAAACTGCGGGCATCGGTCGACATAGCCGCGACTGACCTGCATCTGCATCGCGGTTTGGGCGAGGTTCCTGCTGATGGTTACCTTGATCCACGTCACAGTGCTATGGGGTGGCGGGCCTACCGCGCGACCCCACAGCCAGAGACAGGCATCGACTGGGACGCGCTGCGGGTGGCGCATCTGATCCCGGAAACCGGGATCGAACTGACGCCAGACACCTTTATTCTTGAGGTCGGATTTGAGCGCCTAAATGGCGTGGATTTTCGCAAGGGCTGTTACGTAGGCCAAGAAGTCACGGCGCGAATGAAGCATAAAACCGAATTGCGCAAAGGTCTGGCGCAGGTAAAGATCAATGGCGAGGCAGCTGTGGGCAGCGAAATCACGGCAGGTGATAAACCTGCTGGCATGCTGTTTACCCAATCGGGCAATCATGCGCTTGCCTATTTACGTTTTGACCGGGCCACCGGACAAATGCACGCGGGCGACGCAACGCTCACCTGGACCCCGGCACAGTAAGAATCAGCTATTAATTTCCTGCGTCACACACATAAAAAAGCCCCGGATTTTACCGGGGCTTCATAATCTATCTGCTATGACGTAACGTCATGCAATCAGGCGCGTTCGACGTACTCCATCGTCTCTGTGTTCACCACAATGTCTTCGTCCTGACCCACGAAGGGCGGCACGGAGACCTTTACACCATTGTCCAGCACCGCTGGTTTGAACGAATTCGCGGCGGTCTGACCTTTGACCACCGGCTCAGTTTCGACGATTTTACAGATCACTTTTTGCGGCAGGCGCGCGTTCAGCGCCTCTGCTTCGTGATATTCAACCACGATCATCATGCCATCCTGCAAAAACGGGCGGGTGTCGCCCAACAGTTCGGCAGGCAGTTGCACTTGTTCATAGGTATCGGTGTCCATCACCACCAGATTGCCGTTTTCTTCATATAAAAACTGCTGATCTTTCTGTTCCAGACGGACTTTTTCAACTTTGTCAGCGCTGCGGAAACGTTCGTTCAGCTTTGATCCGTTGCGCAGGTTGCGCATCTCGACCTGGGCGAATGCACCGCCCTTGCCGGGCTTTACGTGGTCAACCTTGACCGCAGCCCACAGACCGCCGTTGTGTTCAAGGACGTTTCCGGGGCGGATCTCATTTCCGTTAATTTTAGGCATGCGTCAAAACCTCGGCAAAAACTTGATGATATGTTGATGCACCCTATATCTGGTGGGCAGACCCCCTGCAAGCCACCGCTATATCGTGCTGCACCCGCAGCGAGATATGCATCAAATGCATGGGAGTTATGCGATAAAGTGGTATCCGAATCGGAGGATATCGGTCATAAGGGACTTCACGCCGAAATGACAAGAGCAAGAATAATGGAAAGGACGACGAGATGAAAGATTTCGTTGATGGCACTGCCTTTAATAACGAGCAAGGCAACCGTGCACGCAAACTTTTCGCAGCTGTGGTACTGGCTGCACTAGATGACGCAATTGCGGATGACAAGAAATATGGCAACGGACCAGAGCAGATCGCCCGTTGGGCACGATCACGCGATGGCCGCGAAGTATTGAGCTGCGCAGGTATCGACCCCAATGAGCGTGTTGTGTCCGGCTTGATGGACTTTGTCGGTAAGGGTGTCCGCACCTCTGTGGCCCTGTCACGCGAAGAATCTGAGCGCCGCCACGCCGCTCAGCAGGCCGAAGCCGCCTGAACAAAAGCCCATAACCTGGGATAAAGAAACGCAGCCTTAGGGCTGCTTTTTTTGTGCTTTATGCAAACTTGCGCGACAGCCCCTTTTCCCCGCTGTTGAATTGCGCCAGTTTGCGTCAGAACGGCGCAGGGCGGACCACATGACCAAAGCAATTATGATCCAAGGCACGGGCAGCAATGTCGGCAAGTCGATGATTGTTGCGGGCCTGATCCGCGCTTGCGTCAAACGCGGCCTACGGGTGCGCCCGTTCAAACCGCAAAACATGTCAAATAATGCCGCGGTGACGTCGGATGGCGGTGAAATTGGCCGCGCCCAGGCAATGCAGGCCCGCGCCGCTGGTGTTGCGCCACACACGGACATGAACCCGATTCTGCTAAAGCCGCAAACCGCCACAGGCGCGCAGGTGATCGTGCAGGGCCAAATTGCCGGACATCAGGACGCTGCGGCTTTTGGCAAGAACAAGGCGACATTGATGCCTGCGGTCCTACAATCCTTTCAACGACTTAGTCAGGCCTGCGATCTGATCATCGTTGAAGGGGCTGGCAGCCCAGCTGAAACCAATTTACGCAGTGGCGACATTGCCAACATGGGTTTTGCCACAGCGGCAGGCGTACCCGTAATCTTGATGGGTGATATTGATCGGGGTGGTGTGATTGCCCAGATCGTAGGGTCTCACGCTGTGTTGGACGCTGCCGATAACGCCATGATCTGCGGCTTTGCGGTCAACAAATTTCGGGGCGACCGCAGCCTGTTTGATGCGGGCCGTGATGACATTGCCCGGCGCACAGGCTGGCCCAGCCTTGGGGTAATCCCGTGGTTCGACGGCGCGCACCGATTGCCAGCTGAGGATGTGATGGACCTGCCCGCACGTGCGCGGTCAGGCGGCGCTGGCATAGTAATTGTGGTGCCCCGCCTGCCCCGTATCGCAAACTTTGACGATCTTGATCCCTTGGCCGCTGAACCCGGCGTCGATCTGCGCATGATCATGCCCGGCGCCCCCCTGCCCGGTGATGCTGATCTGGTGTTGATGGTCGGCAGCAAGGCCACAATCGCCGATCTGGCCGCCTTTCGGGCCGAGGGGTGGGACATTGATTTGGCCGCACATATCCGGCGGGGCGGGCATGTTCTGGGCCTGTGCGGCGGCTATCAGATGTTGGGCAAATCCATTACCGATCCGCACGGCATTGAAGGGCCAGCCAGTTCGGTTGAGGGGCTGGGGCATTTGGCCGTTGATACAATCATGGCCCCGGTCAAACATCTGTCCCTCAAGACCGGGAAACATCCTGCCAGCGGCACCAGCCTGAGCGGATATGAAATCCATATTGGAGAGACCGAAGGACCCGATTGCGCTCGCGCTTGGTTGCAGTTTGAGGACCATCCAGAAGGGGCGGCAAGCCCCAGCGGTAAGGTGCAGGGCTGCTATATGCACGGGCTATTTGCATCGGACGCGTTCAGATCGGCCTATTTGGCGCAATTTGGCGCTGCATCGTCATTAGATTTTGAAACAGGTGTCGATGACACGCTGGACGCGCTGGCAGCCCATGTGGAACGCTATTTTGATGTTGATTTGATGTTATCGCTGGCCAAAGAGATTGGTGGTTAAGGCGCGATTACCCCGCCTTAACCACGTTGTTATTCCAACTCTTGTGCCGTCAGCGCCCGGTGTATCTCGCGCCGTACCAGCTTGCGCACATTGCGGGTGATCCGTTCACCCAGCGCGCCTTGCAGCTCTGAACGGACAATATCGCTGACCAAATCGCGCAGCGCTTCCTCGTCGATCAGTTGATCCTCTGAGGCAAAAGCAAAGCTGTCTGCGTCTGATGTGTCATGTGCCGTTGGTTCTTCGGATTCAGGCGCTGCTTCAACTTTGGGTTCGCCCCGTGTTTCCGCAGCCCTTTCCATGTCTTTGTCATGGTCATCGCCATCCGTCAGCAGTGCCCCCATGGCGTCGCGGTCCACATCGTCTTCCCATGCCATTGCAGGGGCTTCGGTGCCGGAATAATCGTCTTCACCCGGCGCATCAGGCTCCCACGTATCGGAAATATTGCCGATAGCGGTTTCCAGCGCCTCGATCTTGGCGCTCAGCGACGCTGCTTTTGCACGTTCAACGACACCTTCAACCTTGTCATCACCTGAGCCTACGTCAGCGCCTTGGTGATCATCTTGTTCTGGCTGGTTCTCGACATCCAATTCAAGGCCGGACAGGTCAATCGCTGCATCAGATTCGCCATCTTCATCACTATCGTCAGCAAAATTATAAGGGTCCGCGTCATAGTCATGCGCGGGATCATCAAAAAGCGTTTCTTCGTCCTGCTCCGCAGTCGATACAGCGCTGTCCTGATCAGTGATTTCGTCGTCACCATTTTGGTGATCGTTGTCAAACCCGATTTCTTCATCGGGCACATCCGCCACTCGCAACGCAGGTGTAAGCACCAGCCGATCATTTGCTGGGGCAGCTTTTTGGGTGTGCAAAGGCCGTTTGTCTTCGGACACCAGACGGCGAATCGAAGATAGAACATCCTCTACCTCGGCATTTGTGACGGGGTCAGACATAATTTTACCACTCTTTCCTCGACACCGAGTTTAACCCGATGCAGGGATTCTCACAATGGGGTGCAAAAAATTGTCACTCTTTTTGCAAAGCGCGCAACACTCGGTCCAGTTTCTGGCCCTGCTGAGACTTCTTGGCCGGGCTGTCCTTAACCAGATTATAATAGGCAGCAGGATCATATATTTGTACCGGCAGTCTCAGGTCTTGTGCGGTCAATTGGCCCGTTGCCGCCAACACGGTGTAGGCTGCAACGTAAAGATTGGACCGCGCCGAAACCCGTGCCGATTCAGCATCAAGCAGGGATTGTTCTGCATCCAGCACGTCCAGCGTGGTCCGTGCGCCTAAGGTGGCTTCTTCTCTTACGCCGCGAAATGCGATGCGGGCGGCGCGAATTTGTCGGTCCGAGGCTTCCAAAACGGCGCGCGCCGACGCGAGGCTCGCATAGGCATTGCCAACGTCTTGGCGGATATCATGGGTGATCACGTGTAGATTGGAGCGCTGCGCATCACGTTGTGCCATGCTCTTACGCACCTGCGCTGACAACCGACCACCGCCATAGATGGTCTGCTTCATCTCGATGCCGACAGTCCCAGAATGGCTATAGTTGGGTGTGCCAAAATTTTCGGTCAGCCCATACTGTCCGGTTAATGACACCCTAGGCTGCATGTCCGCCTCGCCTGCCTTCATCAGCATTTCCGCAGCAGCCACCTGATGTTGCGCGGCGGTCATCAGCGGGTGCCGGCGCACGGCAAGTGCTTTGGCGCTGTCTACATTGCCGTCAATCTTTGGCAAACGCGGTGGTGGGCTTAGACGTCCGGGCTTACGACCAACCGCATTGCGGAATTCTTCGACTGCGCGCAGGTAATCCCCCTGTGCGCCCGCCAATCCGCTGCGGGCCTGCGCCAATTGCGCTTCGGCCAATGCAACATCTGTCCGGGTCACTTCACCGACCTCAAAACGGTCCCGTGCGGCCCGCAGTTCTTGGGTCAACAAACGCACATTGTTATTGCGCAAGGCAACAAATTCAGACGCTTCGATCACGCCCATATAGGCGCTGACGGCACGCAACAGAATGATCTGTTCGATATTGAGCAACGTGCCCCGGGTCGCCAAAACGGTTTCTTTGGCGGATTCGATGCGATATTGACTTGCGCCAAAATCATAAAGCAAAAGTTCCCCAATCAAACTGATGGTGGCTGACAGGTTATCCGAGGATGATGCAAACCCAGTGCCGCTCGAACTTGTGGTTCCAAAGCTTTGGGCGATCCGGCCAGACCAGCTTATGATCGGCTTCAATGTCGATCCAGCGATGGCCACATCTTCGTCCGCCGCGCGTAGAACGGCCCGGTTCTGTTCAAGCAATCCCGAATGATTATAGGCACCGACCAATGCATCAGCCAGCGTTTCAGCGCTAGCGACACGTGGGGAGACAGAGCCAATGGCAAGCAATGCGATCGCCACAATTGGCCGGGTCAGTTTTAAATGTTTGGTCAATGTCGTGAAAAGCATTTTCAATCCCAAATACGCTGTGGTGACGCGAGACGTCAGCCCGAACTGTTAAAGCTGAAAAGCAACCTGCCGTTCAAAGCCACTCAGCACCGGGGCACCTGCATTAAATGATGCCCGCCAGCTGATCTTGTCACCACGTTTATGGCCAATGCGCACTTCGCCCAATGCGCCTTGCATGAACAGTCCGGCAATCCGCCCACCGTCCTTTAGCTGATCGGTAATGGCCGCAGGAACCTCGGCAACGCCACCTTGAATGATGATCACATCATAGGGGCCGTGTTGCGGTGCGCCCGCGCTTAGCGGCCCCACGTGAACCACGACATTGTCCGTACCAGCCGCGTTTAGGGCCTCTCCTGCTTCGATTGCCATGGCTTCGTCTTCTTCAACCGCAATCACGGCTTCGGCCATATGCGCAACAACAGCGGCCGAATATCCAAGCGCACTGCCAATATCGAGCACCATTTCCTGATTGGTAATCGCCAATGCATCCAGCATTTTGGCCAATGTCCGCGGCTCCAGCAGGACACGCCCCTGCCCCAGATCAAGGTTTTCGCCCATATAGGCCGCCTCACGTTGCATCGCGGGAACAAAGTCCTCACGGCGCACGGTCAGCATAGCGTCAATGATCGGAAATTTGGTAACATCGGAAGGACGCACCTGCGTATCAACCATCATCGTGCGTCGGGTCGTGAAATCAGTCATCAGCTAAACTCATCCGTTCAGATTCTGTTGCAAACAGATGTGCCACATCGCGGGACGATCAGCAACGGCCAGCAACCATTTTCACGCGAACCTAGGACTTGCAGGGGCCAACGTGATCAGATAGCACTGCGCCAACCACGCGGGGCGAGTTGGCGGAGTGGTTACGCAGCGGATTGCAAATCCGTGTACACCGGTTCGATTCCGGTACTCGCCTCCAAACAATATCAAGCACTTAGCTCTCTCCTCTCTTTGCCCCATCGGGGGCGTTTACAATAGCGTTTACAGTTTTGCCCTCACGGCGCTGCTTTTCACGCTCCAGTAAGTCGAGGACTTCCGCGCTCTCAGCAGGAGAAACAGCGGCATAATGTTCGATCACGGCGGCTGCATAACGAAGCGACCAGCCCATATGATTTGCGATTTGGTTGAGGCCAAGACCCGCGCGTAGGAGCCTGGTGGCTGCGGTGCCGCGCGTATCCTGGAGCCTAAGCGTCGGATCACTCAACTTGTCAGCAATGCGATCCCGGTAGCGGGTGATGGCTCGACTCGCTGATGTAGGTCGGAGCGGCTTATTGCGATCATTGACTAGTAAGAGAAGTTGGTCTGCAGGCGTTTCGTCAATTAACTGCCGAAGTTCCGGCGTTACAGGTATATGGGCAACACGCCCGCGCTTCTGAGTTCGGACACGAAAGCGATCAATTCCTTCGAAACTCTCTAAGTTTCCACGTGTGAGCCGAACCAGATCAGCTGGCCTTAACCCTGTTTCGCAAGCCAGTATCATCACCCGCTGAACCCAGGGGGGTGCGGCAACTTTGAATGCATACTGATCAGAATCGGTCCAGACAATTTCCGCTCGATCCACAGAATAGATGCGGTGCAGCCGGTCACAAAAATGGGCTGCGATTTTCCCTTCATCTCGTGCCCAGTTAAGAATTCGCACTGCGACAGTTCCGGCATAATCATGCTGTTTGGGGGAATGTTTCCACTTGGCACGCCACTCGTTCAATTCCCCCCTCGACTTCGGATTCTCCCAAATTTTCGCTGGATCATCCGCAAATTCACTAGCGAAGCGCAGCGCCCACTTGCGGTAATCGGCTTGCGTTCGAGAACCTTTGGGCATCGTCGTGCTGTCGAGAAAGCCATCTACCATCTCAGGTGTCATGTATTCGGCAGTGTAGCGGGTCTTAGCGAGCTCAGCGAATGCGATTAAAAATTCAGGCTCCCTGGGCGACTTTGTCGTCGAAGTCCAGAAATTCGGACCACCACGCCATGCGTAGAAGTGATACTTGTTTCCCTCTCTGGTTGACCTACGAACGCGGTGTACCCCAGGTGGCAAATCACTGCGCGGCACGTCTTGCCCTCCTCACGGCTACTAAATCCGGTTCCTCATCTGGTTGTTCCAATTGAGCCGAGATACCTTGTGCTTGATCAAGGCGAGTGCGTACCAACTTGGGGTCATAGAAATTTGGGTTTCTACGCACTGGTGTGATACCTAAATTTCGGCAAAAACCTCGAAATGAATCGTTTGGTGAAGCAAACCCAAGTGCAGATGCCAAATCTTCTGAAGAGACCAAGCGAATTTGTTGCGCCCTGTACTCCATAGCGACCTCAAAGCTGTCCGTTCTGATGGACCGTTGCAGCATCCATTTTTAGTAGCGCTTCAATGTGAGCGGCACTGAGAAGCATTGCGCGCCCCAAAGAATAGAACTGACCATGCTCTCGCGCCTTTGTACGAAGTGCACGAGCTGAGATTTCTGCCCCCGACTTGCGCAGCTTCCTACACCATTCTTCAGGTGTTAGTGCATCCTCGAAATCTTGCATGGCTTGTCGTTCCTCGCTGCGTGTTTTTGCAAGTTTCTCCAATACTTGTAAGGATATCGAGTGTTTTTGCTTGGTAAAACTTGTTACCTCAAGTATGAGAACATATGTTCCCAGATATTGGAGTTTATCGACTTGTCGGATAAGAAACCTTTTGCCTTTCTGATCAGTGATAACGAACGAAAGGACGCCTCAACCCGAAGAAAACGCTCAAACGCACGTAAGGATGCTGCGGCAACGGCCAAATTAGCAAACTGGCGGCGGCACCAATGTCGATTGAAGCAACTTAAAAATTCGAGGGCTAGAGCCAGCCTTGCCCAAGGCCTCATTAAGTACCGAGAGAAACGCGGGCTAAGCAAAAGTCAGTTGGCGCAGCTCCTCGGTGTCACACGGAGAGCTCTATTTAACTATGAATCTGGCAAGCGCTCTGTGCCAGGAGATGTTCTAGAAAGACTATTCAAGGTGGGAGATGCAGAACTAAACGAGTATTTTGCCGTCCCCCCTGAGCAGCCGCCTACAGAAAAACGCCGTGATGCAGCACTTTTGGCAATCGATCTTCTTCGATACTGTCATAGTATTTTTCCCGAAGCCGATGCCGTAGACTTGCGAGAAGTTGCTGCCGAAGGCGCAGCAAAATGGCAGACAAACGTTAAAACTACGGACAAAAACCTTAAGAAAATGGCTGCTGAGCTGGTTGATGGACTCAAGGATCGATATAGTGAACAATGGTTTAGAAATGAAACTTAGTCATTTGGCGGCAGCTCAACTGACATAGAAGAAATCCATTCTTCGATTATAGTTTCGCGTGCTCAACTGACAGTGGCAATCAGTGTTCCACGTTGACGGCTCGTTAGATACGTGCATCTGCTGGAGTCGATTTTTCGACCAGCATCAAAATATCTGTAGGATTGGCGTCGAGTGCGCGTGCTAAAATAACAAGCTCTGGCACATCTATGCGCCTCTGCCCGGACTCGATCCGAGCAACAAATGACTGATGGCATTTGAGAAGTCCGGCAAGAGCGGCCTGAGACAGCCCTTTTGCTTTTCTTGCTTCAACCAATGCTTGAATGAGAGAGTTGTGGCCTTCTGAATGGAGAGATTTTGTCACTTTTATGTCCGTTGATAGCTTCGGACACTTCCATTAATCCCATTTTTAGATTATCTAAAAATCAGATTAATTGTGTAAGAGTGATGGAATGAAATTTAGTATACATTTTTTCTTGGGTATTCTGCTTCCATTTGCGGCGTTCGCCCAAAACAGCTTATTGCCGACCGCGCAGTCTGCTTCCGCAATTGATCATCCATATTCTGTACTTGGTGTCATTCCTGGAGCCCGTAAAGACGAGGCAGCACAGCTACTAAGCTCTCATTTCAAGCGAGACCTAGCAGACGAGGTCGTTGCACTAAACGTGCGAAGTCGCGACGGACGTTCATTCCAATACGAGTATGCTCAGCGGCTGGTCTCGCCATGGGTGACGCCTTTTGTACGGATGGGCAGCGAGCCCTATGAGGACGTGAATGTGATTCTGGCGACGGGTGTGCTTGAAGGACGTGTGCTAGGGATCGACCGAACCATCGTGGCAACTGGCTCCGATCGGCCTTCGGCTGAGGCGGTATTCCGCCAGATTGAAGAATCCTTCGGTGCCCCGTCACTGGTGCATCTAGATGGGTACAAGTCTGAACTGATCTATGCATATGCACACGGCGCATTCATTCCTGATCTGAAGGCAGCAGATCCGACACCAAACGCTGCCGGCGTCGGCTCTTCGGATTATCTCAGCAACGATACCCCCTGTAAAACCGTCATAGGACGTTCGCCGATTTACCAGTACAGGTCCCCAGGCGGCGACGATTGGATCGGAGATTGCGACCTGATTTTCCGAGTTTTAGTTGAGAGCGGGGGGGCAAAGACAACAATCCGCTTCAGCCTGAACGACTATGCTCTTGCGCGGGTGAATCGTGATGAGACGGACAGGCAGATCAATGAGGCATTGGAGCAACCGCAACCCGCAAGTGAGATCAAGCTGTGACGGTCGGGACAACACGTGGTTCTGCTGACGCAAGGGCGGACATCCAATCCAGATTTGCACCCGTTTTCGCACTCAAGTCAGCAGTTTCGGCGGCAAACCCAAACGCAAAAACGTTGAGCGTCACGGAACAACAGTTGGCATGGGATACATTCATCGTAGCTCTTCCAGAAATTCTGGCGCAATGCTCTGGCATCTCCGCCCATCCTGACACTGAAGACTTCCCCCTCCCATTGAGGCTATGGGATTTCTTCAATGGGCGCGAGATAGGCGTCAGTGTCAACAAACGTGGCGGATACGATCTGAGCATCCGAGCTGAGGAAATACGCTGGTTGGAAACACAACTGCCTCTGGATCTGCTTTTTCTGAAATTGTTGGCGCTCGACTACACACCCGAGGAATTTCGAGCTCTGGCGGACTGACTGAACCGAAAGAACACTCAATGACAATCTGGTATACAGCCGACACGCATTTCGGCCATGAAAACATCATGCGGTTTTGCAACCGCCCCTTCGTATCTGCATCACAGATGGATGCTGCGATGTTGGAAAATATGTGGAAGGTGATTGGCCCAGAAGACCAGCTTTGGATTTTGGGCGACTTTGCCTTTGGCTCCAAGGCTAAGGACAGCGCGTATGTCGAGCAGATCTTTAATCAGTTGCCAGGTGCTGAGCGCCACCTCATCATTGGCAACCACGATCACAAACCAACACTAGAGCTGTCCTGGGATTCAGTCTCTCACTTCGCTGAACTGCGTGATGGCCCCCAGAACCAGCTCAACACACTTTGCCACTACCCAATGATCACTTGGAATCATGCTCGCCGAGGCGCGCTACAGTTATTCGGCCACGTTCATGACAATTGGCGCGGGTCGCGGAATTCGGTGAATGTTGGCGTTGATGTCTGGGACTTTATGCCCGTAAAATACGATGACGTTGGTCGCCGGGCAAAACGGCAGCAGCCGAATAAGCATTGGCATGATGTTGAGCACAAGGCGTAGCGGTCGTCCGAGCGAGAATTAGAGCTTCTCAGTTTTTCAGTTCGGCTTGCTCTAGACATACAAAATCAGGAATACCTTTGGCTGCGTCGTATTTGCTGCACCCAGTTCAAACACCGCTGCAGACACTGTGTACTTTCCCTGCAAAACACTGCTTAGCTCAATAAGTTCGCGAAAACACGGCGTCAGGTTCGATTTACACCTGAATTTTCGGCTCACATCAGAGCAAATTTGCCTCAAAATACCCCAGCTCATTGACACCTGTAGCGCTACACGATACAGTTTGTGGAAATCGTTACAACTGGAGGCTGGTATGTCGAGCAAAAAGGACCCAACCGGACACCCCGGACTTTATATTAAAAGCAACGTGCTTCCGAACGGAATGAGTGTAACGCGGGCGGCCAAGGTTGTGGGAGTTGGTAGACCTGCCCTCTCAAACCTACTCAACGGCAATTCCAGCTTGTCCAGTGAGATGGCGGCAAAATTCGAAAAGGCGTTTGGAGTTGATGCCAGCGAATTGCTAGCTCTGCAGAGTGCGTTTGATGTGGACGCTAGCAAAGCATCAGTGAGTACAACAGCCGTGCGTTCATTTGTTCCGCCATTTGCCGCGCCTAAAGCCAACGAAATCCAACAATGGTCAGAAAGTATCACCTCACGCGCCAAACTCGCAGCACTGTTGAGAATGCTGGTTCATTCTACCTGTAACGAACTCGAATTCGTTGACTTCCCGGCACATGACGATTCTGAACGCCCTGGATGGGACGGGCAAGTAGATACCATGGCAGGCAACCCCTGGGTCCCAACCGGGAAATCCGGTTGGGAGTTTGGTGTCAACAAGAATATCAAGGCCAAGGCAGACAAGGACTTTGAAAAAAGCGCAAAAGCGACGCCCAAAAGTGAGCGATTGTCAAAGACATTCGTGTTCGTCTCACCAAGACGGTGGCCTGGGAAGGATGCTTGGAAGAAGGCGCAGCAATGTAAGAAACAGTGGAAGGACGTAGCCGTACTCGATTCCAGTGATTTGGAGCAATGGATCGAACAATCGATTCCTGCCCAGGTTTGGTTCAGAAACGAGTTGGGGCGCGACTACCGAGGGACCTTATCTTTAGATCGTTGCTGGGTGCAATGGAACGCCGATTGCGACCCTGCCTTTACACCCGATGTTTTCGATGAAGCTTCGCTGATTGCCGGTAAGAAATTGCTGTCCCATTTGCGTAAATCTGATGCAACTCTTCGCATTGCGGCAGATTCCACGCTTGAAGGCCTAGCTTTTTTTCATGCCATGCTGAGCTCAGAAAGTCCTGAAATCGCCGCACTTCGTGACCGTGTTGTTGTGTTCTCGGAAAAGGGGCCACTTACCGAATTGGCAAATAAGTCTTCCAACTTCATACCGGTGGTGATCAACCGCGAAACAGAAGTCGAGCTTTCCGAGACAGGTACCAGGTTGGGCGGAATTTCGATTGTACCGCGAACGATGGTACAGTCGGAAGCAGACATCACTCTCGACACACTAAGCTCGGAGGCTTTTCACAAAGCTTTGAAGGTCATGGGGCTCGGGCGAGAAGCCATCGACCGCCTTGCGGATGAATCTGGTCGATCACTCACAGTCCTGCGCCGGAGGCTTGCCCAAAGCAAAGCAATTACATCACCGGATTGGGGTTCGGATAAGAGCCTTGCTCGTTCAGTGTTTCCGTTCATGCTCGCGGGAGCATGGAAGAATGACAACGATGACGACCGCTTTGTTCTCGAACATCTTTCGGGTTTGAGCGCCTATGATGACATAGAAGGAAACTTCACCGAACTGCTTCCGCGGGATAGCTCACCCGTATGGTCTATTGGCTCCTTCAGGGGTGTCGTCTCCAAAATTGATGCGCTCTTTGCTGTCCACAAATGGGTAACCTCCGCTGACTTGAAGCGATTTTTTGAAGCCGCTGAGCTAGTTCTTTCGGAGCGCGACCCATCGCTTGACTTACCTGAGGAGGACCGCTGGGCAGCCAGCATTCATGGCAAGACACGAAATATTTCAGCGGCGCTTCGAGAGGGTATCGCCGACAGCCTTGTAATTCTAGCTATGCACGGAACCACACTCTTCAAAAACAGACTAGGAGTAGATTGCCAGTTAGAAGCATCAATATTGGTTAGAAAACTCTTCGAGAATATGGATGCTGACACCGTTGAATCTCAATCTGATGAGCTTCAGCGCTACGCTGAAGCTGCGCCAGACGAATTCCTGAGCATTATCGAGCGTGACTTAGAAAAAAATGACCCGACGACAAAAATTTTGATGCGCCCAATCGGTGACCCCATGTTCTCAAGTAATCCAAGAGTGGGCTTGCTTTGGGCATTGGACCTGCTTGCCTGGTCTCCCAAGTACTTTCACCGCGTAATCGATATACTTGCCATTCTCTGTGCGATGGAACCTGATGACCGTAGCGGTAATACAGCAATGCAAAGTTTGCTGTCCATCTTTCGTAGCTGGATGCCTCAAACATCTGCCGACGTTGATCAAAGGATCTCGGGCTATGATCGTCTAGTCAAAGACTATCCCGATATTGGGTGGGCAGTAGGCCAAAAACAATATGATCTTGGATCGCGTGTTGGCGATTTCGCGGTAAAGCCAAAATGGCGCGACTATGCCTTTGGCTACGGCAATGGAGTGACAAACGGTGAGCGTTGGAAGTTCGAAAATCACTGCGTCGAAACTGCTCTAAACTGGTCTCCCATCGACAAAGAAAAGCTTGCCGATCTACTTGCCAGCCTTGAAGCGTTCGATGAGGCATATACGAACCGAGTCTGGGAAAAGGTCGTCGAATGGTCAAAGGATGCTTCCGATGAAGATCGTGCCTGGCTTCGAGAAAACATTCGCGTAGGTGTCAGTCGCAAGGCGCGCCTCTTGAGCCGGAAAGGTGCATCAAAAAAGGAAACCCAAGCAAAGATCAGTCAATCCAAAGACATATACGATGAACTAGAGCCGGAGGATCTGATCTGGAAGCACGCATGGCTCTTCAAGAATAGTTGGATCGAATGGTCTTGGGAGGAAATCCATGAAGATGACCATGACTTCGATGCCCGCGACAAGCGAACTGCTGTATTGAGAGACTCGGCAGTAAAAGAGATCTGGAATAAAGCAGGCATTCCGGGTCTTGTTCGCTTGGTACAATCCGGCAACGCAGCGCATCTTGTCGGAAACAGCACTACCAAACTGTTGGGCGACGATGCATCTCGGCTTGTCTTTGTCCGGCATATTCTGGGCGAGGGTGACTTCATGTCATCCACGCAGCTTCAAATTCTCTTAGACGGTTTTTTCTTCTCACTCGGAGCAGATAAGGCGGTTGAATTGATCGAAACCTTGCGGGCCGAATTGAGCGAGGAGCAACTCGTACGATTGTTCTGCCTTTGTCGTTTTGGTGAAAGGGTCTGGCAAGCGATTGAAGTGTCGGAAAAATCTGTAGCAGAAGCCTATTGGCGCAATGTCTCAGCCAGCTGGGCAAGGCAATCTGAACAAGAGATGCGTTATGCCGTTACGAAACTATTGGAAGCAAAACGCGGCCTCACTGCGTTGCAGCTCGTCCATCTCGACCTAAAGAACATAGAGTCGGATCAGCTCTACGCCATCCTTCAAGCAATACCGACCAGTTCGGAAGATGATAGAAATGCCTCGTCAATGGACCGGCATTCTATTGAAGAGGTTTTCAAGCTTCTCAACGCCCGTGGATCCGTCAGTCGTGACAAGATGGCTGGCCTAGAATTCATGTATCTTGGACTTTTCCGGTTTGATGAAGGAAAAATCCCAAACCTTGAAGCTGAAGTGAATGTAAATCCTGCCATGTTCTGCGAAGCGATCAGCATTGCATATCGAGGTAAGAACGAGCCGCGTGATCTTGATGCGACCGAAGAACGCAAGCGCGCAGCCAGTAACGCGCATACTTTTCTCTCAGCTCTGTCTTCGGTGCCCGGCGTTGATGATGAGGGGCTCATTAACGCCGACAAACTAAAGAGTTGGATCTTAGATGCGCGGCGTATCAGTGAGAAAACCGGACACCGGTCGACGCTTGACTATCAAGTCGGTGAACTCATAGCGCATGCACCAACAGATGAGGATGGCATTTGGCCAACGGAACCAGTTCGAGAGGCTGTCAATGAACTATACAGTTCAGATATGGAGCGTGGCATTGCCATAGGCCGGTCTAACATGCGCGGAGCAGTCTGGCGCGGCGAAGGCGGAGCGCAAGAGCGTGAGCTAGCCGACCAGCATGAAGGCTGGGCAAAGGCGTGCGAATACGATCATCCGCGGATGGCCGCTATTTTGCGTGGAATGGCGGACAAGTACAATCGCGAGGCTGAGTGGCAGGATAACGAAGCAATGATCCGTAGACGAATGCGCTACTAAGGCGAGGCAGCTACTGCAGTAACCCTCTGAATTGGAAACCAATGAGCACGATAGACGAAATACGTACAACTTTGATCGAAGCGGACCGGCAAGGCGGTCTGATAAACGCTTTGGTGTCGGCGGAACTGCGAACTCAGCGAAGAGGACTAGGCAAGGTTCTGTCTGAATTGCACAATACCGATCTCATTAATTTGACGGCAAAGCAAAACCTTTTGGCGATCGACGCGCTTGACCAGAATCAATTCTGGATCGTAATTCACCCGCTAGACAAGGCCATTCCAGATCTGAGATGCACGCATCGTGAAATCCTAGAACTCGTGCACAAGCTGGTACAGAAAGCTGGTTCGGATGGCGCTGCGGGGCTGCCAAACCTCTCACTGGTCACTTGGTCACGACAAAACACTGACGAAGCACGCAAGATTGTCGATGGCGTAAGAGCGCTAGACGCATTGTGTATCGATCACGGTGTTTTCGCAATTCTTGGTCTCGGAGAAGAATCGCTGGCCTTCGAACTGATTCAAAACACAAAGAACCCAGTGATTGGAGTTGGGTTGAGGGCACTTGGCCGGATGGAGACGATAACTGTGAGTGGAATAAAAAAAGGGATCGATGAGACGTTCGCTGTAATCGAAAGCGAAACAGATTTCGATATACGAATTTCCGCAATAGAGGCCGCTTTTAGGCTCTGGGAGAAAAAAGAGCCATCAAAACCCTACCGGCAACGAGAATTTATTGAAACCATTGGTAAAGGGCATGATCCGAACGAGTTCAGCTTTCTTTCTGCCATGCTCTTTCATCACAACGAGGGCTTAACAAAGGAAACCGTCGACTTGCTGCTTAGCATGCTTTCGACAAAGCCATCCAATGCCGGTGCAACACTTCGCAATGTGGATTATGCTGTCAACAAGGACGATAATCGGTGGGAGTTCGAGCAGGTTGCGTCTGTTTTCGCAACGTGCATTCCGCAACTGGAGCAAAAACCTGATCACCGAGACTATCACAGCTTTCCTGAATGGGTGTGGAGCAGTTCTGAGAACGCTTCGTATTTATTTGCTGAATGGCTCAATAGTGGCAATCGTCAACTGTGTTCGTATTTGGCAGAGCTCCTGAGCGGATTTGACAAAGGGGCCAATGCCTGGATCGAGAAAGCCCACCTGCCGCCTGATACCAACGATCAAATATTTATAGCTCGGAAGTGCGTTGGCTTTCTTTGGCATCATGAGGTAACGGCCGCTTCTGTTCTCTTGAGTATTGTCAAGAACGGCAAGTCACCAGCGCGGGCGATTGCTGAGGAACTTTTGTTTAACCCGCTACTCTTAAGCTATGGTGGCGATCTGAGAGCGTTTCTCGAGGCGCAAAGCAAAAACAAGTCTAAACGTATCTCAGATTGCGTCAAAAGGCTGCTTGCTAAACACGATAAGCATATTGCAGGCGTTGAGACGACAAACGATTTAGTTGAACTGCTTCCCAGTATCGAGCAAAGACGTGCTGTTGCGATGAAGGATCACGAGCGCAATCGCGATATACAGAAACAAGCACAAGAAAGATCGATCTTTGCAAACCTGGTGACGCGGCAGACACTTCTCTACGGGCGCAAAAGCTTCTCACTCATACACGGTGCAGATGGAGCAAAACATCCAAATGTCTCCACACTGTCAGAGATTTCTCACAGTATTGAGCTACCAAGGCTGATGGTGATCGATCCAGTTGGTTTCAACAAAATGATCACAGTCTTTCGCGCCGAACAGCGGAGGCCAGCATGAAAATCATTCTAAAAGAGTACCTTGCATCACTTAAGGAACGGGGAGACCTAGACAAATCTGTTCTACCCAATCTTCTCGCCGAGATCGGCTTAAGAGTACTCAACACGCCAATGATCGGAACACGTCAAAACGGCGTAGACATAGCCGCCGTGGGGAAGATCAAAGGTGAGGATCGAGAGCCTTTTTTGTACCTATTCTGCATTAAGGCGGGCAACATCACTAGGCGTGACTGGGAAGTCAGTGAGCAGTCTGTTCGTCCAGAATTAAACGAAATCCGAGACGTTTATCTGCGCACAAATGTGGCTGCTGAGTACGCGGACCTACCAGTTCGGATTTGCCTGTGTTGTGGGGGCGAAATCGAAGAAACCGTTCTCATGAACTGGGCCGGTTACACGAACGAACACGAAACGGATAAAGTCAAATACCAGGAGTGGAATGGAGACCGTTTGGCGGACCTTATGATGCGTAGCTTGCTCGCACGCGAGTTACTGGAAGAAGAGCCTCGACGAAGTTTTCAAAAGGCTGTTGCAATGGTCAACGAACCTGCAGCTTGCTATGAGTATTCTCGCACCTTTCTACACAGCCTGTTGGTGGAAGAAGGCCTGCCCCCCAAAATTCAACTCCTTCGCCTCAGGCAAGCCTATATCTGTCTGAATGCGATCACCACATGGGCCATCGAGGCGGACAATCTGGAGAGCATCTACACAGTCTCTGAGCTAGGCGTTCTCTTGTGTTGGAATGTTGTGCGCGCCCAACCTACTAGGCGAAAACCTACCAAGCATGATCAAGCGCTGAACGAATTACTGGATCAGTTTGTCAAGTTGTATCTAGCTTGTTCAGAACGCTATCTAGCCAAGACCGCCTACCAACACAGCGAGCAGCGGCATGCGTTGTCGGTATCCGTACATTCTCGGGAGGCCCTGGATGTCAACTTGGCGCTTTTCGAAATTCTAGGGCGCGTGGCCATTCGCGGAATATGGACCGCCCTCCTTTCACAGAACTTCGTGGAAGAAGAAACAGAACTCGCGAAAGCACTTAGGCAAAGCACGCAACGCAGCTTGGACACAATGGTTCAACTCATCAATTCCAATCCAACTTTGAACTCACCGTTCAAGGATGATCATATGATTGAAATCGCGTTAGTCATGTATCTAGCGCAGATAACAGAAGCGACCGATCGATTCTTGCCATGGCTCGGCTCAGTAGCCGATCAAACAACTTTGGCTTTGGTAATAAACTCAAATTATCCCACATGTTTCCGCGACTATGCGGACCTCCTAAATCACCCCGCTAGAACTGATTCTTCCTATCGAGAGGAAGCTTGTAGCGGAAGCATCCTGTACCCGTACTTGTTCGTATGGATGGAGCAAGCATCGAGCGAAGATGAAAAGGCGGAATTTCGGGATAGGCTTGCTGAATTTATTCCCAATTCCACCCATCAAGCATGGCTTCCTGATGAAGAGACGGACAAGCTTGTTTGGAAAGGAGACACCTATCACGGCGTGTGCGTAACCGACCTTTCCCCGCAGAAGGGGTTTGAACAAGTGGCCGAAACCATCAACTTAGCCATTGAAAACTGCACGGACATTAATGAGATAAGCGCGGTGAAGTCGGGATTGGGAATGCTACTGTTGACGGCTTGTCGCCACTATCGATTGCCGATACCGCCACATTATTGGCTAGTGAATAGTTAACTAAGCCAAAGGCGAACCAGACGTACCTACCTGTCGAAGGTTTGCCTAGATAAGATTAACTTCAACATAGATTGTCGCGAATGCACAGCAGATACTAGGAACAATCGTCCCATTTAACCTCTCGTCGCACTGATTTGGCGGTCGAGCGCGCGTAGCGACTCGTCATAATGAACCGCCGCGAACCAGCCGGGGCCGCGATCTGCAAGAAGTTCAAGCGTTACTTGACCAAGATGGCGTCTCTGGTGAGGCCCTTCATACAGCTCAACATAATTAAGGCGTTGGGCGATTGCCGCTGCTTTCAGCAGCTCGAGATCGCTTGTTCGCGCGGTAATACCTTCGCCTTCCTGATCAATCTCTTCGATGTGCAGCAGGCAATGGTCGTGCGGACCATGGACAACAAGTGTCCTGCCATCGGGCATGCCACGGCGAGGCGGTGGGCCTCCTCCCATCCGACCGAGATTCATAAGCGACTCCCGCAGTCTAAATTCCGTCCGAGCTTGGTCAGGAAGGCTTGCTGTGGCTGCATCAAAATTATTTGAGGGCGAGAAGACGAATCTGCGTGATTGAATGAGCTGGAGCGCGTTGTAGCGTTCGATTTCGACATCACTGACCCTGACCGGGTTACCCATAAACAAGCCTTTGCCATAGGCGCGAAGCGCTGGTTGGTCTTTGCTCTTAAGGCCAAGCATATGATCTAAACGAGCGACGATTGTGGGGCAGTGCCATGTCATCAGAAGCGTTGGGCTGAGCGGCAAATGCACCATAACGCCCTGTGACTGCAGCCCATGATCGCCATAGGGGAACGGATTACTAAATACGATAGGATGATCAGATATCAGGAAACGTGCCACTCCTTCGGGTTCGACTAAGCCAGGACGTAATCGTAGGAAGGATTCTCGGTGCTCGGCACGGTTAAAAAAAGCCTCGATAGTTCCGAGCTTTGCATCGGTATCGGTCGGGCACGCAAGTGTAGGGTCGTCGGGGTCAGCACCAAGTTCCATCAAGATTTCGCGCAGTTCGCGGACTAAAACACCCGGTGTCTCTCGTGATAACTTGGTGCGTACGAGCTGGACTGCGCCAAGGTCAGAAAGCTTGAGCAGTTCTTCCTCACTTAGCCCGACTAGCGAGCGACGCTCGTTGAGTAAGTTGACGATGTTGGCTCCGTTTCCATCGACCGTATCAAACATCGCCTCAAAGTTCAGTCTTTCGTCACCTTCGATGATGGTATTGAAGTGGTTTTCCGAACCCGAATTTTTGACCGTTGACGGATAACTTTTGCCGTTTGACTTGTCGTAAACAAATAGCTTTGTGAGCGCGCTGTCATGTGTGAAATGGCGGAGCTGGGCTTGCGTCACGTAGTGATGTTTTTTTGAAATATTATTGGATGTTGTCATACCCACGCGTACCTTAGATCATGTCTCCAAAAAATGCTCTTCAGACCGAGTTTACAAGCATGTGCTGCGGCTAAAGCCAAAGCGCCAAAATGCGGCAATCTGACATCCAACACTATCCACTCAACGTCATCACCAGAGCATATTCCAATGCGCGAAATGTCATTGTTTTCATCTTGGCCAATCAATTCCGTTACGACAGCAACATACTTTCTGGGAACAGCTATCCCTTCTTTGTACTCTGTAGCCGCATGCACCAACTTACTAGCATCGACCCCATAGCGAAAATTTGCACATGCTCGCAATGAATCCAAATTCTTGAGATCTGGATTGCGACGTTTCCAAGCTTCCCAGCTGCCTCGAGAAACCGAAACTGGAACAACCGGCTTCAGGTGTGTACCAGAAGACAAGGCTGTCTTAACATGTGCATTCCAGGTTTCATGATCCTCCATTAGTGGTTCACTTGGCAATGCGGCTTTTACACGCCGGAATTCTGTCGGAGAAAGCTGCGGAATAGTAATGGCCACATGTTTCACACGTTCGAATGGAAGATGGTTGAGTCTCGGCCGTCGCGACCCGAAGAACTCGCTTTCGGCACCAATTGGTGTTGCGGGTTTAACAAAAGTACGCCCCTCCCACTCAAAGACCACATCCGTTTGAGCTTCCTTCTTCGCTGCTCGGCCGTGTTCACCGGTAACAAATTCTGTCATGTGCCTCTCGGCTAGCTGGTTCCAGGCATTTCTAAGTGATTCAAATTCGTGGAACGGACGCTCATCACGGATCGGCCGATAATCAATCGGCCATAGCGCAAAAGTGTCGAATCCATCTCCATGAAGGTAACATCCTGCGACGACCACCCCGTCTATCTCAGCAGTATCGTTCCGCGCACGTTTTTCAACATGCTCCAGAAGTTCCTCATGTGTCATCGCCGTGAAACCATTGTTAACGACAAAAAGAACAGTAGTGGAATCTTCGCAAATATCTTTGCGGCTTTGTTTGAGCTGCGCCCTTGCGGACCGCACCGCGCCGCGGATTGGGCTTTGCATGATCTTTTCGTACTTAAAACGATCGCTCTCTGCGACCGTGCTGGGGTCGATAACAACAACCGGGCGATCCGGTTGCAGAGCCCCAAATAGAGTGCCTATTTTTTCCTGTGCCTCGAGTTTCTCGAACCGTTCATCGTCCAACAGTTTTAGCTCAATAATCGACTGCCCTAGAGCATAGTCTGCATTCTTCGTGGTTTTGCTTTCGGAATCTTCGTATGCTCGCCTCCCGCCCGCTTGCGAGATGACGAAATCTATATCTTGGCTTTCGGACAACGGGCGAATTCTTGAAATTTCCAACATATGCGTTCTCGATAAAAAAGTTGACCTTCAACGCCCAATTCGTCCCTTCGTTTGATTTGTACTAGCTATCAACAAATCAATACGAACCTAGACAATCGAGTGCCGTCATGAACGTAATAATAGAATTACTAGTAATTTCATAGACCTATAGGTTGTGATACGGTTGCACTGAAAGAACCCGTGAAGTGAATTTTGATGAGGACTTTTAAGGTCACTCAGGGCGTCGTCACTTAGGATTGAGGTGCTCTTTGGCTCAAATTTAACTTGGGTCAATCCAAAGTCAGTCAATGCCATAGAAAGAAGAGTAAGATGCACCCAAATGCAATGAATTTTGAAGAGGATGGTGAACTGGATCAACCAGTTTACCGGATCATGAAGCAGGAGCATGTCATCTCACTGTTCACAGATCGCAAAAACGCCATGAGCAAGTTTGGGAATTGGAAGGATGGTTTCGAAAACTTCTTGATGAACTGCGGCCACGAAGTGAATGGAGTGAAGCACGACAACACCGTAAGAAACAAAATGGTTGCCCAATGTTGGACGAGGGAACGATATTCCGAAGCGATGTGGGGGATCTACGCGAATGATCCAAGAGAACGCTTCCTCCGAATTAAATCAACTCCAAGAAAGCTGATGCATGCACTAATTTCAGCTCGCCCACAGCTAGCGGCTGACCTGTGCCGTGTAGGAAAAGTAGTCTACAAACCCACGAATGAGATAAAGGATTATTATGATCAAAAGAAGAATGCCGATGTTGACCAGAACCTCCTGTTCCAATCGCTACTTCTCAAACGAAAGGCGTTTACGCATGAGAAAGAAGTCAGATTGATCTATTGCGCGATGCTAGAACGTCTAGATGCGAAGGGCCTCTTTTGGTACGAAGTGGACCCTCATGAAATGGTTACCCAGATAATGGCTGATCCGAACTGCAATCGACGAAAATGGAATGGAGAAAAGCAACGGCTACGGTCAGAGACCGGCTTTCACGGAGCTATTAAACGATCAAAGCTATATGATGCACCGGATTGGTGACGAAGGTCCGTTCATGGTCGGAATGCTACATTTCTTTCGGGAACCGGTTCGGATCTCACCACTTCATCATCGTGCTTTTTCCAGGTCGCATCGAAGGCACTTTTCAACAATTCACGCATATTTTTAGGAAGAACGCGTTTAATAACCTCGTTCCAAATCTTGAGGATCTTTCCCTGCCTAATCACCTCAGTGCGCAAGGTAGCTAGCTCTTCCTTTATCTTGAGGAATTCCTTATCACCCTCGCCCAGCATCGCTGCCCTGATAGCCTTCACATCTGTCACCGCGCTCTCATGCGCGCGGACAATCATCTGATCCACGGTGTCATGAGCAGCGTCGATGATGTGCTCAGACGAGGCTTGCGCTTTCGCAAGGGCCCGATCGCTTGCTCTCTCGATTAACTTGGCTGCAGCATCCTGATGGGGATTGTCTACATCGACTTCCAAATCCTCAGAATCTAATTGGCGCTCCACTTCGGCCCGCAGTTTTCTTCCTTCTTGTTCGATTGCATAGTCTTCGGGAGATCGACGGTCAGGATCACGGCCTTTTTTTCGTTCTCTGCGTTCAACCTCATATCTATCACCAACGTGCTCTTTCAGGTGTTCGAACCAAGCGTCTTGAAGGGCTCTACCTTGAAAGACATCCGCATCATTCCATACCATTACGGGTTTGCCATTGTCATCGTAGACCGGTACAAACTTGTTCCTTTTCTTAACTTCCTTCTGACGCTTACCGTAGCGGGTGCGGGCATTTTCCTTCGAGAACTTTGACAGCGATATCCATTGCTCTGTTCCTTTAGATGCCGTGTGTTTCTCATACCTTGGTGCGAAAAAAACATCGACGCCGTGCCTCCCCTTTTCGTCCCGATCGATACGTGCATGGAAAACGGCGCAGCCTCCATAGGTCTCGTTCACGAAATCAACGGCAATGGCAAGCATGAGACGCTGATTGCGATCCGTTGGCTTAATGTCTGTAGGGAACTGCATAAATCCATGTAAGAATACCTTCTTGGCACCCGCATTCTTACGCGCATCTGCGACATGAGCCGCACAGGCGTCCATAATCGTGAAGTTTCTGTTCTCAGGTTTCTCCTCGACTAGTGATAATATCTGATTGACCCGAGCGTCCTTGTCACACACCCGCGTTTTGGCGGTTTCAACCGATGGATCTGGGGCATCCAGACAAGCATATGGCGAATAGACGTAAGGACGCGCATTTCGTATGCTCCTACGAAAGCCAGCTTTGTCGTTCCGTTCCTCGTGATCCTGCATAGCCGCACCATAAGCTGCGTCCTGAGCCTTGACCCTTGCCGCTCCCGACTTCCCCATACTTGACGTCCTTTTCTGTTACTCTTTTGAAAAGAGTAACCCGCTTACCCTTTTTCATCCTGCCGTTGGCCGTCCCAAAAAGAGCGGTCGAGGGTGTCCCTTCGATCCCACTCCGGCTGCGCCTGCGCAGATCATTCTGATCTTTGCCAGCCGCCCTTTGGGCTGCGCAAAACCCTTCCAGCCCCTGCCTAATAGTGGGCGATGTCTGGATGAGTTTTGCTGCGGCTGACCATACACTTCAATCGACCTCAGTGTTTCTCATCATCGCTCGTTGCCCACGTCTCCTGAACCAGAACACGCCCCATGCCAGGAACGTCACTGCTGTCGGAGGCAGTTCTTCCACACTCACAAAACGCCATGCCGATTGTCGCGCTCGTTGGAGCGTGTTCGCTGAACTTCCAATGCCAGCTTTCCGCAATTGTGCGACAGAACTTACAGCGAACCCTGAAAGACCTCGGTTCAGGAGTGCCTGCCGTCATAGGCTCAACCCCGCTGCTTTAACCTGTGACGCGGTCACGAGCCCTCCCTCGAGTAAACCTTCAAGCTGACGCGGAGTGATGTGGCGACACAACGGGTGGCATTCATGGATCCAAGCAGCAAGGCTCGCTCGCCCTTTGGCTTCCGCCAACAATGACGCCTCGCGATCCGCCAAAATCTTTTCCAACCGCTTTTCCCAACGGCGGTCCTTGAACCAATTGTCAGAGAAGCAAACCTTGCCGCGCGTGTAACCTTCGGTCTCGACCGCGTAGGCCTTAATAGATTGCAGCAGGTCATCAGGCGACACTTCCACTTCCATCACTGCCAAAATCAAGGCCAAGCAAGTTGGGCGATCCCGAATCCTGTCTTTGGGATAAGCATCCAAAATCTTCTCAGCTTTTGAATTCTCAATCTCCTCCGCTGCCACGCTCGTGCGCGTAGGTGGTTTATGGATGGTTTTAGGGTGGTTTGGGGTCCGTTCTGGACCCCGTACCCCGTCCAGAGCGGACCCAGTTCCCAGTCCACCAAGCTCCCCGTCCCCTGTGGGACCCGTCTCAAGATTAGGGTCATCGTCTGGTTCCGAGATCTTCTCCAAATCAGCAACCACTCTAAGATTGATACAATAGATCACCGTGAAGCCGTTCTTGCATGGCCGTCGACCGGTCTCGACAAGTAGGCCCTCATCCAGAAAATTGCCAATCGTCCGTTTTACTGTACTCTCACCCAATTCGGTATGCCGATGCACGGTACCCTTCGAGCACCAAATGCCTGAACCGTCATCACTCGCCTTGTCGGCCAGAAACATAATGATCTGCTTACGCACTGGGCTGCCGAACTTCCTCTCATCGCAGAGGTTCGCGACTTTCCAACTCATGAACCCGTCACCATCATACTTGAGCCACGCTCGAAAATCGGATATTGATCTTTCATCAGTAAATAAGAAATGCCGTTGAGTTGGGTGGCCGCCCTTTCAACGGTTTTTCTTTGTTCAAATCTGCGCGAATTTCGGTTTACACTGCGCCTGTAACCTGTTGATTTCTCGTCGTGAACAAACGGGGTCCGTTTACAGAAAAATCGTTGCAAAACAGTCCGCTCATGCGGATTGCAAATCCGTGTACACCGGTTCGATTCCGGTACTCGCCTCCATTGACCACCTTTCCCCAATATACTATGAAACAAAGGGCAATCGTCGCCCTAAGACCTTGACCAGGACACTACATTGGACCCTAACCCTTGAGTTTCAATTGAACTATCATCCTTCTAAACTCATCCCGTTGAAGGCCAAGGGTGGCATTTGGTATGTTCAGGTCACCAAGCCCAAAGAGCTTCAATCAGCCAACAACAAACAAGTTCGACGGTCCACCGGCACCATAGACCATCGTGAAGCGATGAAACGGCAGCATCGAATTGCCGAAGAAATTTACGCAGAGTTCGATGCCGCGCTTGAAAAGCTTAATCCACAACCACCGGTCAAGTTCGTCTATCTGGATGGTCCCCCTGACCCACTTGCAGTGTGGAGACCTCAACCTAGCATTCCTTACGATGATATATCTTTGCGATTGTCACGGATAATCCCCAGATACTTAGAACTTCGGAACTGGAACCGTGAGAAGACCCGGAACGGAGTCGCATCTCACGTCAAAGAGTTCACTTCAGTTGTCGGTGACCTACAGATTGATCGTTTGAAGAAGAAACATGCATACCAATACGCACGTTATCTTGACCAATCTGGATTCGCCAAAAATACAATTGGGACTAGAGTAAGAGATGTCGGCACCATGCTCACCTGGTGTGAAGAACACGGTCTTATCGAAGATCACAAGCTCCGCAACCTTCGTCTATCAGATTATGGCTATCCTGGCCGACCTTGGAAACCATTTCCAAGAGATGAATTAGATCGCATCTTCTGCCAAGAGATGCCGGAGCAGGAAAGGTTGTGCCTGTCACTACTAGCCACCACCGGTGCTCGGCTAGATGAAATCGCCCTACTAAGATGGAGCCAAGTCAAGACACGCGACGGAATCCGATATCTGGACCTGACGGAAGCAATCATTAAAACCAAGGGGTCTAAACGGCTGGTTCCCCTTCACAAGCGGCTGACACTGCCAAACCAATCTGGAGACAGGCTGTTTTCATACCCCGAAGGCCAAGACGGAAAATCGCAGAATAACGCATCGAGGGCCATGATGCCGCTGATCCGGTCCGCTGTTGGCGATGATGACCGCAAAGCCATTCATTCATTCAGAGGTACCCTGAAAGACATGCTACGAAATGCAGGTGTATCAAAGGAGCTAAATGATTTCTTCACAGGGCACGGATCAGGAGATGTCGCTGGTAACTATGGTGAAGGTCACAGTCTTGAGAAACGATACGAGGCCATCAACAAGTTGGACATCTCTTTCATTGGACCACAGTTCCTCGACTATTGAGCCCTTGTTTCGCCCACTAGCCAGTGGCGTAAACACTGTTTTAGCCACCGGGCTACGCTGACTACGCCCATTCTTTTGAAAGTGGATATCGTGTTCCGAGCATGTATAGCCCCGAATGAACGTCGATCATGCTCCAGCCTTCACGTCCAACCAACAGTTCTGCCATCAGTGCACTATTGAGATAAATGGAACCGGGCTCAAAAGCCTCTTCGTCGAGCGCACTCCCGTGCGGTGCAGAATTCAAAACTTTGTTATTGTGGAGTATGGACAATCCCGCGTAGATCGGCCCCCCGGGTGGTAGCATAACCTCGGCAGACTTTAGCGTTGCCCCGAGGTCCGGATCAGCAAACAGTGCAACCATGAACATGGCAGTCGCGTTCCAGCTTCCTATGTACTTAGGCCGGTCATTCGAATTCGATAAGATTGGCGATAACCACCTTTCCTGTGCACGACCCATTGTCCTCAAGTCGTGTGGAAGCTTTGCTGGGAGTTTTACCTTCTGGAACATGAGGTATCCGCCACGAAGAGACTGTTCGATCGGCATTGGCCCGCGTTCCAAATGAAACAACTTTGCATCCTTCAATGCTTCTTCATCGAGATCAGATAAGACACGGATGGCCGCAGCGGTGAAATCTTCATCGATTTTGGCTAAGTGCCCCCACCCCAGCCCAACCGCGAAGCAAACATGCCATGGGTTCGCCTCTGGAAATGCCTTCAGGTGCGAGGATATTTCATCGAAAGCCATCGCATTCAGCGTCTGGCTACCTTCATGTAACAACTCTTGGACTTTGGTTCTGGCCGGTCCTCCACCTTGCCCACCACCCTTGTCGCATAGTTCGTTGAACCTAATCTGTACTTCATTGAGCGGTTTCTTGATTTTCATGGACAAAATCGTTCTTTCTATAGTTTGTGGTCAGAGCCACGGGTCATCCCGAAGTCAAACCTCTGGCTCTGCATCCGGATGACCGGCGGCTAAGGTGTTGCAATAGGCCATTGCCAAATCACGCGACAGGTAACGGCCATGAGCCTTCATCTCCTGCTTCTCAACGATGGGGAAGGTTGAGTAGATGTAGGAGATGTCACCACGGCTTTGTTCGCGGTTGGCGGGGTCAAAGATGCCGTAGAGATGGAAGAAAACAGCGTCGAGCTTGGCCCGCAGCCGTAGGCGTCGATCTTCATCCCATGGGAATGGTGGCAGCACATCACCTTTGTCATCGACATAACCCATATCACGGGCGAACGGGGCCATATCATGAGCGGTATAGGTGAGTTCAAAGACAATTGAAGCAACCATGTCCCATGCAGATACCTGTCCAAATCTTTTGGCCTTGATAGCGTCCAATGGAATGATCGGGATTTGTTCGAGCACATACCATGTAAAGTGAGTTGACGGCACCTTCTGGCGGGCGATGTAATCGAAAGGGATAGAATTCAATGCTCCGAGTATCACCGAAGCTGTTGCACCGCGATCAACCACGTCGTCTTTGAGAGCCAAAACTGGGAACGTATGAGCGACCCCAGATTTCGGTAGTAAAGCAGCGATCATGGTTCGCATGTTGGTTGTCGCAGTAACGTCCTTGAAGGCTATGATCCACTTGTCGGTGTTCGGCCACCACTCATCATTTTCAAGCAGGTAGAAACGGGTGGCAGGGTAACGTGATGGGTCAGCCTTCTCGGATACAGGCACCTGTACTTGTTGGCCTTGCCTGAAGACATTCTCAGGATTGACATAGACATCAGATGCCCTGTGATCGAAGGCTTGGGCCATCTTACCTTCGTAAAGCGGTAGCCAATCACCTTTGTCGTTCCGAAAGCGGTTTTTACCTACCGCATATGCACCCTCGGTGGTCTCTAATTGATGTATCGTGCGGAACAGTGACTCGTCGGTGCTCATGTTGAGCATCTGATTATATGCGATGGGCCAAAGCAGGTTCTTCTTTTTACCTGTATGTAAGGACAGTATCGGTCTTCGTGCATACACTTGTGCAGTCAATTCCGCATCACGGCTATTCCGGAATATCGGTGATGTCTTCGTGTTCGGGTTTACACGAGCGAAATCATCTGCGGTCAGTTCAAACCGCCGTTCAGGGTCCCCCAATTCGTCAACGTTGTGCAAGAAATAGGCGCTGCGTGTGGTGTCGAATTGTCGGCCTGATGAAGCGACAAACACGCAAAACTTGAATCGTGCATCAACATCAGGAAAGAATACTTTTCGGTTTTCAAAGTCGAATAACGTCTGAACACATCCATTCACCGCTCGATCATAGAAGAAGGCTGACGTTCCCTTGTCGGTCGCGATCCCAGTTGGGATCAGAAACCCAACAAGCCCGTCAGGTTTAAGCAGTTGGATAGCCCGTTCTGCAAATAGCTTATAGAGATCAAGCTTACCACCGGTCATCCACCCAAACTGTCCTTTGCCAGCTTTGACCAACCGAGACCCTTGGCGAACTCGATCTCGCGCGCGTTCGAACTCGTGCCATAGCGGATCAGATTTCTTGCGGAGTTCTGATATGAGCCGCTTACGCTCGGTTTTTCCCGCCAGTGCCACTTTTTGGCTACGACTTTCAAACCAAGCAACTTCTTCGAACTCATAAACGTCCCACGGTGGGTTGCCGACGACAGCATCAAATCCACCGGCTCGATCCCCGTCCCAGTCATGCCACACGCCGGGGAATGCCACTTCCCAGTTCATGAAGTTCTCTTCGGTGATCAGTGTGCGGGCCGCGTCAAGGATGCCTGCAAACCGAGTGGCTTTCTTGGGCAACTTGGCTTTGCCCGTCGCGATTGCCACCGGGTCACCATAGGTGCCGTCGAGCCATGCACTGACCGATCCCAGATCAGTTTCATCTGCCGCTGACCCACGTTCAAGCTTTTCCTTCTTCAACCCCAACCAGTCGATGGCATGCAGCGTTTGCAAGAAGGTGTTCAGTGGGTCCGTCATCTTGAGGATGCCATTGAACATATTGGCTGACCTATGTGCTTCGGCGATCTCAGCGTCGGTGAGCCCTTCGATGGTGTGCATGGCAGATGCGGAACCAACGGCCTTTTGGATTTCATCCCCAATGAAGGCTGCATGACCACCAGCCTCAAGCCGTTCCAGCACCCGCCCGACCCTTTCGCCGAATAGACTGTCCCCACACCGCAGATGGTGATCCAGGAACGACAGAGGGGCCCCTACGGTGAACGTGTGGAGCCACAAGGCGACCTTGGCTAGTTCCACAGCCATCGCGTTCTTATCGACGCCATAGACGCAGCGTTTGAGCACCATGCGGCGAATGATGTGCCGGTCATCGAGTTGTTCGATATCGACGGTCCAGTTGTTCTCATCCGCATTGCTTTTGATGGTGGCTCGGATTTCAGCGATGCGATCAGCCAACGGGGACGTGTAGGATTCTTCCACCCAATCGACGAAACTGGTGACCTCGGCCAGTGTTTCGATCACTTTGTCAGCCATGAAGTCCACAAGATTGACGAGGAAGTGGCCCGAGCCCATCGCAGGATCGACGATGCGCAGTGTTAGCAATGCTTCGGCTGGATCAAGCTTGCGCAAGATGGCGATCCGGTCATCTTCATCCATTGTGGAGGTGGCGAGTTCCTCGGCTTTTGATGTGAATGCCGTGAGCTTGTCCGTGATAAGCGGCTCTAGTGTTTCACGAAGAATGAGGCCGACCAGTTCGTCGGGTGTATAATAGCTGCCACTGGACTTACGAGCGAAGAGATTGGGACGAACGATCAGCCCCTCTTCAGGGTCACGTTTGATCTCAAACTCAAGCAGACGTTCGTAGATTGATCCGAGTTGCTGCACAGACAGGTCGCGATAGTTGATGTAACGGCGTTGTCCGTCGCGGTGTTCATAGCTGAGCAGATCGATGACATCGGCCATGCGATCATCTGCAATACGGACACCAGTTAGGAGCGGCGTCGCCTCAGCATTAAAGAGCCCGCCGTTGTACGGTGGCAAACCGATGGATGTATCGCCCTTGTCGATGGCCCGCGACAGGTCTTCGACGATGGACCAGTACCGCGACTGTGTAGACGAGAAAATATCGTTCTGATCCTTGCGGCGCTGCACATCCCCCCTCACCTTCTCTCGAAGACTGTAGTCATCATAGCGGCTGTCACGCACAGGCAGGAGATTGCGGTCCTCCGCATAGAGCAGGAACAACAACCGATAGAGCAGGATCAGTGCAGCATGACGTACGTCGCCAAGGTCAGCTTCTGGTTCACCCTCGGCGATGGCCTTGGCCAGCAATGGGAACACTGTTTGGAAGACCACATCGGATAAGTTCTTTGCGACACGTTCTTCATAGAACTTCCCTTCCTCTAGGGCTTGGATGTGGAATGTTCTTGCATCAGTCGGTGACGGGACAAATGATGGCTGTTGGAACATCAATACGAATACGCGAAGCCAATGGTCTCGTTCTGCAATGGCTTCTTCAGATGTATCTGCGTCCATCAGATCACCACGGACCTGTAGGACTGATGCGAGATCGATCTGGAAGAACTGTTCAGATACGGACCGTGCACCCTGATAGTAGAGCCGCCAAACTGATCCGTTCGTCAGGAAACCCCAACGTAGATCACCACTGGTGAGATCATCCACGCGACGTAGATACCGTAGCATTTGGGTGGACGGTGCAGTTGCTTCATCCTTCTTACGAAGCCCCCTGTCCAACGGGCGATCAAATCGCTTCGATTCAACAACGACGACGCCGTGTTCATACTGACGCCATTTCTCTGTATGCGTGTTAGCTTGAGTCTTGGCTTCAGCGTCCAGGAACAGAATGCCATCAGGGACGTTGTCACGACCACGGTACGAGAGGTTCACCTGCCGTTCGTGGTAATCCCAGCCAAGCACTGCAAGGACCTTCCAGATCAGATCATCTTCGGTCTTTGCCTCGGTGGGCTTCTGGCTAGCAGGAAACGCATCGAACAGCGACGCCAATTCAGATCGCACACGCTCCACATCAACCTGATCATAAGCTGATGTCTGCGTCACCGCTTCGGTCAAATAGTCCCGCGTGAACAATGATCCGGTTTGGAAGATATGGTCCATTAGATTTGGTTGCTTTCCAGTATCGCGTAGCTTTGATGAATAGGGTTCACTTGATACGCCCCCTCTTAAAGTGTTGCTCGATGAGCATGACGAATTCATCGGGATTGAACATAGACTTCGGATCATCTGCCCAACGGTCCTGCTGGGCTCTGATTACAGCCAGCGTCGCGGACTCGATCAACGCTGGTGATGGTCGTTTACTCATTCGGTTTGCTACGGTCTGGGTTACAGATATTGCCATTCCTATGAGTTGATATGCGACCAGTTGATCTCCGATTTCGAGGTCATCATCGAAGAAGTATGTGACGGGGCGACCATATAGGTTTGCAAGTACCCTTAGTCGTCCAACCGATATGAAATCGGCATTCTTTGATTCCATTCGCCACACTTGAGCACGGCCCACGCCCAACGCATCAGCAACGTCTTGAACGTTGAGCTTGGCGTCTTTCCTTGCATCTCTGAGTCGTTTTCTAAGTTCCATGCGTCCAGAATTGATGTGACTTCGATGTTCCACAAGATGGAACACTTTTCGGAATAGTGCAATCACGGGCATGTATCTCATTGCGAATCATTAATGTTCCCTTTAATGAAACATCAATGCGATTGGATGAATACCTCTCTCTTCATGGAATAAGCCTAAGGGCGATGGCACGAGCGTCAAAACTTGGTGTCGCTACGGTAAAACGTGTTCGGGATGGCACCTGCATCGCAAACCGACGAACGCTGAAGGCAATCATCTCCGCCACTCAAGGAGAGGTCACCATGACGGACCTGCTTTCAGTAGCCGTTGAGAACGATGATGAACGCAATGATGCAACATCCCCTCGCGTCGTAGCCGCGTTCAGCAATATGGAGAGAGACATATGAAATTGAATTTGATTTTAACAGGAATGATCATGAGTGCTGTATCCGCAGCAGCCGAGACTCAAGAGAACTACGACGATCCTGAAGCTATTCTGACATCGTTGGAAGATGCAGTTTCCACGTGTGGTGAAATGGATGCCAACGGAGAAGTTCGTGACGAAATTTTTGGAATCCAGATGATCCGTCTTGGTGACACCTGCGCAATCGTCAATGGTGATGAACTTGATGAACGTGTTCGGGTTTTTCTTGAAGAACAAAACTTACCGTGGGCCGGTGTCGGGCTTTGGATGAACGCGCCCTCCACGTCAGATTGACATCGCCAGAATGCGATGCGCGTTCAAATCCACCGATAGAGCCAACCATCCGGCAGGGGGTGTAAATGGAAGCCACAACAGAACAACGACACCGATTACTTGAATCCATCTTTCGGCGAAACCATCAACGTCGCTCGTCTAGTCTGGAGCCGCTCAATCTCACAATGGCGTATGCGCATGGGTTGAACCGAATTTTAAGAGCGAACCTGCTTTCCCACAAACAGCAAGCAGACCGAACAGTGTCGATGGATATCGATGTTTTGCCCGATGGTCAGATCATCATGATGCAGAGACCCGTTATCACTCCTGACCCTCCTCGTACTGCGTAAGCAATAGCTCAATTGCATCCTCCAGCAGCAAAGATGCAGGTAGCCGTGTGGCTTGTTGAAGTTCACGGAACCCTTGAACAAGTTCAGCATCGGTGGATCGTACCGAAAATCTTAATGTAACCATGTGATGGCCTCCTTCTGGTGTATTTAGCCAAAAGCACATGAGTTCGGTTCCGATTTGGTACCGGATGATTTCAACATGGGTTAAGCCTATATACGACACCAGAGTGGTACCATTCCACTGGGAGGCGACATGACAACCAAGAAGAAAAAGCGACCCATACTCATCAAGTCGGGTCATCAAAAACCAGAGCATATGCGCCCTTATCGATTTGATAAAACCGAATCTGATGACTTCGTACAACCAACGGCGCGCGTCACTTCGCTGATGCACAACATCTTCAATATGCAGGTGGCAAATCACCCAATTGGCTCGAAAGCTTGGATGAAGTCCGCGCTCCAAGTGCTTCGTCGATATGAGTACACAGAACTGGAAGAGATCATTGGGTAATCCCCCCATTTTTAATGGGGCCCAGCCGTAGAATTCAGGCGGCTGTTTTCAGTTTCATAACGGGTGTGAT
>JBPOFF010000018.1:0-63698 GCA_051251995.1 Sulfitobacter sp.
TCAGTGGTTATGACGCGCAGCACCGGTTGTTAAAACAAACAAAGGCCGCTCCACATGGGGCGGCCTTTTGCGTTGTGGGGGGCAGAAAAACTGTTTCGGCCTCTTACCACACGACAACATCGGATGATGATTAAGCGAGTGGTGCAATATGCCCCGCTGACAACCCTTTCAACCTGCGTTACCCTTACCGCATGAAACATCTTATCCCCCACCTCCGCGCCACTTTGTTCCTTGTCTTTGTGCTGTTGCCCGGCATCAGCTTTGCTGCGGATATTGACCGGTTTTTAGGTACTTATACCGGTGAAGTGGAATTTGAATTTGAGGGGAAAACCGAACACCGCGACATGAGCGCGACGATTGAGCCTGCTGACAAAGGGTTCAGCGTCACTTGGACTTCTGTGAGCACCAAGAGCGATGGGCGGAAAAAGGCCAAGACCTATACCGTCGCATTCGGCCCCAGCGATAGACCGCATATTTTTGGTGCTGAGACCAAAATGAATGTCTTTGGTAAGAAGGTGCCGCTGAACCCGCTGGCCGGGGAGCCTTACGTCTGGGCAAGGGTGGATGGCGACACGTTCACGGTGTTCTCATTGTATATCAACGAAGCGGGTGAGTACGAGATGCAGGAATATCACCGGACCTTGGCGGATGGTGGACTTGATCTGGTGTTCCGGTCGGTTAGTCCGGGCGGGGTGGAGAAGGTGATTGAGGCGTTTTTGAAGCGGGTTGAATAGTGCGTTTTTAAGATTGCGAGGCAATCTTAAAAACGCACTAGGTGGCTGCCCTGCGGCAGTCGTCTTTTGTACTTCACGAAAGGCGATGAGAGCAGGGTGGCCATACGGGTGTTATGATAGACAGATGGTTGCTTCAGATGGGGCGGCCTTCTGCTGTTCTAAATTTGAGATCGAAGTATAAGGTAGAGAAGGCAGGTTTTTCAGATTGGGGACTAATATGGTATTCGAGCCTTCATGGGCCTCATTGAGAGCTTTTGGCGGATCACGATTTGCGCGCATGACAATCATCATTCCGATATTCGGCTACCTAATAATTTTTAATGATACATTCGCTGAATTGCTCGCCTCATCAATGAATTGGGTCTGTAGTGCATTCCGGGGTGGCTCGTGCGCGGAAACCGAATTTGGAGAAATCGACAGAGATTTTCTGCTTCGTCGAGTGGTGAACATATATTTTGCTCTAACATCGATTGCTGCATCGACTCTTTTCTACCAACTATTTTGTCCTCATGAGATCAAGAAGTTTGGCGATGTCGAAAGTTATGTCGCAACCAATACGAAGGTCTACCATCACGAATTTAATCGGAGGTTATGGAGCGTTCTTAAAAGTGCAATTCCCGAAACGCTCAAGCGTGTGCAGGAACGTTTCGATAAAGACAAGGAATTTGACCGGAGTAAAGCGAGCGAAATGTTTGACCGAGATATGCTTTATCTTTGGTTCGAGTATCAGAACCATCGGTTCTTAATTGTTAGGTGGTCCTGCTTTTTCCTCTTTGCCTTAGGCAGTGTGCTTTTGGCTTTCCCAACGATCACCGTATTCCTAAAAGTGCTTGCGATATCTTGGGCCGGATAGAGCGGCAACGGGACAAACACAATCGTGTGTCGCTGTCACTTCCCAAGAGAAGTGACCTTGCGCACCGGTTCTGAAAACTCGGTGGTTTTCAGAACCCCCTTGCCACCTCCACGCCCTTCCCCTATAGCACCCCCACTGACTCGGGGTGCATCCATATGCGCCCCGTTTCACTTGACACTAAGACGCGATGAGGGTGCCGGATGAGCCTGTATCCTCCAATCCGTTGACATCCCAAATGTAAGGGATATGCACATGGCTGCTAGCCAGAACATCCGCATCCGCCTGAAGGCGTTTGATTACCGGGTGCTTGATGCCTCCACTCAGGAAATCGTCAACACCGCCAAACGTACCGGCGCATCTGTTCGCGGTCCGATTCCGCTGCCGAACAAGATCGAAAAATTCACTGTTTTGCGTGGCCCCCACGTAGACAAGAAATCCCGTGACCAGTTCGAGATCCGCACGCACAAGCGTTTGCTGGATATCGTTGATCCGACCCCCCAGACCGTGGACGCGCTTATGAAGCTCGACCTGGCCGCTGGTGTGGACGTCGAGATCAAGCTGCAGTCATAAGCGTAGGAGGGTAATATCATGTTGCGCTCAGGCGTTATTGCAAAAAAGATGGGCATGACCCGTCTGTTCATGGAAGACGGTAAGCAGATTCCTGTGACCGTTCTTCAGCTCGATAACCTTCAGGTTGTTGCACAGCGTACCATCGAGAAGGACGGCTATGTTGCTGTTCAGCTTGGTGCTGGTACAGCAAAGGCCAAGCGGACGTCACAGGCGATGCGCGGTCACTTTGCAGCGGCAAAGGTTGAGCCAAAGCGTAAAGTTGCTGAATTCCGCGTTGATGCGGATGCGATGCTGGACGTGGGTGAGGAAATCATCGCGGACCATTATTTCGCAGGTCAGTATGTTGACGTTGCAGGCACATCCATCGGTAAAGGTTTTGCCGGTGCGATGAAGCGCCACAACTTTGGCGGTCTGCGTGCGACACACGGTGTTTCCGTGTCTCACCGTTCGCACGGTTCCACCGGTCAGTGTCAAGATCCCGGTAAGGTTTTCAAAGGCAAGAAAATGGCCGGTCACATGGGTTCCGCCCGTGTCACCACTCAGAACCTCGAAGTTGTCAAAACTGACACCGTTCGTGGCCTGATCATGGTCAAAGGCGCCGTTCCAGGCTCCAAAGGTGGTTGGGTGACTGTTAAGGACGCGGTGAAAAAGCCGTTCCCAGACAGCGCAATCCTGCCCGCCGCTTTGAAATCCGCCGCTGAAGAAGCCGCAAAAGCAGCTGAAGAAGCCGCCGCAGCAGCAGCTGCAGAGGCCGAAGCAGAAGCCAAGCGTTTGGCCGAAGAGCAAGCCGCAACGGAAGCTGCCGCAATGGCAGAGGCCGAAGCGTCCATTGAATCGGACAAAGAAGAAGCTGGTGATCAAAGCGAAACTTTGGACGAGACCAAGAAGGAAGGTGACGAATGAAACTCGATGTCATCAAACTCGACGGTGGTGCAGCTGGATCAATCGACCTGGACGAGGCCCTGTTTGGTCTTGAGCCACGTGCCGACATCCTGCACCGCGTCGTCCGCTGGCAGCGTAACAACGCGCAGCAAGGTACGCACAAGGTCAAGACACGGTCCGAGGTCAGCTATTCGACCAAGAAGATCTATCGTCAGAAAGGCACCGGCGGCGCACGCCACGGCGCACGTTCTGCACCGATCTTCCGTTCGGGTGGTATCTACAAGGGTCCAACCCCTCGTAGCCACGGCCACGAGCTGACCAAGAAGTTCCGCAAACTGGGTCTTCGCCACGCTTTGTCCTCTAAGGCAAAGACAGGCAACCTGGTCATCATCGACGATGCCGCATCGGATGGGAAAACCGCAGCACTGGCCAAGCAGGTTAAGAACCTCGGCTGGAAACGCGCGTTGATCATCGATGGCGCGTCTGTGAACGAAAACTTCTTGCAAGCCGCGCGCAACATCGAAGGTCTGGATATCCTGCCAACGATGGGTGCAAACGTCTATGACATCCTCAAGCGTGATACTCTCGTGATCACCAAAGCGGGTATCGAAGCACTGGAGGCCCGTTTGAAATGAGCGCCAAGCACAACCACTACGATGTGATCCGCAAGCCGATCATCACGGAAAAAGCAACCATGGCATCAGAGCACAACGCCGTTGTGTTTGAAGTCGCCATGGAGAGCAACAAACCGATGATCAAGGAGGCCGTTGAGGCGCTCTTTGGTGTCAAGGTGAAGGCCGTGAACACGACCATCACTAAAGGTAAGGTCAAGCGTTTCCGGGGTCAGATGGGCCGCCGCAAAGACGTGAAAAAGGCTTATGTGACCCTTGAAGAAGGTAACACAATTGACGTCTCTACCGGGCTGTAATGTCTTGTTAGAGTTCTGATTGGTGAAAGGCCCTCTGTGCAAGCGGGGGGCCTTTTGCATTAAAGTTAGCTGGTATTAATGTGCTGCTGCCCCTTCAATCCAGAATGAAAACTGCCAGACTTGAACAATCAATCCCATCATTACGAACATACAGAGGTTGACGCCTTCTGTGGTCTTTGGCGGGAAGGGTAGTAGAACGGTGAGCACCAGTGCATTTGCGATCAACGGGATAAAACACCCTGTGATGTTCGCGATTGTCAGAAAAAACCCAACGAGCATCGCCGCTTTCCACTGAAACCATAATCCTGCAAGCAGGAGCATCCAGAACCCAAGATGCAGTAACGTGCCCCAACCCCCAGTCCTGGTTTCGGCGACATTTTCATCATCTGTATCTTGGTCGACCATCCGTCTACTCCATTACCATTTGAACCTCCATAAAGTGACGGCTTGCAGTTAATGCGGGCCAGTTCGGGATTTTTTGATGTGAAAGTGGCTTGTTGCATATCTTTTTGCATGGCAGTGCAGGGAAAATCCGCTGATAACGACTGCTCGCCCTATGTGGCTTGCTATCTATGTGGAAAAGGCGCATGGGCAGGGGGCGACGTTACTATATCTATCGGCATTACTGCTCCTTACGGCTCAGTCATACGATCTTTCACTGACTTAGCCGACCTGCCGCATCCTGCGGGCAGCATATTTTAAGGAATACTCTAATGGCCACTGGTACAGTCAAATGGTTCAACACCACTAAAGGTTTTGGTTTTATCGCTCCCGATGGCGGCAGCAAAGACGTGTTTGTACACATCTCTGCCGTTGAAGCGGCGGGCTTGACCGGTCTGAACGACGACCAAAAAGTGACTTTCGACATCGAAGCCGGCCGTGACGGCCGCGAAAGCGCGTCGAACATCGTTCTGGCGTAAGCTGGGCGGTTCCGTAAGGGGCTGATGTTTGAGAGAATTGAAGGGCGTGGCTGTAGTGGCTGCGCCTTTTTATTTGCTGAATTAGCGACTGAGAGCGGCTGTTTTTCGGTGGTGATGAGACGGGAACTTGCGACTGACAACAATGTGACAGGCGTGTTCTGGCTTTGCTGTTCTGGCTGATCTACCTTTGGAGCAAGCGAAATGAGGAGCCACACATGCGTTTAACGGTATCAGCAGTATTATTAACTATCCTCGCGACGACGGTGACAGCAGGGCCTGTGAGCTTCTCGAGCGGTTGGAAAGAGCAACGCTTGTCTCTTTTCAACTCAAACGATTACAGCTTTGGCAATAACCTTGGCCTGGTCTCAGACGGTTCAGTTTCCATTGCTTGGACACGTCTAGGGGAGGGGGATTGGGCTACGTCGGGGGCTTCATGGAGCTGGAAAGTGGATCAGTCCGTACCGCCAACCAACCTCGCGAAAAAGGGCGGCGATGACCGCAATATCTCGCTCTATTTTGTGTTTGTACCAGAAAGCGTTGCGCCGAGCCTTAAGGGCAAAAACATCCGCAGTTTGCTGGGCAACTCTGATGTGCGCATTATCCAATACGCATGGGGTGGGAACGCCAAGCGGGGGCAGGTGATCCGGTCTCCTTACGGACCCAGCGGGCAGGGTGTGACGATTGCATTGCGGCAGGCGGGCACGGGTTCCCATAGTGAGAAAGTCAATCTGGCGGCGGATTATGCGCGTGCGTTTGGGGGGAGCAAAGGGGCGCTGATCGGGCTGGCCGTGTCGGGGGATAGTGATGATACAAAGAGTGTTATTAGGGCGTCTATTGGGAATTTGACGTTGCGGTAGGGTTCGGTTTTGGGATGTATTGAAAAAGGGCGTGCCGTTCGGCGCGCTCTTTTTTGTTGTCTGGTGAAGATGTTGTTAACGGGCGATTTGGGGTTGGTGAGGAATCGGGCTAAATCGCCTTATTAACAAGGGTTTTAGCGCTGCTGCATCAGATCGGTCTTACGTCGGTATCGCGTCGGTAGGATGAAATGTGACGGTACAATGCAGTTGGTTGATAGCGGCAGCAAAGACCTGTTTGTCCACATCTCTGCCGTTGAGCAAGTCGGCCTCACAGGTTTGTCTGATGATCAGTAAGTTACTTTTGATATCGAAGCGGGCCGTGATCGACGTGAGTCAGCTACGAATATCGCGCTGGCGTAAGCTGGGCGGCTTTGCGGGGGGCTGATGATTTTGATAATTGAAGGGGCGTGGCTGGAAGGCTGGGCCTTTTCTTATGAGAACTGCCTTACAATTTCCGCCGCCATGGCTGATCCGGGAGGCAATAATTCCACCGCGCCCGCTGTTTCATCAAATTCGATCAACCGCTCTTTGTGCTGTGAACGAAGAACTCTCTTAAAGTAAGTTCGGTTCGTCACGTCCATCCATGATACTAAGTCGTTAACACTTGATGATCCAGCTGAAGCTAATAAGACTAGAATTTGTTGATTTTGCTTTAACGAGGTATTTAGAACGCGACGCATCTTTCCTTTTTGCCAAATCAGGGGAATTCTGACTTCGCTCAATTGATCAACCAACTTTTGCGCATCGTCTATTTGCGAAGAGTGAAACACACGAACAAGCTCGCCCATTATCCAGTTTGCGCTGCTAAGAACGAACGTGGCATCCATATGATTTGGGTCCACGTCACCACCAACATGACCCACGCCTCGATTATTTCGAACTTCATACAATGCTGGCAGCAAGCGAGGGATCAAGATTTGAAAACTTCTTGGCACATGAGTGTTTTGTTCAAGCTGGCGGCACGCTGAAACAAAGTTGGACGGCTTAGAGGGGCTACCAGCGTAACTTCCATTTGAATGGCCTTCTAAAATTGTAAAGACGATCTCGCAGAAGAGACCGCCGCTTAACTCTGTAGGAGACCAACGGCGTTCGGCGAAATTTCCAACAATATTTTGATATTCATTCAATAGCGGATCACGTAGACTGATAGGGAGTGAAGAAAGTGCTGGGCTTGGATTCAAGTTGATTCACCCAGTTCAGCCCACCCTTCGGGTGTCACAAAAAAACCTTCGCTGGTCTTCTCGCAAAATCCCTTGCCGACATTCTTGTTTAAACACTCCGATGGGTTCGAAAGTTTGCTTTGCTGATTATCCTTCAGCGATTTTGAAATTTCGGCAGTTTTCAATGAGGTCGCTCCCTTTTTTATAAACCATGCCGCCGTGGTCAAGAACCTCTTAGTCTGGTTCGCTGTTGCGTCTTTAGCTTTAAGATATGAAGCAAGAGAGCCAACTGCCGTTGAGGATTAAGGCATGTCACTACTTGTGTCCAACGGTGTCGCCACTGATTTTGCACTTGGTGGTTCCAGTGAGGCGGGGTGATTAGCAGCAATCTTCAAAACCTTGTCGAGTTGCTCAGCTAACCATTCATGGTTCCCGGAGCCTGAGAAGCTCGTGTTACCGATAGAAACCTTAATTTTGCTTTTTGCGCTATTACTTGGTGATGTCATTGATACCTCTATTAATTCTTCAAATTGCTACTACTGATTGTACGTAGGTCATTGGCAAATACAAGTTGTCGAAGAGATAAATAATGTAGTTCTATAGCAATGGTAAGTTGAGGCATCGCGGGCCCCTTGACCCTCACCCCCATCCCCCCTAAACGACCCCATCGGCACTGGCCCCGGATTCGTCCGGGGCTTTGCCTTTGTTTATGGCGGATGGGCGATGCGCCCATCTTACGTAAGGTGGAGTTCACTCCACCACACCAAACCGGGCACCTACGGGGGCCTATAAACCAGCCGGGCTTACCCCCGGCGCACATAGCTAACGGAAGACAGACAACATGGCACTCAAGTCGTACAAACCGACGACGCCGGGCCAGCGTGGGCTGGTACTGATTGACCGTTCGGAGCTTTGGAAAGGTCGCCCTGTCAAGGCCCTCACAGAGGGTTTGACAAAGTCGGGCGGACGGAACAACACCGGACGGATCACAATGCGTCGCACAGGCGGTGGGGCAAAACGCCTTTACCGTATCGTTGATTTCAAGCGTAACAAGCTGGACATGTCCGCTGTTGTCGCGCGTATCGAATATGACCCGAACCGGACCGCGTTTATCGCGCTCATTCAATACGAAGATGGTGAACAGGCCTATATCCTGGCACCGCAGCGTTTGGCTGTGGGTGACAAGGTGATCGCCAGCCAAAAGGCAGACATCAAACCCGGCAACGCGATGCCGTTCTCTGGTATGCCCATCGGTACCATCATCCACAACATCGAGATGAAGCCCGGTAAGGGTGGTCAGATCGCGCGTGCCGCTGGTACTTACGCCCAATTCGTTGGTCGTGATGGTGGCTATGCTCAGATCCGTCTGTCATCGGGTGAACTGCGCTTGGTGCGTCAGGAATGTATGGCCACTGTTGGTGCCGTGTCCAACCCCGACAACTCCAACCAGAACTACGGTAAAGCGGGCCGCATGCGTCACAAGGGCATCCGCCCGTCTGTGCGTGGTGTTGTGATGAACCCGATCGACCACCCGCATGGTGGTGGTGAAGGCCGGACATCTGGTGGTCGTCATCCGGTTACGCCTTGGGGCAAGCCGACAAAGGGTGCAAAAACCCGGAACAAGAAAAAAGCGTCAAGTGCTCTGATTATTCGGTCACGCCACGCCAAGAAGAAGGGGCGTTAATTTATGTCTCGTTCAGTATGGAAAGGTCCTTTTGTTGACTCTTATGTCCTCAAAAAGGCCGAAGCCTCCCGCGAGAGCGGTCGCAGCGAAGTGATCAAAATCTGGTCGCGCCGTTCAACGATTCTGCCACAGTTTGTTGGTCTGACGTTCGGTGTCTACAATGGTCACAAGCACATCCCTGTAAACGTCAGCGAAGACATGATTGGTCAGAAGTTTGGTGAATATTCGCCAACACGGACCTACTACGGTCATGCCGCCGACAAAAAAGCGAAGCGGAAATAAGCCATGAGCAAGGATAAAAATCCCCGCCGCGTGGCAGACAACGAAGCACGTGCCAAACTGCGCATGTTGCGGACGTCGCCGCAGAAACTGAACCTCGTTGCCGCATTGATCCGTGGCAAGAAAGTGGACAAGGCGTTGACCGACCTCACTTTCTCCAAAAAGCGGATCGCGCAGGATGTGAAGAAGTGTCTTCAGTCCGCGATTGCGAACGGCGAAAACAACCACAACCTTGACGTTGATGAATTGGTCGTTGCCGAAGCCTATGTCGGTAAGAACCTGATCATGAAGCGCGGTCGTCCACGTGCGCGTGGCCGTTTCGGCAAGATCATCAAGCCGTTCTCAGAGATTACAATCGTCGTGCGTCAAGTTGAGGAGCAAGCATAATGGGTAACAAAGTAAACCCGATCGGCATGCGCCTGCAGGTTAACCGCACATGGGATAGCCGTTGGTACGCCGACACAAAGGACTATGGTGATCTTCTGCTCGAAGACCTCGCCATCCGTGCCTTTATCAAAGAAGAATGCAAGCAAGCGGGTATTGCCCGTGTGATCATTGAGCGTCCGCACAAAAAGTGCCGCGTCACGATCCACACAGCACGCCCCGGTGTGATCATTGGCAAAAAAGGGGCAGACATCGAAGGTCTGCGTCAGAAGATTGCCAAGATCACCAAGTCTGACCTGCACCTCAACATTGTTGAAGTCCGCAAGCCAGAGCTGGACGCAGCATTGGTTGGGGAAAGCATTGCACAGCAATTGGAACGCCGGGTGTCTTTCCGCCGCGCCATGAAACGTGCCGTGCAGAACGCCATGCGTATGGGTGCCCTTGGTATCCGCTGTAACCTTGCTGGCCGTTTGGGCGGCGCGGAAATCGCGCGGACCGAATGGTACCGTGAAGGTCGCGTGCCTCTGCACACATTGCGTGCCGACATCGATTACGCCCATGTTGAGGCGATGACTGCTTATGGCATCATCGGCATCAAGACATGGATCTTTAAGGGTGAGATCATGGAACATGATCCGTCCGCGCATGATCGTAAGTTACAGGAACTTCAAGACGGCCCAGCACCTCGCGGTGCCGGCGGTCGGCGTTAAGGAGTAGATAGATGCTACAGCCAAAACGGACGAAATTCCGCAAGCAGCATAAAGGCAAGATTAAAGGTCTGGCAAAGGGCGGGTCTGACCTGAACTTTGGCACCTATGGTCTTAAGGCAACCGAGCCTGAGCGTGTCACAGCACGCCAGATCGAAGCCGCCCGTCGTGCCATGACGCGTCACATGAAACGTCAAGGCCGCGTCTGGATCCGTATTTTCCCGGATCTGCCAGTGACGTCAAAACCAACCGAAGTCCGTATGGGTAAAGGTAAAGGTTCTGTCGATTTCTGGGCCTGCCGGGTTAAGCCTGGTCGGGTGATGTTTGAGATTGACGGCGTGAACGATGATATCGCACGCGAAGCCCTGCGTCTGGCGGCGATGAAGCTGCCGATCAAGACGCGTGTTGTGGTGCGCGAGGACTGGTAATCCCGTCGCCCCAGCTATGCTGGGGCTGACGCGTGTGTGGCAGTCGTCTTTTGTTCTTCACAAAAGGCGATGAGAACATACACGGTAGAGTTAGAGAAAAACCCCTGTTGCGTAAGCGGCAGGGGTTTTTCTTTCGTCGGTTACCTTGATAACAGAAACGTGAGTTCCAATATCGTCCTCATACAAAGGGAGAATTTGAATGGCTATTGTATCAAGAACGCTTGCAGAAACAGCAAAAAAGACTGGAACCGCAGCCATTGCTGCCATTGGAGGGAACGCCGTATTAAGCTCAACAGGTATTGCCGCTGTCAAACATGTAGGCGGAAAATGGATTGCAACTAAAGCTGGCGTCTACGTTGCAGGCACTCTAGGGGCCCCTGCCGCCGCAGTCGTTGCTGCACCGATTGTCGCGATTGGTCTTGGCGTACTTACGGTTGGTTTAACAGGTGCCGCCCTGGTAGCTGCTTCTCGAGGCCTATGATCTAACAAATATTGCCTTTGCTCTGCAAAGGCAGCGCCCGAACCACCTCCACGGGGCGGGCGCTTTGCTTCCTGCCCCTCGGTTCGGGCGCGGTGTTTCGTAATATAGGTCTGCGCGATACTGCTGCCTATCGGTTCTAGCCATCCTTGCCAAAGCACCTTACGATCTAACTAAGCTAATTTTCTGCGCAGTTGAGGAAACCACCCCATGAAACAAGTCCCCAAGCCCACCACCGACGATGACCTCATCCAAGCCTTCCTCGACAAAGGCGGTTCCGTCAAGAAGGGCAAGACCAAGCCGATGCCCACTGACCTTGGCCTGTCGAATAACCAGTGGGGCAATAAGATGACCAAGGAAGAAAAGGCGCTGGTCAAGGAACAGGAAGACGCGCGTAAGAAAGCGAAGTGATCGTTCACTCCCAGCGGTAATTAAAACTAACGGAAATCCGGTCTTCCTCGACCATATTCATCGGCACCTCGTGGCGCAGCCAGCTTTCCCACAGCAGCACGTCGCCGACTTTGGGTGCCACATAGATAAACTGGCGCAACTCTTCGCTCGCGTCTTTCAGGCGGGCAGGGGCGGCCATCATCATTGCCAGCCTTGGGTCTTCGAATTTGATCGCGCTGGCACCGTCGGGCATCGCCACATAGGTTGTGCCGGAAATCACCGAATGCGGATGGATATGAGCGGTGTGAATGCCGCCCTGGGGCAGAATGTTGATCCACAGATCCTCAAGTTTCAGTTTTCGACCATCCAGATCAAAGGCCAGATCCTTGGCGAATGTCTTTACATGTTTATCCAGCGTTTTTTTCAGGTCTTTGAAAATCGGAAATCGCCAAGGTAGGTCTGTCAGAGAAGCATAGGAGGTGTAGCCGGGAAAGTCATTCTCTGCGCTCCAATTTTGGCCCGCCTCGTCGTCTTCAGCGATGGACAGGCAGCTATCCTCCAACTCCTCTGCGTCAATGGGTTTGCCATGCTCGGACAGAGCGGCTTGATAGAGTCGGGTGGCGAAGAGCGATTTGATTTGGGTCATGGGTGGTTCTCAATGATTGGGATATGGCGTGGGTTTCACCCACCCTACGACAGACTGTAGGGTGGGTGAAACCCACGCACGACATATGCCGAGATAAGGGTTGCGCCATGCCTTGATCCCTCCTATACGCCACACTTCACCCCACTCCACCGGGAATCAGGGTCACGCTTTTGCGGCCTGCTGGTGATGTTGAAAAGGAAAATGGCGATGAAAGCCAGCGAACTGCATGACAAGACGCCGGACCAGCTCCGTGACGAACTTGTTAACCTGAAAAAAGAATCGTTCAACTTGCGTTTTCAGCAGGCCACTGGCCAGTTGGAAAACCCGGCGCGTCTGCGTTCCGTCAAGCGTGACGTGGCCCGTGTGCACACTGTGTTGAACCAAAAAGCTGCCGCCGCAGCATCTGAAGAGTAAGGGGAGCCTAGACCATGCCAAAGCGTATCCTGACAGGCACCGTTACTTCGGACGCCAACGCCCAGACAGTTACCGTATCCGTAGAGCGCCGCTTTACGCACCCGGTTCTGAAGAAGACCATTCGTAAGTCCAAGAAATACCGGGCCCACGATGAGAACAACACATTCAAAGTAGGCGATTCAGTTCGCATCATCGAATGTGCACCAAAGTCGAAAACCAAACGTTGGGAAGTGTTGCAGACCGCTGAGGCCTGAACCACGCCCACTTAATCGAAACCCTGGGGATCACGCACGCATCGCGCCCCAAAGGTCGGGAGAAACCAAATGATCCAGATGCAGACCAACCTGGATGTTGCTGACAACTCAGGCGCGCGCCGAGTTCAGTGCATCAAGGTACTGGGTGGTTCCAAGCGTAAATACGCATCCGTCGGCGACATTATTGTCGTGTCGGTAAAGGAAGCCATCCCTCGCGGTCGTGTGAAAAAAGGCGACGTCCGTAAGGCCGTTGTTGTTCGCACCGCCAAAGAAGTACGTCGTGATGATGGCACAGCCATCCGTTTTGACCGTAACGCCGCCGTCATCCTCAACAACAACAACGAACCAGTAGGTACACGTATCTTTGGACCAGTTGTGCGTGAGTTGCGTGCGAAAAACTTCATGAAGATCATCTCTCTTGCGCCGGAGGTGCTGTAATGGCTGCTAAACTTCGCAAAGGTGACAAGGTCATCGTGTTGGCCGGTAAAGACAAAGGCAAGACAGGCTCCATCAGCTCTGTTGATCCAAAGTCAAACAAAGCCATCGTAGACGGCATTAACGTGTCGATCCGTGCCACACGTCAATCACAAGAAAGCCAAGGGGGCCGCATCCCCAAGGCGATGCCGATTGACCTGAGCAACCTCGCAGTTGCAGATGTCAACGGCAAAGCAACACGCGTCGGTTTCAAAATGGACGGCGACAAGAAAGTCCGTTTCGCCAAGACAACAGGGGATGTGATCTGATGCTTGATACTGCAACATATACGCCTCGTCTTAAGGCGGTTTACAACGACACCATCCGTGCCGCGATGACAGAAGAATTTGGGTACAAAAACGGAATGCAAGTTCCGCGCTTGGATAAAATTGTTCTGAACATCGGCTGTGGTGCTGCTGCTGTACGTGACAGCAAGAAAGCCAAATCTGCGCAGGCCGACTTGACCTTGATCGCGGGCCAAAAGGCCATGACGACCATCGCCAAGAAATCCATCGCGGGTTTCCGTGTACGTGAAGAGATGCCAATGGGCGCGAAAGTGACCCTGCGCGGCGATCGCATGTACGAATTCCTGGACCGTCTGATCACGGTTGCAATGCCCCGTATCCGCGACTTTCGCGGTATACCCGGTAAATCTTTTGATGGGCGTGGTAACTATGCCATGGGCCTCAAAGAGCACCTCGTATTCCCTGAAATTGATTTCGATAAAATCGATGAAAACTGGGGAATGGATATCGTGATCGCCACGACGGCGAAAACCGACGACGAAGGCAAGGCGCTGTTGAAAGCTTTCAACATGCCCTTCAACTCGTAAGCGGAAGGAATAGACATGGCTAAGAAATCTATGATCGCACGCGAGAAAAAGCGTGAAGCACTGGTCAAGAAGTACGCCGAAAAGCGTGCTGCCTTGAAAGCGATCGTAAGCGACCAAGAAAAACCAATGGAAGAGCGTTTTCGCGCTTCTTTGGCTTTGGCGAAACTGCCCCGCAACTCTTCGGCTGTGCGTTTGCACAACCGTTGCCAGCTGACAGGCCGTCCGCACGCTTATTATCGTAAACTGAAAATTTCGCGGATCGCGCTGCGGGATCTTGGCTCATCGGGCCAAATCCCCGGCATGGTCAAGTCAAGCTGGTAAGGGAGCGCATCAGATGAACGATCCTATCGCAGATATGCTGACACGCATCCGTAACTCTTCGATGCGCGGTAAATCCACAGTTGTGACACCAGCCTCCAAGCTGCGTGCATGGGTGCTGGACGTGCTGGCGGATGAGGGCTACATCCGTGGCTACGAAGCAATGACTGGTAAAGACGGCCACCCGGCCATCGAAATCAGCCTGAAGTATTACGAGGGCGAACCTGTAATTCGCGAGTTGAAGCGGGTTTCAAAGCCTGGTCGCCGCGTCTACATGGGCGTTAATGACATTCCAGTGGTCCGTCAGGGCCTGGGTGTGTCGATTGTCTCCACCTCTAAAGGTGTGATGTCGGATCAAAGCGCACGCAGCCATAATATCGGCGGCGAAGTGCTCTGCACCGTATTCTAAGGAGAGCAAGATGTCTCGTATTGGTAAAAAAGCGGTTGATCTGCCTAGCGGTGTTTCGGCATCGGTGAGCGGCCAGACCATCGAAGTGAAAGGTCCTAAGGGGACTCGCACTTTCAAAGCAACTGATGACGTAACGATCACAGTCGAAGACAATTCAGTTTCTGTCATGCCTCGTGGCAAATCCAAGCGCGCGCGCCAGCAGTGGGGCATGAGCCGCACAATGGTTGCAAACTTGGTCACAGGTGTCACAGATGGCTTCAAGAAAGAGCTGGAAATTCAGGGTGTTGGGTATCGTGCTGCGATGACCGGTAACACATTGAAATTGAACCTCGGTTTGAGCCACGATGTGGATTACACCGCACCTGAAGGTGTGACTGTAACTGCGCCAAAGCAAACCGAAATCATTGTGGAAGGCATTGACGAACAGCTTGTTGGTCAGGTCGCTGCGAACATCCGCGCATGGCGCAAGCCCGAGCCCTATAAGGGCAAAGGTATCCGCTATAAGGGTGAGTTCGTATTCCGCAAAGAAGGCAAGAAGAAGTAAGGACCGGGAACATGGCAAACACCAAAAGACAACTGTTCCTCAAACGCCGCATGCGCGTTCGGAACAAACTTCGCAAAGTGAACGCAGGGCGCATGCGCCTTTCTATTCACCGCTCGAACAAAAACATCTCGGTTCAATTGATCGACGATGTGAACGGCGTGACACTCGCCGCCGCATCGACGCTCGAAAAAGATTTGGGTGTTGTGGGCAAAAACAACATCGAAGCGGCCACCAAGGTGGGTTCGGCAATTGCCGAACGCGCCAAGAAAGCCGGTGTTGAAAGCGCATATTTTGACCGGGGCGGTTTCCTGTTCCATGGCAAAGTAAAAGCATTGGCAGACGCCGCACGCGAAGGCGGTCTGAAAATCTAGGGCAGGGTGGGCCACGCGCCCACCTTACCACTTCAAACAATGCGAAGAGGGCCGCACTGGCCCTCTCGATGATCCGGGGGCTCTTGATGCTCACCGCGATTGACCAATCACTGGGCGCTTGCTGCCCGCAGATCAAGGAGGCCACCCATGGCCAGAGACGACAACCGAGGCGGCAACCGCCGCAACCAGCGTGACGAGACGCCTGAGTTTCAGGACCGCCTAGTCGCGATCAACCGTGTGTCCAAGACCGTAAAAGGTGGTAAGCGCTTTGGCTTTGCCGCATTGGTCGTTGTGGGCGATCAAAAGGGCCGGGTTGGCTTTGGTAAAGGTAAAGCGAAAGAGGTCCCTGAGGCCATTCGCAAAGCCACCGAGCAAGCCAAGCGCCAAATGATCCGCGTTCAGCTGCGCGAAGGTCGGACATTGCACCACGACATGGAAGGTCGCCACGGCGCTGGCCGCGTTGTGATGCGGACGGCTCCAGAAGGTACTGGTATCATCGCCGGTGGTCCAATGCGTGCCGTTTTCGAAATGTTGGGCATCAAGGACGTTGTCTCCAAGTCCATCGGTTCGCAGAACCCGTACAACATGATCCGCGCCACCATGGACGGATTGCGCAAGGAATCCTCACCTCGCTCCGTCGCTCAGCGTCGCGGCAAGAAAGTTGCGGATATTCTGCCTAAAACCGACGTCAAAATCGATGAGCAAAGCGATGTGGCCCACAACAGCCCGTCCGCTTCTGCGACAGCAGACGCGTAAGGAGAGAGCATCATGGCTAAAACAATCGTCATCAAGCAGATCGGTTCCCCGATCCGCCGCCCCGCAGACCAGAAAGCAACTTTGGTCGGTTTGGGTTTGAACAAAATGCACCGTGTACGTGAATTGGAAGATACGCCATCTGTTCGTGGCATGATCACCAAGGTCTCGCACATGGTCGAGATTTTGGAAGAAAAGGGGTGAATTCCGGCCTGGGCTTTTAGGCCCGGCAAACGTTTCTGTGGAGCGTTTGAGGAATTCACGGTCGAAGCCCCGGGTTTCGCTATAGATAGAGCGCCTCGCAGGAAACTGAGGGGCGTTTTTATTGAATTAGGGACTGCAATTTTGTCTGTTGTCGTCTCAGGATTCCACATGCTTCCTTCTCATATTGATCCAGTTCGCAACCTAATCTCAATTTCTCATGGCGGCTGGGGCCGCCCGAGTGAAATAGTAAGTTGATTTCAGTATAGGACTTTGGATCTCGTCCGGTGACACATCTAGCGACTACAGGTTCACCGTGAGTTTTTCGTGCAGGATGACCAGTCGTTAGATGTCTCCAATTTCGCAAACGCTGCCATGCGGCCCCCATTTTTTTATGGTTCAAAAGTTTGCCTGAAATTGCAAACTCAAGTTCCGATATCGCATCTTGTTGAATGACTATAGTTTGCATGACTCCCCAGAACTCAATGTAAGCTGAGAATGGGTCAGAACTAAATCCCTGTTTCCGATGAACCATTAAGGCTTCGCCACTATCTTGGAGTAAATCTTTAGCCGCGCAAAAGGCTTGGAAACGATCCGCAGTGATAAAGCCGGAATGCAGGCTTTTGCAATGAATACCTCGTTCATGCCAGAACTGAGAGATTTCGTCTCGAAGTGCACATATTTTCAAAGTCATTTTTGGTTTCTTGTTGTGAAACGGTCTAGGAAAAATTTAGAGTTCGGGAGGTGTCAACCATGCCATTTCATTGCGCTGGTGTCATGTGGAAACCTGCCCGTGATCCCTGATCACGGGCAGCGCCCGACCGCCTCCATGGGCGGGCGCTTCGCACCCGGTGCTGGCGCACGCTGCGGCCTGAAAAGGTCCACTGGACCTTTTGCAAGACGGCCTTCGCCCCGCGGTCAGGCGTTGCCCTTTGTGGCGCATAAACTCTATGCTTGATCCCCACAGTTCTCAAAGCTATACGCCTCCAGTGGCCACCATACCGCCACATAGAATCGTAAACGCCGCGTCTGACCGCTCCCGTCGCTGGGGGTCATTTCCGGCAAAAAGGAGAAGCGACATGAAACTGCACGAACTTTCAGACAACGAAGGTGCCACCAAGAAACGCAAGCGCGTTGGTCGTGGCCCCGGCTCCGGCACCGGTAAGATGGGTGGCCGTGGTATCAAAGGTCAAAAATCCCGCTCGGGTGTGGCGATCAAAGGGTACGAAGGCGGTCAGATGCCTTTGTACCAACGTTTGCCAAAGCGTGGCTTTAACAAGCCAAACCGCAAATCATACGCAGTTGTGAACCTGGGCCTGATCCAGAAATTCATCGACGCGAAAAAGCTCGACGCGAAAAAAGCCATTGATGCTGCTGCATTGATCGATTCTGGCCTTGTGCGCCGCGAATTGGACGGTATCCGCGTGTTGGCCAAGGGTGACATCACATCCAAAATCGACCTGCACGTTGCTGGCGCATCCAAATCCGCCATCGAAGCCGTCGAAAAAGCGGGCGGTTCACTGACCGTTGCAGCACCAAAAGCAGCACCTGCTTCCGAGTAATGCGGCCTTAAGGCTTGTGAGCGGGCCGCGTCCCGCTTACATAACTTCAAGTTTTCCTTAATGCCGCCCGCCGGAAAACGGTTCGGGGCGGCATTTTCGTTATAGAAAAGAGCCCTCACATGGTATCTGCCGTCGAAAACATGGCCGCAAACACAAGCTGGTCCTCGTTGGGCAAGGCGACTGACCTGCGCAACCGCATTTTGTTCACGCTGGGTCTGCTGATCGTTTACCGCCTTGGCACGTTTATCCCGGTGCCGGGAATCGATGGCGGCGCATTGCGCGACTTTATGGAAAGCGCAGGCCAAGGCATTGGCGGCATGGTTTCCATGTTCACGGGTGGCGCATTGGGTCGCATGGGTATCTTTGCTCTTGGGATCATGCCGTACATTTCGGCCTCTATCATTATTCAATTGTTGACCTCCATGGTTCCCTCGCTTGAGGCAATCAAAAAAGAGGGCGAGCAGGGCCGCAAGAAGATCAACCAGTACACCCGGTATGGCACCGTGGCCCTTGCCACCTTACAATCTTACGGATTGGCCGTGTCGTTGGAGGCGGGCGATATTGCCGCTGATCCCGGCATGTATTTCCGCATCGCCTGTATGATCACGCTGGTCGGCGGCACCATGTTCCTGATGTGGTTGGGTGAACAGATCACCGCGCGCGGCATCGGCAACGGTATTTCGCTGATCATCTTTGTTGGTATTATCGCAGAAGTTCCTGCGGCGATTGCACAGTTCTTTGCTTCTGGCCGGTCCGGTGCCATCAGCCCGGCGGTGATTATCGCGGTGCTGGTGATGGTGATTGTCACCATTATGTTTGTGGTGTTCATGGAACGCGCGCTGCGCAAGATCCATATCCAATACCCGCGCCGTCAGGTTGGCATGAAGATGTATGATGGTGGGTCCTCGCATCTGCCTGTCAAGGTGAACCCAGCGGGCGTTATTCCGGCGATCTTTGCCTCATCCTTGCTGCTGCTACCTGTCACGATCAGCACGTTTTCGGGCAATTCCACCAGCCCTATCATGTCTTGGCTCTTGGCCAACTTTGGCCCCGGTCAACCGCTGTATCTGTTGTTCTTTGTGGCGATGATCGTGTTCTTTGCCTACTTCTATACCTTTAACGTCAGCTTCAAACCTGACGATGTGGCTGACAACCTCAAAAACCAGAACGGTTTTGTTCCCGGCATCCGCCCCGGCAAAAAGACCGCTGAATATCTGGAGTATGTTGTGAACCGCGTGCTGGTGCTTGGCTCTGCATATCTGGCGGCGGTCTGTATCCTTCCGGAAATTCTGCGTGGCCAATTTGCTATTCCGTTTTACTTTGGCGGCACATCGGTGTTGATTGTGGTATCGGTGACGATGGACACAATTCAACAGGTGCAAAGCCACCTACTTGCACATCAATACGAAGGCTTGCTGGAGCGGTCGCAATTACGCGGCAAAGGCGCTGGCAAAAAAGGCCCTCGGAAAAAACGGAGCCCAGTACGCAGATGAACATTATCCTTCTCGGGCCTCCGGGCGCAGGCAAAGGCACACAAGCACGTCACTTGGTTGATGGGCGTGGCATGGTCCAGCTTTCAACAGGTGACATGTTGCGTGAAGCCAAAGACAGCGGCACCGAGATGGGTAAAATGGTTGCGGGCGTTATGGCGCGCGGCGAATTGGTCACCGATGAGATTGTTATCGGGTTGATCAAGGAAAAGCTTCAGGGCGACAATGGCGGCGGCTTTATCTTTGATGGTTTTCCGCGGACGCTGGAGCAGGCAGATGCACTGGCTGATCTGATGGCGTCCGAAGGCAAGGCGTTGGACAAGGTTATCGAAATGCGCGTCGATGATGAGGCGTTGGTTGAGCGGATTACGGCGCGGTCAACATGTGCTGGCTGTGGTGAAGTTTACAACGACAACACCAAGCCGATCCCAGCGGATGGAAAATGTACCAGCTGCGGTAAAGAAAATGAATTCAAACGTCGGGCTGATGACAATGAGGAAAGCCTCAAGACGCGCCTGATGGCATACTATAAGCAGACGTCACCGCTGATTGGATACTATTATGCCAAGGAAATGCTGAGTTCTGTTAATGGGCTGGGCACGATGGAAGCAGTGCAGGGTGAGATTGAAACTGCTTTGGATAACTAGGAGACTCTAATGAGCTTACTGGTTAGTAAAGGTCACAAAACGACCTATCTAAAAATCGGGATATTTTATAATGACGACACTAAACATATTCACATAGCGCATCAGAGCGATAAGAGGTTTATAACAACGGTTAGCGCTGACCCGTTAAGTAAACGCGGCAATCCAAACCTGTATTGGCATCTAGCTGAATGTCTTGCTGCAGAAGGCAAGCCTTCACCTCAACGAGACGAATAAGAACTAGTATTTCAAGCGTATGATGTCCAAGGGTTGACGCCCTCCTGAATCCCCCCTAATCACCCCTATCTCTAACGAGAATCAAATTGCGACAAGGGTAGCGCCCGACATCGTAAGATCACCTGATCAGCTGTAGCCCGGTGGCTTTATCGCCTCGGGCTAATGTTGTGAAAAAAGGGTCTGGTATCACGGACCCGCAACGAAAAGGAATATGACACGTGGCACGTATTGCCGGCGTAAACATCCCGACTGCAAAGCGGGTTCCAATCGCCCTCACATATATCACCGGTATCGGTACTACCTCCGCGCAAGCGATTTGCGAAGCTGTTGGCATTGATGCCAGCCGCCGCGTTAATGAGTTGAGCGATGCCGAAGTTCTGGCCGTGCGCGAGCACATCGACGCAAACTATACCGTTGAAGGTGATCTGCGTCGTGACACCCAGATGAACATCAAGCGTCTGATGGACCTTGGGTGCTACCGTGGCCTGCGCCACCGTCGTAACCTGCCGGTCCGTGGTCAGCGTACCCACACCAACGCTCGTACTCGCAAAGGCCCTGCAAAGGCCATTGCTGGTAAGAAGAAATAAGGGGGTCTGATTAGATGGCACGCGAAAAGACAAAGACAAAGCGTAAGGTCAGCAAGAACATCGCCGCAGGTGTGGCGCATGTGAACAGCTCCTTTAACAACACAAAAATTCTGATTTCCGATGTTCAGGGTAACGCGATTGCATGGTCCTCAGCTGGTACAATGGGTTTCAAAGGGTCGCGTAAATCGACACCTTATGCTGCTCAGATGGCCGCAGAAGACGTGGGCCGCAAGGCCGCAGATCACGGCGTGAAAACGCTGGAAGTCGAAGTGCAGGGCCCCGGGTCTGGCCGTGAGAGCGCATTGCGCGCTTTGGCTGCTGCTGGTTTCAACATCACCTCGATCCGTGATGTGACGCCTATGGCCCACAACGGCTGTCGCCCACCAAAGCGCCGCCGCGTTTAAGCGACTAATTTCTTTTGGGGCCGCGTGTTTCGCACGGCCCCATACCGCTTTTTTGAAACCTCGAGCGTTTGTGTCTTTTGGACATGAAGCACAAACAAGGATGGAGGGACCGCATGATCCACAAAAATTGGGCTGAATTGATTAAGCCAACACAACTTGATGTTAAGCCGGGCAATGACCCAGCACGTCAGGCAACCGTGATTGCCGAACCGCTGGAACGCGGCTTTGGTTTGACAATGGGCAACGCGCTGCGTCGCGTTCTGATGTCATCGCTGCAAGGTGCAGCGATCACATCTGTTCAGATCGACAATGTACTTCACGAGTTTTCCAGCGTTGCCGGTGTGCGTGAAGACGTCACCGACATTATCCTGAACCTCAAGGGTGTCAGCATCCGCATGGAAGTTGAAGGGCCAAAGCGTCTGTCGATTTCTGCAAAGGGTCCGGGCGTTGTGACAGCTGGTGATATCAGCGAATCTGCGGGCATCGAAATTCTGAACCGTGATCACGTGATCTGTCACCTTGACGACGGTGCGGATGTGTACATGGAACTGACCGTAAACACCGGCAAAGGCTATGTTTCTGCTGAAAAGAACAAGCCAGAAGATGCGCCAATTGGCTTGATCCCAATAGATGCGATCTATTCGCCAGTGAAAAAGGTTTCTTATGACGTGCAGCCGACCCGCGAAGGTCAGGTGCTTGATTATGATAAACTGACAATGAAGGTCGAAACTGATGGGTCTTTGACGCCAGATGACGCCGTGGCATTTGCTGCACGCATCTTGCAGGATCAATTGGGTATCTTTGTGAACTTTGACGAACCTGAATCAGCGTCCCATCAGGACGATGACGATGGTTTGGAATTCAACCCGCTGCTGCTCAAGAAAGTAGACGAGTTGGAACTGTCTGTCCGTTCGGCAAACTGCCTGAAGAACGACAACATCGTTTACATCGGCGATCTGATCCAAAAGACCGAAGCCGAAATGCTACGCACGCCGAACTTTGGCCGCAAATCTTTGAACGAGATCAAAGAAGTGTTGTCAGGCATGGGTCTGCACCTTGGTATGGACGTTGAGGATTGGCCACCGGACAACATCGAAGACTTGGCAAAGAAGTTCGAGGATTCGTTCTAAATAACTAAGGTGGGCCATGCGCCCACCTTACGGATGCGGCGGCTCGCCTTGTAAGGTGGACGCCCCGTTCACCCCACGATCCGCCTTACATCGTTTCGAAGACGAAACGACTAACGGCCATTACCCGTTTTTGACTTTGTCAAAAAGCAGGCTTGGGCACCCGCCCCAATAAGGCCGCGACACGCATCACGGCTGGTACAAAGTATAAACGCCCGTAGAGGGCCATTCTAGGAGACTACAAAATGCGTCACGCACGTGGATACCGCCGTCTGAACCGCACACATGAGCACCGCAAGGCGCTCTGGGCGAATATGGCAGGCTCGCTTATTGAACATGAGCAAATCAAAACAACATTGCCTAAGGCAAAAGAATTGCGCCCGATCATTGAGAAAATGATCACGCTGGCCAAACGTGGCGATTTGCACGCCCGTCGTCAGGCAGCGTCAAAGCTCAAAGAAGACCAGTACGTTACAAAACTGTTCGATATTCTTGGACCCCGTTACAAAGACCGCCAAGGTGGTTACGTGCGCGTGCTCAAGGCTGGTTTCCGGTATGGCGACATGGCACCAATGGCGATCATCGAATTTGTTGATCGTGACCGCGATGCCAAAGGTGCTGGTGATAAAGCCCGTCTGGCCGCCGAAGAAGCCGCCGCTGACGAATAAATTATAGCCGCGTTTTGCGACTGTAAAACCCCGCCATTGGCGGGGTTTTTTGCCTTGGATGCTGTGCAAGGATATTTAGGGCCAAAAAGAGCAGGGGTGTTGCGCATTTCGTTCGCTCTGCGCATATCTGGGGCATGAGATATTTTGTTTTGATCCTTGCGCTGATTGCTGCCCCTTTGGCGGCGCAGCAAGTGCCGCAATCCGCAGCACAGATGCAGTTGAGCTTTGTGCCGTTGGTGAAACAAGCAGCCCCGGCGGTGGTGAACATCTATGCCAAGGTGATGGTCACTCCGCAACGCACACCGCTGCAATCAGATCCGTTTTTTGAACGGTTCTTTAGCGATCCTTTTTCTGAAAAACCACGGGTGCAGAACTCGCTGGGGTCCGGGGTGATCCTGTCAGACGACGGGATCGTGGTATCGAATTATCATGTGGTTGGCGTGGCCACAGATATTCGGATTGTCTTGAACGACCGGCGCGAGTTTAGCGCACGGGTTTTGCTGAGCGACGCGGCTGCTGATTTGGCCATTCTGAAAATTGATGCCGATGAGGCACTGCCGTTCTTGGCCTTGCGGGAAAGTGACAGTGTTGAAGTAGGCGAGTTGACCTTGGCCATTGGTAACCCGTTTGGGGTGGGCCAGACTGTCAGCAGTGGTATTGTCTCTGGCCTTGCGCGGTCAGGCGTGGCTGGCAATGGCGGACTTGGCTATTTCATTCAAACTGATGCGCCGATTAACCCGGGCAATTCTGGCGGCGCGCTGATTGATGTTCAGGGTCGTCTGATCGGGGTTAATACCTCCATTCTGACCAAATCAGGGGGGTCAAATGGGATTGGCTTTGCCATTCCCGCAGATTTGATTGCCGCCTTTGTGGACCAGGCACGCGACGGGGCGGACCAGTTTGTAAGGCCATGGGCCGGGATCAACGGGCAGCCTGTTGATGCGGATATGGCCGGGCCATTGGGTCTTGATCGTCCGGGCGGTATTATTGTGTCTGGCCTACATGCGGTTAGCCCTTTCTTGGCCGCAGGTTTGCAGGTCGGGGATGTGATTATCGCTGTTGATGATCAACTGGTGAACACGCCGGCGGAAATGATATTTCGGATGAGTGTCGCTGGCTCCGGGCAGACGGTTAAGGTGACACGGCTGAGGGACGGGAAGGCGGCTGATCTTGATGTGGCTTTGTTTGCGGCACCTGATGAACCGTCTCGGGCACAGATCACCTTGGATGCGCAAAGCTTGTTACCCGGTCTGACAGTGGCACGGGTTAATCCGGCGGTGATGGCTGAGATGAACTTGCCGCTGCAAACCGAAGGGGTCGTGGTCATGGAGGCTGGACCCTATGGGGCGCGGGTTGGGTTGGGGGCAGGTGATGTTATTGTCAGCGTCAATGATGTTGCGCTCACTCACCCGGATGACGCTGTGACATTACTTGGTGGGCAGGTGCGACGGATCCAGATGGTGATCCAGCGCGGAGATCGCCGTATATCACTGCGATTTAGGATCTGATCTTGGCAGACCTTTTTGATAACGGTGCGTCTGTGCCAGACAGCGCGCATCGACCACTGGCGGACCGATTGCGGCCAAAATCGTTGTCTGAGGTCATTGGTCAGCAAAAGGTGATGGGGCCTGATGCGCCGCTGACAGTGATGTTGGCCTCTGGCGCGTTGAGTTCTCTGATTTTTTGGGGTCCGCCCGGCGTGGGAAAAACCACCATCGCACGGTTGTTGGCCGATGAAACGGATCTGCATTTTGTGCAGATATCCGCGATCTTCAGCGGCGTGCCTGAACTGCGCAAGGTTTTTGAAGGGGCCAAAATCAGGCGGCAAAACGGGCAGGGGACCTTGCTGTTTGTTGACGAAATCCACCGCTTTAATAAGGCGCAGCAGGATGGCTTTCTGCCGCATATGGAGGACGGCACGATCCTGTTGGTGGGTGCCACGACCGAGAATCCCAGTTTTGAGTTGAACGCTGCTGTGTTGAGCCGGGCGCAGGTTTTAGTGCTGGAACGTTTGCCGCTGTCTGATCTGGAAAAACTCGCGCAGCGGGCTGAGCAGGAATTGGACAAAGCTCTGTCGCTTGATGGTCCGGCGCGCGAGGCGTTGCTTGAGATGGCCGATGGGGACGGCCGTGCGCTGCTGAACCTGATTGAGCAGGTGGCGGCATGGAAGGTCGAGGGTAAGTTAGACAAGACCGCGCTGTCGACACGCCTGATGCGGCGGGCGGCGCAGTACGACAAGGGCGGGGATGCCCATTACAATCTGATTTCTGCGTTACATAAATCGGTGCGCGGGTCAGACCCGGACGCGGCGCTGTATTGGTTTGCGCGGATGTTAGAAGGTGGCGAAGACCCACGATATCTGGCGCGGCGGATCACTCGGATGGCTGTCGAAGATATAGGCCTTGCCGATCCACAGGCGCAGGCGGTTTGTTTGCAGTCGTGGGAAACATTCGAACGGTTGGGCAGCCCTGAGGGGGAATTGGCGCTGGCGCAGGCTGTGGCCTATCTGGCGCTCGCGCCGAAATCCAACGCGGCCTATGTGGCCTATAAGGGCGCACGCAAAGCGGCCAAGGAAACCGGATCAGAACCACCCCCAAAGCATATCCTGAATGCGCCGACCAAGTTGATGAAAGAGCAGGGGTACGGCACGGGTTATGCCTATGATCATGATGCCGAAGATGGATTTTCGGGGCAGGATTACTTTCCTGAGAGTATGAAACGCCCGGTGCTCTATGCCCCGGTTGAGCGCGGATTTGAGCGTGAGTTGAAAAAGCGGCTCGATTATTTCACCAAGCTGCGGCTCAAGCGCGACGACCAGACGTAAATAACTGCTAAACTTGACTCTGGCGTCCGCCCGCGCGATGGGATGCGGATGATTTCAACCCTTTCTCTTGTAGCGCTTGGTGGCGCGATTGGTGCGTCTCTCAGGTATCTGTTTGGCGTCGGTATGCTGCGGTTAACCGGACCGACGGAGTTTCCGCTGGCGATTCTGTCTGTGAACATCATCGGCTCATTCCTGATGGGCGTTTTTGTCGTAGCCGCGGCCAATCGTGGCCTAACGCACCTTAGCCCGTTTGTGATGACGGGCCTCTTGGGCGGGTTCACCACGTTTTCGGCGTTCTCGTTGGAAACTGTGACCTTGATGGAGCGCGGACAAATTGGATCAGCGGTGGCCTATGTCGCACTGTCCGTGGGGTTGTCCCTTATTGGATTGATGTTGGGCCTATGGTTGGCTCGAGGAGTATTTGTATGAGCCGGGTTCAAACCCTGACTGTGGCGACAGATGACGGGGATCAGCGGTTGGACCGCTGGTTCAAGCGCATGTTCCCCCTGATTTCCCAAGGCCACATCGAAAAGATGTGCCGCAAGGGCGACATTCGTGTGGATGGTGGCCGGGTTAAGGCGTCGACAAGGTTGGAAGCAGGCCAACAGGTCCGTATTCCGCCGCTGCCTGACAAAGAGGCCCCGCCGCAACCGAAACGGACGCGGGTGACGGATGCGGATGCCAAGCTTATCCGATCTTGTGTGATTTACCGCGATGATCATGTGATTGCGTTGAACAAACCTCCTGGACTGCCGGTGCAGGGCGGGTCAGGGCAGGCGGATCGGCACGTGGATGCGTTGTCCGAAGCACTGATGTTTGATCTGGATGAAAAGCCAAGGTTGGTTCATCGGCTCGACAAGGACACCTCGGGTGTTTTGTTGCTGGCCCGGACGCGGTTGGCAGCTAAGGCGTTGACCGCTGCGATGCGTCACCGCGAAACCCGCAAGATTTATTGGGCCATCGTGGCTGGTGTGCCGACCCCATATTTGGGTGAAATCAAATATGGGCTGGTGAAGGCTGGTGGTCATGGCAAGGGCGGCGAGGGCGAAAAGATGATCGCGGTCCATCCGCGCGATATTGATGCCACGCCGGGTGCAAAGCGCGCTCATACGCTTTATGCGACGCTGTACCGCGTGGGGTCGCGTGCATCTTGGGTCGCGTTGGAGCCAGTGACAGGCCGCACCCATCAGCTGCGCGCCCATATGGCCGAGATTGGCCACCCGATTGTCGGGGATGGCAAATATGGTGGTTCTGGTCAGGAAAACATGGGCGATGGGTGGGGCGCGCAATTGGGTGGGATCATTTCAAAAAAGTTGCATCTGCATGCGCGAATGATGAGCTTTGAGCACCCTGCGACACGTAAGATGATCACGGTTACGGCGGAATTGCCCGATCACATGGCCCACACATGGGACACCTTTGGCTGGACTGAAGATTTGGCCGCTGACGATCCTTTTGAGACGTTGCAATGACAGCTCCGTTGCGGTTGGTGATATTTGACGTCGATGGCACCCTTGTCGACAGCCAAGGCGATATCGTGGCGGCCATGGTCGCGGCGTTTGCATCGGTTGGTTTGCCACTGCCCGCGCGCGAGGTGCTGCTGAGCATTGTCGGTCTGTCGCTGGACGTGGCCATGCCTGTGCTGGCCCCGGATGCAGACCGCGCGGTTCATGCAAAAATGGTGCAGGCCTATAAAGATGCCTATATGCAACTGCGCGCTGAAACGGGTGTGGCAGTGTCTTCGCCGCTTTATCCCGGTGCCATGGATGCGCTGACAGCCTTGAAGGCCGCGCCGGATGTTGTGCTGGGCGTTGCAACCGGCAAATCGCGCCGCGGTTTGGACAAGCTGATTGAGGGTCACCAGTTGACGGGATTGTTTGTGACCGAACAGGTGGCAGATTCTCACCCTTCAAAGCCACATCCTTCGATGATTTTACAGGCGATGACAGATGCAGGTGTGACCCCGGAAAACACGCTCATGATTGGTGACACCAGTTTTGACATGGATATGGCCGTGTCTGCCGGGGTGCGTGGCATTGGGGTAAACTGGGGTTACCATGGCCGTGAAAAGCTGGGCAATGCGCATGTGATTATTGATGAATTTGCAGATCTAATTCCGTCACTCCACGATATCTGGAACGCTGTAAGATGACCGACTGGAAAGCCAAACGGTTTTGGAAAGAGGCGGCTGTTGTTCCGGCCGAGGGTGGTTTTGCGGTTGAACTTGATGGTCGCCCTATCAAGACCCCCGCAAAACGGCTATTGGTCCTGCCAACCCATGGCATGGGAGTTGCCGTTGCGGATGAATGGCAGGCCCAAGAGGGCGTGATCAAACCAGCCACAATGCCAGTGACCAAGACCGCGAACGCAGCAATTGATAAGGTCGCAGTGCAACATGCGGAAGTTGCTGACATGTTGGCGGCCTATGGTGACGCCGATTTGATCTGTTACCGCGCTGAAAGTCCTGCGGGGTTGGTCGCCCGGCAAGCCGACCTTTGGGATCCGATGTTGGATTGGGCCCGTCAGGTGCTGGGTGTAACGTTGCAGCCGCGTGTCGGCGTTATCCATGCACCGCAAGATCCTGCTGAATTGGCCAAGCTTTCTGATCGGACACATGCACTTGACTCTTTTGAATTGGCTGCGTTCCATGATCTGGTCAGTTTGTCAGGGTCGTTGGTGATTGGATTTGCTGCGGCACTGCAAGCGCGAGATGATCAAGCGCTGTGGGATTTGTCGCGTTTGGATGAAACTTGGCAAGCTGAGCAATGGGGCAAGGACGATGATGCAGAAGCACTGGCCGCGCTCAAGTTGACCAGTTTTGTGCATGCCAGCCGGATGTTTCAGCTTTGTCAGCAGAAATAATTGATTTTTAGTGCTTTACCTTAGGTCAAGACGGTCCGTTTCAGCGATTTTGATGAACCCACTCTTGACCTTCAAATGAGAATCCGCCCACACTGCGCGCGACTGAGCAAAGATAACTTTGCGCAGTATCGCCTCCGACTTCAAAAGAGGTCGGTTTAACCGCCCATAAACGTGGCGGAATATCAGGAAGAGGTAACAATGAAAAAATCCGTAATTTTTGGCGCGCTGACCATTGCAGGTCTGGCCGCTGGTGCAGCTGCTGCTGGCACACTTGATGATGTAAAAGCACGTGGTAAACTGAACTGTGGTGTGACAACTGGCTTGGTTGGTTTTGCTGCACCAGACGCAAATGGCGTTTGGGACGGTTTTGACGTCGCCGTATGCCGCGCTGTTGCTGCTGCTGTTTTGGGTGATCCAACTGCTGTTGAATTCATCCCAACAACTGGCAAAACGCGTTTCACGGCTCTTGCGTCCGGTGAAATCGACATGCTTGCACGTAACACCACATGGACATTCCAGCGCGACGTTGAACTGAAGTTCGATTTCGCTGGTGTGAACTACTATGACGGCCAAGGCTTCATGGTTCCAAAAGCATTGGGTGTTTCATCCGCAAAAGACTTGGACGGCGCGACCGTTTGTATCCAAACCGGTACAACAACAGAGCTGAACTTGGCCGACTTCTTCCGTGCCAACAACATCAGCTATGAGCCAGTGCCAATCGAAACAAACGCCGAAGGCCAGCAGCAGTATCTTGCTGGTGCCTGCGACACGTATACAACGGACGCATCTGGTCTGGCATCGACACGTGCGACGTTTGAAAACCCCGGCGACCACGTTCTGTTGCCTGAGATCATCTCAAAAGAGCCACTCGGCCCACTTGTTCGCCACGGCGACAATGAATGGGGCGACCTTGTGCGTTGGACATTGAATGCATTGATCGCAGCCGAAGAGCTGGGCGTGTCTTCTGCCAACATCGAAGAGATGGCCGGCAACACCAACAACCCTGAAGTGGCCCGTCTGTTGGGTACTGAAGGTACATTGGGCGAAATGCTGGGCCTTGACGCTGGTTGGGCCAAAGCGGCCATTATGGCTGGCGGCAACTACGGTGAAATCTTTGCCAAGAACATCGGCGAAGAAACACCAATCGGTCTGGCCCGTGGCCTGAACGCACAATGGACAGACGGCGGCCTGCTTTACACGCCTCCTTTCCGCTAAGAACTGATATGCCAAAGGGCGCGAGGATCACCTCGCGCCCTTTGCGCTTTGACGATTATGCTGCACAAAGATGCAGCGGGACGACCAATAAATGACCCGGCCACGCATCAAAAAGATGCATCTTATAACAAGGCCAGGGACACAGGGAACAGTTTCATGACGACACTCACCGACCCCCCGAAGGGAGAGTTTCGGCTCTCTATGCTTCTTTACGATACGCGGTACCGATCCATCACAATTCAGATCGTCGCGTTGATCGGATTTCTTATTCTCGTTGGATGGTTGATCAGCAACATGCTGACGAACCTGTCGACACTGGGCAAGCCAATTAGCTTTGGTTATCTCACCGATGCGGCTGGCTATGACATCAACCAACGTCTGTTGGATTATAACAACCAAGACACCCACCTGCGTGCGGCCTTTCTAGGGGTCCTCAACACAATGGTTGTTGCTGTTTTGGGTTGTATCACCGCAACGATCTTGGGTGTTCTCATCGGTGTTGCGCGGTTGTCGAAAAACTGGCTGATTGCGCGCCTGATGACAGCCTATGTTGAATTCTTCCGCAATGTGCCTGTTTTGCTTTGGATCATTCTGGCCATGGCCATCATGATCGAAGTACCACCAGAGCTGAAAGAGTTCCGGGGCGAAAACCCAACTGCATCAATGATGTTCAGCGAAAGTGTCGCGATAACCAACCGGGGTGTCTATATTCCCGAGCCTTTGTTCTCGCGCTCGCTTGGCGATATTCACCTACTTGGCAGCTCGCCGCTGCGGTTTGATATCAGCCTTGATCTGATTGCAATTGTGATCTTTTTGATTGGTGGCATTTGGGCGTCTCGTAAAATCAAAAGCCGCGCTGACGGTATTCAGGAAAAAACCGGGATAAGACCAACAACATGGTATCTTAGACTGGGTGTGCTGGTTGTGCCAATGCTGATCTTGTTGACCGCTTTGGGCTTTCATCTTGGATATCCGGTACTGAAAGGATTTAACTTTCAGGGCGGAACCTACATGCGGAATTCGTTGATTGCGCTGTGGTTGGCTTTGTCTCTTTATACCGCTGCCTTTATTGCGGAAAACGTGCGTGCCGGTATCCTTGCGATTGCCAAGGGGCAGGCTGAAGCTGCTGCTGCACTGGGCTTGCGTCCAAAACGCGTCATGAGCCTTGTGATCTTGCCGCAGGCGTTGCGGGTGATCATTCCGCCGCTGATTTCTCAGTATCTGAACTTGACCAAAAACTCATCACTGGCGATTGCGGTGGGCTATATGGACATCACGGGCACCTTGATGGGCATCACGCTTAATCAGACGGGCCGCGAACTTGAATCGGTGATGTTGGGGATGTTGATTTACCTAATAATCTCACTCGCGATTTCTGCGGTGATGAACTGGTACAACACCCGTATGCAATTGACGGAGCGCTGAGATGAGCGATACACATGCTGAAACAGTCGCGTTCGTTCGGGACACCATGGTGCCACAAAAGGCACCACCAACATCCACAATTGGGATCATTGGCTGGGGGCGGGAGAACCTGTTTTCTGGACCAATCAATAGCGCGATTACCATCATTGGGCTGATTGTCATTGCCTATGTGCTTTCGCTTTTGGTGCCATGGTTTGTGTCGCCAACTTGGGGCGCAAGCTCGCTCAGCGAATGTCGTGAGATTCTTGCGGCGGCGGGGCGAGGCGGTGAACATGGTGGCGGCGCCTGCTGGGGCGTCATCCGTGACCGTGGCTGGCAACTTATGTTCGGGTTCTACCCATCCGAACTGTATTGGCGCCCAATTTTGGCGTTTGTCATCACGATGGCCGCAATTGCGCCAATCTTGTTTGACCGACTGCCGCGTTCCCTGTTGATCCTCGTGCCACTCTTCCCGTTTGTCGGTGTTTGGCTGCTTTGGGGCGGATCACTTTGGTATCCGGTTATGGCCTTGGCTGGGTTTGTCATTGGCTACATTGTGTTCAAGCTGTTGGACCGTGATCTGGGTATGCTTGTCGGGTTGATTGTTGGCGTGCTTGCTGCGGTAACCTGGTGGCTTGGTTGGTCCTCTTGGACCGCGGATCAATTTGCGAAAGTGGTGCCACTGGCACTTGAGGAAGTGAACAGCCGTCAGTTTGGTGGCTTTATGTTGGCCCTAACCATCGGGATTACCGCCATTCTGGCGTCTTTCCCAATTGGTATCGTTCTGGCGCTTGGGCGGCGGTCCGACCTGCTGATTGTCAAAGGGCTGTGTGTTGGGTTCATTGAATTCATCCGTGGCGTGCCGTTGATCACCTTGTTGTTTGTGGCGTCGGTTCTTCTGAATATCTTCCTGCCACCCGGCACCAACTTTGACATCATCTTGCGGGTGATGATCATGCTCACGCTCTTTTCGGCCGCCTACATGGCCGAAGTGATCCGCGGCGGCCTCGCGGCTTTGCCAAAGGGTCAATATGAGGGCGCGGACAGTCTGGGTCTGGACTATTGGCAGGCACAGCGGTTGATCATCATGCCTCAGGCGTTGAAGATTTCCATTCCGGGCATCGTTTCCACCTTTATCGGGTTGTTCAAAGATACCACGCTGGTGTCGATCATCTCGATGTTTGACCCTGTGGGGCTGGCCTCGGCTATCCGTGCGGATGTCAGTTGGAACGGTATCTATTGGGAACTTTTCATCTTCATCGGGGCAGTGTTCTTTATCTTCTGTTTCTCGATGTCACGTTATTCCATGTATCTTGAGCGCAAGCTCAAAACATCACACTAAAGGAGCTCTGATATGGCTGAGCTAACAACTGACCGCGTGGTCGACCGATCCAAGATGCAAGTCTCGGATGAGGTTGCGATCCAGATCACGAACATGAACAAATGGTACGGCACCTTTCATGTGCTGCGCGACATCGATCTGACTGTCCACAAGGGCGAACGGATCGTTATTGCGGGGCCGTCTGGTTCGGGTAAGTCTACATTGATCCGCTGCATCAACCGTCTGGAAGAACACCAACAGGGGCAGATCATTGTGGACGGTACCGAACTGACCTCGGACCTTAAGAACATCGACAAGGTACGCGAAGAGGTCGGCATGTGCTTTCAGCACTTCAACCTGTTCCCGCACCTGACGATCCTTGAGAACTGCACGCTGGCACCGATCTGGGTGCGCAAAACGCCCAAGAAGGAAGCCGAAGCAACGGCGATGCATTTCCTCGAGAAGGTGAAGATCCCTGAACAGGCCAACAAATATCCCGGCCAGCTATCAGGTGGTCAACAGCAGCGTGTGGCGATTGCACGGTCTTTGTGCATGAAACCACGGATCATGTTGTTTGATGAACCGACATCAGCGCTTGACCCTGAGATGATCAAAGAGGTTCTCGACACAATGATCGAGCTTGCCGAAGAAGGCATGACGATGCTGTGCGTAACGCACGAGATGGGCTTTGCCCGTCAGGTGGCGAACCGGGTGATCTTTATGGACGAAGGGCAGATCGTTGAACAGAACGAGCCTGAAGAGTTCTTTAACAACCCGAAATCACCACGGACCAAACTGTTCCTGAGCCAGATTCTGGGCCACTAACACAGGAGGGCGGAGCGCGGCTCCACCTTACATCGCACCATCACAGATCGCGCGGCACCACAAAGTGTCGCGCGATTGCTTTTCCCCAATCCGCATCGCGCCAAGTGTCGAGTTCAAAATCAGCAACCAGTGTCGCCCCGGTTGGATATTGACTGAATTTCGGATCATCGGGGGCAGATGTCACCAGTTCTGCCGCAGCAATCCCGATGCCGGGGTTGTGCCCCAAAGCCAATACAACATCACCTGAAGCCTGCCGTACCGCCGCCAATATCTCTTGGTGAGAGGCCAAATAAAGATCGCTGGTGAACGTTGTCTGGGTGTGTTCTGGAAGGCCAAGCCGAAGGTAAGTTTCACCGGTGCGGGTCGCCGAAGAACACAGCACCTGATCCGGCAAGATACCCTGTGCACGTAGCCAATTGCCAAGTGCCTTGGCAGACGCAGTGCCCCGCATATTCAATGGCCTGTCATGATCCGACGTTGGTCCAGCGGACCAGTCCGATTTGGCATGACGCATCAGGATAAGACGTTTCATGTTACTCTCCTTTGAAGGCACGCATGTGAAAGGCGGATTGTTCAGGCAAGCGCCCGAACCCTTGGGAGACCGGACAGGCACGGCGCACGGCGCAGCCATTTGTGCAGCAATCAGCCCCAGCAGGTGTATCAAGATACACCTTACACGCAGCCAGATCATAGCCTGAGGGTACCAATGCACCAACAGGGCAGGCCGTGCGGCAGGGCTGATCTGTGCAGGTGACGCAAGGATTGAGGCGGGATGCTGGTATAGCGATCTTGTCAGTCAGGCAAAGCGCGCCCCGAAAGGACACGAACAACCCGGCGGTGTCATGGACCAAGAAATTGATAGGTGAGGCATGGGTGCGGCCCGTCCGCAGCGCCCATGTATAGAATGGGTGATAGGGCGCACCGCCAAAGGGAAACAGTGCTGTCGCCCCGATACTGTGGGCAAGATCACCGATGACACGGGTTGACCAACGGTCCATCGGGTCGGGCCGCCCATCCAAATATTCGTTTGAAAGTGTAAAAGCAGGCCAAAAACCGGGCTCATCTGGGCCAAGCAGCAGCAAGGTCTGGCAGGTATCAGGCGCGCCGTCATCGGGACCTGGGTGAAAGCCAGCTAAGATGGTAAGATACCGAGCCTGCGCTTCTGCCTCAAGCCGTTCCCAGTTCATCCCTTGCGAATGATGCTACCCGCACCGTGTTCGGTGAAAAGTTCGAGCAGGCAGGCGTTTGGTGCTCGGCCATCCAGAATAACTACCGCGCGCACGCCACCATCCAAAGCGTCCAGCGCTGTCTGGACCTTTGGGATCATACCACCGGCAATTGTGCCATCGGCAATCATCTGGTTGATCTGGGTTGCGCTGAGTTCGGTCAACACTTCGCCTTCATCGTTCTTGACACCTGCCACATCCGTGAGCAGCAACAGGCGATCAGCCTCGAGTGCAGCCGCAATTGCGCCCGCGGCAGTGTCGCCATTGATATTAAAGGTCTCGCCATTTTCGCCCATGCCCAAGGGGGCAATCACTGGGATGATGCCCTTGTCCGCAAAATCTTGCAGCAGGCGTGGATTTACCTTGGTTGGCTTGCCCACAAGTCCCAATTCGGGGCCTTCTTGCTCGCAGACGATCAACCCGCCATCCTTGCCCGACACGCCAACGGCCCGGCCACCTTGTTCGGTGATGGCTTGAACGATATTTGAGTTGACGACACCGCTTAGCACCATCTCGACCACTTCCATGGTCGCGGCATCCGTGACGCGTTTGCCGTCCACAAATTCAGATTTAATATCAAGTCGTTTGAGCATATTGTTGATCATGGGACCACCGCCATGCACGATGACTGGGTTCACTCCAACCTGCCGCATCAGCGCCACATCACGAGCGAATTCATCCATCGCTTCATCGCTGCCCATGGCGTGACCGCCCAGCTTTATCACTACGGTCGCATCTGCGTAGCGCTGCAAATAGGGCAACGCCTGTGACAACGTGCGCGCAGTACCGATCCAGTCACGATTCATTTCTTGTTTTCTCATCCGTTAGACCCTCGAACAGACACACCATAAACGGGCGTGCGATGCTATTCCAGTGTGGCGATGATTGCACGCAACGTCGGAATGCCCCAACCTTTTTCCGATGAGGTCACCACAATTTCTGGATAGGCTGCGGGGTGTTTGGCAAGCGCGCCGCGTACTTGATCTAACACCTTGGCACGTTCTACTTCTTTGACCTTGTCGGCCTTGGTCAGAACCGCCTGAAAAATGACTGCCGAACTGTCGAGAAGCGACATGATTTCGTCGTCTACTTTCTTAACACCGTGCCGCGCGTCAATCAGGACAAAGGCCCGCCGCAGGGTCTGGCGACCCGACAAGTATTGTTTAAGCAAGTGCTGCCACTTTTCGACCACAGGCAGGGGCGCATTCGCATAGCCATAGCCGGGAAGGTCGACAAGGTAGTGTTCCTCTCCGGCGGTGAAATAGTTGATCTCTTGGGTGCGACCGGGCGTGTTGGAGGCGCGCGCCAAAGCCTTCATGCCGGTCAGCGCATTGATCAGCGTTGATTTCCCAACGTTAGAGCGTCCAGCAAAACATACTTCCATCCGGTCAGCAGGGGGCAGGCCATCCATCGCCACCACACCTTTTACGAACTGGGTTTCGCCCGCAAACAGCAAACGGCCCTTTTCGGATGTGAATGCGTCCGGTTCTTCCGCAACAGAAAATTGCATTTGCATATCAGTGTACCGTCAGGCTGTCGCCCAATGCGACTGGCCCGCCTTTGATGACCTCGGCGTAGATGCCAAAGTTTTGGTGATCCCAAGTTTTGTTCAAAATGCCCAGCGTATCAACATCGCGCACACCCGAAACTGGGTTCGTCGCGGTTGCAAGGCAGCGCACAATCCGTTCCCGGACAACCAAGGCCGCCCCGCCAAGGGTGATTTCTTTGCCGATCCAATTCCATTCCTGCCAGGCGTCTGCGCCATCAAACCAGATATTGCCGCGCCAGCGCATCGGGGACAAGTCGGTTCCGGCCTGTTCTGAAACAGCGGCATGTGACGCTGTGTTGCAAAGGCTGACGGATGGGTAGTTGGTATCGGTGAACCCACGCTCAACAAGTCGTAATATGCGATCAGGTTGTGCGCGGTTGCTGGGCACCAAGGGCCGCACCCAGTCAAAGAACTGCGTGATGTCCTGATCTGGGTTAAAGGTTAGGTCAGGACGGTTTGGGTGACTGAGTGTCAGGTCGCCGGATTGTTCGTCCAAGACTGCATTGATCGCCATCAAACCGGGGGCTTTGGCCCCACGGTTGAAATTTTGGCATGGCACCCAAGCTGTTCCGTCGGCCTTTGACGCGTCATGCGCAACTGCCCAGCGCCGGTCAAAAGGCATGCTTTGTCCGGCATGCAAGGTTACGTGTTGCAATGCTTCCCGCCCATGGCTCTTTAGCGGATGCCGATAAAGGGCGGAAACATGCATTACTTCTTGCTCTTACCTGATGGGGCCTTGCTGTCGTTCGCGGCGTCAGATTTTTTGCGTTTGAAGCCGCCAGTGATATTGCCCAAAAGGTCAGGTTTGTAGCCTTGGCTGCGCATGATCAGATATTGCTGTGTAAAGGTGATCGTGTTGTTCGCGATCCAGTATACCACCAGCCCGGAGGCAAATCCGCCCAGCATGAACATGAACACCCATGGCATCCAGGCAAAGATCATCTGCTGCGTCGGATCGGTGGGGGCTGGGTTCAGCTTTTGCTGCAAGAACATTGAGATACCCAACAACAGCGGCAAGATACCGATAAAGATCAGCGCCATGATGGAACCCGCTTCGGGACCAGCCCAAGGCAGTAAACCAAAAAAGTTCAACAGCGAGGTTGGGTCCGGCGCACTGAGATCCTGAAACGGGCCAAAGAACGGCGCGTGGCGCAATTCGATGGTCACAAAAATCACTTTGTACAATGAAAAGAAGATCGGAATTTGCAGCAGGATCGGCAAACAGCCCGCTGCGGGGTTCACTTTCTCGCGCTTATACAGCTCCATCATACCCTGCTGGACCTTCTGACGGTCATCGCCAGCGTCTTTTTTCAATTTTTCCATCTGCGGTTGAAGCTCTTTCATCTTGGCCATTGAGACATAAGATTTGTAGGCCAGCGGGAACAGCAACGCTTTGATCAGGAGAGTGAGGCCGATAATGGCAATGCCCATGTTCCCAATCAACTGGTTTAGGTTATGCAGCAACCAGAAGATCGGTTTGGTCAGGAAAAAGAACCAGCCCCAGTCGATGCTATCAATGAATTTCGCGACCCCTTGAGCCTCGTAGGCGCGCAGTGTTTCCCATTCCTTTGCACCTGCAAACAGTTGCGTGGTTGAGCTAACCGTGGCACCTGCCGCAATAGCTTGGGTCGGCAAGCGTGCAAATGCACGGTAGATGTCGCTGCGTGCGTCATAGGTCAGTGCTTGGTCATAGGCATCTTGGGCAGTGGGGATCAAAACCGCCTGCCAATAATGATCGCTGAACCCGATCCAGCCGCCTGTGACATCCTCGGATACAATTGCTGGGCGGCCCCATTTTGGGTTTACCTCAGCCTCTGCAATGTCATCCCAATCGGTTTCGGCCAGTTCATCATTGGCAAGGGCAACAGCGCCCTCGTGCAGAATAAAGAACTTCTTAAGGTCTTGTGGCAGACCATGTTGGGCGATCATGCCGTAAGGTGCCATGCTGATGGGTGCATCACCATTGTTGGTAACGGACTGCGTGACCGTGAACATGTATTCGTCGTCCACTGCTATGGTCCGCGAAAACACTTGGCCATTGCCATTGTCCCACGTCAGCGTGATCGGGCTATCGGTGCCAAGGGTTGTGCCGTTGCTTAGTGTCCATTCAGCATCCACACCGGGCACACTTTTGGGGTCGACACCCGCGCCGGGGGCCCAGCCGTGCAGCGCATAGTAGGCGTCATTAGTACCCTCGGGGGATAACATCGTCACAATGGGCGCATCCGCATCAATTGTGGTGCGATAGTCATTCAATTTCAGATCATCAATCCGTCCACCCAGCAAAGAAATCGAACCGCTCAACCGATCTGTTGCAATTGGCACCCGTGGGGCATTTGCCAGTGCGTCGCTGCGGGTTTGCGGCTCTGTTCCGATTGCTGCGAGGGCCGTTGCATCCGCTGGGGCTGCCGGGACAATGACACCATCCACAGTGGTTTCTTCGGCTGTCTGAACCGTGCCGTCGATGGGTGTATCAGCCTCTGGCGGTGGGAAAAGAACAAACCAGACCAGAATCACGATGAAACTGAGTGCCGTTGCAAGGATAAGGTTCTTGTTCTGTTCGTCCATTGGGACAGCCACCTGATGTCTGTGATATATCAGCGTGGGTTCAACAGAGTGCAGCACCAAAGGTCAAGCGGAATCGGGTTTTTTGGTCATTTGAGGTGCTATTCAAGGCAAGGTTTTTGGCTGTTTTTGCAACACGGCCAGATTGGGTGACCCGCAGACGTAAAATCGCCAATACGCTATTTTGCTTTACCGTTCATGATGCGCGGCACCTCTTGTAGCTTTGCGGTATGACGCGCAATCCAATCCAGTGTTTGTTCAAACGGCATTGGGCGGGCAATGCCAAACCCTTGAACATGGTCACAGCCCAACTGCGCCAACAGCACATGTTCCCCAACCGATTCCACGCCTTCCGCCAAAGTTTCAACGCCCAACCGCTCTGCCATTGTCAAAATAGCGGCGATCATGCGTTGTTGTTCGGGGTCGCGGTCCGCCTTCATGACAAAGGACCGATCAATCTTGATCCGGCTCACGGCAAAGCGACGGATTGAGGAGATAGAGGCATGCCCAGTCCCAAAATCATCAAGGTCAATACGGCATCCTAGTTGACCTAATGCGTTGATATTGCGGGTGATCATATCATCAGGGGCGCTGGCAACCACAGTTTCCAGAACCTCGACGGCCAATCTATCCGGGGTTAGGTCAAAACGGTCCAGCTCCCATTTTATTTTTTCCAACAGCCGCGGATTGTTCAGCTCAGTTCCTGCAAAATTTACGCCAACTTGTGGGACATCGACGCCTGCTCCATCCCAGGCTTTGAGGGCTGCAAAGGCGTGATACATCATCACTTCGGCCAATCGTTCCAACATGCCAACTTCTTCGATCGCGGGCAGAAAGTCAGCGGGGGCAATTATGCCACGGTCAGGATGGGTCCAACGTGCCAATGCTTCAAACCCTGTGATCTGTCCTGTTTCTGTCGAAATCTGCGGTTGGAACCAAGGTTGAATCTGCCCAGAATCAAGGGCCCTCATTACGTCTTCGCGCAACTCTGTCCGAGTTTGCGTGTCACGCCGCATTTGATCTGAAAATGCGCGGATGGCCGACGGGCCGCGGCGTTGTGCTTCCCTTAATGCAGTGGCGGCGGCTTGCAGCCATGCCTTGCCATCCTTGGCGGGAGATCGCGCGTGTTGGCAAAACCCAACAGAAGCAGATACATAGACACTGATCCCATCTATTGAAATGGGTTCTTCAATTGCATTTTGCAGTCGGCCTGCCAGTTGGATACATAGTTCAAGATCAAGATGACGTATCGGGGCCACGCAAACGGCAAATCTTGCATCGCCCATTTGTCCAACATTGTCGTCAGCGCGTAGTGTCGCAATCAACCGCTCGCCAGTGCGCTGCACCATGATATCTGCTGCCGCTTGACCGTAGCGGTCTACAAATTGCTGAAAATCCTCGATGGCAATGAAAAAGGTGGCTGATTGTCGCCCTTTTTCTGCTGCGCGCAAATAGACTTGTTCGGTCAATTCCTCAAATGCGCTGCGTTGAAACAGCCCACTGATCGTATCGCGGGGCACCCTTAATCCTGTTGGAATGGCCCCGGTCAGCAAATAGATGACAGGTAACAAGGCGGAAACAACAATCAATGTTGCTTCCCCGCCAAACCAAAAGGCCCCAAGTGACAGTGCGGGCAAGAACGCAAGTGCCGCTGTGCTGGTCAGTCCCGCTGCCATTTTGCGCTGCAATCTTGAAATTGCTGGAAGGTATTGCTGCACCATTGCGGTCTCCTCAAAACAGCGCGGGATTCGGCGCTGCACTCTGGTGAAATTAACGACCAAGAGTTGAGGTGTCGGTTAACGGGACACGTTTTGTTCCGCTTGATTTGTCTAAGATTTTTCGGATTTTCGGGTCAGTGCTGCAAAATCAAACAGTGCCGGATCCAAAAGGTGCGTCGGTCTGGCATTCATCAAGGCCCGAAACATAACCCGACGGCGGCCGGGGCTGTTTACTTCCCAGCCATCCAAAATTGCCTTGACCTGTTGACGTTGTAGACCGTCTTGAGACCCGCAAAGATCACAGGGAATGATCGGATAATTCATTGATTTCGCAAACTTATCGCAATCGGCCTCAGCCACGTGGGCAAGCGGGCGATAAACAAACAAGTCACCCTCTTCGTTGACCAGCTTTGGCGGCATGGTCGCAAGACGTCCGCCATGAAACAGGTTCATAAAAAACGTTTCCAAAATGTCATCGCGGTGATGCCCCAGCACAACCGCAGAACAGCCTTCTTCGCGGGCGATCCGGTACAAATGCCCACGCCGCAGCCGCGAACACATGGTGCATAAGGTACGGCCAACCGGAGTTTTATCCATCACGATTGAATAAGTGTCTTGATATTCGATTCGGTGCGTCACCCCCATTTTTTCCAGAAACGCCGGCAAAACCGTGGAGGGAAACCCCGGTTGGCCCTGATCCAGATTACAGGCGAGCAAATCGACGGGTAGCCAGCCACGCCATTGCAGTTCATGCAACACGGCAAGCAGGGTATAGCTGTCCTTGCCCCCAGACAGGCAGACCAGCCAGCGCGGTTTCGGCGTGCTGTTCTCAATCATCCCGTATTGGTCAATCGCCTCCCGGACCAAGCGCACAATGCGTTTACGGAGTTTTTTGAACTCCGTGGTTTGCGGCGCACCATTGAACAGCGCGTGGATGTCATCAGGTTGATCAAGCATGGCCATGGCTTAGTCTAAGGGCGGGGGTCGATCAAGCGGCATGGCGATCAGTCCGGCACGTTGTCGATGCCACTGTTACCCCACGGATGGCAACGCGCAATGCGCCGCGCCGCAAGCCAACCGCCCTTGATGCCGCCATGTTTTTGCAATGCTTCCAACGCATAGGCGCTGCATGTCGGATGATACCGGCAGTTGAACCCGACCCAGGGGCTAAAGATCAGACGATAGCCGCGCACGGGCAGGGATAGTAAAAAGGCAAGGGGCGTCATTTGCGACGACCATGCAGCACGCCAAGGGCTTTGTGCATATCGGATTGTAACTGAGTGAACGGCAACTCCGCTGTCGCGCCGCGCCGCCCGATCAGCACATAATCCATGCCGGGCAATCCGTGGTCCGGCAGGATCAACCGGGCAATTTCGCGCAAACGCCGTTTGGCACGGTTACGGGCCACGGCGTTGCCAACTTTCTTGGAGCAGGTGAAACCGACGCGGATACCATTTGGCTGGTCTGGCACCTCGTCCGGTTTGCGTGCACGCATTTGCAGTACGAAACCGGGCATGGCCACATGCAGGGCGCGGGCAGCACGCTGGAAATCAGCACGTTTGGTTAAGGTGATCAAACGCAAAGAAACCGCCGGGGGCGTATCCCGGATGACGGCGATTGTGCCATCCTTGGGTGCCTCCGGCGGTATCAATTTCATAGACCTTTAGGGCGCGGTTTACGCGCTCAGTTCTTTCCGGCCTTGGGCACGGCGTGCATTGATGATCTTACGACCAGCTTTGGTTGCCATACGTGCGCGAAAACCATGGCGCCGCTTGCGCACGAGGTTGGATGGTTGAAAGGTGCGTTTCATCGCTCCGTCTCCACTTAATACTTTGCCCGGCGTGGAATCAGTCTTGGATTCGTAAAGCGGACGTCAATTCAAGCCCGGTCTCTACTGCCGTCATGGCCCCAAGTCAAACCCCCGGCGACTAAAAATTGCGATGATTGCAACATTTGGTGCATTTGGTCAGATCATTTGTTTCAATACACCGTGAATGCCCCAAAAACCAATGCCAAGACCACACTGTAGATCAAGCGCCCGTGATGGGCCTGTCGCTCTGCTGCGCAACAGGCCATTTATGATCAAACAACCACGCAATTACCGCCAAGGTGCAGAAATGGCCGATATGACAGACCAGAAGCCGCAAAAATCCGCTCTAATCCGTTATCTGCCACTGATCGGCATTGCACTGGTGGCCGCCATTGGTGCGTTTACGCTACGCGACTATCTGTCGTTTGACGCACTGCGAGACAATCGGGAGGCGTTGATCGCCTTTCGGGACAGCAATTATGTGCTGACGGCGTTGATCTTTATGATCGGTTATATGGTGATCGTTGCCTTTTCACTGCCTGGGGCTGCAATCGCAACACTTACGGGGGGATTCCTGTTTGGGATTTTCCCAGGCGTGTTGTTCAATGTTTTGGGTGCCACGGCAGGGGCTGTTGTTATCTTTTCGGCGGCCCGTTTGGGTTTGGGCGAAAAGCTGAAGGAGCGCATGGATGCCTCTGACGGGATGGTCGCCAAGATCAAAAAGGGAATTGACGAAAACCAATGGTCGATGCTGTTTTTCATCCGGTTGGTGCCTGCGGTGCCGTTCTTTGTTGCCAATCTGATCCCGGCGTTCTTGGGTGTGCCACTTTACCGTTTTGCGATATCAACGTTTCTTGGGATTATACCGGGGGGCTTGGTGTACACATCTGTTGGCGCGGGATTGGGCGAGGTCTTTGCAAAGGGCGAAACACCGAACCTCGGGATCATCTTTGAGCCGCATATCTTACTGCCGATACTGGGACTATGTGCACTGTCACTGATGCCAATTGTCATCAAAAAATTCACCGGAAAGAAGGACCTGCTGCAATGAAGCGGATTAAGACTGATATTCTCGTCATTGGCGCCGGGTCAGGTGGGTTGTCTGTTGCGGCGGGTGCTGCGCAAATGGGTGCTGATGTTGTCCTGCTCGAAGGGCATAAGATGGGCGGCGATTGTCTGAACTATGGCTGTGTGCCGTCCAAGGCCCTGATCGCGACGGGTAAGGCGGCCTATGGCCAGCAAAACTCTGAACAATACGGCGTGGCCAATGCGCCGGGCGAGACCGATTATGCAGCGGCTAAGGACCATGTGGCCGATGTGATCGCCCAGATTGCCCCGGTGGACAGCCAAGAACGGTTTGAAGGGTTTGGGATCACTGTGATCCGAGAATTTGGTCATTTTATCTCTGAAACGGAAGTGCAGGCGGGTGAAACGGTTATCACGGCCCGTCGGATTGTGATTGCCACCGGATCATCACCTTTGGTGCCGCCTATTCCGGGATTGGAGAAGGTCCCTTACGAGACCAATGAAACTCTGTTTGATCTGCGCGAAAAGCCTGAGCATGTGTTGATCATCGGCGGTGGTCCGATCGGTATGGAGATGGCGCAGGCACACATCCGTATGGGCAGCAAAGTTACGGTTATTGAGGGTGACAAAGCACTCGGAAAGGACGACCCGGAAATGGCAGCGGTTGTGCTGGACACGTTGCGCGACGAAGGCATCGTGATTGAAGAAGACGCGCTGGCTGCTGAAATCCGCGGCGAAAAAGGTGCGATTGAGGTTGAGGCCAAGGATGGCCGGATATTTAAAGGGTCACATCTGTTGATGGCGGTGGGGCGCAAGGCAAACACCGATAAACTTGATCTGGAAAAAGCGGGTATTGAACCCACGCGCGGTGGCATCAAAGTGGACGCCAGCCTGCGCACCACTAACCGCAAAGTCTATGCGATTGGCGATGTCGCAGGTGGCCTGCAATTCACTCATGTTGCGGGTTATCATGCCGGGGTTATCATCCGGTCGATGTTGTTTGGCCTGCCATCTAATGCCAAAACCAGCCATATCCCTTGGGCAACCTATACGGATCCCGAACTTTCCCAAGTTGGCCTGACCGAAGCACAGGCCCTCGACGCGCATGGCGCAAGGTTAGAAGTGGTGCGGTTTCATTATTCCCACAACGACCGCGCTATCGCAGAGCGTAAGACCAAAGGGTTTATCAAGGTCATGGTCGTCAAGGGCCGCCCCATTGGTGCGTCGATTGTTGGCTATCAGGCGGGCGAATTGATTAATCTTTGGGCCTTGGCGCTGGCAAATAATATGAAAATGAGCCAGATTGCAGCCATGGTTGCCCCGTATCCCACCATCGGCGAGATTAACAAACGTGCGGCTGGTGCGTATTTCAGCCCACGTTTGTTTGAAAGCGACTTGGTGAAACGTGTCGTGGGCTTTGTGCAGCGATTTATCCCCTAAATGTCGATGATTAACTCACTCTCCGGTCGCCTGCTGATCCTGACCACCATCTTTGTGATGTTGGCCGAAGTGCTAATCTTTGTGCCGTCCATCGCCCGGTTTCGCGAAGACTATATGCTTAACCGGTTGGAGCGGGCGCAGATTGCATCGTTAGCACTGTTGGCTGATGATATGCTGGACCCCGCCTTGGAAGAGGAATTGCTGCGCAATGCCGAGGTTTTCAACGTGGTGCTGCGCCGTGACGAGGTACGCCAGTTGATGTTGTCATCGGATATGCCAAAAGCCGTTTCTGCCACCTTTGACCTGCGCGACGCCACGCCGATGACGTTGATCAAAGATGCGGTGATGCGTCTGTTCCGGCCTGAAAATGATGTCATCCGAATTATTGGCGCACCGGTGCGAGAGGCCGGATTGCTGATCGAAGTCACCATGGAAACTGCGCCGATGCGCATGGCGATGCTGGATTACGGCAAGCGCATTCTGGTGCTGTCTGCGGTCATCTCTGTTTTCACGGCACTGCTGTTGTTTGGCGCGATGCGGGTATTTTTGGTTAAGCCAATTAAAGGCGTAGTAGGGCACATGCAAAATTATGCGGCGGCCCCCGAAGATGCACGGCGTATCATCACGCCCAGTGCAGGTGTTACTGAATTGCGCGAGGCTGAAGAGGCGCTGAAAAAGCTGCAAACGGACCTGACACAGGCGTTAAAGCAAAAAGAGCGCTTGGCGCAATTGGGGTCGGCGGTAAGCAAAATCAGCCATGATTTGCGCAATATCTTGACCTCGGCCCAGCTTTTTACCGACCGGATCGAAATGTCAGAGGACCCTGCGGTGAAACGTATGGCACCAAAGCTTGTGGGGTCGATCACCCGCGCAGTGCATTTATGCGAGTCTACCTTGGCATTTGGCAAGGCCGAGGAACCGGGACCGACCCTGACTATGGTGCCACTGGCCGAATTGGTAGAAGAGGTGATCGAGGGAGAGCAACTCACAGATCCGGAGCATTCCATCGACTTTATCTCTGATGTCTCAAGGCAGATGCAAGTACGTGCCGATCCAGAACAAATGTACCGGGTTCTATCGAACTTGGTACGCAATGCCCGACAGGCGATCATGGCGTCAGGGCAGCCCGGATTGATCAGAATAACGGCGGAAGATAGCGCATTGGCTTGGCACATAAAGGTGTCTGACAGCGGCCCCGGCCTGCCAGCAAAAGCGCGCGAGCATTTGTTTAGACCGTTTCAAGGCGGTGCCCGGAAAGGCGGATCTGGACTGGGTTTGGCGATCGCCGCTGAACTTGTAAAAGGCCATGGCGGGGAGCTTGCCCTGATGGGAACAGACACATCCGGTACGCAGTTTGCCATCAAGCTCCCGAAAGGTGACGGCACGGTTTAACCAATAAGTGTAAAATGCGATAAAGACGCCAATCAAGGGCTTGCAAACCTCACTCCACCCCACTAAACCGCCGTTCAGCGCACCCGTAGCTCAGCTGGATAGAGTACCTGACTACGAATCAGGGGGTCAGAGGTTCGAATCCTCTCGGGTGCACCACTTCTCTTTTACCTTGCTTCAACTCTGCTAAGGCCTTGAAAGGTAACGTGGTTTTTGGTGTTCGATAACCCTCATTTCGGCAGTACGCGAGACGCTCTGTAAAGACCAATCTGAGGACAGTTCGGCGTAGGGTTATGTTGCCGCTTTCCCATATTTTCCAAGGGCTTGAGAGGAATTTGAGCGAGAGTTCGATAAAATCTTCAAACTTGCCGCGTGGCGCGGTATTGTTTTGCAGTTTTTCGCCAAGAACTTGCTTTTTGCGTTCCAGTTTGGCGATTTTACCTTCGTAGGCGCGGATCACGGATGGATTGCTGGCTTCAACAATGCGATCCAGCAGGGCTTCGATTTGTTTATTCAGCGCGCGGATTTGGGTCTGGAGCGATTTGAGGGTTGTTTCGGCCTGCGCAGAGCGCAATTCCCATGCGTGTTTGAACATCGCGCGGGTAAGCTCAAAAAGGGTTTTGGTGGGCTGCAAGCCCTGCATGATGTCTGCAAAGTCACCTTCGATCTTGGCGCGGGGTACCGATTTGCGATAGCTGTCACAGCCTTTGGTGTCACAAAGGTAGTACGGGTATTTCTTGTACTTTCCGGTGGACCAGCAAGCGGTGTAGGGTTCATTGCAATCACCACAGGCGACAAAGCCGCGTAAGGCTAAGTCTTGGCTGATGTCTTTACGGGTAGGGGCTTTGGCAGCGGACGTGCGGCGTGCCTGCACCTTGTCGAAGGTCTCCAAGGCAATCAGGGCCTCGTGCTGACCTTTGAGCCAGTTGATGCCGTAGATCTCACTGCAAATATGGCCCGTGTAGATCGGATGGGTCAAAATATCGGTGACACGCTGGAAGGTGACCTCGTTGTTGCGATTGCGTGGAAAGTCAGGGGCGTTTTCAAAGAAGCGCTTCACCTCAGCGTGGGTTTCAAAACGACCACTGGCATAGCCCTCAAACGCCTCACGGATGATCCCCGCCAATGGTTCATTGGGGCGCAGTACTTTGCCGCGCCCTTTGATCGTTTCATATTTATAACCGATGGGGGCGGTGTGAATCCAATATCCCGATTGCATCCGCGCCTTCATCTTTTGCGCCACCTGCCTGCCGTTTTGCTTGCGCTCCAGCGCACCTTGGGCTGCCATGATGGTCTCAATAAACTCACCTTCTGGTGTGTCATCAAATTTGAAGTTCAGACATTCGATCCTTGCATTACGGGCGCGGAAGGCATCGCGTAGTTTGAGGTGAAATTCCGTGTCGCGGGCAAAGCGCTTGAGATCATCAAAGATCACCACGTAGCTTTCATCGGGCATCGCATCGAGATACGACAATAGCGCCACCATGCCGGGGCGTTTCATAAAATCACCGCCGCCCGTGATGGTATCGGGAAACACCGCTTCGACGGCATAACCCTTGGATTTGGCATATTCACGGCACCGCACCTCTTGGCTTTCCAGCCCGTGGCCTTCGCTTTCCTGCGATCTTGAGGAGACGCGACAGTAGATGACGGACTTGGGTTGCTCAGCTGTCATTTAATGCGCCTTTCCTTTGAGGGGGCAGATTGTTTGCCCGTGGCCTCGGTTTGATCAATGTTTATATCAGCCGAGTTTACCACATCCGCAGATTCGGCGGTGATAAAGGCGCGAATTTCCGCGCTTTGTTCACAGGAATTCTCAAAAACCTGCTGAACAGGATGGACCCCAAAGCCCAGATCGACAAAGCTGACAATGATCGACCAGAGGACTTCGAGGAACTGGTGTTTCTCAGCATCGCTCAAATCACTGTTTTCCAGATATTGATCATAGCGCGCGTAATCGACCTCTATGGTTAGCTGGGTGAGCGTCGCACCTTCTGTCCTGTCTTTTGTGATTTCTGTCATCTTGTCTCCGTTTCTCGTCTTTCTCCTGTATTGCCATTCGCATGTGCGAATATAAGCAGAACAGGATAGACATTTATTCCTATTCAGTCAGGAAAATGATTATTTACATATACTTACGTCACCATATCTAAGCGCGCTGGCGCGTCTTGCTCTGCGGTGGTTTCTGACTGGCGCGCTCCGCGTCACGCACAGGCTTGTGAAACTCTTTCTCCACTTCCTTACCAAACGCATAAAGGTCGCGGCCTTCAACGTCTTGGAAGGTGGATTTCATCAACTCTTTTGCGCCCGTTTCAGAAATATTAAGGTTTTGCGCCAAGGCCTGCCCAGCATGATCATAAGCGCGGTAAAACGGCATGGTGTCGCCATTGCGGATCATCGGTTCGATCAGCCGCGCATGGGCGAGGGCTTGGGCCTGCGCCGGTTCTGGCAAGTTGGCTTCACGTTCGAGGATGGATTCACGCATCGCATTCATCGTCTGGCCATGTTTGATTTTGAAGATATCTCGAATGACAACCTTGGCCTTCATCTGATCAAAGTTTTCTGTCCGTGCCAGAGCATGAGAATAGTCTCCCAGTTTCTCATAGAAACTTGCCGACTTTTGAATGCCGCGATGGATGATATCGACCACGGCATTTACATCATCGAATTGTGTGTTGGTCAGGCCTTTGCCAGAAAAGCTGTTTCGTGCCTCTGCAATGCGCATTTGGTGGTTTTCAGTCATGGACTCTGTCATGGATTTCTCCCTTGTTATGTTTCAGTTGGGTCATAATTGCTGCCTTAGTTGGTGATTTTTGCGCATTGAAATGATGATCTCATGGCACGTCTGATCGCGTTTGCTGGCGTCGCTCAACGCCACTGCGCCGGGTGGTGGCACGGGCGAAGTTTTCTTTGGCAAGGCTCTCTTTCGGTGTTTCGCGCCGTTCAGAGCTTTGCGCTTGGCGCTGTTCTGCCGTTGCCACCAGCGTGTCCAATTCCCGAGTTTCACCGCGCTCCAAATGGGCCATGCGCCGCGCGTGGTCATGTTGAACGTCGCGGCGTGCAGCCCGTGTCAGCGCCGCCTTGTCAAAATTATCCGAGCCGAACAGGCGGTGTTTCAAGGTGAGGTCTTTGGCACCCGCCTTGTTAATCCGCGCCTGCAACGCCTTTTCAACACGGGATTTGTAATCCCGGCGATAGAGCTTTTCTTGTTTGTTGGCCTCGCGTTCATACCGCCGGGTGATCTCACTGAGCTTTTCCAAATCAGCAGGGCGCGATAGGCCTTTGGCACGATTACGCATCGTGGCAAGGTTAAAGACCCGTTTGACGTTTTCAGTGGTGCTGGGCATATCGCATGCCTCCGTGCTGTGGATAAGTTGGTGTCAGAATTTGCGGCGTGGAATCCGCCTGTGGTATTCTGAACAGATGAGAGATTTTAAACATGTGCAGGACTTGGAAGAGTGGATGGAACCCATGGGCTATGAGGAGTTTTGGGTAAAACTCGCCCCGTTCGGCGTGGATGCTGAGATACGGGCCAATTGTGACCTTGGCATCGCCAGAGGCGGATCGCCCGAAACGATGCTTGCCACGATAAAGAGCCTGACGCGCATTGAATTGACCAAAGAGCTTGGCCTGAAACGCCGTCCCATCACGCCATGGGTACAATTGGTGGAAAACCATTAATCCACCTCTTGCTTGAAGAAGGCGACATAGCCGCAGCGCCCGTTTGAGGCGGGAATGGTATGCATACCCGTCGGCCCCCAGAACGTGCAGGAGGTGTAAAAGCGCTCTAGAAACGGATCGTAAGGATTGCCATTATTGCGGAACTCATAAGACCAGATGGCGTGTGGCAGGCCAAAGGTGGCGTACACGATGTAAAGCGCCACGGGGACCACAATCCAGAAGAAGTAACTCAGGCGAAGCAGGCCATGCATTATGCAGCCCTCCCGGTAGGGACTGCCAATGTGACCTTCGGATCAGGGGACAAACGCCCACCCTCAACGCGGTTATCACCGAGATCAAAACAAGTGGGTTCAATCTGGTTTTGATAGAGCTTGCGGCACAGAATAAACGGGTCACCTTTGATGTGAATAATTTGCAATGACGGATCAAGTTTCATCAGATCATCGGCGGTCATCAACCGTTCCATGCCCGTATTATAGGTGCCGGAATACTCCAACTTGTCCGAATTCACCCCGACGCTTTGCATCACTGTGCGGGTTTCACCCATCGCCTTGCTGACCCGTTCAGCTTCTTCAAAACTGGTGAAGGACAGCCATATTTTGACCGGGCAGTTGTCTTCCAAAACGGCGGTTTCGCGCACACCGTATTTGGCCTCAATGTCCTTGCGCGACTGCGCGATGTACAGACAACGCCCGCCGTAAGAGCGGATGATTGTGACGCTTTTGACTGCCGCTTTCAGGGGCGCGTTGCAAAGTTCATCTAGGATATAAAGCGCGCGGCCTGACCCTTGGGACATCTGCGCATGCTGGAAAGATTGCAGGTGTAGCGCGTAATGTGCACCGACCAACCCCGCATGGGATTGTGGCTGCACCAGACAGAAGATCCAACCTTCATTGATAATTTCAGCGTGGGACAAGCCCTCACCAGACCCAGCCTCATGCAAAGCTGATCCCGGCTCATAAATCCGCAAAGCCGTCAGGGCAGCCCGCAGGTGTTTGTAATATTGCTCGGGGTCATTGTTTTGCATATCCAGCGATTGTTTGGCGCGGGATTGCGCCGCGAGCTCACCTTCTTCAGCAGCAATTTCGCGGGCGCTGCGCCACAGATCGGGGTCCGCCATCAGGGAATAAAGTGCGCCCGGCGTGAGGGATTTCGGCATGTGATCTAGCAGGATGCGAATACCGCAGTCCAATTCTTCGCGTGGGGTATCGCGAAAAAACTGGTTTTTGGTGTCATTGGGCGGCTCAGGGATCAGCGCATGTGCCGCGCCTTCAATTGCGAAAAGCAGATCGGCAGGGGTTTGTTTTGCCGTTGCCTCAATCGCACCAAACGGATTGAGGGGATAGGTAAAGGGGCAATCGGCACCAAAGACCCCAAAATCATCCAGACCGCCGAATTTACGCCCGTACTTGCGACACATCGGTGCGATTTGAGAAAGAATTTCACCGTCTTTCACGTCATTGGCGATCTGAGCCAGCTCGGTATCAGCCAACAACCCTTGAATGCTGGGCATCACGGTGGATGTGGTCTTGGCCGCCCCCGTCGCGCCGTAAATCAGGCAAGAGGTATTGGGGAAGGGATCAAGCATCAGCTTGCCACTCATCGACAGACCCAAGGGACGTCCACAAAGCGCGCTCATTTAAACCCACCTTGGGCTTGGAACACCCCCAAGTTTTCCAGATCGCCATCCGTTGCCAGATGTGCAGATTTCGGCGCACTTCCTAAGCGCTCAATCGCGTCCAGTTCGACGTCGCGGTTGCGACGTTTGACCATCAAGGTAACTGCTTTGATCAGAAAGGCAGGGGCGGCCATGCCAAGCAAAATGCTCAGCAACCCAAAGCCCCACCATTTCAGGCTGTCCGGCCAGATCAAATAGGCCCCTACGCCGTAGGCGACAGCACCAAGCAGATACATATTGATCTGAAACGTCGTGGGCGCGTGGCCCCTAGAGCGTGTCATCGGACACATCCTTTGGGTTCCAGACGCTGTTGATTTCAGCGTGGATGTTGCGAAGGTGGCGATAAGAACTCCAGACCGCGCCAGAGACTTCACTGCCGCGCAGATCACTTGAGACAAGTTTCAACTGAGCGATATTGGCCCCGCCAATCAGGGAAAGGACAGCACTGCAGGCAATGGTGGCGATTTCACCAGCATATAAAATATCGAAGAATGCAAAACAGAAAGCGCCAGCCCCCGCCGCAGGGATTGCCGAAATCGACAACAAAGGACGCTGAACATCTGCCGCTGTGATCCGATCCAGCAGGAAGCTATTGCGATGGATGACGAGCGCATTGCCCCTAATTTTTGCGGTATCAAAGAACATCGATGATCTCCTTATGCACCAGCGCATTGCTGCGAGTGCAACGTACGGGTGAGTTCTGATTTGAGATTGCGTACCTGTGGCGGCGTGATGGCCCGCGCCGAGCCTGCGTAGATCGCCAATGGCACGCGGTGTTCGGCCTGATGGACCGAAGAAGCACAGGCACATCTGGACCCCGCCTGTGAGGCCGCGCGGGTGATGCGCCTTTGTTCCGCGTCATGCACACGACGTTCTTGTTCACGCAGGGCAGTTGCACCGGGAATGGGAATGTCGAAATTGCCGTGGTTCCGGCAAAAGACTTTTCCCTCGCGGCCAAAGAATGTGCCAAGGGTTGTATTGCAGTTCAGTTCAGGCACCACCGACACAGATGGCGGTGGGGCACTTGCGGAAATATCTGCCAAGACGTCCATTTCGCACAACGCAAGCCAATCCAGCTTGGCAATCTCTCGGTCACTGACCAGTGGTCCCGTGCCGAAGACACTCATCGCCGCATAGAGGCCTGCACCAAAGACGACATTGGCGCTGAATGAAAATGCGCTGAAATCAACGGGCATCAGCTTGCTCCTTTTATGATTTTGCTTTCAGAGGATTCTGGCGGCGGTGAAGCCGCCAAAAATCGAATGAGACTTCATCTCAGCTTCACTGGCGCAACTTGCCGTTCGATGCCTGTGGCGGATTGCGCGGGTCCGACGCGCCGTTTAAATCACCGTCGCCCTTATTTTGCAGACGACGCATGTCGATGGCGCGTAGATCAGTCAGATCATCAAAGTCGTTACGCGGGCGCGGGGTTGGTGGCGTGAGCGTGTTGTCCAACAGCCAGATGCCGGGGAGGCGTTCGTTCCATGGTTTGGGTGACGATTCTTTAGACCTGTCGCCTATATCGGGGAAGAATTCCTGCTGAGCAAAGCAAAACATGGCAAATTCGTTGATGGCAACGATAAGTGCTACGTGGATTCCGAGGAAATATTCACCCTCATAGTGGTCGGCAAGGGCGTTGGGCGAGAAAGTGTTTAAGAACCCTGCATTGAGTCTGAACGACTCGTTCGACGCCCGTGCACCATTCGCCGTCCATCTGAACTGTTCGATAGCACTTTCTAACGAAGTGTGGAAAATGTGCGTATCGTCGGCCTTAGACGAAGTCTCAAACACCGTCGTTCCGAGCCTGTCTTGCGCATAGGCTGTCAGCGACGAGGACACTTTTCTCTATAATCCTATCAATGATACTTGCTTGCATCTGCTAAGTCTTCTCTAACATTGATCATGGCTTGCAGCAAAACCAATCGAAAGGCCTAGTGCACTAAGATCTAGCCAAGCCGCAAACCTATGCGAAGAAACAGGACCATTTTATATTCCCAAGATTCGGAAGTTGACGTAAGCCAATTCTGTAGCCCATTTATCCTCAACACCAAGGAGGTCGAACTTGTCGACATCGAGGGAACAACGTCGCTGCAATGCATCTTAATACTAGAGATTAAGGGTATAGCAAAAAATCAAAACTGCACATTTAACACCACTTTTGCAAACTAAGTGGAGTTTGATGTTGATTTTCTTGACAATTGACTGCTAGCGTTATCGCAAGTTTGGGCCTTATTGCCCCAGTACGGTTAGATATGGCCCAGCAACTTAGTCCGATGCGAATTTTGATAGATAACAATGTTGAAGAGTATATTTTGACAGAGGCACACAAAACTGCTTGTGACGCTCTCGCTGATGCGCCAGAAACATACTTTAATTTGTCAAGTAGGGCGAAACTTATTGCAATCGCAGATTTAGTTCTTTCACGAGCACGCACGGAAGGTGTGCTGTCCGCAGCTAATCGGATGAGGTCGGCTTCTCTAGGTGGGCCTCGACGAGAACCAATTTCTGTTCGGGTATTTGGGAAGGGAGACTATTTGGTTGTTGACGGAAATTCTACGACTATTGCGATGGCAGCTGCAGGATATCAAAAGATTTGGGCAGAGCGGCTTTCAGAAGGTGAAGTGGAAAATTGAAAAACATAGTGAATTTAGACGACCCAGATGTGTCACTCGATGTAGCAATTAACGCTGCGGATCAAATAGCAAGACGTTTGAATGCACTAGCAAGCACCATTGGGTCATCAGATGAGACGTTTCAATTCTATTCAAGGACTAGAGTAAAGACCCGAGCCAGCATTGAAGAAAAAGCTGTGCGAAAGCGAAAATCGGAAAACCGGGGAGCAAACTACTCCTTTCATGAAATGACTGACCTTGTTGGACTTAGAATCGTCACACTCTATGAATTCCAATTGCCTCAAGCACAGAAATTTATTCTATCATTGGTTTCCGCTGGCCAAACTTTGCCACAGCCGTTGTTTGTCGGAAAATCTCTTGAAACCGTATTACGCGAAGCCAAATACTATGCGCAAGACGATCATGATGAGTACCAAACTTGTTACAATAACCTGCTTGGAGAATTGCCTCAAGAGGATGCTGGTATGGCGACAATTGAGATCGCAAGTGAACATCTATATTCTTCCGGGCACCTAATTTTCGATGCCGTTAGCCATCAAGATGATTATTGCTTAAGGGTCCCGGTTGAGTTTCAAATTCGGACCGCGGTTGAGGACATTTGGGCCGAAGTAAACCACAAACTTCTTTATAAAATCCGCGATCACTATGTTTGGTCTAACAACTTTGAAACCTATTATGATCGCGCTGGTCGGCGCTCCAAAGACCTGAAAAAGGCGACTGAAGACCTAGCAAAAAGTGTAAGGTCTTTTTCAGAAAGTTCGGAGTCTGCGCGAGATACACTTGAAAATTTCAATAGTGTAACGCTTGACGATCGGGCCGAAAACTCATTTGGTGTATCACTCATGTTGCGTGCTGCAAGCAATCAGCTTGATCCCCGGATATCAAACTCGTTGGCAAGTTACTCTAAACCTCTAAGGGAGTTTGCTGGCTGTGAGAAAGGCTCAGCCAAAGGGTTGAAAATCTATAACGATTGCTTGTTGGCCATTAACTCAGTCATAGCTCAGGTGAGTGAGCTAGAGGCCGAAGAGAAAAACAACCTTGGTGGTGTTCCACCGGGAACAATGCCCGACACGATTGTTAAAATAGAGACGTTGTCGCAACTTGGCCATGTGAGCAAGCTTGAGCGCCTTCGGTTGCGTTCCAGCGCTATTCTTGAGGATATATGCATCAAAGATGAAAGCTTCTATCGTATCAGTGATATTCTAGATTTCGCTATGTCTTCATCGAAGACAAAAAAATCTAAAACTAAAGGCCTACGCAAGGCTGAGTGTCGAGCTCTGTACAAAGAGTTCTGCGAATTCCTCGATACAAGCACAGTTAAAGTCAAACCACTTGCCGTGATTTATCTTTGGAAGCACATGTTGTCTTCGGTTTTTGATGCTGAGTTAAGCCGTTCCAACATTATTAAGTCCTATCGTTACCTTCAAGACGATCGAACGGTCCAAGATCATTCCGTTTACAAAGTTGTCATACCGAGGGCTCTCGCTAGCCATCATCTATTTCAGGCACGGGATCTTGTTCAACAGTTCGCCAGCGACCAATCCAAGATGCATCCCAAGATTGATATCAGATCCGAAATGCCAAGTTTGCAGGTGTCTTTGACAGCCAAAGTCAATGAAGCCTTAAAGTTGGCATTAGAAGCGGCGGAGGCGACGGTCCACCGTGATAACACCCGAGGTGACTTTAGACTCGGGCTTCAGTCAGATGAAAATGCGGCGGACAAAAAGCTGATGGTGGACTGTATTCGACTTGCCAAGAATGATCTCGGCGTGGATTTGCCACGAAAAAATACCATTTTAGCCACAAGAATCAGCGGAATTTTGCCGAATTTTGCTGATCTATAACAAAAAGTAGCGCATAATTATCCCAAAAGGCGCTTGATATGACGTAGGGGCAACCATGAAATTACTGTCGTATTGGGCGAAACAAATAATGAAAGGCACTAAATGAGGCAGAAAACTCCAGAAAACGACATCGCTGATGCCGACATAGCGTTTCAACGCTGTGCCGATCCTACAAGCAGCACAAAACGGCAACAAGTGGCAGAGTCCTCTCAAGATGACGCGGACAGCTATGAGGAAGACCGACGCGAATTGCTTCTTAGGGAACACATATCTCGACTTGTACCAACAACTTGGTGACGGCATTTGGCGATAACTTTATTAGTTTGAGAATTATTTCGAATGTTCGATCATTTTGAATGAATCATTAGTCTCATCTTACAATGATGCTTAATCGGCATTGCAGGGTTGAGACCTGATATGTAATTGATGATGTAGGCAAAGGCAAAGGCAAGATGTGTGGGGTCAGACCCCACCACTTGGCAAGGGAGACGCTGGCGCTTTCCCGTTGCATCCCTCTCGCAGATGGTCGGTCAGGGCCTTGAGCCCATCCCAACCATGTAGCCGTATCGGCGGATAACCCCTCGCTCCCCTAAGCCCCCAGACCATTCATGGCGACCAACCCTACGCGGATTGGGTGCTGCCAGCGTTTCGTCACTGGACCCGATCTAGGAGAACAATTTGCGCTTCACCTATAGCTCACATCGCCTTCCGTACGTTGATTTCCCAATGGCAACCTATACTATGCGCGGTGGTATTGAGGCTGTCGAGAATGGCAAGGCTGTCAAAGCCCACTATGTATCGTAGCAAGGGAAAAGGGGCAGTGGCGCGCTCCCTTTTCCACCCCAACAAAAACCGCCTGATGGCTCGGCCATCAGGCGGTTTGATTGTGGTTTCACACACAATCGGCAAAGGCCCAGATCCTTCAAGAATGCGTTTCTGCGAAACACGCAATTTCTAGTTCAAATCGTCAGACCAATTGCGTCCACCTGAGAAGATGCGCAGGATCACGACACGTTCTTCCTCGACCATGAAGGCTATGGTGGCGCTGCGCTCAAATCCGATGACGCGCAGTCCTTGGCGGACATCACTGCGCTCCGTGCCGCGCTCAGAGGCCACATCCAGTGACTTGCAGGCGGTTTCAATCCGCTCGACATATGCCATCGCGGTATCAGGCGCACCTGCCTTTGCAATCCAGTCATAAATCGCAAACAGATCGCGCCGTGCTTCCTCAGAAATCTCAACGCGGCGTTTCTTCACGCATCCGCCTTGCCTGAGACATGGTGGGCGCGCAGTTCGTCAAAGACATCGCCGACTGGCATTGTCTTTGATTTCCCCGATTTGACCGCATCATAAGTTGAAGCGACCTCATCCCGCAGCCATTGCTCTACGGCCTCGTCGCGTTCTTGCAAGGCACGCAGTCCGGCGCGCACCACTTCGCTGACACTGGCATAGCCGCCTGATTTGACTTTGGCATCAATGAAGGCCGCGACTTCGGGGCCTAGACTGACTGTTCTTTTTTCCGTTCCTGACATCATGAATCTCCTTTTGAATCAGTATATCACAGCGGTATGAAAAAATCATACTTTTTTGATGTGGTCTGTATCGAGCGCATTACGAAGGCGGCGGCTCATTTTGCGATTTCTAAGGTCAACAGCTTTATCCTGCGTCGCAATGTCCAAGGGTGTACATTGTTCTCTGCGGCAAGTTCGGCAACCGAAGCCTCACCGCGCTTCAGTCGTTTCTGCGCGGCCACAACTTGACGAGGAGACAGCTTTTCAGGACGACCAATGCGTTTGCCACGGCGTCTAGCGGCTTCTAGGCCCTGTTTGGTGCGCTCGCCAAGACGCATCCGCTCATGTTCCGCCAAGGCCGCGACAATGGTGTAAACCAGCATGCCATCCGCCGTAGATGTATCAACACCAAGGCTGACGATCTGGAATTCAATCCCACGTTCGCGCAACCGCTTGGCATGATGGATGGCGTCCACTGTGGAGCGAAACGCGCGGTCTGCGTCCCATACGACCAATGTGTCACCACGCTGTAACTTGGCAAGTACGTTTGAAAATATGGGGCGGTGCTTTGCGACAGCGGAGCATGTTTCGACATGCAGTTCATCGCAAAGTGGCGTCAAGCCATCGATTTGGCGATCTGGACGTTGTTCTTCTGTGCTGACGCGTAGGTATCCGATCTTCATTTGGGTGTATGTGCCTCAACGTTCAGGGCCTGCCTACACCCGTAGGCAAAAAACCGACCCCTTTTGCTGTTTGGCGGGTTTTGAGCATCTGCGATCATCGCCAAATCCCTCAAAACCTTGATATTCCTTCCATCTATTACCATTCTACCAAATCGCAAAGGTACTTTGCAAAAAGTCACATAAACGGTCGTTTATGTGCGGTAAGAAATCGTTAACATTAAGAAAATCTTCACTATTTTCTGCGATACTTCTCGCAGGTGGGATGATGCTGTCATCTGGTAGTTCAGCAAGTGCGCTGACAGCGGATGATGTCCTAAACAAGATGTCAGACAAAGAACGCCACGGATATGTGTCGGGGATAGTTGACGGGTTTGCTTTTGCACGATGGCAGGCAGACAAGCCGGAAAAGACCGGGATGCAGTGCATCTATGACTGGTATTATTCCGGCGAAATTGAAAACAAACGCAAAATTTACGCTTGGTTTGAACGCCATCTTGATAAGCACGTTGATGCGCTGTTGTTTGTATTGATTAAAAAGGAATGTGGAGAATAGATGGTTCAATTAGGTGAACATTTTGCAAGCGAAGGGCGGGGCCGCGAAAGCGAATGGGCCCGTCAGCGAAAATGGTTCATCAAGGCCAGACAGGACCATCAGCGCCGCGAGGAACTTGCCGACAAGGTCGATGATACTGCTACGGCTCTGTCCGCTGCTGTTGCGATTGCATCAGATGTGCAGATCACAGAATTCAAAGTTAAACTAGACACCTACGACAGCGCCACGGTTACGGCGCTCATGGAAAATCAAGAGCTCTTGGATGCGGTTCGCGAACGGCTGGATACGATGTTATCACGCGCGCACGTTCTCGGAGACGGCAGACGTGTGTTCAAGACCGAAGACGGTACACAGGTGTTTGATGAGCATGGTGCAGAAGTTGCACAGGATGAAGTCGATCCGATGATGATCAGCGATGAACGCCCGACTTGGGAGGCGTATTCCGAAGGGGTCGAACTAGAGGCAACCTTAACCGCAGAGCGCACCAATATCTTAGAGTTTCAAGCGCAAGTCGATGCCGCGCGTGAGCGCGTGGATGATGGTGAAATTTCCGAAGCCGATCTGGCCGAGTTAGACGCCGATCTGTTAGAGGCGATGCCGGATGCCGTGCGTTCACATGCCGGGATAGAGCTAAATAAAGCAGCATTAGCGCCCCACACATCGACAGAACGATCAGTCGCCAAAGTTTCAGCACCTGCTCAGAACCTGGGTGACGCTTCACCTGCGTTTACGCCGATGTAAGATACACGGACTGATGTGGTCGCTAAAACAAGATTGGGCTAATTGTATTGTATTAGAGTAATTTTTTCTGCCATCGCTTGCTGCAATGGTACATTGTAGCGACTGAAATCAATCACTTCACACTACATGATTTAAGGCGGACATTTTCGACCATCCACGCAAAAATTGGCACGCCAATTCATGTGACTGAGAAACTCCTGAACCATGTTTCAGGAACGATTAGTGGTGTTGCTGCGGTTTACAATCGACACTCCTATTGGGAAGAAATGAAAGCGGCGATGATCGCGTATGATGCATTTCTCGCCAATTTACTGGAAAACTGATGGGTTGATTTGGCCTAGACTTTGTCTGCCTTAAGGCGTCGCGGTGCTGATTATTTTGGAAGAGATCGCGACAGGGTTACATTCAATTTGTTAAATCAGCACGATAAGCCCTTTTTTGACCCCAACACGCCGCTAGGCTTGAGAAGGCAGAGCCATTCCCCAAGCAGGTAACGCTCGGACCCAATCGCGTCGGGTGGGCTGAAGCGGAAGTGTTGGATTGGCTGTAAGAGCGTTTCGAACAACGATAGTGGCCACATGTATTCGTTGAGTTGGGTTGAAGGAAAGACGATGAGCACACTAATCTGATCTCAACAATATTCGTAGCTAACATTTCGTTCACAACTATTTGCGAAAACCATCTATGCGTGTACCGTGCGCGCGAACAGAAGGTAGCTAAGGAGTTGGTGACATGCTCATCTTATTTAATAGGCATTTTTTATATCCCCTGAAACTAATGTTTCTGCTTCTTTTTTTGATTGCCCTGTCCGGAGCAGCTATTTCACAGGAAAATATAAACCCTCTGATTCACCCAGGAAATCGGTATGCAAGGGAAAACACTTCAATAGATAGACTCGCTTATTGGTCAGGTACTGTGGGAGTGCAGATCATAGGCGAAGAAGACAAGACGAATCAGCTGATGATTTTAGCAGACATCGCGTATCTTGGAGAAGCGGCCAATGCAAAGATAGACGTATATGGGTTTCCGAATACCATTTTTTCAGTTTCCACGTTGGCAGATAGTTCTAAAATTGTTCTCCTTACATATGATTCGAGGCAAGAGCCTATGCTACGCAGCGGCCTGATTCTTGATGAGCGTTTGGGCGAGATCGATGTCTCTAACTCTCACCCTGCTATTGCTTATATACTTGGGTCTGGTCTTGTAGAGCAGGCAGATGGCTGCCTTGCGAAATGGAAAGCTTCCGATCAAAATGAAATCCAAGGGATTGTTATCGCGGCCTCTGATTCTTTGACCTCTGCCGCTAGGCGAGTGTGCTTTCGTAACCTCATTCCTACTGCTTTCGGAGTTCCTCCGACTGTTTCGCGTTTTGATGCGCGTTCTGCCAGCAACAAACTGCAACCTGCTGAGACAATTATTTTTGAAGATCGTAGCGAGTTGGTGCTCGAATTATCAGCCGCAGCGACCTGTCGTTCTAAACTTGGTGATTTTGGCGCAATGTGCCCCTTTAGGCTTATCAATCAAATATTTGATCATCATTCTTATCTGAAAAGTTTGGAAGCAAGTTGAAATGGGAAGCAAAATCTATACGGTCTCAGTCAATGTAACAGTTGGGGCCGTGAGTGGCGAAGCTGGTGGTGGAATTGATTTCGAAGGGGTCATCTGCTGCGTGGTTTTTTCATTGGAGCGACTTCATCGAAGAAGGGCTGGTTATAATGTTGGTTAAGTATAGAAGATTATTAGAAATTTTCTGTGAATCAATGAAGAAAAATATATCCGGAAAGGTAGTATTCTTTGTTGTAGTCGGCATAACTCTATTTGCCGACACTACATTTGAGTGGTCAAAGTGGTCAAAGTTCGTGGTTACCACTGTATGTTTCTGTGTGATTTTTGGAGATGCTTTTCTCCAAATTATAAAAGAGTTACGAATTAAAAATTCTGAACGATTTTAGCAAGAAAGTTTAAGAATGGTTGAGATCATGAATGATAGCAAAGGTGTTAATCGAATGGAGCATATAAGTTCTATTTTGATAGGCATTTCAAATCTAATAATTGTGGGGGTAAATACGCAATCATGAAGAAAGAAACAAAACGCGCAGGCATGCAAATGTCTACCTTTCTCACAGTTTTATCATTGGTATGGGGCGGGCTTTTCTATGTTGAGTTTTTTGTTCCAAGCTTTGGGATTGATGGTGGGATGAAGCTTATTTTGTACTCCTTTCTTATCCTATGGTGGCCGTTTGCAGTATGGTCCTTTTCCAAGAGATTTCTTTTCGGAAAAAGGAAAATGATAACTCTGATGATGGCGGTGAAACGAAATGAGTTGGGGCAAAGTGCAAGAGATATAGACTACGTAAAGTTATAGTTAGAAGCGAATCCTCCCTTTGATGTATCTTTGGAAATATTTAATAACATTTAGAAAGTTCTGCATATGCGACTGTCGATCACCGAAATATTGACAGACCTTATCTATTTGAAAATTGGATGTTGTGATTTGCACACTGGCACGACAAGCGACGGCATAAATTTCCGGTTGTTTCAGTCAAAGAAAAAAGGCCGAGTCATTCACATTGCTCTCTCCCACAGCGATAATTATTCTAAAAGAACTTTTGCAGACAGCTTTCCTACTTGGAGTTTCCCTCCGATATCAAAAGAATGGATTATAATGTGTCGGTTTTCGAGATTCAATGGTGCCGCTGACTTAGAAGAGATAATATATTATGGCCGTATGGGTAGGAATTTTTATTACGATGTAAACGGAGCCTATTTTTTCCACAATACTGACGGCGAAATTTTCTCACTTCCTTGTACCGCAGTACTAGAAATACAACGTAAAATTGAAGACATCCAAGGATCTCAATAATGGCAAACCCCAGAGAATCCCTCTTTTCAGGATATTCGAACAACTATTCTGTTCTTTCTGACGGAGATAGAGGAAATGGCGAATTCCAATATCAAACATCCAACCGCATAAGCTCCCCTAAAGATGCTGGCATTAAGAATGCGAGAGTTTCCTATGAGACTTTCACTAAGGCGGACGGCGAACCGAATGGATGGCGGGTGTCAGGAGAGCTCGGGCCTGCACGGGCCCGATATGGTCAGGATGCAAACGGATCAGGTACATTTGAGGCTGGAGTGGGTGTATCCGGCGCAACCCCGAACAAGATTGGCTTCGTTTCGATTCCGGTAAAGGCTGGCTTGACTTTGTTTGGTGGTGTTTACGTTGATCCTGACGGAATCGGTATATCTTTTACTGGCACAGGTTATGTGGGCGCTGATTTTCCATCAGGCTCTGACTTCAGAAAACAAGTCAATTTGTCCTACCGCGCTGAACTTCTGGGTCTTAATCCTATCGATGATGCAGATGTTGCACGTTGGGGGGGGCGTGAGATTCATGATTTGGCTACGAATCATCCGGACGGTCCTGAGGCCGCCTATCGGTGGGCGATTGACTCTGGCGCCACCCCTGCTGAGATTGCGCGGGCTGCAATGAATATAACCAGTGTTTATCATGATGATGGACTTTTGAGAGCAGTTGCAAACTCTAATAACACCCTACAGCAAGGCGGTTCGCGGGGACCTGATCAAGAAGAAGCCGCTGTGCGCGCAGCTTTTGATGAACTGGGTTTCGATGGGCAGACACGCGAAGAGCAAATTGAAACCTATAACGATTTGTCGCCAGCGGAACAGCGCGCATTTGTCGCTACAGTTGCGAGAGCATTGGGCGTAAGTGTTGACGACTATCTGAATGACGTGATCCAACGCGCTACAAATTATGGTCCACCGATTTATGACTATAATACTCCAGGCGTGGCCAGCTTCATGGCAGGCACTTCAGCGGGCTCAGTATATTCAGCCATTGGGGAAGGCCTAAACAACTCTTATTTCAACGCAGTTAATGGCGTTAGAGGTATTTTTGGACTTGATCCCGTCAATGGTAATCCCCCCATTTTTAATGGGGCCCAGCCGTAGAATTCAGGCGGCTGTTTTCAGTTTCATAACGGGTGTGAT
>JBPOFF010000019.1:0-58621 GCA_051251995.1 Sulfitobacter sp.
CGCAACGAGGATCGTCAATCCAAACCGATCATGGAGGCGCTGATCCAAGGTCTCGCTCCCCTGCCCGCTGATGCGCGCCGATCTATCACCTTTGATCGTGGTACTGAGTTTGTGAGCTGGAAACGTCTCAAGGATGGGATCGGCGCGGATGCGTGGTTTTGCGATCCGCAAGCGCCCTACCAAAAAGGCACCGTTGAGAATACGAACCGCCGCGCCAGACGCTGGCTTCCCCGTAAGCGCGACATCAGGGCGATGACCGATGGTGACATCAAGCAGATCTGCGACCAGCTCAACAACACGCCCCGCAAATGCTTGGGATAAAAGACGCCAGCCGAAGTCTTCAGAGAAAAGATGATGGAGGAAATGGGCAACAGCCCCTACCCTCAAACCCAATAGGAATCGCCGTTCAAGTATCGCTCACAAGCCGACGCACGTCCACGATATAAAGTTGTCGTTCGCCTTCATGAATGGAATCTACACAAACCGCAGTGCCTTCTGGATGCCAACGTGGGTGCAGATCACAACGGTTTTCCTTGCCAAGATTAGGATCAGTGGGAAGAGCAGCAATATCATGGCGCACGCCGTGTTCGACATCATAAAGAAACAGCATTCGAATGTTGGTGCCCTTGTCAGGATAGGTGTCTGAGACCATCCATTTACCGTCTGGCGAGTAGGTCATATGACCATTTTCTGTCAGCACATCCGTCCCAATGGCTTGCACCTTGCCGGTATCGACATTGTAAAGTTGGTAGTGGATTTCGCCCGCGTTTGGTCCCCATACCATAATGTGGCGATCATCACGCCAGATCGGATGTGAAATCTGGTATTCTGATTTCTCATAGTCAAAAGTATCCAAACGATCCGGATCGTGGTCCTGTTCCAGATGCGGGATCGGGTGATCGGTGCATTCCAGCAAAGTCAACTTGCTGCCATCGGGGGCCATACTGAACAAACGATGCAGGAAACAGGTTTCATCCTCGACCCTTCTTGTCCAGCGGTGGATGAACAGTACGCGGTCGGACGCCTTGTTGATTTCCAGATGCGTCACCCAATGCACGGCATTGTTCATTGATGCGAGCGGCTGGAAATTACACAGGTCTTGTAGGCTTAACACCAACTTCATTGCGCCATCCGGCAGGGACATATTGAATATCCCGTCGTAATCAGGGGCAATGGGCATGTCCAAGGGTGCCGGACCTTCGTTATAACCGATCGTCGGATGGGTCAGGTTGAAACGTCTGAAATCCACGCAAATTGCAAAGCTGCTGTCGGGAGCAACCGAATAGACTGGATCGGGCAATATATCTTCTTCGCCCGTTTCGATATCAACAATGCGCGCGGCAAAGCCGGGATACTGCCCACCCGTGTTTTCATCACGGATATTGTAAACCAACTTTTTGCAAGACAAGCCCGGCAGCCATTGCAACTGACTGCCCATCTGCCAATTCCAAGCGGTCGTTTCACCGATCACGTGAAAACGATCATTATCTGTCAGGTCAAAATAGCCGACTTGCGCAACATTTGTTGGCGATAGATCCCGATTCGCATATGGAACCTGCTGTGCCAGAATCTTTTGGCCCGACTGATCCCAGTTGCTTTTGTTATAATAGCCAAAAAAATGGTGATGCGTTCCGTCTCCGACTTTGCGGATCGGGCAAGGCGTGGATTGAATGGCGGACATGGATTTCTCCGGTAACTAGTGTGTCAGGTTATTCGAGCATTTTGGAATCACGGCGGTGCTGGATGATGCCGTGAACAATTGCCGATACGCAGAGGATCAAGATCACCAACGCCACAGGACGGGTCACCAGTTGTATTGCGAACGCACCCAAATCGCCACGTACGAGTGCCAGAGAACGGGCCAGCTCGCCTTCCGCCAGCGTGCCGAGCACGAGGCCCAGTACCAGTGGTGCACGCGGCACTGCTAATGCGGCCATGCCCCAACCCAAAGCACCAATCGCCAACATGATCCAGATGTCGTCAACGGAGGAACGGAGCGAATAAGCACCGATAACCGCAAGCGACAGGATGATCGGCGCAAGAATACCTGCGGGCACCTGCACAATGCGCAAGCCATAGCGCGCCAGCAGCAGGCCAACCGGTACAAACAGCAGATTGGATAGGAATAAGCTGAATATGAAGCCATAGGTAACATCGGCATTGATGGTAAATAATTCTGGCCCCGGACGCAGGCCATGGATCATGATTCCACCCAAAAGAACTGCAGTGACCGGATTGCCGGGAATGCCCAATGTCAAAAGAGGAATGAGCGTACCACCGGTGACGGCATTGTTGCCGGTTTCGCTGGCAACCAGTCCTTCGGCAGCACCTTTGCCAAATTTCTTGGGCGTTTTTGATCCCTTTTTGGCAGCGTCATAGGCAAGGAAACCGCCAACACTACACCCCACACCGGGAATGATACCAACCACGATACCAATCAGGCTCGAGCGGAACAGGTTGAATTTCTGCCGCCCCAATTCGCGTAGGGTCGCAAATGGGCTGGTTTTATCTACGCCAGCCGCACTGGTTTGGGTGCCCTTTGCGCGATCAATCAGGTCAATTACCTCAGGGATGGAATAGAGCCCGATCAGCGATACGACCAACGGAATGCCGTCGAACAGTGTTGGCACGCCGCCGGTAAAGCGCATGGTGCCAGTCAAAGGGTGCGTTCCAACCGTGCTGAGGATCAAGCCAAGCGCACCGGCGATCAACCCCTTTTCCATCGCACCAGCAGACATCGACGCAATGACAGTAATGCCAAAGACGGCCAGAAGGAAATATTCCGGTGAGCCGAAACGCAGCGAGAATTCTGCCAGTTGCGGTGCCAGAAACAAAAGTGCGATCACGCTTACCAAACCGCCGAAACAGGATGCAAAGGTGGCGAGTGAAATTGCCCGACCGGGTTCGCCATTCTTGGCCATCGGATGCCCATCCAGCATCGTGGCAACAGACGCCGAGGTGCCGGGAATATTCAACAAAATTGCACTGATCGCTCCAGAATAGGTGGAAGCACAATAAATCCCGCCCAGCATCGCCAGTCCAATTTGCGGCGGCAGTGAAAATGTGACGGGGATCAGCAACGCCACTCCCATCGTGCTGGTCAATCCTGGTAGAGCGCCAATCACAACGCCGCCAACCACGCCAATCAGGACGGCCAAAAGCAGGGCGGGATCGGCAAGTCCGTAGAGACCCAGAAGCATATTATCAAACATCATCGGTGTCCTTTTCGAGTTCAGAACAAGAGCGCATCAGGGCGCGGCACACCCAAAAGGATAAAGAAAACCACGTTCAGCAGAGCAGTGAATGAAATCGCCAGTATCAACGCCTTGAGCCAGCCCACAGCGCCCAACCAGCACATCAAAAGAAACAGAAATAGAAATGTAGCGCCCTCGTATCCGATCAGTTTGAGCGCCACTGCATAGACTGCTACGCCGCCAAAAGCGGCCAATAGTGCTGGTATGTTCAGAGGGGCGGAAAGGGACGCTTCATCCATCGGAGAAAATAAGATCCGTGCGCCAAAAAAGGCGGCCAGCAGGCCCATCAGGACAGCAAGCGTACGCGGGAAATAGGAAGAGCCGACCGGATAACCAAACGCGGTCACTGCAATTGCGAATGCGAGCATCAAGGCGATGAAAACAAAGATCAGATCACGGGTCCGGGTTGTCATATCGGCTTCTCCTGTTGTTTTGCAGATTGGGTTTACTTCATCAGGTCGATGTATTTGCCCAACGCAGCGTCTGCTTCTTGCAGATACGCCTGAAACGCGGCTGCATCCATGTACTGGAGCGGCAGACCGGCGGTCTTTGCATGCTCAAGGAACTCGGGGTCGGCCATCACATCGGCAAACGCTGTTTCAAGCCGCGCCTTGTGTTCATCTGAAATGCCTTTTGGTGCTGCGATGCCACGCAGGGAAGCCCCAACCGAAGGAACCTCCGTTCCTGACGCTTCGCTTACTGTTGGTACATCAGGGAAAAGCGGGCTGCGCTCATCCGCGAAAACACCCAACAGCCGCAAACGTCCGGCATCCACATGCGACCCGGCAGAACTGGCTGAAGGCAGGGAGGCGGCAAGTTCACCACCCATTGTTGCCTTGATTGCAGGGCCGGAGCCGTCAAATGCAATGAAGTTGAAATCGGTCGCAAGTGCGTCCTCCGCTACGATCAATTGCAATTGGTTGTTGGATTGCGGGCCATCGGCACCAATGTTCAGCGCACCGGGATCGGCTTTGGCCGCGTCAAGAAGATCAGCCAAAGTTGCATATGGGCTGTCGGCATTTACCGCGATCACAACCGGATCAAGCTGGATGTTCGCGATGGGTGCGAAATCCGACATCTCGTACGGGACGTTTTCACGCAGTTGCTTCACCAACTGGATGGACGGCACATTGATAAAGCCGATTTCATATCCGTCCGTATTCGCTTTGGCCAATGCGGAAAAACCGATTTGCCCACCAGCACCCGCCTTGTTTTCAACGACGAGACGCTGGCCCAGATGCTTTTCAACAAACTTTGCAACGGTGCGCGCGGCAGTGTCCGTGCCACCACCCGGCGAATAAGCAACGATCAGAGTGATGGGTTTTTCAGGATATTCCGCGAGCGCGGGTGAAATGCCTGCAATGGTCACAAGCCCAAGCGCGGCGACAAGTTTGGTGAAGGAACGTTTCAAGGGTTTTCTCCTGTTGGGTTTTGTAAGTTTTGGCCAAGTGAGTCTAAATGTTCTTAAATGTATGCAATTAAATACACTTAAAAACAAGTTTTGTTTTCCGCCAAGTCAACGCTATGCTCTCACGAAGCAATAAAATTTGGAAAATCAAACAATGCCAAAGGCTTCGCAAAAAGGACCCACCAGCAAGCGGAGCGACGACTACGCCCCGTCGCTTGCTGAAAATGTGTATCAATCTTTATCGACCTTGATCCGTGATGGTGTTTACAACCCTGGTGATCGCATACGCGAATCGGTCGTGTCGAAGGAACTTGGTGTAAGCAGGACACCCGTTCGAGAGGCCTTGCGCCGGTTGCAATCGGAACGGCGCATCACGATGGAGCCACAGCGTGGTGCTGTCGTAGCCGAATTGGACCGGCATGAAGTGGTCGAGCTATACCAACTTCGCCAGCAGCTAGAAGGCATCGCCGCACGCTTTGCTGCGCAACATGCGTCTGACGCTGAGATCGCTGAAATGGACCGGATATTGGCTAAGAGCGTTGCAGCAGCCGATGATCCTCGCCTTTTGAATCAGATCAACTGGGAATTTCATAAGGCGATCTATTCCGCTGCCCATAATCGGTTTCTACTCCGGTCAATCGCGGCAATATCTGATGAAATGGCATTGCTAAAGGGATTGAAGTACATTCCCGAAGGTCGTGCGACTGAGTTACATCAGGAGCATCTGCGCATACTTGATGCCATACGTGCCCGTGAGCCAAACAGTGCGGATAATGCGGCACAGGCGCATATCGAGATGTCGTTGAGAGTACACTTGCGCACTGGTTAGAAAGAGGACAAGGACAGCTACTCCAGCCGAAATTACGTTTGATTTTTTGGGTAAGGCTGATTGAGGTCGGCACGTAGATAGTCATCTTCAATGCGGACAATATCATCTTCTTGCAATTGATCACCAAATTGTACCTCAACAAACGTTAACGTCTCATTTGCGGTGTTTTCAATCCGGTGTTTCGTTTCGCGCGGAACATAGATGTGACTGCCCCGCATCACTTGGATGGTATCGCCACCAATCGTCACAACGCCGCTTCCTGCAACAACAATCCAGTGTTCGGATCTATGATTGTGATATTGGAGGGACAGTCGTTGACCTGAATCAACCTCTATCGACTTCAGTGTAAAAGAAGCATTCGCCTCGACCACTTTCCAGCGCCCCCAAGGTCGAACATCAGATTGGCCGGCTTGATAGTCTGATTGGCTCACAGTTTATGATCCTTTTGAGTTATTCTATAATCATCGTTTAGGTTGCGACCAAACGGGCAAGATTGGGATCAAATTGAATGGACACTGAATCGCCTTGTGCGAAAGGTTGATCAACCACGCCACTGATCACAAAGAGCGGCCCCAACGGGCTTTCAATGGTGTACTGCACTTCTTTACCAAGATACGCAGCATAGCTCACCTCTCCCCTGATCCCCGGTTGATCAGGGTTTGCCAACCGCAGATTATGGGGCCGCAACACCATTTTTGCGGCACCTTGGCCTAGCCCGCCATCAGGTACTGTGTAAGTGAGGTTATCCATGCAAACCGTGGCAATACCGCCGGACACATTCGCAATCTCGCAGGTCGCGAGATTTGCATCACCAATAAAGTCAGCGATGAATTCAGATTTAGGCGCCTCGTAAAGATCACTCGGCGTGCCTTCCTGTGCGATTTCAGCGTTCTTCATGACGATGATACGATCAGAAACGGCCATAGCCTCTTCTTGGTCATGGGTTACATAAACTGCTGTCAAACCAAGACGCTGCTGAATTTGCCTGATTTCTTCCCGCACATGGCGGCGCAGCTTCGCGTCAAGGTTCGAAAGCGGCTCGTCCAGTAAAAGCACCTCTGGCTCCAGCACAATAGCACGTGCGACCGCGACACGTTGTTGTTGACCGCCTGACAGTTCACTTGGCAAACGATCCCCAAAGCCTGCAAGACCGACCAGCTCAAGCCCGTGCTCTGCTTTCGCGGCAGCCTCTGCTTTGGGCATGGATTTCACGGTTAACCCGTAGGCCACATTCTGGCGCACAGTCATGTGTGGAAACAACGCATACGACTGAAAGACCATTGAAACCTTACGGTAGGTTGCCGTCAAATGCGTGACGTCCACGCCCCCGATATAAATCTTACCTTCGGTTGCCATTTCCAGCCCAGCGACAAGTCGCAATGTCGTTGTTTTTCCACATCCGCTTGGCCCTAATAGGGTGACCAATTGGCCGGCATCAATTTTCAGATCAAGTTTTTTAAGCGCGGTCACGGAACCGTACTTTTTAACAACGCCTTCAAAATACACGGAACCCGGTGTTAGTTTTGTCATAGTCTTCTCCTTGTTGCGCCGGTTCAGGCGGCTTGTTGAACGCGGTCTGTGCGGCGCAAACGCCGTGTTCCGATTAAAAGTTGAAGTAAGAGAATGGCGATCAGCATGGTCACGATCAGAACAGCCGAATACGCAATCGCGATCCCGAATTCACCATTCTCAACACGCCCGACGATGAACGACGTTGCCATGTTGTGTTTGGCACTGACCAAGAAAATGACGGCACTGACCGAGGTAATCGCACGCACAAAACTGTAAGTCAGTGCCGCCAGAATAGCCGGTCCCATAAGCGGCAGGATAACCCGACGCACCGTGGTAAAGCTATTGGCCCCCAAGGTGACCGAGGCTTCATCAAGGCTGCCATCGAGCTGTGACATGGCCGCAATCCCACCGCGCACCCCGACAGGCATGTTGCGGAACACAAAGACGATGATCAGGATGATACTGGTGCCCGTCAGTTCAATTGGCGGGAAATTGAAAGCCATGATATAGCTTACACCGATCACAGTGCCCGGTATCGCAAAGCTGAGCATGGTCGCAAATTCGAAAGCGTCTTTGCCCACAAATTTCTGGCGGACAAGTAGATAGGCCGTCGACAGCCCGACAATGGCCGTTAAAGGCGCTGCAATGCTAGAGATAGTGAGGGTGGTAAAATAGCTGTCCCACGCCACGCCAGTAAGGCGCCATCCGTTGGAAAAGTCGATCCCGAAGGCACGCACATAATGCGCAAACGTAAAGGTGTTATCGTATCCCCAAAGCTTTACGAAACTTCCAAAAACGATCATAGAATAGACAAGTGCTGTCAGGGCCGCCCACGGCAAAGCGGTGGCATAACACGCACCGCGGACCATCGGGCTAAGGGCCGCATTCTGCCCCGAATCCGCCTTGCCTGTGATCGTCGCATATGACTTTTTTCCGACCCATTGGCGCTGCACCAAAAACGCGCTTAGCGTCAGTGATAGCAAGGCGATAGCGAGAATTGCCGCCTTTGCCGGATCAGCAACCGACCCCACAATCGCAAAGTAAATCTCGGTCGAGAGCACACCGAAGTTACCGCCAAGGACCAGAGGATTGCCAAAGTCTGCAAGGCTTTCGATGAACCCCAACAGAAAAGCATTCGCAAGCCCGGGACGCATGAGTGGCAATGACACATAGCGAAAGGTCTGCCACCGATCTGCGTCGAGCGTCTGAGAGGCCTCCTCCATCGAGGGGCTGACCCCTTGGACCACACCAATCAGGACCAGAAATGCAATCGGTGTGAAAGATAGAAGTTGTGCAAAATAGACACCCCAGAACCCGTAGAGCCAGCGGGTTTTCTCCATTCCGAACAGGTCTGCTGCCAACTCTGTAATGGTGCCATTGCGCCCGAAAAGCAGGATCAACGCGAGGCCGATTACAAAAGGCGGGGTGATGATTGGAATGATTGTCAGGACACGTAGCAGCTTTTTGGCTTTGAAGTCCGTGCGTGTGAAAATCAGCGCGAAAGACAGGCCTAGCAACGTCGTACCTGCGCCCGTCAGTGTTGCCAGAAACAGCGAGTTGATTGCAGAACCACAGGATCGCGACCCAATGAGACATCCAAGCCCCCACAAATCGCTGTCAAAGAAACGTGGGAAAAATTCTGTAAGAGAATAGCCACCCTGTATTTCGAACGCGCGCACAAGAATATGTGCGACCGGATAAAATACGAACACACCAACCAATGCGATAATCAGGCCGATCATGCTTACCACAAAGGCATCGCCTCGTCCTTTCCCCGTTTGCGATTGAGACACGGTGAGAATGAACAGGAGCGCGATCAGGCAAAGGCCTGCGCCGATTCCAAACCCCGGTTGCCCCCCAATCGCCGCGTCGCTGCTAAAAATGGATTCGAAAAGACGTGGACCGGCACGCACAATGACCAGCCCCTGCACCGCTGTCAGAAATAGCCCTGCGGCTGCAATCCATAGCGTGAGTTTGGCCCGTTGCACGGGCGCATTAACGCCAAGTTGAACGGCGCAAATAACCAAACCCGATAGGAGTGGTGCCAGCAGCCACCAATGTCCGCCCCGCAGCACAAGCGAGAGTGCGGTTGAGGGTGTATCACCCCACATCCATGCCAGGGAGGCAAAACCCTTGTCCGTCATGTGCCAAGGCAGCAGGGCAAAGCCCGCCAACCCGACCAAAAGCCAGATTGCGATTGTCCGTTTCATGTCATGTCCAAATGATTGAGGTTGCAACGTTCACATCAGTGCACGTTGCTGGAAGAATTCAGCGACGAGCCGGAGCCAGCCGCTAATTCATGCTTATTGTTGCGGGTTGGAATCTCCCACTTTTTCGTCCCAAAGCCCCAACAGCCGCGTCCGCGTTTCGCTCGACCCATAGGTTGCGAAATCGTAATCAATCAGCTTGATCGACGCGAGGTCCGGCGATTCAGGTGCAACTTGCGCGTTTGAATTTGACGGCACTTGAAACGAGCCGACTTCTGGGGCGCGAGACTGAACATCCGCGCGCAGCGCAAATTCAACCCACGCCTTTGCAGCCTCGGCATTCCGTGCCCCGTCAATGATGCTGACTGCGCCGACTTCGTATCCCGTGCCTTCGCATGGTGCTACGATTTCAAGTGGGAAGCCGCTAGCCGCCAGCTTTACCATATCGTGCATAAATCCAATAGAAACACCGGTTTCACCCCGCGCGGCCGCCTTTGACGGGGCAGAGCCGGATTTGGTGTATGAGTTTACATTCGCACCAATAGCTGCAAGCCGAGTAAAGGCTTCTTCTTCGCCGAACAGCTGCACAAATGTTGCCAATTCAGTATATGCGGTACCCGAGCTGTTGGGATTCGCAACCTGAATTTCACCAACAAAGCGCGGGTCGGCCAAATCTGCCCAGCATGCGGGTGGTGCAATATTTTTCTCGCTCAGAATTTCCGAATTATATGCAATGCCAAGTGCGCCTGCGTAGATACCGACGGTGCGCCCATTGGAGATATCCGACATATTTCTTGCCCATCCCAGCAGATCATCTGTAGCGACACCAGAAGGCTGCGTCAGACCTTCCTCTGCTGCGATGAGATGCGGGTCGCCTGTTCCGCCCCACCAGACATCAATTTTAGGGTTGCCTGCTTCAGCGCGAATTTGCGCCAGTGTCTCGCCCGTCGATTTGCGTACCATCAACACGTCGGTGTCTGGGTTTTCCGCTTCAAATGCGGCGACCATCAGGTCACACCAGTCTTGTTCCGCGCTACAGACAACATTCAGATCGTCCGCCAGCGCGGCACTACCCAAAGTCGTTGTTGTCGCCAAAATCGCGACAGAAATGATTGTTTTATTTTTCACCGTATTTCCTCCCAGAAATGTCATATCTTGCCTCTTTAAAGACGGCAGCTTCGTACAAAGACATTAATCGGATTGGTCACAATCACTCAGTGTGGCTTGATTAACAATGCTACATTCCAAGCCCATTCTTGTTAACAGAATTACAGAGAACCGCATTTCTGTAATAAATGTAACACGAAATCACCGGACCTTTGCGCATTTCACCTTTAGGATAAGATCAAGCTTAGGGAGTGAAGTGCACAATGAAGCGGCCCAGAATCGGCATTGTTGATGATGAAGCAGGCATGCGGGAAGCCTTGACGGCTTTGTTGAATGACAATGAATTTGACCCGATCCCCATGACCAGTATCGCAGAGTTTGATGCGCTTGGCATGCCGCCTGCATTGGATCTCGTTTTGATCGACCTGAAACTTCGGGGTGAATCTGGCCTTTCATTGGCACAGAAAATTAGAAACACCCAAGACCTGCCAATCGTGATGCTGACCGGTACAGGCGATGAAACCGACAAAATTGTTGGTCTAGAAATAGGTGCCGATGATTATTTACTGAAACCATTCAATCCCAGAGAGTTAATCGCACGCATTCGCGCAGTGCTGCGCCGCTATAATGTAAGTTTGGACACATCTTCAGGGCCGGTGTCCCAAGCAAAACAGATTTGGTTTGGTCATCTGTCCGTTGATCGTGGTCAAAGAGTTGTCAGAAACAAGGATGACGTGGAGATCGCGCTTACAAACGCGGAATATCGGCTCTTGGATTACTTTTTACAGCGCCCGAACGAAATTGTCCCACGTGTCGATCTTTTAACCGAGATTGGCAGCGACCTCAGCCGATACATGGACCGGACAATCGATGTTCTGATCCTGAGGTTACGTCGAAAGATTGAATTGAACCCGTCCAAACCCGCCCACCTTCAGACCCGCCGAGGACAAGGATATATCTTTGTTGCTGACATCTCGCGCACGGCCCCATGATTTGGTTACCATTTCAAAGTGTGCGCGCCCGGCTTTGGACCGCTCTTGCATTACTGACCACAGCAGTGATCTGCATCAGTGCCGCAACTTGGCTTTCGTTAGAGCGGGTCGATAAGCGGCTCCAAGAACTGCACAGGCAAACCCTAAGCCAAGTTGCACAGGCGCTCGAGCTGTCAAAACGCTCTACTGATTTAGCGACCTCTGCACCCTATCTGCTGAACCAGCGCTCAAATTTCTTGATCAACCAGGAAGGCCGCAAACTTTTGGCCGCTTTAGAGGGTGTCAGCGCCGACTGGCCTGCATCTGCATTTGGTGAAGTGGATGGGAACAACGCAATTGTATCCAGTGCCATTGAACGGGTCGCCGCGGGGGTAAACGACCTGATAACCGCATCATCAACATTAGATGCAATCCAAACCGACATTCGCACGTTGACCTCAACACTTGGCACTTTACGCGAACGGGCAGGAAACATTATCAACGACGCACAGATTGACGATAGCCAACGATTGATTTGGTGGCGATTGCAAAGCATGACGTCCGGCTCACTTAACGCCGCTTATGCGGGCAACCTAATTGGTGTCGGTGAAGAGCATCGGCGGTTCCTAGGCCAACGAAGCGCGTTGGATTTGCAAAATCTTACAGACAACCAAATGCAGCACCTTCGAAAACTTGATCTGATTGTTGGAGGATCATCTGGCATTTTCGAACTGCGCAGACGCGAATTATCGACAGTCTTGGGGGCACAAAACGCACTGTTTCGCATTCGCCTAGACGCGGGGATTATCAGCTCTTCGGCCAGTCGTTTCGCCATTGCTGCAGAACAATTTCTCGCAGACGAAAGAACGTCTTCTTCCTCTGAAATCCAGCTGACGAAAATTATCGTTATTGGCATCGCATCTGCAAGCTTGCTGCTCGCTCTGATATCCGCGTCTTATGTGTCCCGCTATGTCACGTTCAACATGGCACGGATTTCATCAGCCATGGTACGGCTTGCCGCTGGTGACCGGAGCGGGTCTTTACCCCGCAAGTTTACCAACAAAGATGAAATCGGGGATTTATTCCGTTCTTTTCGCATTTTTCGCGCCAATGCATTGCGATTGGATCGGTCAAACCGGCAGCTAGATCAGCGAAATGCGTTATTTCAAAAAGTGTTTACAAACATTTCTGACGGCATTGCCATCACAGATGCCAGCGGGCGCATTTCTGCCCAAAACCCTGCAATGGAGAATATTCTAAAACTCCAATCAAGCCCAAAGATAACATCCTGTTTTGTCTCTCAACTGAACAATAGTCCGTTTGGTCAAGCATCTAAAGCTGCAAACCTGTCAAACGATCATCGTGGCTATTGTGAATTGGTGGGTGAAGAAGGTCAGCTTGTCGAACTCAGAACCAGCCGGTTACCAGATGAGGGTCGGGTTTGGCTATGCTCAGATGTAACAGAGCGTCGAAAAATGGTAGATCGTTTGCAGCAAATTGACCGGATTGAAACGCTGGGTAAAGTCGCAGGGAATACCGCACATGATTTCGGGAATATCCTATCAACCATTGGCACCCATGCACATCTTCTGGAGGATGCGGAACCTGAAAAATCAAAATCAAGCCTAACTGCCATTCAAAACGCGATTGATTACGGAACGTCTTTGACCCAACGCCTCTTGGCTTTTGCCAAGAAACAGCACCTCGCACCGGAGGTGATTGATCTTAATGTGCTGGTAGAAGGGTTAGTTGACCTAGTCGAGATTAGCCTCAAATCGGAAGTTGCATTTGACGTCAGTTATGCTGACGAACCCCTCAATGTTATGGTCGACCCTGGCCAACTAGAGAGCTCATTATTGAATCTCATACTTAATGCAAATCAGGCAATTGCTGGGCGTGGAGAAATCTCTGTGCAACTAGGAGTGATCAATGGGGATTCTGCTTACGTCATAATTAATGACACTGGCGCAGGAATTCACTCGGACTTTTTGAGCCGTGTTGTAGAGCCTTTTTTTACAACGCGCGCTATAGAAGGCGGAACTGGTTTGGGTTTGTCTATCGCTTATGGGTTTGTGCAGCAGACGGGTGGCGATCTTAAAGTCACGAGTAATATCGGCGTGGGTACGAAAATTGAAATTACGTTGCCTTTATCAACCAGTGCAAACAAACAGGTTGACCGGTATGCGGGAAAGACGGTGCTGCTGGTCGAAGATGAAGGTAAGGCGCGCGCTCTTGCCAAGGCTGCATTAGACCCGCACGGCTTTGTTGTCACAGAGGCCACGACTGGTATGGCCGCCTTAAGGTATATAAAAGCCATTCATTTTGATTTGCTCGTAACCGATCTTGATTTGGGTGACACTATTGATGGCTGGCTTTTGGCCGAGCAATTTCTCAACCAAGACCCAACCAATCATGCTATAATTATATCAGGTCGCTTATCGGACTCAGGGCCGTATTACGCCGCAAACTCAAAGCAAATCCAATGTCTGACCAAGCCATTAAACCCGAGCATTCTTAGCGCGGTTTTGGGTAATATATTCGCAGATTGAGCGTGTGTGGCGGAATGGTATTTTTTGCGGTCGAATTGCAGAAACCTTTTGTTCATGTCCGAAAGATACGATCACGTCTATTGGCGATGAAGCGCAATAAACTAATTGTCAAAATAACCCCTGCCACGAAATATGTTAGAAGAACCATGTCGGAGTGTAAGCTCTTCAAGAAAATTATAGTTGTAAGTCCATCGAGCAGAGCAAGAAATGTGACAAATCGAATTAGGTTACGCGAGCTTAACCACGAGGCCACCCAAGTCCCAATCGGTGCGCCCCAGACCACAACTGGAATGCAGGCAAGCCAGAGCCCAAAAATATCATACTTTCCAGGGGGCGCGCCAGCACCGCTTCCATAGGCAAGGTGGCCGTTGTTGAAAGCGACGGGTAGGCCGTTTAAGCTTGTAACGAACCCTGAGGAATCTAAGGAAACGTAAAGTTGGCCATCTTCGATCGCGAACAGCGCCATACCAAAAATCGATATCGCAGCCATACAAATTACACTCGTCGGAACGCCAACTTTTGGGTCAACTGAAAGAAAGAGAACAATTGCAAGATAGAGGAATACATCTGCTCCGCTACCGACTAATGCAGACGCGGCACCTCCCATTGTTCCGCAAACCACAAGAATGCCAAAAATACGTCGATTCATTTTAGGAAGAGTAAGTCTTGTTTCACACCGCTGAATTCGGTTGACTTCATAAATGACAAAAGCTGTTGCCACGAGTAAAAATGTAAATGTTACTTTTACATATGGATCAGGCAATAGAGACGGTCGAAAAGGTTGCGCGGCTGAAGTTGCAAAAGCGCGAGTGGCCAATAGACCTATTGCCGCTGAAATGGTAACGATCAGAACGGCGCGCCATTCTACTGGCTTGCGATTGATGATAATCCAAGCCGCGCCGGCTGTCATCCCAACGGATTGGATGCAAAGAGAAAACGTTCTCGCAACTTCCGGGGGTGTACCAAAAAATTTGGTGAAAACCGGAAAGGCGACTACGCCACCACCTTGAGGTGTAGATCCTGCGACAACACTTCCAAAAAGCATTGTTAAAGATGCTGGCCAAAGCCCAGAAATCCGATCCCAAAGATCAAAATTTGCCACAAAAGAAAACCATAAAATAGTGCAGCTAGCCGATAACGCTATTGAAAGCAGAAGCCGATAATTTGGCCAAAAAAATTTCAACCGTCGATGGCTGCTTGACTGAGCTGCAACGGTTTCGCGATTAGGCGTTCTAGTCATCAAACTTGCTTCCTTTGGCAGATCTTAGAGTGCCGGCTGTATTTTGGTAATCAGGTTGATTTTGGAAGTTTGCGGATTAAAACACCTAAAGGACGACAAAACTTAATTCGCCGCGGCATACTGTGTTTTTTCCTACTGTCGCCATTCCGCGCGCTTTGCCAAATCGACTTCCTAGGCTGATGATCTCTACAAATAAGTGAACTGTGCTATTTACTGAATATGGATATGGGAACTCAACATCTTTAAAACCTGCAAGAACTGGCGTGCGGCCTCGGTAGCGGTCAAGAGCAAAAACTGCACAAGCTCCAAGCTGTGCAAGAGCCTCCAACGGTAGTATCGGCATCAATTGCCCGGAAATTTGGTTTGAATTAAGCCAACAGTTGTTCGCAGGCTTCCACTCGCCTGTTGCTTTCACACCTGCTTCCAAAAATGAAATGTTGTGCACAAACAGCATCTCTTCGCGGTGTGGGATGAGTTTTGTCGCTTCGTAGTTCATGGCACTGAAACGATTTTTTTGCCAACAGAGGTCAGCGGGTTAGCCGTTTCACGGCTTTGTTGATCCTTCCATTGATCCGCGACGATTTGCTCAAGGCTGCTTTTGTAGGGTTGCCATCTTAATAACCGTTCAGCGGCCGAAAGATCGCTGGTTTGCGGCGTTGGCTCAATCCGGCGCGTTACTCTTTGTCTTTTAATTGTTCGTCCTGTAACGCGTTCAACCGTCGCAACAACAGTAGACACGCGTTGCGGTATTCCGCTGCCGATATCTATGACAGCGTGTCCCTCGCAGGGTGTTAAGCAGGCGGCGACAACTGCTGCAGCCGCATCGACAACATGTAGATATTCGCGAGGCGGTGCTTGTCGAAAAATCATAAGCGGTGTGCCGTCGTTTGCGGCGCGAAGAGCATTGCCGATTAGTCCAACACATGGTTCACGATGTGCGCCTGCGATGGCTTGCAACCGCAGTGAAAGGCTGCTTCCTAAGTGCTCGCCCACCAATGCCTCTGCAGCCCGTTTTGAACTTGCGTAAGCCAGCAATCCCTGGTTTTCCCCTAGGCTTGCCTTATCCTCTATCGCCATTGCGCTGGACGCAAAAACAATTCGATTGTCGATCCGTGAAGCAGCAAGCAGCTTTTTTGTCCCTTCGACGTTTACGCAGCGATAAGACCCGTCAGACGGCGTATTTGATTGGTGAGGATGGAGGGCCGCAAGGTGACAAATCACGTCAGCTCGTTTCAATCTGCTCAAAGTGGAGAGTTCGGTATCGCCACTTAGAAAGCGCCTGAAATGAAAGGCTTCAACTTTTACATTGGCTGTTTTTAGTGCCGAAAAAACCAGCTTGCCAAGGTATCCATTGGCACCCGTTAGCACCACCCCGGGCGCTTTTTGCTGTGTCATTGCTTTGAGACCGTTGCAAGAAGCATAAGCTCAGGTCCGGTGCTGTTGATTGCGATGTCTCCTTTAAGGTCGGCTTTGGAGATCGCATGCCGCCACTCTTCCGAGGAGAGAAACCGGCTGCTGCAACCTTGTCTGTGTTCGTGCTGCGGAAGCAGATTTAGGAAAAACTCTTGATGAACCTGTTCCCGCTCGCTGCAAATAGACTCGCTAATGATAAGGGCACCTCCCTTTTTGAGGAGTGATGACAATATTCGGAGAGAAGCCGGGAGGTCATGCGCGTTGTGAAGCACATTGACTGCGATCACGACATCGAAATCTCCGGCGGCAACCAGTTTACCCACTGGTTCGGCGTTCAAATCATAGCGCTCGAACTCGGTTTCTATCAAAGTGCTGGCGCTATGGTTCAAGTATTCCGCGGTTGACCGGAGCAGGCGAACACTAATGTCTGTCGCAAGGTAGTTAACAGGCGCGGTAGCGACCTGTTCAAGAGCATTTATTGCAGCTGTGGTCGCCCCGCCAGTTCCAGCGCCGATTTCAAGAATCCGAAACGGAACACCTTCTTTTACTCTTTGTGCCAAGGCGACCGCCCCGATCTCGTTCAACGGTGCATAGAGCGGATTTGATGATTTGTAGTAGTCCTGCCATACTTTTAAGCCGTCGCCGGAAAACAGCAAATTCGTACCGTTTGTTTCACCTGTTAGAAAGCCAGGATAGGCGTCTCGGGCGACTTCCAATGAGGTCAATTCCGCGTCGTGCGGTTGAGTAGAAGAACTAACCGTATCTTCACGGGCCGAAGCCGTTCGAAGCCAATCCAAAGCATGCATTGTGGTTGCGTCAGGGGGGGCGTTGCATTTAGATTTTGAAAGTATATCGCGCGCATAGCCGCTGACTTTTGCCCATGCAACGTCAATCAGCCGAAGGTATTCCTGATCAACGAAGCTATCCACAATAGCGCTATTTTCACTTCCTGTAGAACGTATAGGTGTATTGGACATGGTTACAGTTTCCGTGTTTGTCGGATTTTCAGTTATTTCTGCAAGAACCATCTGAACCAGAGGGCCGCTTTATGCAGGTGCCGTAAGAGCATCTGTTCTGCGACTGTTCGTCACCGTTAACAAAACTCCGCGCGCGGCGCATACAATCATAAGAGCGAGAAATACGCCGAACACGATATGAAACATCATTAGCGCCCCATAGACGAAAGCCACTGAAAGTCCGAATATAATCTGGCCGCGAGTGGAGCGTGGGGTCGTTCCAGGATCAGTGACCATGTAAAGTGTGAACAAGATAATTGCCATTCCGGTCAACGGTGCCAATGCCGCGTCGAAGTCGACAGTTGAATCCAAGCCTGAGCGTATCGCCGCCTGAAGCACGAACCCTCCAATCCACGCTGCGATAAGTGGGAGGCGCGTTGTGAAAACAGCGTTCAGAAACAGCCCGATAAAAGCAACAGCAATTGGCAGTATTATATCGCCGTTCGGGCCAAGATTTTCAGTGAATTGATAAGGCGCGGCAATACTGATGGTTCCAGGAAAAAGGAAAATCATGACCACAATTCCAAAATTGGATGGATTGAAATAGTGGTTACTGCGCTTTCCATTCTGCACACGGAAGCAGTATTTACTACTCATAGCGATCACTGCCGCGACGACAAAGAGGTCCAGACGGTTGCTTGCATACAGGAGCATTCCAAGCGCAAGGCCCGAGATGTGGGCTGGAAGTAGGAAGTTGATCACAGTGATTACTTTGGTACGCATCGTCGCACCAGGTGCAGAGGCGTATGAGGGGCTACGTTGTTGATTGTGAGATGTCACCGTCTCCAGCAATAGCTCAGTGATGTAGCAAACAAGCACAGCGACAAGCGGCTGCGCGATGCTTTGCTCAAAACCAAGGTAAGCATGGCCCGCAATTGTGAGCAGCGTAATACCGGTTGCGAACCGGCGCAGCGCTGCAATACGAATAGCGTCAGGAGTGGTCGGACGAAGACTTTCTAAAATCCGATTCAAAGCACCTGGATTTGGATCTACGAGGGTAGGAGAATAGTTTGCCATTTTTGATATACCTCTATTGTTGTGTTCCGGACGTTTCCTTCGAAATCTCGCCATTTAATTGTGGCCATATGTGGGGTCGTCACTTGGTCGGGAAGGCCAAAATGGATGTCGGTGCTCTGTTGACCGCTATGGCCATTGCCACCATCGACAAACCCTGTTTTGCGGCTGCCTGACGGAAGCTCAATCGTGGCGGTTGCACCAATGGCTGCCGTCCCGCTTACGGAGTGCGCAGGCTTTAAGCCGTCAAGACTTTCTGCGATCTCTTTCCCGCGGACTCTTAGCAATCGAAGCCCAACGAACGGTCCACATTGTGTGCATTCGTTCACCACGAGACGAGAATCGGCAAAATGGTTTGCTTCAACCCAATCAAGGTCGCCGTCGCCATCTATATCGGCCAAGGCAATCCCGCGGGTGATCCCTGCATCATTGAGACCGGAGGCTTCGGCGATATTTCGAAATGAACTGGTCACGGCTTCGCGGCTCAAGACAACTCTTGGCGCGTCACCACTGATGTCGCCAGCAATGAGGTTAGGCCAGTTTTCCGGGTTTGCAATTAGAGCGTCATTGGCAAGAGCTAACTCTTGCACTTCTGGCCAACGGTCTACGTCACCTCGAATAAACCCAGTAGCTTGCAGAATTTCTGGGATCCCATCGTTATTTAGGTCTGCGATCTTGTTGTCCCAGCTAAAAGCCGTACGCGCGGTCGCCAGTTCCTCACTCGCATTTTGAAACTCTAGCGGATTGTCTTCAGAACCAGAATTCAGAAACAGCATCTGGGTCTCAAAAAGGCCCCACCTTTGCGTAATATTGCTAACAACAATGTCTAAGTCTTCATCGTTGTCTAGATCGCCGATTGATACACCCATTCCTTTGAAGGAGTCTCTTCCAAGCCCGTGGGACAGTGGCTCACCAAAACCTTTGCGTCCTGGTTTGCGTGGTTCAAGCTGCAATACCCCACCGCTTGATTTGTTAAGAAAAATTCGATCTGGGCCAAAGTCGTTTGCGACAAAAAGCTCCGGTAAAAGATCGCCGCTTAGATCCGCCGAGGCTGACGCGAGTGTCCACCCTTGACCAAAAGTGGGTCCAAAAATGTCCGGCGCTATGTCAAACTTTCCCGGCGCATCAGCACGCTGCACCAGAATGCGGTTCATGCCTCCGTTGTACGCGCGCGAGAAGGAAGAGTGCATTGAGACCCGGCGGCTCGAATTGGTATCAAGGAGCTGTGTACCATCTGCAAAATAGTTGCCGACAAAAATGTCCAAAAGCCCATCCCCATTTAAATCGGAAATGTGCGCGGTATTTGTATACCAGTCGTGGGCGGGATTGTTGGCTACAAGGACATCCGATGCCAAAAAGCTCCAAGCACCGAGATTTTCGAACAACGCTGGCGGACGTCCCCAGTAATAAACGAGCACATCTGTCCACCCATCGCTATTCAGATCAGCGAGGCGGCAGCCCGTTGGTGCAATCGCTGATCCAGCGCTACGAGGGCTTAGTAACGTGTTAACAACATATGCTGCTTTGGTTGGATCGGCAGAGACTGTACCAATCGATACAGTGTCTGAGCGTGGATCCACAAGGCACAGGTCATTCATCAGACCGTCGCCGTCAAGATCGCCTAACGCACCACCAGCCCCTGCTGCACTGATCCAAGCGGCAATATGTTTGACCGATGGATTGACGGACCGTTCTTTTTGCACGGGAGTTGCAGCCGGGGTCAGCGCACGAACGGCGACTTGAAGCGAGTTTGGAAGCTTCGCCTCAGGAACCCTGGTCACGAAAAACCCGAAGGTTAACGCCAATACAGGCACAAGGAACTTAACAAATCTCAAAACGTGTTCCTTCCTAGGAGTTACATTTGTTGCCATTGCATTAGCCTTTCTACTTCGCGGTGTTTGCAGCTTCCGTTGCTTCGTAAATTGAGATCAGGCTCATAGCGCCGTCCAGTGCACCGGACCCTGTCCAGTCCGCCCATCGCTCTGAAAGAGTCAGTCCCGAAAGACGTGCCATTAGGTCGAGTTCGGCTACAGAAACACCTCTCCCATCGAATGGCATAACCTTTGTGCGATCGCCGTAAAAAACGATTTCTCTATTATGGAAAAGCTGGGAAAGCGGATCCGAAGTGAAAGCCCAGAGAACGGTTGCTTGATCGTTTGCATGGGCAAGGAGCACACCGTTTTCCGGTGGCGTGGCCGATGCAAAAATTTCAAGGACGAGCTTTCCACCTGGCGCAAGTTTAGCCGCTGCATTTGCCAAACACTCGATCTGAGAATCTTGGTTCGTGATCAGTAAGAAGGTTTGATCAAGGCAGAGAATAAGTTGAAATGCGCCCTCAACGTCAATCGCGGGCAAAGTGCCTATGCTTACATCGACCTTATCGCCGCCAGACTTGCTGGAAAGTTTCGACAGCATTTCCACGGAATTATCAATCCCGGCTACACTCAATCCACGATTAGCGAGCGGAATCGCGATTCTACCGGTCCCAACGCCGAGTTCCAAAACTCGTCCACCCTCCGCAAGCTTTTCAAGCGCATCGATCTCAGTCGACGATGCTTCGGTGCCATAAATGACATCGTAGAGTTCAGCGTGGCTGTCACCGTAATTCTGCTGTTCCATGGTAATCCTTCTGGCATTTTATTTGAGAGTTAAAGTTGATTTTAAATTTGCTTAATTAAACCTTGCCGCGCTGCTGCAACGATCGCACCGTAACGATTAGCTGCGCCGAGACGGCGATATAAAGTTTTCAGGCGACGGTGCAGCGTACGCTCCGAGGAGTGCTCATCTCGGGCGATTTCCGCAATGCTGTGCCCTGCTGCGAGCTTGTTGAGATGTCTAACGGATTGGTCATCCAGTACGATTTTTCTTTCGGTCGCCATGCGCCTCGCAAAGTCAGCCACAACTGGCTGTGGAAGACGCACAGCACCCTCGCAAGTCGCTGCGAGTGTGTTGATTATCTCTGAGGGATCGGCACCATACCAGACCGCCCCGGATACGCCTGCGTTCAAAACACGGGCGTAGCGATCGCTGGTATCTTCAAGAAGAAGCGCGATCGTGCAAACCTCGGGATCGAATTTCTGGATGCGGCCAAGCGTCACAATATCTGCTTCCTCTCTTATCGAGTGCAAAATGGCGAAACGGTAGTCGCTGACACCTTGGGCTGTGCGGAATTTCTCTAACCAACTTAGAACGTCTTCGGGCTCAGCTACTTCGTAGCCGACTTTTTTTAAGGCACCCATTAGGCCGCGACGATAGGCTGGAATCACGTCACGGATAGCGCAGATGAACTGTTTGTTTTTCATCCTGACACCTCGGTTCGTTGAAACTCGGCCCGTAGTTCATCCTGCCATTTCGTATAAACAATTGTTGGGCAGTCATTGCTCAATCGCGGCTCAACTAAACATCTTGCAACGAGCCGCTTCACCTTGTGTTTCTTGCTTGGTTCTAGCGAAGCAAGCCAGCTCGAAAACGTAGCAGGCGTTGACATCGCCCGAGCCGTCAAACCAAAAGCGTAACCCTGCAGATAAGCTGGCTGGTTCGCGCCAGTTGGAATTCGGGATGTGGAGTTGACAAGCGCCATTCCTGCAAAGCCCGAAGCCAAACCGAGACCTGAATCGAGGTCTGCGGATAGTTTAGTCCCTACCCTTTTCCGCTGGAGCTCAATTATTGAATCGTTCGAACTTGCGAGGAACCATAAGGCTCTGCCGTATCCCTGAGCCCACAGTCGTTTCTTCTCGTAAGAAACTACCGGTATTTTTATATTAAAATATGGAGGGCGCGCGAACAGAAAGGCGCGTGCAAAGGCTGTTCCATCAATCGCAATCAGGCTGAATAAATCGGTTGGATTGACTGAGTTTTCTATGCCGCGTTTTGGGTTTAATTTTAACGCATGCCACCACCCCCAACCAGCGTAAATAACGTGCTTATAACCAGGCAACTGATCAAGCAAATCCGACGGCCGCGAGGTTGCCTTTAAAAACGGCAATGCATTCGAGGTCGCAAGAGCCATCGCGGCCCCTTCAACAAAGAAAGGCTTGAAGAATTCTTCATTGTCTTTTTCCACATGCCTGATTGAAGCACCTGTATCGCCACACGCAAGCGTTTCCCTGAAACCAGCAACGAAGGTCGAAGCAATCTTTTTGACCAAACCCCCTGCCGCTGGGTCGCAACGAAAGGCGTTCACGCGCCGCGCAACAATCCAATTTAGGAAATTGGTGCTCCGTTCTGTCGCTTGAGGAACGCTATGTCTGAAAACCTCTGTCATTGCTTTGCTTTTGCGGCGACACTTTCGATAAAGCGTACCGCATCATTGTCGATCGGGGGAACTGCCAACGCCTGCCTTTGAAGCTTGCGCGCCTGCCGTCGGTATTTTGGATTTCCCAAAACGTCATTAACAGTGTCGGTGACCTGTGAGGAGCTCAGCTTCGTCCAATCAAGCTGAGTTGCCAAACCTTTCTCGCAAAGTCTATTTGCAATCTCAAAGCCATCAAAAAGCAGCGGGACTGCGATCATTGGCACGCCGCAGACTATGCCCTGTCGTGTCGTTGAAGGGCCGCCATGAGTGACTAGGAGGTCGACATTGCGCATCAAAAGCGCTTGCGGAGCCCAGTCGACAACGTGAACGTTTTTGGGGATGTCTTGTTCATCAATAACCTGTTTTCCGTTCCAGTTTAGACTCTTGCCGACCGAAACGATCGAATTGGCATCAAGCGCGCCCAGACCGTCAACCACTCGACGGAGCGCCGGACCAAAACCAGGAATAGTTGAAGCCGCAGTACCGAAGCTCGCATAAATCAGTGGTTTATCGGCGTCAGCCATATTGGCAATCCAATCAGGCATGGTGTCCCCTGGACCCACACCATCAACGCGGACAGAGAATACGTTCGGCAGTTCTAACTCTTCAGGCGCAAACGTTGGGCACATCATATTGAGGTGACCAAATGCAAATTGCCTGGTTCCCTCAGCGTCATCTGGCAAACCGAACTCTAGGCGTCGCTCGTTCAACGCTTCGACGATACGCTCTCCGAGGAACATTCCATTGAAATCTAAGACGCCGATCGAAATATGCGGTAGATTGGCTCGTTCAGCCGCGAGCAGACCGCCCATATCGCCTGAATCGCGCATAACGATGTCGGGCTGCCAGCTGTCGATAATTGCAACGACATCTTTTGCCATTGAGATTGCGGGCGGACCACATAGCATTTCTGCCATAAACTCTTGCGTAAACTCCTCCATTTTTTCTGGGAGAACGTCATCGGCGTGGTCGTCAATCGCTTCGGGTATCCAGTCTTCCCCAGCTGCGAAATGCTTGATGCCAGCGCCAGTTACCACCTCTTCGAAACGGTCTAGCACAGCAATGGCCACATCGTGACCTTCGCGCTTCGCAGCCTCCGCGATTGGGAGAAGCCCCAAAAGGTGATCGTGAGCTGGAGGACAAGAAATTAGAATTTTCATTGCTTTTGCCTTTATTATGAATAGTTAGCGTTTAGCGCTCATTTCAGCCTTGCGATTGAAATTTACATGAGTTGGAAATGTCGTCGTTTAGCGACGAAACCGCGTCGAAAGCGGCCTCTAACGCGCCGTCGAGAAATGGGCGGTCAGTAACGTCGGCCCCGGCGATGGCAATGCGTCCTACACCTCGTGCAAGAGCTTTCTTTTCTTCTATTGATGCACCGGATTTGTCGCGATCATCGAGCGAGGTGGTGTAGCTGCTGTACCCATTCGGCCAAAGCTCAACCTCGCAAGCATGAATGTCGTTTTGTGCGTCAAAACCAGCGGGTCCGAGCGCACTTGTCAGCAAGCGCAGAATTTCATCGCGAAGCCGTGCTGCCTGATTTGGTTGGTTAAGAAAATCACGACCCATGGCGGCGGCGGCGGATGCCTGCTTGTTGAGAGCAGTTGTTGCGCCGATAACTGTGATTGTGTTCGGTTCGTCGGGCGCGTCAGGCGCAGCATGAGTGCCGATTTTTACAGGAAACCCAAGTTCCGCACGTTGCCAGTGCGGGTGGCCGGGCCAGCTCAGGCTCGACACGCCAAGGGTCTTCCATGCGCGCCAATTTGAAACTGCAATTGTTGCAGTAATGATCGGGAGCCGCCCCATTGCAGAGGCTGACTTCTTTTGTGCGTCAGATAAGGATGGAACAATCAAACCAGACTCGGTTGCCCAAGTCGCGACAATCGCCGCTGAACAGCTGTAATTGCCAGATCGACCGTCTGACATCATCGTTTCAACAACCAGTTTATTTTCATCGATTGATTTGATTGCCTGAACAGATTCATCGAGATGGAAAATACGAGACGCTGTGGAATTGCGCAGCTTATCGTAGTCAATGGCCTGGCCGATACGGTCCGCGACGTTGTCACCTTTGAAAATATCGGGGCGGAGCCAAGCTAGAAATGCCCGCGCAATTGTAGCATTGCCGTCAGGAAAACGATATGTGACTGGCGAAGACGTGTTGAAAAACTGGATACCAGCCTGAGTTAAGCCAGGCCATGGGCCTGGTAGGTTCGGTGCCAGTTCCCCAATTGGTGGATACCCCACAAGTGCAGCATCAAGCGCCGGATGAAGGCTAAACGGCAAGCCAGAGCTGGGTGAAGTTGAATAGGCGAAAAAGCGTTCGACTTCCGGATGGCAGTTACCGAACTCAGAGAGAATTTCTGCGCAGGAGCGCGATTGAAGCGCTTGAAGCTTAGCGGTCTCGTCGAGCCCTTCAAACCAAGGAACGTCGCCCTCGAAAATCAGCGAAAGTTGGCGCTTGGCTTCCTCGCAGAGCGGCGTGTTCGAAAGGTCAATGCCTTCTTCGGGACTCCAGATAGCAATGCCATCTTGTTGCCATTGGTCCGCAGAAAAACAAAATGCATGGTTTTTCGCACCCCGGTGCGCATAGTGCGATGAATCAACCTTATTCGCGAGGCTATCAATGTCGACTCCTATCGCCGCCAAGGTTGACCTAACAGTAGAAGAAAAAGACGCCGGAAAGACAAGTTCTTGCGCGCCGCCAGGGGCCGACATGGCACGTCCATTGACCTCAAAATTATGGTCGACCGAGGAACCGCCAATTCTAGAACTCGCTTCGATGAGCAAAACTCTTGCAGAAGTGTCGACGCGGGTACACCAATAATACGCGGCTGCCAAACCTGACAGGCCCGCACCTACAACGATAAGATCGAAGTCATTATTAGTGTCCATCGTCGGCATTTACTTTTTGTTTCCTATTTGAAAGCCACACTTCGTTGGCAATATGATTAGACTGATGCGTTTCTTTTCTTGAGTGCTGGTTAGAACGATGTTGAATTGCTGCGGCCAAGAACGACGGCACCATAGAAGCCAGCGAAGGCAGCAGATGCTTTCACTGCAATATTTATTTCGGAAGCCCGCCAATCGCCGTACTCAGCGCGCGATAGCTCCCTTTTTGTAATATCTTGTGGAGTAACAGGGGGGAGTTGCTGGGCCTCGATTGTCTTTGCGAGAATTGCCGCCTCTAGGATCGAAGCCCCGCCAAGATTGTGGCCAACATACGGCTTGAGAGACAAGCAACATGGACCGTCTTCGCGATTGGCCCACACGTCATTTAAACAGCGCTGCTCGTATTGATCAGTCGATCTAATCCCCGTGCCATGGGGCACGACAACATCGACCTGAGACGGATCAACATTAGCTTCGCGCAAAGCTCTGCTAATTGCCCGCGCTTGGTTGGCTTTCTGGGGATGCGGCGCGCTTACCCGCCAGCCGTCCTGAGTGAAGCCTGCGCCAAGGTATTCGGCATAGATTCGAGCGCCCCGAGCGATTGCATGATCAGGATCCTCGAACACAAGAGCAGCGCCTCCGTCACCGAAAACGGTCCCGCCGGCTTCCTGAGAGAAAGGAGACAGTTTGCCTGTCATCTCGTACAGATCGCGCTTCGCAAACCATTCGAATTTCCCAGAACTAAGAGGGTCGTCGCATCCGACGGCTATTGAGATTGGAGTTCTGTTTAAGCGAATTTGCGAGGCTGCGTTGTCCATCGCGTTCAGCCCCGATGTACAGGCCGAGTTAATGTGTAAACACTCTCCGCCCAAACCGAATGCGCGGGCAACCCTGTAGGGCACAAGGAATGGATTCAGTTCAAAGATTTGTTCTGTGAGAGATGCGCTTTCGGCGACAGCAACACCTTCGTAAAGCTTCCGAGAGAGCTGCTCAACGCCGGGGTGTTCATCAGCGACAACAAGGCCGACGTCGTCAAGATTGACACCGCCAGACCGCAGGTTTGCATCATCCAATGCGAGCCCAACAGCGGCAATCAGGTGCTTTAGGTCCCGCGCATTATTTATGCCTTCTCTTTCGAGCTGAACACTTGGAAGAGCGGTTTGCGTCACATCACCGATTGAATACTCAGGTGCCACGTAGGCCATAAACTGCGTGTCTGTACCGGTAGGGCCGGGAACCATGACTGGCGTTGCAGTTGGTCGATCATCACAGATGCGCTGCCATGTCTCGTCAATTCCGATTCCTGCCGCAGAGATGATGCCGATGCCGGTAATGACTGGACGCGATTGGGGTTTGGTCATGCTGACAGCCCCCCATCAATGGTAAACGTTTGACCCGTAATGTAGCTGGCTTGCTCGGAAGACAGAAACGCGACGAGCTGTGCGACCTCATTGGGTTTTCCAAATCGTCGAAACGGAATTCTGCCGAGGAACTCTCGGGTTTTGGCCGGAGGCAAATCTACAGTCATTTCTGTTTCTATTAAACCGGGAGCCACCGCATTTATAGAAACGCCAAGCTGACCGACCTCACGCGATATCGAACGAACGAACGCTTCCATTCCGGCCTTACTGGCTCCATAGTTGCTTTGTCCAGCGAGGCCGTTGCTGCCAGCAACGGAGGAAATGAAGATTATGCGGCCAGTCCTTGCGCGGGTCATCGAGTTCAGGGCCAAGCGTGTAAACTCTACCGCCCCTCGCAAGTTGGTATTTAAAACAGCGTCCCAGTCTTCTGATTCTTGATAGATGAGCGGCTTGTCACGTCGGATTCCCGCGCAATAGATCAGGGTGTCGGGCTCTCCCAACTCGGCTGCAAGCGCTGCGTAAGCCTCTGCAACGCTTTGGCGATCACTGGTGTCGCATTGTACCGCACAGTGCAGGTTTTTCGCTGGATCATTCTGGGCGATGCAGGCGTGCATCTTGTCTTTCCCTGATCGGTAGGTTCCGCCAACCCGGTGTCCGTTTGCCGATAGTTCAGCAAAAATTGCTTGCCCGATCGCCCCACTAGCACCGATGACATAGCTCACGCGGTGTTGCTTTTCTTCTACCTTTAAGGAGCCCATCATAAAACGCGCTCCTGTGTTTTGATTTCACTGATCCCAAAGTTTTTGGCCCAGTTTATAACCCCTTCTGTGCCGCCAGTTAGATTGTCTAAGTCCAGCCGTTCGACTGCACCAACGCAACTTTTACCAAGGAATTCAGGTTTTGAGGCCAAGGCCGTAATCGAAGCGACCGTTCCAGCGGAATCGTCACGCGTTTCGTAGACACCGCAATAAATAAAGTCGGCGAAGCCTGCCTTAAGTAATGCAATTGATTGTTGAAAAGCAGAACGGCCGCTCTGCGCGCCCGAAGACATGACAATGTTTGGACCGCGGCATGTGGCAGCAATTGCGGCTGCTCCAACAGCAGCATTGTGGACTGTCCACGGAAACAAGCCCGGGTTCACAATCGCGTCGCCTTTTTCTATCGACTCGGATAAGAACCGCTCAATGTCAGCCCCGGCACCTGTTTCGGTGCCGAGTACAAATCCACGCCTTTGTGGATCTGGAAGTTCAGCTATCTCAGCGGCTTCAAGCCAGCGCTCGTAGGCGGCAACGACAACTGCTGATCGTCTGGACCGAAAACGCCGATCTAGTTTCTGAAAATGGTCATGGTCGACTTCGGGCCAGCTATCATCTTTTTCTGCAAAGATCGGATAGTCAGACGCAATGCTAGCCGTCGCATGATAGATTTCAAGCTTTGCGGCATTCGACCTTATGATATCAGGAGCGCTGTGTTTGTTTGGACGTCTAAGCGCGACACTTGTGTTATTTCCCCAAAATGCGAATGCATTGTTGAGTATCAAATCGACTTCGCCCTTGGTTTTAGGATTTGAAACGAGATTCAAATCAAGCGTCGGCTGGCCATCAACGCCGAGCTGCGGCACCAACTTCTGATTTTCAAGGCTCAGAACACAGGCGGCAAGTTCGATCGCACTGGCCGCGCCGAGCGAATGACCAATCGCGCCCTTGAGCGAACTTACGGGTGGGCGTTCTGCACCAAAAAAGTTCTTGTAGCCGTTTGCTTCAGCGGCGTCATTTTGTTGTGTTCCAGTTCCATGTGCACATACATAATCGACTTGCGCGCGTGGCAGTTTTCCCAGCGCGGATTGCATGGCGCGCGCTATACCTTCGCCTTCCGATTCAGGCGCAGTTGGGTGCTTTGCATCGCAGGACATGCCACAGCCTACGATCTCAGCTAGCGAAACGGCACCTCGGGCGGCAGCGTGTTCGGCTGACTCGACAACGACGAATGCAGCGCCCTCGCCCAATAGCATGCCATCGCGGTGTTCGGAAAAAGGCCGACATTTCTCTGTCGCCATGCCACGAATCCGCGCGAAGCCGACAAATGCCATCTGTGACAGTGCTTCAGCGCCGCCCGCAACGACTATTTCGGCTTCTCCAGACTCGATGAGCTGGCATGCCCGAATAGTCGCGAGATTTCCGGCTGAGCAGGCAGTAAGGAATAATTCTACAGGTAGGTCTTCGCGGGAACATGAAACGGCGTGACGCAAACCTTCATCAACTCGTAACTGCATCGGGTCACCGACTTGGTCTGATTTACGCGCGCGAATTTCCATCTCTTTTGTTGCGATGTCGCCGACGGTCGTTCCCACCAAAACGCGATCCACAGATGTCGCAGTACAATTTGCCTGCGCCATGGCCTCGTGCTGTGCCGCTGCCGCAAATGCAGAAATACGCGACTTAGCTAATAGATCTGCGTCGATGGTTTCAAATCCGGGGACCCAAGGGCCGATTTCGCTGCAAACGCTATTTGGCAACCCAACTGGCGAGAACAAAGAGAGTTCACGGAAGTTATGCTTGGTTGATTGTATTCTTTCCCAGAAATTTTCTGCACCAACTCCTGCGCTAGAAACAATACCAATGCCAGTAATCACCGGTTTCCTAACAGTCATCCGGCGGCAACCTCGGACAGTTTTTTCTGTTCACTAGCGGCGTATTCGACGATCTCATTAACCGTATCAAGATGCGGTATGTCTTTTTCTGGAAGCATAACACCCAAGTGAGCCTCGACTTGAGCGACAAGCTCAATACTCCCTAGAGAGTCCACTCCAATTTCGGACAAAGAGGTGGTTGGTGTAACGCTTTCGGGATCGACCCAGGCCAATGTAGCGGCCAGCTCGCAAAGATCTTTTACTAATTTTTCTTGGCTATTGATTGTCATAAACTTTGTACTTTCTCTTTGGTTCTAACCGGCTCGGAAATACTCTCCGTTATGCGCCTCAGTTCGCCAATAACGCGAAGCTGTTCGTCGATTTGAAGGGACGGATACATAGGAAGAGAAAAAATCTCATTTGACGCACGCTCAGTGTTGGGCAAATCACCGACTTTCATGCCAAGATGGCTAAAGCCTGACATCAGATGAACTGGCCACCGATAGGAAACATTGAGGCGGATCCCAACCTTTTCCAGTTCATCAATAATCACATCCCGTTTGGGGTGACGCACAACGTAGAGATAATATGCGTGCACATTTCCGGGTAAGATCACCGGGGTTTCGATGTCTGTATCTGCCAACCATTCGTCATATCGTGCTGCAATCGTACGCCGGGCGTTTAGGTAGTTTGGCAGTTTTCCCAACTTATAACGCAGGATTTCGGCTTGAACCTCGTCTAGACGGCTGTTGAAGCCTGGTGTTGCCTCGACAAAATAGCGATCCTTCATTCCATAGTAGCGAAATTGCCGAACCCGTTCCGCAATCGCATCATCATTGGTGATAATTGCGCCGCCATCGCCATAGGCCCCAAGGACTTTTGTCGGGTAGAACGAGAACGCTGCAACGTCTCCAAAGGTGCCGACAATTTGCCCATGCTGGGTTGCACCATGTGCTTGTGCGCAGTCCTCAACGACAGCTAGTCCGTATTTGCGAGCAAGATCGCAAATTGATCTCATATCTGCCGCCTGCCCATAAAGATGAACCACAACGATACAAGTTGTTTTTGGCGTAATTGCAGCCTCGATCTTGGCGACGTTAACCAGAAAGCCGCCATTATCTTCGATATCAACGAGTACTGGCCGAGCGCCCATGGAGTCGATAGCGATAACTGTCGGCGCTGCTGTGTTAGATACGGTGATGACCTCATCGCCCGCGCGAATGCCGACAGCTCTTAGGGATAGCATTATCGCATTTGTGCCGTTGTCTACTCCAATGCAATGACGGGAGTTATGGAAAGAGGCAAATTCATCCTCGAACCCAGCGACACTCTTGCCCAAGATGAGTTGGCCGGAGCTAAAAACTCGATCTACCGCACCGAGCAATGCCTCGCGATCAGCTTCATATTCGCGACTATAGCTCCAAACGCCAATTTCCTCATCTTTTGGAAACACCATTTCACCCCCCTCCTAAGAAATCGCGTTCGAATTACGCCTGCTCAACTTCTTGAACGAAAACAACAGTGTTCCCGGCTGGATCGCTCGTATCTGCAAGCTTAATGAAGCCGTAGTCCTGGGTTTCTCCGAGGGTCACACCAGCTTTTTGGCAAGTTGAACACTGCACTTCCAGGTCGACGACGCCGCAAACAACAGTTCCTTTGCCCGCAACGCTTGGGTCTGGGGCAACCGATACCTGAATCCATGCATTATCTGCCAACTGCCACTCTCCGATACCCTCATCGGGCGTGACATCAGGTGCGCGACCGAGCCATTTTGAGTACCAATTAACGGCCTCTTCGAAATCAGTTACGTGAAGAACAGAGATAACGCTGGTGTAGTTGTTTTTCGACATTTTTCTTTCCTTTTAACTTTTGGTATTTGTGTGAACATTGCAGCGGGTTCGCACCTAATTGTTTAAATCGGGAGCGAATATTGAAGGGCACTAGAGTAGTGCAAGTCTCTGGTTTTTTTCGAACTTACGGCCGTTGCGAGAAACTGCTACATTAGCCATTCATCGAATTCAGCCGCGACCGAGGCAGGAACATTGGTGCCCAAAACCGACTCTGCGACGCGGATCTGTATAGGTCCGGATGTCGCCGAATTGGCGAAAATTAACGCAGAGACTAAAAACAACAACGATCTGTATGTTATTCTTGCATACATTGTAGTCTCCTTTGCAATTCAACTTAACCGTGAGAAAACAACAGCATTACCGTTGAGTCAACTACAAAGTGAACCGATTGAAACAATTGCCCCTCAGGTTGATTTATTGAGAGCCTGTGAAAGAACATTGTCAGCTGGACTTAGTACAAAAACCCGAGCCAAGATTCCCGAAATGAATCCAACTTGATAGTCAGAAAACATGAGCAGATGGCACCCCACAGATTAGAAATCCACGAACTGGGCGACCTACAATGGCGCACTGAAGCAGCTTGGGTCGTTGAGAATCCACTGAATGGCAGGTCTAGAGTTAGCCTGCATACATGAGAATTTGGCAGCATTAAACTACAACACAACTAACGCATCCAGTGAATCTGTGTCTTTGATCACACGTTAAGGGTGTGTTAAGCAGGAGCATGAGATTTTTTTTGCCAATTTTCCTGGTGCCATATTAACGTTTCATTAATCAAATTTGTGAGGTCCCTGTGAACACGGCAAAGACTGCAATTAAAGCGCAATATGGCCCCGAGGGCGCAGCGACCTCAACTCAGGTTGAGTACAGCCAGTCTGGCGGGCTCGTGACACTATTGGGCGATCTTGGCATTTCGCTTGCGGTTTCCTCTTATCAGTCAGGGCTGCTTTACTTTCTAGGGCGCAATTCAGTGGGCGGTTTGCATGTTCATGAAGCGGCTATGCCCAAACCAATGGGGCTAAGCTGGCAAGGAAATGGCCAGCTGGTCTTGGCGGGCGGCACAGAAATTCTTTGTTTTGAGAACGTTCTCGATGCCCATGAGAAGATAAACGATAACTTTGATGCTTGCTTTGTGCCGCGCAATGTCCATGCGACTGGAAGGCTCGATGCCCATGATGTTGGCGTAGATGCCGATGGCCGGATAATCTTTGTGAACACGCGGTTCAATTGCCTGTCCACTCTGTCGCAACGGCATAGTTTCTCGCCGTTATGGAAACCTCCGTTTATTGATCGAATTATGGACGAGGATCGTTGCCACCTTAATGGGTTAGCAATGCGGGACGGCAATCCAGCCTTTGTGACGGCGGTTTCGCGCTCAAACACTGTGGATGGTTGGCGCGATCGACGCGATGGTGGGGGTGTTGTGATCGAGGTCGAGACCGATCAGATCATCTGTGATGGGCTGTCGATGCCTCATTCGCCCCGCTGGCATAACGGACAGCTTTGGCTGCTGAACTCTGGCACGGGCGAACTTGGAGTGGTTGAGAGACTTGACCATAAAAGCACCCCAACCGGGCGCTTCAAGCCTGTCGCGTTTTGCCCAGGCTTTCTGCGTGGTCTTGCGTTTTGCGGCGACTACGCAGTGGTGGCGCTATCAAAGCCACGTCACAAGCGGTTTGAAGGGCTGCCGCTAGAGCAGCGTTTAAAAGAGATGGACAGCGCGCCTTGGTGCGGTGTCCAGATTATCGATCTAAAAACCGGGTCTTGCGTCGCGTGGTTCCGTATCGATGGTGCCGTGACCGAACTATATGACGTGGAGGTTTTGCCCGGCTTTAACACGCCAATGGCGTTGTCGCTTGGTTCGCCTGAGCTTGCCAAACTGATAACTTGGGAGAAGACCGAACCAATGGCGGGCCCGCCAAAAAATCAAGTTCGACCTCCCAACCGCAGCAATGAATAACCAGCCATTTATAAATTTAGGTGCTCTGTCGTTGGCACCTTCGTCAGCAATTTCAAAAGGGGATAATCATGACCAATTTATTTACAGATTATAGACATCTGCGCAGCACAGTTTTGCACGGCTGGCGATTGACAAAATTGAAAGGTGTCGTGGTATCGGTAGCGCCTATGGTCGGGGCGACCGTCGCTCCAGTGTTGTTGGCTGGTGCGAGTACGTTCGCAATGCCAGCTGGTGCCCTAGCTGGTTCTTGTACCGAAACTGGCGGCGTCGGTTCTGGCGTCTGGACCTGTTCGGGGCCCGCAGGAGCGGATGTGACACAGACGCCCACGGCTGCGCCAGGCGGTTCCGTTGTTGTGGAAACTGCGCCCGGTTTTGGACTCACTGCTGCAGTCGGGGATGCGATAGTAATCGTCAACGCTGCCGGGAGTTCGGACCTCACGTTTTCCGATAATTTTGGCGCAGATATCTCGGGCGCCAACAACGGAATTTACGCGGTCAACAGTGGCAGTGGCGCCTTGACCGTGACCTCGACTGGCAGTGTAACGGGAACGAACGGCCTCGGGGTTGCTGCGTATAACTATGGTACAGATCTGACGGTGACCGGCGTGGACGCAACGGGTTCTGCATACGGGTTTGGCGCGGCCAATTTTGGCACAGGTGCCGTGACCGTGACGTCAACTGGACTGGCTGTTGGAACGAATGGCCTAGGGATAGGAACCTTCAATTCTGCCGCTGGAACGGATCTCACGATCACTGCCGTAGACTCAATCGGTGATATGTACGGACTTGGCGCAGCCCAATTTGGTACGGGTGCGGTGACGGTGACCTCGACCGGCACCGCGACTGCGGCGGTCCTAGACGGGATTTACGCGTATAGCCGTGGCGGCATTGGAACGGATGTGACGATTTCCGCAGTGAACGCGACTGGGGGCAGAAACGGCATTCGCGCCTATAGTTCAGGCAGTGGAGAGGTGAACGTGACCTCGACTGGCAGCGTGACGGGGGTGAATGCAGATGGGGTTTTCGCTTCAAATTCCGCTTCGGGTACGGATCTCACGATCTCTACCGCGGGGGTGGTGACTGGTGCGACCAATGGGATTTACGCGCTTAACAGTGGCTCCGGATCGCAAAGCATTGTCGTCACAGGGACGATCACAGGTGGCTCTGGTTCTGGTTTAAGCACCCAAACAATGGCTGGCCAGATGACCAATATTACCTTGGACGCTGGTGCTAATGTGAGTTCCACAGCGGGCCTTGGAATCTACAATAATGAGGGGGATTCCAATACGGCTGTCAACTCCGGGGCTACGGTTTCTGGCGAAATCCGGCTGAACAATGGCTCGGATAGACTGACTTTTGCCGGAGGCGACTTCAGTGCTGTTTCCGTATTTGACGGAGGTGATGACATCGGGACTGCTGATGGCTTTGAAGATGTCTTGAGCTTTGTCGGCTCCAGTGGGGCACTTGTCGGAGCTTCCGTGCTGAATTGGGAGCGTGTGGAAATTGATCAAGGCTCAACGATTTCTTTCAGTGATGGCCTCCTGACAACTGGGACACTTGCTACCATTAATGGCGGTATTCTGGATTTGTCGGGGACATCATTTGCCCTAACTGGCAACGTTCGTAATGGCGGGACGGTTACAATGCAGGACGGCTTGACCGGCGACAATTTCAACATATCAGGGGACTATTCTGGTACAGGCATGCTTGAAATGGATGTCGATTTCGCGACGGATACTTCTGACCAGCTGATCGTAGCCGGAAATGTAACCGGTGGCACAACACTGATTGGGATTGCGGATGTTACGACAGGTACTGCCACAGGTAATAATGTGGTGGTGGTGGACGTTTCCGGCACCACGTCAGCAGGTGATTTTGCACTGGCGGGTGGCCCGATAACCTCGGGTGTTTTTGACTACGACCTTGAGGAAGTTCAGAGGGAGTGGGTGCTGGCTGGCGCTATGAACGCTACCGGCGCTGTGTATGAGGCGCTACCGCTCACACTTGCTGGCTTTAACAGTTTGCCGTCTTTGACGCAGCGAGTTCACCAGCGGTCATCGACGGAAGGCCAACCAGTCTGGTTACGCTTTAGCGCAGATACGCTGTCTGCAAAACCAGATACCAGTTCGAGCGGATTAAGCTTTGACAGAAACCAATGGGGGCTACAGACTGGTCTCGACTTTGCGCTTGAGCCAAGTGCTGCAGGTCACTGGGTTCTTGGAGCGACACTGCAATATGGCCAAATCAGTTCGAATGTTCAGAATGCAATCGGAACAGGTAAAATAAAATCTAAGGGATACGGGGTTGGTGCCACGGCAACCTTTTATGGAGATTCCGGCTTTTATACGGACCTTCAGGGTCAGGTGAATTGGCTGGACAGCGACATTACGTCATCAACTTCGGGTAGTTTGATCGAAGGCCATGATAGCATGGCCTATTCGCTAAGTGTCGAGGTAGGTAAGAGCTACAGCCTAGCTTCAGCTGGGACTCTCACCCCGCAAGCCCAGCTCATCTGGGGCCGTGTTGATGGAAACAGCTTTACCGACGCGGCAGGTAACACCGTTGTTCCGGGCAACAATGAGAGCCTCGTCGGACGACTGGGCCTAACCTATCAGTCAGAGAGTACCGGGCGTGGACAGTTTTATGTATTAGGCAATGTGCTGCACGATTTCTCGGGTGCCCAAACTACAAATGTCGCCGGGACAACACTTTCAGCCCGCTCTTCCGATACGTGGGGCGAGATCGGAATTGGCGGCAATTTCCTTCTGACTCCCAACCAAAAACTATTTGGTGAGCTACGCTACAGGCAGGCCTTGGGCGGCGGCGGCAACAATGGCGTTTCTCTCTCGGCCGGATACACTATGAGCTTTTGATTTAGGATTGTTAGCTTGTTCAATTCAGCGCTCGGGCATCGGCTACATGGCCTGAGCGCAAATACGTGTTCCCCCCGTGTGAGTGACGTTCAGAATCCGCTGGCCTCTCTCGGGGTCACGGTTTCTAATGGAGCGGTCGGAAAATCTCGGCGTTCCATGTGCTGCTAGGGTCTGCAAACTGAAGACCCATTCAAACGACAATTGCCTCTCGGCGAGATGCGATACCAACCAAGTGCCGTAAATAGGGGGTTTGGAGGGCCGTGGATGCCCACTGTGACGCTCACGCTTCTGATTCAGTCCCCGCCGCATCCTCTAGCGCCAATCAACAGGAACTTTCAAAAAAACCACGTGACCACGGCCAAAAAATGATTTGAAGCCGTGGTCTTAGAATATATTCGAGTGATCTGCCGGAAACTGGCGCGCCACCTGCATCTTAACCGCAGCCAAGGATAACCTGAAAGCGCCCACAATTCACAAGTTTGACATTCCAGCTATAGCTACAAATGATTTTACTGGCGAAGGTGGTAGGTCATTCATAACTTTGGCATTATAAATTCTCTTACGGTAAACTGTATAGTCCTAGGGCATTACCATCAGGATCTGAAAATTCGGAGAATGTTACAATCTCAGGGACCGCAATTGCTTCACCCGTATCTATACCAGTTTTAGCGGCCTCCTGCTGAAATACCTCAACATTGTCGACCTTAAAGCGGATAACCGAATCCGTTTCTTTTTTGACATCTGTTTCAAAAATTTGAAACCAGACATCCGGCGAAACTTTAAATTCTACAACCCCTGCATCCGGACGTAATATTTCAACATCCTTGCCAAAAAGGTTGAGATACCAAGCCTCTGCATCGGCAATCGAAGTAACAGGTACCCCGACAGTTACTTCTTTAAAAGGCTCAGCTGTTGCCGACCCACCTATAAGAGCAGAAACAAAAAATGCAATTGCTAGCTTGCGCATTTAACCCTCCAGTCGATCCCCAGCATGCATCAGTGCGCTACTATCTGGATCAATATTTATTTACATTTAGATAGAGAAATCGGCGCAAACAGATTCTCCACCAACTCCAATTCAGTCTAAGTTAAGAAGTAATTTAATGGAAGTCTGCTAAGAGAAGATTTATAAAATTTAAAGTCTAATCACAGTTGCTGCTGTCGATCTTGCGGTCTTCATTGTACGATGACCCAACAGGCCAAAGGTACATGAAGCTCAGCCTATGCACGTGGCCTACAAGCCGTTCCTAGAGATGTAGCTTTTCGGAATGCGTCAGATGATGTGGTAGCTGTATCTTATAGTCCAGTTCCCGGCAAAAAACTGCGGGCTTCTGCTTGAAAATCAAGTGATGGCGATATCTGCTTTACGATTCCTTCAAAAACAACAAGCGCCAGAATGACGGTAACAAAATCGGTGCTTCCCCGCAGCCCGTTTCGGCGAAATAACTCAAAGAGTTCTTTGGCAAATTGAGCGACTTCAAATTGTTCAGCGTTCTTGCCAGAGTGTTCTTCAACGAGTTCACACATTTCTTTTTCGAAGCGGTCCCAGTTGAAGGATTTTGAGCGCCATGTGGATGTTGACTCGGCAAGTTTCGCACAGTCAACACCGTTGTTTGTTGCGATCGCTAGGAAAAACCGCGTGAATTCTGACCGCCGTTTCTCATCAAGGTCGACAACTAATCCGCAGTCGAGCAAAATAAGGTCCCTATCATTCTGGAACCTAACATTGCCTGAATGAAGGTCACCATGTACTAAGCCATCAACAAAAATCATTTGGAAAAGTGCTCGAACGCAGGTTTTCGCGAGTGCACCTGAGCATTCATCCATTTTGGCCACTTGTTCGACTCTTTGCAGGCCATCAAGGTACTCCATTATTAGCACTCGATCGTTGGATAATTCACTGTAGACATGAGGCAATTGAACATGAGGATCTTTGCGAAAATTTTCTCTAAATTGTGTATAGCTATCTGCCTCAGCAGATAAATTAAGCTGGCAGATGAGAACATGACGAATTTCATAGACCATTGCTGACATTGGAATGAGCCTCATCTGAGGCATCAAACTTAAAATCTTAGCGGCAGCGGAAAAAAGTGCCATGTCGCAAATTATTCGCCACCGAACACCGGGTCTGATCAGCTTTACCGCAACCCTAGCGCCATCAAGCAATGTCGCCCTATAAACATGTGCAACACTTCCGGTGGCAAGCGGATTATCTTCGAAGTGTTGGAAAATGCTGTCAAAATCTTGACTCAGATGCTGTTCGATTAGACGCTTTATTTGGCGGGGTTTCTTCGCCTGAACTTGCTCTTGAAGAAGAGCTAGCCGGGCGGAGATTTCTGGCGATACTAAGTCCGGTCTCGAACTAAGGATTTGACCAAGCTTGATGAATGTCGGCCCGAGAGCTTGCAGCACGTCACGCAGAGAATCACCCTGTGAAGAAATATAGTAGCTTTTTGACCTAAATTTTCTTAGCGACCAGTTAAGAATAAATTTTAGGGCATGTAGTAAGAGTATTGCACATATTTCTGCGATGCGCAGTGGCAGCAGTAGCGCGAGCCTGGCAGAGTCAGGCAAGCGAGCTGTCAGACTTGCAGACCGCGTTCCTGAGGGAATATTTTCGCTTGAGGGGATTTGTGTTTCATCTCTCATGGGTTTCACGCGTGAAACCTACTGAAGTGCTGCAGTTTTCCGTTGATGTCACAATCGGAAGCTATGGCGTACTGGATTGCGTCCAATAAACGTAAATTGCTTTGCATCTCAACTTACTTTTCTTCGCATTTTGCCTCACCGTTATTACTATGGATCAGCTGGTTGCGGCAGCCGCGTTATAAAAATAGGGCAGTAAAAAGAGGTGCAAATTCGCCCAACAGTGTAGGACACAAGAGTAAGGTCGTCCCTTTTTGAATACAAGCCTACTTTCAAATCTCAATTCAGATCAGCAATAAAATTAACTTGGCACAAGACTGCCGCTGAATGTCGCAATTACGCCAGAAGTTTGGCTGCATAACCCCCTAGACGCGGCGCGATCTATCGGACACCGTGTAACCAGTGGTTGCAAAAAGACCAGTGATTGCACGCCACTAATCAACAGGAAACACTACAAACAAAGGATAAATAAAATGCATGTACTCGCAGATATGAAGTTAGAAGAAACGGGCCCTGCTCTCCCGCAAGAAATCGCAGTGCCTTGGGCAGCGCTCCGCAACCGCGCAAGCGAAATCTTGCTGAAAATGGCTCCACGGCACACCTTCCCTGATGGAACGCGTGGTTACAAAGCGACTTCACAAACAACTATCGAAGTGGTTGTCGGGACGAAACATGACGATCCTAATGCCGCACGCGAGCGGTTTGAATTCCCCGAGTCAGAGTTCGAAATTCAAGTTCATGATCCGGTGTTTAGCATGGACGGCACAATTCGTCTGGACCTGGAAATTAAGAACTACCGCGCTGAAACAACCAGTAAAGTTCTTTTCCCCGGCGAAAAAATCGCTCTTGGCATAGGCAAGACATTTAACGTGGATCTCGCGCCATCGATTGGTCGTCTGGAAATTCCACTTGGTGTAGATTTCGGGGCAGAATCGGTTCGCAGCCGTCAGTTCATTCACCTCGCTGTTGAAACGCCTATGGGTGTTCTGCACAACCCTGACGCGGCTCACATGCATGCGGATGTAACTCAGGTTCCACCAGTTGGAACTGTCTACAGCCAAAGCGGTCTGGTCCCTATGGCGAATGCGCAAGGTGAAATTGTTGCTATTAAAACAATGACCGAGACTAACATCGTCAAGCTTCTTCAACAGATGATGGACTAATACTAACCTAATGGCTTTGTAGCCTTGTGCTTCTAATAATGCAGCCCCGGCTGCAAAGCCTACTAAATAATTGTTCCCATAAAAAATAGGGTGTATCTTTGCAGGACTCTCAACACACAAATTGCGCGAGCCGGGCACCAAACTGCAGAATTTGTAGTCAGAGCCTCCGTCCTGTCCTTGATCTTGGGCGGCATCCCCGGGCTGATTCATATCGTAAACCTGACGATATATCGCCTGAACTCATGTTTGAGCTAAAAGTCGGAATTTGCGAGTCGTGTCAACTTGTGCAGCTCATTGATGAAGTGGCCCCCGAGTTGATGTTCAATTCGGACTATCCATTCCGGACGGCCACGTCACAGCGGATGCAGCAGCATTTCCGAAAAACGGCTCTTAGCATTCTCGAATTGGAAACCCCAGCGGATACCGCGCCATTTATAGTTGAGCTTGGTTGTAATGATGGCACCTTTCTTGCGCCATTTGCTGAATTGGGCCATGATCATCTTGGCATTGATCCGGCTTCCAATCTCGTTTCCGAAGCTTCGGAGCGAGGAATTAACGCGCAAACCGGTTGGTTCAATCTTGAAACTGCCGCCGCTATCTTAAAGTCGTCCAGACCGGCCACCGTGATTTATGCGGCAAACACACTTTGCCACATTTCGGATCTCTCTTCAGTCTTTAAGGGGGTTGATCTACTGCTCTCAAAAGACGGCCGTTTTATCTTTGAAGATCCTTATCTTGGCGACATAGTTAATCTTTGTGCCTTTGATCAGATTTATGACGAGCACATCTACTATTTCAGTGCAACCAGTGTTGATATGCTTGCTCGAAAATTTGGTCTGAAACTGATCGAAGTTGAGCACCTTGATACGCACGGAGGCCAGCTACGATACACCATCGGTCGTCAACACCAAACACAGTCTAGCTCTGTATTGGACGTTATTGAAAGCGAAAGGACGAGCGGACTTCACACAATCGAGCGATTAAACGATTTCGCGGAAACCGTTCAGGTGCGTCGCACCGAGTTGCCAAAAGCTCTTCGGGAATTAGCTGCTGCTGGCAAAACTGTCGCCGGCTACGCAGCAACTGCAAAAAGCGCAACAATTTTGAATTATTGCGGGATCGACCGCAATCTCCTTGACGTCATTTATGACACCACCCCCGAGAAACAGGGGCGGCTCACGCCCGGAACTGGCATACCAATAGAGGCGTTTCCACAAAGTACCGAGGATTTCCCAGACACTTTTCTGCTGTTTGCTTGGAACCACGCGGACGAGATCATTTCTCGAGAAACCGCTTTCCAAGAGCAGGGAGGGTCATGGCTGCAATTCGTACCCAGCGTCACGCTCACTCTTAATCCTGCTTCATGAGCTCGCGCCCACATCTTCAAGTTTCTCAGGCATCCAGCTCTGACGCATTTTACGAATTGCAAGACTGGCGGATAGAAGCCAAAGAATGGACATCCGCAACACCAACGCAGATTCCGCTTTCCGAGGTCAGGCAGTGGGAAACATCAGTGCTGAGCCCTAGCTATCGTCATGCGAGCGGCATGTTCTTCTCGGTGGTGGGTATTACGCACGGTGTTGAGAATGACAGGGGCTGGTCCTCTGCCGCAATGATTGATCAGCCAGAGGTCGGACTCCTTGGCCTAGCGGTTACACAATCCAGCACAGGCTGGGCGGCCTTGGTCCAAGCCAAGGCCGAACCGGGAACGATCGGCGGATGTCAAATCTCTCCAACCGTCCAAGCAACCCGAAGCAACCAGATCCAGGCACACGGTGGTAAACCAGTTCTATTCCTAGATCTTTTCCGCGATCCTAACGCGGTGTTATCGGACACCACCCAATCCGAACATGGCAGTATTTTTTGGCAGAAACGCAATCGATCAATGATTATCGAAGTGCCATTCTTCGAGCCGCCGCTCGGGTTTCGTTGGGTCGAGATCGTCGATCTTATTAGGCTGTTATCAGTCGACAACCTGATACATTCAGATTTGCGGACAGTGCTTGCATTAGGCCCATTCTGGCAAAGCCTAAAAGCGCCATTTCTGGTTTCCGAAGTGAATGGTATTCAAAAATGGCTTGGAGAACATCGTTCCAGAATCGCGCTCTGTGCGGATCGGGTTCCTTTATATGATTTAGAGGGTTGGGTCCGCCAGCATGATAAGCTCCATCGCATTGACAGCACAGGCCACGAAATTATCGGCGTACGCGTTGACGCGCTCGGCAGAGAAGTTGATTTCTGGGACCAACTCATGGTGAAACCTAAGGCGGTTGGGCTCATTGCCCTTGCGGTACGGGAACACGAAGGGCGGCTTGAAGCTTTGGTCAGAGTTTGTGGCGAAGCGGGCATAAAGAATTTTATTGAGATCGGACCGACGGTTCAAGCGTCTGACCCAGACCAGCCTTCAGACAAAATACAAAGTGAACTCATTCATGCTCTAGTCCCCGACTCTGGCAAGATCGGTAGAGATCAGCTTCGGTACGATTCCTTGCAATCTGATGAAGGCGGCCGTTTTTTCCAAAGCGAAGTTCGCTACGTTATCGTTGATTATGACATTCCGCCTCCGAGCGAAGACTACCGCTGGTGTGACGTCAGGACTCTCGTTTCAATCGCACGATCGGGAAATGTTCTAAATATTCAGGCTAGGGATGCCTTGGCCTGCCTGCTGTCCTCTACTTTTTAACCTCTCTTGAAGGCCCCTGCCCTTTCGGTCAGCAAAGTCGAATGTCGCCTATCAGGTTTAGCTTCGAACTACCAACAGCACGGCTTTTACTTGGATCGCAAGAACCGCCACATCGCCACCCTGCCCTTCAATCTGCGCGATCCTGTTGATTGAGTACGCAGGTGGCTTGCGACGTTCCGAAATTGTCAGCCTTGATCATGATCGCGACGACACCCCTGATAGCGGTGGCTGGATTGAGGTTTTTAACGACGGTGCCTTACTTACGCTCAATGCCAAAACCGGCTGGCGTGAGGTCAACGTCCAGAAGCAACTCGGCCAAGCCTCCGTTAAAATGACCCACAGATAATTTCCACATCAATTTGACCAAAGCTACTGGGCTTTAAAGATGATCCAGCATTTGCCTGTTAGGTCAGCATCTGCTTACCGATATCCCTACTAACTTCCCTTAGAATTTCGTGATCCGGAGAAAATTGCTTCGCTAGCTATCGCGAAAGTTAAATAACAGTCTCTAATACAAATGCCGCCGGAACCGGTTACAGGAGCAGCTGAATTTTGCAGCCTTTTCCGACAAGAATATCGCACGCCTATATATGAGTTCTAAGAATCATAAACCGCCTGAAGATAAGATGAGCAATCAGGACCTCGGCTCACTGTATCCAACTTGAAGTTGTTACTTTTTCAAAAATAGTGGTGGCTAAGAAAACTATACATAAGAATCAAAGCGTTAAACTTAAATTCTTACGTAAATCCGCTTGGTCCTGTGGATAAGTATCACATCAGATATAGATTTTTCTTGCCGGACTCGCTCTTTCGTGGCATTTCCATTCTGACGGCCAACCGCGTCAGATACGCCTTCGGTCGTCAGAATGATAAAGAGCCTCAGCAAAGGCCATGACAGGCGGCAGCAATGAACGACCAAAGCACAAGATATGCGCACGGGATAGGCTCCTCTGATATCGGAGCTTTTGCGGATAGTCTTGCTGAATCTCTTGATCGGCAGATGAAGATTGCTTTTCAACCAGAAGAGCGAAAATCTCTTAGGCGCTTCAGTTCTACCGAAGTTGCAAGTCTTCTGCGTGTCAGCACATCCAATCTGCGAAACCGTCACAAAGATGGCAGCTTTCCTGAAGTTTTCACCGATGGTAGAGGCCACAGGTATTATACAGCCGAAGAGATCGACAATCTGCGCGGCATCTTGGCGCGCACTGGAAAAAATGCTGATACTTACCTGCCAGGGCGCCGTGAAGGTGACAGACTTCAGGTGATATCGGTTGTCAATTTCAAAGGTGGATCGTCAAAGACAACCGCAACAATCCATCTTGCGCAGCGCTATGCACTACGTGGATACAGAGTGCTGGTGTTAGATCTGGATCCGCAGGCCAGTCTAACAACCTTTTTTGGGTTCCGACCAGAGCTCGAATTTGCCGAAGGCGGGACCATCTATGATGCCCTGCGTTATGAAGATCAGCTTCCCATCAGGCAAGTCATCCAAAAAACATACTTCCACAAGCTCGACATGGTTCCCGCTGGTCTGATGTTATCAGAGTACGAGACCGAAACAGCCAATGCGCTTGCACGTCGTGTACAGCCAGTTTTTGCAGAACGCCTTTCCGTTGCATTGGAAGAGGTCGAGGCAGATTACGATATCGTCCTAATCGACTGCCCGCCACAATTGGGTTTTCTTACTTTAACGGCCTTGGCCGCGTCGACCGGTCTTCTTGTCACCGTCGTGCCTGGCATGCTTGACATTGCGTCAATGAGCCAGTTCCTAAAGCTGGCGTCAGAGACGATAAAGGCAGTCGAAGAAGCCATTGGACGGTCGGTCACATGGGATTTCGTCAAGTTCCTTATCACACGGTATGAACCATCAGACGGGCCACAAACCCAGATGGCCGGATATTTGAGGTCAATTCTTGCTGGGCAAGTCATGACAGAGCCGATGTTGAAATCGACGGCAGTGTCCGATGCTGGCATGACCCAGCAAACTGTTTACGAAGTCGATCCAAGCCAATTCATTCGAAAAACAATTGATCGTGCGCTATCCAGCGTAGATGGCGTTGCTGACGAGCTTGAGCAGACGATACAAATGGCATGGGGGCGCCGCTAATGGCACGCAATATCTTCAACCGGCCCCCGACAGACGGCACCAACGTCGTGGCTCCCTCCCCTACCCCGGTAAAATCTTCAAAATTACCCGGTTCTGTTGGTGGCCTTCGCGACTCCCTCCGCGAGATCACAGCCAATTCTATCCGTGACATTGACCCTGACCAGATCGACATGGACGGGCTGCGTGATCGTTTGGTGTTGGAAGACAGCAGTATTGATGATCTCGCTGAGAGCATTCGAAAGCATGGCCAGCAGGTTCCAATCATGGTCCGTCCCTCTGACAGACATGACAGCTACCGCATTATTTATGGCCGGCGTAGGCTCGCAGCAATTCGAAAGGTCGGCGGAACGGTGAAGGCAATTGTCCGTACGCTGGACGACGATGCCTCATTGATTGCTCAAGGCCAAGAAAACAATCTTCGCCTCGATCCCTCTTTCATCGAAAAATCTCTTTTCATCAAAGAAATGCACGAAGCCGGATACAAACCAAGCATCATACAAGATGCACTCGGGCTGACCCGACAAGGTGTTTCTAACCACAGGGTGGTTGTCGAACAATTACCTGATGAGCTCATTCGCCTAATCGGACCCGCCCATGGCGTTGGTAGACGACAATGGGGAGAGTTAGCCACTTTTGCGAAAAAGTTACAACTTATTGATATCGCAAGGGAAACGCTTGACCTATTGCCCGCTGAGACACCAAGTGCAGAGAAATTTCAAGCGGTGTACACTGCCTGTACCAAGAAATCTCAATATACTGCAAAGCACCCCACTCCGCGTTTGACGACCATCGTAAAAGATGAAAACGGCAGTCCCGTAGCAACGCTTGCAGTTGATGCCAAAGCCGTTTCGATAAAAATAGTCCGTAAGGACAATCCAGAATTCGGCCAATGGTTAGAAGAACGCGCAGAGGCAACCCTTCTGCACCTTTTTGACCAGTGGCAGAATGAGAGAGGCCCGGGATCCTGATTCCAGCCAAAATTAGAAACCCGAGCAAAGGAGAAATACGAAGACCAAAAGAAAAGAGCCCCCCAAGTTTCCTCGGAGAGCCCTCATCAGTAGTTTTGCACCTTTGATGTAGCAACCTCCGATACAACGGTCAAGAGTCACCGATTCGGTGGACGTTTTTTGTTGCCTTTTCGCGCTTTAAATTGCGTGATGAGACTAGGAAGCTGTGGGCCAAATGGTCCTCGTTCATAAATCATGGCATTCACAAAACTTTCAATCAAAAGAACCGCCGCTGCTCCAGCGTACGGTTTGACAACAGATCCTGAGGCCGACATCTGGTCCATCTTCAGAGCCCTTAGGGACTCGCGTAGCATGTTTGGACTACGCCCTGGCCACATCCAAACGCTACAGGCAATGCTGAGTTTCCTAAGACCCGGTCATGGCGATACTGTGTTCGCCTCAAACAACGAAATCTGTCGGCGCGTCGGAGGCATAGATGAAAGAACACTCCGTCGACATATCGACCGTTTTGTCGAACTCGGCTTCATGAAGCGCCACGACAGTCCAAACCGTAAACGCTACCGTGTCAGATCATCCGATGGTAAGTCCATCAGCTATGGTCTTTCTCTTACGCCACTATTGCAACGCGCAAGCGAACTGTTGAGCGTTGCACAGGAAATGGAAAACAACCGTCGAGATCGTATTTTCATCCGTAAACAGATACTAACAAAACTCGCGCGTTTAGAAGAACACGATCCGAGCAATACCTTACTTGCGGAAGTACGCAAAACACTTCGGAGAAAGCTAACGATTGCACAATATCGCGCTCTGCTCAGCGAAATTAACGCTGAATATGTGGCTGTGTCCACCGCGGTGGACGTTCCAGAAGCGATCAAACTGTCCGCCAATGACGGTCAAATTGTCCGGCACCATTCTAGGTCTATAAAAAGACTAAAAGAAATAGAGAAAAATCCAGCCAATAAACAACCGACAATACGAAAGCTTGTCTCAATTTGTGATCAAGCAATTTCATTTTCAACAAACCAACTTCATACGTGGACGGACATAGAAAATCATGCACGTACCCTTGCTCCAATGATGGGCATCCACTCAGACACGTTCGACAAAGCAAAAAATGCTGTAGGATCAGAGAAGGCCTCATGTGCAGTCTTCATCATACTCCAACTAGGAAATCGCATCAAAAACTTTGCAGCTTATTTTCACAGCCTAACGCTTGGTAAAAGAGTTCAGAACTTCAACCCAACTGTTTTACTAGACAAATTGCTAAAATCTGGTGGGACAACCGCTTGACGTCCACCGCGGTGGACACCTCAAAAAGGGATAAATTTACAAATTTTCTGCGTTACATTAGAGAAGGGCAGGGTAGGTCGAAGTGGCTTCCAAAGGTTCTAAACGAAACAAGGATTATGACAGGATAAGCACCCGCGGCAAACGACGTATTGGCGCATTCGTCTAACTTGATCGCAAACAGTCCTAAAATTTAGTCACGCCTTAACTCTCGATTTACCTTTACTTATAGCAACCGAAAACAAAACATAAAACACAGCCCCAAAGTGCGGATTCAAAATTGAAGAAAAACATGCCCGACGCTGTCACTACAAACATCATCATTGCAGCCTCACGAATAACGTACTGTTTCAAGGATGACGTGAGGCTAAACAACTGATCAAACGGGTTGAGCACAGGTATACTGCAACACCCCTAGGAAGAGAGTTGTTTGAAATGCTTGCACCACTTGGAAAGTGGTCGTGCAAATGGGCCGCACAGATCAATCCGGTTGGGTGATCATGCCTCAGAACTCTAACAGCTTGGGGCAGGGCCAATCATTTGGGTTTCTTAGTAGGGCAGGCCAACATAGTTTTCCGCCATCACCTTTTGCGCAGCAGAGTTGGATCGCAGGAATTCAAGTTCTGCCACCTGTATGCGATGATCAAATGGTGTCTGGTCGGGGTAACGGTGCATGAGGGAGGAAAACCACCACGAGAACCGTTCAGCTTTCCAAATCCGCGCCAGTGCTTTGGCCGAATAACTGTCGATACCTGCGTCAGAACCGTTCTCGTAAAAATCGCGGAGCGCATTGTAGAGATAGTACACATCGGACGCGGCAGTGTTCAGACCCTTGGCACCGGTCGGGGGCACGATATGCGCGGCGTCACCGCAGAGAAACAGCCGGCCCCACCGCATTGGTTCTGTAACAAAGGACCGCAGCGGCACGATGGATTTTTCAATCGACGGGCCGGTAATAAGGTTTTCTGATTGCTCTGCCGGGATGCGACGCTTGAGTTCGTCCCAGAAAGCGGTGTCAGTCCAGTCAGTTGGGCTGTCGGATAAAGAACATTGGATGTAATGACGGCTGAGGTTCTCGTTGCGCATGGAGCATAGGGCAAAGCCGCGTTCGGAATTGGCGTAAATCAATTCATGATTGACAGGGGGCGTCTCGGATAGGATGCCAAGCCAGCCGAAAGGATAGACTTTTTCGTACTCCCGACGCACATCACCGGGTATAGTATTGCGGCTCACCCCATGAAAGCCATCACATCCCGCCACAAAATCACAATCGATCCGGTGCGCCTTTCCACCCACGTTATAGGTAATGTATGGTGCCGGAGTATTTGCATCGTTGATCAGAACGCTTTCGACATTGTATTCAATCTTGCCGTTCGCCTCTTCACGCGCGGCATAAAGATCGCGGGTCACCTCGGTCTGACCATAGACCATCACGGCATGTCCGGTGTGTTGTTTGAAATCAACGCGAAACATTTCATCCCCGTAGGAAATCAGCGTGCCGCCATGGGCATAACCCTCTTTTTCCACACGCGTGGCAACGCCTGCTTCTCGCATAAGGTCCAAGAGCCCGCGCTCCAGGACACCGGCTCTGATCCTGCCTAGAACATATTCCTTGGTTTTGCGTTCCAGCACCACGGAATCGATGCCGCGCTTATGCAGAAGTTGAGACAGCAATAGGCCCGATGGCCCACCTCCGATGATGGCGACTTGCGTTTTCATGACGTCCTCCCTGTCGTGCTGTGCTTTTGATTTCGTTCTTAAGAGCCTGAGCAGCAGCTGGATTATCATCGGAAATGTAATCAATGATCGCCAAGAGGTCAGCGACGGCCGTGGCTTTCCATTCAAGAACGGGCAAGGCGTTTCTTGTCTATCAAAGACTGAGCCTCTTGCATCACCTGTGTCTGCGGCACCGTAGGGCGTGGATCGTACAACGCCTCCTGCACTTTGGTCCGAAACCAAGCGTCATATGCGTCAGGATCTGCTGTAAGCCCTGCTGGTAGCCCGCCTTCGGCAGCCACACGGGTCAGCATGATCCGAACCGCATCGGAGAGCGTCAAGCCAACACCCGCAAGCGCGTCCGAGGCTTGGGCTTTGAGCTGATCATCAACGCGGACATGGATCATAGATGTCTGGGCGGGCATCGGGCGTTCTCCTATAGTTTGGGCTTTATGTATCTCAATTGAGACACGCTGGCAAGATTATAATAGCCCAAATGGTTGGATGCCCGCGACTGTTGATTTGGACCGGAGGGGTGCATTTGGCAAAATCGGCATTAGATCATGTTGTGACACTAATTTGCTTAGTTATTAGTGCGTTGCTTTGGACAAAAATGGGCCGGTAAGCTAAGGCGGATGCATACATTGCAGGCTTCTCATAAAACCCTCTTCGGCACAGACATCTTAGGACACATGACATGACCACAAAGGTACTCATCACAGGGACCGCAGGCTTCATCGGCCATCACCTTGCAAAACTGCTCCTTTCCGAGGAGTTCAGGGTGCATGGCTATGACGGGATGACAGACTACTACGATGTAACGCTGAAGCAAAAACGTCACCAGATGCTGTTGCAAAACGAGGGATTCTCAGCGACCGAAGGGATGTTAGAAGACGACTCACTGTTTTGGTCTGTCGCAGAAGATTTCCAGCCCGACGTCATCGTGCATCTCGCGGCACAAGCGGGGGTGCGGTATTCGCTGGAAAATCCAAGAGCGTATATTGACAGCAACATCGTAGGGACCTTCAACGTGATGGAGGCCGCGCGGAAGCTGGAAGTACGCCATCTGCTGATGGCATCAACGTCTTCGGTTTATGGTGCCAACGAAGAAATGCCGTTCGTAGAGACAGAAAAAGCGGACACACCGTTGACCATCTATGCTGCGACCAAAAAAGCCAATGAAAGCATGGGGCATTCATACGCGCATCTTTGGAATTTGCCGACCACAATGTTCCGGTTCTTCACAGTCTACGGCACATGGGGCCGGCCTGACCTTGCGCTTTATAAATTCGTGGATGCGATCCTGAACGACAGACCGATTGATATCTACAATCATGGCGACATGTACCGCGACTTTACCTATATCGACGACTTGGTGCGCGGTATTCGACTATTGATTGATACCGTTCCTGAAAGGCCCGATTTGCGTGATGAGATCCCTGAGTGGGACAGCCTGTCACCTGTCGCGCCATTCCGGATCGTAAATATTGGCAACTCTGAAAAGGTGCGCTTGTTGGACTTCATCGACGCCATCGAAGATGTGTTGGATAAGAAGGCAATCCGGAACTACATGGACATTCAGAAGGGTGATGTACCCGCAACATGGGCCAATGCTGATCTACTAAAGAATCTCACCGGGTATTATCCGCAAACCGATTTCCGCGACGGGATCGCGCTTTTTGTAGAGTGGTTCCGAGAGTACCATGACGTATAGCTTGGGGAAGCGGACCGTATCAGCATGTTACCTAAACTCGGGTCTCCAAGTTTGATGCCGAGATTTCACATTTACGCTGTGCATCCGCCGAATTTCAGAGCCATCGCGGAGCAGGATCTTGAACTTTTGCGCATCGGCGAGACCATATTTCTGCGTGACCCCACAATCCAAAAACACGACGTATCGACATACGACGCTATCTCGGTTGGTTACGATCATCACAGTCCTATTCAACGCTGGTTTTTCCACTTGGCCAATGTTCTGCTAGGTATTCGGCAACTGCTAAGTTGGCGGCGAAAATCACTGCGTTCTTCACGGAACGGACACCTTGTACTGGTTTCTGTTCGTTCCCCCCTTATTAACGGAAATCCAAATTATGTGTGCTGAAAAACCTCAGAAAATCGCGGTTATTGGTCTAGGTTACGTTGGTCTGCCGCTTGCCGTTGAGTTCGGTAAGAAACGCAAGGTTGTTGGATTTGATGTCGACAAGGGCCGCATCGCGGAATTGCAATCAGGGCACGATCGCACCCGCGAAACTACGTCAAGTGAACTGAAGGATGCAAACTTGCTGAGTTATGTGAGCAATCTTGATGAGATTTCTGATTGCACGATATATATTGTCACTGTTCCCACGCCAATTGACGTGCACAAGAGGCCCGATCTTACACCGTTGATACGGGCCTCAGAAACGGTAGGTCAGGTATTGAAAAAGGGCGATATCGTCATTTTCGAAAGCACTGTTTATCCCGGCGCTACTGAAGAAGACTGCGTTCCCGTACTTGAGAGAATATCAGGTCTTGTGTTCAATAAGGACTTTTATTGTGGGTACAGCCCGGAGCGGATCAACCCCGGAGACAAAGAACATCGCTTGCCCAACATCCGTAAGGTCACGGCAGGATCAACGCCAGAGGCGGCAAATATCATCGACGCTTTGTATGCTGAAATTATTACTGCGGGCACCTACAAAGCAGAGAGCATTCGCGTTGCCGAAGCTGCTAAAGTCATCGAAAATACCCAGCGGGATCTGAACATTGCGCTGATGAATGAGCTTGCCATTATTTTTAACCGTATGGGTATCGACACCGAAGCGGTGTTAAAGGCCGCCGGAACCAAGTGGAACTTCCTGCCGTTCAGGCCCGGTCTGGTGGGCGGTCATTGCATTGGTGTTGATCCCTACTACCTGACCCACAAAGCAGAACAATTCGGTTATCATCCACAGATTATCCTTGCTGGGCGGCGGTTGAACGATGGCATGGGTGCCTACGTCGTGAACCAGCTTGTGAAGACAATGATCCGGCGACGCATACAAGTTAACGGATCACGGGTTCTGGTTCTGGGATTGACCTTCAAAGAGAATTGTCCTGACCTGCGCAACACGAGGGTCATTGATATCGTTAACGAGCTGACTGAGTTTGGTATTCAGGTGGATGTTTATGATCCTTGGGTTGATTCCGAAGAAGCCAAAGGTGAATTTAGCATTGAGATGGTTCAAGACCCACAGATGGGTGCTTACGATGGACTGGTACTTGCTGTCGCGCACGACGAAATTCGTGCTAGCGGCTCAGAAAAAGTACGAAGTTTCGGCCGCCCAAACCATATTCTGTATGATATAAAGAGTGTCTTTCCTCATGATGAGAGTGATCTGCGGTTATGATTTTAGATACTTGAATGCCTGTGATTTTCAATTTTACAGAGTGCGTAAGATGCTGAAAACGCTCCCTCTGCATTTTTGTGCATTGAACACAAAAAGGTACATCCTGTTGGAGAATTTTAAAAAAGCGTTTGCAGCATTCTTGCGAAAGGCAAACTTACAGTGTTTTTGTATAAAATAATTTAACTCAGCGCGGCGCTTTTTTGAGCGAAAATGGTATAAAACGCCGCCATGTATGGCTCTTGATTACGTCCAATAAGTTTGCCTTATCGGACGTAAATAAATATGCTCAGCGTTATGTCAGAAAACCGCCAGAAACCGCCCTCAGGCCCAGCAAACGCGCCCTCATCTAATGAGGACAACGAGAGCGACGGTCTCTCTGATGAAGCCATCGGCGTTCCAAACCTTGTACCGGGATCAGGTGCACTTGATCGGCTTGTCGGAACCGCCCGCGACTATGCGCGGCAAGCAGCGTCTGAGAACACAAACAAGGCGTATAAAAAAGACTGGGCACACTTTGCCAGTTGGTGTCGCAGGAGTGGTGCAAACGCATTGCCGCCAAATCCTGAACTGATCGGGCTCTACATTGCGAACTGTGCGGCACCGAATACCAAGATCCCAGCCCTTTCGGTCAGCACAATCGAACGCCGCCTATCGGGTCTGGCCTGGCACTACCAACAACACGGTTTTACCCTTGATCGCAAAAACCGCCACATCGCCACCGTGCTGGCAGGCATTCGCCGTAAACATGCGCGGCCCCCTGTTCAAAAGGAGGCGGTGTTGGCTGAAGACATCTGTGCCATGATCGCGACTCTGCCTTTCGATTTGCGCGGCCTGCGCGATCGCGCGATCCTGTTGATTGGGTACGCAGGTGGCTTGCGACGTTCCGAAATTGTCAGCCTTGATCATGGTCGGGACGACACCCCTGATAGCGGTGGTTGGATTGAGGTTTTTAACGACGGTGCCTTACTTACGCTCAATGCTAAAACCGGCTGGCGTGAGGTCGAGATTGGCCGTGGGTCAGCAGAACAGACTTGTCCAGTCCATGCGGTGGAGCAATGGTTGCACTTCGCAAAGATCGATTTTGGCCCGCTGTTCGTCCGCACGTCCCGTAATGGCAATAAGACACTGGATGCGCGGCTGTCCGATAAACATGTGGCCCGGCTGATCAAGCAAACCGTTCTGAGTGCCGGTATCCGTGCTGACCTGCCCGAGAAAGAACGTTTGGCCTTATTTTCCGGGCATTCCTTGCGTGCGGGGCTGGCCAGTTCTGCCGAGGTTGACGAACGTTACATTCAGAAACAGCTTGGCCATGCATCCGCAGAAATGACCCGCCGCTATCAGCGGCGGCGTGACCGGTTTCGGGTTAATTTGACAAAAGCGGCAGGGCTTTAGGGATGGTCCAAAGGCGCCAACTGAGCGGCATGGCATAGTTTCTGTTTAGTGAACCCATCATTTGTATAATAAATGTCCCACTATTGCTCATTAGAGAATTAGCCGCTCACACATTAGGTGTGCTTGGCGAAAAGGGTGGGTGCAATAAATGCCTAAGCGACGATCAATCCGTCCTCGAGATCTCATAATTCCCACCAATTATGTACGAAGTTTACAGCTGTAAACTAAGCTACAGCGCTGCGCGGCATTGCAGATGCCAGCACATTAGACACTAAATAGGCAAAAAGCATTGACTTAAGCCTATGAATGACCGCTTTTATCCCCAAGTGGCGCGAAAAAAGCCATGTTAAGGAAATTGAAGAAACCACATGATTCCTGTGACACCAATCGTTACCCACCGACCCTCGGAGTTGGCAACCGATATTGCGGAACGCCTCACTACGGCGATCCGCGAACATTTGCTGTCGGCCTTCGCACCCGATAACACAAAATCCCTACGCCTGTTCAGCGCACCCGAGGCTGCTGAACTCTTGGGTGTATCGGGTCAATTCATGCGCAAAATGCACGGGGAAGGCACCTTGCCTGAGCCCCAAGGAATTCGTGCAGGTCGGCGCTACTACACCGCGCGCGACATCTGGAATGCCCGCCAGATCTTAGAGCAATCCTCCCGCAAAAAGGGGCGGTATCTTTCTGGCCGGAGAGGTGGAGATAAGTTACAAGTCTGGCAGTTGATGAACTTCAAGGGGGGCTCGAGTAAAAGCACCACTACAATCCATTTGGCCCATTTCCTCGCACTGCAAGGCTATAAAGTCTTGGCTGTCGATCTTGATCCCCAAGGCTCACTGACATCCATGTGCGGGATCAGCCCAGAAATCGAATTTGAGGGATTAACCGTCTATGATGCCATACGGTACGATGATCCCGTGGCCTTTGCAGACACAATTGTCGAAACATATTTTCCAGGGTTGTCCCTTGCGCCTTCGCGCTTACTTCTGTCAGAGTTCGAAACGGAATCCGCAGTTAAATCGAGCCCTGATCAGCCGTTCTTTACGCGGATCAGAAGTGCGCTTGCCCAAGTCGAGGGCAAATATGATATCGTCTTGATGGACAGCCCGCCTCAGCTTGGCTTCTTGACAATTTCCGGCATGGCGGCGGCTACCTCTTTGATCGTGCCCCTTACCCCCTCTATGCTCGATGTTTCCTCAACCGCACAGTTTTTAGAACTGGCTGGCGCATATATGGGTGTCATCGAAGAGGCCGGCGCAGAGTTACAATACGATCACTTTAAGTTTCTAATCACACGTGATGAGCCAACAGACATCCCGTCACAGCAGTTGACATCCTTTATGCGCGCTCTCTTTCAAGATCGCGTGATGGGTGCAACTGCCCTGAAGAGCACCGCAATCAGCGATGCGACTATGCTCAAGCAATCCATCTATGAGGTCGTGAAATCGGAAATGACGCGCGCAACCTATGATCGCGCTAAGGACTCCATGGATGCGATCGGCAAAGAGGTCGAAACAATGATCCACCAATCATGGGGGCGTAGCTGATGGCCCGTAAATCACTTCAAGGCCTCTCTGGCATCGCCAATACAATTACTAATTCAGGGTCGCTTACATCTAAACGTAAACCAAGTACGAGCGCACCTGCGCTTGGTGCTCTTCAAGGCTCTTTGTCAGCCATTCGAGAAATCGATCCAAAGTTGATCGATGAATGGGGTCCAAAGGATCGTCTCGACGGATTTACAGCTGTAAACTCTGCTGAAGAAGGGGATAGCTATGACGCCCTCAAGGCGAGCATTGCGGACGGTGGACAGCGCGTACCTATCCTAGTGCGTCGCGCGCGCGTTGAAGGGCGATACGAGATCATTTATGGTCGACGTCGCCTCCAAGCCTGTTGTGAGTTAGGATTGAAAGTTCGCGCCAATGTCGAAGACCTAGATGACGCAACAGCCTTGTTGGCCAAAGGTCTTGAAAACGCCGTACGCCGCAATCTGTCCTTTTATGAAAAAGCGCGTTTCGCAGCTGTTATTCAGATTGCAGGGCATAACACTAAGACGGTGCGGCAAGTTTTGAACCTCTCAGCCCCTGGGTTGTCCCACCTCACTAAGATTACCGAGAATGTCCCGGATAATATCGGTGACGCCATCGGCACTGCTCAGAAATCAGGTCGGCCAAAGTGGACGGCGCTTGCAGACGCCTTCATAGCGAAGAAGGTCACCGAAAGTGCTGCGTTTTCGATTCTCTCAAAATTGGATCCTGATCTCTCATCAGATGATCGCCTGGAGCGGCTCTTGGCAGAGATATCCCGACTTGGTGCGCGCCCGAAAGAGGGCAGGGCGATCACGCCTGCACCAGGCATCACCATCAAATCTAGCAATTCCTCTGTCACCCTTGCCATCAAAAAGACCGGTAAGCATGCCGCGTACGGGGTCTGGCTCGATCGCCATCTCGAAGACATCATCACCAAATCCTATGAAGAGTTTACAGCTGTAAAATCACAGGACGACAACCGAGATCGAAGCAAAGAAGAGGACGGCGAATAGAACGTTTCCGAAGCGGGAGATTCGAGGGCAGCAGCGCGTAAGCATCGTTAGTATAGACACCTGCCATAAGTTACGTTCGCAATGACAAATGATATGCTTGGGCTGAGCGCTTCTGCCTTGCTGAAATGGTCCCGTCAGAGTGCGGAGCCCTATCGTTTTTGGCCGTCTCCAAAAGGAGGGGCAGGGAGACATTAAAGGGTCGGGAAGCCCTCACTGTTGTTTGCAAAACGAATGTGCATTTTTAGTAGAACCAAATTGCCGCGCTGCTTAAGTTCGTAGCGTGAAACTCTGATCCGAATTTTATTAACGGGTCATTTGCGCGGGTTTGAAGCCCGCCACGGTGGTAGGGTTCTGACACCTCTGTTCACAGCACCTTTTGCAATGAGCGATGTTGAGCTAGCATCTCAACATGGTTGGTCTGCAAATAGCGCTTGGTTTGTTGATAAGTCTGTCAGTCCTAGCGAAGCGACATTTACACTTGATCAAAAAATTATGGGTGCAACCCTGACCAAGTACCTGCGGTGCGCGGCTGATGCACCATTGCTGTATCAGACACATCACTTCACTGGCGGAACTGGCGCGATTCCTATGGCGCATCACGTCATCACGCATATGAAAAAGGGTGGGCAAGTCTGTCACTCCCCCAAACGGCTTGCCATCACACCGGATGTCGCACCCGACCCCGGGCTCAATTATCTGATTTGTTCCGCGACAAGCGCCGATTTGCGCAATGTCCCAAGCCGGGACGGGACCGCAGATTTGACACAATACCCGGTGGCTGACAGTCACGAAGATTTTCTATCGTTGGTCGAAGATCACGGCACGCACCTTGGCTGGACAGCGGTACTGCGCAAGGCTGAAGGTGACATCCTCTTTGTTCTCTAAGACCCTGCTGTGCTGCCGGTTACGATGCACTGGTAGAGGTGGACGGGTATCAGTATCAGGATAGCAGCACAGGTACGATGATCTTTGGTGTGGCGCATCTGATCGGCTACATCAGCCAATTTATGAGCCTGCAACCCGGCGATATTATCTCCACTGGAACGCCGCCCGGTGTTGGAATGGGCCAGAAACCGCCCATCTATCTTAGCCCGGATCAAACAATCAAACTTGGGATTGACGGGTTGGCGAACCAAAGGCAGCTAACTGAAAACGCTTAGGAAAGACTCCTGAGTTTAACAAAAAACCAACCATTGAGGTAAATATGAAGAGAATATTATCTGGTACCGTCTTGGCCCTGCCTTTGTATGTGGGCATGGCCGTTTCGACGTCAGCGCAGAGCATAAACTTTTGGAAGCAGACGAGGACCGGCGCAAATGCGTTTAACAAGGTGCAAACAGAGGAGTGGTTCGAGGACGCAAACGATCTTGGCGTGTCATGGGTGCGTTTGGCATTTGATAAATGGTACAGCGAACGCAGAGATTTTCTAGTTGGTAATGCTGGAGATTATCAAGGGCTCGTGGCCGATGACCTTGCAGAACTGCGTCGTGCGTTGGATTGGGCCCATGCAAACGGATTGAAAGTTGTGTTGTCTCCGCTAACCTTACCGGGCGCACGCTATGGCCAAAACAACGGATTCAAATACGACAGTCGCCTGTGGCGCGATCCGGCCTTTTCGGATCAAGCCAATCAGTATTGGCATGACCTCGCAACGGCACTGTCAGATCACCCCGCGATTGTGGCCTATAATATCATCAATGAACCCGCACCCGAACTGGGGACCGATATAGCTGAACATGTCCGCCCGGGCGACGTGGCGCGTTTCAAAGGCTGGTATGACGTGCATCAGGACACCCCAGCTGATTTGTATTCCTTCTACAACCGGACCATCGCAACCATCCGCGAAATTGATCCAGATACGCCCGTCATGGTCGATGCAGGCTGGTATGCCCAACCCGGTGCCTTCACCTATTGGCCTGGTCCCTTGGCCGACAATAATGTGCTCTATTCCTTTCACATGTATGAGCCCTACGCCTTTACTTCACATGGAAATTTCAAAGATAAAGAAGGGTTGAGCTATCCGGGCAATGCCCCGTTTGGCGGTGAGGTCCTTGCTTGGGATGCAGCGGTGTTGCGCGACTATCTTGCGCCATTCTATGCGTGGGCTGATAGACACAAAATCCCCCGTAGTCGTCTTGTGGCAGGTGAATTTGGTTGTTACCGCCGCAACGAAGGCTGCCAACAATATTTATCGGATGTGATCAATATCTTCGAAGAGAACGAAACCCATTGGGCCTTCTATTCTTTCCGTGAAGATGAGTGGGACGGGTATGACTATGAAGTCGGTAGGTAATCCCCCCTAAAATTAGTGGTGTTCAAAAGTAGAATTTTCTCGGCAAGATATCTGAGGAGATTTACGATGAA
>JBPOFF010000002.1:0-421598 GCA_051251995.1 Sulfitobacter sp.
TGCCGTGGTCAACGTGACCAATCGTACCGATGTTTACGTGCGGTTTATTACGTTCAAACTTTGCCTTTGCCATGGTGGCCGCCCTTTATATTGAGGGGCCCTAAAAACGAGGACCCGAACCTATCTGGCGCGCGATGTATTGGGTCTTGGCAGCGAAATCAAGCGGGACTTGGCATTAAAGCCATACCGCAATGCTATTCAGTTTGCTCCGTTTCGGGCGCTACACTCTGTGCTGCCCCATTGAACCAACCTTCCTCTTTGTTCATTTTGACGAGGAAACTCTCGATCTGCTTGACCGCATTCTGGCTCAGGTTCTTGAACTGCTCTGGTGCACTTTTTGTATAGCCCGACCCAACAAGCGGCCCCTGATCCAGCGATTCGAACACTGTCATCTGATGTGGCTTTGCCGTTAGCTTCATGTTTTTGGCATCATCCCAAACGGTCAGGTTGATGATCATAGCCGATTTTGGGGCGGCAACAATAGGGATACCCGGAGGGGCAAGGAAATAGCTCTCAATCGAGATGCCAAAATGATAGTTGCGCGCGCCCTCATAGCGATCAAAACGTTCGGCAACTGCAGCCTTTAGCGTACTTGTCATGACATCCACCGGGAGCTCGCGGCCCAACGGCACCTTTTGCACCTTCGGGGCAACGACAACGTTATGATACAGATTGAAGTCCCCCAAAGCGACAGGGGCTTTGTTCAAATCATTCGCCCCATTACATGCGGCAAGCATCACGACTGACATCAAAACAGCAATAATTCGCTTCATCAAAAAGCCCCCCAAAGGCAAAAGTGTCCAAAATGCGATACCTTACCTATTGAAAGGGTGCAATCAATTGCCGCGTTTGAAGTTGGGCCGCCCCAATCTATATTGAGCGAAAAGGAAAACCATTCATGACCAAGAACGCACCCCACCCCGTCCGCGTCCCATTGGTCACCGAACCGTGGGGTATCCTGAAAAGCCTGCGTATGGCGCGCCGAAATGTGCTGAGCATTATCCCAGATATCGCCACCAAACAGCCGATGGTGTCCGGCAAAACCGGTAAACGTTGGCATATGGTGATGGATCCGAGTGCGATCAGGCATATCTTGTTGGACGGCTTAGACGATTATCCAAAATCCGTAGTGACAAAAAACCTGCTAAAACCCGCCATCGGCGAATCGCTTTTCATTGCTGAAGGCGCACATTGGCGCTGGCAACGCCGTGCCGCGGCCCCGGTGTTTTCGCATCGCAACGTGATGAACCTTGCCCCAATTATGACCGCCGCTGCCGAACGCGCCTGCGATCGGATCACCGATACGGGGCCGCGCGCCGTGAACCTGCTGGACGAAATGGTCACCACCACATTTGACGTGATTGGTGATGTGACATTTTCGGGCGGCGATACCTTTGACCGCGACAAAGTACACGATGCCATCGACGCCTATATCGCGCAGGCGGGTAAGATCAGTCTGTTTGACATTCTGGGCTTTCCCGGCTGGGTGCCGCGCCCAGATAGATTAATGTCAGGCAAGGCGCTCAAGGAAATGAAAGGCATCGCTGACGACGCAATTGAAGCCCGTACAAAGCGCGGCCACGCGGGCGTGCCCGACTTGTTGGACCTGTTGCTTGAGGGAGTGGACCCCAAGACCGAGCGCAAGATGAGCACCGCAGAATTACGCGACAACCTATTGACCTTCATCGTCGCAGGGCATGAGACAACTGCGCTGACACTCGCGTGGTCGATGTACCTGATGGGATTTGATCAAGACGTGCAAACCCGCGCCCGGGCTGAGGCGCAATCAGTTCTGCAAGGACGTGCAGCCACGGGGGATGACGTCGAAAACCTGCCCTATATCCGCATGATCATTGACGAAGCGCTGCGGATGTATCCGGCTGCGGGCATTATTTCACGCACCGCCCAAAAGAAAGATATGCTGTGTGACCGCGAGGTCCTGCCCGGCGATACCGTCATGATCCCGATCTATGCTTTGGGGCGTAATGAACTGCTGTGGGATGACCCCGATGCATTTCGCCCTGAACGGTTTGCAGACCGCAAGGCCATTGATCGCTATGCCTATCTGCCATTCGGTGACGGGCCCCGCATTTGCATTGGTGCCAGCTTTGCCTTGCAAGAAGCAGTGATTATTTTGGCAACCCTGCTCTCTCGGTTCAAATTCACCCCCGTGACGGGCAAAGACCCCGAACCGGTCATGATCCTGACGCTGCGGCCCGAAGGCGGCGTGTGGCTGACCGCAGAGCCCGCATAGTCACATTCACAAAACATCACTTGACGAAGTTTTATCTAGAATATATTTCTGACAAAAATACTAAGAAAAGGAAACTCAAGATGCCAGCCCGCCCGTCCACCCCGAAAAGATGGAAAACTTTTGTCGTCGCTGGCACCGCTGCCGGACTTGGGCATGCAGTACCCCTGCACGCCGCCACCGATCTGGTTGGGTTCGACATCAATCCCGGACCGGTCTGGATCACCCAAGCGGCTGGCGAGGCAGGTGAAGGGGGCGAGGGCGGCGAAAGTGGTGCCGTTGCCGATGCTAAACCTGACGTTGCCTATCTGACCCGGCTTGCATTGGTCGAAGGACATCTGATCGCCGCCACCGCGCTATATGCACGCGGCATGACGGACGAAGCGGTCGGGCTGGCCGGTCATCCAGAAGCTGAGATGATGGATGAGGTGCGCGAAACACTTGAGGCGCGTGGCGCGGATGACTTCACCGACGCGCTTGAAGCAGTGGGCGAAGTCATGGCGGATGGCGCGGATCAAGCGCAAGTAGCGGTTAAACAATCAGCGCTCCATGACGCAATCGCAGCCGCAGCAGAGGCAGGGAATGTCCCGGTGCGGGCGCAATTTGATACGATACTGACCCTCGCTCGTATCGCTGCACAGGAATATACCGACGTGATCCAAGGCGGTCAGGTCGAAGATCTGTTTGGCTATCATGAGGCCTATGGTTTTGTAATCGCGGCACAAGAGATGGCCAACAATCTGGCAAAATCAGAGGACGATACCGTTGCAGTAGCAGCAGCCAAGATCGCAGCAGCACTTGAACCCGCAATTACGCAATTTGGCAACATAAGCAGCCCGGATTTGACCATCGGTGATGCAAGCGTTCTGCATGGTGCTGCGGCGCAGGTTGAGCTGGCTGCATTGCGGGTGAAATAGCGCCAATGACTTTGGTAATTGCAGACGTTCTAAACGCGGCAGAGCTGGCAGCGATCGCTGCTGACCTTCCAGACCTTGAATTTGCAGATGGGCGCGCAACGGCGGGGCCACATGCCAAGCTGGTCAAAGCGAATGATCAGGCGGCACCGTCGCCTGCACTGGACGCTATCAAAGCAAAGGTGGCAGTCACTTTGCAAGCCAATCCCCTGTTCAAATCTGCCGCCCGCCCCCGGCATATGACCTCCCTGATCCTGTCGCGGTATCGGGTCGGCCAAACCTATGGCACCCATGTCGATGACGCCGTGATGCGGGGCTTGCGGACCGATCTGTCCTTCACTTTGTTTCTGTCTGATCCTGACAGCTATGAGGGCGGCGCATTGGTGATAGAAGATATGTTAGAGGCCCGCGAGATCAAGCTTAAAGCGGGCGATCTGATCCTTTATCCCTCAACGACGCTGCACCGCGTTTCGCCTGTCACCAAGGGTGAACGCATCGCCATAGTCGGATGGGTCCAAAGCTGGATTCGCAGCGCAGATCAACGTGAAATCCTGTTTGACCTCGACCGCAGCATAGACACGCTGTTTGCGCAAAATGGAAAAACGGAAGTGTTTGACACCTTAACCAAGACCCGGTCGAACCTGATCAGACTTTGGGCGGAAAGTTAGTCACAAATCCTTTGCAACGCTTTCCATTCCTTGTCGGTCATCGACGGCTTATATTCGACATTTGGGTCAACCACCGCCTTGGCCGCATCAATCCGCGCGCCCAAGGACGGATGGCTCAGAAAATGAGCGGTAACACCGTCGCTGTCGCCGTACTTTTCGCGTAGGTTTTCAAACATATCACCCAAGGCACCGGGGTTGATCCCAGCCTGCGCCAATACCGCATGTGCAAATTCATCTGCACCTGCTTCTGCACCCTGCGAATATTGTGCGCTGATCAGGCGTTCGGTCAGAAACAGCACCGCCGCACCGCCCGCAAAATCGCCAAAGAGCAACCCCAACACGCCGATAGACCCGGCAGAGCGCAAAGCATGGCGTGTTGGATCACGGCTGATCACATGACCAATTTCATGGGCCAGCACCGCGGCCACTTCATCTGGCCCGTCCGCAGCGTCAATCAAACCTTGAAAGATCACCACAAAACCACCCGGTAGGGCAAACGCGTTGACCATGTCATGATCCAACACCGAAACCGTCACGTCCTGACGGAAATCACGTTTGCCGCTAAGGTCCGCAACCAATTGCGCCAGCGCGGCACTGCCATCCTCGGCCTCGCAGACCGCGATAGGGTTCAACCCGGTTTCATCCAACGCCTCGCGAATTTGCCCAAAGGTCGCCTCGCCCAGCGCACGCTCGCCTTCTGGCGGGATCAACACCGCAAGGTTATCGGCCAAAAGCGGCACCAAGACACCGATTTGCAAGGCCACGGCAGCAACTGCCGCAATGGCCCATGCAGCCAAACGCCCTCGCCCCTTTGGCGATGCACGGCGGTGCAGATGTGGCATATCCCGCAACAGTTTTGCGTCTTTCAGGACCAGTCGCGCCAAAGGATCGTTGATCCAGCGCAGGATCGCATTTGTCTTGGCGGCACTGTCCGGCACATGCCGTATCTCTGCCAGCGGCCAGCGCATTACCGTCCCGTCATCCAAAGCCAGTTCCAGAACATCCCCGGAAATCCGTGGCAACACTGGCTGCGCCATCGGTGTATCCCCGTCGAAATAGTGGGCGCGCGCAGGTATCAAGCCGGTCATATCGCCGCCCCCAGATCCAGTGCTTCAGCAAAGCCTTCGGCCTCAGCAAATTCATCGCGGGCACGTTGGCTGACGCGGGCAATGCCGATGGTTGTGGGCAGTGTCGTGGTCAGCGCCATGTGCCGCATGATCGGAAAGGTGACAAAGGTGTTGTGCAAAACGCCCCATAGCAAGAACACGCCAAGGTATACCGCCCCGAACAAAAGCAGTGACGCCCAGCGTGGCCAATCTGATGATATATCACCGCCAACGGGGGTCGGGTCCAATAACATTTCAAAGCCAAAAAACGCGGCGGCAAGAAAGAACAGCAGGATAATCCCCAAAACAAGCGCCATATAAGCGATGAAATTGCCCAACACGTAGATCATCGTGATGCGCGGCCCCTTTAGGGCGGAGGCGAATACCACACCATCCGCAATCTTGTGGTTGGCCAGGATACGCTTTGCGCCCCAACGGTAATGGATCGCGCCATAAAGCAATGTCGAGAAACATAGCGGCAGCAACCAAAGCCTTGCCGGGTCATTCAGCCCAAGCACAGCACCACTGCCTTCAAAGAAGGAATCGATCTGAATTAGGAATTCATCAAATGTCTCCGGTCCCGTACCCATGATCGGGTCCACGAAAAACCACACTACTGTTAGTGCAGTCAGCAACAGCCCCAAAGAAAATGGCATCGCCGCACGGTACAGCATAGGCCAGCGCCCGCCCTGCACCAGCTTGGCAGAGCCAAAATAAGTCCGATCAGTGCGGTATTTTTCCAGCAAGAACGTCATGCGCGGCCACAGAATGCCAAGGCTTGCAATCGTCAACGCCCAGTATAGCAGCGCCCGGCCCGCATAGCCCCAAGCCCCCTTTTCCAAGCCAAACCGCACCCCGCGCCAGCGGGTGCGCGCCAACACATACCGCCGCGCACGATAACGAGCATAGAACCAGATCGGGATCACTCCGGCAAAGCTGGCCAGATAACCAATCCATGATGAATTAAAGATCGAAAAGCTGACAAACATCAGTAGCAGATTCACGATGCCGATGTAGAATGTCAGGATCACCACCGCGATAAAGAACCCAAGCAGTTTTTCCATCGGGTCGCCGACATATTCCAACGGATGTCCGCCGGGCCGGATCGCCGACCAATACCAGCGGCGAAGGCGGGTTTTCATCCAGAACCGATAAAACCCCAGCGTCAGAATGGTGAAAAGTCCAGTCTTTAACGCGAGCCAGAAAAGTGCGCCGCGTTTGCCAACAAAATCGACCTGCATTACACCATCTGCGTTTGCGTTGGGCAGTACCGTTTTGGAGCGATCCCATGGTCCGGGTGCAGAGGGTTTGGGCGGTTCTATCGTTTCATTTGGGCTGGCCGCGCTCCAAGGGCCACTGGTGTCACTCATACTGGCCTACCCTGATCAGGTGAACTTGTTGTCACGCGGGAACCCGCGCGGGGCCATGCGGCCAGCGTTGGCACGTTTTCCTGACCATTCGGCCAACTCAACCTCGGTCCGGGTGCGGCCTGCCGGATCAAGCCAGCTGAGCCCCTGCGCACTGTCATAGGTGGTGGCATCGGACAATCCACCGTCCTTGTATTTTTGCAGACGCACGCCCTTGCCCCGCCCCATTTCAGGCAATTCATCAAGCCCAAAGACCAATACTTTGCGGTTCTCGCCAACGACCGCAACGCTGTCACCCTTTACCGGGCGACACACCAAGGCGTTGACATCGCCGCGGACGTTCAGCACCTGTTTGCCGCTACGGGTCTGGGCAACCACATCATCTTCGGGCACCACAAATCCATCACCTGCACTGGAGGCAACCAACAGCTTGCGGCCCGGTTGGTGAATGAACAACTCTACAATCTGCGCCTCGTTTGGCAGATCGACAATCAAACGCAAAGGTTCGCCCATCCCCCGCCCACCAGGCAGGCTGGAGGCTGATAAGGTATAGAACCGCCCGTTTGAACCAAACACCAGCAACCGATCCGTGGTCTCCGCATGGAAGATGTGACGCGGACCGTCACCGTCCTTGAATTTCAATTCGCGGGTCAGATCAATGTGACCTGTCATCGCCCGTATCCAACCCATTTGGCTGCACACCACGGTGATCGGTTCACGGTCAATCATCGCCTCAATCGGCACATCCTCGACCACACCCGCCTCGGCAAAGGTGCTTAGGCGCCCGCCACGCGGAACGCCATCAATCACCCAGTCCTTACCAAACTGCTTTTTCGTCGCACGCAGTTGATCTGCAATAGACGACCATTGCAAATCGTCGCTTTCCAGCAAATCTTCAAGCCCGGCACGTTCTTCCATCAGCGTCGATTGCTCACGCAGCAATTCCAACTCTTCCAGACGCCGCAACGACCGCAGCCGCATGTTCAAGATTGCATCGGCCTGCACTTCGCTTAACGAATTTTCAGACGACGGTGCGGGTGAAACATAATCTACCTCATCCTTGGCGCGCACATGCGCGCGACCCCAATCCTCGCGCATCAGCGCCGCTTTGGGTTCATCATCATAGCGGATAACGTCGATCACCCGATCAAGGTTGAGGAATGCAACGATAAACCCTTCGAGCACTTCTAACCGATGGTCAATCTTTTCCATCCGGTGGGTTGAACGGCGCTGCAACACCTCGCGACGGTGATCCAGAAATGCCCGCAGCACTTCCTTCATGCTGCACACTTTGGGTGTCAGCCCGTCGATCAGCACGTTCATGTTCAGCGAAAACCGTACCTCAAGGTCGGAATTGCGGAACAACATGCCCATCAACACGTCCGGGTCCACATTCTTGGACCGTGGTTCGATGATCATCCGCAGGTCTTCGGCAGATTCGTCGCGCACATCGCCAAGGATCGGAATTTTCTTGGTTTGGATCAAATCCGCGATCTTTTCGATCAGCTTGGATTTTTGCACCTGATACGGGATTTCCGTGATGACAATCTGCCAAACACCACGGCCCAAATCCTCAACTTCCCAACGGCAACGCAGGCGGAAGCCACCCTTGCCGGTCCGGTACGCCGTCGCGATATTCTCGGGCGTTTCAACGATCACGCCGCCTGTGGGAAAGTCTGGCCCCGGCACATAATTGAGTAAGGTATCGTCGCGCGCATCCGGTGTTTTGATCAGGTGGATACAGGCATCACAGAGTTCAGCAATATTATGCGGCGGAATGTTGGTGGCCATGCCCACCGCAATCCCGGTTGATCCATTGGCCAGCAGGTTCGGAAACTGCGCGGGCAACACAACTGGTTCGGTCAGTGTGCCATCATAGTTCTCGCGAAAATCAACGGCGTTTTCGGTCAACCCGTCCAACATGGCCTCGGCCACAGCGGTCATGCGCGCTTCGGTATATCGGCTCGCGGCAGGGTTATCGCCGTCAATGTTGCCAAAGTTACCTTGGCCATCCACCAGTGGATAGCGCACGTTAAAATCTTGGGCCAGTCGCGCCATTGCGTCGTAAATCGCGGCGTCGCCATGCGGGTGATAGTTACCCATTACGTCACCGCTGATCTTGGCTGATTTACGGAACCCTCCGTCTGAGGCAAGACGCAGTTCGCGCATCGCATAGAGGATTCGGCGGTGAACAGGCTTCAACCCGTCGCGTGCATCCGGCAAGGCGCGGTGCATGATCGTAGAAAGCGCATAGGTCAGATAGCGGTCTCCCAACGCGCGGCGCAGCGGCTCGGAAACCTCATGTGGGTCCATGTTAGGTGGATCACTGACATCTGACATAAATGCTGTGTAGCTAAGGGCGCAGCACGCGGCAAGCCGATGATTGCGCCTTTGCCCGATTACCGACACGCAACTGAGGCAAGCCAGCCACGGGGAGAGTTTTTTCGATTTCCCCTGCCCAAATTATTAATTATTTGCTATTGAACATTTGGGGGGAGTTCCGTTTAGAGCTCCGACAGACGTGTATTTGGGGTGTTGTTATGAAACGGTTTATTCTACTGACCTTCGGCTTTATGGGTTGGGCCTTTTATGAAATGAGCGGCGGCGCTGATTTCGAACCAGTCAGCGTGCGCATGGCGCGTCTGAATCCAGTTGTTGAGAGCCAAGCCGTTGTGGTTGCAGAAGCTGAAGCCGAGACTGTCGCCCCCACGGTTGTGGCTGAAACATCAAAGCCATTTGTAGATACCGATCCGCCGCTGGACAACAACGTGACACGCGTTTCCCTGAACCTGACGTCGCTTCAAGAGGTGTTGTCAGAAACCGACCCCACCGACCCCACAGCTGAGAGTACGGCACAAGAGGGCACAGATGTTCCTGTGAACGTCATTTTGTCTTCTGGTGATACGCCCGCCATTATTCCCAGCTTGATTTCTCCAAACGATGGTATTGTCACAAGCCTGTCGGCAACTGGCGATGTGCGCACCGTTTCTGCCACCCGCGTCAACGTGCGCGGCGGTCCTGGCACGGACTACGGCGTTGTTACCAAACTGACGCGCGGCGACGCCGTTGAGATATTGCAAGACAACGGTGACGGCTGGGTCAAGATGCGGACGCTTGATGGTGGTCCCGAAGGCTGGATGGCGGATTTCCTGCTTGTCGGCGGTTAAGCCTCATTGAATTCTGCGCGGTGACGCGCAATGCATTGTGTTCTGCGCGGTGACGCGCAATGAAGGGCCTCCAACACGGGGGCCTTTTTCATGTCACGCAAATCCATTCTGATTACAGGCTGCTCCAGCGGTATCGGCTATGCTGCCGCGCATGGCATGCGCGCACGTGGATGGCAGGTGTTTGCAGCGTGTAAACAACAAGCCGACTGTGACCGTTTGAACGCCGAAGGGTTCGACGCACCCTTGTTAGATTACACCAACGAGCACAGCATCCACGCAGCGCTTGCGCATGTACTGGCCGAAACCGATGGCACACTTGATGTCTTGTTCAACAACGGCGCTCACGGATTGCCCGGCGCTGTCGAAGACCTGCCAACCCAAGCATTGCGGGAGATATTTGAAAGCAACTTTTTTGGCTGGCACACCCTGACCCGCGCACTGATCCCGGTCATGCGCCAACAAGGACATGGCCGGATCATACAATGCTCGTCGGTGTTGGGCTTTGTCACCATGCCGTGGCGCGGGGCTTATAATGCGACAAAATTCGCGCTTGAAGGGTTGACCGACACACTGCGGATCGAAATGCGCGATACCAATATCAGGGTTGTGCTGATTGAACCCGGCCCGATTACATCAAAAATCCGAGTAAACTCGATCCCGCATTATGAACGTTGGATTGATTGGAAGTCATCCTCGCGCGCCTCAGAGTATCAAGAGGCCCTGAACAAGCGGCTTTACGAATCCTCTGGCCCGGACACATTTGAGCTACCGGCTGATGCGGTGGTAAAAAGATTGATACATGCCGCAGAATCCCCCCGGCCCCGGGCGCGGTATTACGTCACAACCCCGACATATATTGCAGGCATTTTGCGCCGCATTTTGCCGACACGGGCCTTGGATTGGGTCCTTGGTCGGTAAAAAAGGTTGCGCAATGGCGCTTGCCCGCTACATCTGCGGATAGAAAAAGGATAGTTCCATGCCCTCTGATCCGCTTTTTATTATCGTTATACTGGCTGTACTGGCCGTTGTTGTTGTGCTGATGTTCGGCCTTGGTGGCTATGCTGGTGGCGGGGCGTACAATAAACGGAACGCCAACAAGATCATGCGCCTGCGCATCATCGCGCAATTTATCGCGGTGTTGCTGATCGTGGCCTATGTCTATTTGCGTAAGGATGCGGGCTGATGGTTGTTCTCAACAAGATTTACACACGCACAGGCGACGCAGGCACAACCGCTTTGGGCAATGGCACCCGTGTGGCAAAGCACAATGCACGGGTTGAGGCCTATGGCACCTCGGACGAATTGAACTGCTTCGTCGGCGTCGCCCGGCTTGAAGCAACCGCTGAAACTGGCGATGCGCTATCACGTATCCAGAACGACCTGTTTGATCTGGGCGCGGACCTGTGCCGCCCAGATATGGAAGCTGACAAAGACGCCGAATACCCGCCGCTGCGCATGGCGTCTGAACAGGTTGACCGCCTTGAGCGTGAGATTGACGTAATGAACACCAATCTGGACCCGCTGCGCAGTTTTATCCTGCCCGGCGGCACCGCTTTGGCCGCCCATCTGCATGTCTGCCGCACCGTCGCACGGCGCGCTGAACGGTTGGCGGTTTTGCTGGCAGAGCATGAGCCAATTAACCCGGCGGCAGTGAAATACCTCAACCGTCTAAGTGACTGGTTTTTTGTTGCAGCACGCATGGCCAACAACCGCGGCAAGGATGATGTCCTTTGGGTTCCGGGCGCGAACCGCTGAACTTTGGGCGCTAACAAATACAAAAGTGCAAAAACGCGGCGTCCTTATCGCACTAATTGCCGATTTTGCCCTGTTTCGCCCGCGCCTGCTTCGCTAGACATGGGCGTATATTTGATCGTGACGGGGCCACCTGCCCGGTCCTAACCAAGGAGAGAGACGCTCATGAAGGTATTGGTACCTGTCAAACGCGTGATCGACTACAACGTGAAAGTACGCGTCAAAGCGGACGGATCGGGTGTTGATCTTGCCAATGTAAAAATGTCGATGAACCCGTTTGACGAAATTTCCGTCGAACAGGCGATCCGCCTGAAGGAAGCCGGACAGGCCGACGAGATCGTCGTGGTTTCTATCGGCGTCAAGCAAAGTCAGGAAACCCTGCGCACTGCTTTGGCCATGGGTGCCGACAGAGCCATTCTAGTTGTTGCCACGGATGACGTTCACAACGATATTGAACCACTGGCCGTTGCCAAAATCCTCAAAGCGATTGTGGACGAAGAAAAGCCGGGTCTGATTTTGACAGGCAAACAAGCCATCGACAACGACATGAACGCGACTGGCCAGATGCTGTCTGCGTTGCTGGGTTGGTCACAGGCCAGCTTTGCATCAGAGCTCGCCATCGAAGGCGATTATGCGGTTGTCACACGTGAAGTGGACGGCGGTTTGCAGACCATCAAAGTGACAATGCCAACAGTTGTAACTGTTGATTTGCGCCTGAACGAGCCTCGTTATGCGTCGCTTCCAAACATCATGAAGGCAAAGAAAAAGCCTATGGATGAAAAAACACCTGCTGATTATGGTGTGGACGCCTCCAACCGTTTGGAAATCGTCAAGACGGTTGAACCAGAAGCACGTGCCGCTGGTATCAAAGTGGCATCGGTTGACGAACTGGTAGCGAAACTTAAAGAAGTGGGGGCTGTATAATGGCTGTTCTTCTCCTTGCAGAAGTAACCGATGGCGAACTGGCGATGGACGCCACAGCCAAGGCTGTGACCGCTGCCAAGCAATTGGGCGATGTAACCGCGCTGTGCTGTGGTGGTTCTGCCGCTGCTGCTGGTGACGCGGCTGCCAAGATTGATGGCGTATCCAAGGTACTGGTTGCCGAAGACGCGTCATTGGGCCACCGTTTGGCGGAATCCACTGCGGCACTGATTGTCTCGCTTGCTGGTGATTACGATCACATCGTTGCCCCCGCGACGACGGACGCAAAAAACGTGATGCCCCGCGTGGCGGCATTGCTGGATGTGCAGATCATCTCTGACGCTTCTGGCGTTGTAGATGCAGACACGTTTGAACGCCCGATCTATGCGGGTAACGCCGTGCAGACTGTCAAATCGAAAGATGCGAAAAAGGTCATCACCTTCCGTACATCGACATTCGATGCGGCAGGTGATGGTGGATCGGCGTCTATCGAAACCATCGGTGCCGCTGCAAACCCCGGCCTGTCCGAATGGGTCGAAGACAAAGTTGCCGCATCTGACCGTCCAGAACTGACGTCAGCTGGTGTGGTTGTGTCCGGTGGCCGCGGTGTTGGTTCAGAAGACGATTTTGCCCTGATCGAAAAGCTGGCCGACAAACTGGGTGCTGCCGTTGGCGCATCCCGTGCTGCTGTTGATTCTGGTTACGCGCCGAACGATTGGCAAGTTGGTCAGACAGGCAAAGTGGTTGCCCCTGACCTCTATGTCGCTGTTGGTATATCTGGTGCCATTCAGCACCTTGCCGGCATGAAAGATTCCAAGATCATCGTTGCCATCAACAAAGACGAAGAAGCGCCGATTTTTCAGGTTGCTGATTTTGGTTTGGTTGCGGACCTCTTTGAAGCCGTTCCTGAGCTGATCGAAAAACTGTAATTCACTCTCGGAATTTCCCCTGACTGAGTATTCAAGGCCCGCCAGAAATGGCGGGCCTTTTGTTTTTAATCCAAGTCGTTGATCGCCTCGATCAGTGCCGTTGCTGCCTCAGCATGAGCATCTGGGCCCATCATTTCAGCAGCGGCCATTGCTTCCATCTGGCTAAAGATCATACCTTCAGTGCCCGCCGAAATCGCACTTTTTGAAACGGTCACTTCAACCACTTTGGTTGCATGTGGTTTTATTTCATCCATCATTTCACGCGTCACGAACAGGGGATCTGGCCCCAGACAACTCTGATCATGGGCCGCCTTAGGTTGGGGTGCATGATCAGCTATCCACAACAATATCGACTTGCCTTTTATCTGCCCCAGCATCAGCCGCATACGCGCCAACCATGCTTGTTGCAGTTCCGCCCGGACAGTTTCAAACCTATCCGGCGATACCATCACAAGCCGGTTCAACATGTGCTTGGTAAAGTGAAAATCGGCAAAATCCACCTCGCGGTAAATCGTGCTAAGCAGTTGCGACGCTGAAACAAACCGATCATTCCGGCGTGGATGGACAGCATAGAAACGGTTGGTCATGTTCTGCGCACCCAACACCTGAATAACCGTGACTTTCGCCTTTGCCGCCGCGCTCACGACAAACGGGTCATGCACAAATGCATCAACCCCAGCATTCGGCAGACCGAAATTGGCACAGGTCAAACCAATCGCTTCTTCGACTTGCGCCGCAAAAGGTTGTTTGATGAATTTGCCATAGGTTTCGGTGCCACCAATAAACGCCAGATAAGGCGTTTCCAAATCTCGTCTTGGCCCCCGAAACAGTAATTTTGACGTGCCATACCGGCACGGTAAATAGTCTAGGGCCCCCGGCCCCAACGCATCATAGGTCATCACACCCACCTTATTTTAACTCACCCACTGCCTAAATGATACATGGGTTCCTATGATTCCCTTAACGCGCGATTTTGTCTCGACTTTTAGCCACTGCATGCCCTTGCGGCCCACACCCCGCGCACCGTATTGTATATAAAAAGCAGTAGAGGACGCGACCATGAGCATCCAATCAGTCGGAATCGTTGGGGCAGGACAAATGGGCAATGGCATTGCGCATGTTATGTCTTTGGCGGGCTTTGATGTCATGCTGACGGACGTGAGTGCCGAAACGCTCTCCAGTGCCATGGAAATCATGGCGGGCAATATGGACCGCCAAGTGAGCCGTGAGAAGATCAACGCAGCCGACCGCGACGCCGCTTTGGCCCGTATAAAAACAACGCAAACCCTTGCGGAATTGGGCCAATGCGACCTGATTATTGAATCCGCAACCGAGCGCGAAACCGTAAAACAGGCGATATTCGAAGACCTTCTGCCACATCTGAAGCCTGAAACGATCCTGACGTCAAACACCTCTTCGATCTCGATCACCCGGCTGGCCAGCCGCACAGACCGGCCAGAAAAGTTCATGGGATTCCATTTTATGAACCCCGTGCCAGTGATGCAGCTGGTTGAATTGATCCGGGGCATCGCAACCGATGAACCGACCTATACCGCTTGCAAAGACGTTGTTGACAGGCTGAACAAAACCGCAGCTTCTGCTGAAGATTTCCCGGCATTTATTGTCAATCGCATACTGATGCCGATGATCAATGAGGCCGTTTATACCCTGTATGAAGGGGTCGGAAATGTGAAATCTATCGACGATTCTATGAAGTTAGGCGCGAACCATCCGATGGGGCCGCTTGAGTTGGCAGATTTTATCGGACTGGATACCTGCCTTGCCATCATGAATGTGCTGCATGATGGGTTGGCAGATACCAAATACCGCCCCTGCCCGCTGCTCACCAAATATGTCGAGGCCGGATGGCTGGGCCGCAAAACCCAACGCGGATTTTATGACTATCGCGGCGATGCGCCGGTGCCAACGCGCTGATTTTTAGGACCAATGGAGGAGCCTGCCCCCAAACGCCGGGGGGGGGATTCATAGCCAAAAGTAAATGGTCTCAGTCCTTAAGCGCCAAGGTTCGAGCGCGAAGCCATGCCATGAAAGCACGGGGCTCGTCGGCATATTTATCAATATCTTCTTGAGCAATGGGATGCCCAACAATCGGCCCCTGCGGTTTATTGCAGCTGTGCACAATCTCATGCAGCAACAAACCTTGGCGCAGCATCGGGCTTAATTTATTGGCAATCTGGTACGCGCGACTGTTCTGACCAGGGAATTTCATAGGGACGACAGTGGCCCCAGAACGGCGTATCATCTTGGCGGTGAAAACGTTCCATTCCGCCTCAACCGCCGGCCCGAACCAGGTTTCCGATGTCGCAACCACACCTGATGGAAAAAGTGCGACCACACCTCCCGCTTTGAGATGGGCCATCGCCTTGGCGCGCATTTCTACACCCTTGCGCTGCGCGTCAGGATCGTGCGGGAACGGTACAGGGATCATGAAACTGCCCGCGACCTCATCAATGGACGTCAGCAAAGAGCGCGTCAAAATGCGGTAATCAGGACGGACGCGGCCAATAAGATCCGCAAATATCATGCCGTCGACCATGCCGTGCGGGTGGTTTGCAACAACGACAACCGGGCCGGTCTTGGGGATACGATCCAATTGAGATTGCGGCGTGGTCAGATTAATACCCATTGTATCAAGCGCCGCCCGCCAAAAAGGTTGACCCGATGGGGTGCCGCGTTTCTCAAACTTGCGGATCAGCCGCAGGATGGTCAGTTTTCCGGTAAACAACTCCATCAGGCTGATGATCCGCGATTTTATCGGATCTTCAAATGTAGAAGCATAAGACAAACTACTGCGGTCATATTTTGTAAATGACACGTTACCTTGTTCAGGTACCGCGTCCGCATCTGTCTTCATATCATGCGTCTTATCAACCAAAACGGACCGCCTCTTCTGCTCTATTACGAGCGCTTAAAAGCCTTCGCCAAACTTATCTGCAACAAGTGCGGTCAATGCGTCAGCAAGAGCATCAGCATCCGGCCCAGAGGTCTGAACGTCAATAGTTGTGCCCCGTGACGCGGCAAGCATCAACAACCCCATGATACTGTCACCCGACGCAGACATCCCATCTTTGCTGACCTCAGCACGGGCGTCAAATGCCTCAACCACCTCAACCAACTTGGCTGAGGCGCGTGCGTGCAGCCCCTTTTCGTTAACAATTTTTAGAGAAATCTCAGTCATTCAATATGGGCCTTCTAACCTGCACTGACATTTTGGCTGTCGATGTATTTTTTACCCGCTTCAAGGGCCGCCCGAACAGCATCTGGCACATCCATTTGCCTGGATTTGGCTAGTTTGATCAGCATCGGCAAGTTTGCACCATAGATAATGCGGCGGTTTTCCGGGCGGCAGGCCAGCAGGCTGAGGTTAGAAGGTGAGCCGCCAAAAAGGTCTGTCACCACCACAACGCCAGCACCTTGGTCGACCTCATCTGCGGCCGCACAAATCTCGCGCTCTTTGGCGGGCCGGTCGTGATCTGCTTGGATCGCAATAGCGCGAACCCCGATTTGAGAACCAACCACATGTTCAATGGCCGCCAGATATTCCTGGGCCAAACCACCATGTGCAACTATCACAATTCCGATCACGTCTCTGCCTTTATGGGAAGCTGGCGATCCAACTCACGATGCCTAATTGACACCTGCCAGCCCTGTTCTGCAAGGCGCAATGCGTGGTGTTCGGCCACAGCAACTGAACGGTGTTGCCCGCCAGTGCACCCAAAGGCGATTGAAATGTAAGATTTTCCCTCATCCCGATAGGCTGGCAGCAGTAACGCGCTTAATTCCAGCACTTTGGTCACAAATGGCTCATATCGCGCATCTTGACCGACATAGCTGGCCACCTGCGGGTCCGATCCATTCAGCGCCCGCAAACTGCTGTCCCAATAGGGATTCCGTAAGAACCGACAGTCATGCACCATGTCCACACTGCGTGGCAGACCGCGTTTGTAGGAAAATGACTGAACTGACACGGTCAGGTGGTGTTTCCCGGTGGGGGCAAACCAATGTTCAACTTCAGCCCGCAATTCGTGCACATTTAGGTTGGTTGTATCAATCAGCACATCGGCCCGCGCACGGATCGGATGCAACATGTCTTGTTCACGGTGAATACCCTCAGCGGGGCGATCATCAGGTGCCAGAGGATGGCGGCGGCGCGTTTCAGAAAAGCGGCGCAGCAGAACATCAGTTGAACAGTCAAGATACAACAACTCAACCAACAATCCATCACGGGTGGACAGTTGACCCAGCAAATCCAACACACCATTTGTCGAAAAATCCCGGTTCCGGGCGTCAATTCCCAAGGCCACGGACCGCTCTTGACCCGGCCCATCCAACAGGGCAGGCAACAACCGCAAGGGCAGATTGTCTATTGCCTCAAAACCCGCATCCTCAAGCACATTCAACGCAGACGAACGACCCGCACCAGATGGTCCCGTCACAAGTACAAAACGGCGAAGGTCTGGACCCGTCTTGGGATTTTCTGATGGGTTTGATTGTGTCATCAAGAGATATCTAGGGTGCTCTGAACAGAAAGCCAAATTGCGGCTGCGAAATGCGGGCCTTGCCCATTGTGGAGACAGCGTAGTGAGATGCCAAGGATGGAATGGCTATGTGCCTCCGGTAACCGTTGCTTTTCTGAAATTGACAGGTCAATTGCGCACCTGAGCGGGGTAGACCCGACATCGGGTACGCGAATGAGCCCCACCCCACGCGCCTCTATCAATCCTGAGATTGTGCGCGGCACCGTTGCAATCAACGTCCCACCATCCAGCGTAACCTCGGTGCGATCATCAGCAACCAAACCTGCACCCATCGCGATCAATTGCAAGGCAAGTGATGATTTTCCGCTTCCGGACGGGCCAAGGATCACAACGCCTTTGCCAGCGATTGACACTGTGCTTGCGTGAACAATTTCCTGATTACGTGTCATTGGGAATACCGCTGCGTGTTCACCAACTTAGGTGGGCAAACCAACAACAAACCGCGCGCCCAACGGCTCAGAGGTAATATCTGCATCGGTTGGCCGGATGTTTTCGGCCCAGATCACACCACCATGCGCTTCGACAATCTGTTTCGAGATCGCCAGCCCAAGACCGGAATTATTGCCAAAATGCTCGTCCGGGCGTTGCGAGTAGAACCGCTTGAAAATCTTAGAAAGCGCCTGATCCGGAATGCCCGGGCCGGTGTCTTCGACCACGATCAACACCCGATTTTCACGCTTGCGCGCCCATACTCGGATCGCATCGCCATCCTCGCAGAATGAAATGGCGTTGGTGATTAGGTTCACAAACACCTGCGCCAGACGCGCCTCTAACCCATGCACAGTGATCGGCGTTGACGGCAAATCAGTGATAAAATCAATGCCTTTGCTCTTAGCATCCTCACCAAGGTATTGGCCGAGATTGCCAAGCATATGCAGCAGATCAAATGCTTCTTCTTCTTCTTTGACCAATTCAGAATCAAGCCGGGACGCATTGGAGATATCACTAACCAACCGGTCCAAACGACGCACATCATGGTCAATGACATCCAGCAATTTCTCGCGCTGGTCTTCCCGCTTGATCATCCGCAATGTGCCGACTGCCGAACGGAGCGATGCCAGTGGGTTTTTGATCTCATGTGCCACGTCAGCAGCAAATTGTTCATTACCGTCGATACGGTTGTAAAGCGCCGAAACCATGCCACGCAATGCGCCAGACAGGCGCCCAATCTCATCAGGTCGCGCGGTGAGGTCAGGAATACGAATACGTCCCGGGTTCATTTTGCGCGCGTCTTTGTCACGCCCCAGCTCCGCAGCGGCGGACAGGTCTGCTAGGGGGTTAGCAATGGTAGACGCCAAAACAAGGCTAAGGCCAATCGATACCAGTGTCGCGATCACAAACATCTGCAAAACCCGTTCGCGTTCGCCCCGAACGAATTTATCAATTTCACCAGCAGCAGAGGCAATCGCAACCACACCAACAGCTTGGCCACCCTGCATGATGGGCGTCAATACGGTGAAGAGCGTACCACCGTCGGCATCAAGCTTATTCTCAATCTGAGTTCCGTTTTGCAGGCTACCGGCAACCAATAATTTAAGTTGAGCCTCCATCGGCGCGCCTGTCGGTTTGTCGACAGCACTGCTAAAGGGACTTGAAACCAAACTCCACAGCCAGCTTAACCCATCAGTCAGGATGGTAGGACTGCCTGACTTGGGAACACCCGGAGTGTTTTGCAGGGCCAGACGGCCCTCGGATTGCGCAATCAACGTTTCTGACGGATCAAAAACGTAAACCTCAATACCGCTGCGCAGATCGAGACCATTCAACGTGGTTTCGACATCAATTCCGTCTCCAGTGGCCAAATTGACGGGAACACCAACTGGCAGTTGCGCCTCTAGCACATCCGCGATCAGCTCAGCCTCTGAAACAAGGGACGCGGCGCGTTGTACCGCAAGGGAATCCCGTGAAGAGTTCAGGTACAGGATACCCGCAACCAACACGTTCAAGGCGATCAAATTAAAGGTAATGATTTTGCGCGTCAGGGGTGACGCCCGCAACGAAAACAAGCCACGCCGTTCCCGGCGCACCCGCATTTCATCAGGCGCGGCTGCATCCGGTGCGACCCAATCGTCGCCCAACACAACATCACCTTCACGCGAAGTTGGGGACAAATCCCGCACAAAGTTCCTTTCCACGATCGCCATCAGCGCTACTTATTCTTCGTTATATCTGTAGCCGATACCGTAAAGTGTCTCAATCGCTGAGAATTCATCGTCTGCCGTGCGCATCTTCTTGCGCAGCCGCTTAATGTGGCTGTCGATGGTGCGGTCGTCGACATAAACCTGATCGTCATAGGCCACATCCATCAACTGATCGCGTGATTTCACGAACCCGGGGCGTTGAGCGAGCGCTTGCAACAGCAAGAATTCAGTGACGGTCAGAGACACATCATTGCCCTTCCAAGATACCGCATGACGCAGCGGATCCATCCGCAATTCGCCGCGTTCCATCACCTTGGTTTCTTCGGTGTCGCCGACTTCATTTGTCTCAACTGCATCCTGACGGCGTAGCAATGCGCGAATCCGCTCAACCAGCAAACGTTGGCTAAAAGGCTTTTTAACATAGTCATCTGCGCCCATGCGCAACCCTAAAACTTCATCGATCTCGTCATCCTTGGAGGTCAGAAAGATCACCGGCATCGCGGTTTTCTGGCGCAAACGTTGCAACAAATCCATGCCGTCCATACGCGGCATTTTGATGTCGAGAACGGCCATGTCGGGCAGTTTCTTGTTGAACGCATCCAACGCTGCCTGTCCATCATTATATGTTTCTACTTCGAAACCTTCGGCCTCGAGAGTCATTGAAACGGACGTCAGGATATTCCTGTCGTCGTCTACCAACGCAATTTTCGACATTGCCTGTTTCCTTTTTGCTGCTCAATAATCGTTTTTTGATTTTTGGTCATTGATCACTATTTTTGACCATCGAATCAATCTCTAAGTGCGAATCAGCCACAGTTCTGGACCCATTTCCGCCACAATTTGGTTAGGAATGGCTAAATTGCCGCACTTTCGCGTCACCCGTGAAGCTAAGATTTTAAGCAACTTAGGCCTCTGAGACCTTTGAGTGGCCAAAGATTGCTATGATGGCGCTAACTGCGTCAAACCTACCTGTTCATATCTCGAACCCACGTGCTAAGACCCGATTTATGGCCCTTCGGCCAAGGGTGACGCCACCCATTAAAGTAAGATTTGCGCCTAATTTGCGCAGTACAGGAGACACCATATGACATTTGGCCGGGTAAACCCGCAGTTTCGCCTAGAAGATCAGCAGATCAATGGGCTGGGCAATGTCTATTATAACCTGATGGAGCCTGCGCTTATCGAAACCGCGCTCAAGCGTGATGAAGGCACTTTGGGCAATGGCGGGGCATTTCTGGTCACCACCGGCAAGTTCACGGGCCGTTCGCCAAAAGACAAACATGTCGTCAAAACAGACAGCGTTGCAGATACCATTTGGTGGGAAAACAACGCAGAAATGTCGCCCGAAGGGTTTGACGCGCTGTACACCGACATGGTCGCGCATATGCAGGGCGGCGATTATTTTGTGCAGGATTTGGTTGGAGGTGCTGACCCGAAACATGCAATCAACGTCCGTATGATCACCGAATTGGCATGGCATGGCTTGTTCATCCGCACCATGCTGCGGCGGCCCGAACGCGAAGCGCTGGATGAATTCATAGCTGATTTCACCGTGATCAACTGCCCCAAATTCCAAGCCGATCCCGCAAAACACAATTGCCGGTCAGAGACCGTGATCGCGATGAACTTTGACCGTAAAATGATCTTGATCGGCGGCACCGAATACGCCGGTGAGAACAAGAAATCAGTGTTCTCTTTGTTGAATTATTTATTGCCTGAACAAGGCATAATGCCCATGCACTGCTCAGCCAACCACGCGACGGGAAACCCGGTTGATACTGCTGTTTTCTTTGGACTTTCTGGAACTGGCAAGACAACGTTGTCCGCCGATCCGGGCCGCACATTGATTGGTGATGATGAACATGGCTGGTCCGACAACGGCACCTTTAACTTTGAAGGCGGTTGTTACGCCAAGACCATCAATTTGAGCCGCGAAGCCGAGCCAGAAATCTATGCCACAACCGAGAAATTCGGCACTGTGATCGAGAATATGGTGTATGATGAAGAGACCAAAAAGCTTGATTTTGAAGACGACAGCCTGACCGCTAATATGCGTTGCGCCTATCCATTGCACTATATCTCCAACGCATCCAAGAAAGCTGTTGGCGGTCACCCCAAAAACATCATCATGCTGACCTGTGATGCCTTTGGCGTATTGCCCCCAATTGCTCGGTTGACCCCTGCACAAGCGATGTACCACTTTTTGTCCGGATTTACATCCAAGGTTGCGGGCACTGAACGAGGCGTAACGGAGCCAGAACCAACATTTTCTACCTGTTTTGGTGCCCCCTTCATGCCGCGCCGTCCCGAAGTCTATGGCAACCTATTGCGGGAAAAGATCGCACAGCACGGTGCCACATGTTGGTTGGTCAACACCGGCTGGACAGGCGGGGCATATGGCACAGGAAGCCGCATGCCGATCAAGGCCACCCGTGCACTGCTGACTGCCGCACTAGAAGGTGGGCTGGCAGACGTCGAATACCGCAAAGACAAGAACTTTGGTTTCGACGTGCCCGTTTCCGTTGATGGGGTGGCTGACATTTTACTTGATCCGCGTCGGACCTGGGACAACGCTGAAGCATATGATCGTCAAGCGGCCAAGCTTGTCGCGATGTTCGCAGAGAATTTTGGCCAGTACCTGCCCTATATTGATCAAGATGTAAAAGACGCCGCTATCGGCTAACGGTATGTAATATTTAATAAAAAGAGCCGCATCAATCTGCGGCTCTTTTTTGTTCGTCAGGCGGCAAGTGCTTCCAATTCTGCACTTGGCAAATCCAGCAAGAACCGAATGTCTTCGTCGCTCATGTACACCATGACACATTCCAACGCGTCGGGTTGGTTTTTCAAATACCACCGCAGCGCAAGCGGTTCGGCATGCATAAAGCCCATACGCAGGCAAAAACCTTTGTACGCCACTGGCCGTGTCATGAATCCAACAACATGTTCTGCCCCGAATTCTTTGATCGCAGCAAGCATAGCACAGCGCCCCAAAATACTAGAGATGCCCGTGCCCCTGAATTGCCCCGGTTCGCCACCAACCCAGGTTTCGCCAGAATAAACAACGCGGCCCGTCATGCGCTTTGCCCCTGGTCCTGCTTTGTACCGGGACCGTTCATAATCGATGTCCATTTCGGAGGGCGCAAACCCATGAAAGTTCTGCCTAAAATACTCTGATACAGAGTCATTTCCAGTAGGCAGCAGTCGCAGCGCCTGCGTGTGCATGATTCTGCCTTGGCTGTCATGCCCAACAATCCATGCGGAATTGCTGCGATTCATGTCATGGGTTTCTGGGTTAAAAGGGTCGCCGATCTTATGATCTGGCCGCGCTTTGGCTAAATGCCACAAATACTCATCAAAGTTATGACCAATGGTCAAACGTACTCCAAGTTGTTTTAAAACATCACGACTTGAAGCTTCAAACCGATCTTCTGCATCAAACCCATAAATAGCCATTGGCCCCTCCTGCGGTTGCATTCAAGGCTAATTATAACGCATTTTATGTATTCTGCCGCAATATTCGCGTGCAGGTCGTGTTTTGGACCTCCTACATCACCATATCCTCAGTCATGCGATGCAGCATTTCGGTGCTGACATCCTTAATATCCACATCATAGGTACGACGAACCGCCGATATCATCGCAAAGCTACCGTCGGGAAAACGGGCTCCAAGCAACAGTCGCTCAAAGCAAATCGGCAGCATTTCTGCCTCTGTACCTTTGGGGAGAACCGTAAATATATGGTCAAGCCGTGCAGAGTGATTCGTTTCTACTTCCTCATAGGCGACGTTGGACAGAACCCCAAAATTCCCACCACCGGGCATTTCACCCAACGGCCGACCAATGCTTGACCGCGCAACTGTCCAGCCAAACCATGATACAAACGAACTTTCCTCGCCAACCTCAGTAAACAACCACTCCGACCCCACACGCCGGAAGATCGTACAGAACGGCCGCACATCAACGAGTGCTTTATGTTCAATATGACCGCCCGCCGCGGCCCACGCCTTTAACACCTCCGGCAACAGTGGCGATGACGAATCAAAAAGTTTACCAATTGGCTGTTGCTGCTGGAAAGAATACCACCCATCAGGATCTTCCCTGCGCAGATATTGCATACCATTCACCATCATAGACTGACCAGACAGCCAACCCTCTGCTCTAGCTAGCAAATCAAGGGCTTCCGGCAGTACTTTTTGTCCCAATTCGGTCAATGTATATTGCCGATCCAACACTTCAAAAAGTGGGCCGCCTTTCAACTCCTCAAGCTGGGTAACATGGCGTCGAACAGTTTGCCGTGTACTGCGCAATTCACGCACAGCATGGCTTAGGTTCAAGGTCGCAGCCAACGTAGTGAAAGACCGCAGCATTTCAAACAAAAGCGGGTAGCCCCGCACAGTTGTATCAAGAGATGTCAGATCGCCGTCCAATTGATCACCGCCTAGACAATGGTTAATTAATCATACGTCTGAGTTAAGCATATCATACATCAGAGTATGATACGTCAACCCATAACGACCTATCTATAGTTGAAACTAAAAAATAGTTAGCCAATTGCGTGAAAGTGCAAATTTTTTGCACATTGGACAAAGTTCAACCAGAGGTCCAAAAATTATGTCCCACCCAGTAGATGTTCATGTCGGTCGCAAGCTAAAGCAAGTACGCACTTTGCGCCGTCTTTCCCAGACGGATGTTGCCCGCAAATTGAATCTATCTTTCCAACAAATTCAGAAATATGAAATCGGCTCTAATCGCGTTGCAGCCAGCAGACTGTTTGAGCTTTCTCAAATACTTGATGTGCCGCCATCCTACTTTTTCGAAGATCTGCACGACAATACAAATACCCCTCCTAAAACGGATCCGGGCATGGCGATTGTCAGCGCGCTGGCAGCCATCAAAGACGATGCAGTCAAATCCCGTATTGTAACCTTTATCGAAGACGTGTCGGGTAAAACCGTTGCACGCCAAGGCTAACAGCTAAAAAACGGCGCGCCTGATAAGGTTGGCCCCGGCCACCAAAAGAACAAACAGTGTGGCGCGTCGAAAGAGGTGTTGGTCAATCCGGTCCATCACCTTGCCACCCATCCACATGCCAAACACCGCAGGCAGAATGAGCGCTGCGGAAAACGGCCATGTTTCGGCCCGCAACACCCCAGAACCAAGATGCGCGCCGAGCAAGGCAACAGCACCTAATCCATAGATAACACCCTGAATGCGCATTTGATCGTGTTTTGGGGTATCAAGTGCGGTCAGATAAGTCACTGTCGGTGCCCCCCAGACCCCAGACATGCCCCCCATCACACCAGTGAAACCACCAACAAGCGCTTCCACTAGTTTAGTGCGTTTTACCAGTTTGAATTGGAATTTGGACAATTGCAGCAAGGCAAAAAATACCGCCGGGACACCTATTACAAGCAATAGAACGTTATTTGGGACAACGCGCACCATCTGCGCCGCCAGCACCAATGTGATCCCCCCAGCAATCAAGAAAACTCTGAACAATTTGACTGAATACCATGCCGCTGCGGGCCCTTGTCGCAAAGATTGCATCAAGTTGCTTACCAGCGTCGGCAGAATCAGCCCTGCCAATGCCAGCTCGGGCGACATAAAAAGCGTAAGCCCTGAGATCAGGACAAGTGGCATAGAGAATCCAACCACGCCTTTTACAAACCCGGCACACACAGCGATCCCCAAAGCGAGGATCAATTGATATGTCGTGAGAAAGGGGAAAAGCGCGTCCATAACCCTACATAACAGGTGAAAAATTCAACGCATCGAAAAACAGCCGCGTAATTTTAAAACAAAATGACACATCCAAACGTATCTTTGTTGTGCTGCACATGCAAAGTAGCTATCCAGCGTTGCAAGCGAAAAGGACGAACAAATGGCACATGACGGTCAGGATATGACAATGCAAATTCCAACAGCTCTGGACAATTTATTGACCCTGACAGCGGCGGCGCTGCCCCCTGTTGATGCGGTTCTAGAAAAAGCTTTGATCAGTGTTCGGGCACGAGTGACCGTCGATGACCGTGTTTCGGCTGCCCTAATAGAACAACATCAAACGGCAGCACATGGGTTGGCCTGGCTTGCAACGTATGCGCAAGCCTTGCGCCAAATGCAGGCATGGGCCGAACGCCTGAACGCCGATGGTCGTTTTGGCGAAACTGAACAATTGCTGCATCAAATCGCCTTTGGTGAATACCTTTGGCAGGTTTATGGCGGCATCCAGATGAACCAAGGTGAGGTCGTACGCCTTCAGGACATGGGACTGTCGCAAGATGATATGCGCGCACTGATGGACCCCGCGGTTATGACCCTGACACAGGGTGGCAACAGTCAAGCCGCGCGCACGCGTTTGGTTGAACTGATGCAGGAACAATCGGCAAACCTGACTGTGGGTGCCACAGGCTTGGATGAAGAACTGGAAATGATCCGCGAACAGTTCCGGCGCTATGCGGTCGAAAGGGTAGAACCCCATGCGCATGACTGGCACCTCAAAGATGAATTGATTCCCATCGAGGTGATCAATGAACTGGCAGAAATGGGCGTTTTTGGCCTGACCATTCCAGAAGAACATGGCGGTTTGGGGCTATCCAAGGCGTCAATGGTTGTGGTCAGCGAAGAATTAAGCCGTGGGTACATCGGTGTTGGCTCCCTTGGCACAAGGTCCGAAATTGCCGCAGAACTGATCCTTTGTGGTGGCACCGACGCGCAAAAGGCACAATGGCTGCCCGGTCTGGCCAGCGGTGAAATCCTGCCCACAGCCGTTTTTACTGAACCCAATACCGGTTCCGATCTGGGCGCGCTGCGCACCCGTGCGGTAAAGGACGGTGACGACTACAAAGTGACGGGGAATAAAACATGGATCACCCACGCCGCCCGCACCCATGTCATGACCCTGTTGGCCCGTACCAATCCCGACACCACAGACCATCGTGGCCTATCAATGTTTCTGGCCGAAAAGACCCCCGGTGATGATGCCACCCCCTTCCCGACCCCCGGCATGACTGGCGGAGAGATTGAGGTGCTGGGCTATCGCGGCATGAAAGAATACGAACTGGCCTTTGACGGGTTTGAGGTCAAAGGGGAAAACCTGCTTGGCGGTGAAGAGGGCAAAGGTTTCAAACAACTGATGGAAACGTTTGAATCCGCCCGCATTCAAACCGCTGCGCGCGCGGTTGGTGTTGGGCAATCCGCGCTTGATATTTCTATGCAATACGCCACCGACCGCAAACAATTCGGCAAGGCCCTGATCAACTTTCCGCGTGTATCAGGCAAACTGGCGATGATGGCAGTTGAACTGATGATCGCCCGCCAACTGACGTATTTCAGTGCATGGGAAAAAGACCACGGGCGGCGCTGCGACCTTGAGGCGGGCATGGCCAAACTGCTTGGAGCGCGAGTAGCCTGGACCGCCGCGGATAACGGCCTACAAATTCATGGCGGCAATGGTTTTGCGCTAGAATACAAGATCAGCCGTGTGTTGTGTGATGCGCGTATCCTTAACATCTTTGAAGGTGCTGCCGAAATTCAGGCGCAGGTGATCGCCCGTCGTTTACTGGGCTAGATCATCACGCGCGGGCTGCCCCCAACCGCGGATGCAGCCCGCGGGCCAACCAACTGGCCCCCAACATTCCGCCGCCACACCGTCAGCACCAATGCTGCAAACGCAGGCGATAATATCCCCGATACATCCCGGTAGCTTGAGTATACCGCCGACATCTCTATACGCTCGGGCGGCTTAACCGCCATCAAGAACGGCAATCCGCCACAAACATCCAACATGATCAACGTGGCGGACGCGGAAGACAGGCTGGCCACGAAAACCCGTGGCAGGTCTGAGACGGCGCATGCTGCCGCAACACACCCTACGGCGATGAACGGTGCAGGTGCCCACCAGTTCAGCAGCCAAACACCAACAACTGGCCCGCCGACCAACTTGCGCCACTAAAAACCAGCCGCAATGTTTCGGACTTTCCCAGATTGATGCGCACAACGTAGTCCAGCACATAGGCGTTCAGACACACCGCCACTGTCACTGTTGCAAGGCTTATGCACCCCAAGGCCACAGGCACCAATGCAGGCACCCCGGTTATCGCCAGCAGTATTCCTATCAGATAAAATGCTGAGCCAACCGAATACATCCAGCGCCGCGACAATTTCCCTGCAAGCCACAGCACCAATATCCCGAAAACCAAAGATATGACACCAACCTCCAAATAAATTTGGCTGAAGGTCGCTGCGTCGCCGTATACCGCCAAGGGCATCACAGACATCAACGTGCCGCGAACCCCTGCCTCCAACCCAGACAAAATGGCAAAGTCGCGCACTTTTGGTATCGGCAAATGCGTCAGTGGTAAGGGGGCGCGTGGTGCAATCATACCATCACTTGACCATGGATAGCCTTTGCGAGTCTTGGCCCTGCACGACACCGATGAGGCCGATGTCGAGCACCTCGTGCCCTTGCCTCATCCCGGCCCACAGCATATCCAACGCGCATGACCAGCACCCGACTTACCCTTGATGATTGGCTTCTCGCCGGATTTGACGCGCTTCAGCGCAGTGGACAAAGTGCGCTGGCGGCAGAACCATTGGCACGCGCACTCGGAACCACCAAGGGGTCGTTTTATTGGCACTTCAAAGATGTATCTGCATATCACGTGGCCCTGATCGACAACTGGCAGGGCACGGCCATGGCAGCGATGGTTGATTTACTCAAACAGGATGGCACGGCAGATCAACGCCTACGAAACTTTGGCGCGGAACTATTGAATGACCGGGCAGAGAGCAGCATGCGTGTCTGGGGTCAAACGAACCCACAGGTGGCTGAGGCTTTGCGCAAAGTTGATGCTGAACGAATGACTTATCTGGTCACCCTTTTGCGCCAACTTGGGCTTGGTAATCCTGATTTCGCCCGGGCATTGCTCGCGGTTCTTGTTGGCCTGCCGCAGTTATCACAAGACGCCCCTTCCCGGCGCACCGCCACTTTTGATGTATTGGTCGATACCGTCCTAGCCCTCTCACAATGACCGGATATTTATAATGCGCCTCAGCCTTATTATAATTTTTCTATTCCTGATCGCGGCCTGCCGTCAGGATGAAAGCGTCCGGGCCTATGGGGCTGCGGACAAAATATGGCGGCTGATCGAACTTAACGAACAGCCCTTTGGTGCCAAAGCCACACTGACATTCCCCGAAGCAGGGCGCATCGCAGGGACCGCCCCCTGCAACAGTTATAGCGGTTCCATGGCCGTCCCTTACCCCTGGTTCGAGGTCGGTCCAATTGCCGCAACAAAACGTGCCTGCCCAGATTTGGCAGCCGAAACGGCATTCTTTAATGCTCTAGACGCGGCCACATTATCTGAGGTTCAGAACAACATACTGATCTTGTCCAACACTGATGGCCTTAGCATGGTTTTCCAATCTGACGGCTAAATGCCTCAACAAAGCGTGCGCGCGCTTCGGGCAAAGGTTTGCCACCCAAATCCTGGGCCAAATGTTGTTCTAGGAAATACCCAGTGGTGACAAACCCCTGCGCGATCTCAGCATTGCTGCCCGCCCCTTCGCCACGCATCACTTCAGGCAAAGGCAACAACCGATCCACCCAATCCCCCGCCCCGTTCAAGGACACCGCGCGCCCGGATTTAGGTGAGACATAGCACAGCCCTTCCGTGGCACCCGTAACGGCACAGGCGCTTAGATCAAGCGCATAGCCCATTTCCTCCAACAGACCCATTTCCCATTGCAGATAGGCCAGTGGCCACACATCCGTCTGCCCCAGCAAATCCAACAAAGCTTGTGTACGATCATAAAGCGCGGCATGCGCTTCGCGTTCAGGCAGGCAAAAGGACAACAGCGCTGTCACTGTGTTCAATCCAGCCAGTGCAAGGCGATCACCCATGGCTGCCACCGCGCGACTGCGCACCGGCTCCACGCTGTAGCTGCCAATATGATCTTCAAGCCGCGCCCGCCAAACCACATCCAACTGCGCACCCGGTTGCAGGATCGGCGCGACTTTACGGCTGGTGCCACCGCGCACAACACCGACATGGCGGCCCTGCGTGGGTGTGAACATTTCAATAATCGACGATGTCTCGCCGTGCTTGCGCGCGCTCAGCAATATCCCCTGATCGCGCCATTCCATCAGCCGAGGCCCTCTTGATCTAACAGATGCCGACCTGCCCGGTCCTCGACCTCAATCACCCAAAGATCGCGGTCATAGCCGCGCTGCCGGGTCACGGCGTCGTCCACATCCGCCTCGGCACCCTTGGCCAATTCAATCCAACGCCGATCCCCCGTCATCACATCAAAGGACCGTTGAAACAACACCGCCTGCCCGTCCAAGGTATTCAGCTTAACCAGAACCGCGCCGCCGGTGTCATCTCCATGCGCTACTACAAACGCCGGAATATCCTGAAACCGTAACCGCGCCAGATAGGCATCAACCCAGAAACGCGCGGTCAGACGGGGCATGTGGCGCTCACCCTATCATCCGTTACCATCTTTGAAATCCAAACCCATTTCTGAGTACCGCTCGGATTCCTCCAACCAATTTGGCCGCACCTTCACTTGCAAGAACAAATGCACCCGACGGCCCAGAAATTCTTCCAACTCCTCGCGCGCGGCCTTGCTGACGCTTTTGATCGTCTCACCCTTGTTGCCAAGAACGATGCCCTTGTGACCATCCCGCACAACATAGATCAACTGATCAATACGCGCGGTGCCATCGTCCCGTTCTTCCCAATTTTCCGTCTCGACAGTCAACTGATACGGCAATTCCTGATGCAAGCGCAGCGTCAGTTTTTCGCGGGTCATTTCCGCGGCAATCATTCGCATTGGCAAGTCAGCAATCTGGTCTTCGGGATACAACCATGGCCCCGCCGGCAATTGCCCCGCCAACCATTTGCGCAATGCATCAACACCATGCCCGCGTTCTGCCGAGATCATAAAGGTCTCCGCGAAATCAAACCTTTCGTTCAACTTCTGGCTTAACCCCAGCAATACAGGCGCTTCGACCCGGTCAATCTTGTTAATTGCCAAAGCAACCTTGTGGCCTTTACCAATCCCGACAAGCCCTTCAAGAATACGCTCAACGCCTTCGCTCACGCCGCGATGGGCCTCTACCAGCAGTACCACAACATCCGCGTCAGCAGCACCGCCCCATGCAGCGGCAACCATCGCGCGGTCCAGACGGCGGCGCGGTTGGAACAAGCCCGGCGTGTCAACAAACACAATCTGTGCCTCGCCTTCCATCGCGACGCCACGAATACGGGCGCGGGTGGTTTGCACCTTATGCGTGACAATGCTGACCTTTGCCCCAACCATTCGGTTCAATAAGGTGGATTTGCCCGCGTTGGGTTCCCCGATCAATGCGACAAATCCGGCCCTCGTCTTGGCGGTATCCGGTGTGGTCATGTGTCATTCTCCAACTGCGCCAGCAACTTTGTCGCGGCAGCCTGTTCTGCATTTCGTTTCGAATTGGCGGTGGCAGAGGCCTGCTCACCGTTTTCAAGCTGTGCGGCGATCGTAAAGATCGGAGCATGGTCCGGGCCGCTGCGCTCCGTCTGTACGTATTTTGGTGGACTAAAGCCGCGGGCCTGCGCCCATTCTTGCAAGGCGGTCTTGGCATCACGTGCATCTTCCTTAACGGTTTTAACACGTCTGCCCCAAAGCCGCAGCACCATATCGCGTGCCGCATCAAACCCGCCATCAAGGTAAACAGCGGCAATCACCGCTTCGATCCCATCCCCCAACAATGCCTGCTTGCGACGCCCGCCTGATATCATCTCTGACCGGCCCAGCTTAAGCACCTGCCCCAGATCAATCTCACGTGCGACATCCGCACAGGTTTCCTTGCGTACAAGTGCATTGAATCTGGGGGCCAACTGTCCTTCTGTGGCACCGGGGTCCAGCGCCAACAGCGCCTCTGCCATCACCAAGCCCAATACCCGGTCACCCAGAAATTCCAAACGCTGGTTATCATCGCGATTTGCCGATGACATGGAGGCATGAGTTACGGCGCGGTTCAGCAATTCGGGCGCGGCAAAGTGATGCCCAATGCGCCCTTCGAAGGCTTTCAGATCGCCGCTTAACTTCATTTGACCGCTTTAAAAAACCTGTCACTGCGCCATGTCCAGAAATACAACATCGAACGGCCTGCTGAACTGAACATGATACGGTCCGCGCGACCAATCAGATTTTCATAAGGAACAAACCCAACACCGCCCGCTTGCTGTGCCAAACGGCTATCAGCCGAATTGTCGCGGTTGTCACCCATGAAGAAATAATACCCTTCAGGTACGGAATAGATGCCAGTGCGATCCGACTGCTGATCATCAATATTCAGGATGACATGCTCAACCCCATTGGGCAGCGTTTCGATTTGGCGGGATTTTTTGCACATGCCGCCAACGCCCACCGGGCCATTTTCACAACGCGGGCGCAGCCCTTGCGGGCCTTGCAGGTCCATCACTTCTTCGAACATGCCCGCATCTTGCAATTTCACCGGTTCACCGTTGATTTGCAAAACGCCTGCTTTGACTTGGATCGTGTCACCGGGCAGGCCAATCAATCGCTTGATATAATCACGACCAGATACAGGATGGCGGAACACCACTACGTCACCGCGCTCAGGGTCACCCCCAAACAGACGCCCATTATCGCCATCAAATACGCCACAAATATCCTTGGCATCCACTTCAACGCCAAATTGCGGCAGCATCAGACTGGGGCAGGACGCATAAGAATAGCCATACGCCATCTTGTTCACGAACAAGAAATCGCCAATTAACAATGTTTCCTTCATTGATCCTGACGGGATCCAGAACGGTTGGAAAAACAGGCTGCGAAAAATGCCCGCAATCAACAACGCATAAACAACTGTCTTTATCGTTTCGACAAAGGCGTTGCCGGTCTTTTCCTTAGCGGCCATGCGGCGCTCCATTTGTTCAGGTCTGGATTGGTCCAATTTGGCCGTTACATGCGGGTGGGCGGCGGTACTGTCAAGCATAGCTGCAGTATCACGGCCCTGTCCCGCCGATCAAAAGCACTAAATTGGCCGCGCTTCGATCACGACAAAGGCCTGCGCCCATGGGTGATCGTCGGTAAGGGTCACGTGAATAATCGCCTCGTGACCTGCCGGGGTCATAGATGCAAGCCGCTTTGCCGCCCATCCCGTCACCTCCATCACGGGTTGTCCCGTGCGCAGATTGCTGACCGCCATATCGCGCCACGAAATCCCCATACGTAAGCCCGTGCCCAGCGCCTTGGAGCAGGCTTCCTTTGCGGCCCAGCGTTTGGCATAGGTGCCTGCCACATCTTTGCGCCGCTCGGCCTTGCGTTGTTCTACCTCAGTGAAAACCCGATTACGAAACCGATCCCCGAACCGGTCCAGCGTGCCTTGAATACGGTCGATGTTTGCAAGGTCGGTCCCAATACCAAGGATCATGACGCCGCGACACGATCCAAATCAAACACTAAAATGTTACTGCCGCCTCCACACAATCCAACAAGCCGCTGACCCAAGGCCGCATGCTCTGGATCTTGTGCATAAAGGCGTAGTGCATCTTCGTTTTCGAAATCAAGCGTGAATCCAAAAGGAAAGTCCGGTGACTTATCCTCAAGGTCAATGTTTTTCCCGGACAAGAAAGCCATGGATCCCGGCAGACGTTTGGCGACGTGATCCAGCCCTTGCATAACTGCTGTCAGTTCAACCTGATCATGGTCATGCGGTAGTTTTAGCATGACACAATGACGGATCATTCTCGCGCTTCATCCATCAATCGCCGCATTTCAGCAATCGCGGGTTCAAACCCTAGAAAGATCGCCTCACCGATCAAGAAGTGCCCAATATTCAATTCTTGAACTTCGGGAAATGCAGCAACCGGCGACACAGTGTCATAGGTCAACCCGTGACCGGCATGGACCTCAAGGCCCAAGCCATGTGCAAATGTCGCCATCTCTTGCAGCTTTTTCAGCTCGGTCTGTGCATCCGGCCAGCGCCCTTCGGAAAAAGCGTCGCAATAGGCCCCGGTGTGCAGTTCGATCACCTCGGCCCCAATCCGGTTGGCCGCTTCAATCTGACGCTGATCCGCTGCAATAAAGATCGATACCCGGCAACCAGCCTCGCGCAGCGGTGCAATGAAATGGGCCAGTTGGTTTTCCTCGCGCGCAACTTCAAGCCCGCCTTCGGTGGTCCGCTCTTCACGTTTTTCTGGCACAATGCAAACGGCATGCGGCTTGTGGCGCAGCGCGATCTTTTGCATTTCCGGCGTCGCTGCCATCTCAAAATTCAGTGGCACGCTCAGGACCTCCATCAACCCGTCGATATCCGCATCAGAGATGTGGCGGCGGTCCTCGCGCAGATGTGCTGTAATCCCGTCTGCCCCGGCCTTTTCCGCAATCTTTGCAGCCCGCAATGGGTCAGGATAGGCACCGCCGCGCGCATTCCGCACGGTCGCCACATGGTCAATGTTTACGCCCAGTCTCAGTTTGTTCTGCGTTGCCATGTTCGATCCTCGCTTAATGTGTCGTTCTCAGTCTATTTCGCTTTGCGCTTGGCGTCAGCCTTTGCTGCCGCTTTTTGTTTGAGTGCTTCAAATTTCGCTTTGATCATACCCTTGCGACGTTTTTGATAAGCACGCAGCAACGGCACCGAAAGATAATAAGCAATAGATGCACATAGGATACCCGGCAGTATACCCCCAATTAAATATGGGTAAAAAATCTCTCGGACGAACACGGAAATGCCCGACCAATCCATTTCTGCATCAGTAAAAATAGCAACGAAATTATACCACAGGTCGGCACCGGCATCCGCGAATTTACCGCCAAATGATCGGTGCACGCGGTCATCTACTTTAGTGCCCAAAATCCAGTGGCCGGTTTTCAGCGACGCTATCCCAATTGGTACATAAGTCAGCGGATTACCAAAAAACGTCGCCATCAAAGCGGCAAGAATATTGGCCTGCATCCCGCGCGCAATAATTGCCGCGACGATAAAGTGAAGTCCATAAAACGGCGTGAAGGTCGTAAAGACACCGGCCCAAATGCCACGCGCAATCCGCTCAGGGCTGTCGGGCAGGCGACGCATCCGATGTTTGACATAGTGGAACGCACGCGTCCAACCCCCGCGCGGCCACAGAAACTCTGCTATCGCGCGCAAAGTTGGTTTTGGATCGCGGCGTTTAAAAATCAACTGTTGGTATCCAATGCCGGTGTTACATTTGCCAAATCTTGGCGGGTCTTTTCTGGCCGCCTCAGTCGGCCAGATTATCAGAATTCATATCACGGAATCTGCTAATTTCTGCAACGTCGTCCTCTGCCTCTAGGGTTAGCATGAGGGAATGCAGATGTGCCACGTCTCGCAGTTCAACATTGATCATTAGACGGTAAAAATCCGGTTTCTGCTCCAAAAACTCCAAATCTGAGATATTGGCTGATGCCTCTCCGATCAAGGTGCATATCCGACCCAAGACCCCTGCGCCGTTGCCAATCGTCAGATCAAGAACCGCACCGTATACTGCCGGGTGGCTGCCTTCGTGCCAGCGCAGGTCCAACCAGCGCTCAGGTTGGTCCTCGTAGGCAGACAGCCGTTCACAATCAATTGCATGCACTGTCACGCCGCGCCCCCGAAACGTGATGCCGACAATCCGTTCACCCGGTAACGGGTTACAACACGGCGCACGGTCAAAGGATTGGCCGGGTTCAAGACCGACCACCGCGCGTTCGGCGTCAATCTGATCGGTCTTGCGGGGGGCGAGATCGGGATAGACGGATTGCACAACCTGACGGCCCGTCAACTCCGAACTGCCAAGCCGTGCAAGCACATCTTCATAACTGCCCAGTCGTAAATTCTTGGCCGCCGTGCGCAACACTTTGTTAGTGGCTTCTTTGCCGACATGCAAAAATGCGGACCGCGCCAGTTCTTGGCCCAGTTTGACAAATCGGGCACGGTCAACTTCGCGCAAGGATCGCCGGATCGCCGACTTGGCCTTGCCTGTCGTCGCAATATCCAACCAAGTCACCTGAGGTGTCTGGCCTTGGGCGGTAATAATTTCAATCGACTGACCGTTTTTTACACGTGTCCAAAGCGGCACACGCATGCCATCCACCTTGGCCCCGACACAGGCATTGCCGATCCGAGTATGGATCGCATAGGCAAAATCAATCGGGGTGGCCCCACGCGGCAGTTTGATCACATCACCTTTTGGGGTGAAGCAAAAAACCTGATCCGCGTACATTTCCAGCTTTACCGCTTCCAGGAAATCTTCGTGATCATCTTCTGCGTCGAATTGTTCGGTCAGCTGGGCAATCCATTTCGCCGGATCAACGGCAAATGGGTTTTTCGACCGCACACCGTCCCGATAAGACCAATGCGCCGCCACACCTGTTTCGGCAACATCATGCATCAGTTGTGTTCTGATCTGGACCTCAACCCGTTTGCCATCACGCCCTGAAACGGTGGTATGGATGGAACGGTAACCGTTGGTTTTCGGCTGGCTGATATAGTCCTTGAACCGCCCCGGCACCGCCCGCCAACGACGATGGATCGCACCCAAAGTTGCGTAACAATCCTCTTCGCTGGCGGTGATGATCCGAAATCCATAGATGTCTGACAATCGACTAAATGACTGTTCTTTTTCTTCCATCTTGCGCCAGATCGAATAAGGCTTTTTGGCGCGCCCGAACACCTGAGCCTCAATCCCAACCTTATCAAGCTCAAGCCGCATATCCCCGGTGATCCGTTGAATCACGTCACCGGTTTCACGTTGCAACGTGATAAAGCGGCGAATGATAGATTGTCGGCCCTCCGGGTTCAGCACCTTAAAGGCAAGGTCTTCCAATTCTTCACGCATCCATTGCATGCCCATGCGACCGGCAAGCGGCGCAAAGATATCCATGGTTTCGCGGGCTTTTTGCTGCTGTTTGTCCACACGCATCGACCTGATCGTGCGCATATTGTGCAGTCGGTCAGCAAGTTTGACCAAAATAACCCGCAAATCCTTGGCCATTGCCATAAATAATTTGCGGAAATTTTCGGCCTGTTTGGTTTCAGTTGAATTCAGCTGAAGATTGGTCAGCTTGGTCACACCATCGACCAGTTCAGCAACTTCGTGGCCAAACAGCTTTTCGACCTCAGCATAAGATGCCTTGGTGTCCTCGATCGTGTCGTGCAGAAGGGCAGTGATGATCGTCGCATCATCCAACTGCTGTTCCGTCAGAATCGCAGCAACCGCGACGGGGTGGGTGAAATACGGCTCGCCCGAATGGCGAAACTGGCCATCGTGCATATCCACGCCGTATTGAAACGCCCTGCGGATCAATTTTTCGTTTGTTTTGGGGTTGTACGAATGGACCAGCGCAAACAGGTCGTCGGCAGTGATCTCGGCGTTGTTCATGCCATCTGCCTCTTGGCCCTCACGCTGGTAAGCATAAGGGCGCGGGAATTATCCCTGCCCCTGTGCTGCCATCAACTGACGCAACAACATTTCTTCGGACATGCTGTCTTCTTCTGGCTTGTCCTGCTCTGCACCCATCAAAAGCGCCATGGCGTCTTCTTCGGGCTCATCAATCTCGATCTGATTTTGGTTTGATTCGATCAGACGCTCGCGAAGGGAATCAGCGGACTGTGTTTCATCCGCAATCTCGCGCAGCGAAACCACAGGGTTTTTATCGTTATCACGATCAACAGTCACAGCCGAACCCGCCGAGATTTCGCGCGCCCGGTGTGCTGCAAGCATGACAAGCTCGAACCGGTTGGGAACTTTGTCTACACAGTCTTCTACAGTAACGCGGGCCATGGAATGCTCCAATATCTCAAATGCAGTCAGAAGTGGGGTATTTAGGGGGCTTTGGCCGGATTTACAAGCGGCTATTCGATCCGCCGCACGACAGTTTTATCAGCGTCGGGCAAGGCCTCCAGCAGGCTCTGTACGCTTTTACCAAGGATCGGGTGAACCCAGTCGGGCGCGATATCCGCCAAAGGCACCAAAACAAAGGCACGATCCTGTAGGCGCGGATGCGGCAACACCAATTCATCCGGCGTCCTCTCAACCTGCGCCTGCAAGGGCAATTCACGCCATGTCTGATGGGTATGCAGGTCTGGCAATACCAAATCGTCATAGGCAATCATATCTAAGTCTAGCGTGCGTTGACCCCAGCGCTGCACCCGCTCACGGCCCATCTCTGCCTCGATCTTATGCAGCACCGCCAACGCCTGCGTCGGGGACCATGCTGCGCTGATTTTCGCCGCTGCATTCACATAGTCTGGACCATTTCCGGCGGGAAATGCCGGAGTATGGTAAAAAGAACTTACAGCGCGAATCACGGCACCACATTCTACAAGTGCTTTCAGTGCTTCTTGCAGGGTTATTTCAGGCGGTCCCTTTGGTGACGTGAGGTTACCGCCAAGCGCTAAGAGCATGTTATGGCGCAGTTTGAGCGGGTACCCGCCTTTTTCCCCCTGATTGCGGACTTGAAGCATGGTTAAAAACCCTTACTTATGCGGCCCAACACTGCGGGGTCGCGCGAATTATTTGCCACAATGCCCGTTAACCTTCTGAGACGATAGATCAACCTCGATTATTTGGCGAAAACCCCGCCGAAAGGAAATAAAATGTTCTACAAAGATGAGCGGCTCGCGTTGTTTATCGACGGCTCCAACCTTTATGCTGCGGCGAAGTCCCTTGGTTTCGATATCGATTATAAGCTGTTGAGACAGGAATTTGTCCGGCGCGGCAAACTGCTGCGTGCAATGTACTATACAGCTTTGTTGGAAAACGATGAATATTCGCCAATTCGACCCTTGGTTGATTGGTTGAACTACAACGGTTTCACCATGGTGACAAAACCGGCAAAGGAATACACCGACAGCATGGGCCGACGTAAGGTCAAGGGCAATATGGACATTGAGCTTGCCGTCGATGCGATGGAGTTGGCTCAGCGTGTGGACCATATCGTGATATTCTCTGGTGATGGTGATTTCCGGCCACTGGTTGAACATCTTCAACGTCGGGGCGTTCGGGTTTCTGTGGTGTCGACCATTCGTAGCCAACCGCCGATGATTTCGGACGAACTGCGCCGTCAGGCAGACAACTTCATCGAATTGGATGACCTGCGCGATGTGATTGGCAGACCGCCACGCGAGCATCACACCGAAGAAGTAGAATAAAATCTATCCATGAAATAAACACGCCGACTGCCACTTAGCGCCGACGTGTTTGGGTGCTAAAATTGCGGCAGGGAGTAATTCGCTGCGGCTTGCCACCACAGTCCCTCTGATTAATCTATCATTGAAGCGATATTTTTTGGACCCCCCTGATCAGGGGGGATTGAGGGTCTATGCTGGTTAAACATGCAGCATCATTAGAAAAAATTGGAGATGTAGATACGCTTTGGCATGCTGCGGTTGAAGCGCTTTCAACCGTAGGTTTGAATCACATTATTTATCTGACCGTCAGCAGCGCATTTGATTCGCCATTTTTGCGATCCACAATGCCAAATCTGTATGACAATCGCCCGCCCCAAGATGATCCGTTCCTGCGCTATTCCTGTGACAACTACGAAATTGTCCCCATCGGGACAGAGTTCGTAGATAGTCACCCCTACCTGACAGCCGGTGAACGCGCCTTCATCGAACGTGCGGGACAGTCCGGGTTTCATTCCGGCCTCGCAATTCCCATGCGTTTGCAAGGGTCACAGCGCTTTGGCGGGTTTATCGTTGGCACCTCGCTTGACCGCGCCACATTCATGGCACGCATGTTTCCACGCGCCGAAGAATTTAGGTTGTTTTGCCTTTTGATGCACCGTCGTATCGAAGATTTGACGTCATCCCTGCAACCCATTCAGGATCAAGACTTTCGCGCACCACTCATCGCACCCCCATTGACGCCAGCGCTTGACAAACTCACCCCCCGCGAACGCGAGGTAATCTATCTATTGGCGCAGGGTCGCAGCCGCAAAGAGGCCGCAAAAATTTGCAACATTTCTATCCACACCGTGTCTGATTATGCAAAATCCGGGTATCAAAAACTTGGCGTGCACAACCCAGCACAAGCTGCTGCGCTGATCAACAAACCGCGCGCGCCACTGGACGAATAGCGATCAAAGCCTTACCTCTGCCGCAGATGCCTGCCCGGAGATCGCAATGACCAAACCTGCCCTCACCCTATATCTTGCTGCGCCGCGCGGATTTTGCGCAGGTGTCGACCGCGCCATCAAGATTGTAGAAATGGCGCTGCAAAAGTGGGGCGCGCCCGTCTATGTCCGCCACGAGATCGTGCACAATAAATTCGTGGTTGATGGCCTGCGCGAGATTGGCGCGATATTTGTCGAAGAACTGTCTGAATGCCCCGATGATCGGCCCGTTATCTTTTCGGCCCATGGCGTGCCAAAATCAGTGCCCAACGCTGCACAGGCCCGCAATTTGGTTTATGTCGATGCGACCTGCCCTCTGGTCAGCAAAGTTCATATTGAGGCCCAGCGCCACGCGGATGCTGGCCTGCAAATGATCATGATTGGCCACAAGGGCCACCCTGAAACCGTTGGCACAATGGGCCAATTGCCCGACGGCGAGGTCTTGTTGGTCGAAACACCCGATGACGTGGCCACAGTCGACGTGCGGGATCCAAATAAATTGGCCTATGTAACGCAGACCACGCTCAGTGTTGATGACACCGCCGATATTGTCGTGGCCCTTCAGGCGCGTTTCCCTGCCATCGTCGGCCCCCACAAAGAAGACATTTGTTACGCCACCACCAACCGCCAAGAGGCGGTAAAGGCAATGGCCCCAAAATGCGACGCAATGTTGGTGGTTGGTGCCCCTAATTCCTCAAACTCACGCCGTCTGGTTGAAGTGGGCGCGCGCGCCGGATGTGCTTATGCGCAACTGGTGCAACGGGCCACGGACATTGACTGGCGCAGCCTTGAAGGGATCACCAGCATCGGCATCACTGCTGGCGCGTCAGCCCCTGAGGTTCTGATCAACGAAGTCATCGACGCATTCAACGCACGTTACGACGTGACCACAGACATTATCGAAACAGCACAAGAAAACGTCGAATTCAAAGTGCCGCGAGTCCTAAGGGAGCAAGCATGAGCGACCCAGAAACCCTCAAGGTTTACGCTGAAAAGGCGCAGTATTACGCTGATTTGATGAGCGCATCTGCTGGCAAAGACCCTTTGCAGGTGAAATTTATCTCGGCCCTGCCCAAAGGCTCTGATGTTCTGGACCTTGGCTGCGGCCCGGGACATTTCGCGCTTTTTATGGCGAACGCAGGATTGCAGGTCACGGCAAGTGATGCCGTAGCTGAAATGGTTGATCTGATCCCTGAACATCCATCGGTTACACCGGTCCATGCGACTTTTGACGATGTATCGGGCGAGAACCTCTATGATGGCATCTGGGCCAACTTTAGTCTACTTCATGCACCACGCGCCGACATGCCGCGCCATTTAGCGGCCCTAAAAACCGCACTAAAGCCCGGCGGCCTGTTTCACATCGCCTTGAAATCCGGTGACAACAGTGAACGCGATGGCTTGGGGCGACAATATACCTATTTTACGCAAACAGAATTAGACGACCTGCTTACGAACGCCGGCTTTGTGATTGACAGTTTCACAACGGGCCGCGATGTGGGGCTTGCAGGTACGGTAGACGAATGGATTGCATTTCACGCTTATGGCTAAACTTTACGCATACACAGACGGCGCATGTTCCGGCAATCCAGGTCCGGGCGGCTGGGGCGCACTGATGCAAGCCCGCGATGGTGTCACGGTTGTCAAAGAACGCGCGCTTAAGGGGGGTGAGGCGGACACCACCAACAACCGGATGGAACTGCTTGCGGCCATCAATGCACTAGAGGCGCTGGACCGCGAAACTGAGATCACCATCGTCACCGACAGTAATTATGTAAAGAACGGCATCACCGCATGGATCTTTGGCTGGAAGAAAAACGGCTGGAAAAACGCGGCGAAGAAACCCGTCAAGAACGTCGAGCTTTGGCAGCGCCTTGATGCTGCGAATGCGCGCCACAAGGTCACTTGGGAATGGGTCAAAGGCCACGCTGGCCATCCCGAAAACGAACGCGCCGATGAATTGGCCCGCGCAGGCATGGCCCCGTTCAAGAAATGACAATCCTCAGCTTACTTGATTATGCATCGGTGCTGATCTTTGCCATCACCGGGGCACTTGTCGCCAGCCGTGCGCAGCTTGATCTGATCGGCTTTGCCTTTATCGCTTGCCTGACCGCATTGGGCGGTGGCACCATTCGCGACCTGCTGCTGGACCGCAACCCAATCTTCTGGATCGCAAACCCGACCTACCTTGGCGTGGCGGCGGGCGCAGCGGTTGTGGTTTTCTTGACAGCTCATCTGCTCGAAAGCCGATTGCGCACCCTGATCTGGCTCGACAGCCTTGCGCTGGCCGTCGCCGTCGCCGCCGGGGCGGGCGTTGCCCTGTCACTGGATCAATCCGCAATCATCGTCATCCTGATGGGGATGATTACCGGGTGTATGGGTGGGTTGATGCGCGATGTGGTTGTGGGTGAGGTCCCGCTGGTTTTGAAACAAGGCGAACTCTACGCGACGGCTGCTTTCGCGGGTGCCGCCACAGCCGTCCTTGTTCAATACTGTGACTACGATACGCTTTTGGCTTTACTCGCTTGCGCCATCGTCACATGGATTTTGCGCGCAGGGTCGCTATTTTTTGGCTGGCATTTACCGGTTTACAAAAGCACCCCGCCCAAGACTTGAGGCAGCAGGCCTTCATTTCACCCTTTTAAAATACTTTTGCTCAACGACGCCAATGAAACGGTACGATGATCAGTGACCCGATAGATGATACAATCGCATTCACGCCGGGACTGGAAAAGCCAAACCCAAACATGATCCGAACGAAATAAAACAGAAAAGCACCACCAATACAGATGATAATAGACTGCAAAATCCCATTGTGGGTCCAGCCGGTTTTCTCAGAAACATAGCCGACAATCCCGGCAATCACGACCGTCCCGAACATGGTCAGAAACATCTTTACTCTCCTGTCAGTCGTGAACCCGGCGCAATCTGTGCACCGCGCCCGAAATCATCCGCATCCTGCGCAGCCTTGCCCGCGCGTTGCAAGCGGGTTAACCGCACCGCACCCGTCCCACAGGCAACTGTCAAATCACGCTTCAGCACCTTGCCGGGCGGGCCGGACCCCTCGGCCAAGGTTGATCCCAATACCTTAACCCGGGTGCCCGCATGTTCAAACCACGCGCCGGGAAAGGGTGACAATCCGCGGATCAACTGGTCTACCTCATGCGCGGGCTTGGCCCAATCAATCCGCGCCTCAGCTTTGTTTATCTTGGCAGCATAACTCACGCCGACATCCGATTGCGGCTCAGGCACCAGCGTTTCCAACCTGTCCAAAGCCTCAACAATCGCGGCCGCGCCCATCTGGCCCAGCCGATCATGCAACATGGCAGTTGTTTCATCCGCGCCAATCGACGTGCGCTTTGTCATCAACACCGGCCCGGTGTCCAACCCGGCCTCCATCTGCATGATACAAACCCCCGTTTGCACGTCCCCCGCCATAATGGCCCGGTGGATCGGGGCAGCCCCCCGCCAGCGCGGCAACAGACTGGCATGGATGTTCAAGCAGCCCAAACGCGGCGCGTCCAACACCGCTAGTGGCAAAATCAAACCATAAGCCACCACCACCGCCACATCTGCCTTGAGCGCGGTAAATAACGCCTGTTCATCGGTTGCTTTTAAAGACACTGGATGGCGCACGGGCAATCCCAACTCTTCGGCACGTACCTGCACGGGGCTGGGCCGGTCCTTTTTACCGCGCCCCGCAGGACGCGGCGGCTGGCAATACACACAGACGACATCGTGCCCGGCAGCCATCAGCGCATCCAACACCGGCACAGAAAAATCAGGCGTTCCCATAAAAATGACGCGCATCACGTGCTCCTTGATCGGGGGTGGGCCATGCGCCCACCTTACGTAAGGTGGAGGCCTGCTCCACCCTACCCTTTAACTTTACGCGCCCGCCTGATCAGCATGTCGCGTTTCATTTTGCTCAGATTGTCGAAATACATCCGGCCCGCCAGATGATCGATCTGATGCTGCACCGATGTCGCCTCAAGCCCGACAAAATCACGCTCAACCACAGCGCTCTGTTCATCCACATACCGCACCCGAACACCACGCGGACGGCTGATCTTGGCGGACAGTCCGGGCAAATTGGGGCTGGCTTCCTCATGCACATTCATAATGGCTGAGGCATCTATCACCTGCGGGTTCGCCAACCGGATACGACGATTGCGCCCCTCAGAGGCATCCACCACGGCCAATTGCAGCATCACGCCGATCTGCGGTGCACCAAGCCCCACGCCCGGCATCGCATCCATGGTGTCGATCATATCATCCCAAATACCGCGGATCTCGTCGGTGATGTCCGTCACCTCCGCAGCCTTGGTTCTTAACCGTTTGTCCGGCCATGGAATGCAACGGCGCACCGTCATTGTGCTTGAAACTGCGCAATTAACGCGGCCCGTTCATCAGTCCCCAAATGATCAAAAGTCACAATACCGTCCAGATGATCCAGTTCATGCTGCACACAAGCGGCGGCGAACCCTTCAAAGCTTTGCACATAGCGATCGCCATTCAGGCCCGTCCATACCATCTGAACCTGCGCAGGGCGGCTGATATCGGCACTGACACCGGGGATACTCAGGCATCCTTCGCTGTTGGTCGCCCGCTCCTCGCCCACCTCTTGCAACATCGGGTTGAGACAGACAATCGGGTCTGACTTGCCCTCTTTCCACCCTGCATCCATCACAAACATCCGTTGCATCACGCCCACCTGAGGGCCAGCCAGACCGCGTCCCGGGGCGGCATACATGGTTTCCAGCATATCAGCAGCCAGTTGTTCAATCTCAGGCGTGATATCGGCAATCGGCGCACAGGTCTCCGCAAGGCGCGGATCGGGCCAGATCACGATCGGCAAAATGCTCATCCGCGGGCCAATTCGCGTTTCAGCTTCACCATCTTGCGGGTGATCATCTGACGTCGCAGCGGCTTGAGGTAATCAATGAACAACTTACCATCCAAATGATCAATCTCGTGCTGCACACAGGTCGCCCAAAGCTTGGTGAATGTCTCTGTTTGTTCCTTGCCATCCCGATCAATCCAACGCACGTCCACCTCAGCGGGCCGTGTCACATCCGCAAATTGATCCGGGATCGACAAACAGCCTTCCTCGTAGGTGTTCAAATCATCTGAAGAGGCGATCACTTCGGGGTTGAACATGATCAACGGGCGCGCTGCCTCGCCTTCTTCCTTGACGCAATCAAGCACGATTAAACGGTCCAAAATGCCGATCTGCGGGGCCGCCAAACCCACACCGGGGGCGTCGTACATAGTGGCCAACATATCATCGCCCAATGCGCGCAATTCATCTGACAGGTCAGTGACAGGTGCGCAGGCTTTCTTGAGCCGAGGATCAGGGTGCAAAAGAATGGTTCGTTTCATAAAAGTGATTTAGGCGATGCTTGGCAACACTGCAACCGGGGGCTTGCAGGTCGCGCAACTGTCAGTAGCTTGCAACCTAACTTCAAAGGAGACCCACATGAGTTTTGACGAGATCATCGACCACTGCGGTACTGACGCAACCAAATGGGACCTGATGGAATCATCTCAGGCGTATCGCCAAAAGATGGGCTCGCTATGTGGGTCGCCAGAACACCCAATTGCCCTTGGCGGTCAAACCTGACGGCACCTACTTTATGGATTTCGACGCTTACGATGCGCTACTGACGGGCGGCGAAAAGATTGTACTGATCAGTTCACCGCACAATCCCGCTGGACGTATCTGGACCAAAGAAGAACTTACCGCGCTGGCAGACTTTTGTGTGCGTCACGATCTGCTGCTGGTCTCAGATGAGATTCACAATGACCTCATCTTACCTGGCCACACCTATGTCCCGACCCATGTTGCGGTGCCGCAGATTACCGACAGACTGATTGCAATGACGTCCGGCTCAAAAACCTTCAACATTGCCGGGGCCCGAACCGGTTGTGTGGTGATCCCTGATCCTAAACTGCGCGCACGTTTCGACAGCTTCTATCGCAGCCTAGACATAAGCCCGAACCTCTTGGGCATTAGCCTGACCCGCGCAGCCTATTCACCGCAAGGGGCACGTTGGATGGACGGGTTGGTTGAATACCTTGCTGGCACCGCCGACCTGTTCAACACCCGGATGAATGCCATCCCCGGCGTGCGCGCAATGCCGATGCAATCGACCTATCTGGCATGGGTTGATTTTGCCGGTACTGGCATGTCGCAAACTGAGATTCTCGATCGTATCCATCGCGATGCCCGAATTGCCCCAACACCCGGCAGCGGCCTTGGCGGAGAAAGCTTTCAACGCTTCAACCTCGCCATGCCTCGCGCACGGGTCGAAGAGGCGTGCAACCGATTGGCGGATGCCTTCAAAGACTTGCAATAATACCGAAACGGCGGGGTACGCCCCGCCTGACTACATCCCTACCTGCCGTCAGCAATCAGACCAGCGGGCGCGTAAGCTGACTTTTCAAAATCCAAAGCCGCAGCATTGGCCACAGCTGTAGCGCGCTTAAATTCATACTGCATTTCGCCTGCTTCTTCTTCACCCGCAATGATTAGGCACTGAAACAGATGATTGGCCCCATCATACAGATCAATCAAACCACGCAGATGCGGTGCGTCATCGGTAGCGACGGAAAAACCAGTCTTCCACATCCGCAACACCGGAAAGATTTGCCCATCCAAATTGATGCGAAGCCGTGAGGCTTTGCGCAACCCGGCCAGACGCGCGGCATCCAGACCCGCTTGTATCTCTTTTGAAAGCATAGTTTCCATTTGACCTCCGCTGACACCATCAAGCTGACCTAAACCGTCATAATTTCAAGTTAATTTTTTATGACAGGAGTGGCATGTGCAAAAATGCAGGGGGGCTGCGCTGTATGAAAAATGGACGCAAAGCAGCCAAACAACTACATGTGGCATGTTGTAAGAGGAGTAAGACAAGATGGGACTGCTGGTTAACGGTGTTTGGCAGGATAAGTGGTACGATACCAAATCCTCCGATGGGAAATTTGAACGCACGCAATCGAAGTTCCGCAACTGGGTTACGGTTGACGGCAGCGCTGGCCCGTCAGGGGAATCAGGGTTCAAGGCAGAATCAGGTCGTTACCATCTTTATGTCAGTTACGCCTGTCCTTGGGCCCATCGCACACTGATCTTTCGTCAGATCAAGGACCTTGCGCCCCACATTGCTGTCTCTGCTGTGCACCCTGATATGCTGAGTGATGGCTGGACATTCACCACAGATGACAGGGGCGCGACCGGGGATCATCTGTTTGATCTGCCCTACGCCCGTGACCTCTATACCAAGGCAGATCCTGATTTTTCCGGCAGGGTAACCGTGCCCATCCTTTGGGACAAAGAACGCGAGACAATTGTCTCCAATGAAAGCGCCGAAATCATTCGTATGCTCAATTCGGCCTTTGATGGGATCACCGGCAATTCTGAGGATTATTGGCCCGGCAGCCTGCGATCCAAAATTGCCCCGGTGAACGACCGAATTTATGACACCCTGAACAATGGCGTTTATAAATGCGGGTTCGCGACATCGCAAAAAGCCTATGATGACGCGGTCCACCCCTTGTTCGGCACTCTGGATTGGCTCGAAGGTATATTGAGCGAAAATAGGTATTTGATGGGGGATAAACTAACCGAAGCGGATTGGCGGTTATTCACCACGCTTGTGCGATTTGATTTGGTGTATCACCAGCACTTCAAATGCAACCGTACCCGGATTATCGATTATCCAAATCTCTGGGCTTATACCCGCGACTTATATCAAACGCCGGGGGTCGCAGAGACAGTGAATTTCGACCACATCGTGCGCCATTACCATTATAGCCACGAAACGATTAACCCAAACCGGATCATTCCAATTAATCCTATCTTGGATTTTGATTCCCCACATGGGCGAAGCTAGAACGGCTGCTATCTGCGATCAGAACCATAATGCGCAACCATCGCGGCAAGGTCATCTGCCGGGGTGGTTGAAGGAAGAAAAGCGCGTGCATTTGCGGAATGTGCAAATATTGATCCGTCTGAGAAAAAGCTGGTGTTGGTGACGAAAATAACCCGCGCTTCCGGCTGGCGATAATTTGCATAGTCAGCAACAGCCAATGCTGACCCTTCTTCGAGAACCAGATCCAATATGATAATATCAATGGTCTGATCCGCAAGAAAAGCGATTGCGGCTTCTTGTGTTTTCACATGGGAAACCTGCATCCCCTGACGTTCTATATGCCGCTGCCAAAGTAAAGCCAGGTCTGCTTCGCTTTCGACAATAAGAACTTTTATTGCGGTTTCTAAGGGCACCGTTTTCCCAATCTTTCAAATAATCCACTGATAAAGACGATAGCTCTAAAACTTAACAAAACGTAAACTTTGTTCTATTGAACTTAACAAACAGTAAGCCCCTTGAACAAGCGGCATTTTTCCGCTCTCTGCGGGTACAAATCGGGCGCAATCCGGCCCATGTCTTGGCAAAGGGTATTCTGTGTTGGACAATCTCAAACGTGATCATGGTGGTGGTGTGGATGCAGCCGCTGCGACCTATGGCGGCCAGCGCGCAGATTGGATTGATCTATCGACAGGCATCAACCCTGTCCCCTATCCGCTTCCTGATATTTCGCAGGATGCGTGGGTTTCGCTGCCAGATCAAACCGCCCGTGACGCATTAGAAAACGCAGCCCGCCGGTTTTGGAACATTCCAGACACTGCCGCCGTCCTTGCTGTGCCGGGAGCCTCTTCAGCGATTGCGCAAATACCGCGACTGGCACCAGCCGGTAATGTCCGTATTCCCGGCCCAACGTATAACGAACACGCGGCCAGTTTTACTGCTGCGGGGTGGACCGTCACCCAAGATCACGCTGCAGTCACTGCCTCTGTACATGTCCACCCCAACAATCCTGATGGCCGACACTTGCAAGCATCTGACACCATTGGCACCCTTCGGATCATCGACGAAAGCTTTTGTGACGTGACGCCGGGTGCCACATTGATCGCCAATGCCACAACACCCGGCACCTTGATCTTGAAAAGTTTTGGCAAGTTCTGGGGGCTGGCAGGTTTGCGCTTGGGTTTTGTGGTCGGCGACCCTGCTTTGGTGGCGCGACTGGCAGCCATGCTGGGCCCTTGGGCTGTTGCCGGGCCTGCGCTTACCATCGGCACCGCTGCCTTGCACGACACTCACTGGGCCAATGCAACCCGCGCACGCCTGCAACAAGATGCAGACCGCCTTGACCAACTGGTTCTTCAAAAAGACGCGCTGTTGGTTGGCGGAACCACTTTATTTCGCCTGTATGAAGTGGCAGATGCTGCCGACTGGCAAGCTAAGTTGGCGCTGCACCATATCTGGTCACGGGTCTTTCCCTACAATCCCAAATGGCTGCGGCTGGGCTTGCCGAGGCCTGAGGCATGGTCACGTTTGGAAAAGGCATTGGCATGAACACCGCATTAATCCTGTGTATCGCAATGTTACTCGATGCCGCTTTCGGGGAACCTGACTGGGTATGGAAGCGACTGCCGCATCCTGCGGTACTCATGGGGCAGTTGATTGACGCATGCGACAAGCGCTTTAACGCGGGAACCCGCCGCAAGCTCAAGGGCATTCTTGTGCTCTTGATGCTGATCATCGGGGCCAGATTGCTGGGGCTATTGCTCAGCACCCTTGGTCCCGTTATGGAAATCTTGGTGGTCGCAATCTTGTTGGCACAACGATCCCTTGTCGATCATGTGCGCGCTGTCGCAGATGGGCTGCGTATGTCATTGCCCCAAGGACGCCGGGCCGTGGCGATGATTGTCAGCCGTGACACCAGCGACATGCAAGAACCCGCCGTTGCGCGGTCCGCCATCGAAAGCGGTGCGGAGAACCTCAGCGATGGGGTCATTGCCCCCGCCTTTTGGTTTCTGATCTTGGGCCTGCCCGGCTTGCTGATCTACAAGGTCGTCAATACGGCTGACAGCATGATCGGGTATCGCACCCCGCGCCACGCCGATTTTGGCTGGGCCGCCGCACGTTTGGATGATCTGCTTAACTTGATCCCTGCACGGTTAACCGCCCTTTTGATTGCGATGCCAAGCGGTGTCTTGGACATCTGGAAAGACATTCATGCTGATGCAGGCAAACACCGCTCGCCAAACGCCGGATGGCCAGAGGCCGCAATGGCACGCGCCATAGGTGTAGCTTTGGCAGGCCCACGCAGCTATGATGGTGAAATGCAGCAATTCGCATGGGTCAATGGTTCGGGGGCGCGTACCATTGGACCTGCCGCAATCGACGCTGCCATCATCCGTCTGTGGCAGGCATGGGCGGTGATGTTGGGCACTTGCCTGATCCTTGGCCTGCTGTTGATTTAAAGGATGACCATGCGCTCCCTTCTATGTGCCACAGCCATTGTGGCTGTACCCTTTACCGCTTTTGCCGAAACCCCCTGTGGCGGCCCGTTTCCGGCATTTATTGATGATCTCAAGGCCGAAGCAACGGCCTCAGGAATAGCTCCCGCTACGGCGGATGTCTTTCTTGCCGGTGTTGCCATTGACCCGGCGGTGCTGAGTGCAGATCGCAAGCAGGGCGTGTTCCAAATGCCTTTCATTGATTTTTCAAGGCGGCTGATCTCTGAGGACCGGATCAATCGTGGGCGTGCAAATGCCCAAAAATACGATGCGGTTTTTAATCGAATCGAAGCGGAATATGGCGTTGATCGTGGTGTACTGCTGGCATTCTGGGCGTTTGAAACCGATTACGGCACCTTCCAAGGTGACTTTAACACCGCCAACGCACTGGTGACCTTGGCCCATGATTGCCGCCGCCCCGAACTGTTTCGCCCGCAAATTTTTGCCGCGATGGAGCTGTTTTCCCGGGGTGATTTTGACCCGGCCACGACCACGGGTGCCTGGGCCGGGGAAATTGGCATGGTCCAGATGTTGCCACACGACATTTTGGAAAACGGCACCGATGGCGATGGTGATGGCCATGTGTCGTTAAAAACCTCAGCCGCTGATGCCCTGACCTCTGGGGGCAAAATGCTGCAAAGTCTGGGCTGGAGGGCAGGTGAGCCGTGGCTGGCCGAAGTAAGCCTACCGCGTGATTTGGACTGGTCGCAAACCGGATTAGAAACCACCAAATCCATTGCGGAATGGACAGCACTTGGCGTTACCCCACGCAATGGCCCGCTGAACGAAAATCTTCAGGGGTCAATCTTGATCCCGCAAGGCCGCAATGGCCCGGCCTTCATCGCATACCCGAATTTCCGGGTTTATTTTGAATGGAACCAAAGCTTTACTTACGTAATAACCGCCGCCTATTTTGCCACGCGACTGCAAGGTGCAAAAGTATATGATGCCGGAAACCCCGATACCGGGTTGGATGATGATCAGATGCTTGCGCTGCAAACGCGGTTGCAGGACATGGGCTATAACGTCGGCGGCGTTGACGGCATCCTCGGCTCCAGCACCCGCGCCGCAGTACGTGCCGAACAGGCCCGGTTGGGCATGGCCGTTGATGGCTGGCCCACGCCAGAATTATTGTCGAAACTGTAATCTAAGGAACCGACCATGGCTCTGAAAGTAACCGCCGCCCAAATGGTCGCAAACGCCCGTGCCCGGATCGAAGAAATCGAAACCGTTGACGGTATTGCGATGGTCGATGATCAAAACGTCCAAATCGTCGATCTGCGCGACCCCCGCGAACGCAGCCGCGGTGGCTTTATCCCCGGTAGTTTTCATTGCCCACGTGGGATGTTGGAGTTTTGGGTCGACCCAGACAGCCCCTATTTCAAAGATGTCTTTGCCCAAGACAAAAAGTTCGTGTTCCACTGCGCATCAGGATGGCGATCCGCGATTTCCGTGGCGACGTTGCAAGACATGGGCTTTGACGCTGCGCATTTGAAAGAAGGCTTCAGCGGGTGGGAAAAGGCAGGGGGACCTATCGAAAAAGCCGACCTGAAATAAGACTTACGCAACCAGCGTTTCAGCCGCTTTCAGATCAACAGAAACCAATTGGCTGACACCCTGTTCGGCCATCGTCACCCCAAACAACCGGTCCATCCGCGCCATCGTCACCGCATGGTGGGTGATGATCAAAAACCGCGTATCGGTCTGGCGGCACATTTCATCCAGCAGATCACAGAACCGCGTCACGTTTGCATCATCCAGCGGCGCGTCAACTTCGTCCAACACACAAATAGGTGCAGGGTTGGCAAGAAACACGGCAAAGATCAACGCCATCGCTGTCAGTGTCTGCTCACCACCGCTCAGCAGGCTCAGCGTGCTTAGTTTCTTACCCGGTGGCTGGCACATAATCTCCAAACCAGCCTCAAGTGGGTCATCGGATTCGACCATCACCAGATTTGCCTCACCACCACCAAAAAGATGGGTGAACAATAGTGAAAAGTTGGAATTCACTTGCTCAAAGGCTGTCAACAGCCGTTCACGTCCTTCGCGGTTCAGACTGGCAATACCGCTGCGCAGGGTCTTGATCGCTTCTTCCAGATCGGCCTTTTCCGATGTGAGGTTATTATGCTCTTCCTGCACGTCCTTCGCATCTTCTTCGGCCCGCAGGTTCACCGCACCCAGGGCATCCCGTTGACGCTTCAGGCGGTTCACATCGGCCTCCAGCGCATCCGCACCGGGCATCTGATCGGGGTTCACATCCAATGCAATCAGCAACTGGTTCGGTGTCACCTGCTGGTCTTCGGCAATCCGCTCTGCCGCTGCCGCAACGGTTTCCTTGGCCGCCTCTGCGCGGGCTTCGGATCGGGCACGCGCCTCACGCGCTTCTGACGCCTGACGCTCCGCTTCACGCTCCGCTAGTGTTGCCTCGCGCAGCGTGCTTTCACCAACCGACAACTTATCCGCCGCCTCTGCGCGCCGTGCCTCTGCCTTTGACATCGCATCGCTCAGCTCATCACGTTTGGCGGCAATTTCGGCGGGTGCGGCACTTGCCTCTTTCAACTCCGCCTCAGAAGTCGCCTTGCGATCCACCAGTTCCATCGTGCGTTTTTCGGCGGTTTCCAAACGGTGCCGCCAGCCGCTCAATTCCTTGGTCACTTCCTGAGACCGCTTGGTCCGTGCCTCGCCTTCGCGGCGCAATTCGTCATGGCCGGACCGCCGCGACATCATGGTGATCCGCGCCGCTTCAACAGTCATGCGGATATCATCGACGCTGGCACGCGCCTCAGTCAGATCACCCAGATCAGCCAATGCACGTTCCGCTTCAAGCACCCGCCCCCGGGCCGACATCGCCTCGTCCTCGTGCCGTTTGACCGCCAGACCAAGGCTTTCCAAGCGACCTTCAGCCAGATTGCGATCCGCCTCTGCACGGCTTAGGGCACGGCCCGCATCCGCCACCATCCGGTCCGCATCACGCCGCGCGTCGCGGGCGCGTTTGTCGGCTTCTGATTGTTCGGCCAATGCCCGCGTTAGGGTTTCATGGGCAGATCGTGCGCCTTCAGCCCGCTGGCTGGCCTGCTCAAGCGATTGCTTGAGAACCTCCAAACGGTTCAGCTGCTGCAACCGCAGCGCCGCTGCTGATGGCGCGTCTTCCGCCCAAGCGCGGAACCCGTCCCATCGCCACAAATCGCCCTCGGGCGACACCAACCGCTGTCCCGGCAACAACGCATGCTGCAAACGTGGGCCATCATCAGGATCAACCAACCCGATTTGCCCCATGCGCCGCACCAACACATCCGGCACCGACACATGCTGCGTCAACGGCGTGACGCCAGCGGGCAGCGGCTGTGGCGCATCGTATCCGGCTAGAACAGCCCAACCGGACGGCCCATCCGCCTCAACCTGAGGCGCACGCAAATCATCAGCCAGCGCAGCACCTAGCGCCTTTTCAAATCCATGTTCAACCTGCAAGCGGTCCAGTATTTGGCCCCCTTCGGCAGTATCACGCTCCACCAGTTTGGCCAGCGCACCCGCCTCTGCGCGCAAGGCGTTCATCTCGCCCTCGGCCTCGGACCTTTCCGCGCGGGCATCTGCCTCTCGGCTCTGCGTTTCTGCCCGTGTGGCTTCGGCGTTCAACAGTGCAGTATCCGCGGCTTCTGCCGCGGCAACGGCTGCGGCCTCTGCGGTTTGGGCCGCGGTAAAATCAACACCAGCTTTTTCCAGCGCAGCACGGCTTTGCATTACCGCGTCCTGCGCGCGCAAGGCTTCGGCTTCTGACTTGTTTTGGATCTTGCGGTTGTCTTCCAGTAACCGTTGCGCAGAGCCATGCCGCGCAATCAACCGGGCCACGTCTTCGGTCTGTTGGGCCAAATCACCTTCGCGCGCCTGCAACACCGCCGCCGCATCGCGTGCGGCCTCAGACGCCGCCTCAAGCGCTGCATCATGGCCCTCGCCCGCCTTGGCAAGCTCACGCGCTTCCCATTCCAGACGTTCGATGGTTTCGCCCGCATCCCGGTTCAACCCGCCTTCGCGTTCAATGTCGCGCGTCAGTTGTGCGATCCGTCCGGCCAATGTCTCAATCGCGGCCTGCGCACGTGCTTCCTGATCGGTCAAAGTATCACGCTGCACCGTCAACCGTTGCAGAACCGCCGCCGCAATCGCCTCTTCCTCGCGCAACGCTGGCAAAGCGTCTTCGGCCAGTTGTCGCGCTTTGCCAGCCTGCTGCACAACGCCTTGCGCCTGTGCCGCCGCCGTCACCCGTGCGCGCAATTCTTCGTCCGCCTTGGCCCGTGCATCATCCGCTTCACGCCAACGCCGATACAGCAACATGCCTTCGCTTTTGCGCAGACCATCGCCAATCTCGCGATACCGCGCCGCTTGCCGGGCCTGACGCGCCAGTTGCGCCAACTGCGCTGCCAATTGTTCGATCACATCATCAACGCGGGCAAGGTTGGCCTCTGCACCGTTCAACTTCAATTCGGCCTCATGACGTCGCTGGTAAAGCCCGGAAATCCCCGCCGCCTCTTCCAGAATACGCCGGCGGTTTTTCGGCTTGGCATTGATCAATTCGGCAATCTGCCCCTGACGCACCAATGCAGGGCTGTGTGCCCCGGTGGAAGCATCTGCAAACAACATCTGTACATCACGCGCCCGCACATCCTTGCCCGCCGCCTTATAGGCACTGCCAACATCACGTGTGATCCGCCGCACGATCTCAAGCGTATCGGTGTCGTTGAAACCCGCGGGGGCCAGCCGTTCAGAGTTATCAATATGCAGGGCAACTTCGGCAAAGTTACGGGCAGGCCGTGTCGCGGCCCCGGCAAAAATCACATCTTCCATGCCACCACCCCGCATCGCGGTCGGGCGGTTCTCCCCCATCACCCAGCGCAACGCCTCCAGCAGATTGGACTTGCCACAGCCGTTCGGCCCCACAACACCGGTCAAACCATCTGCGATGATCAGGTCGGTAGGGTCCACAAAGCTTTTGAAGCCTGTCAGTCTGAGTTTGGAAAAGCGCAAGTACTGCGGTGCTCCGATGATTCCATGGTTCGGGTGAAAATGACGGGCCAGCCCCCCTCAAGTCAACCGGGTCATACCAAGGAAAGGGGCTTATCGGCGGTTATCCACAAGATATTGCGGCTCTCAGGCGGGATAACAGTCCAGATCAACGCTGACTTGTCCGACACCCTGCAATTTCGTGCCACGCACCGGGATACAATCAAGTGATTGAGGTGATGCCCGATCGCGGGGCCCACCCTTGCCACAATCCAAGACACCTGTGGCCAAGGCCTGATCACCGCGCACTTCTTTTACTTTGCAGCCGCTAACCTGCGCCATCGCAATGCCCGCGCGTTCCCGGATCGGTCCGAACCGTGGGGCATACTGCATGTTCACCCGCATCGCCTCTGCGAGCTCATCACGTACCCGTACGTCAAACACTGACCCATCCACAGTCACACGGGTGGCGGGCAATCCACGAAAATGCGGGCCTGCGGTATTACACCCGGCAAGCACAAACAGGACAGTGAAACGCATAATATATCGACGCATACGCCATCTTCGACACAGACCGGTTAACAACTGGTTACCGTAATCCGGGTCAGCTTGATAAAAGCAATTGCCGCCCCGTTCCTCTGGTCATATAAAATGACCAATTCAAGGAAACGCCATGCCCTTTCGCCCTGTGACTCAAGAAAAGCTGTCTCACGCAGTGATCAGCCAAATCGAACAACTGATCCTGCGCGGCATTCTGCGCCCCGGTGAACGGCTCCCAGCGGAGCGCGAATTGGCGGAAAGGCTTGGCGTATCCCGCCCGTCCTTGCGCGATGCGATATCGCAGCTTCAGGCGGCGGGCCTGCTTAGCACCAAACCCGGTGCAGGCATCTATGTTGCTGATGTTTTGGGCAGCGCATTTTCACCCGCTTTGATTGATCTGTTCGCGCGCCACGATGAAGCGGTTTTTGATTACCTGTCTTTTCGCCGTGACCTAGAAGGCTTGGCCGCAGAACGTGCCGCGCGTCTTGGCTCCGATACTGACCTTGCCGTGGTACAGACTGTGTTCGACAAAATGGAAGCCGCCCATTCGAAACGCGACGCCGAAGATGAAGCCCAGCTTGATGCGCAATTCCACATGGCGATTATAGAGGCCAGCCATAATGTGGTGATGCTGCACATGATGCGATCCATGTACGAATTGCTGCGTGGCGGCGTGTTTTATAATCGACAGATCATGTTTAAGCAAAAGACCAGTCGATCCGCCCTTTTGGACCAGCACCGCGCCATTAATCAGGCCCTGCAATCGCGCGATCCATCTGCGGCGCGTGCCGCAATCGAAGACCACCTGAACTACGTTGCGACCTGCCTGACTGATCAGCAAAAGGCCACCCGGAACGAGGAAATCGCCCGCCAGCGTCTGCAACATGAAAACGGCAGTTGAGAGGCCACGGCAAGAATTCTTTCCCAAGTTCTTTGAAGAGTTTGCGTAAGTACCAATCAAATTCTGCACATCAGCAAGAGATTATGGACTTGGTAATAATACCCAAGGAATCCTCATGTTTATTGCTCACCTCCCGGCGGGATATCTATTTGCATACTCTTTTCGGCCTTGGACCAATCGCACCCAACGCTACATCTGCATGGTCGGCGCGGTTCTGCCTGATATTGATCTGGTGTTATTTTATTTTCGTGATGCACAATCCATCCATCATCATAACTACCTTACCCATAGGCCTATATTCTGGCTGGCTATCTTATGTGTCGGAACGGTGATCAGCGCCCGGTTCGAGGCTGGTAAATTGCTGGTGGCACTCGGCCTTGGTGCGATACTGCACCTTTTACTGGATACCCATATCGGCGCAATTAATTGGGCATGGCCGTTGTTCGATCTCAGCGGCCCGCTTGTTATCGTTCCGGCATCACACAACCATTGGATATTGTCATTTGTCACCCATTGGACCTTTGCCCTCGAATTGGTGCTATGCGGCGGGGCAGTGATTGCCTTTAAACTGACCCATAAACGGAAAAACCCCGGCCAATGACCGGGGCTTTCAACTTTTCAGCGATGCAAAAGCCTAGTGCAGCTTCGCATCCACCTCAGCAATTGCATCATCAATCAGCTTGTTACCGTCAGCGGCTGACATCTGCTTGGCAATCACGTCACGTGCAGCAGCAATGGCGATCACCACTGCTTGATCACGAACTTCTTTAACGGCAGCAGCCTGAGCCGAGCCAATCTGTTCTTCTGCAGCAGCCATGCGGCGCTCCAGTGATTTTGCCAAATCGGCACGCGCCTGTTCGGCGGCGGCATTGGCTTCTTCCTTGGCGGCAGAAACGATGCGATCCGCCTGATCCTGCACTTCTTTTTGCTTGCGCTCATAGGAGGCCAGCAAAGTCTGCGCTTCTTCACGCAGGGTGCGGGCTTCTTCCAGCTCGGATTTGATGCCATCGGCACGTTTGTCCAGCATACCACCCAGCATGCCCGGTACTTTGAAGTAGAAAAGCACCGCGATGAACAGGATGAACGCCAAGAGCACAACAAAGTCTGTGTTCTTGAGTGAGAAGAAAACGTCGCCCGCAGCAAATGCCGGTGACGCTACCAAAGCTGTCAACAAAGTCGAAAGGGTTAAACGCATGGTATTATCCTTTCATCCGTGCTGTCACAGCGGCAGTGACGGTTTTGGCATCAGCCTTACCACCCATCGCAGTGATGATTTCTTTGGCGGTATCCTTGGCAACAACTTTGACGTTCTCCAGTGCGCTTGCGCGAATGTCAGAGATCGCCTTTTCCGATTCCGCAGCTTTTGCTGCAATTTCGGCATCGGCCTTGGAAATTGCGACGTCCAAATCAGCCTGAATATCAGCCTTGGCTTGGGCGACGATGTTCTGCGCTTCGGCACGGGCATCTAAAAGTGCTTTGTCGTAAGCCGCCTCGGCCTCAGTTGCCTTAGCCTTAAGGTCTTCGGCCGCGGCGATGTCATTTGTAATGGTGCCCTGACGTTCAGCCAGAACCGCACCAATACGCGGCAAAGCCACGCGTGACAGAATAAAATAGGTCGCGATCAGCGCAAGGATCAGCCAGAAAACCTGATTTCCCCAAGTGGAAAAATCGAGCTGTGGCATGCCCGGTGTGCTGGCATGTTCAGCCATATCAACGCCAATGGCGTCGGCCAAACCATCGCTTTGTGTTTCAGTTGCCATTTTGGCTTCTCCTTGGAAACTTGAACGTCCGGGCGGGCAGTGACGCTAGCGCGACTGCCCGCCAGAAAGAATGTCAGTTCCGAGGATTAAACAGCGAACATCAACAGCAGAGCAACGAGGAACGCGAAGATCCCCAAGGCTTCTGCAAAGGCGATGCCGATGAAAAGTGTGGCTGTCTGACCGGCGGCTGCCGATGGGTTGCGCAATGCGCCGGACAAGAAGTTGCCAGCAACGTTACCAACACCGATGGCTGCTGCCCCGGAACCGATTGCCGCCAAGCCTGCGCCGATGTGTGCGAGTTCGCCTTCCATGTGAATTCTCCTATTAGGTTGGAAGTTGAGTATTAGGACGGGGTTATTTCGCCCGAATAAGTTAAGTCGTTAGTGGCCCGGATGCAGCGCATCTTTAAGATACACGCATGTCAGGATGGTAAAAACATAGGCCTGAATAAAGGCCACCAGCACCTCCAACCCGTACATCGCCGTGATGGCAATGATCGACGCCGGAGAGATGATTGTGATTGCTGCAAAGCCCGCGAAAACCTTGATCACCGCGTGGCCCGCCATAACGTTGCCTGCCAAACGAATGGAGTGACTGACAGGGCGCACAAAATAGCTGATCAATTCGATAATCGCCAGAACAGGACGCAGCGCCAAGGGAGCAGAAGCCACCCAGAAAAGACCCAAGAAAGCCGTGCCGTTTTTGACGAATCCCAGAACTGTCACGGTCAGGAAAACCGCCATCGCCAGAACAACCGTCACAGCAAAGTGCGATGTAGGTGTAAAGGCCGTTGGCAACAGGCCAAGGAAGTTGGCGCAGACGATGAACATGAACAGCGTCATAATATACGGAAAGAACTTCAGCCCCTCTTTGCCGCAAATATCTTCGACCATTTTATAAACAAAACCATATGCCAGCTCAGCAACCGATTGCATTCGCGTTGGAATGACAGAGCGCTTGGAGGTTCCCAGAACCAGCAAAGCAAAAGTCGCGAGAACAGCCAGAGCCATCCACACCGTAGAGTTGGTGATCGTATACCAAGATACCGCACCATCACCCAAGATATTCTCGACCTTGAACTGGTCCATTGGGTGGAAGACGAGACCGCCCTCTTCTGCGCCGTGTGCCTCTGTTGCCATTTCAGGCTCCCTCATTCTTGTCGCCCCTCGGGGGCGCATCAACCGCGGCCTGTTCGGCCAACTGCTTTTCCTGGATTTCCTTGGCAGAACGGAGCATCGTTTTTACCCCCGCCGCAAGGCCCAGCATGACAAACAGCACCATGAAAATAGGCAGGGTGCCAAACACCCAATCAAGCCCGTATCCGATGCCGAAACCGATCCCAAGACCGGCCACTAATTCAATCACCATTCTCCATGCCAAATTGGCCTGAGAATAATGTTCATCCACTCGGGATTTGGGCGCAGAACGCTTTTTCGCGGCGTGTATTTTGGCCTCAAGCTGCTGCATTTGCTGCTGTTGGTCCGGGTCGGCCACACCACATTCCCCATAAGATGTCTTAAGTAGGTGCTAAAGCGGGCAAGGCCCAGAGTCAACAACTACGGATTTCACACTAACTTATTGAATAATAATGGATTATTCCTAATACAGACAGCGGGGAATAGGCCAAAATCCAGAAAACATGCTCCATACCATTATTCAACCTTTTGGTTGAGCATGGTTTATTCCCCACTGCGCCATGGTGCTGTATTCTCGATCAGCCAATCCCGGAAAACCCGCACTGATTTGCGCCGCAGAGCGCCTTGGGCCCGGACCAAATGATAGCCACCTTCGCGAAAGCCAATCTCAGAAACCTGTACCAACCGCCCCGCCGCAACTTCGGTTGCGACGACTTCCGTTGAAACAAGCAAGACGCCCTGCCCTGCAATGGCCGCCTCAATGGCAAGAAGCGAAGACATCCGCCACGTCAGCTGCGGAACCTCGTCTGGGGCCACCCCACCAGCTTTTGCAAACCATGTATCCCATGTGCCATTGGTGCGGTCACGCAGCAGCGGATATCCCAGCAGGTCGCGCGGGGTCGATATGGGTTTGCGGACCAAGTCAGGTGACGCGAACGGGCGAAGGATCGCATCACTGATCAATTCAGACCCCGGATAAATCCCACCAGGATGCACAAACCGAATGGCTAAATCCGCCTCGTACCGCGCCACGTCAGCCAAGTGACGCGATGCCTCAAGCCGGATATCGACCTTGGGATGTGCTTTGGCAAAATCTGCCAACCGCGGCACCAGCCATTTCGTCGCAAACAGCGGCTCTGAGTTCACCGTGATGGTCCCCTGCGGCGCTTCCGCAAGCCCTTCGGTTGCATAGGCAATGGCATCCAGCGCGGGTGATATCTGCGCCAGATAGGCGGCACCATCGGTCGACAACGCCAGCCCGCGCGGAAGATCGCGAAACAATTGAACGCCAAGACGGTCTTCCAACCCACGCACATGGCGGCTGATGGAAGAATGACTAACGCCAAGCTCGCTTGCCGCGCCAGTGAAGCTCTGATGGCGGCCCGCGGCCTCAAAGGCACGCAGCGCATTAAGAGGGGGAAGGGAGCGTACCATGTCAGATATGTGCATTTTTTGCACATGTTCTGTCAAGAAATTGTCTTTGTCCAAATCCCGTTCATTTGGCACAAAGGCATCAAATCCACCAAAGAAAGCATAAAAATGATGCCCATCGCAAAGAACACGCCGCCGCGTGAGCAGAAAACATGTGCCAAAAAGACATGCCTCTCTCGGATGTGGGGCGTCATCCTGTCCTCTTGGCGCAGACGCAATCATATGCATATCAAGGACCTGCCCCCACATCTTCGACGCGACGCAGGGCTCTCAGAGGTCGAGGTTGCGCAATACCAACATCACTGGCCATCTCAAACCACAAACCATCCAAACCGCTGAGGCGCTTTCCCTTGATCGTGCCAAGCGTTAAGATATCTGCATGACACGTGATCTTGATCAGGTATTCGCTGCCCTTTCGGACCCAACCCGGCGCGCCATTCTTGCGATGCTGCTTGAGGACGATATGGCCGTGACAGATGTGGCCGACCCCTTTGAAATGTCCTTGGCCGCGATCTCAAAGCATTTGACGGTCCTGACAGGTGCAGGGCTGATCAGTCAGGAAAAGCGTGGCAGGGTAAAGTGGTGCAAACTTGAACCTGACGCCATGCGCAAAGCGTCAATTTGGATGCAAGGGTTCGGACTGTTCGAACCGATTAATTTGGATGCGTTTGAACGGTTTTTGGCCCAAGAAGTTCTAACGGCAGAAATGGACGAAGCGTCATAACTTACGCTTCGTCCACGGCCTTTACAGCACAAATTGAACAATCGCCAAAACGATGACAACCAGTCCCACAAGGTAAATGATATTCCGCATGAGTGAGCCTTTCTACATTGAGTATGGTCTGTAGAAGCTAGAGTAGACGTAAAATTGGTCAAGAGTAATAAATCTATTCCTGTTTAGGCGCGTCGTTTTTTGGCGTGTCGTCGCGCAGCAGCAAAAATAATGCCAAGATGGTCAGCCCGACACCAATCACCACCAAAGGTCTTGGCGCGCCATTGCCCAACATGATTTCCCAGATGATGACCCAACTGGGGGTCAGATAGGTATAGGCCATCACCTTGGCTGACGGCAGCCGCAGGGTCGCAAACTGCAACAAAATAACTGTCAGCGCGGTGGCAAAGATAGCGGTGTACAGCAAAGCGATCCAAACCATTGCCGTCAACGCCGACCAAGTGACAGACATCAAATCAGACCAGCCGTAAATCAACAACAGCCCCGCACCAGCAAGCAAGGTGCCAAAGGTGAACATCACCGCGCTTTCGCCGCGGTTCAACCGCCGCACCATCGGTGTATATATCGCGTGGCTGACACAGCCGATAAAATAGATCGCCTCGCCCCGCCCAATATCAAACGCCAGTAAGGCCGCAAAATCGGCCCGAAAGATCACCCAAAGGGCACCACAGCCACCAATCGCCAAGGCAATCGCCATACGCGGGGTAAGCACCTGCCGCAACAACACCCAAGCGATCCCTGCCGCCATGAGTGGCACCAATGTAAACACGGCGGCGGCACTTACGGGCGGGGCGGTCTTGAGTCCCTCAAACATCAGGACAAAGTATATCGCAAACAGTCCGCCCAAGATCACGTATCGCCAAGGTGCCACAAATCCCTTGCGGTCAATGGCACCGCGCGACCATGCCAACCCACCAACAATTACCGCGCCAATACAAAATCGTACAGTATTGAACGCAGTTGGGCTGATGTCATTGGCAACCAAAGCCCCCAGCGAAAACGACCCCGCAACCAAGGCCGAAAACGCCAACATGGCCAAATGGCCCATCGCGCTCGGGCTCACGTATCGCTCTCCTGAGGGCGGTCTTTCATATGATCCTTAAGGAACCGCAACAAAGCCTGTACTTTCGTTGTGCGGTGCAAATCAACATGAGTCACCAACCAGATCGGCGCAAACCATTCAGGGCGCGGCGGATGTATTTCCACCAAATCAGGGTCGCGCGACGCCTGTGCAACCTCAAGAAACCCAATACCCGCCCCGGCGCGAACCGCCGCATTGGCCGCCTGCATGTCGGAGGTCCGAAATGTTATTGAACTTTCCGGCACAGTCGCACGCATCCATTTGTAATAGGGCGCGCGGTTTTCTTGGTCTTCGGAGCCCACAAAGCAGTGTTTCGGGTAATCCTCCGGGCCTTGGGGCGCACCGTATTCTGCCACATAGCTTTTGCTGGCATAGGCCCCCATCTTCAATTCCAATAACGGCTGCACAACATTGTCAGGTTGGTCCTGTGCAACGCCAGCCCGAATGGCAACATGCGCTTCGCCATACTCAAGTCGAAACAATCTGGCCCCCGTCAAATACCGCACCACGACATCTTTGTTTTTTTGCTGAAACGCTGCGAGGATCGGCGCGATCCGTGGGGACAACGAATCCAAAGAGGTCACAACCAAATCGCCAGAAACCTCGGTGCCATGACCTTTGATCCGTCCCACCATTTGGTTAAACTGGTCATCTGTGGCCTTGGCCACACGCAGCAGGTCTTCGCCCGCCTCCGTTGCTGTATAACCGCGCGAATGGCGTTGAAACAGTTTAACACCCAGCTGGCCCTCTAACGCATCAATGTGTCGGATCACCGTTGCATGATGAACCCCAAGCACCTCGGCTGCGCCACTCACCGTGCCCATACGGGCCACTTGATATGCCGTCTTGATCTCGTCCCAATCGGTCATCGCATTCTCTCATGTGCAGAAGTGAACATTTGCGCGCCATTTTTAGTGTTACGTTTGATAATGCAACACTCAATGACCCTGGCCCTGCGCCTTGTTCACCTTACATGTCCCCTGGCGAGGCCACCACATTGACGAAAACCAATCCTGAACCCTAGGCTCCGCCGTATGAAAGTGACCCGCGACACCGCAGATCAATTGATCATCGAGAATAATCCCGTCTGGCTGGCGGTGTTTGTCTCTTTGTTTGCCTTTCTCTTCGTTGTGGTGGGTCTTTTCACCCTACAAACCGAAACCTTTGTCGGAACCGCATTTATCATTGGTGGCGTGGTCATTGGTTCTGTCTTCAATCTTGCCTTCATCCGCCGCACACAATTGATCCTAGATCGCCCCCGAAATCTGGTGGAACTGCGGCGCAGATCAATGATCGGCTACAAACGCCGCACATGGGAACTTGGCCATCTTAACCAAGCCATTGTGCAGACATCGCATTCCGGCAACACCAATACCTATCGCGCGGCACTTGTATTTGACGACGGGATGGACGCCGGAACTCACCCCATCACGCTGGTCTATTCCAGCGGCAGCGGGGCAAAGCGGGCCTGTGATGCCGTCAATTGCTGGACCTCCGCATCGCTTGACTCACGGACCGCAACCCTCTAAGTCCACTTCAACTCCCGGAAGGATTGCCTTCCGGTCCCTGCCTAGCGTGGGGATCGACCCCCACCAGCGTGTTACGCCCGTGGGGGCAATTGTGCATTTAACGCAGGGTTCCTAACTATAGGGCATCCCGCAACCGATCAAGAAAGGGCTTTGCCCGATGTTTGAGAACCTATCTGAACGCCTCTCCGGCGTCTTTGATCGCCTCACCAAACAGGGCGCATTGTCAGAGGATGACGTCAAAACCGCCCTGCGCGAAGTCCGCGTTGCGCTGCTTGAAGCGGACGTGTCCCTGCCCGTCGCACGTGACTTTGTCAAAGCGGTCCAAGACAAGGCCACAGGCCAAGCCGTCACCAAATCCATCACGCCCGGCCAACAGGTCGTCAAGATTGTCCATGACGCATTGATCGACACGCTGAAAGGCGAAGGCGAACCCGGTGCCTTAAAAATTGATAACCCGCCAGCGCCGATCCTGATGGTTGGCCTGCAAGGCGGCGGTAAGACCACCACCACCGCGAAACTGGCCAAACGTTTGAAAGAACGTGACGGCAAGCGTGTGCTGATAGCATCGCTTGACGTGAACCGCCCCGCCGCGATGGAACAACTAGCCATCCTCGGTGTGCAAATCGGCGTCGACACCTTGCCGATTGTCAAAGGCGAAGATCCGGTATCCATCGCCAAACGCGCCAAGACCCAAGCGGCAATGGGCGGCTATGACGTCTATATGCTCGACACGGCGGGCCGCTTGTCAATCGACGAAGAGCTGATGAGCCAAGTCGAAGCCGTCCGCAACGTCGCCAATCCACGCGAAACATTGCTGGTGGTTGACGGCCTGACCGGCCAAGACGCCGTGCACACTGCGCAGAATTTCGACGACCGTATCGGCATTACCGGCGTTGTCCTGACCCGAATGGACGGCGACGGACGTGGCGGCGCGGCACTCTCCATGCGTGCCGTCACCGGCAAGCCGATCAAATTCGTCGGCCTTGGCGAAAAGATGGACGCGCTTGAGACATTTGAGCCTGAGCGCATCGCGGGCCGCATCCTTGGCATGGGCGATATCGTTGCGCTGGTGGAAAAGGCCCAAGACACCATCGAGGCTGAACAAGCCGAAAAGATGATGCGTCGCATGTCCAAAGGTCAGTTCAACATGAACGACCTGAAAATGCAGCTAGAACAGATGATGAAGATGGGCGGCATGCAAGGCATGATGGGCATGATGCCCGGCATGGGCAAAATGGCCAAACAGGTCGAAGACGCCGGGCTGGACGATAACATCCTGAAACGTCAAATCGCCCTGATCCAATCCATGACAAAAAAAGAGCGCGCCAACCCCGCACTACTGCAAGCCAGCCGTAAAAAGCGGATTGCCAAAGGCGCAGGTCTGGAAGTCAGCGAGCTGAATAAGCTGATGAAAATGCACCGCCAGATGTCCGACATGATGAAAAAGATGGGCAAAATGGGCAAGGGCGGCATGCTCAAACAAGCCATGAAGGGCATGATGGGCAAAGGCGGCATGGACCCGGCAGCAATGGCCCAAGGCATGGATCCCAAAGCATTGGAAGCAGCAGCAAAACAAATGGGTGGCAAACTGCCCGGTCTTGGCGGCGGCATGGGCCTGCCATCGGGCCTTAGCGGGTTTGGGAAAAAGAAGTGATCACCTGCACCGTCAGATATGAAATCGACCCCGACAAATTGGCGGAGTTCGAAATCTACGCAAAAGCGTGGCTCTATCTTGTGCCCAAATTGGGTGGCGTGCATCACGGCTATCACATGCCGCATGAGGGGCCGAACGACATTGCCTATTGCCACTTCTCCTTTTCGTCCCTCGCGGCCTATGAAGTGTACCGCGAAAGGATGTGGGACGACCCTGAGTGCTTGCGCGCCTACGAACATGCCAAGCAGACAAAGTGTATCCGTCGCTATGACCGTTCCTTTACAAAGCCATTGTTCGATGGTGCCTCGCCTGCGGAGCTTGGTTTGAAGTGACACCTGCTGTGATCATAAAAACCGATCGCTTGATCTTGCGTGCGCCGCAACCGTCGGATTTTGACGCCTATGCCGCGTTTATGGCAGACCCCCGCAGTGCAATGACCGGCGGCCCGATGGAACGCCCTGCGGCATGGCGCAGCTTTGCCACTGAGCTGGGTCACTGGACGATCCGGGGCTACGGGTTGATGACGGTCCTTGAAAAAGGCAGCGATAAAATCGTGGGTCAAGTTGGCTTTTGGTATCCCGAAGGGTGGCCGGAAGTGGAACTTGGGTGGCGTCTGTTTGGTGGCTTTGAGGGCAAAGGTCTGGCCACCGAAGCGGCAACAGAGCTGTTGCATTACGCCGCCACCACTTTGGGATGGCCCCCGATGATCAGCGTGATTGCGCCGGGCAATGCACGGTCCATCAAACTAGCTGAACGTCTTGGGGCACAGATGGAACGCAGTGATTGGAAAACACCCTCGGGCAAATCAACACTGATCTACCGTCATGCTTCGGCAGCGAGCCATATTGCCATCCGAAAGGCGGCCACCGCATGACGCCCATTCCTGTCATAGAAACCGAACGTCTGCGCCTGCGCTGCCCTGAGATGCGTGATTTCGAAGCCTACGCGGCATTTCGCACCAGTGATCGCGCGGCCTTTGTTGGCGGCCCCAACACCCGTACACAGGCGTTTGATAAACTGGGTGAAATCATTGGCCACTGGCATCTTCGGGGCTATGGTCGCTGGATGGTGGCGGATAAATCCACCGACGAGGCGCTTGGCGTTGTTGGTCTGTTTTACCCTGATGATTGGCCTGAACCAGAAATTGCGTGGTCGGTTTTTGAAGCGGCCGAAGGACGCGGTGTTGCATTCGAAGCGGCCATGGCCGCGCGCAGCTATGCTTTTGATGTCCTTGGCTGGGAGACCGCAATCAGCTGTACAGAGCACGGTAATACAAGGTCACAGGCCTTGGCCGAACGCATGGGGGCAAAACGCGAAAACGACTTTGTCACCGTGGATGGCCTGAAACTTCATGTCTACCGCCACCCCAAGGAGGCCGCATGACCGACACAACCCAACGCGCCGCTGATGTCCTCAAGCATCACCGTGCCAGCATCGACCGTCTGGATGCGATCCTTGTGTTCACCTTGGGTGAACGCTTCAAACACACACAGGCTGTGGGGGAACTCAAAGCCGAACATGACCTTCCCCCGTCCGATCCAAACCGCGAAGCGGATCAGATCGCGCGGCTAGAAGATTTGGCGAAAGAGGCTGACCTCGATCCCGAATTCGCCAAGAAGTTCCTGAACTTCATCATCGCTGAAGTCATTCAGCACCACAAACAACAGCAATCTTAATCCGGGCATAACGCCCATCTAAACTCAAAGGACTACACACCATGGCTATGAAAATTCGTCTCGCCCGCGGCGGTTCAAAAAAGCGCCCTTTTTACCGTATCGTTGCCGCAGACAGCCGCATGCCACGCGATGGCCGCTTTATCGAAAAGTTGGGCACATATAACCCACTTTTGCCAAAAGACAGCGAAGAGCGTGTGAAAATGGACGTCGAGAAGATCCAGGAATGGATTGCAAAAGGCGCACAGCCCACAGACCGCGTTGCACGCATGTTGGAAGCTGCTGGCGTTCGTGAAAAAGCGACACGCAACAACCCGAACAAAGGCACACCGGGCAAGAAAGCTCAGGACCGTGTAGAAGAAAAAGCAGCCAAGGCAACCGCCGCTGCTGAAGCCGCAGCCGCGCCAGCAGAAGAAGCTGCTGCTGCTGACGAAGCCGCAGCAGAATAATCAAAATAGCGCCCGGCATGGAAACATTCTCAACAGACTTCCGTGCCGGGCTGCACGATTTGATGCGTTGGCGGCGCGACGTCCGCCATTTCCTAACTGATCCGGTGGACGCGGCATTGATGGCACAGTGCCTCGATACCTTCGGGCTGGCCCCCTCTGTCGGTCTTTCTGAACCATGGCGCATCATCCGCGTCACCTCAGACACCGCGCGGACCGCGGCGCTTGAGAATTTCAAATCCGCCAATGCCGAAGCTCTTGCCGGGTATAGCGGTGAACAGGCCGCTCTTTATGCCTCGCTCAAATTGTCAGGCATGCAAGATGCGCCAGAGCAATTGGCGATCTACTGTGATGACAGCACCGAAAAAGGCAGCGGCTTGGGCGCAGGCACCATGCCGGAAATGCGCCGATATTCTGTTGTCGGCGCAATTACCTTGATGTGGCTTGCCGCCCGCACCCATGGCCTTGGGCTTGGCTGGGTCTCAGTGCTTGACCCCGACCGCTTATCCCGTGATCTTGAAGTACCTCAGGACTGGTCCTTGGTGGCCTACCTCTGCATGGGCTGGCCGCGCGAAAATACGTTGACGCCCGAACTGGAAACCAAAGGATGGGAAGCGCGCGCGCGCCATCTGCATATCGAAAGCCGCTGATGTTTAGTTTGATCAAACTGGTTGTTGTTCTCGCCATCGGGTTTTCCGCTGGTATGTGGTACGAACGTTATCTGATGCGCACTGAATGTGCTGCGGGCACAGGCGATTGGACGGGCACGATCTGTGTGGATTCGGAGTTGTTACAATGACCGATATGATCTGTGTTGGTGCCATCGCCGGATCATATGGCGTGCGCGGTGAACTGCGGGTGAAAAGCTATTGCGCGGTGCCCGAAGACATCGAAACCTATACGCCGCTGTGGTCCGAAGACCGCAGTCGTCAATTTGCCCTCGCCATCCTGCGCCCCGTCAAAAACGGTTTTGCTGCACGGATCGCCGAGGTCACCAACAAAGAAGAGGCGGACGCCCTGCGCGGTACGGCGCTTTTTGCCGAACGCGACCAACTGCCGTCACTGCCCGATGATGAATATTACCATGCGGACCTGATTGGCCTGTCGGTCTACGACACGGGCGGTGTTCTGCTTGGCACTGTCAAAACGGTGCAAAACCACGGGGCCGACGATCTGCTGGAACTGCAACTTGCAGGCACCTCTGCAACGACCTTTTTGCCGTTCACCAAGGCGGCTGTGCCCACTGTTGATCTTGCCTCGGGGCGTGTCGTTGCGGACCCACCGCACGGCGTGTTGCCGGAAACGGAACCCAAGTAATGCCACGCCGGATCATCCTGCATGCCGGGTTCCACAAGACTGGAACCTCCAGCATTCAGGCAATGTTGCGCGAAAACCGGGTTGCACTTAAAGCCCACGCAGCCCTGCGGCTGCGCTGGCATATGCAAGACCTGATCAGCGCCACACGCGGCTATTCCACATGGCGTGATCCGCTGACCTTGATTAAAGTGCAGGACCGGTTTGAAACTCTGATGAACGATCTGCCCGGCATGCCGCGCCGCACGCTGATCATCTCTGCCGAAGAACTTGCAGGCCACCTGCCCGGACGTGGTGATCTGGATGATTATTCCGCCGCCCCGGTTCTGCTTTATGCGTTTTGGGAGATCATGACAAAACGCTATCCTGCCGCAGAAATCATGCTGTATCTGTCGACCCGCGCGCCTGACGCATGGCTCAAATCCGCGCATTGGGAACATGTGAAAGCATCCAACATGACGATGGATGTTGATACGTTTTGTGATCGCTATCACATGGCGGCAGATCTTGATGGAATGGTCACCGAAATCGCCAGCCGCGTGCCTTGCCCGGTACATCACACGGCACTAGAAGACTGCCGCGATCTGCCCCTTGGCCCCGCCGACCCGCTGCTTGATTTATGTGACCTTCCGCTGTCCCTGCGCGCCGAACTTGTTGCACCACCCGCCGCCAATCAGCGCTTAGGTGACGACGTGCTGGCCGCGATGATTGAGGCCAACAAAGCCCACCCCACACCAGATGCCCGGAATGCCGCAAAAGCCGCCATTCTGGCAGAGGCCCGCACCGCATGAAAACACCCCGCTCCCATGGTCGCCAATCAGTGCACGCCACCTTGCAACCGCGCGAATTGATGCAAGACGCGCCAGATTATGCTGACATCTGGCAGGCCCGCATCGTGACGCTGTTCCCAGACCTTTTTCCCGGCGTGTTGGGGGCCAGCCTGACTGGCAAGGCCTTGCACGACGGCAAATGGCAACTGCACACCCATGATCTGCGCCCTTACGGCATCGGCAAACACCGCAACGTCGATGACACGCCTGCGGGTGGTGGTGCGGGCATGGTACTGCGCGCGGATGTGGTTGGCCCCGCGCTTGCCGCCGCACAAAGCCACACGCATGGCCGCTGGCCGATCCTCTACATGTCACCACGCGGGCGCCGCTTTGATCAGGCCATGGCGCGCGATCTATCGACCTGCGCGGGTGTGACCATGCTGTGTGGACGGTTTGAGGGCGTTGACGAGCGGGTGATCGAACATTTCGGCATCACCGAAGTTAGCCTTGGGGATTTTGTGATGACCGGCGGCGAACTGGCCGCCCAAGCGATGATCGACGCCACTGTGCGTCTGTTGCCCGGCGTGCTCGGCAATGCCAACAGCACGGTGGAAGAAAGTCATTCAAACGGATTGCTGGAACACCCGCAATACACGAGGCCACCCACATGGGAGGGCCGCAACATTCCACCGGTTCTGATGTCCGGCAACCACGGTCAAATCGCCAAATGGCGTCAGCACATGGCAGAACAGATCACCCAAGACCGCCGCCCCGACATGTGGAAAAATCGGGGCGATGGTAACGGTGTTTAACTGACAGCCTTTTCCTTTAAATAAGCATAGACATTATCCTTAAGCGCTAACCGCTGCTTGCGCATCTCTGCCATATGATCATCGCTTGTTGGCTCAACATCTGTTTCTGCCCGGTGAATGGCGCGGTTTAATGTGTGATACGTATCCGTCAACTTCGCAAAATGGGCATCACTTTGATTGAGCTGCGCAATGGCGTCAGCCATCTCTGGAAATTCCTCGGCAAGTTCATGAGGGGTATGGGACATCTGTGTTCCTTTCTGATTCGGGATCAGGTCTTGTTACGGTCAGGATGCAAAGACGCTGCAAGCACATGATCGGAAGCGTGCACAATAGCTTCGGCTTGATGATATATCTTTGGATCAGGCGGACGCGCCACACTTGGGTCTTTGTCCGGGTAGTCAAGTTGAGATAAGAAGTGCCGCATACATGTCAACCGCGCCCTCTTTTTGTCATTCGACCGGATCACCGTCCACGGCGCATCTGCCGTATCGGTATAGAAAAACATCGCCTCTTTGGCCTCGGTGTAATCATCCCACTTATCCAGACTGGCACGGTCAATCGGCGACAGCTTCCAGCGTTTCAACGGATCTGTTTCGCGTGATGAAAATCGGTTTTTCTGCTCTTCCTGGGTGACTGAAAACCAGTATTTGAACAGCTTAATACCACTGCGCACCAGCATGCGTTCAAACTCTGGGGTCTGGCGCATGAATTCCAGATATTCCGCAGGCGCGCAGAAATTCATCACCCGCTCAACACCAGCGCGGTTGTACCAGGATCGGTCATATAAAACCATTTCGCCCGCGGTGGGCAGATGCTTGATATAGCGCTGGAAAAACCACTGACCGCGTTCCTCGTCAGTGGGCTTGTTCAACGCAACCACCCGCGCGGCACGTGGGTTCAGATGTTCGGTGAACCGCTTGATCGTACCACCCTTGCCCGCAGCATCCCGCCCCTCAAACAGCAGAACAAATTTCTGATCGGTGTCTTGCACCCAGTGCTGAACCTTCAACAGCTCAACCTGCAAAGCAGATTTTTCATCCTCATAGGTCTTGCGCGCCATTTTGATCTTGTACGGATATTCCCCGCTTTCGAAGCCAAGGATTGTGTTACTTTTGGCACCCGTTGGCGGTGTGGGTTTATTAGTGCTGGCTGTCGGCATGCTGCCCCCTTTGTGTTGTGCGTCATGAAATTTCCGAACAACACTACCGCGCGTCAGGCCCCTTTGCCTTGACGTGGATCAACAGCTTCCAATAAAATTAAACGGCTGCCCAACGCGTCTACGGTGGAAAAATTCATCTGTTCCGGCATCGGCCTGTCATCACAAGGAGAAGAATCATGCTAAAACTCATTCTAATTCTACTCATCGTCGCTGCCGTTGCATCGTTGTTAGGCTTTGGCGCGTTATCGGGTGTCGCGCTGACTGGCGCAAAAGTTCTTATCGGCATCGTTTTGATTCTATTTCTGCTGGTGGTCCTTGGCATACTGGCCATCACCTAACGGGATCTGATCGGGGGGCTTGATCACCCAATTGATCCCCCCTATACGATCCCAATCTGGAATCGCTTTTGTGGCTCCGGATGGCTTTGCTATTTGCAAAGCACAAATAAGGAATGACGATGCTACCTGCGGTGGGCCACCCCTGATGAGATCAGGGCAAAGGACCCGAAACACAGACCGAAGCTCTTGGATCGCGTAAAAACTTCGTGGAACACCACGAGCATCATAGGAGACGCGTCAGATGAACCTGATCGCAGAGATTGAAGCGGAACAAATCGCTGAACTGGGTAAAGTCATCCCAGATTTCCGTGCGGGCGATACCGTCCGTGTCGGTTTTAAAGTAACAGAAGGCACACGCACCCGTGTGCAGAACTACGAAGGCGTTTGCATCGCGCGTAACAATGGCCATGGCATTGCCGGGTCGTTCACCGTCCGCAAAATCAGCTTTGGTGAAGGCGTGGAACGCGTATTCCCGCTGCATTCCACAAACATCGACGAAATCACCGTGGTCCGCCGTGGCCGTGTACGTCGTGCGAAACTGTATTACCTGCGTGCGCGCCGTGGTAAATCAGCACGTATTGTTGAGAATGCTCACTACAAGAAACCCAAGTCTGACGCGAAAGGATAAGAGCGATGAAAGCCGATACACATCCCGAATATCACACAATCAACGTCAAAATGACCGACGGCACGATTGTAGAAATGAAATCGACTTGGGGCAAAGAAGGCGACCAGCTGTCGCTTGATATCGACCCTTCCGTACACCCCGCGTGGACCGGCGGCTCCAGCCGTTTGATGGACACCGGTGGCCGCGTGTCGAAGTTCAAGAACAAATACGCAGGTCTGGGCTTCTAAAGCCTCTACCATTTGCGAAATGCAAAAAGGCGCGGTCCCCAATTGGGGTCGCGCCTTTTTATTTACGAAAACTAAATACGCTAGAAAACCTTACGCGACATTCCCTCGGCTGATTTTCTCAGGTTATCAAGCATTTGAGGAAAATCGTCAGTCCTCCACTATTCTTCAAATAGACCTAAAGCGGCTTTGAGCCTTGCAATCGCCCCCGCCGCCGCAGCACCACCACGTTAGATACCGCCAGCGCGCCGATCACGATTGCACCACCCACCAGCGCATATCCCCCCGGGTTCTCGCCAATCACCATCCACGCGAGCAATGGAGCCAATACCGATTCCAGCAGCACCAGCAGCCCAACCTCAGCCGAGGTGATGTAGCGCGGTCCCAAAGCCAACAAAACCGAGCTTATCAGTATAACCCCCCCATGCCCCAATACCAGTGGTACATGCGCGACAGGAACCGACAAAGGCGCTGCAAACGGCCAAACCACCAGCGCCGCGATGATATAGGCCATCGCCACCCCCGGCACCATTGAGGTGCCGCGCACATGTCGGGCTGCCGTTAAAGCAGCTGCAAATGTGGCAGACAGCGCAAAGGCCAACAGGTCACCAGACAGATGCGCCCCCGCTGTTTCACCCGACCCATAGGCAATCACGGCCAACCCTGGCACCACGGCAGCAATGGTCAGCAACGTGCGCTGACTGAACGGTTCTGCCAGAAAAATCCGACTGAAAATTGCAGCAAATACCGGCAATGACGCGATGATAAACACTACGTTTGCCACTGAGGTCAGGCTGACAGCCAGCACAAACAAGATGCCGCTGCTGCCAATGCCCAGCATATAGATAAAGCCATAACGGCCCGTCGCAAACACTGCCGTGAACGACCGAGTCCCTGTGGTAAGCAACAAATAAAGCGCGGTACCGCCCCCCGCTAACAACAACCGCCAGAATGCAATGGTCCAAGCGTCAGCATCAATGAGCCGGACAAACAGTGAATCCGGCACCACAAAAAGGACGCCGAAAAACGTGATAAGAAGGCCTTTGGTTTGATCTGTCATGTCGCCATCGGTGACGCGTGGTTGCGCCTAAGTAAAGCACCCAGTTTCAACCTCAGCCAATTTATTTAACGCGCGGCGCAAGACCACGGTTTCCTCCTCCGTCAACGATGCCAGCAATGATGCCTCATATTCTTCTGCAATCCTGCGTAATTCGATATAAGCCGCCTGTCCTGCGGCTGTCAGCGTTAGATGCTCAACCCGCCGATCACCATGGTCGCGTTCCCGGCTCACAAAACGACGCGTCACCAAACGCTGGACTGCACGGCTGATCTTGGTCTTGTGGGTTTTGGCGCGCGCACCGATATCACTGGCTGTCATCTGCCCGTAAAGCCCCAGATGAAACAGCACCCGCCATTCAGTCCGCAACATGCCATAGCGATCTTTGTACACTTGCTGAAACGACAATGAACTGACTTCTGCCGCTTGATTAAGCAGGTAGGGCAGGAATTTTTCCAGATCAAATTCAGCGTTTGGCATGGCACTCACGGCTTGTTAGTTACAAAAACAACTATTACAGATGTAACAGATTCTGCAAGGGGGCCACTGATGAACCGCGAGACCAACCCAAACAACCTCACCCATGCCGCAACACCCATGGGCACGCACGCCGGATACATGCCCGGTTTTGGCAATGATTTTGAGACCGAAGCCCTGCCCGGTGCCCTTCCCCAAGGCATGAACAGCCCGCAAAAATGTAGCTATGGTCTGTATGGTGAGCAATTGAGCGGCACTGCGTTCACCGCCCCCAGCCACCAGAACGAACGCACGTGGTGTTATCGCATCCGCCCGTCGGTCAAACACTCCCACCGCTATGAAAAGATCAACCTGCCCTATTGGAAATCCGCGCCGCACATTCCCGCCGACGTGACATCGCTGGGCCAATACCGTTGGGATCCGGTGCCACATTCCGACACGCCGCTGACATGGCTGACTGGCATGCGCACCATGACCACAGCCGGCGATGTAAATACCCAAGTCGGCATGGCCAGCCACATCTATCTGGTCACCGACAGCATGGTGGACAGCTATTTCTATTCAGCCGATTCCGAATTGCTCGTCGTCCCCCAAGAAGGCCGCCTGCGGTTTTGCACCGAACTTGGCGTCATTGACCTTGAACCCAAAGAAATCGCGATCCTACCCCGTGGTTTGGTCTACCGCGTCGAAGTCTTGAGCGGCCCCGCGCGCGGCTTTGTTTGTGAAAACTATGGTCAGAAATTTGAACTGCCGGGCCGCGGCCCCATCGGGGCCAACTGCATGGCCAACCGCCGCGATTTCAAAACACCCGTAGCCGCATTTGAGGACCGCGATGCGCCCTCAACCGTCACCATCAAATGGTGCGGCCAGTTTCATGAAACCAAAATCGGCCACTCGCCTTTAGACGTGGTCGCGTGGCACGGCAACTATTGCCCGGTCAAATACGACCTGCGCACCTATTGTCCAGTCGGGTCAATCCTATTTGACCACCCCGACCCATCCATATTCACCGTCTTGACCGCTGCCTCAGGTGTCGAAGGCACCGCCAACATCGACTTTGTGCTGTTCCGCGAACGCTGGATGGTGGCCGAAGATACCTTCCGCCCCCCGTGGTATCACAAGAACGTCATGTCCGAGATGATGGGCAACATTTATGGCCAATACGATGCCAAGCCCAAAGGCTTCATCCCCGGCGGCTTGTCACTTCACAACATGATGTTGCCGCACGGCCCTGATAAGAATGCATTTGAAGGCGCGAGTAATGCTGACCTGAAGGCTGAAAAGCTCGACAATACCATGTCGTTCATGTTTGAAACCCGCTTCCCACAACACCTGACGGAATTTGCTGCGAAAGAGGCACCATTGCAGGATGACTACATCGACTGTTGGGAAGATATTGAAAAGAAATTCGACGGCACACCCGGCAAAAAGTGAGGGTGCAGGACGCCTGCACCTTACGTAAGGTGGGCGCACGGCCCATCGCCACCAAATAGGAAACCCACATGACCCTCCTCACCTCTTGGGTGGAAAGCGCCAACACCGCTGACACCGACTTCCCCCTGAACAACCTGCCCTACGGCGTGTTCTCGACCAACTCACTTGAACCACGCTGTGGCGTGGCAATCGGCGACATGATCCTCGATATGGCCGCAGTTGAGGAAGAAGACCTAATCCTGCTTCATTTTGAGCCGGTGTTCGACGTCCCCTATTGGAACGACGTGATGGACCTTGGCCCCGACACATGGCCCACTCTGCGCAACCGTCTGATCGAACTGCTCAGCTCTGACAGCCCCGATCAGGCAAAAGTCGCGCCCCACCTGATCCCGATGGCAGACGCCCGCCTGCACATGCCGATGGTTGTCAGCGAATACACCGATTTCTACGCAGGCCGTCATCACGCCACCAATGTCGGCACCATGTTCCGGGGCGCTGAAAACGCGCTGCCGACAAACTGGCTGCACATTCCTATCGGCTATAATGGTCGCGCCAGCACCGTTGTTGTCTCCGGCACTGACATTATCCGCCCCAATGGTCAGACAAAAGCGCCCGATGCAGAAGTGCCCAGCTTTGGCCCCTGCAAACGCCTCGATATTGAGCTGGAGATGGGCGCAATCGTCGGCACCTCAACCGATATGGGGCAACCCATTTCGGTGGCTGAAGCAGACGATATGATCTTTGGCTACATCCTGCTTAACGACTGGTCCGCGCGTGACATCCAAGCGTGGGAATACCAACCACTTGGCCCATTTCAGGCCAAGGCATTTGCCACTTCAATCAGCCCATGGATCGTGACGCGCGCAGCACTTGAACCGTTCCGCACCTCAACGCCGGAGCGAGAAAAAGACTTGCTGCCGTACCTACAAGAACCAAAGCCGATGCTCTATGACATCGACCTCAGCGTCATCATCGAACCCGAAGGTGGTGAACAGGAAGTCATTGCGCGCACCAACTATAACGAAATGTACTACTCTGCCGCCCAACAGCTGACGCACCACGCCTCGTCTGGCTGCGCGATGAACGCAGGCGATCTTATCGGCTCCGGCACAATTTCCGGCCCCGAAAAATCGCAGCGCGGCAGCTTGCTGGAACTCAGTTGGGGCGGCAAAGAACCGATCACGCTGGCTGACGGGTCCGAGCGGTCCTTCCTGCAAGATGGCGATACCATGATCCTGACAGGGCACGCGACGGGCGATGGCTACCGCATCGGATTTGGGGCGTGTTCAGGCAAAATCTTACCCGCAAAAACCTTCCCTTAAATTCACCCTTTTTCAAATACCGCTACGCCGGAAAATCCCCGCGCAAACGCTGACAAGGAAACACCATGGCCAAAGCTTTCGCATCCCAAGGCGACATGACGGAAAAGACAATCACCTTTGATGAAATTGGCCGTGACCTCTATGCGTTTACCGCAGAGGGTGATCCAAACTCTGGCGTGATCATTGGCGATGACAGCGTTATGATTGTCGAGGCACAGGCCACCCCTCGGCTGGCCAACAAGGTCATCGAAAAGGTGCGGTCTGTCACCGATAAACCAATCAGCCACGTGGTGCTTACCCATTATCACGCCGTCCGCGTGCTTGGTGCCTCCGCCTATGGTGCGGACCAGATCATCATGGGTGACACCGCCCGCGCCATGGTGGTGGAGCGCGGCCAAGAAGACTGGGATAGCGAATTCCAACGCTTCCCGCGCCTGTTTGAAGGCCACGAGAGCATCCCCGGCCTCACCTACCCAACCACCACATTTTCCGACAGTATGACGATCTACCTTGGCAATCGCCGCGTTGACCTGATGCACCTTGGCCGCGCCCACACGGCGGGTGATATCGTCATTCAGGTGCAAGATGAAAACGTGATGTTCACCGGTGATATCGTCGAAGACCACTCTGCCTGCTATTGCGGTGACGGGCATTTCAACGAATGGGGTCACACCCTTGATAATATCGCCAGCTTTGACGTGGACGCCATTGCGCCGGGTCGTGGCGGCGCATTGATCGGCAAGGACGCAGTCGCGCGGGCCATCGACAGCACCCGCGATTTTGTCGACAGTACCTACGCCCCCGCGGCCCGTGTCGCGGCCCGTGGCGGCACCCTCAAGGAAGCATGGGACGCCGTCCGCGCCACCTGTGACCCGAAATTCAAAGACTACGCCATCTATGAACACTGCCTTCCCTTCAACGTCGCCCGCGCCTATGATGAGGCCCGCGGCATCGACACCCCGCGCATCTGGACCGCGCAGCGCGATCTGGACATGTGGGCAGCGTTGCAGGGTTAAACATGGCCTACGACTACGCCCCTTTCCCCTACATCACGCCCCTCGGCCTGACAGCGCCCGAACCGCGCCACCCGGTTGCTATTGTTGGTGCCGGGCCTATCGGTCTGGCCATGGCCGTGGACCTCGCGTTGCGTGGGATCAAATCGGTTGTTCTGGACGACAACAACGTGGTCTCCGTCGGCTCCCGTGCGATATGTTGGGCGAAACGGACGCTGGAAATATTTGACCGTCTCGGCGTGGGCGAACGGATGCTGGATAAAGGCGTGACATGGAAAGTCGGCCGCAATTTCTTTGGCGAAACGGAGGTCTACAACTTCGATCTGCTCCCCGAGCCTGGCCATAAATACCCGGCTTTCATCAACCTGCAACAATACTACGTTGAACAATATTTGGCCGAACGCGCGCAGGAATTCCCTGACTTGATCGACCTGCGGTTCCTCAACAAAGTTGTTGGGCATACCGACCACGGAGACCATGTCAGTCTAAAGGTGGAAACCCCTGATGGCCCCTACTCCCTTGAAACTGAATGGTATATCGCCTGCGATGGCGCAGGTTCTGCCACCCGCCAACGGATGCATTTGCCCTTCGAAGGGCAAACGTTTGAGGAACATTTCCTGATTGTCGATGTGGAAATGGACCAGTCCCCGTTTGGCGATCACGACACGCCCGAACGCTGGTTCTGGTTCGCGCCGCCGTTCCACCCCGGCCAGTCGGCATTGCTGCATAAACAACCCGACAATATCTACCGCATTGACCTGCAACTGGGGCCAGACACCGACCCAAAACTTGAAGCAACTGAAGAAAAAGTCATCCCCCGCCTCAAGGCGATGCTGGGAGACAAACCCTTTCGACTGGATTGGATGAGCGTCTATAAATTCCGCTGTGCCAAACTGGAACGGTTCGTACATAACCGTGTGCTCTTTGTCGGCGACAGTGCCCATGTGGTCAGCCCTTTTGGCGCGCGGGGCGGCAACGGCGGCATTCAGGATGTGGACAATCTGGGTTGGAAATTGGCGGCGGTGTTGCGCGGTGATGCCCCCACAACTTTGATCGAAACCTACAACGAGGAACGCACCCACGGTTCTTCTGAGAACATCCTGCACTCCTCTCGCGCTACCAATTTCATGACCCCAAAATCACCAATTGAAGCCCTGTTTCGCGACGAGGTGCTGAACCTTGCAACGACCCATCCATTTGCCCGCAGATTGATCAATTCAGGCCGTTTGTCGCGACCTTGCTCACTGGCGGGCATGACGTTGCAAACCCCCGGAAGCGCGCCCATTCGCCCCGGTGAAGCCGTTATAGATGCCCCCCTCAAAGGCGCTGGTGGCGACACCTGGCTGATTGCCGAGGCCCAAGGCGCATTTACACTTTTGGCTGTGGGGGACGTCAAACTGCCAGCCATCGACGGCATTGATCGGATCGAGATCAATAGCCATGCGGACTATCCTTGTTTCAAAGATATCGAGGACCACGCATCGCGGCGTTATGGCGTGGATGTGATCTATCTCTTGCGGCCTGATGGTCATGTTTGCGCAGTATTTGACACCCCAGATATCGCCGCAATCACCGCGGCCTATGAACAAGCCAAAGGAGGCCACCGATGACCCTGCAAGACAAGCTCGGGGATCAGGGAGATGCATTTTACAGCTGCCTGATGGAAGCGCACACTGGCCTGACTGAGGCCCAAAGCCATGCCCTGAACGCCCGCTTGGTACTGATCTTTGCGAACGAAATCGCTGATCTGACAACTTTGCAAAACCTGGTTCAACAGGCGGCCCAGTCCAGCAGGAAATAGGCGGCAGAAGCGTCCATATTACAAGTGACATGACCTTGGATGGATAGATTCGATTGCGGATATCATTGCGGCACAGACCGATTTTTTCAAAATAACTGTGGACTGGTCAAAAAATTTAAATGTCGTTCTTTTTCAAAAACAAACGACAATTGCGTGGCAAAAAGTACAATGCAATTGCCACAAAGGCACCGAGTTCGTGCCTCCCAATCATCGACGCTGTCCTCTGAGCGACATTAGGTCGCACTCAGATGGCGCTTGTGAGGCAAAACCGATCAACTTGGGGCCCTAAGCGTTCTGCCCGGGTGGGTTAATCCGCATTCGGGCCGTGACCATTCACCACAAATCAAAGCCTGAAACTTCTTTTCGCCGTTGTTCAAGTCTTTGCGATGGGCTTGACGCATGCCCTTCTGTGTTTGACTATCACTTGGCACCCGAAAGGGACGCTTAAACAAGCAGATCAACTGCATCACCTGCCGCAACAACAATGCGGCGACGTATGATCGGCAAGATGCCGACGACGTACAACAGAGAGGAAGACCATGAGTTTTTTGACACGGACCGGCAAGCCGCTCCCGCAATCCATTTTGGATTCAGCTGAGAGCGCGAAAAAAGACCCGGTAAATCGCCGCGAATTTCTGGCCCTGGCCAGTGCTTTCGGCGCGACCGCCGCAACCGCATATTCCATGATCGGCATGGCCAAACCAGCAATGGCTGCCGGCCACAAAGAAGGCGGCACTGTCCGTATGCAGATGGAAGTTCGCGCGCTTAAAGATCCACGGACCTATGACTGGTCACAGATCGCAAACTTTAGCCGGGGTTGGCTGGAATATCTGGCGATCTGGGAAAATGACGGCACATTCACTCCTGCCCTGCTGGAAAGCTGGGAAATCAACGACGACGCCACCGAATACACATTGAACGTCCGCAAGGGCGTCAAGTGGAACGACGGTAGCGATTTCACTGCCGCTGATGTTGCACGCAACATCGAAGGCTGGTGCGATAAGTCACTTGAGGGGAACTCGATGGCGGGCCGTTTCGCATCATTGATCGACGAGGCATCCGGCAAAGCCATCGCAGGGTCCATCGAAGTTGTCGATGACCACACCGTCAAGCTGAAGCTGCCAGTATCCGACATTACATTGATCCCCGGCATGGCCGACTATCCGGCAGCAATTGTGCCTGCGGGCTTTAATGCGGATACGATGCTGGACAATCCAGTCGGCACAGGTGCCTACCTTCCTGAATCGCTCGAAGTGGGCGTCAAAGGCGTGTTGGTGAAAAACGCTGACCACACATGGTGGGGCACCGAAGTTTACGGCGGACCCTACATCGACCGTCTGGAATATATCGACTACGGCACGGACCCATCAGCATGGATCGCCGCATCCGAGGCTGACGAAGTAGACGCGCACTATTCGATCGAAGGCGAATACATCGACATCATGGAAACGCTGGACGGGTGGAACGAAAACACCATCGCCACAGCCGCTACAATCGTCATCCGTCCAAACCAGTTGGCCGAGATTGATGGTAAAAAGCCCTATGCAGACAAGCGTGTCCGTCAAGCCATTGGTATGGCCGTCGACAACGCTGTTCTGTTGGAACTGGGCTATGCGGGTCGCGGATTGGTTGCAGACAACCACCACGTTGGTCCGATGCACCCAGAGTTTGCGGAAATCCCACCCCGCAAAATCGATCCAGCTGCGGCCAAAGCGCTGATGGAAGAAGCAGGCATGGCCGATTATGAGCACGAGTTGTTCTCAATCGACGATGCATGGCGCAAAGACACCACCGATGCCGTTGCCGCGCAATTGCGTGACGCTGGCATTAGCGTTAAGCGAACCATTCTGCCCGGTTCGACGTTCTGGAACGACTGGACCAAGTACCCGTTCTCCTCAACCAACTGGAACGCGCGTCCCTTGGGCGTACAAATCTGGGCGTTGGCCTATCGTTCTGGCGAAGCGTGGAATGAATTTGGCTGGGCAAGCGAAGAATTTGACGCCTTGTTGACAGAAGCTTTGGCAACAGCGGACATTGAAAAGCGCCGTGCGATTATGGCCAAAGGTGAGGCGATGATCCAAGACGAAGGGGTGACGATCCAGCCGTACTGGCGGTCACTTTACAACTTTACCAAATTGGGTCTGGTTGGTGCAGAGCACCATATCGGCTTTGAATACCATCCTGCACGGATGGCTTGGACCGCTTAATCTGGTTCACAATCTAAAGAGGGGCCGCGCCAGTCGCGGCCCTTTTTTGTTCAAAGATTTTGGTCTGGGGGAAAGTTGACTGCCTTTGCCAAAAGAAACGGATCAATGCCTTGTGTTTTGACCAGCTTACGCAGCGCAGCGTTCATCGCATTTACCAAGTCACGATCGCCCATTTCAACCCGCTCAACTGAGGCAAACCAAGCTTCCTCGCGGATCAAATCCTCAATCAACGGATCAATCACAGCCCCACCCCCACCGGGATAACGGTAATATCCTACACCGCCACTCTTGCCCATCCGCCCTTCGGACACCATACGCGTCAGTATGCAACCCGCACGTCGTGGTTGACGCACCAGCACCTGATCAAGCCCGAACAAATCCTGTGCCTCGCACGGCCCCATACCATAGCCCCACGCGGTCAGCGCCTCATCCAATTCCCAAGGATTTGTGTGGTGCAGCAATAAGTGTTCCGCAGCCAGCCAAAATGCATCCTGCACCACCGTGAGCTGATCCATCTCTGTCATACCGGGTCAAGAAACCGCCGTTTGGCGATGATTGTCAGCAGATCATTCAACGATGATCGCACCGCCCGGTTTGACGTATTCACCTGCGCCTCGGCTTGATTATATAGCGGTGACCGCACCTTAAGCAGCTCGTTCAACTGCGTCATCGCCGCTGGATTGCCCTGCATGGGGCGCACATCGCCCTGCGCACGTACCCGTTGCATATGTTCGGGCGGGCTGGTCTTGACCCAGACGGTATGAAACCGTTCCAACAGCCGCGTATAGGTCGCCTGTTCCGCAACGATGCCGCCCGCCACGGCCAGTATCACCCGGTCATGCCGCGCGCTGATCCGCTCCAACGCTTCCGCCTCCATCTCGCGGTATCCATCCTGACCATAAAGCGCCATCACTTCGGCCAAAGGCATGTCGGTCTCAGCCTCAATATCTTTGTTCAGCTCAACAAATGGAATGTTCAGAGCCTCACCTGCCAATTTGCCCAAGGTCGATTTACCCGCGCCGCGCAGCCCGATCAGACATATCCGTCCGGCGCGCATCACGCTTGGGTTTTGCACAGCCAGCAAACTGCGCACCTGTTGCTGCACCAAGACTGGGGCCTGCCGAAACAACGCGGCCACACGCTGCACGTCATGGTCCAGCGGCACATCATCAGCCAAAAGCGCGTTTACAGTTAGATCAAGTGCCGCCGCAACGCGGTGCAGCAACAAGATAGAGATATTGCCCTCACCCGCCTCCAACTGCGCCAGATAGCGTGGTGAGACACCTGACAATTCCGACAACACCCGCCTCGGCATGCCACGGGCTTTGCGCGCCTCGGCAACCCGCGTCGCCAATTTTGTAATCAGCTGAGCACCGGGATCAGCAAGGGCGTTTTTATCAGACATCACATTCACCCGGCGCTTGAGATAGCAGACATAAAAACACTACTCCGCCCGCACCAGCGGCTCAATCACCTGCCGCAACGCATCTGGGGCGGCTTGGCTTTTGAATTTATCAGCAATGGTGAATACGCAGGTAAAGCTGCCCGTAAAACAAAGTACACCGCTTTGCCGGGCCTTCATGCCAAAGGTAATGGATTTGGTGCCAAGCCGGGTTGGATAGGTCTCGCACATTAACTTATGGCGGGGTGTCACCGGACTTAGAAAATCCATGTTCAAGTTCACAAACGGCGTTCCAACGTTGCGGTCAAGTTCCATCTGAAACCATCCATCCCCGTCGAAATGCGCTTCCCACCACGCATTGATCGCCTCAAGAGCAAAGGCTGGCAGTCGCCCTGTGTAAGCGATGCGCGCCGGGTCACAATCGCCCCAAGTCACGTTGATCTCATGCACGAACGGCTGTTGGCTCATTTAGTACGTTTCCACATGATAACGGCCTTCTTCGCGCATGGTATCGCGGAGTGCGGCCCATTGAACACCCATGCTTTCGGCAATGGATGTCATCGCATGCTCAACGCCGTCTTCCATGCCACGCAAGCCGCAAATGTAGATATAGGTCCGGGGATCACCCAGCAGATCGGCCACTACTTCCTGTTCTGCGACAATCCTATCTTGCACATATTCCTTGTCCTGATCCGGCACGCGACTGAACACCAAATGCTGTTTCAGAATGCCCTGTGGTATTTTCTTGAGCGGTCCAAAATACGGCAGGCTTTCGGGTGTACGCGCCCCAAAAAACATCGTCATGCCCCCTGTCGCGCCACTGCGCTGGCGCTGCATGGTAAAGGCGCGCATCGGGGCGGACCCTGTGCCAGTACAAATCAACAGCAAATGCGCATCAGATTGGCCGGGCATCAGGAATGTCCCGCCAAAGGGGCCGGTTACATCGACCTTTGCACCCTGCTCCAGATCACACAAATAGTTTGACGCCAGCCCCTTCTCCTCACGCTTCACCGTCAGCGAAATATTGTGATACCCGCGCCGTTCACCATCGCGCGGGCTGGAGACAGAATAAAGCCGGGGCAAATGCGCCTTGCCCTCTGCATCCACACCCGGCGGAATGATCCCAACGGATTGCCCTTCAAGCACCGGAAACGGTAGCGCGCCGGGATCTAGGATGATGTGGCGCACATCGTGGTCAGGATCATCCGTCAGGCGGTAATTACCCTGCACTGTCATCTGCGCGGGCTTGCCTAGCGTATACATGTTGGTCGTCGGCTTGCTGGCACTGCCGGGCGCGCGCGCCTTGCCGCCAGCCCCCTTATGCGCCTCGGCCAAGAGTGCGGTGATGGGGTCTGCATCGTCCTGCACAGCAGTTGTTGCAATGTATTCCTGTTCGGGCAACTCCTCCATCTCATACTGCTCTGCCAGCGTGTAAGGGGCCTGAACCACCCGCCATTCATCAATCGACCCGGTTGGACACACGGGAATGCAATCCATACAGAAATTGCAAATATCAGCGTTCACCACGACGTTATTGTCGTCATGTTCAATCGCGCCAATCGGACAGGTGTTTTCACAGGTGTAACACCGGATACAGATTTCCGGGTCAATCAAATGCTGTTTGACAGGTTGGTTCATCAGGTGGCCCTTTATCTGAGGGTGGGGGATGCCCCCACCTTACAACTCACGCCATATGCAGCTTAACATATTCAAAATCACCGGGCTTGTTATCAATCCCAACCTTGGGTGCGGCAATCCATGACGCGTACTGGCCCGCCTCAAAACACGGCACCATCAGCGACTGGATAAAGTCACCATCTGCCTGCGTCGGCAGCCATTCATCACGGCGTTTTTCCCAAGCGTCTGCCGAAATGATGTTCCCATCCGGGTCCACCGCAACCGTGTTGAACACTCCAATCTGGCGATGGAACCCTTCGTGTGGCAGCTTAAGCGCAAATTCCACCCCGGCCTTGGCGATTTGTTTATTCCAGCGCCCAACGCCCCCCGCAGCATCGCGCACATAATCATCGCGCAGCCGCATGTTTACCGCCGTTAGGGCTGGCACGTCCTCGGTCAATATCTTACCATCGACAATCGACGTCACCGCATAAGTGTCATTCTGCAACTGATGATCATCGTCAATCCGGTGCTCCATATACCGCCCCTTGATGCCGGAATTAAACGCATTGGCGGCGTTGGTGCTGACCTCCTGACCAAACAGATCAAGCGACAGGGTATAATGCAGGTTCAGCTTTTTCTGAATTGTCGGCAAGTCGATCACCCCCAGATCGCGGATTTTGTTGATGTCATAAGGGTCGGTGATCCCTGCCTTTGCCATCGCCCCAAGCGTCGCCTGAATGGTGCGGCCCACGCCGGTTTCGCCGACAAACATATGGTGCGCTTCTTCGGTCAGCATAAACCGACAGGTGCGCGACAGCGGGTCAAAGCCGGATTGAGCTAGAGATTCCAGCTGCATTTTGCCGTCCCTATCCGTGAAATAGGTGAACATGAAGAAAGACAGCCAATCCGGCGTTTCCTCGTTGAACGCCCCCAACATACGCGGCGCTTCTTCTGAGCCTGAGGACCGCACCAGCAGGTCGTTTGCTTCCTCCCGTCCATCACGGCCAAAGTACTTTTGCAGCAAATAGACCATCGCCCACAGGTGCCGCCCCTCTTCGACATTCACCTGAAACAGATTGCGCAGATCGTACAACGATGGGGCCGTCAGCCCCAGAAACCGCTGCTGTTCAACTGACCCCGGTTCCGTATCGCCCTGAATCACGATCAGCCGTTTCAGCATGTTGCGGTATTCGCCCGGCACTTCCTGCCACGCAGGTTCGCCCACGTGTTCACCCATCGGAATTTTGCGATCGTCCACAGCCGGAGCTAGCAAAACACCCCAACGGTATTCCGGCATTTTGACGTAATCAAATTTTGCCCAGCCTTTGGGGTCCACACTGACCGCCGTACGCAGATACACCATGCTTTCTTGGAAGTTTTGCGGGATCAGGTCATTCCACCAGTTGATGTATCCGGGGTGCCATTTTTCCAGCGCCTTCAACACCTTCTTATCTTCGCTCAGCCCTACGTTATTCGGGATTTGCGTGTCATAACTTACATTGATCAGATCCAGCATTTCATTTCTCCTCAAGCGTCAGTGGGCGGCGCGCCCACCTTACCAGTTGTTCCCCGTAAGGTGAGAGCACCGCCCACCCGACGCTAAAATCACACACGTTCCATGTTGTATTTACCGCGCACACCAGTGCCGTAGCGCTGCAATGCACCTTCTTCACCCACAGCATTGGGTCGCTGGAAAATCCAATTCTGCCATGCTGTCAGCCGCCCAAATATCCGAGTTTCCATGGTTTCCGGCCCGGCAAAGCGCAGGTTCGCTTCCATACCCGTCATTGCATCAGGGCTAAAGCTCGCACGCTCTTCCATGAACAGCCGCACCTCGTCCTCCCAATCAATGTCATCATAGGCATAGGTGACAAGGCCCAACGCCTCAGCGGCGTCTGCCTCCAGCGGTTCCCCAATACTGCTTCTCAACTTTTCCACCTGCTCTGGCGTGCCCAGAAAACGGGTTTGCAATCGCGTCAAGTCATTACCCATCGGGTAACTGCCAAAACTGCCCGCACTCATCGTTACGGCGGCCAAAGGTCGGGTGTCACCGTCAAACTCTTCCAACATCATGTAACTGCGGTCCGCAGCCCACAGCAGTTCGGCCAGAGGTCCCGCAAAGCATGAACCATGCTCGACAATCGCCACAAGGCTGCGCGAGGTCATGTCGATCCGTTTCAGCACCCGCTTCCAATACTGGATCACCTCATTGGCCAACCAGTGGTCTGCGTTGTCCAGCAACAGTGCCTCATGGGCAATCACCTGCTCCGGGTCGCCTTGGGTCTGAAATTCGATCAGCCCCAGTTCCTTTTCGTTGTTCCGCAAATGCAGAATCGCATCGTCCAACTCACGCGCGCAGCGCAGCATCCACGCATCAGCACCCTGCACGGTGAATGCATCCATATCCGCAGAAGCACCATGATCCGGCCCTTTGATCAACACGACAGCACGGCGCTCATTACGGTGCAACGTCACCTCGACAGTTGAATAAGTGACAGTGTCGTCGCTAAAGTTCCGGGTGATTGGGCTCAGATCAATACCTTTGGCGACGTCCGCCTTGCCTGATGCTGCTGCCATCTCCTTGGCCCGCTCCACAACGGTTTCATCAAACTTGGAATTGGCAATCACCTCATCCACTAACCGCCACTCTACCGCGCGTTTGCCTTTCACGCCCTCTTCGATCGAACAGAAAACATCTGCCAGATCACGCCGGACTTTGCGTTTGTCGGTCACCCGGGTCAGTCCACCAGTCCCCGGCAACACTGCCAGCAGCGGCACCTCAGGCAACGCCACAGAGGACGTGCTGTCATCGGTCAGCATCAGGTAATTACACGCCAGCGCCAATTCGTAACCGCCGCCCGCACAGGCCCCTTTGATGGCGCAAATATAATTTTGCCCACTGTCCGCCAAAGCCGCCTCATAGGTGTTGCGGGTCTCATTGGTAAATTTGCAAAAATTGACCTTATGCGCATGCGCCGCGCCGCCCAGCATGCGGATATTCGCCCCCGCGCAGAACACCTTTTCCTTGGCCGATTGCAGCACCACAACTTTGACCTCTGGATGCTCAAACCGCATCCGCTGCACGACGTCAGCCAATTCGATGTCGACGCCCAGATCATAACTGTTCAACTTCAGCTCATAGCCGTCAAACAATCCGCCTTTTTCGTCCACATCCATAAACAAATTTGCGACCAGACCGTCATAAGTCACTTTCCAATGGCGGTATTTTGAAGGCTTCGTTTGAAAATCGATGATCTGGGTCATGGCGCATCCTTGGGGGGTGAGGCTGGCAATTTTAGGTATTATAATACAAATCTTGATACTATATAGCCTCGAAGAAGCCTAAATTTCTTAATTTTACGCACTATAAATCATATTTTGCCCACTCACTTGATTTTCAGTCTCTCGCACCCAAGCCTGAACATCGTATACATGCAGCCCCAGAATCGCACGATCATCCGGACAACGCATCAAATGTGCATAAACGATATTACACAGCCGACCTGCCGCCTGCGGTCGCTCCATCCGCAGTTTAAGCCGCGCATTGGCAAGCTGGATGATCGCCTGCACCATGTCCCGCTCCGCTGTTCCATCGTCTGTATGTAACCAAACCGCCTCCAACACCTCGTGACATTCCCAGAAAAACCCGGCGTCCAAATAGGCAAGGCCGGCTTCCCATGCCGCCGTGTGGTGCAGTTCCCCCGCAATGATATCCGGCGTCACGCTTTGCTTGATCGGATCAAACCAATCCTCTGGATGGCGGGCATTGGCGCCCGGCACATAGGCGTAGGGCGGCAAATCAGGCAATGCGCACCTCGACCTGCTCCATCCGGGTCAGGCGGGCACAAAATTTAGCAATCGCTGCGTCAGTTTCAACTGGATATTCAAGATGCGGGGCGTGGCCACATTGATCGAGAATGAGTGCCTCAAACGGAGAGTATATTCGTGTTTCGATCTCATCTATCTGCGCCAATGTACCGTAAGGATCATCACGGCCTTGAATGGCCAAAACCGGGATGCGCCAATGATCAATGACATCCGCGACGTTCCATGCGGCAAAATCTGGGTGCGTCCAAGCCTCATACCAACCCCGAAACGCCACCTCGACATTTGAGTGATACTTTGCGAGCCGCGTGCGTAAATCACCTGCTTCAAAATCCTGACCCGCTGATCTGATCGCCGACAAACCCGCTGGTTCGGTAAAGAAATGCGGCGCGATCAAAACCAACCCACGGACCCGCATATCAGAAACGGACCCCGCATAGATTGCAGCAATTGTGGCCCCATCAGAATGGCCAACAAGCACGGCCTGCTGCACGCCCAGCGCATCCAAGACCTCTCCCAGCACATCCTTGGCTTCTTGGGTCTGATACTCAATCGGACGGGGAAGTTCGGCGGGATCGGACCTGCCATAACCTGCCCGCGAATAGGCAACAACGCCAAGGCCCGTTGCCGCCGCCAAGCGCTCCGGCACATCACGCCACAGCGCGACTGAGCCCAACCCTTCGTGCAGCAAAACCAATGTCAGTGCCTCGGTCGGCGACGGCCCCCAGCAGGCATATTCCAGTGGTTTACCGCCCGCCATCACACGTGCATCCGGGTCATTTGTCCAATTGGCCGTCATGTCTGACCCCCACGCAACTTGAACCGTTGAATTTTCCCCGTCGCCGTTTTGGGCAGATCTTCGACCACCTCAATCCAGCGTGGATATTTCCATTTGCCGATCTTGGCCTTCACGTGTTCCTTTAGGTCCGCCATCAGCGCCGCATCCGCCTCGCCTGATTGCAGCACCACAAACGCCTTGGGTTTGTCCAATCCGTTTTCGTCCTGTGCGGCAACAACAGCAGCCTCCAACACGTGCGGATGGCTGACCAATGCGCCTTCAACCTCAAACGGTGACACCCATATCCCAGATACTTTGAACATATCATCGGTTCGCCCGCAGTAGACATACCGCCCGTCAGGCCGCCGCTCATATTTATCACCGGTGCGGGTCCAGACGCCCTCAAACGTGCCACGGCTTTTATCGCGTTGGTTCCAATATCCGGTGGCGGCTGATGCCCCGTTAACCAGCAACTCGCCCAATTCACCGACGCCGACCTCAGCACCGCTTTCATCAACCAACCGCAAATCATAGCCCGGCACCGCAATGCCCGATGTGCCATAGACGATATCACCCGGTCCGTTGCTCAGGAAAATATGCAGCATTTCGGTTGACCCAACACCGTCCATGATGCCGACACCCATATGTTTTTCCCAGCGCTTACCCACATCCTCCGGCAATGCCTCGCCTGCCGAAATGCAGGTCCGCGGTGCCACATCCTGCGCACCAGTTTCATCCATCTGCGCCACCATCGCCGCGAAAAGCGTTGGCACCCCGCAAAAGAGTGTCGGGCGGTGGGTGACGATTGTGTCAATCATCGCCTGCGGCGTCGGGCGCCCGGTGAACAGAATTGAGGTTGCCCCCACAGACAGCGGAAAGGTCATTTCATTCCCCAACCCGTAGGCGAAAAAGAACTTGGCTGCGGACAACACGACGTCATCCTCAGTAATCCCCAGAACCTGCGCGCCATAGGTATCGGCAGTGGCCTTGAGTGCCGAATGCACATGTGCCACGCCCTTTGGCAGCCCGGTTGAACCCGACGAATAAAGCCAGAATGCAACCTCATCTGGACTGACAGGCCGCGTTTGCCCCCGCGTGGCCCCTTGCAAGAACGCCTTATATTCAGCGCTGTCCGCAGGGGCATCGCCAATCACAACGACATGCCGTAAATACGGGTTGTTAGTAAGGACGGGTGCCACCACCTCCCAAAGAGGGGCAGACACAAACAAGATTGCAGCACGGCAATCACGCAGGATGACATCATAAACCGATGTTGCCAGCAACGTGTTCAGCGGGATGGGCACCACCCCAGCCTTAATCGCGCCCCAAAATATCTGCGGGAATTCGATCTGGTCCAGCACCAACATCGCGGCGCGTTCTTCGGGCTTGATCCCTGCTTTGTCCAATGCGCCCGCCACCAATGCCGCACCGTCGGCCATTTCACCATAGCTCAGCGCGCGGCCCGTTTCAGCCTCAAGGTAGGCGCATTTATCGGCGCGCCCTTCGTGCAAATGTCGATCAATAAAATAGCTAACCGCGTTGGCGTTTTCTGACAGCATGTGTTCCCCCACCGTGACAGTGTGCATCATGCCGCGCATTTCGCAACATATCTGCGGTAAAGCGGCATTTTAGTGCATAATCATAATCCGGAATGATGATGCAGGATCATAAAGGTCATCGACCAGAGCCGCGCGACGGTCGAGCAATCTTGCAAAATTGATATTGCCTTTCGCCGTCGCTTCGCCCTCTGCCATCGAAGGCAGCTCCGCCATCACCAAAGCACATGTCACGCGGGTCGCACTGCCCGTGGATATTGCCGAGAGTTTGGCCATTTTGTCGGCCAGCACAGCATTCAGGGCCGCAGAATACAGAACGCCATTCGCTTCCCTAATCTCCCAACCCTGCGCGGCAATCGACGCGCGGTTCGGGACGATCAGCGCGCCAATCTCTTCGCGGCCTTGTCCGGTGATCACGACATCCTGCGCAAAGGGTGCAAGGGCCGCCAAAAGATCAAGGCGCAGCTTGGCTGCCCGTACCCATGTCCCGGTCATCAGCTTGAAATCTTCTGACAGCCGCCCTTCAAACCGCAGGCCCTTGTTCGCGTCATCGGGATCAACAAAACCCATGGCATCGGCGGTGATAAAGAACCCTTCCTCATCAAAAGCGGCCCGCGTTTTCATGGCGTCATTCAAGTATCCTGGCGTGATGTTATCCCCCCTCACCCGCACATCACAACGCCCATCTGCGTCTGGCACCAGCTTTACCGTCACGCCCGGCAAGGGCACACCAACAATCCCCGCCCCCTTTGCAGGTTCGTGGCTGATCAATGCGGCGGGCGCGGTTTCGGTCAGACCCCACGACGAGGTAATCAGCGGCAATTGCCCGCAGGTATCCAAAGCCAATCGTTCAAGCGCCGCCCATGTGTCTTGAGGCAGCGATGCACCTGCATAAAAGATCATGTCGAGATCAGCGAAATAGGTTTTGCGCAGCGCCTTGTCGGCTTTCAATGCGGTCGCAAGTTGCGCAAAACCAACCGGGACATTGAAACTGATTGTCGCGGATTTACTGGCGAGGTTCTCTAACGTGCGTTCAAACATCCCCGGCGCGGGTTTGCCGCTGTCGATATAAAGGCTGCCACCATTGGCCAGCATCAGGTTGAAATTATGCGACCCGCCAAACACGTGGTTCCACGGCAACCAATCCACGATGCAAGGCGGGTGGGTTTGGACAAACGGCAAACAGGCGGCGACCTGTGCCTGATTGGTGGTCATCATGCCCATGGTGGTCAGCACCCCCTTGGGGTCCGATGTTGACCCGGACGTCAACAATATCTTGGCAAGTGTATCATGGGTGACAGCTTGAAATGCAGGACTGATGTCCAATGCTGTCGGGCGCAGGAAATCGGTGAAATGACTGCCCACCACCTCAACCCCATTGAAAACATCCAACGCCAAGGCAGCGGCGTATTGCGTCGCATCATCGGCAAAGACCATGCCGGGCCGTACCAACCGCGCGACATATTCCAACCGGGGATGCGCCGCGGGGATCAGGCTGTATTGTTCGGCCACCGGCACCGTGGGAATGCCCACATACTGCGCAGCGAGGGTTAACAGCCCATGATGAATGCTATTACCGGACAGGATCACAATCGGGCGATCCGGCCCCAGATCACGTGAGAGCAAATGCCCGGCAATTGCCTGCACCTGTTCCAGTGTCTCTTTGTAGGTGACCTTTCGCCAGCCCTTGCCAGATCGTTCCGCCAGAAACACCGCATCGGGCGTTGTGGCCGCCCAGTGATGCAGCCAATCACCGCTGCACCGGGCCACTGGGCCCATTGTCAGTGCAGAACGCAGTATTATCGTTCCATCAACCCGATCTTCGCGCAGCACATCATGCGGTTTCAGATTAGGATGGGCCGTCATGTCAAACCTCGTGGCGTTACTATCGGAATTTCGGTGGTCTTTTCTCCAAAAACGCCGCCAGCCCTTCCAAGGCATCCGGGCTGGTCTGCGCCAAAGCGGCACAAAGGCTCTCGGTGAACAACCCGTCACTACGCGACATGTCGTCAATCCGGCCAATCGCTTGGATCATCATGTAGTTGGCCAAAGGCGCGTTGCCTGCAATCTGCGCGGCGATTTTGCGCGCCATTGGCAGCGCCTCACCCGCACCAACAGCATAATGCGCAAGGCCTAAGCTCACGGCTTCATCGGTGCCATACTTGCGCCCAGTCAGCATCATTTCAATCATCCGGTCGGCACCCAATATGCGCCCGACCCGCACGGTGGCCCCACCGCCCACAAATATCCCGCGCCGCCCTTCGGGCAGTTGGAAAATGCAATCTGGTTCGGCGATCCGCACATGGGTCGCGGTGGCCAGTTCCAGACCACCACCAATCACCGCGCCAAACAGGGCTGACACCACGGGCAATCCTGACAATTGGATACGGTCCATCACCGCCTGCCAACCGCGCGAATGATGCAAGGTGCCAGTCGCATCGCGGGCCTGATGTTCGCTCAGGTCCAGCCCGGCGCAGTAATGCCCACCTGAGCCGACCAGAATGGCAACGCGCACGCCTTCCGGTGGCTTGGCAAAGAACGCGTCAATCTCTCCCAACAGTTGATCGTTCATCGCATTGCGTTTGTCGGGCCTGTTCATCGTCAACGCGGCAACCGCCCCGTCAATGTCAATTTTCAAGGCGCTGTCAGACATGATGCTATCCCGGCAATAGGAACAAGGTGATCGCGGGGAACATCACAAGGATGATCACCCGCACGATATCAGAGCCGACGAACCACATCACCGCTTTATAGGTGTCGGTCATCGGGGTTTCGCGATCCATCGAATTGATGATGAACAGGTTCATCCCCACGGGCGGTGTGATCAACCCGACCTCGACCACAATCAGCACCAGAATACCAAACCAGATCGCCAGATGTTCCGGCGTCATGCCAAAATCCATTGCCGATATGACCGGGAAAAAGATCGGCACCGTGAGCAAGATCATCGACAGGCTGTCCATCAGGCAACCAAAGATCAGATAGAAAATCAGGATCATCGACATCACCAGCAGCGGGCTGAACCCTTGGGTCACAACCCAGTCGGCCATGAACTGCGGCACGCCAGATAGTGCAAGGAATCCATTATAAAATGCCGCCCCCAGCACGATGAAAAAGATCATTGCGGTGGTGCGTGCGGTGCCAAGCAAGCTGTCGCGCAGCACAGACCAATTTAGACTGCCCGATACCAGCGCCACAAACCCCGTCCCCGCAGCCCCGATTGCCGACCCTTCAGTCGGGGTGAACCAACCCAGATAGATGCCGCCAACCACAACAAAAAAGATCACGAGTACCGGCCATGTGTTGGCCAGTGCCTTGAACCGCTCGCCCATGGGAACGGGTGGCCGTGTCCCTGCCGCGTCTGGGTTCAGGCGCACATAGATTGAAATGGTGATAATATATCCAAGCGCTGCCAAAATGCCGGGAATGAAGGCGGCCAGAAACAGCTTGGCAATATTCTGTTCGGTCAGGATCGCATAGATCACCAAGATCACAGAGGGCGGGATCAGAATGCCCAAAGTTCCCCCCGCCGCCAAAGTCGCCGTCGAAAAGCCACCGGAATACCCATACCGCTTAAGCTCTGGCAGTGCGACCTTGGACATCGTCGCAGCCGTCGCCAAAGACGAGCCACAGATCGACCCGAAGCCCGCACAGGCCCCAACAGCGGCCATCGCAACACCACCGCGCCTATGGCCCAGAAAGCTCTCAGCGGCCTTAAACAGCGCGCTGGACATGCCTGACAAAGTGGCAAACTGGCCCATCAGCAGGAACATCGGGATGATTGATAGGGAATAGCTGGAAAAGGTGGTGTAGGTTTCTGATTTCATCTTGGCCAGTAGCGGCGTCGGATTGCCGCCCATCGCCATGAACCAGCCGCCAAAACCACACAGCAGCATCGCCAACCCGATGGGCGCACGCAGAAACACCATCACCAGCAGAATAGGAAAGGACCAGAAGCCCAGTTCAAGATTACTCACATCAATGGCCCCCATGCTCTGAGGGCAGAATGATACGGCCTGTCACCGCCTCCCCCACACGCAGGACCGCGCAATAGAGCGCAGTGATACAGGCCACGACACCCGCCGCAAAACTAAACGCATAGGCCCACCAGACCGGGAATTGCAGGAACAAGGTTGTCTGCCCATTGCGGATATACCGCTCCATCCCTCCAAAAAGCTGAAGAACGATCAGCAAAATCACCGCAGCCAGTACAATTTCCCAAAACGCCGCGATCCAGCGGTTCGCACGCGGTGGCAGGAAAGATGTGAACACATCAACTGTCGCATGTGCACCGTAGAGTTGGCAGATCGGTAAGAATGAGAAGATGGCAAAGGCCACGCCCGCTTCAAGCAATTCATAGTTGCCGTTGATTTCGCCAATACCTAGATCAAGCAGTCCCTGCGAAAGCCCCGTGAGTTTGTGTTGAAAGAAATCACTGTGCATGAGTTTGTTCAAAGAACGGCCAAGGATGGATAGCGTCGTCATAATAATTAAAACGATCAGCACAAGGCCACCGGCCAAGGCGGTGACACGGGCAAGGGTTTGGATCGGCCGGTGCATGTTGGGTCTCTCAATTCAGTAAAAAAAATCTGCGGCGGGGGTGAGCCGCCACAGATCATCGCCAGTATAGTTGGCTTACTTGTCGTAGGCTTCCATCAGCGCACGCGCCTCGTCGATCAATGCCTGTCCGTCGATGCCTTTGGTCTGCATGTCCGCAACCCATTCGTCATAGATGGGCTGGGCCGCATCCTTCCAAACCTGAGTTTCTTCAGCATTCAACGTCACGATGTTGTTGCCACGGTCCACCGCCAACTGGCGGGCCGGGCCATCGGAATCTTCTTGGGTGCCACCAGCAAAGATCGAAAATTCCAAACCGGAATTGTCATCAATCACCTTTTGCAGGTCCGCTGGCATGCTGTCGTATTTGTCTTTGTTCATCGCCAGAACAAACGTCAGCACATAAAGCGCATTACCTGTAAACTCGGTGTGGTTGCTGACCAGCTCTGGCACCTTCAACGCGGCGGTCACTTCCCATGGGATGGTCGTGCCGTCGATCACCCCTTTTGACAAACCCTCAGGGATTGCAGGCACCGGCATGCCAATCGGCGTGGCACCAGTGATTTCCAACAAACGGTTGGCAAGGCGCGACCCACCACGGATTTTCAGACCTTGCATATCAGCAGGCGTACGCACCTCTTTGTTGGTGTGGATCAGACCAGGGCCGTGCACCCATGTACCAAGGATATGCACATCTTTGAATTCGGTGTCTTTCATGTGCTTTTCAAACATCTGCCAATAGGCCGACGATGCCGCACGCGCGTTTGTCATCATGAAAGGCAGTTCAAACACCTCGGTGCTTGGATAACGACCGGGGGTATAGCCCACCACGGTCCAAACGATATCAGCCACGCCATCAATCGCTTGGTCCATCAACTCTGGTGGCGTGCCGCCCAACTGCATGGACGGATACCGCTCTACCTTGATGCGACCTTCACTGTCGGCCTCAACCTTGTCAGCCCAAACATCCAGCACCAGCTTTGGCACATTGGCCTGTGGTGGCAAGAACTGGTGCAGGCGCAGTGTCACGTCCTGTGCCATGGCGGGGGCAGCCCCAAGGCCCATGGCAAGTGCAGCAGCACCAGCAAGCCCTAAAAACGCTTTGCGTGTGATGGTCATAATCGTCTCCCTTATTTCGGCGTGCCACAGGCGTAGTGGCACTTCCCAACATTTCTTTTTCACGTGACGCTAAGCGACAGGCCGTTTCTTGTCACCACTCAATATGAACATCCCAAACTGCACAAAAGCCGCGGCACGTTATCCGTCAGACCCGCATCAAGAGCAGTTGTATTTGTAACTATCAAGGTGAAAATGGTGCACTATCACACGGCTTTTACGGCCAAGATAAGGCGCGGTGCTGCCTTCTGGACAGAACTGGATTACCTTCTGGACGAAATATCAAGTTGAATTGACTGTAGCGCAAATTGTTAGGGCGGGCACTCACTCGCCCGCAAGCCATGACTTAAGATCAGCTTTGAAATCAAGCAGGTTTCTGCGCTGAAAGGCAGCGTAATCTTCAGTTCCGGGCATAAAGTAGAACATTCCGTAAAAGCCCTCCTCCCATCGGCCAACTAGATCGTTTCCCAATATACATTGCCAGTGCACTCTAAGTGCAGAACTTTCTCTTTCTTTGGCACAGGTCGGTCCTTTGGGAGAAAACTCAAATCCAGCTTGTCTATCGCGTTTTTCTTGCTTGGTCTCTGCGGCCCACCAAAGTCGTCAAGAATTTCGAGGAATTTACGGGTATCCGCAAAATAGTTTGGGTACGCCTGCCGGAGCGATACCATGTTATCGACACTTACTTCGAGGCTCTGTTTAGTCTCCTCGAAATCATCTTCCAAGTCATCGAAAGCGAACATCTCGCGCCAGGCGGGACTCACGTTAACATTTCCAGTCAGGGCATCCATTCTAAGCATGTATCTTGAGCCGTAGAAGCCGCCATATGTATCAGCCTCGTGCATAAATTCGCTGAAGGTACTTAGATTCTGTCTGACATTCAGACTGTCTGATAGTTCCTTCGCTTCAACCCTGAGATCTTTGTAGCTCATGGGAAGGTGCTCGCCACGTGGCTGCCCCTCAAGTTCGGCTATATGTCCGCTCATGAGCGTTAAAAAAGCGAAGCCATTCGGGATTGCCTTCGCCCGCCTTGAGGTCCTCATTGCGCATAGAGCCGACGGCCTCGACCGTGGTTCCCCAGACATGCTGAAGCTGAGTGCGAAGCTGAACCTCAACATTACAACCGGAGTGTTTTTCGCCTACCCCACCTTCCCCAAATCTAAGGATGAGATGGACGCTCCTATAGCCACTAGCCTTGGGGTTGGTGATATAGTCGGCACTGCGACGAACTGTACCGCCTTCACTGATGCTCCTGTACTTGCTCAGGACCTCTTTTAGATCATCCATGTTGTTGACGATTGCTCTACAACCTACCAGATCCTGCATTTCACCGAGCTTAGCGCTACCTCGAAATAGCTTTTTTCGTATCGATGACGTGCGCTTCAAACGCCTTGCAGTAAAGCCTCCTTGAGATTTGACCAATCGCGTAAGCTTTGCGCGCGCTCGCACCATCGGGTAGGAATGATGTAGCCGCCAGTTATGCAATAACCGTTTGTTGCGCAACACCGCACCAGAGCCGAGGAATGGCTCAATATAGAACCTGTGCGGCGGCATGTGGTTGATGATCCGCTGGTATGCCCCGCCGCCATTCTTGCCGCCCGGATAGGTCATGTCGGCACCAACTCGGCCGTCGTCACCAAAGCTGGTGTTGTCTGATTCAGAAGACGTTGGAAATGCATGGGCTACCTTACCTCTTGTGCCCCGTGACCGGATCGCGCCGGTCACAAGGCATGTTCTCAAACACCCAAAGACACGCCGCTGGTTTCAGCCAGCCATGCCAGCAGTGCAGCGCGGGTGGCATAGTTGTCGTCACCGCCAAGATAGCGGTCACCAATGATGCAAGTTTGGGACAAGCCATCCATCGGCCATGTCGTTGCACCGCCAAAGATGTTTGTGGCCGCAGCGCCCTTATGGGTTCCGGTAAAGGTCGCACTGCCCGCAGCCGTCACCGCATCAATGCCAATGGCCGCTGCGTTGCTCTGAGCATCATAGGTGGCCCAAAGAACGTGCGTGCCGATCAAAGAACCGACATTGGTGTCAATGGAGCCTGCAGTGCCATGATCAAGGCGCATGTTGCCGGTCGTGTGCAATGCACCCCAAAACAGCCGATCATCCGCCGTATCAGCGCTCGAAACAAAGGCCGCTGTACTGGTCAGCGTATCAAGCTTGAGCGCGCAGGCCATGAAATAACTGGCGGGCACTTGGTACGTGGCGCGCATGTAGCCTGTGTCGTTAAAATTGACCGCAGGCTTGCTGTTCAGGCTCGCCATTGTACCGCTGGTAACGCTGATCGGACGGCCCGCCGCACGGTCGCGCAAAACAAGGCCCCCGAACTCTTGGGCGATCTCTGAGGCATCAACGCACAGGTCGATTTCACTGCCGCCAAACGCGATGTTTTCAGCGTCGGTCATGGTGCGCTGCATGATCGCACCGGGACGGCCAATGCGGGATTGTGCGCTCGTGTCGCCCTCGTTGTTTTCGCCCTGACGCCAGTCGATCATGTCGATCCGGAACCCTCTTCCTGCAGCATCAGCCAAGGCCTTCCCGCGCGTAACTCCGTAGATGGTATGATCGTAGGTCGGCGTGCCTTTCTTGAGGTTTTCATAAGGCTGACCGCCCCAGCCCGACGCGGTAATCAGAGTGTCGCGACCGATTTCGTTTGCCAAGCTAAACCCGGCAGCAACCCCGCCAGTGTCCGCCAGCACGCCGCTCTTTTCTATCGAGTGCTGGGGCAAGGCTGGCAAAATTTGCGGCGTCCGCAACATCGTCGTCAATGGCTGCGCTGATGCCGCCATTGAACATGAGCACATGATCGGACGGCGAGTGCTCGGTCACTGGCACCTGAGTGACGTCATAGGAAATCGACCCAAGCGACAGTGACGGCCCATAGGTCATGCCCATTGAAATGTCATTGCCCCCAACGCTCACGTCCATAGGGCCGCAAACCAGTCCCGAGGTGCCATCGTCACGCGCAAAGCCCGCCAGACCCGGCGCGATCCAAAAGGGGTTCCCGCAGTCTACTGGCGATGCTGTCAGACGCCGAAGGCTCGTCCCATCCGCAATGCAAACCTGATCGACAGGCCCGCCACCATCATCAAAGGCCTTGATCTTCAGCACTGGCGCGCTCGCCGCCATTGGCGACATCATCTGCCCTGCGAAGTTGCGGAAATCGACCAAGCCGTCAGGGGTGTTTTGGCCTGATAACCCGGACACCTTGCCGCCTTGGTCCAAGTCATCCCCAATGAACCGGACGCGGCGCTCGATCGCATCATACCAGCCGATCCAGTTACCATTGGGTGCGCGCAGCAATGGCATCACACCGTCCTTGATCACTGCCGGACCTTCACCAGCAACCTTAAAACCATTGGCGACCAGATCACCCGATGCCAGATCAATGCCCAAAAACTCGCCGTGCGCGCCATCAAACAATACAAGATGGCGGTCTTTGATGTAATTCCTGTGCCGCCGTTTGGTCTGATAGAACTGCGCCGCGCTGGTCGCTGCGTTCAGTTGAGGGACAGAGATTTTTCCCGCCAAAAAGCTGTCACGAATACGCGCCCAACTGCCTGACTGCACCTCATAAAGGCCATCAACCGCATCATTGCCGCTGTCCGAAACATAGCCCCGGTCACCCGCTGTCAGGGTCGCCGGAACAGTCAGGCCAGCAACTGACGTGGCGGTGGTTACGACACCTGCAAAAAGCTCAGCCAGATCACGCGCCGTCTCTGCATTTGCGACCGCCGCATCAAGTTGTGGGGCAGTTACAATGGCATCCGACAAATCAATATTCGCCGCGACCTGTCTGATGAGGTTAGCAACCAAAATGCGTGCTGATGATCCGTCACGGTTGCCCAGCAGATCATCGATCAATGGCACCTCCGTAAACTCGGTCGATTTAGTGCCACTTCCTGCCATCGTTATCTCCTAAAGATCATAAATCAGCATGGTGAAAACTGCATAGATCGCCGTGGTGCGACCCATCAGAACACTCCGCTCTCGTTCGATATTATGATTGTTAGTTAAGCCTTAACCACGACAAACGCCGCCGGGATCATCAGGATCAAAAGAAGACCTCTCAACCAGTCACTCAACGGCACCTGCACCGCGATCTCTGTCAGTGACCGATATTCCGATGCGGCAACAACGCCTTCGGCATCCATCTGGGCAACCATGTCTTCGAGCTCAAACCGATCCTGCAGCGCCTTGGCGCGGGCATGGTCCATGAAGTCGCCCACGGTCATCAGGTGGGTCACCGCATCACGCTGGGTTTCGTCATCAAACTGATCAGCGTTCGCCACAACATGACGTGCTGTGCGCAATGTCTCGGCGGGCAATGGAAATTCAAGAGCCTGAGCATTCATGACAACTCACCCCACTGAACCATCGCAGCAAGACGATCCGCATGTGCATGCAACCCATCAAGATCTTCCCGCAACCGGGTCGTTATCCGCTCAAGCTCCTTCGGCGATGGCACAACGCCACCCTTCAAGTGTGCTGTAGCTTCGCAAATATCGACTGCTACCCGGCGCATTTCCTTTACCTGCAGCGCACTGCATTTGGCGGCAAGGTCTAGACCGCAATTTCGGGGTATCAAAGGATCGTCCGGGCCGGTTCAACCTGACCACATTGGAGCCGATGCTCGAAGACCTGCACACGCGGTTAGCCGGCGTCGTTATTGAGCGGCTGGATTGGTCGGCGATCTTGACCCGTTACGACAGCCCGCGCAGCTTCTTCTATCTCGACCCGCCATACTGGGGCTGCGAGGATGATTACGGCAAGGCTATGTTCGCAGCCTCCGACTTTGCCCGGATGGCCGACATGCTCCGCGCCATTAAAGGCACCTTCCTGATGTCGATCAATGACGTGCCGCCGATCCGGCAGGCCTTCGCTGCTTTTCGCATCACACCAGTCCAAACCAGCTACACTATCGGTAAAACCAAAAGCCGGTCTGATCCGGTCAGCGAACTGCTGATCAGCAATTTTGAGGTTAAGCTGGGCTGGCTGTTAGAAACTAAGAGATCGCTAAATTTTCTAACATCTGCAGTTCGGAGTTCGATTTCTGGCCGGAAATAGACCAGCTAACAATTACAACGCAAAAACAATAGCTTGCCGAACTCCGAACTAGCTTCCCGAAATCCGCCCTGAGTTCGGAGTTCAAGAATCCCATTTTTGTTGATTAGCGCCACCTTCTGGACAGAATTAGCGGGTTTCCTGCGGCGCTCAGGCAGGCCCTACAGCCGCAAGCCCCTTATTTCACTGGCTTTGGTCACTTTGCATCGACATGATACTCTGTGGCGCCTTCTGGCCTGCCTTTCGGCACATTATGACAGTTTTGGCTCGCCACCCACGCCATTTCTGCAAGGTTTTGTCCACGGGCTGTTTTGTCCAGAAGGCAATAAAAACACCATTTTCCCTATCATACTCAATCGCTTAGGCGTTTTGTCCAAACCAAGTGCTAGAATCCAGAAGGTAGTACCCCCCTACACAAGCATGACCCGAATGCAGCGGATAAATCAGTGAAATGATGGTGGCGTTACCTGGATTTGAACCAGGGACCTAACGATTATGAGTCGTTCGCTCTAACCAACTGAGCTATAACGCCATCGGCGCGTGGACTAAGCCAGTGCTGGGGTGCCGTCAAGGGCCAAATCCCTTTGGGACACACTGACGATATATTAGATGGCTCCAAAACCTATCGACTGACACCGACGCAGCTTGAAAATGCAATTGGCGTTAGTGCGCTGGGGCTGAAACCACATCAAGCAAACTGCGCCCACCATCGATGACCATGATTTCCCCGGTCATGAAACCTGAACTCTCGGCTGCCAAAAACTGCACGGCACCGCATAGCTCATTTGAGGCTGCAATCCGCCCCAAGGGCGTGTGTTTGCGAATATCATCACGCCATTCGCGGTTGTCTGCGACTGCCTTTCTCAAGGATGCGCTCATCACCGACCCAAAGGAAATCGCGTTCACCCTGATCCGGTGCGGTGCCAGTGAAAGCGCCAGCGAACGGGTCATCTGCTGCACGGCAGCTGATGCAATCGAATATCCCATCAGCTCTGGCTGGATCTGGCGGGCTGCGATGGAACTAAGGTTGATGATTGAACCGATCTGCCCCTCTGGCTGATCCTCAGCCCGCTTTATCATTCGCTTTGCGACCAGTTGCGACAATTGCAATGCGGTCATCAGGTTCTGTTCAAGCAGAGCAGCAACAGAGGTATCTTCAACATCCAGCGCGTCAGTCACCATCAATTGCCGGGATGCGTTGACCAGAATATCAACTTCTTCAAAAGCATCGACAGTGGCGGATATCAGATTGGCAAGGGTCAGGCGCAGCCGAAGATCGCCTGAAAACGTACGAACATTACCGTCTTCGGGTTCATTTCCCAACTCTTCCATCAGCTGTTTTTCGTCCGCATCAGCGCACATCACATTTGCACCCTGATCGGCCAGATGCCGGGCAATCGCAAGGCCGATGCCAGACGCCGCACCTGTCACAATCGCCGTCTTACCAGTAATCGAGAAAGACATTCTTTGATCCTTTCGGGACCTGTTTAGCGCCGCACCCGCAGTGGGCGGGCTGCATGAAACAGCTTAAACCGCGCATCACCACCGATCTCTTCTACAAAAGAGAACCGTTTTTTCAACTCTGCTTCATAGGGCAAATGGCGGTTTGCCACCATCCAAAGTTCACCGCTACCAGCCAATATCCGCGCAGCAGTCGCCACAAAGGCCTGCCCGATCTGCGGCTCTGCTGCACGCCCGGCATGAAACGGCGGGTTCATCACCACCACATCCATCCGATGCGGCGGTTGCCACGCAGTCACATCTTCCCAATAATACCGCGCCCGCTCATCCGTCACGTTCCGCCGCGCGCATTCCAGTGCCATATGACCGGCTTCGACCATATGCAGCGTCTTCACCTTTGGCCGCGTCAGAAGATGCGCTGACAAAAATCCCCAGCCCGCGCCCAAGTCAGCGACTTCACCAGAAATCTTGCCTGGCAACGCATCCACCAACAAGGCAGAAGCCAGATCAACACCATCAGCCGAAAAAACACCCGGTGCAGTCCAAAACCCGCCATCGGTCTTGGCGGGGGCTGTCACCCAATCGGCAAAACAATCTGCGGCAGGCGCGCTGATCCAGAACATCTTGCCATGTGCCTTTGAAATCGGCCCATTCACCGTCACACGCGCCCGCATTTCCTTGAGGATCGAATCCACGCCATCGGTCTTTTGACCATCAATCACCACCAGCCCGTCGCTGACAGCACAGGCTTCTGCGATCAATGCCCGGGCTTCGACCTTGGCGCGCGGCAAACATACAATAGTTGCTGCAAACCGGCCTTTTGTGGTTCGGGAAACGTCATAACCCCGATTGGCCCACGCATCATAAAAGGGCTTGAAATCATGGATAATCTGGCAGCGATCAACCGGCAGATCATCAAGATCAGCATCAACAGGCGGCTGAAAAACGGCAATCTTGCCATCTTCGGACAGCTCAAGGCCGCCGCCGTTCAGCGCCAGCTGCAATCTTGCATCTATCACGTGTTATTCTTCTTTTTCCATGGTGCATTGCAGCGGGTGCTGGTGCCGGCGGGCAAAATCCATCACTTGGGCCACCTTGGTCTCGGCAATCTCGTGGCTGAACACACCAACCACGGCCAGCCCCTTTTTGTGGACTGTCAGCATGATCTCAAACGCCTGCGCGTGGTTGAGACCAAAAAACCGTTCCAGCACATGCACAACAAATTCCATCGGTGTGAAATCATCATTCAGCAGCATCACCTTATACAGCGGCGGCCGCTTGGTTTTTGGCTTTGTCTTGGTCAGAAGATCAGTTTGATCCTCATCGTTTGGACGGTCTGCCATCATGATATCGTCGAGGCGCATTGCTGCTCCTGATCTGGAAAAAGTTATGCCTGAGTCGCTTGGACGTCTATATAGACTTTTGAGCACTTTATAAAAGAGGCAGTACAAAAGATGACCCGGCCCCTAACCACCATTGGTTTTGATGCCGATGACACGCTTTGGCACAATGAACGGTTTTTTGCGCTGACGCAGGACCATTTTGCCGATTTGCTGTCTGATCACACCGACAAATGCCATTTGATGGAACGGCTTTTGGCGGCAGAGCGTCGCAATCTACCACATTATGGCTTTGGCATCAAAGGTTTCACCCTGTCGATGATTGAGACCGCGATTGAGGTCACCAAGGGGCGGGTCCCCGCCACAGTAATCGCCGAACTGCTAGCGGCAGGGCGCGAGATGCTATCGCATCCCATCGAACTGCTGCCCCATGTCCGCGAAACGCTGGACGCACTCAAAGATCACTACGCCGTGGTGCTGATCACCAAGGGCGACCTGTTGGATCAAGAACGCAAAGTTGCGCAATCTGATCTGCGCGATGTGTTTGATGCTGTTGAAATTGTGTCCCAGAAAACCAAGACCGAATATCGCCAGATTTTTGAACGACATGGCGACGGCGCGCAACATGGCCTTATGGTCGGCAATTCGATGGCTTCTGATGTGATACCGATGATTGCGGCAGGCGGCTGGGGCGTTTTTGTCCCGCACGGGCTGACTTGGGCCATTGAACATGTTGATGCGCCTACTCACCATGCAAGGTTTGCTGAAATCGAAAACCTTGGGGCGCTGGCGGGTCTGATCGACACGATTCAGGGGCACAAACTGGGCAAATGAATCGTGGCAAAAGCAGCCCCATTGCTGCCACATTGTTGCCACATTGGCCTCTATAGGGTGTCATCTTATCCGACCCCCCATATCTGGACCCAAGCGCCATATTTTTTTGCCTAATTCCTTTTATTCAAAGGGTTTATCGAAAATGCGACATGTGCTAGCCTAAGCTCAATCAAAAATATGGCCAGTCGAAAAAATCGGCGGTCTGAGGCAGCATAAGGCAGATCTATCATGAAGGTGCGGCGCATTCAGCCGGCCCGTTTTGGGCTATTTTTCATCGCGGCATTCTGGCTTTTGGTGATTGTCCCGCTCAGCGCGATGGCAGCCCCCTATGCCGCTTATGTGATTGACGCACGCACCGGTAAAGTGATCCACTCCCGCAACGCCGACACCCGATTGCACCCTGCATCCTTGACCAAAATGATGACGCTTTACATCGCGTTTGAGGCGATTGAACGAGGTCAAATCTCTCTTGATACCAAAGTTACCATTTCAAAAAACGCCGCGGCTGAACCGCCCAGCAAACTGGGTCTTCGTCCGGGTCAAAAGATCGCTTTGCGCTATCTGATTCGTGCCGCCGCTGTGAAATCTGCCAATGACGCAGCAACCGCAATTGGTGAAGCCATTGCGGGATCAGAGGCAAAATTTGCCCGCCGGATGAACCGGACCGCCAAGGCTTTGGGGATGTCGCGCACAACATTCAAGAACGCCCATGGCCTGACCGAAGCAGGGCACCTTTCAACCGCGCATGACATGACAATCATGGGGCGGCATCTGCTTTATGATTATCCACAATATTACAACCTGTTCTCTCGGGTTACCGCCGATGCCGGTGTGCGCAAGGTATCGCACACCAACCGTCGGTTCCTTGGGTCTTACAAGGGCGCTGATGGCATCAAAACCGGCTATACCCGCGCTGCGGGGTTTAATCTGACCGCCTCGGCTGAGCGGGGCAATGAACGGATCATCGTGACTGTTTTTGGGGGCCAATCCACCGCCTCTCGGAACGCCAAAGTTGCAGAGCTTATGGACATGGGCTTTCGGCGTGCGCCATCACGTGCGCCCCTTCGCAAGCCCAATGCACCCGTTTACGCGGATGTTGAAAGCACCCCAAACGTCACGGCAGGTTCAACACCTGGCGGTGCGGGCAAAACCATCCGGTTGGTCGGTGCTGTGAAAACATCCAAACGGCCTCGGTTGCGGCAAATCCAAGAAGTGGTCGTCGCAACCGCCGAACAGCCCAACGCAACCAGTGCCATTTCCAACGCAGATATCACAGCCGCCCTGCGTGAAGCTGTCAAAACGCCCGCACCTGCGCCTGCGGCCAAAGCGTCCGTTACGCTGGCCTCAGCAAGTACTGCGGTACGCCCCACCCTGCGTCCGAAAACAGCAGCCCCCGTGCGCGCAAAAAAACAAGCCGCCGAACAAGAAGTCGTCACCCGCGTGTCCACCTCAGGGGGGCGTCACTGGGGCGTCAACATAGGTCGGTTTCCAAACCGGTTTGCCGCCGAAAAAATCCTGTTAAAAACAGCACTTACCGAAATGTCGACGCTGGATGGCACCCTGCGTAAAGTGGTGAAGCGCCCGCAAGGCTATGACGCGAATTTCCTTGGAATGACCCGCGAAAGCGCCGATCTGGCCTGCCGTCGTCTGGTGGCACGCAATATTAGTTGCTTCATGATTGGGCCAGGCTGATCTATTTTGCCTGCGACGTTGACGGACGCTAGACGCACATTTCGGCGGGCAATCATCATAGGCACAATCATCGCTGTGCTGGTTGGTGGATATGTTCTATTCTTGGATCTCAGCACTGATCCAAACGCGCATAAATTACAGACCGATAGGCCGACGCTTCCTGTGCCCTGGACACTCTTCTCGGCGCTTTTTCTGGGTATGGGGCTGGGCACCCAACTGTCCCTGTTGTGGGCCAACTGGCACCGGGTGCGTGCCGTTCTTAAACCAAATATAGGGCGGCTGACCTGCGCTGCACTATTGGCTTTGCTGGCCCCTGTTGCCCAATTTTGGGCCATCCCAATCTCATTTGGATATGCCCTGTTAGAAACCACCTCAAGGGTGCTCTCTGACGAAATTCCCGATGCACAAAATTGGTTACCCGTCATCGCGCTTTTCGTTTTATATCCGCTTATATCTTATGTCTTTTCCAGCCTTATCATCAGTGGCATTCAGCACCGATGGCTCAGGATTGCGGTGTTTGGCCAAGTCTGGCTTGCCGCCTATGGTGCTGTGTTGATGATCTTTGGCATGTACAGCGGGAACCTGTGATGGGTGGCATCCTTCAAGACCGATCCGCCATTCCTTCTCTTTTGATCCACCGCACGAAATCCTTAAGCACCGGACGCATGGCACCGGGCCTTGTCACAATGTGATAACCCATCTCGGGCTGGTCTTCGGTTTCGATGACACGCAGCCGCCCTGCGGCGATGTCACGCTCCACAAAGGCGCGCACGGTCACTGCAACCCCTTGCCCATCGCGCACACCGTCAAGCAATAGGTTACCCGGTACCTGCGTCAATCCGTGCCCCAACTGACGCTTAAGCCCGCGCCGCGTTAACCAACGGCTTGCTTCGGTGGTGCCAAACTCTTCTAGCCAAGGAAAATCAGTAAGGTCTTCGATCGTCGGCAATACACCCGTCCCGATCAGCGACGGTGCCCCCAACACAACCATTGGCGAAATGAGCAAAATTTTCGCCTCCAGACCCGGCCACGCGCCATTGCCATACCGGATCGCGCAATCAATACCATCGGGCGATAAGTTAACCACTTCGGGTGTTGGGTTAAGCATCAGATCGACCTCTGGGTGCAGTTCACGGAACTTTGGCAAACGCGGCATCAGCCATGTCGCGGCAAATGTTGGCGTGGTTGAGATATGCAGCGGCCGATCATCCCGTGCGCCCATGATCAGGCGAACCGTGTCAATCATAGCACCAAAGCCGCTGTGTAGTGTGTTGGCCAGTTGTTCACCCTCGACGGTCAAGGTCATCGCCCGCCCCTCCCGGTTCAACAATGCCACATCTAGATGCGCCTCAAGACTGCGCAATTGCTGGCTGATTGCCGCATGACTAACGCCCAAAGCATCGCCCGCGCCCACCACGCTGCCGGTTTCGGCAAAGGCTGCAAAAGACCGCAAAGCCGTCAAAGGAGGAAGATCACGCCAGTCCATATTAAACTTCTTCTTACATATTTAGATTTTCGATGACTCGCAGTGTGGCTGTTTTTCAGTAAATAATAAACCACGAAATGTAAATCTGGAGGAAGTCTCATGTTAAATGTATATGCTCAAACTTTCATGACAGCGACCCGCACTGACTGTGTTCAGGTGCGTGATATTCCGTCCGTGCAGAATGGCAAACGCCTGCATTGGTTCAAGCGCGGCAAGGCCCGTTGCATTGATCTGGCAAAATTGTGAGCCGCAGCATGTCCAACAATCGGGCCTTGATCATTGTAGATATTCAGAACGATTATTTCAGCGGCGGGCTTTGGCCCGTGGACGACATGGACCGTGTTGCCAAGGCCGCCGCAGCGCAGTTGGATACCGCGCGAAAACTGGGTGATCTGGTGATCCACGCCCGTCATGAAGCCACCAGCGATACAGCCCCATTTTTTCGTCCCGGTACAGCCGGGGCGGAAATTCACACCAGCGTTGCCCCGACTGATGGCGAAGCGGTAATCCTGAAACATCGGCCAAACAGCTTTCATGAAACAGACCTACAAAAGCGTCTGAAGGCGGCTGGCATTCGCGACATCACGATCATCGGGGCCATGACCCAAATGTGCATCGACGCCACAACCCGTGCCGCCCGCGATTTTGGCTATAACGTCACGCTGGTCGCTGATGCCTGTGGCGCAAAATCCATGACATTTGGCGACACGGCACTGACCGCCGATCAAGTACAGGCGGCATTTCTGGCCCCTTTGGCAATGTCTTACGCAACTATCATTTGATCCCGACTGCGCATTGAAAGATCACCCCATGACCACCATTGCTGACATCGACACACCTCCGACACACACCGCCAAAATCGCATTTTGGGTCAAATGGATTGCTTCAATCTTTCAGATTATCGGTTATGGGGCCACCGCCTTTGGCTGGACACCTTGGAACATCTATATGTTCCTGATCGGTCTGATTGGCTGGTTCACCGTTGGTGTCCTGTGGCGCGACAGGGCCATCATGCTGATCCACGTGATTGCGCTGGCCGCGATGCTTGTAGGGTTAATCAGCAGTTAATGCGAATGCCTAAACGTCTGCCCCGCGCAGTTTTGGCATTGGTTCAGGCACTTCTGGATCAATGCCAGCGGGGAAACTATCCAACAAAATACGGTAGCGCATCCGTGCATCGGTGATTGCTCCGTAAGAGGCAATCAGTTCGCGGATCGGCCCGCCCAGACGTTCCAAGCCCGACACAAAGGCAAGGATCACCCCGACCTCAACCTGACCCTGAATGACCAGATAGCCGCCATAGGAAATCACCCCAAATGGTCCCAATGAAATCAACAGGTTGTTCAGTGTTTTCATGATATTCTTGGTCATCAAAAACCGCGTGCGCAGGCGCAAGATGCGGTCTGTGAGAGCGGTAAAACCGTCCGGTGGGGGCTTGTTGAGCAAATCAGGCTCTGCATTATCGACGATGTAGTTGCCCAGCGATCGCACGGTAATCGCCTTTTCCCCGGCCAACCGGTTCAGCCGCGCCTGAAAGATCGGCACAATGATAAACTGTGGTGAATAGAGCGCCAGCGCGATGCTGGCGACCAGCGGCTCAATATAGAACATATAGCCCAGCACCACGAACAACGTACCAATCTGAAGCAACGGCCCAGAGATCGCAGCACCCGCAAAACCGCCCAGCTTTTCCACTTCGGACGATAGCATCGACACCACCGCGCCCTCGTCCACCACATCTTCACCCGCGTCGCTGGCCTTGAGTAAGGATGGCGGTGTCACCGTGTAGATGTGATAATAAACTGAGCGGCGCAGCGCATGTACAATCCGTGCCGAGATCAGCTCTCGCTGAATGCGCATGGCGAGTTTGAGGCTGGACGCCAAAAGCAAAGCCCCGACATAGAGAACTGCAAGCCAAATCAGCAAATCAACATCTTTGTTGGCCACCGCATCATCCAGCAATCTGCGCTGAATCTCCAACGGCACCGGGGCCAAAGGCAGCAGCAAAAGCGTCAGGATAATGACGACAACTTGCTGCCATTTCGAATAGCGAAAAATATAGCGATAGACGGATTGGGGCATCACGCGCATGGAATAATCCTAAATCTTAAATATGCGCAAGGATGGCATGGTTTCACCCCACCGTCAGGTCGTCGCTTGCAACAATGTCCGCGTATAATCAGATTGCGGATTGTCATAAAGATCGCCCGCCGCCCCATATTCGACCACGTCACCGCGTTTCATCACCAGCACCTTGTGCGACATCGCACGCACAACTTTCAGGTCATGACTGATGAACAGATAGGCCAGTCCATATTTGCGTTGCAATTCACGCAACAGATCAACGATCTGCACCTGCACCGTCATATCAAGCGCCGATGTGGGTTCATCCAGCACCAGCAGTTTCGGGCGCAGTACCATGGCGCGGGCAATGGCAATCCGCTGACGCTGACCGCCTGAAAACTCATGCGGATAACGGTCCATCGTCGCCGGGTCGAGGCCGACTTCGATCATCACTTCGTGAACAAGCGTGCGCTGATCCCCACCCGCCTTGATCCCATGAATGCCAAGCCCCTCTGAAATGATTTGAAAGCAGGTCATGCGCGGCGACAGCGATCCAAAAGGATCTTGAAAGACAATCTGCATGTCGGATCGCAGCCGTCGCAGCTCTTTCGTTGACCATTTGCGTATGTCCTGATCCATAAATGTGATCGCACCCTCCGACGAGATCAACCGCATGATCGCGAGCGCCAGCGTGGTCTTGCCCGATCCGGATTCACCCACAATCCCAAGGGTTTCCCCAGCCCGCACCGACAGCGTTGCGTCATTAACCGCCTTCACATGGCCAACCGTGCGACGCATCAAACCTTGAGTAATCGGGAACCACACCTTCAGGTGTTCTGTGCTGACAATCTCCTCAGCCTCTTCTGGCACCGGATCAGGTTGGCCCGTTGGTTCCGCGCTAAGCAATTTGATTGTGTAGGGATGTTGCGGGTTGTCGAAAATCTGTGCTGTTGGCCCCTGCTCTACAATTTCGCCCTGTTGCATCACACAAACACGGTCGGCGATCCGGCGCACGATGCCAAGGTCGTGGGTGATGAACAGTAACCCCATGCCTTCACTGTCTTTGAGGTCTTTCAGCAGGTCCAGAATTTGCGCCTGAATTGTCACATCCAGCGCCGTTGTCGGCTCATCCGCAATCAAAACGTCAGGCTTGTTGGCCAGCGCCATTGCGATCATCACCCGCTGCCGTTGCCCACCTGACAACTGATGCGGATAGGCCCCCAAGCGGCTTTCGGCATCATTGATGCCTACCTTATCCAGCAGGTCCAAAATACGGCTTCGCGCCTCTGCTCCCGCCACGCCCTGATGCAGGGCCAGCGATTCCGCCAACTGCTTTTCAATGGTGTGCAGCGGGTTGAGCGAGGTCATCGGCTCTTGGAAAATAAAACTGATGTCGTTGCCGCGCACCTTGCGCAGCAATTCATCAGACGCACCGATCATTTGCTGGCCTTCATAGGTGACGGAACCCGAAACCTCCGCACTGTCGCCCAGCAGGGATACCGTGCTGAGTGCGGAGACCGACTTACCCGACCCGCTTTCACCCACCAGCGCAACAGTTTCGCCTCGCTCAACGGTAAAGCTGACACCGCGCACGGCTTGGGTCAACTTGCCGTTCTGACGGAAGCCAACAGTCAGGTTTTTGACCTCTAAAAGTGCACTCACGAAAATGTCTTTCTGGGGTCAAACGCATCGCGGATGCCTTCGAAGATGAACACCAGCAACGACAGCATGATGGCAAAGGTAAAGAATGCGGTGAACGCCAGCCACGGCGCTTGCAGGTTCTGTTTCGCTTGCAACGTCAACTCGCCCAAAGACGGGGCGGATGACGGCAGACCAAAGCCCAAGAAATCGAGAATCGCAAGTGTGCTGATCGTCCCGGTGATGATAAACGGCAGCATCGTCAGCGTCGCAACCATGGCATTGGGCAGCATATGCCGGAACATGATCGTCACGTTGCCAACGCCCAATGCCCGCGCCGCGCGGACATATTCAAGGTTACGCGCGCGCAGGAATTCGGCGCGCACCACGCCCACCAATGATGTCCAACTGAACAGCACCAGAAGGAAGACCAACAGCCAAAAACTGCGCCCCAGTATCGCGAACATGATGATGATCACATAAAGGCTGGGTGTGGAGGACCATATTTCGATGATCCGTTGAAAGATCAAATCGGTCCAGCCACCAAAGAACCCCTGCACCGCGCCTGCGATCACCCCAATGACTGAGGCAAGGCCCGTCACAATCAGCGTGAACAGAATAGACAGCCTAAAGCCATGGATCACCCGCGCCAGTACATCACGTTTGGTGCCGTCCGTGCCCAGCCAGTTTTGCTCATTCGGCGGCAGTGGTGCGGCACCGGGGCGATCAACGGCGGTGTTGAATGAATAGGGGATCGGTGGCCAAATCGCCCAGCCTTTTTCGATTTCTACGCCTGCAATTTCGCCATCCTGCGCATCTGACAAGAAGGCCTCAGGATCATCAAAACAATCCTCAAGACCACCCGTCGCAATCAGGCACTTTACCTCTGGGTCGCGGTACACCGCTTCGGTTTCAAAATCGCCTCCGAACACCGTCTCAGGATAGAAATTAAAGATCGGTGTGAAGTATTCACCGCGATAATTCACTATGATCGGTTTGTCGTTGGCCACAAATTCCGCAAACAGCGAAATACCAAACAGCACCGCAAAGATCCACAGCGACCAATAGGCGCGGCGGTTGCGGGTGAAGTTACGCCAGCGGCGTTGGTTGAGCGGCGACAGGAATTGTTTTTGGGCCATGATCAGCCTTCCCGCCGTTCAAAATCAATACGCGGATCAACCAGCACGTACATCAGATCAGACAGAATACCGACCACCAGACCAATCAGGCCAAAGATAAACAACGTGCCAAACACAATCGGATAATCCCGCGCCACGGCCGCCTCAAACCCAAGCCGCCCCAGACCGTCGAGCGAGAATATGGTTTCGATGATCAACGACCCGCCAAAGAACACCCCGATGAACACCGCCGGGAAACCCGCAATCACAATCAGCATCGCATTGCGAAACACATGCCCATACAGCACGCTGCGTTCTGACAGCCCCTTGGCGCGGGCGGTCATCACATAGTGTTTCTTGATCTCATCGAGAAAGCTGTTTTTGGTCAGCAACGTCAACGTCGCAAAAGCCGAAATTGTCGAGGCCAGCACCGGCAAGGCAATGTGCCAGAAATAATCCGCGACCTTGCCCAGGGGGCTCAGGCTGTCCCAGTTATCAGAGGTCAGACCGCGCAGCGGGAAAACCTGCCAATATGACCCGCCCGCAAACAACACCAGCAACAAGATCGCAAACAAGAAACCAGGGATCGCATAGGCAGCGATGATCGCACCAGACGTCCACGTATCAAACCGCGACCCATCGCGCACCGCCTTGGCGATCCCAAGCGGTATCGAGATGATATAGGCAATCAACGTCGACCAAAGCCCCAGCGTGATCGACACGGGCAGCTTTTCCTTGATCAGATCAATCACACTGATAGATCGAAAGTAACTCTCGCCAAAATCAAAGCGGATGTAATTCCACATCATGTTGAAAAACCGCGCAACCGGCGGCTTGTCGAATCCAAATTCCTTTTCCAGCTCAGCAATGAATTCTGGCGGTAACCCCCGCGCGCCGACGTATTTACTGTCAGACCCACGCGCCAATGCATCGGTACTTTCAGGGCTGTTGGTTCCAGCAAACCCACCAAAAACATCACCGCCACCTTGGATACGCGCAATCGCCTGTTCCACGGGACCGCCCGGCACAAACTGCACCAGCGCAAAGTTGATCAACATGATCCCCACAAGGGTCGGGATGATCAACAACAGTCGTCGAACGATATAAGGGGCCATGAATCTTGGTTACCTCAACGCGCCATCAGCACGCAATTTGTCGGCCTTTTCGGCATTATACCACCAGAAATCGAGATACCCCAAGGAATAGGGTGGGATCGTTTCGGGATGTTCATACTGATTGTAATAGGCCACCCAATGACTGTCTTTGTACCAAACCGGGATGATAAAAAAGGCGTTCCGCAAGGCACGGTCCAGTGCTGTTATCGCTGCGGTTTCTTCTTCGCGTGTTTGCGCATTCAATGACGCATCAATAATCGCATCAACCAACGGGCTTGCCAATCCAGCCGGGTTAAACAGTGAAAACTCGGCGGCTTCCGATCCATAAAACTGCGGCAACCCGGTCCCCGTGCCTAAAAACGCCGCATAGCCGTCAAACAGCAGATCGTAATCCCGATCACGTCGCCGCGCTGTATATTGCGACCCATCCACTTTTTCCAACTTGGCATCTATGCCGAATGCTTGCAGGTTTGAGATAAAGTTTTCGACCACCGCCGTCGACGTGGGGGAACTGGCAGAGCTAAAGAGGAAGTTAAGCGTCAACCCCTTACCTTGGGCATCCACGCGCTTCCCATTTTCCACGGTCCAGCCTGCGTCATCCAACAATTTCCCAGCCGCACGTGCATTGCTGCGGTCCAACAGACGCTTAGGCTTAGATGTGTGCGGCATGCGGACTTCTTCGGTAAGCATTTCAGGCGGAACAATATCCCCAAGGCTTTTCAAGAACTCAAGCTCGGCCCCCGTCGGCACACCCGTTGCCATCATAGGGGTATCCTGCGTGAAGGATGCGCGTTGCTTGAACAATCCGTATTGCAGTGACTCGTTGGTCCATTCAAAATTGAACGCAAGCGCGATGGCCTCGCGTACACGTCTATCCTTAAGTACGTCACTCCCAAGGTTGAATACGATTCCTGAGGGTGTTGCGGGGGCCCCATCAGGAATTTCTTCGGTCACAACATCGCCGCGGGTCACCTTGGGGAAGTCATACCCCGTCGCCCATTTCTTAGAATCACCTTCGCGGCGGAACGTATATTCACCTGCTTTGAAGGCTTCAAATGCTGCGGTATCGTCGCTGAATATTTCCAACCGGATACGGTCAAAATTGTTGCGCCCTTTATTGATTGGCAGGTCATTGCCCCAATAATCCGGGTTACGTTCCAACACGATACGGCGATTTAGATCGATCGATTTGACAACATATGCACCTGACCCCTTAGGTCCATCAAGCCATGTGTCTTTCAAGTCTTTCCCTGTTCTTTCAAACCACGCTTTTGACCAAGCTGGAATGGCACCAACCTGTTCGATCAAGCTCCGCCGGGAAATACCGTCGGCGAACTCGAACTTTATTGTATAATCATCAATCACTTCGACATTAATAATGCGCTTGCGCACGGCCTCCGCAAAAGATCTCAACCCTTGGTCCAGCATCATATTATGTGAAAAATAGATATCGTGTGCTGTCACAGGCGTGCCATCCGAAAACCGCGCCTCTGGCCGCATATGGAAAATCACCCAGGATTTGTCCTCGGGGTACTCAAGCGTTTCACATAGCAAGCAATATGCTTCACTATAAACATCAGCAGGAATGCTCTCATTGCTCGGAGCTTCGCCCAACAGACTCTCAAACCCGAAGATCGAAAACAAATGCGCGCGGCCCTTACCGTTATAGGGGTTCATCGAATCAAGCGATCCGACAAAGGCAATCGAAATCTCGCCCCCCTTGGGCGCATCTGGGTTCACATAGTCGAAATGCGGGTAATCAGCCGGGTACGTCAGATCACCATAAAACGAATAGCCGTGGCTTCGGGTGATCTTGCCTTCGTCTGCCAACGCCCCAGTGGCCCAAACCACTGACACCCCCAAAACCATAAACGCGATCCAACTTGCCCAGACTTTATTTTGGAATGTCCGGGCGGTGGCACGGGTCAGTGGTTTTGTCATCAGGCACATCCTTTGTGTCGCGTTCTTAGGCCCTTGGTGGTCCAACGCCATTGTTGTCATCTAGGCTAATGGTGCAATGGGCCAAGTTACAAGTTGCGAAAATGTTATCTTGGCTCAGAACCCACGTTTCAATGCGCAGATACGAAAAAGGCCGCCCCAAAAGGAACGGCCCATACTCCCAAACGGGATGGTATCAATTGTCGAGGCTGTCGAGATAGGCAATCACATCGGCGCGTTCTTCGATCTTTTTCAGACCCGCAAAACCCATTGTTGTGCCGGGCGCAAAGCCTTTGGGGCTGGCCAAGAAATCATTGAGGTGCTCAGGCGTCCAAACATCCGCAACTTTTTCCAAAGCGCCGGAGTAGGAGAACCCATCAGCCGTATCCACCGGACGGCCAACAACACCAAACAAATACGGACCAACAGCGTTGGCACCTTTTTCAGTCTTATGGCAGGCGCTGCATTTCTTGAAAATCTTAGCACCTTTTGCGATATCGGCCGCGGCCAGCAATTCTGCAAAATCAACTTCTGGCACATCAGCGTCACCACCTACATCCGCAACCTCGATCACGTAAGACGGTTCGCCATGTGCTTCGGCGTGATACATTTCTTCGCCGGCCCATTTGCCAAGAAGAAGGATCAGCCACGCGCCTAAAAGGCCTGCGGCAGCTTTGGTGATGGTCATCGTGTCGAACATGGGCTTTGGTCCACTACTTGGTGTCAGGCATATCTTTCATAGCGTTACTATTGCTTTCCCTTGGCGCGGGCAAGGTGTAGTTACCGCGACCAATTGCCCAACCCACCTGATTTGACCAAGGCACAGGCCTTTTAACATGGAAATTTGACTATGAACGCCCAAACCACGCCGCGCATCGCCTTCCAAGGGGCCTTGGGTGCCTATGGCCACGAAGCCTGTTTGCAGGCCCGCCCCGACATGATTCCCGTGCCCTGCACCACATTTGAGGGCGTCATTCGCGCTGTGCGCGAGGGCCGTGCAGATTTGGCAATGCTGCCGGTTGAAAACACCACCTATGGGCGGGTTGCTGACATCCACCGCCTGCTGCCCGAAAGCGGCCTGCATATCATTGGTGAAGCCTTTGTGCGGGTCCGCATCGCGCTGATGGCCCGTCCGGGCGTCGCATTATCTGACGTCAAACACGTCCGCGCACACATGGTCTTGCTGCCGCAAGCGCGCAGCTTTCTTGATCAGCAAGGGATCACCTCTGAGGCGGCGGCTGACAGTGCAGGTGCCGCCGCTGAACTGGCGGAATTGTCCGGTTCCACTGACGGTGTGCTGGCCAGCGAAGTTGCCGCCGATATTCACGGGTTAGAAGTTCTGGCCCGCGACATCGAAGATCTGGACCACAACACCACACGGTTCCTGCTGATGGCCCCCGAGATTGACCTGTCGCGCCGCGGCATAAAAATGCTGACCACATTTGTGTTCGAAGTCCGCAACATCCCTGCCGCCCTGTACAAGGCTATGGGCGGTTTCGCGACTAATGGGGTCAACATGACCAAGCTGGAAAGCTATATGGTCGGCGGGTCATTCACCGCGACCCAGTTTTATGCAGATATCGAAGGGCACCCCGAGGACGCAGGCGTCAAGCGTGCACTAGAAGAGTTGGGGTATTTCACCAACATGCTTGAGATATTAGGCGTCTATCCGGCAAGCGACGGGCGGGGATAGTTTGGCACAACCTGAGGGCTTACGGATCAGATGATCAAATAAACCCCCAGAATACCCTTGTCTTAAATACCCAGATTGCTTTGCGTGCGTCGCACTTCGCTCTGATACTTGTAGCCCCGAACGATGCTGGCTGATCCGGTCAGCGGCCACCATTCGGTATCGTTGGGCCAACTGCGCCAAATCTTGCCCGCGCGATCTACAACATGCGAAATACAGGCATTTTCGCTTTTGCTGGCACCTGCACGACTGCCATTTGGCCAGTACCACGTCAGCCCGTAACAAAGGTTACCTTGGCTGTCGGTTGACCAAGTGCCCGCCCCCAAGCTTTCGCTTTTTTCAGCACACCATGCGCGGGCCTGCTGTTTTCCACCAAAGTATATGCCGCCGTCACAATCGTTTTCCCACAGGTCGGTTTTACCCGCATATGCGCGCGTAATTTGATCTGAGCTAGCAATCTTGGCCCCGCGGGGCTTGGGATCAGCGGATGTTTCAAAGGGCGCCAACGTCAATACGAATGCGGCAGCAAGCCCGGTACAGGAAATTTTCATTTCAAAACCACCTTAAAAATTAACATTCTCTTAAAATGGCATGATAACGTCTTTGGTCAAGCATTGGGCGAAAGACAAAGTGTTTCGACAATTGATACAATCACGATCTTAAGGCACGCCCTCAAGCCATCTTCACGTACCGTTCTTCCATCCCCTTGGCGTATTCCGCCACGCGCAACTTGTACTTTCGCGTCAACGTGCCCTTGGCCAGCTTCATCGACTGCACCAACAACCGGGCGGACAGGGTCAGCGGCTTCACTTCCAATTCGACATTGATCCGGGTGCGGCTGCGTGACAGCGCCATCAGCTCAAAGCTCATTTTGCCAATCAATCCCGGTGAAGTGCTTTCGAGGATAATGTCGTTTGGTCGATCAAAGGTGACCATCTCGACCTGCAACTCACGGCGTTTGCCGCGCATGTCAAAGACAGCGTTCCACATCATACCAACGCCGGGAACGGCCAAATTGTCCACGCGCTGCACCTCGGCACCGCGTCGCATCGCAGAGCGTTCAAAGCTCTCAAAATCGCACAGCATCTCAAACACTGTGGCAATCGGCGCTTCGATGTCTTCTTTGGTTGAAAATTTCATATCACTGCCTTTTTCGCTGCTGTTGTTTCAGCTGTCTTCTTGGCATCATACATTGCCGTGCACTTGTATTAACCTTTTGTTAACCATTCTTGCGTCAATCTAGCGTGTCCGCAAGCCAGTTTTCTAGTAAAAAGTGTGCGATCGCCCCCTTACGTGCTGGCAAGACGGTTGCGTGATTTCCGGCAAATATCTCCATCATCTCTTCACGACTGATCCAAAGCGCATCTTCGATCTCAACCGGATCAATGGTGATGTCCTTGCTTGTCGCCACGCCCGCACATCCAAACATCAAAGAGGCGGGGAATGGCCATGGCTGACTGGCCAGATAATGAACCTCTCCAACCTCAACCCCTGCCTCCTCAAAAACCTCACGGCGCACGGCAGCCTCAAGCGTTTCTCCGGGTTCAACAAACCCTGCCAGCAACGAATACATGCCGTCAGGCCACCCCGGAGAACGCCCCATCAACACCGAATTACCATTGGTAATCAGCATGATAACCACAGGGTCGGTGCGGGGGAAGTGACCAGCATGACATGCGGGGCAATTGCGTTGCCACCCTGCCTGCGCGATATGCGTTTCATGGCCACAGCGTGCGCAAAACCCATGGGTCTCATGCCATCCCAGAATGGCCTTGCCTGTTGCCGCCAGTTCCGCATCGCGAGCATCCAGCCATGTCATCACTCTGCGTAATTCGGCAAACACCATTTTATTTGGCAACAGCGGGTGGTGCTGCTCGCTGGGGTCCAGAAATCCGCCCAAAGCCGCATCATCCGCCAAATCAGGCACCCAAGCCGAGATGTCGAATGCAAACCGTGCAGCACCGTCTTCGCGACCCAGAAATATTGGCTCGGCCGTCGCCTCAGACAGAACCGGATGATCCATAGGCAATCTAACCAAGGCAGCAGGTTGTTCTGACAGGATCAACGGTTTTCCGCGCCAAAACAGGATCGCACGGGCCGCCGGATCAGCCCGCGCCGCCGCCACAGCCGATGTATCACCACGAATTTCACCGGCCCGATCCAGTGCCGACCCGCCAAAGGTCACTTGTTCTGCATGCTTCATGCCAAATCTCGATTTTCTGCGTTTGTGTTTGTCACGTTAATGCAACGGACACGAGGATTGCCGCGAAGGCAACCCTCGTGTCCGATTGCTCTCTATGCTATAAATCGGCAAAGCTACTCACTCTAAAATTGTTTCAAAATGAAAGATGGAATCTCATTGTGAGTTCGTGGACCTCAATTGCGTGCCCCGGTGATACACAAAACAACTGTATCAAAGTCGAGACGTCAAAGCTGAGAGTTTTGGCAACAACTGACATTCACATGCAACTCCTTGGTCATGACTATGTAACGGATCGGCCCATGGCAACCAATGGGTTGGCAGGAATTGCGACGTTGATCAACCACGCCCGCGCCGAAGCGAAAAATCAAGACGCCGGATGCATTCTTTTGGACAACGGCGACCTGTTTCAGGGAACCATCATCGGCGAAATCCTTGCAGCAGGGCCTCTGGCAGACCGTCACCCCATTTGCGCCAGCCTCAATGCGTTGCGCTATGACGCGATTGGTCTGGGCAACCATGATCTTGATTTTGGCATCGCGTATCTGCGTAACATCGCGACGCAATTGTCGATGCCGTTGGTCAGTACAAACCTCACTCTGCACGCCGAGGATTTTATACAAAAGACCGTGCTGCTTGATTGTCCTCTTCCACGGCGGAACGGTCCGGATGATCATTTAAAGGTCGGCATCATATCTGCCTTGCCCGCCAAAACAGCTGTTTGGAATCGTCACATTCTGGACGGCCACGCAAGCATTCAGGACCCGATCCAAAGCCTGCGCGCCGCAACAAGCGACCTCAAGGCGCGCGGCGCACAGGTCATCGTCTTACTTGCGCATATGGGCATTGGGGGCAACGATCCGGATCAAATAGAAAATGCCTTATCCTTTGCCAAATTGCCCGACATAGACGCCATTATTGCGGGCCACACCCACCGCCGGTTTCCGGGGCGCGATCACGAGGGACTTTTGGGGGTAGATGCATCAAACGGCACGCTCGCACAGCGCCCTGCGATCATGCCCGGCAATGGCGGGTCAGACTTGGCCGTCCTTGATCTTACCCTGTCCAAGAATGCTTCTGGCAATTGGCATATCACGGATCACACAAGCAAGTTGCGTGCAAATACCGCTGAAATTGTGGCTGATCCGATGATAAAAAAACTGTGCATGCCAGTTCATCACGCAGCCCGTGAAGCATTGTCAGAACAGGTAGGCGAAACAGATCGTGCCCTCCACAACTATTTCTCTCTGGCCATGCCAACCACAACTGCCGCTTTGACAGCACGGGCCAAAGCACGAGTCGTCCGGGCCTTCTTGGCCGGAACACCGGACGCAAACACACCTTTGCTTGCGTCGGTGGCGGCACATACGGCGGGGGGGCGCGGCGGCCCTAATCACTTTTTATGCATCCCCAAGGGGCCCATTTTTCGCAGGCATATCGCTGGGCTCAACCCCTATGCCAACCAAATCTGGGCCCTCCGCATGACTGGTGCCGATTTGCGGGCGAGCTTGGAAAGCAACGCATCCATATTCCACATTCTCCAACCGGATCAGCCAAATCAACCACTGGTAAACACGCAGATTCCAGCGTTTAACTTCGATACGATCTTTGGCGTCACCTACAGGATTGACCCAAGACAACCAGTGGGCCGTCGCATCACCGCCTTACAATTTGACGGCAAGGACGTTGCACCAGATGATCCGTTCATTCTGGCAACAACACAATTTCGCGCAGCAGGTGGGGGCGGGACCATCGCCTCGGACTCTGACAACATTATCATGCGCAGCCCTGTCAACATCGCAGATGCCCATATTGATGCGCTTGCACATCCAGATGACACGGTGTGGAGCAGTCAAATACCTTGGTCGTTCGACTGCTATAATCAAGCGGTCCAAGCGATGTTAAAAACCTCTCCTGCGGCGTCACCTTTCTTGGCCGATGTAGCCCACCTGAAACCATGGGTTTCTCGCCAAACCGCTGACGGATTTCTTGGTCTAGGACTGACCTTGTAATACTTGCGCTTGGCAACATCCCGTCCTATATGACCCTCGAGAGGTTGGTGCGGGCGAGCGCCTCGCCAACCTGGTCAGAGCCGGAAGGCAGCAGCCACAACGAGTCCCGCTTGGGTCGTTATCAATCTCTCACCAACGTGCCTTCGCGCAGCGGAGGTCACAGGCCTGACAGTGCCTTTGCAAAGCAAAGGTCACGAAAAGGCAGCTAACCCCTCACAAATCATCCCACGCGGTCAGCTTCCACTTTCGCCGCCCGTAAGCATAAGCGACCGCCATAACCCCACCAAACAGCGCCCCGGCAAACACGGCAGACAACAGCATCCCATCTATCGGCAAATCCGTGCCGCGCCATTGTGACCAGCACATGAACAACCCCCACACGACGCCAAAAAACACACCCTGCCCGAGTATCCCTGCCAGAATCCCGGCATAATGTGGTGGACGGACTTTCAGCCCCAGCGCGCTGTACAGATGATAGATCGGCGGTGCATAGTTGCTGCGCCAAATACCTGTCGCCTCCAGCTCCTTCATTGCCGCTGCATATTTGCGCTCAAAATCACTCACAACCGATCCGCAGCAAACGTATCACACTGCCCAACATTCCCACTGTCGTAACCACGCCCGAACCAACGCGCACGCTGTTCAGATGTCCCGTGGGTAAACGTATGCGGTTGTGGCACTTGGCCCGCCTGCCGCTGCAAATGATCGTCGCCAATCTTGCGCGCCGCGTTCAGGGCCTCGTCCAAATCGCCTTTTTCCATCAGGCCTTGCACGTTGGATGCCCAGATACCGGACAGACAATCGGCCATTAATTCCAACCGAACGGTCAGCATATTTGCCTCAGTTTTTGTGGACTGTTGCCGTGCCGCATTCACCTTCGGCAAAATCCCAAGCTGGTTTTGCACGTGATGTGCGACCTCATGGGCAATCACATAGGCTGCTGCAAAATCACCGCCCGCGCCCATCCGCTGGCTCAACATGGTGAAAAACTGCGTATCAAGATATGCCTTTTGATCGGCTGGACAGTAAAACGGCCCCGTGGCACCAGATGCGCCGCCACAAGGGCTTTGCGTGACGCCGGAAAAAACCACCAACTGTGGCGGTACATAAGTACGCCCCAACTGTTCTTGAAACACCTTGGTCCAGACATCCTCAGTTGTGGCCAGAACCTGCGCACTAAATTGCGTGGCCTGATCATCGGCTTGCGACACTGGGGCACCTTGCTGCGATTGCGGCGCGCTGCCGCCGTTTAACAATGGGCTGACGTCAATCCCAGTGAAATACCCGATGGCCAACACCGCCAGCACACCAACGATACCAACGCCGCCGGCTTTGCCCGCCCGGCCCCTGCCGCCGCCGCGCACTTCAACATTTTTGCTCCGCCTGATCCCACGTAAACGCATTCTGATCCCCCTCGTACAACTTGACCTATTGTCAGTCGAACACGTCCCGCGCACAATAGCGCAATGAGCAGTAATAAAGAATTAGCAGAAGACCGCACAGATTGGGCAGAAGACCGCACGATTTTAGCAAACGAGCGTACCTTTGCAGGATGGATGCGGACGGGCATGGCGTCGCTTGCTGTTGCGGTGGGCCTCAAGGCGGTGTTTGGCGATTTTGATCCGACATGGGCTGCAAAAAGTGTGGCGACTATTTTTGTCATCGCCGCTGTCTATATTTTCTGGGCCGCGCATGACACCGCCACCAAAACACTGGAACGGCTGGAAGATCATCACGCCAATGCGCAGCCCAACGCCCGAATGAAAACACTTGCTGTGATATTCAGTGTGGCGTCGGTTGCGGTTGGCGGCATCCTCTGGATGCTTTAGCCTACACTCGACCCGAATCCGCAACGGAAACCCAATGACCGATCAACCTGCTTACCGCGTGCTGGCCCGAAAGTACCGCCCAGAGACCTTTGTGGATCTGGTTGGCCAAGATCCGATGGTGCGCACGCTGAAAAATGCGTTCGAGGCTGACCGTATCGCGCAGGCGTTCATCATGACCGGTATTCGCGGTACGGGCAAAACCACCACCGCGCGGATCATTGCCAAGGGCATGAATTGCATTGGTCCAGACGGGAATGGCAAACCCACTACCGAACCGTGCGGGCAGTGCGAACATTGCACCGCGATCATGGAAGGTCGCCACGTCGATGTGATGGAAATGGACGCCGCCTCCAACACCGGCGTCGCCAATATTCGTGAAATTATCGATTCCGTACATTACCGCGCCGCTTCGGCCCGCTACAAAGTCTATATCATCGATGAAGTGCACATGCTGTCCACGGGTGCGTTCAACGCCCTTTTGAAAACGCTTGAAGAACCCCCCGAGCATGTGAAGTTTATCTTTGCCACCACCGAAATTCGCAAGGTGCCCGTGACGGTGCTGTCGCGGTGCCAACGCTTTGATCTGCGCCGTATTGAACCCGAAGTGATGATCGCGCTGATGCGCAAGATTGCCACAGCTGAGGGTGCTGACATCGCTGACGATGCGCTGGCGCTGATCACCCGCGCCGCCGAAGGGTCCGTGCGTGATGCCACATCCCTGCTTGACCAGGCCATCAGCCACGGTGCCGGAGAAACCACAGCGATCCAAGTACGTGCCATGCTGGGTCTGGCGGACCGCGGCCGTGTGCTTGACCTCTTCGACATGATCCTGCGCGGCGATGCGGCAGGTGCCTTGACCGAACTCAGTGGTCAGTATGCCGATGGCGCGGACCCGATGGCGGTGCTGCGCGATCTGGCGGAAATCACCCATTGGGTCTCGGTTGTCAAAATCACCCCAGAAGCCGCCGAAGACCCGACCATTTCCCCGGACGAACGCAGCCGCGGCATGACCATGGCCGAAACCCTGCCCATGCGGGTTTTGACACGCCTGTGGCAAATGCTGCTTAAGGCGCTGGACGAGGTTGCCGCCGCCCCGAATGCGATGATGGCTGCCGAAATGGCGATCATCCGGCTGACCCATGTGGCTGACCTACCCAGCCCCGAAGAACTGGTCCGCAAACTGCAACACACGACCCCGCCGCCAGTTGCACCGCCGACAGGCGGAACATCGCATACGTCCACCGGAACACAGGCCGTGCAGCAGGCCCAAACCCGAATGGCAAGCAACCCTTCCCCTTCGGGACAGACAACCGCACTGGCCCAAGATATTGACGCAGCGCTTGCGCGTTTTCCAACGTTTGATCACGTGGTCGAACTGATCCGCGCCAACCGTGATGTGAAAATGCTGGTCGAAGTCGAAACCTGCCTGCGCCTTGCCAGCTATCAACCCGGCCGCATCGCCTTTACACCCACCGATAACGCCCCGCGCGATTTGGCACAGCGCCTTGGGGCAGGCTTGCAACGCTGGACAGGCAACCGCTGGGCAGTGACGATCGTAAATGACGCCACCGCAGAAACCATTGCGGAAATTCGCGATGCCAAAGACCTGAGCCTGCGCTCCGAGGCTGAAAATCATCCCATGATGCAGGCTGTTATCGCGCAGTTCCCAAAGGCGAAAATCACGTCCATTCGCACCGCCGAACAAATCGCTGCCGCTGCCGTCAGCGAAGCCTTGCCGGAAGTTGAAGACGAATGGGATCCTTTCGAAGACAGTTGATCAATCGCTGGGTCACCCTCATATAGGGTCAAATCGAACTCAAAGGAGATACCAATGCTCAAAGGACTTGGCGCGCTTGGCGATATGGCCGGGATGATGAAAAAGGCGCAGGAGATGCAGGGCAAGATGGCCCAGCTTCAAGACGACATGGCCAATATCATGGTGACGGGTGAATCCGGTGCGGGCCTTGTCAAAGCCACCGCAACCGCCAAAGGCGAGTTGAAGGGGCTGGATATCGACCCGTCGATTTTTAATGGCGACGACAAAGAAGTGGTCGAGGACCTCATTCTTGCTGCGATCAAAGACGCCCAAGCCAAAGCATCTGACCGCGCCCAAGCCGAAATGGCAAAGGTGACAGAAGCCATGGGCCTGCCCGCCGATATGAAGTTACCGTTCTAGTCACCGTTTTTCTTGAAAAATGGTGACCGGTGGGAGGCAGCGGGTTCCCTTCAAATCCGCGTTCCCACACCCACGTTATGGAGCGCTACCCCTTGAGCAGCACCCGCGACATCGACAACCTGATCGAACTGATGGCCAAACTTCCCGGCCTCGGCCCCCGTTCGGCCCGACGCGCGGTGCTGCATCTAATCCGAAAACGTGCGCTGTTGCTGACCCCGTTGGCCGATATGATGCAGACGGTGGCCGCAACAGCCCGCGAATGCCTGAACTGCGGCAATGTCGGTACGGCGGATGTCTGTGATATCTGCGATAGCAATAAACGCGCCAATGGTGAACTTTGCGTGGTCGAAGATGTGGCCGACCTTTGGGCGATGGAACGTTCGGGCGTGTTCAAAGGCCGCTATCATGTCTTGGGCGGCACGCTTTCGGCCCTTGACGCCATTGGCCCGCAAGAACTGCGTATCCCGCGCTTGATTGACCGTGTTGCAACCGAAGGCATCAACGAAGTCATCCTTGCCCTGAATGCGACCATCGACGGACAGACCACCGCGCATTACATCGCTGATCAACTTGACGGACAGGTTAAACTGACATCGCTGGCCCAAGGCGTGCCGATTGGTGGTGAGTTAGACTATCTGGACGACGGAACCATCACGGCTGCCATGCGTGCCCGCAAAGCGCTGTAGCTAGCTGCGAAGCATGTCATACATGCCCTTCGCAATCGACGCGGCGTATGCAGTCTTACGCCAAACCAATCCGACAACGCGAGTCCGATCATGCCCCTGCAACGGCAATACTTTGATGCCAGAATGCGCCGCACCGTGCCCCATCGGCACTATTGCAATACCAAATCCAGCCGACACCAAATCCAACAACTGATGATCATTTTGCGCCTGCGCTGAGAGAGCAGGAAGCCCACTTTGCCCATACCGATCTGCGTCAGGGCAATACGGCCTTCCGATGATCGGCTCGTGCGTTAAATCGTCAACTGTCAGCAATGATCGGGCCGCAAGTGGATGCGAGGCAGCAACCGCTACGCCATAGCTTTCGCGGCGCAATGCGTGAAAACCAAATCCGGTTGGCGCGCATTCTTTGGCCACAAAGCCCAAATCAGCCTGCAACAGGCTGTCGGTGAATATCAGCGATACTTCTGGGTGTTGCCGCAAATATCCTGCCAATTGTCTGGCAATGGGCCCAAGCAATATGTCCAACTGACAAAACACACGCAGTACCTGCGGCTTGCCTTGATCAAAGCTAAGCTCCAGAACCTCTAACTGCGCCAAGACCGGGGCCGCTTGGTTAAATAGGGCATCTCCCCTCACTGTAGGCATCAACCCGGCACGGCTCCGCTCAAACAGGCGCTCACCGATCTGACCTTCAAGTTTGGCAATAGCTGTAGAAACGGACGGCTGACTGACACCAATAAGTTCAGCAGCACGCGTGAACGATCCGGCTTCATAGGCCGCCAAGAAATACCGCATCTGTGTAAGATCAAGCATAGCCATTGCCTATTTAAGATATACGGTCTCAAGCTCTAAACTATGATATCCTACCGTGCAATGCTGACCCTTGATAGCAACCAAAGGATACTCATCATGCTTGATACTGCCCATGCCCAGCCAACTGCCATCGACACGTTATTGCAAAAGTTCGTCGCTGGTGACCCCAGTATGTTTAACGATATTGCGCCGGATATCGACTTTGCCATCGAACATTATCGCGATTCCGATGGCGCAGATACGTCTTGGCAGAAGGCGACATCGCTGCCCGACCTGATCACGATTGTCGGCAGATTGAGTGCTGAAGTTTTCCCACAAGGCACAACCGCCCTAAAGATTGAAACCACCGCCTTGGGCAACGGGTGGCATTTGACAGAATTTCACCAGCGTTTCCATTATGCCGTCCGCGGAAAAGTGGTGGAAAGTGTAACCTATATCACCAGCCACGAGGCTGACGGTAAACTTGACTTCTTCCGTGAGGTCGTCACCACCGTAGATGACATCTAGCACCGCTCCCTCAAAAAAAATGGCCGCCTGCTCCTCCCAAAGCAGACGGCCCTTCCGCGCGATGTTAACCGATCAAAGAACGACCACATCCAGCGGCGGAAAACCATTGAACCCAACAGAGCTGTAGGTGCTGGTATAGGCACCACAGTTCTTGATCATGATCCGATCCCCTGAGCGTAGCTCAAGCGGCAGATCAATCGGGTTCTTTTCATACAAGATATCAGCAGAGTCGCAAGATGGCCCGGCAAGCACACAAGGACCAACGGGGCCGCCATCATGCTCGGTGACAAACTGATAGCGGATCGCTTCGCCTTCGGTTTCGGCCAAACCCGAAAACCGACCAATATCCAAATACACCCAACGGCGTTGGGCTTCTTCGGATTTCTGCGACACCAACAACACTTCCGCTGCAATATGGCCTGCCTCAGCCACCATGCCACGACCCGGCTCTGCCATGATATGCGGCACATCGCCAAACCGTGCTTCGACTGCGGCCATTACAGCCTTGGAATAGGCGCGAGGGGCCTCAACGGTTTCGCCATAAAACGCAGGGAACCCGCCGCCGATGTTGAGCAGTTGCAGGTCATGCCCTGCCTCTTTGGCCGCATGCCACAGCGGTGCAACCTGATCCAAAACCGGGTTCCAGAACTCTGCCTTGCGGGTCTGGGAGCCGACGTGAAATGACAACCCGTGCGGCACAAGGCCAACAGCCTTTGCATGGTCCAACAAGGATGGCAGCATCGAATCTGCACAACCAAATTTACGGGTCAACGGCCAGTCAGCCAGTGAATTCTCAACGATCACCCGGATATAGACCCGCGCACCCGGCGCATGTACCGCAATCTTGTCCAGCTCGGCCACACAATCAGCGGCAAACAGCGTCACGCCTGTTGAATGTGCAAAAGCGATATCGACCGGACGCTTGATGGTGTTGCCAAATGAAATGGTCGACGGATGCGCGCCTTGCGACAACACCAGTTCAACTTCCTGACGCGACGCTGCATCAAACCCACAGCCTTTTTCGACCAGCATGCGGATGATTTCCGGCGCAGGGTTTGCTTTGACAGCATAGTGAATATGCGCACGGCCCAAGCCGTCGCTTAACGCATCATATTGCGCCGCAATCCGGTCACGGCTAACCACAAGCGTGGGCTTATCAAACGTATTGTTTGCGATGTAATCTGCGGCTTCATCAAAATTCACGGGTGTATCGGCGCGGTGCGCCGCATTTGTTTGAGCAGTCATGGTCATCTCCAAAGAGCAGGTGAGGTGGATACCCCAGCGAGTCGTTTCAAGAGACGTTACCGTCGCTGCATAAACGCGGGTCAGTCATCGAACATGTTGACCGGCCAGAGGCGCGTGCGTTGGCGTCTGTGAACCGCCATTTAAGCCAACGCAGGATTCTTACAAGGGGAAAAATAAATCAGCGTCCTTTTCATGCAAAATTGCCGCGTTTGATTATACCGCTCACATCAATACCAAGCGCATGATCAAGCGTCATCCTCCCAGTCGGTGCCAATTGCTTCACGTGGGCGCGCACGCTCTTGTTCCGCTTTCTGGATAACATCTTGTTTTTCTGAATGATCCGCTTTGCCGGGGTCGGATGCCGCTGCTTCGGTCTGTGCTAAAGCCAAGACAAACCACATCGGGAAATGATCAGAACCGATTTTTTCCAACCGTGTCATCTCCAGCAACCTGAATTGCGGCGAATGGAACAAGTGATCCAGCGGCCATCGCATCCATGGCATCGTCGCACTAAAGGTGTTGTAGAACCCACGCCCGACACGGGGATCCAACAACCCAGACAACCGCTGAAACCGCCGTGTTGTTGTGGACCACGCCACATCATTCAGATCCCCTGCAACCAATGCAGGCAGATCACTCTCAGCGGCCTCAAGCCCAATCATCGCTATTTCACTATCTCGCCCGATAGTGTCATGATGAATGACCGGCGGTTCAGGATGCACAACAAAAAGCCGGATGTCCTGCTGATTTCGCAGGGTAACCACCGTCCTGATCGACGGTACACCATCAGTGATCAATTCGCGCACCTCGGTCTCTGACAGATCAAGGCGCGACATCAAACACATGCCATAGCTGTTGCTGAGTGGGACATCGATCCAATGCGGGTAAAGATCGTTCAACCCGTCTTTCAATGCGTCAACCCACGCGCCATCCGTTTCAACCGCCAAAACGACATCAGGTTTGCGTAACCGAACAAGTGCTATCAGTCTTTGATATTCCCGGTTCGACTGTTTCACGTTGGCGGCCAGTACGCTCACGTGGCTGACGGTTTCGGCTTTCAAGGCGTCCGATGCATTAACCGACTGTGACGTCCAGATTGGCGTGAATTTCACGATAAAAATCAGATGAATGATTGCACATCCACCAAGCAGGACAACCAGGATCCACCCCAGAGCATCTGACCGCAGCAAAGGCATGGCAATTGCCAAGATGATCGCCAGCACAAATAGCTGTTCGCGCATAAACGCCATGCCGCGCACGGCACCATGCGGTATTTTGCTAAACGGCAATAGCGTGGCAATCAGCAATAAAATGCTGAGCCCCCAGACCAAAATATTCAAAAACATAACCACAGCCTAAGCATACCTCACAACCACCTGCGCTGCACGACGGAAAAAGGGGTGCAGAACATTCATTCTGCACCCCTTCTATGACATCCGACAAGGCCCGGTCAGTGAAAACCGAAACAATCCAATCAAGATTTCTTGTCGTCCTCGTCTTCATCCTCGTCAACACCACCCTCAGGAAGCGAGAAAAAGCTGTCGGCGTCTGAATAGTCACCTTTGTCTTCGTCTTCATCGTCTGCCGGATTGCCAGACAACGTAAAGGTCTCCAAACCCTCGATCGCAGTTGGAATCTTTGGCTCCGCTTCCATACCAAGGCTCTGTTCGGTGCTCACCAGCTTGCGACGCTCATCGTCGTTCATCACTTCGCCAGCTGCCAGCTTCTTGGCGGCTGCCTTTTGAACTGCGGCATCCAGTTCGGATTGTTTACACAATCCCAATGCAACCGGATCAATGGGTTGAATGTTTGAGATGTTCCAATGGGTCCGATCCCTGATCGCCTGAATGGTTGGCTTGGTGGTGCCGACCAACTTGCTGATCTGCCCATCGCTCAATTCAGGATGGAACTTCACCAACCAATAAATCGACGCAGGCCGATCTTGACGCTTGGACAACGGTGTATAACGCGGACCGCGCCGTTTCTCTTCGCCCTGTGCTGCCGCGTTGAACTTAAGCTGAATCTTATGGGTCACAGAGGCCTGTGCCGCGTCGATCTCATCTTGGGTCAGCTGGTTGTTGGCAACCGGGTCAAACCCTTTGACACCCTGCGCCACATCGCCATCCGCAATGCCCTGAACTTCCAACTCATGCATGCCAACAAAATCGGCAATCTGTTTAAAGCTGATGGTGGTGTTGTCGACCAGCCAAACAGCAGTGGCTTTTGCCATAATCGGTTTTGCCATTTTATCTCTCCTTTGAACGCAATTTCCCCGTCGCCTGAAAGGCTTTCCCGGGGGCCGGGACGGTTTCGATTGTCGGGGAACTTTGGGACTATATAGTGAGGCGCGAAACATAAGGAAAGACCCAATGCGCATCCTGCTGATCGGCCTTGTGGCACTCTTGTTTGGGTTGCCAATTTCCGCAAGCGCCAAAAATGAACTGGCGGGTGAATACGATTATTTTGTGCTGTCACTCAGTTGGTCCCCAAACTGGTGCGCAATTGAAGGCGATGCAAAGCGATCACCCCAATGCGCCGATGATACCGGGCACGGCTGGATTATGCATGGCCTCTGGCCACAATTCCATCGTGGCTATCCGTCCTTTTGCCGCACCGTGGAACGCCCACCCTCGCGGGGCATGACAAATGCAATGGCTGACATCATGGGCACTGGCGGGTTGGCATGGCATCAGTGGAATAAACACGGCACCTGCACTGGGCTTTCGGCACAAGACTATTACGCCCTGTCGCGCCGCGCCTATGCAACGGTCACCCGCCCAGACATCTTTCGCAAACTGGACCGCAGCGTTAAATTACCTGCGTCCGTGGTAGAAGACGCCTTCCTCAAGGCCAATCCGACATTTGAGCCTGACGGCATCACGATCACATGCCGCAATGGTCACATCCAAGAGGCGCGCCTCTGCCTGTCACGTGACCTTATGCCTGTGCCTTGCGGCCAAGACGTGGTGCGTGATTGTACCCTAAAAGACGCGGTGTTTGATCCGCTGCGGTAAAAACGCTGCCGATATCATGTGTTGATCCTGTGGGATGGGATATTTAAGGCCAAAAAGAAGGGGAAAGAGGCATAACCACTCTCCCCCTCATAAGAATGCAAGCATCCTCTTTCTGGCACGGTCATCGGCGTCCCCGCCTGTACCGTCGCTATAGGAACCGTGATTCTGGTTAAAATATTCTTACTCTTTTTGGCCTCAAATCTCCTCGCCGAAGGCAAAACGATTTGTCGGAGACAAATCAATAAAACCATGTCGCGGCTTTAGCCGCGTCCTGCTAACCGCTTACCTTCAAAACGATCTTACCAATATGCCCACTGGTTTCCATCCGCGCGTGCGCATCAGCGGCGGCTGCAAAATCATACTCGCTGTCCATCACGGGCGCGACACCGCCCGCTGACAACAGCGGCCAAACCGCCTCGCGCAGTTCTTGAGCAATCCGCGCCTTTGCCAGATCGCTCTGCGGGCGCAGGGTCGAGCCCGTCATCGTCAAGCGCCGGGTCATCAATGTGGCAAAATTAACCTCAACTTTCGGTCCTTGCAAAAACGCGATCTGCACCAGCCTGCCATCCTCGGCTAGTGCTTTGAGGTTGCGTGCGATATACTCTCCACCAACCATATCAAGGATCAGATCGGCCCCACCTTCGGCCCGCAAAACATCCACAAAATCCTGATCACGGTAATTAATCGCAGCTTCGGCCCCCAGCGCCATACAGGCCTCACATTTGGCATCGGTCCCCGCGGTCGTAAACACCCGCGCGCCAAACACATGCGCCAATTGAATTGCGGTTGTACCAATGCCGGACGACCCCCCGTGCACCAAAAATCGCTCACCCGCTTTCAACCGTCCGCGCATAAATACATTCGACCAGACGGTGAAAAATGTCTCGGGCAGACAGGCGGCTTCTTTCATCCCCATACCATCCGGAACAGGCAGGCAATGCGCCGCAGGTGTCGCGACATATTCGGCATAGCCGCCACCGGGCAGCAGCGCACAGACCTGATCCCCCACGTCAATACCTGTCACACCCTCACCAATGCTGACCACCTCACCCGATGCTTCCAACCCCGGCAGATCACTGGCCGTGGGTGGTGGGGCGTACATACCAGCCCGTTGCAAGGCGTCGGGGCGGTTCACACCTGCGTAAGCAACCTTGATGACCACCTGCCCATACTCCGCCACTGGAACGGGTCGTGAAGTGACCTGCAACACTTCTGGCCCACCCGGTTTGGTGATTTCAATTGCGCGCATCATTTCAGTCATCGCCTGATCCTTACTGTTCAATCTTGCGACTACCATAGCCATGCCCCGCAGCCCATGCACCACGATATTGTGAGCGTGGCATTTGGCCGGGCAATTTGATAGGCCAACGGCAGAACACTGAACCTATGAGGCATCTGTCATGACATCAGCCGTCGCGTTTGATTGGAACGAACGCGCGCGCCTGTTCGCGGGAAATCATGCCATTGTGCGGCCCAACGTCACCGCCCCGCCCGCGTTCGTATCAATCGCCGCCCACCCCACAAACACGGCCCTGTCACAGTTAGGCCTGGCAGTGCAGGCAAACAGCAGCTTTTGCATCTCTGACACCCCGCTGCCCAAAGATACTCAAACCGCACCTGGCCAATTCCTGACACTGACGGGCGGGTCGTCGGGCCAGCCAAAACTCATCCGCCGCACTCAGGCGTCTTGGATCAACAGCTTTGTGGTAAACGCTAAAAAATTCACACTAACGACGGATGATTCCGTTGCTGTGTTGGGCAAGCTTAACCATTCGCTTGCGCTTTATGGTGTGCTTGAGGCAGTGCACCTTGGCATGAACGCCCACGCGCTGGACGAGATGCGCCCGGCAACCCAATGCGCAACATTGGCGGAACGCCAGATCAGCGTGATCTATGCCACGCCCACACAACTCAGACTTCTGGCGCAAACGGCCCGTGGCACACCATTACCCGCCGTTCGATTGATTTTGTGTGGCGGCGGCACCTTGGACATATCAACAAAAACAGCTGCCCAAACGCTTTGCCCAAACGCGGCGATCCATGTGTTCTATGGGGCTGCGGAAACCAGTTTCATCACACTTGCCGATGCCAACACGCCGGACGGATCAGTTGGCCGCGCCTATCCCGGCGTGACATTACAGGTCCGCGATGCAAACGGCGCGCCAGCGCCACAGTTAGGCGAAGTATGGGTCAAAAGCCCCTATGTCTTTGAAGGGTATCTGTCTGGCCGCTCAGCAAATACGCAGCAAAAAGACGGGTTTGTCACCGTGGGCGAAATCGGGCGATTAGATGCAAATGGCAATCTCTGGCTGATGGGGCGCAAGGGGCGGATGGTTACCATCGCGGACCAGAATATCTTCCCGGAAGACATCGAAACCCTGATCACAAACAGCCTTCAAGCAGACCTCTGTGCGGTTATCCCTGTACCAGACGCCACCCGAGGTCATCGGCTGGTTGCGGTCATGCAGGGCCAACCTGATGCGGCTGTCGCCCAAGCGGTCAAAGACGTTTGCCGAATAAAATTTGGGGCCTTGCGCACCCCGACAAAAGTGCTGTTTCATCCCGACCTGCCATTGTTAAGCTCAGGAAAAATTGATCTGGTTGCCCTCACCAAATGGGTGAAGGATCAATCATGAAAGCCTATATCGCCGCCGCCTGCCGAAGCCCCGTTGCCCCGCGAGGTGGGGTGTTGTCTCATCTAAGCTTGCAGGACCTTGCCGCGCCGATCTTGCGCGCAGCGCTTGCCCAAGCAGGATTGGAAACCGACGACGTGGATGAAATTATCGTCAGCAATAGTCTTGGCGCAGGCGGCAATCCGGCGCGGATCATTGCACTTGCGGCGGGGATGCCGGAACACATTGCAGGCCTCAGCACAGATCGGCAGTGCGCAGGCGGATTGGATGCCTTGATTTTGGCGCGCCACATGATCCGCAGCGGCGATGCGGATGTTGTTGTGGCCGGCGGGGTCGAAAGCTATTCGCGTCGCCCGGTACGGATGCAGACATTTGCGGATGGCCGTCCTCCCTTAGCCTATGATCAAGCGGCTTTTACCCCTTGGCCCGAACGTGACCCAGACATGGCAGAGGCGGCAGATACCCTTGGTAAATCGCAAGGCATTTCGCGGCAAATGCAAGATGATTGGGCGATCAACAGCCATGCAAAAGCACTTGGCCATCAGCCAATGGATGCAGAGATTACCCCTATCGCAGGGCTGACCCGCGACGCGTTCGCCCGCCGCCTTAGTCCGGCCTTATGTCGTCGCGCCATGACACTCACGGGCGACATCACCGCCGCCAATGCTGCAGTTGCGGCGGACGCTGCCGCGTTTTGCGTTGTTGTATCTGAACGGGTCGCCGCCCGCCTGAACCACCCCCATGTCGAAATCATCGCCGGGGCCACAATGGGCGGCGCGCCCGATTGTCCCGGCTTGGCCCCGCTTATCGCGATTGATAAAGTGCTGACCGCAGCGGGCTTGTCCGCCGCTGATCTGGTTGCCGCCGAAATCATGGAGGCCTATGCCGTTCAGGCCATCGCCTGTGTCCAAGGTGCCGGGATTGACCCGTCCATCGTCAACAGCGGCGGTGGTGCATTGGCGCGCGGCCATCCAATTGGGGCATCCGGCACCATCAACGCGGTGCGGCTGTTTCATGACCTCGTGGCACGACGCGGCACAGGCCTTGCCGCCATTGCCGCGGCTGGTGGGATCGGTTCTGCGCTGCTGTTACGAGCGTGACAACAGGCTTGCAGGGCGCGCTTTGGCCAAACCTGCGGTGATGAAGCCCGTCAGAACAACCTTGATCAGGTCGCCGGGAACATAGACGCCAAGGATGATCAGGCTTTCACCCAGACCTTTGCCAAGCACAAACATGAACCCGGTGATGCCAAACACATACAACACCAAAATCCCACCGATTGCCGCAGAAACCCCAGCGGCCAGACCAACATTTTGGTTACGCAGTTGCTCCATCACGAAACCGGTTGTGAACGCCGCAATCGGAAAGCCGACAACAAATCCAACGGTGGGCGATGCAAAGACGCCCAAACCACCGCGTCCCCCGGCCAACAAAGGCAGACCAAGCGCCACCAAACCCACAAACAACAGCGCCGCAAGCCCGCCGCGTTTGGCCCCCAGAACCGTACCACACAGCATCACACCAAGGGTTTGCGCGGTGATCGGCACGCCTGTTGCCAACATCAAGGTTGGCATCAGACCAAGCGCTGCGATCAAAGCGGCAAAAATGGCGATAAGGGTGATTGAACGTTCCATGGTGGCTTCCTAATTGGCGCAAAATACAGTGGTCGTATCGGTAGGCCGCTGGCAAAGCCGCGTCAACCGCAAGATGTCAGACACCGCCGCGGGCGCGCAAGGCCTCGGCCACATGTTCAGCGTCATCAATGGCCAGCACCGCAAAGGGCGTGATGATCCGCCACCCCACGCGCCGGACCGCCCGCGCCCGCCACGCCATCGCTAAAAGCTGACCCTTGACCGCCAAGACCGGCGTGAACCGCACGACCAAAGCAATAGCCAGTTCAATGCGTTCTGTCTTGACGCCAAAGACACGCAAAGGTGCTGTCAGCCACCGCACCACCCCCATCATATCAGACAGACGTGTGGTCATTGTCACCAGATTGGCAAGGGCCACCGCAGTGATCATCCGCAGCACAATCAACAGCCCCTCAGGCAGGTCAGAGAGGGCGAAATGCCACACCACAATCAACAACACGAAAGGCCACAAAACGCTCAACCGCCGCAGGCCGCTGATCAAAAACCGTTGCCCGGGCAGCGCATAAAACATCAGGGCGATGCCGCAAAAGACCGCGTGCCACGGCAGGGACTGAACCGAAAACAACACCATGGTCGCAATGCAAAGCAACCCCAGTTTTAATCCAGCGGGCCACCGATGCGCCCATGTTTCAACCGGCGATGTGAGAGAGATCATCACCGTCCCCAATCTGTTTCATCCGCGCCTCAAACGCGGGCAGCACCTCATCCGGTGCGCCCTCCTGCGCGACCTGCCCGCCCTCTAACCATAAAACTCGGTCATAATCGCGCACCACATCGGGGTCATGAGTGATCACCACCAGCGTGGCCTCCAACCCCTCCAAGACCCGCTGCAAATGCAGCGCCGTCGGAATATCCAACCCGGCAAAGGGTTCGTCCAAAATGATCACCTGTGGTTCCATCGCCAAAACCGACATCAAACAGACCAATTGCCGTTGTCCTTGGGACAATTGGTGAATGGCGGCAGCGGCCCAATGGGATTTGTCGAACTGCATCAAGATGTCGGACACGCGCATACTGACTTGCGATTTGGTCAAACCCATCTGCGTCAAACCAAATGCAATTTCTTCCTCAACTGTTGGGAAAATGATCTGGTGATCCGGGTTTTGAAACAGAATGCCAACATGGCGCAGCGCTGCTTTGCGATCACGCGCCACGTCGACACCAGCAATGCGTACTTGGCCGCTACTCGGCGCAATCAGCCCCGCCATGAGCCGCGCCAGTGATGTCTTACCAGATCCATTACGGCCAATAATCCCGATCCGCCGGGCATCTGAATGAAACGAAATATCTGTCAGAACCGACACGCCGTCGGGACGGTAATGCACGTTATCAAGCGCAATCAACGCGGCCTTTTGGGATAGCATTTTGCAGGTGCCTTTACGCAGGTTGGTCTGGCCCTGCCCTATTACCTACGATATTGGCGGAAATCCACCTTGCCTGAACGCTTACCGCTTTGGCGACGTCCAAGAGTCCGGCAAATCACCTTTGGGAAACCGTGTTGGCGCTTTGATATGGCTCATCACCCAATTGGGTCCGGCCATTAATTTGCTCAACGTTGGGCTTTCGCGGACCTGCGCTTTGGCCTTTTCGATCTGCATGACATTGTCGATGCGCCGATCCAGAAATTCCCAAGTATCGGCATGATCCTCGCTAGTGTCGCCCAACCAGTACAGCACAGTTGCCGAATAAACCCCGGAAAGTGTTGCACGTTTGGTGTACCAATTCACGTCATCTGACGTATCGCCCAGCACATCCCAAATCGCATCGCAGGTGCCCCAGATCAGCTTGGCCCCGTCACCAAGGTATTGCGGCAATGCAAAAAGCGCGGTGCCCCGGCGCACAACTTCCTTGTCGGTCAGCACCTCCAGCCGAAGACGCACCGCCATTGCAATCCGATCGCGAAACCGCAATGCGCTCAATGCCTCGGCCTTTAGACGCTCCAACATCTGAGCATCGCCGCGTTTGTGAAAGGCCACAGCCAAATCAACTGCCCCGCGCGGACAGACTGCGCGGGCGACCGTTGGATCCATCTCAGTCTCATGCACTGCCGCATCAAACGTAGCCGTTGACCATCCGTCAAACGGCACATGGTCCAACGCCGCATCTAGTAACTTATCCTTGGGATTTTCCATTCTGGCTTCTCCATGTTGCGATCTATGCAGACTCGACAAAGTCATATTACCTTGATATAGGGCGGTTTCCTGCAAATCCTTGCAACTTTAAACTAGAAAGGTGGTGAAAACCACATGCAGGTTAGTGTTCGCGACAACAATGTCGATCAAGCCCTTCGGGCCTTGAAGAAAAAGCTACAGCGTGAAGGTGTCTTTCGTGAAATGAAGCTCAAGCAACATTTCGAGAAGCCGTCTGAGAAAAAAGCACGCGAGAAAGCTGAAGCGATCCGCCGTTCCAGGAAACTGGCGCGTAAAAAATTGCAACGCGAAGGCATGATGTAAATCATCCCCGCGTTCCGAGATCATTAAGCCCCTGCATGTAATATTGTGGGGGCTTTTTTTGTGCTGCGTCATCTATTTGCCAGCAATCATACCGACAGGTTTATCAAGCTCTGTACCAACCTACGGGCAGCACACCTGTTGCCCCCTCTGGAATGACTTCCACTGATCACAAAATCCAAACGCAAACCCCGTGGCCAAAATACTAAATTGCGCGATGTTTCCACCGCGCAATTGCCACTTACGTAGGTCGTCTTGAAGATATTTCTGGATACCTTCACTGGGGAGATTGTTAGCTAATAACCGCATGTCCGCGATTGCGCAGACAGTTGAAAACAGCCCGGTCACGGTCCTCTTGCAGCTCATTTTTCTCTTGTTGCTGACCAAACAGACCCGCACCGATTGACGTGCCTATAGCACCCTCAAGGGCTTCACCTGAATCGGCGGTGGCGGCACCAATGACAGCACCCGCAATAGCCGCATTGCGTGCCGTTTTACGGTTGGATGTCACACGCAAAGACGCCTGCCGACATTCAGCCAAATCAGATTGGTATTGGGCGGTTTTCCCACCATCAAGCACGGGTTCGTACGGCTCATTTGCACACGCTGAAACCAGCAAGCCTGCTGCAATCGCAGCAACGGTCAACGAAGTCTTAATCATATCAATTCCTTCCTACTCTCACTTTTTCCGGCACACCTGCCAGTTGGCGATCAGATAGCTAAGAGAAATATGTAAGGCAACAAGTTTTTTATGTTTTACGTAAATCTTTTTTTGTTTTACGTATTGATCTAGTTCTAGCCGCTGTTAAGTTAGATATGGAAAATAGGAGAATATCATGCGTTTCATTGCAAAGGTCGCGATGTGCCTCAGCTTTGTCTATTATGCGTTGCTGTTGGCATTCATATGGCTTGGTCAGATGACCGGGCTGCACAATGACACTTGGGATATATTCTCAATCGCTGCCCAACCGGCCCCGCCTGCGGCTTGGAAAATGTTTTTGGGCATTCTGGTTTCAGTATTCGCGATTGGCAGCCTGGCTTTTGCCTATCGCAGCATCTGGCGCATTTTGAACGGTGGACCTGGCCAAGATTTCTTGGACCTTTCCAAAAGGCTACGGCGTCTTGGATTAGGACTGATCGGGTTTTGGCTGGGGTATAATCTGCTTTCGGGTGCCATACCCTATGTCTTTGCCATCGGTCTGCCCGACAATGCCGTGCAGGAATTCGAATGGGACCCGTTAGATACCGACATCATCTTTGTCATTCTGGGCATCGCGTTTTTCGCAATTTCTCGTACGTTGCAACGCGCCTGGGAAATTGAAGATGAAAACAATCACTTCCTGTAAGGAGAACTGCCATGACCATCCACGTCACGCTCGACATGATGCTCGTCAGGCGCAAGACATCCTCCCGGGAACTTGCCGCCGCCATCGGACTGTCCGAAACCAATCTATCGCTGATCAAATCCGGCAAAGTCAAAGGTGTACGATTTGCCACGCTTGATGCGATCTGCACCTATCTCGAATGTCAGCCGGGCGACATATTAAGCTTTGAACCAGAGGACACGCAGGGGCAATAAAGCGCGGTTGCCGGAAAGGCGTTCAAACGGGTAAGGCGGTCGTCTTGCACACCGTCCTTAATGCAAAAGACGACTGCATCCCCTGCACCCCCGGCAATCGCGCCAGATATTGCCGATGGATACGCGCAAAATCGTCGGTATCTTCGGCCACAACTTTTAACAGGTAATCCGCTGAACCGGCCATCAAATGACATTCTAACACCGCCGGGATGCGCGCCACTGATTTCTCAAAGGCATCCAGCACTTCATCCGCCTGCCCTTGCAAGGTGATCTCGACAAACACTGTCGTCGGCACCCCAAGTTTGCGCGCATCAAGCAGTGCCACATAATCGCGGATATAACCGTCTTTTTCCAAACGCTGCACCCTGCGATGACAAGCCGACGGAGACAAATGCACGTCTTCCGACAGTTCAGCGTTCGACATGCGGCCATTACGTTGCACTGCCCTCAATATACGTCGATCAATCTCGTCCAAGCTCATTTATGCAAATCCTTCGCGTCGAATGATGATATGGCGCAATTCTATTCGAAGAATACCCTCTTTGCGACCCTCCATTCGCGTCCAATTGCACGGCGATGTGCCTAAGTTTTAGGCAGAATACAAATCAGGGAATCGTTACATGAAAATCGGCTGTCCAACAGAAATCAAACCACAAGAATTCCGCGTGGGCTTAACACCCAGCGCCGCAATGGAGGCTGTTAACCACGGTCATGAAGTGATCGTGCAGGCCGGTGCGGGCATCGGCGCAGGCTTTGATGATGCCGCTTATGAGGCCGCAGGGGCGACGATCATTGCAACAGCCAAGGAAATTTTTGCCGCCGCAGACATGATTGTAAAGGTGAAGGAACCACAGGCCGGAGAACGCAAAATGCTGCGCGAAGGCCAGTTGTTGTTCACCTACCTTCACCTTGCCCCCGACCCTGAGCAGACCAAAGACTTGCTGGCCTCTGGTGCCACCTGTATCGCTTATGAAACCGTCACCGACCGGAATGGCGGGTTGCCCTTGCTGGCCCCCATGTCCGAGGTTGCCGGTCGCCTCGCCCCGCAGGTTGGGGCTTGGACGCTGCAAAAGGCCAATGGTGGTCGCGGTGTGCTGATGGGTGGCGTTCCCGGTGTTGGCCCAGCGCGGGTTGTGGTCATCGGTGGTGGTGTTGTTGGCACCCATGCGGCGCGGATTGCGGCGGGAATGGGCGCAGATGTAACGGTGCTGGATCGTTCTTTACCCCGTATGCGCTATCTCGATGATATCTATGGCGGTGTGTTCAAGACCTCCTATGCCTCCGCACAAAACACCATCGAACTGGCGCGTGAGGCGGATATGATCATCGGTGCGGTGCTGGTCCCCGGTGCCGCGGCCCCCAAGCTGATCAGCCGTGCACAATTGAGCGAGCTGAAACCCGGCGCAGCACTTGTGGATGTGGCAATTGACCAAGGCGGGTGTTTTGAGACATCCAAAGCCACGACCCACCAAGACCCCATCTATGAAGTCGACGGCATCATGCATTACTGCGTGGCCAACATGCCGGGTGCCGTGGCGCGTACGTCGACCATCGCACTTGGCAATGCCACGATGCCGTTCATGTTGGCGCTGGCCAACAAAGGCTGGAAGAAAGCCTGCGCCGATGATCCACACCTTAAGGCAGGGCTGAACGTGCACGCGGGCAAGCTAACCTATGCGGCGGTTGGGGAAGCGTTGAAGATGGATTATATCTCAGCCGACGACGCCATTGCTAGCTAAGATATTAAGGCCCGCCTGAAAGGGTGGGCCTTAAATTTATCGGCCTTTGACCAGGATCAAGGCAATCAAACTTTAGGACATGTATAATTCTTTATAAAATAGAAGAGCTTGAGCATGCCCGCAAAAACCAAATCCGAATTGCTGAACGTCACCCAAAATGAATATGCAAAACTTACTAAACTCATTGGCGGGATTGAGACAAAAACCGCGTTGAAGAAACGCGAAGAGGACACCTCAATCAAGGATGTGATCGCCCACCGCGCACATTGGATTGATCTGTTTCTAGGGTGGTATGTTGATGGAGTTGCCAGGAAAACCGTGCACTTTCCGGCTAAAGGCTACAAATGGAATGACCTCAAGCGTTACAATACCGAACTGAGAAAACGTCAGGCTGATTTGGACTGGCCAGAAGCCGTGGCAATGCTGCAAGAAAGCTACGAGAAACTATCTCATTTCATCCAAGATCGCTCTGAGCAAGAATTGTACGGCGGCCCGATGAAGGGCGCTTACAATGCATGGACACCCGGCCGTTGGGCCGAAGCCGCCGGGCCAAGTCACTTTAGATCAGCATCAAAATATCTGCGTGCATGCCTAAGGGGATAGCCCTCAAACGCAAAAAGGCCCACCAATCTGGTGAGCCTTTTTAATTCATCAGAAAACAGATCACTTTGCCTTGGCAAGTGAATCCCGGATTTCTAAAAGCACGTCCAACTCAGATGGGCCTGTGTCGACCTCTGGGGCTACTTCTTCTGGCTTTTCCGCTGCGGCTTTGACCTTGTTCACGTAACGCACCAACATGAACACCACGAATGCGATGATCAGGAAATTGATGATCGCCATGATGAAGGACCCGATTGCAAAAATCGCCGCCCCGGTTTCACGCGCCGCTTCCAGCGATGCACCCTCTGGCACGTTACCTGACAGCACCACATACATGTTAGTGAAATCGACGCCACCAATGACCAACCCGATGATCGGATTGATCAAATCGCCTACCAGTGATGTCACGATCGCAGTGAAAGCCGCGCCGATGATGATACCAACGGCCATGTCCATGACATTGCCCTTGGCGATAAAGTCTTTGAATTCGTTAATCATTATTGTCCCTCGTTTGTTTTCAGGCGACTGTTCGCACCAGTTTGTTCGCCGATGCACATCCGTTAACATATCTGCGCACGTCAGACAGCCTATTTTTATGGGGAAAAATGACTAAGTGCTGTCTGTTGAACACAAGGAGAAACAACATGGCCGATCTTTCCGCCTTCCCAATTGCCAAAAAATGGCCACCACAGGATTCCGGGGTTCTACAGCTCTATTCGTTCCCCACACCCAACGGGGTAAAGGTGTCGATTGCGCTTGAGGAAATGGGCATCCCCTATGAGGCCCACAAAGTTACACTGTCAGACACAGATGTAAAAAGCGCCGAATTTCTGTCACTAAATCCAAACAACAAGATCCCAGCGATTGTTGACCCAAATGGCCCGGATGGGGGCCCGATTGGGTTGTTTGAATCTGGTGCGATCTTGATCTACCTTGCGGATAAATCCGGCAAATTCATCGGCACCTCAGCAACCGAACGGGCACAGATCATTCAGTGGTTGATGTTCCAGATGGGTGGGCTTGGCCCGATGCTGGGCCAGATGGGGTTCTTCTACAAATTTGCCGGATCAGAGTGGGAAGATAAACGCCCCCAGCAACGCTATATCGACGAGGCAAAGCGTTTGCTGAATGTGCTTAATCTGGAACTGGCGGGTAAGGATTGGATCGCAGGCGATTATTCCATTGCTGACATGGCAATTGCCCCTTGGCTGCGTGCCTTGGATTTCTACGGTGCCAAGGAAGTGCTGGGGTGGGCAGATCACCGCAATCTGGTTGATTACGTCAACCGGTTTGAGGCACGGCCCGCTGTCCAAATCGGGCTGGTCACACCCGCCCGCGACTAAACGATGTTGCGCAGGTGGCTGAATGCCAGCCCGCCTGCGCAGTAGCCCGTTAACCTTGTGACTCTATATCCTGATCCCGTCGCGACACCCGCCAAAAGCCCGACACCTTTTGGCACATGCAGGAAAAGAGGCGTGTAAGGCCACGCAACCATGATCCGATCAGGGTTCAGGGTAAAACCTGTTTCACGATTTTCCAATCCGGCGGCGCCGCCTCTTAATATGGCACCACGACGACATGACCTAAATTCAGGTCAGAACCTGCCGGGCGATATGCCCCGCGCGGGCCGCTTGTGCATTACGTTGGCAATGCACCCGTCAGCACATAGCGCAAAATCTCAACAACCTGCTGTGGTGTCTCGGCCACGGCAAGGGCCGCTGCATCCACTTCTTTCAACGCATGTGCGTGATCCGGCCCATGCAGAATGATCAGCGACTTACCAAGCGCTGCTGCATAGCCCGCATCAAACGCGGCATTCCATTGTTTGTACTGGTCGCCAAACCGCACCACCACAATATCAGCGTCTTCAATGCCCATGCGGGTCCGAATGGCATTAATCTGTGCGCCTTTGCGGTCATGCCAGACCTTGTTTGGCTCTTTCCCAAGGATCGCGACGCCACAATCATCGCTCGCCGCATGATCCGTCACCGGACCGCTAAAGGTCGCGTCCAACCCTTTTGCCCCTTGAGTGATTTGTTCGCGCCAATCGGTGTGAATTTCACCGGACAGATAGATATTCAACATATGAAACCTCAAATATGACCAAACTTAACCGCGCAAGACACCACCCGTGGCCTTGGTGACTTTCTCAATCACCTTTGCCCCCACGGCTTCGATATCCGCATCCTTCAACGTCTTATCAGCAGGCTGCATCCGAACGGTAATCGCCAGCGATTTTTTACCCGCGCCCAAGCTGCCACCGATGAATTCATCAAACACGCGGACATCTTCGATCAACGCCTTATCGGCCCCCATTGCGGCATTCACCAGTGTCAGCGCATCAACGCCTGTATCAACGACAAAGGCAAAGTCGCGTTCAACCGCCTGCAAATCCTGAATGTTCAACGCGGGCCGGGTTGACCCGCTCTTACGCGGCAATGGCACCTCAGCAGGCCACAGCGTAAACGCCATCGCTGGCCCTTTCACATCCATCGCGGCCAGTACTTTCGGATGCACCTCGCCGTAGATGCCCAGCACCTTTTTTGGCCCCAGACAAATCATGCCGTGCCGACCCGGATGCCACCATGCGGCGGCACCGCGCAAAATCTGTACCCGTGTAGGCGCGCCCATCGCGGCCAAGACGGCTTCGGCATCTGCTTTGACATCAAAGACATCAACGGCGCGCGACGCGCCATGCACATCCTTTGGACCCGTGCGCCCAACCAAAAGGCCGGAAATCAGGGTGTGCTGTTCACCCGGCTCTCCACCTTGAAACGCGGGGCCTACCTCAAACAATGCCATATCGGCAAACCCACGCGCCTGATTGCGCGCCGCCGCTTGTAATAGTCCCGGCAACAATGCGGGACGCATGTGGCTCATGTCGCTGCTGATCGGGTTTTCCAGCTTGGTCTCATCCGTGCCACCGCCAAACAGCGCGGCGGATGCCTGATCAATAAAGCTGTAGCTGACACATTCGTTATACCCAAGGGCGGCACAGGTCCGCCGTGCGGCGACCTCGCGCTTTTGCATCGGTGACAGGATCGGGCGCGGCACCCCTGCCGACAACCGTGGCAAGGGACGGCCTTCGAGTTTGGTCAGTGACGCAATCCGCGCCACTTCCTCCACCAGATCGGCTTCGCCCTGCACGTCGGGACGCCAGCTTGGCACATGGGCCATGTCCCCTTCCAATCGAAACCCAAGCGCCGTCAACGTCTGACGTTGATCGCTTTCAGGGATGGTCATGCCAACCAGTGACTGCACGCGGGCGGCGTCCAGTTTGTACGCGCGGTTGGTGTCAGGGATCTTGCCCGTGACAATAACCTCTGAGGCCTCACCCCCCGCATGATCCAAAATCATCTGCGTCGCGTGTTCGATGCCATAAGGCGTCCATTCAGGGTCGATCCCCCGCTCAAACCGATATCGCGCATCCGAGTTAATCTTGAGCGCGCGCCCGGTATAGGCTGTGCGGACCGGGTCAAAATAAGCTGCCTCGATGAAGACATTTGTGGTCTCAGCCGTGCAGCCCGAGGCCAGTCCGCCCATCACACCACCGATGCTCTCGACGCCTTCCGCGTCTGAGATCAACGTTGCATTCCCTGCCTGCGCATAGACAACATCGGCAGCCTTACCCATTAGTTCATAGTCGCGACGTTTCTCATCATAGTCGTCGACAAACCGATAGGTTTTGTCATCGAGCGCTATAATCTCGCTGCCGCCCTTGGCGCGGTGCACCCGCAGGGCATTGCCCGCCACCTTGTCCGCATCAAAGACGTGCAGGGGGCGGTTGCGGTCATAGGTGAAATAGTTGGTCACATCGACCAAAAACGAAATCGGCCGCAACCCAATGGCGCGCAGTTTATCCTGCAACCAAACAGGGCTTGGCCCGTTGGTAACACCGCGAATAACACGGCCAAAGAACACCGGACATTGATCAAGGGTATCCGCATCAATGCTTACCGAAATCGGACAGGGAAACGTCCCCTCAACTGCTGCCACGTCACGCGACTTGAGTTTGCCCAATCCACGCGCGGCCAGATCACGGGCAATGCCCCGCACGCCCAGCGCATCGGGACGGTTCGGCGTAATTGCAATTTCAATCACCGGATCAACCTTGGCCGGATCGTTCTCAGCCAGCCAATCAACAAACAGATCACCAACCTCGCCAGAGGGCAGCTCAATAATCCCGTCGTGTTCTTCGGACAATTCCAGCTCGCGCTCGGACGCCATCATGCCGTGGCTTTCAACGCCACGAATGTTGCCCACGGACAGGGTTGTATCAATGCCGGGCACATAGTCACCGGGTTTGCACAGCACCACGGTAATGCCTTCACGGGCATTTGGTGCGCCGCAGACGATCTGCTTTTCGCCCTCGTCCGTCATCACCTTGCACACCCGCAACCGATCAGCGTCGGGATGTTGTTCCGCATGAATCACCTTAGCCAAGGTAAACCCGGCAAGGCGTGCACCCCGGTCTTCGACACCTTCAACCTCCAACCCCAGATCGGTCAGCGCATAGGTAATTTCATCCACAGATGCGGTGGTATCCAGATGCTCTTTGAGCCAAGATAGGGTGAATTTCATGGGGCAAATCCTCGTAGCAATGCTTGGCGCATTCGGTATCTGCTATTGAGGATAGTTTCAACTGTCGCTCAGGGGTATTGCGGTGTGCGGCCCATCAGTTGATCCAATTGCCAGCCGATCCAGCCGTGTGGAATGAAATGGCCACCGGAATGCAGATCAAGCGTGACTTTGTGACCGTCTTTGCAATCGTCCCAAACGCGCCTGTCAAAGGTCAGAAAATCCCGCGCACCCCATGGCGCGGCCTTTTGCCCCGGTCCACAGTCAAACTGCCGCCGCCACAGCGCCACAGGGTATGTTTCATCACCCCCCGGCCCCATCGGAAAATCCATCACGGTGTCGGCATAGCCATGCACATGCCGCACCTCGCGCGGGGCTTGGGAGCAGCTTTCATCTTGGCGGATCGACCCGGAGACAGCCAAGAGTGCGGCCACCCCATTGCCGTTTTCACAGACATAGCGCCACGCCATCGCAGCGCCGTAGGAATAGCCTGAGATGTAGATTTGATCGCGATCAATCGGGTATTGCTTGGCCACGTCCTCAATCACCGCCGCCGCAAAGGCCACATCGTCGGTGTTGGCATCCCAGAAATCCCACGTCCGCCCGTTGCCATTGGGGGCGATCAACAATACGCCCCGCCGTCGGGTGGCACCAGAAATGCGCTGATGTTTGACGATCAGGTCACCTTGGCGGCCCCAGCCGTGGAAATGCAGCATGACGGGGAGAGCGGTTTCACCGTTCCAGTTGTCAGGGAGTTTGATTTGGTAAGAGCGGTTGTCGAGGGTGCAGGCGGTGGGGCCTTCGCAGTCTTTCCATGGCCCCATTGCGGGGAGGAGAAGGACGGCGAGGAGGAGAGTGAGGATGCGTTTAATCATGTGAAAGAGATTACGCACAGCTCAAAAAGTGTCACATCACAACCTTGTAAGGTGGATTTTAATCCACCGCTGTAGGTGGGTTTCAAACCCACCTTACCATTCAATTCCAGTATGATCTGATATCTTCTTTTTTAGGAAACCCTTAGCGAGCTCCCTTACAATTTCCAGCGAAGCGTTTCCGCCAGTTTCAGCAACTGCCGTCTTCGTTTTTGCCCATATATCATCGTCACGAACGGCATCAATATATGCATGCCCAGCCCAAGTTACACGAAATCCGGTATCTTGATAAGGGTTTCCGGTGGAAGGGTAGCCGACTTCTTGCTCGAGATCGCTGCTGTGTTGTGCGTCCTTAAACGTAAAGAGTTCTACTGAAATAAGGCCAGCTTCATCTAATAGCTCTATCTGGTATCTATCAAATGAATCAGGACACGTTTGGTTGAGATTGAAATAAGGCTTTTCACTAGCTTCTACTGCCAAAAGTAATTCTCGGATGCGGCCTAAGTCACGTTTCACCTACTCAACCCACCATGCAAGTTTGGCTGATCCAGCGCCCCAAACCCATAATGCCGCAACCAGCGCAAATCTGAATCAAAGAACGCCCGCAAATCCGGTATCCCGTATTTCAGCATCGCAATCCGGTCGATGCCCATGCCAAAGGCAAAGCCCTGCCATTCGTTCGGGTCAACGTTTGCGGCTTGCAGCACCTTCGGGTGCACCATGCCGGAGCCAAGCACTTCGAGCCAACCGTCACCTTCACCAATCCGCAATTGCCCGTCGACCCATGAACATTGGATATCCACCTCGGCAGAGGGTTCGGTGAACGGGAAATGCGAGGCGCGAAAACGGGTTTTGATGCCGTCAATCTCAAAGAACGCGGCAAAGAATTCTTCCAACGTCCATTTCAGGTTCGCCATGGAAATATCTTTGTCGATTGCCAACCCTTCAACCTGATGGAACATCGGCGTGTGGGTTTGGTCGTAATCTGCGCGGTACACACCACCGGGGCAGATGATGCGCAGGGGTGCGCCCTCGGCCTCCATCGTACGGATTTGTACGGGGCTGGTATGCGTGCGCAAGACATGTGGGGGCCGCTCGTCGCCCTCGGCACGGTGCATATAAAATGTGTCCATCTCGGCCCGTGCCGGGTGGTGGCCGGGAATGTTCAGCGCGTCAAAGTTATACCAATCGGTATCAATGCGCGGCCCTTCGGCAACGGAAAACCCCATCTCGGCAAAAATCGCCGTCAGTTCTTCGGTGACCTGCGACACCGGGTGTATGGACCCTTGCGCCCGCGCCCGCGTCGGCAAGGTCACGTCCAACCATTCGGAGCGCAGACGTTCATCCAACGCCGCATCGCCCAGCGCTGCTTTCTTGGCAGCTAGGGCCGAGTTGATCTCATCCTTCAAGGCATTCAATGCCGGGCCGGCGACCTGCCGCTCTTCCGGTGTCATCTTGCCCAACTCGCGCATTTTCAGCGCAACTTCGCCCTTTTTGCCAACAGCGGTCAGCCGGATGTCTTCCAGCGCAGCCTCATCGCCCGCACTGGCGATTTGGGTCAGGTATTTTTGCTTGAGATCGTCCATTATCGTCGTCCTTCACATGTCGAAGACGTGCTAGCAGACTGACGGCTGAATACAAGTCATGCAGGGGGTTCGGGCAGCAACCACGCCTGCAAATAAGGCCGCAGGCGCTGGTCCAGCGGCACGACGTTGTGCAGGGCGCAAAAATGCAGCGCCATGGCTTGGGTGGCAAAGGCCAGTACCCCTTCTGCCAACATGTCGGGCGGGACATCGCGGCGAAACGGCCCATTGGAAAGCCACGCGCCCAAAACCTGACCGTTGCGCATGAAGGTGGTCGCGATCACACCGATGTCGTCGGCCAGAGCAGCACCAGAATGGCGCAGGATTACATCGAACACATATCGGTCCGTAGTCATAAAATGCAGCAGCGGCATCATGGCGGCGAGGATTGCGTCGATGTCCTCCGGCGGCGGCTGGGTTTCGATTGCATCCAAATGTTGATTGATCTCGGCACCGACCAGCAGGTCCATCAGCGCGTCCTTGTCGGGGAAATGCGCGAAAAACGTGCCCTTGGCCACGCCCGCCCCCGCCACCACGTCGTCGACGCGCAACGCTTGATAGCCATGTTCGGCCACCAGCGCCACGGCAGTATCCACCAACCGGGCGCGGGTTTTGAGGGTGCGTTTCTGAACAGGTCTATTCATTCCGTAAATTTGTCACGCTTATTGACCGTGGTCAAATTTATTTATTGACCACGGTCAATTTCATTATTATCCAATATTGACCGCGGTCAATTTATAGGAATCACCATGTCCAAACGCATCTACATTTTGAACGGCCACCCGGCAGATACTTCGCTGAACCGAGCTTTGGCCGAAAGCTATGCCACTGCGGCGCGTGCAGCGGGGCATGAGGTGCGTCTGACCCATATCGCGGCAATGGATTTTGATATTGATTTTGGCCGTGCCGGGTACAGCAACCCCAAACCATTGGAAACAGAGTTGGAAACCATGTTGGAAGACATCGTATGGGCGCAGCATTTTGTGTTGACTACGCCGATGTGGTGGGGCGGCATCCCCGCCAAATTGAAAGGCGCGATTGATCGGGCGTTTCTACCGGGACGTACCTTTGACGGGCACGTGCCCAAGGGCAAGATGCCCAAACCGCTGCTGACGGGCCGTACGGCACGGGTGATCGTCACGTCGGACACGCCAAAGTGGTTTGTTGCGCTGATCTATCGCAATGCCATCGTGCATCAGCTGCGCGGGCATATCCTGCGCTTTGTCGGGATCAAACCCACCAAGGTGAGTTTCTTTGCCGCGGCCAGCAAACCAGAGGCTGGAAAGGTTGACGGCTGGCTGACCAAGGTGGCGGCGCTGGGCAAAAACGGGGCGTAAACACAGGCACATCCGGGCTGCAGATGTGTAATTTGGAAACTGGCAAGCGTGCGTGCAGCGCAAACAAAAAGGCCCTCGCATCGCTGCGGGGGCCTTTTGAATTCTTTGGTTTGCGCGGTTTAGGTTTAGGCTGCCAACGCATCCTGCGCTTGCTTGACGATCATGCCAAACGCGTCTGGCTCGTGCACGGCCAGATCGGCCAGAACCTTGCGGTCCACTTCGATACCAGCAAGCGACAGACCGTTGATGAAGCGGCTGTATGTCAGCGCTTCGTCGTGGCTGCGCACAGCAGCGTTGATCCGTTGGATCCACAATGCGCGGAAATTGCGCTTGCGATTCTTGCGGTCACGTGTGGCGTATTGGTTGGCCTTGTCGACCGCCTGTGTGGCGACCTTAAAGACGTTTTTACGACGACCATAATAACCTTTTGCAGCTTTGATGATCTTCTTGTGACGGGCGTGGGTGACTGTACCACCTTTAACTCTTGCCATATCAGCTCTCCTTAATCAGCGGTCATAGGGCATAAAGCCCTTGATGATCTTGGCATCTGGCGCTGACAATGCTGTCGTGCCGCGTGCGTTACGGATGAATTTTTTGGTCCGTTTGATCATGCCATGCTGTTTGCCGGCCTGTCCTGCGATGACCTTACCGGTCGCCGACACTTTAAAGCGCTTCTTGGCGCTCGACTTCGTCTTCATCTTGGGCATTTTCGTCTCCTATGGTCTGAGGTTCAAACGCGACTCGGCATGCCACTTGAGGCCGGACGCGTTGGTAGAAGTGCGTGCTATAGGGCGGGATGGGGGTATTGGCAAGAGGGTTGATGTGATCGTTGGTTAAAAGACAGGAATGCAAGATCAACTGCAGTTAAACAATACCCTTGCGATCATCCAAACGTGAGTCGCCGTGGCCCCAAAACGCTTCAACTTTTGACGACTTCGACTGCGGATACTAACAAGACCCACTATCAACGCGCTAAGTCACTCTATCATCAAACCAACCTTAGCCACCCACAACGATCACACCTTACGGCATATACCGCGCCAGAACGCTGACAAAGGTATCGGGTATCTGATCCAACGAAATCCCGCCGGGCTTGTTTTGGGTTGCGTATAAAATCAGCCCGCCTGCGATCAGAATTGTCACGGCAGACGCACGTGGTGCGCGCCTGTCAGACAGCGCCGAAAGTATCGACGGCACTGACAATATGCCCAGAACGATACCAATAACCAACGCCAGATCGGGATCCATACACTTACCTCACCATCAACAGGTGCAAGTCTACTCTGGATCGGACGAATAAATCAAACGTTCGTCGCAGGGGGCCACCCGCAAAATGTTTGTGCTGCCCGGGGTATTAAACGGCACCCCGGCGGTCACAACAATCAAGTCATCCTCTCCAGCAAACCCTTCGGTACGCGCAGCCTTGGCGGCGCTGACCACGGCTGCCTTGAACCGTTCCAGTTCGCCGGTGATCACACAATTGGTGCCCCAGCTGAGCGCCAGACGCCGGGCCGTGCCGACAATGGGCGTCAAGGCAATGATTGGAACCCGAGGGCGTTCGCGTGCGGTCAAAAGCGCGGTTGTGCCACTTTGGGTGAAACAACAAATCGCTTTGATATCGGTTGTTTCAGCAATCTCGCGCGCGGCGGCCACGATACCATCTGCAACGGTCATCCGGTCCGCGGTGCGGGACGCTTCGATGATCTGTGTATAAGTTGGGTCTTGTTCAACTTCGGTGGCGACATTGTCCATCGTGGTCACAGCTTCGATAGGATAATCACCTGCCGCCGATTCCGCGCTGAGCATCACCGCATCAGCACCTTCGTAAATCGCTGTCGCAACATCGCTGACTTCGGCACGGGTTGGCATCGGGCTTTCGATCATGCTTTCCAACATTTGCGTGGCCACAATCACCGGCTTGGCCGCGGCACGACATTTGCGCACCAGACGTTTTTGGATGGGGGGCACATTCTGAACCGGCAGTTCCACACCCAGATCACCACGCGCGACCATGATCCCGTCACTGACGGCCAAAATCTCATCAAAGCGCGCCACTGCATTGGGTTTTTCGATCTTAGACAGAATCGCGGCACGACCTTTGACCAGTGTACGTGCCTCTTTTACGTCTGCTGGGCGCTGCACAAATGATAAGGCTAGCCAATCGACCCCAAGGTCACAGACAAATTCCAGATCAGCGCGGTCTTTGTCCGAAAGTGCGGCCAAGGGCAATTCCACATCCGGGACGTTGACACCCTTGCGGTTGGAAATAATGCCACCTGTCACAACGACGCAATCGGCAAAATCATGGCCGCAATCGCGTACTTTCAAGCGGATTTTACCGTCATTCACCAACAGTGTTGCGTCTTTTTCAAGTGCTGCAAAAATCTCGGGGTGCGGCAGGCAAACCCGGCTTGCGTCGCCTTCGGCCTCATCAAGGTCAAGCCGAAAGGCAGCCCCTTCAACCAATTGTTCACTATCGCCAGAAAAGACACCAACACGCAGTTTTGGCCCCTGCAAATCAGCCAGAATACCAATGGTACTGCCTGTCTCTTCTTCAACTTTACGGATGATCTCATGTTTTTTACGGATCTCATCGTGGCTGCCGTGGCTCATGTTCAGGCGAAACACATCCGCGCCTGCAATATGCAGCGCCTCAATCATTTCATAGCTGTCTGAGGCTGGTCCCAGAGTTGCAACGATCTTTACATTGCGAAGGCGTCTCATATGGTGCGTCCTTGTTCGGTGTGCGGGCCGGGATGTCGGCATGTTAGCGGTAACATCAATTATAGACGGGCTTACCCGTCCTTGCGATACGAGTCAAAGGTTTCACAATTATGACTTACCTTCCATACCATATTGAAGGTGCGGATCGGCCCGGGCGCTGGTTGGTGACCTGTGACCATGCGGCAAACACCGTCCCGCCCGGGATCGCAAACGGTGATCTGGGGTTGGACCCTGCGGATATGGCACGCCACATTGCCTATGATGTGGGGGCCGCAGGCGTGACCCGTGCACTGGCCAAGATGTTGGACAGTCCCGCGATCCTTTCCAATTTTTCCCGCCTTGCGATTGATCCCAACAGAGGTGAGGACGACCCAACACTTCTGATGAAGCTTTATGATGGCACAATTATTCCGGCCAACAGGCATGCAGACACTGCGGAACGCGAACATCGGCTGAACCTGTGCTACCGCCCTTATCATGCCGCTTTAACCGGTCTGGCTGCACGTCCCGCGACTGTCATCCTGTCGATCCACAGCTTCACCCCACAACTGCGCGCAAAACCCCAGCGGCCTTGGCAAATCGGCGTGCTTTATGCCGAGGACGCACGGATTGCGCGCCCCCTGATCGACCATTTGCGCGCTGAACCGGACCTGACTGTGGGTGACAATGAACCCTATTCGGGTCATTTGCCCGGCGATGCGGTGGACCGCCACGCCCTGCAACATGGCCGCCCAAACGTGTTGATTGAAATACGCAATGATCTGATTGTCGACGCCGCTGGCCAGCAGGCATGGGCGGCACGGTTGGCCCCGGTCCTTGAAACCGTGCTGGTCCAAACCCAACTTTGAACCAAAGGAGACAGCCATGCCCACACCAACAGAGATCGAACTGCAAGCCGCCGCGTTTCGCCGTCTGCAACAGCACCTGATGCAGGATCGGACAGATGTGCAGAACATCGACATGATGAACCTTACAGGGTTTTGTCGCAATTGCCTGTCCCGCTGGTATCAGGAAGCCGCGAACGCGCGCGGCATTGAGATGGGCAAGCAAGAAGCCCGAGAGTTGTTTTACGGGATGACGATGGACGCTTGGAAGGCTGAGTATCAGACCGAGGCTGGGGACGTGCAGAAAGAAGCGTTCAAGACCGCGTTTGAGGAGAATGTTGGAAAGGAGCGCTCGTAAGTCTAATTGTTTCACTATTGGAAACGATCAAAACCCTCCCCAGCGCTGCTTTTGTGAGTGCCTAAAAATCAAAGATTCGAACCACGGCCGCACCGCACTCGGGATCATTCTGCCCGCTGCGTTCTTGGCCACGCCCGTTTCGTTTCCGTATTTGAAACAATTGGGCGCATTTCATCGAAACCGTTCGGATAAAACACTGTAATAAAACTAATATTTTGAGGTCCCTGAGCACTCCTTGATATAATCAAACAGAATCACTTGGAGATATGAAATGCTTGGACTGTTCATTTTACCGGCCCTTTTGGGCATCGGCCTGATCTGGAATTTAGTGGACGACGACGATGAAGAGTCCGCCCCTGATCCAGAGACCGTTGACGTGCCAGAAGATGAAGACTTCTTTCGAGGCACCGCAGCTTCGGAGGTGATCAACGCCCGCGATGAAGGCGGCACAATTGCAGCTGGTGCTGGCAATGACACTATCAATGGTTCTGAAGAGTTTGACGGTATCCTTGGCCAAAACGGCAATGACGTGATTTTTGCCAATGGCGGCGATGATGTGGTGTCAGGCGGCCGAGGCGCTGACCGCATCTTCCTTGGTGACGGTGATGATCAAAGCACCCCGGACGACGATGACATCTCAAACACCAGAGGTGATGATTTCATTCGTGGGGGCGCAGGCAATGACACTATCATAGACGCGCTGGGGTCAAACACCGTATTCGGTGATTTAGGCAGCGATTCAATCTCAGTTGTTGATGGCCTTTCCAGCGTTGGCACCATTGATCCGACAGCTGATTTCGGGTCTGCCGATCAGGCGTCAGGTGGCTTTGGCAATGACGAAGTTTTTGGCGACGATGGTGATGAACTGACCGGCGGCCAAGGCAATGATCTGTTTGGTGTGGTAGCTGATCTCACCCGCGCACAGGAAAACGTTATTATCACTGATTTCGACACATCCGAAGATGCGCTTGCTGTGGTGGTGGCTGATGGTGACCTGGACGATAACATCGTGACCTACACCTATGATGCCGCGCGCGGTGGTGTTGTTGCCAGTGCAGGAGAAACCGAAGTTGCGCTTTTGCAGGGCCTGACAGCGGCAGACATCGTGTTCATTCAATCAGAGCTGATTTTATCGTAACTCTGTGATGTCAAAACATATACAAGATCAGCCAATCCGCCGTTAAGGCGGGTCGGCTCTCGCCGTCAACCTCGACTTCAACATCAAATCGGGTCATTAGCTTGTCCCCTGCCCGCACTTTTGCTTCGGTCAGCACAAACCGCCCCCTGATCCGCGCCCCAGACCGGACCGGCGTGATAAAGCGGACTTTTTCAAACCCATAATTTACAGATGCGCTTTGACCTGCCAACAACGGCAATGCGGCGTAAGCCATGCCTGAAATCATCGACAGTGTCAGCATGCCGTGCGCCACGGTGCCGCCAAAACCCGTATCGGCGGCGCGTACCGGATCAATGTGAATAAACTGGTGGTCCTCTGTCACATCAGCAAAGGTATCAATGCGGGCCTGATCCATGGTGTACCACCCCGAATGGCCAATCTCTTGGCCCTGCGCCGCGATCAGTTCGTCTTGGGTCATGCCCTTTTTCATATCAGAGACACCTCAAACTGCCGCTTTGCGCATTTCGTCCAAGTAAATCTCGCGCAGGCGGGGGGCCACTTTGCCGGGTTTTCCATCGCCCAAGGCGACGCCGTCAATCTCAACCACTGGCATTACAAAGGCGCTGGCGGATGTGGTGAATGCTTCATCCGCTTGCTGAGCCTCGTCGATGGTAAAATTGCGTTCTTCGACCACCATCTGTGCCTCGCGGGCGAACCGCAGAACGGCAGCGCGGGTGATGCCGTGCAAAATATCATGGCTGAGCGCACGGGTGATGATCTTGTTCCCCTTGACGATATAGGCGTTGTTAGAGGTGCCTTCGGTGACAAAGCCATCCTCGACCATCCACGCATCATCACAGCCCGCCTTTTTGGCCATCATCTTGCCCATGGACGGGTACAGCAATTGCACCGTCTTGATGTCGCGACGGCCCCAGCGGATGTCTTCGATGCTGATGATTTTGGCCCCCCTTTTGGCTGAGGGGCTGTCCGCCAGACCAGGCTTGTTCTGGGTGAACAACACAATCGTCGGCTCTGTCGTTTCGGGATCAGGAAAGGCAAAGTCGCGGTCGCCGTCGGACCCACGGGTGATCTGGAGGTAAATCAACCCTTCGTCGATTTCATTTACCCGCACCAATTCGCGGTGGACCTCTAATAGGTCTTGTTTTGAGATCGGGTTGCGCATCTCTAGTTCATTCAACGAACGGCTTAACCGCACCGCATGACCGTCGAAATCAATCAACTTGCCGTCCAGAACCGACGTGACCTCATAGACCCCATCCGCCATCAAAAACCCACGATCAAAGATCGAGATTTTAGCATCTGTTTCAGGAAGGTATTCGCCGTTTACATAGACAGTCCGCATGTTCATCCCCAAAGTGCTGCTTCAGGCGGATGCACCCCGGCCTGATCAAATTTCAACGCATGTTCCCGGTCTTCGGCCAACAAGAGCGGCCCGTCAAGGTCAACAACCTTTGTGCCCTGCGCCAAAAGCGTTGCAGGGGCCATCGCCAAGGACGACCCGACCATGCAGCCGACCATCACGTCATAGCCCTCTACTCGCCCAGCGTCGCGCAGCGCCAACGCCTCGGTCAAACCGCCGGTTTTATCCAGCTTGATGTTCACCACGTCATATTTGCCTTTAAGCTTGGGCAAGCTTTCGCGATCATGACAGGATTCGTCTGCACAGACTGGCACCGGGCGCTTCATACCGATCAACGCGTCGTCATCATCGGCTGGCAGTGGTTGTTCCACCAGCGCCACACCAAGGCGCACCAGATGCGGGGCAAGGTCGGCATAGACATCCGCGGACCAGCCCTCGTTCGCATCCACGATAATGGTTGATTTCGGCGCACCTGCCCGCACCGCCTCAAGCCGTGGCATGTCATCGGGCGTACCAAGTTTGATTTTCAGTAACGGCCTGAAACTATGTTTCGCCGCCTGTGCCTGCATGGCCTCAGGCGTGTCCAGCGACAACGTATAGGCGGTGATTTCTGGCCCCGGTTTTGCCAATCCAGCCAGTTCCCACACCCGTTTGCCAGCCTGTTTGGCCTGCAAATCCCACAGCGCACAATCAACCGCGTTTCGCGCAGCACCCGCTGGTAAAAGATCATACAGACCTGTGCGGGTTACGGTGCCCTTCAGGCCTTCAACCTGTGCCGTCACAGACTCCAATGTCTCACCATAGCGTGCATAGGGCACACATTCGCCCCAGCCGGTGACACCGCCCTCAGTGATGCGCACCGTCAACACCTGCGCTTCGGTGCGTGAGCCACGCGAGATGGTAAACACCTGCCCCAATTGAAACACGTCCCGGCTTACCTCTATGCGCATATCTGTCCCTTCCCGTTCGAAACCAAAAACCCCAAGGAGTACCCTTAGATACAGGCCAAAGCATCCGCCAGCCGTGCCGCACCTTGGCGGAAGGGGTCGACCGTCGGCAAGCCCATCTGCGCCTCGACCTCAGCAAGATAGCGATGCGCCTCATCCTCGGACATATGTTGGGTGTTAATCGAAATACCCACAACCTGACAGGCCGGGTTCGCCACCCTTGCCAAGGTCAGCGCAACGTCGCGTATCGCTTCCATGCTGGGTACTTTGTAGTCGGGCAGGCCCCGCATGTGTTTGCGTGTCGGCTCGTGGCAGATGATCAGCGCATCGGGTTGGCCGCCGTGGATCAAGGCCAGCGTTACACCAGAGTAGCTGACGTGGAACAGGCTGCCTTGCCCTTCAATAATGTCCCAATGATCCGCGTCGTTATCCGGGGTCAGGTATTCCACCGCACCCGCCATAAAGTCGGCAATCACCGCATCCAGTGGCACACCGGAGCCAGTGATCAGGATACCGGTCTGACCCGTGGCGCGGAAGGTGCTGTTTATGCCCTTGTCGCGCAGCGCTTCATCCAATGCGAGGGCGGTATACATCTTGCCCGCTGAACAATCCGTGCCAACCGCCAGCACCCGCTTGCCTGTCCGTTTTTTGCCGTCCGCAATCGGGTATTGTACGTTTGGCACGCGCACATCATGCAAGGTACAGCCATTCACCTGACTTGCGGCAACCAGATCACCCTCATGGCTCAGCAGGTTGTGCAGACCAGAGGCCAGATCATAGCCCATACCCAACGCTTCGATCAGCACTTCTTTCCACGATTGACTGATATATCCGCCCCGGTTTGCCACACCAATCACCAACGTCTTTGCCCCCGCCTCTTTCGCTTCGGCAAGGCCCATGTCTGTTAGGCCCACGTCCGCCTTGCAGCCATCCATCCGGAACTGACCAACAGCGTTTTCAGGCCGCCAATCTTTGATGCCTTGGGCAACTTTTGCAGAAAGCTGGTCAGGCGCATCGCCCAAAAACAGCAGATAGGGTGTTTCAATCATGATTGGGCCTCCGGGCAGATTGGGTTTCGTTTATTTTTAGCGGGAAACACCGCAATTAGCTTGCAATCTGTGTGAGGTTTAACGAATAGACACATAGATTTGTTACAAATACCCAAAACAAGCGCAAAAATTTTGCGTGGATGTGCATGGGGGTAATGCTGCGCTTGCGAAATGCACTTGCAGCATGGCGCGCAATTTTATAACAGTCAACACCAGTCAATCCGCAACAATCATTCGCCAAGGATCAGTAATCATGTCTTTCCGCATCCAGCCAACAGCCCCTGCCCGCCCCAACCGCTGCCAGTTGTTTGGTCCGGGATCAAACACCAAACTGTTTGCAAAAATGGCGGCCTCAGACGCGGATGTGATCAACCTTGACCTCGAAGACAGCGTGGCACCATCGGACAAAGACAGCGCCCGGGCGAATGTCATCGCGGCGATTTCCGATGTGGATTGGGGCAACAAGACATTGGCCGTGCGGATCAACGGGTTGGACACGCCCTATTGGTATCGCGATGTGGTTGACCTGATGGAACAGGCTGGCGATCGGTTGGACCAGATCATGATCCCAAAGGTCGGCTGTGCGGCAGATGTTTACGCCGTTGATGCATTGGTGACAGCGATTGAGGCCGCCAAGGGGCGTGCCAAGAAAATCTCCTTTGAGGTGATCATCGAATCTGCGGCGGGTATTGCCCATGTTGAGGAAATCGCTGCCAGTTCGCCGCGATTGCAGGCGATGAGCCTTGGTGCTGCGGATTTTGCCGCCTCGATGGGCATGCAGACAACTGGCATCGGCGGCACGCAAGAGAATTATTATATGGTCCGCGACGGGGCCAAACATTGGTCAGACCCATGGCACTGGGCACAGGCGGCGATTGTGGCGGCCTGCCGCACCCATGGTGTTTTGCCTGTTGATGGGCCGTTCGGCGATTTTTCTGACGATGAAGGGTTTCGCGCGCAGGCGCGGCGGTCTGCGACGCTGGGCATGGTTGGGAAATGGGCCATCCACCCCAAACAGATCGCAATTGCCAACGAGGTATTCACCCCATCAGACGAAGCCGTTGCGGAAGCGCGCGAAATTCTGGCGGCAATGGAAGCGGCGAAAGCCAAGGGCGAAGGGGCCACCGTCTATAAGGGCCGGTTGGTCGATATCGCCAGCATCAAACAGGCCGAGGTGATTGTGCGGCAGTCCGAGATGATTGCAGGGAAATAGAATCGAACCGCTTGTGCGGTCCGACAGGTTGGGGGCTCTGCCCCCAAACCCCCAGGAATATTTAAGGCCAAAAAGAAGCTAGGCGCGTTCGTCTTTGGGGGAGCCCATGACGACATAGGATGTGATGCTGTTAACCTGTGGCAGTGCACCCAGCATGTCGGTGTGAAATGATTTATAGGCCCGCAGGTCTGCGCACTCGACGCGCAGAAGGTATTCGATGGTTCCGGTGATATTGTGGCATTCCACCACTTCAGACGCACGGGAAATGGCGCGTTCAAAAGCCTCCTGGCTTCGCTTGGAATGGTCGCTGAGACCCACGCCAATATAGGCCACAAAACCAGACCCAAGGGCCGTGCGGTCCAGCACCGCGCGGTAGCCCGTGATGATGCCCTTTTTCTCCAAGTCCTGCACCCGGCGCAGGCAGGCAGAGGGCGACAATCCAACCCGATCCGCCAATTCAAGGTTGCTGATCCGACCATCGCGCGACATCTCGCGCAATATATGCTCAGATATTTGATCAAGCGCCGCCATATGTTGTGAACTTTCTTGAGATTCCGCTTAGTTCACAATTTATCAGCGATGAAAATAAGTCAAACATTGCGTCATGAATACTGAAACCTTCACCGCGCTTGCGCTTTTCGCTTTTGTCAGTTCTGCCACACCGGGACCGAACAACCTGATGTTAATGGCGTCGGGTGCCAATTACGGGTTTCGCCGTACCATTCCGCATATGTTCGGCATCTCACTTGGGTTTCTGGTGTTAATGCTGCTGGCGGGTATTGGACTGGTCCGGGTGTTTGATACCTATCCCGTCAGCCATACAATTCTGAAAGGGCTGAGCGTGATTTATATGGTTTACCTTGCATGGAAAATAGCCACGGCAGCGCCAGTGAAAGAACGCAGTGCCAGCAGCACGCCAATGACCTTTTTACAGGCTGCCGCGTTTCAATGGGTTAATCCCAAAGCCTGGGCAATGGCCCTGACGGCGATCACGGTTTATGTCGCGGATGGTGGGGGGATCATACTCATGCTGGCCGCATTTGTTTTTGCCTGCGTGAACCTTCCATCCATCACGGTATGGACCGTGATGGGGCAACAAATGGCGCGCATTCTGACCAATCCTGTGCGGCTGCGCGTGTTCAACTGGACCATGGCAGCCCTATTAATCGCCTCGCTTTACCCGGTTTTGTCGATGTCTGCCTAGTAGTCGCGGACAGCGATCTGTCCAAGACCACACAGCTGACGACAATCATTTGCGTCATGGCCGACGTCCTCAGACAGCAACACAAAATCCGCACCCGGACCATCAAAGCGGTAATCATCACATTGGCCGTCATTTGGCCATTCAGAGTTGTTATCGCCAAAATCAATCGTGCTGCATTGGGTCGCCGCTTTTGCTGCTGCGAAATCCCAGACAGACAATTTGCCCGCATCAAAGGCCGTTTTGCAATCCGTCGCGTCATGACCGATATCATCCCGGTCTAGGCCCTGCGCCATTGCTGCACCGCGAAAACGACGGTCATCACATTCGCCATCGTTTGACCACTGGCTGGCATCATCGCCAAAGTTAATGGACTGCGCCAACACAGCAGCCGGAGCAAATGCCACAACCGACGTAATAAGAAATCTCAGTTTCATACAAATCCCCTTTTGACATCAGACTACTAAGATCACAGCGCGTTGCAAACCGTGTAAATCAGCGCCATATAACAGGGGAACATGTCGGAGCACGCAATGACCCAATATCTTGATTTCGAAAAACCGCTCGCTGAGATTGAAGGCAAAGCAGAAGAATTACGCGCCATGGCCCGGGCCAATCCGGAAATGGACACCAGCGCAGAAGCCAAGGCACTGGATGCAAAAGCGGCGACGATATTGGCAGACCTCTATGCCACGTTGAGCCCATGGCGCAAATGTCAGGTGGCACGGCACCCTGAACGGCCCCATTGCAAAGATTACATTGAGACTCTGTTCACCGAATACACGTCACTGGCGGGGGATCGCAACTTTGCTGACGATCTGGCCGTGATGGGTGGCTTGGCGCGGTTCAATGACACGCCTGTCATGGTGATTGGCCATGAAAAGGGCAACGATACCAAATCCCGGATTGAACGGAATTTTGGCATGGCGCGGCCCGAAGGATATCGCAAGGCGGTCCGCCTGATGGAGCTTGCGGGCAAATTTGGACTGCCAGTGATCACCCTGGTCGACACGCCTGGTGCCTATCCGGGCAAAGGGGCCGAAGAACGCGGGCAATCCGAAGCGATTGCGCGGTCGACCGAAAAATGCCTACAAATTGGCGTACCGTTGATCAGCGTGATCATTGGCGAGGGGGGATCAGGCGGTGCTGTTGCATTTGCCACCGCCAACCGGGTCGCGATGTTGGAACATGCCGTTTATTCGGTGATCACGCCCGAGGGCTGCGCGTCGATCCTGTGGAAAGATTCAGAGAAGATGCGTGAAGCGGCGGAGGCGATGCGGTTGACCGCAGACGACCTGCGCAAGCTGGGCGTCACAGATCAGATTATCAAAGAACCCAAAGGCGGGGCGCACCGCGATGCCGCAACGACAATCAAGTCGGTAGGTGTGGCAATTGCCGGGATGCTAAAAGAGTTGGAAGGCAAAAACGGCAAGGCACTGGTTGCGGATCGTCGGCGCAAATACCTTGATATTGGTGGTAAGGGCTTGGCCGCTTAAGCGCTGTCAAACTTCATCCGAAATCGCGGCCCCGGCACGGGTACGGCTGAAAATCCGATGGCGTGATAGACCTTTTGCGCCTTGGTGTTTTCCGGGTGGGTCCCAACCATAATGTAACGACATCCCATGGCTTTTGAGTGCGAAATGCTGTCTAAGATCAACTGTCTAGCGGCCCCCTGCCCGCGCGCTTTGGGCTGAACGAAGAGATGGTGAATATCCATACCCCGCACCCCGAATTGCAATTGCGCCAATGGGCACAGAGCCGCGTAGCCGAGTAAACCCGCCCCACCTTCGGCCACAAGAACCGTCATCCACGGTGCATCACCTAAGGTATCACGTCGCAGCGCGGCAAGGGTGAGCGTTGGCGCATCGTTATGATGGGCCGCCAATGCATGGATCATCGTCAGGATTTCTGGCAGGTCACTGGCCTGCGCCTGTCGGGTTGTGATTTGGGTCATTTGTGCCTCGGGAAATGCGCCAAACCCGGAGAACAGCCGCGGATTGGCGGCGTTGTTTTCTAAATCAAATGAAAAAGGCCGCGCTCAGAAGAAGCGGCGATAATAGCGCGTGAGGTGTTGTGCGGTATTCATAGACTCAGGGTGCCAAATCGCCCGACATTCGTCAACTGGCAAGCATCCTTAGACCCTGCGTAACGTCGGACCGCACGGCCAACCGCAGGCCCGGTTCGTCCCCCGCGCGCAGGGCTGCAATAATCAGGCGGTGGAATTGCGGCGGTTCGGTGCGGCGCAAACGACCATAAAGCGCGCGCATTGTTGGCCCCATCTGCAACCAGACTGTTTCGGCCATCGCCAACATCGCCGGGGCTTGGGCGCGCAAATACAGGGTGCGGTGGAATTCAAGGTTCGTGCGGATGTACCCCACGGCATCCCGGTGCGCGACGGCCTCGGCCACCGCACCGTTGATGGTTTGCAACCGTTCAATCAGCGCCATATGCGCGCGGGGCAACGCACGGCTGGCCAATTCAACTTCGATCAGCGCCCGCAATGCAGCAAGTTCTTCGATCCGTTCGTTGCTGAGTTCAGGCGTCGATATACGGCCAGAATTCGACATGGTCAGCGCCCCTTCGGCGGCCAGCCTGCGCACGGCCTCGCGGGCAGGCGTCATGGAGACCTCATATTCCTTGCCGATACCACGCAACGTCAGCGGCTGACCGGGCGGCAAATCACCATACATGACCCGACTGCGTAACAGGCGGTACACCCGATCATGGGCGGGAATAGACGTATCAAGGGCGCGCGGTGTGAGGTTCATCATCAAGATGTGATCACAAATGCGAGGCAGGTCAAGTCCGGTGAAACCAGCATCACAAAAAGCGCTGTTGATCCGCTAACATTTCAACTTGAAGCATCCCACCCCTGCGCTCGGCAAGAAATTGCCCACGCCAACAACAGTTCTTTGAGAATTTATACAAATAGTTGATGTTCTGCGCGAAGGCGGCTCAGTGCGAGTCGCACCAAAGAATAACAAATTTCGAGGGACTTATGAGCGTTAACACCGCCCGAAAGCCGTTTAGGCTTTCCATTTTGTGCGCGGCACTTCTTTTTGTGGCTGCATGCTCTACTCCGTCACAAGATATTCCAACACTGTCGTCTGTTGAGTTGGACCCGGAGCGCCAGCAATTGGCGTTGATGGAAGTGCAACAACTACAATCAAAAGGCCGCCGGGTATGGTGTGTACCGTTTGCACGTAATGTCAGTGGCGTTGATATCCGCGGCAATGCGAATACGTGGTGGGGCAAGGCAAAAGGTATGTATAACCGTGGCAGCGACCCAGTGGTTGGTGCCGTGATGGCCTTCAGCGCAACCCGCAAGAACCCGATGGGCCATGTCGCTGTGGTGTCAGAGGTCGTGTCAGAGCGTCAGATCAAGGTCGACCACGCGAACTGGACCCGCAACAAAGTGTCGTTGAAGATGGACGTGATCGACGTATCAGATAACAACGACTGGTCGGCCGTTCGCCTTAAGAGCCAGCCAACAGCTTTTGGTAGCGTCTATCCGATCACCGGATTTATCTATCCTGAGTAAATCCAACACGGTTTTCTGCATTGATTCAGTCCGCCTGATGGTGACCGTTCAATAAATGACGGTCACCACAGGTATGGCGCACTGATATGCCAAAGAGATCAAAGAAAACCGAAGTGCAGATTGAGCGCGATGAGAATCAAAATTGCGCCACTCACCCACGCAAGATATTCCCGAAACCTTTGCTGCCGGTTTAATATGGTGGTCAATGTGCCGCCTGTGTACGCGACGAAAATATCGGTTGGGATCGCTGTAAGTGGCACCAAAACACCAAGCGTAAGAAGCTGCCACTGAACGTTAACATCGTTCAGTTGGCCATCGCCCATTGCAACAAACGGGGGCAGAAAAAGCGCAAAGAATAGGACCGTTTTAGGGTTCAGCAGTTCGACCAGAACACCCTGCCACACAATCCTTGAGAAGGAATTACGTTTGACGTGTTCAACCTCAAGAACAGTCATGCCATTGTTGCGCGCCTCCCAGATCATGACCACCCCCAACCAGATCAAATAGGCAGAACCGATGTAGCGTAATGCGGGCACAATCCATTCTACCTTGGCAAACACCGCCGCCAGCCCCATTGCCGTTGCGACAGCAAGAAGGATACCCCCTAGCGCAAGGCCAAACGCCGAGGCGAGACCCGCAGCGCGGTCCTGTCCGACGGTGCGAGACAAGACATACAGCATGGATGGCCCCGGCGTCGCGCTTAGGGCGAAGCCCGCGACGGATACGGAAATGATTGCGTCTAATTGAGGCATGTTTCTTTAGCGCTCCGGTTCATTCGTTTTTCAAAAGGATTTTCGACCGACTTTGTGATTCCAGCATCGCTTTGTTTGGCATCAGACTGCACAGCGTTCCGCAAGTAGGGAAAATCCCGCACTAGCATCCGTTCAAGATGAGCGCCGGCCATAAATGGGTCATATTGGGCGGGTCGGTCCGTGCTGATCAACTGAGGAAACGGTTCGATCATGGTATTGTAATCAGCGGCAACGAAATACGGCAGCGAATAGCGTTCGGGGCTTAGGTTTAGGACCCGGTGCGGTGTTGAGCGCAGCAAACCGTTGCTCCATGCTTCGAGCATATCGCCAATGTTCACGATCAGCACCCTTGGGTCGACGGGCACATCAATCCACTGTTTATCCTTGGCCATGACCTGTAGCCCTTTGTTGCGGGTATGCAGCAGTGTCAGGCACTCATAGTCCGTGTGTGCCCCCATATTGACTGATTTGTGGTCTGTGCCTTCAGACTGCCGAACATAGTGCAGCAGACGCAATTGCGATATCGGTTTGCGCATGTGGCTGGTCATCGCGCCGGTGGGCAGATCAAGATACATTTCCAGTGCTGTGGTGACCAACCGACCAAGTGCTGCAACCTGGGTGTAGTATTGGCTAATAACGCCCCTAAAGCCTGCCAGTTCAGGCCACACATTTGGCCCCAGCACCCTGTTTCCCGCCAGAAAATCCGGATCATCGGGGGGCAGATCAAGCCCAAGATCAAAGGCCTCATAGCTGCGGTTGACTTCGTCTGGGTAATCTCCCTTTTCGGTGAATGGCACATACCCGCGATGATTGGGGCTATCCCCGATATAGTAACCACGCTTAACCGCGTCGGGTAACGCGAAAAATTGCGCGGCCACACGGTACGTTGCCTCAATAAGAGACACATCAATCCCGTGATCACAAATTCGGAAAAATCCGATTTTCTGTGCTGCCTGCCCAATGGCGTTTGCCGTTTGCTCAAATTCCTTTTGATTGTCGTTGCGAAGACCCTGCACACTGATCAAAGGAAGGTGGCCCGCCTCACTGCCCGACTTGCGGGACAAAGTTGTCATTCCAATCTCCAATTTTATGCGGATTTGGTTACCGATTGATCGCTGTCAAATCATCTGCGGGTTAGGTAAATGCCGGAAAGAACATTCGGAATGTAGACCCCTCATGTTCTTTTGAGGTTACCTCTAATGCGCCACCAATTTGTTTCATGAACCCATGCACAAATGATAACCCCATGCCGCTCCCTGCCCCGACTGCCTTTGTTGTAAAGAAGGGGTCGAATATCTGGGCCAATTGATCTTGCGGGATCCCGGCACCGTTGTCGGTGACGCTAAGGCAAACATATCTGCCCCTGCACAATTGGTTACAAGGAGAGCTTGATTTGGATAAATCGAAAAAGAAATTTTCGGTCCGTATTTCGATCAAGCCGCCATCTGGCAAAGTATCTTGTGCGTTTGATATGAGTTTGGAGAGCGCAATTCCGGTCGCATCTGAGTCTATTTTTACCAACCAGAGATCATCTGAGAGTTTTGCTTCCAGCGAAATTTCGTCCTTTAGGATCGCTTGGTGCTGATCAATGACCGAAAAGACCAATTTGTTGAGATCGTAGGTTTCCTGCTTTAGGCGGGCGCGCTGCGAGAAAGCGAGCATATCTTCGATCAAAACCGCGCCGCGTTTGGCGGCCAGCCGGGCATCTTCGAGACACTCAACAGAAACAGATTCTTTTTGGTCAATTTCTAAAAGCTCAAGGTTGCCAGAAATAACCGTAAGCAGGTTGTTGAACTCATGGGCAAAACGTCCACTCAACCGACCAATGGCCTCCAACTTTCGCGATTCGAATAACTTTACCTCCAGCGCTTTGCGATTGTTTGTCTCCTGGGTAAGCTCAGTGTGGGAGTGCATCAGGTCTGAGTAGCGCTGGCGCGAACGGCCCGCTTCCTCCAAAAGTTCCAACTTTGCACTTGTCATTGCCGCAACCGTTGTCAGTATTTCCAGCTCGGCTTCACCGAAGGAACCAGGTTCGGGATGTTCGCAATCTATGACACCAACAACACGACCCTTCGCCACAAGTGGCACGCAGATCTCAGAGCGGGCGAGTTGGGTATCTGGAATGTAAGTTTGGTCAGACGCAAGATCGTCAACCACCATCGCCTTGCGAGTCTGGGCGACCGTGCCTGTGATCCCTTCACCAAAGGGGATTTTCAGAGGATTGAGAATATTGCGACCAAAGGGATTTTTGCCACCCAACGCAGCAACCTGAACAAGTTCAGTCTGCTCTGGGTTTGCCTGATAGATAACGCAATCAACAAATTTTAACCGCCCAACGACATTTTGCGCAACGTACCAAAACAATTCCTCGGCGTTAGGAATATACATGACATCAACCGCGAAAGCGTTGAGCGTACGTAACGTTGCTGCCTCGTCCTGCTGGACTGCGGACGGGTTGGGAAAATTTTCAACGACGTGCACCAAATGTATCCCTCAGACCAGAACTGCAACCAAAAACAGTACGATACCCCCATGGGCGTAATAGGGGAAGAAAAATTCAACTATAAGTAACAATTATATGTTTGGAAGCGGAGCTTTGAAGAAAATTCCAGCCCATCCTTAAATTCTAGTGGGATAGAATTTTATAAGCGCCCGTGTTTAGGCGTGGCCATTAAAACTGGTAACGGTGCAAATCGCTGCCATGTTTCTTGAGCCAGCGGCGCGGCGGTTTGTAATCGCCGTATATCCGCTCAACCTCGGCCCAGAACGCGGGGGAATGATTCATCTGCGCCAGATGTGCGACCTCGTGGGCCGCGACATAATCCAACACCTCTGGGGGTGTCATGATCAACCGCCATGAAAACATCAGCCCGCCATCCGACGTGCACGACCCCCAGCGTGACCGTGTGTCGCGCATGGTCAGGCGAGTATAGGGTTTGCCCAATCGTGCCGCATAGTCATCACAGGCCCCTGCCAAGCGGTCTCGGGCAACCTCGCGCAGATAAGCCGCCAGTCGCTTGGGCACCCGGTCCTCTGGCCCCGGCACCGCGACAACGTCTTGTCCAATCTGCACGGAGCGCCCCTGCCCTTGGGTGACGGTCAACATCTGCCCACCAACCGGAAGCTGCGCGCCAAGCGCCACGGCAACATCAACACCACGGGCATCAAGATGCTTGCGAATCCACTCTTCTTTGGTGCGGGCAAAAGCCAGTGCTTCACGCTCAGCCAGCCGGGCGGGCATGGTTAATGTGACCCGGCCATCAAGCTGTGAAATCCGCAAGGAAATGCGGCGCGCGCGCGCTGAACGACGCAGGATCAAGGGGATCGGGGGATCACCGGGCAAAATTGGGTCGCTCATCTGCGCATTCTCTCAAGACCAAGGGTGGCCAAAGCCTTTGACACTGCCTATCTCATATGGCACTTGGCCAGAATCATAAAGCTGATCATCTATACGCAACCGCAATTTGAAGAAGGGGTGTTTCATGCCCAACGAAGAATGGGGAACCAAGCGTCTGTGCCCAACCTCGGGCAAGCGCTTCTATGACCTGAACAAGAATCCTATCGTCAGCCCCTATACCGGCGAAGTGTTAGAAGTGGACGCATCGAAGTCCCGCATGATCGCGGCGGATGCCGAAGATGCCGTCACAGCGAAAGCCAACAAGAAAGCTGATGTTGAGGATGATGACATCCTTGACGACGACGATGATGTCGATGTGGATCTCGATGACGATATCTTGGATGATGATGACGACGATGACGATACAGTGCCGCTGGACGACATTGCCGACGTGGTAACCAACGACGACGATTAAGAACTTAGGGGATGGGGTTAATTTTCCACTTGATCCCGTCCCTATGAGCGCCTAACTACGCGCAACCTAGTCGGGCCATTGGCCCGAAGACCAATACGAACCAATGGTTCTATTTGGGGCATTAGCTCAGCTGGGAGAGCGCCTGCATGGCATGCAGGAGGTCAGCGGTTCGATCCCGCTATGCTCCACCAACCACCCCCTAAGTGGTTGAAGTCCTTATAGGACGATGAAATCAAAAAGCTTTTTCTTTCTGAGCGGTATATGCTGGAACACATGCCCCCGAACGTGTCAAAGACCAAGCCATTTAGCGACATGATCCTGAGCGAAGTCAGCTTAGAGAATGAACGGCTAACGCCCATTCGTTCAGGTTTCCGATCAGCAAAGCTGAACGCCTTTGGCGCATCTAAGGGCCTCATGTGCGCAGGTAACGCTAAGAACTATGCATATCATATCTGGGATCATCGGGACGAAAATGGCCACGCAGGCGCAGCGGCTTGTATCGTAATCCCGCGCTTTAACGCTGGCGACACTCACCTTGAGACATGGCAAGAGTTGGCGCATAAGAAGCCAATCTTCAATCTTATGCTGATCAGAGTGATCTGAATTTGTGCATCTGTTCATCTGATTTCCTAATTTTTGATCCGTAGACGGCGCATTCGAAAACAATTTCATGCAACGACGCGGTCGACATCAGCATATTTTTCACTTCTTCGATGAAAATAGAAAGAAAACACGAAGCCGTTATCTTGCATTTATCCCTAATTAGGGGTAAATGTCTTGCATGAATAATGAGAACCAAACCCGAAAAAACCAAACCCTTGTCTTGGCACTGCTGCGCAGCCAGCAACTGTTCATGCGTGCCATAGGGCCGGCGTTTCGGGCAGCAGGTCTGACAGCCTCTCAATGGGATGCGCTGGAAGCGCTGAGCCATAAAGGTGCTTTGTCGATCAATGATCTTATGGGTTTGATGCTTAGCACCTCGGGCAATCTGGATGTTGTCATTAAAAACCTGATCCAAGCAGGGTTGGTCGAAAAGGCCGTGGACAAACAAGACCGCCGCGCGCGTGTTCTTCGCCTCACAGAGGCCGGAGGGGCGAAGGTCAATACCTTCATGCCGGTACACAACGAAGAGTTAGACAAAATCTTCGGCCAACTCACTACCGAAGAAAAGCGCCAAACCATCTCAACACTCAACAGACTTCGCAGAAAGCTTCCGCAACCCAAGAAAGACTGAACAATGACCAACCGCACCTTCCTGACCGCCCACGGTGTAATTTACGCCTTCTTTGCCGCCGCATTATTTTTCATCCCGACCATCCTGTGGCCAAACTACGGACTGCAATTGAACGACGCATATGCCGTGTTCCTATCGCAGCATAACAGCATCTTTCTGGGCGGGATCGGTATCATCAGCCTGCTGTTTCGCGATGCCGATCTGGGCAGTGACACAGCGCGTAAAATCCTGACCGGATTGATGTGGACCAATGTTCTGGGCGTGATCATCACACTTTACGCCTGTTTTACCGGCATCTTCACCGGCTTTGGTTGGTCTGATCCAATCTTCTTTGCGCTGCTGGCTGTTCTCAGCTTCGCGCAACTCGGCAAGAACCGCTAGCCCCTGCAATCGCTAAAACCTACAATCAAAACTGGAGACTAAAATGAGCACTTTGAAAATCTGGGACCTTCATATGACATATGATGGCCCGATCACTGACGAGTTTTTGGCAGGCACCAAACAACTTGCTGAAAGCATTGCGCAAGAGCCGGGTGTTATCTGGAAAATCTGGACTGCCGAAGAAGGCACCACCCATTTCGGTTCAACCTATCTGTTCCGCAATCGTGAATACCTTGAAACGTACAAGGCCATGCACGTAAAACGCCTTGAGGCGATTGGGATAACGGTGACGGCTGATCACATCTTTGACATCATGGAAGATGTCAGCGCGATCAATAACGCCCCTTTGCAGGGGTGACTGGCACGGCCCTTGTCAGCACATCAGCACGATGCCGCTGCTTGGGCCGCCACGTGCTCCACCGGATTTCTCAGGAAAAGTAGCCATGAACGTGCCTATCATACGCAGAAATCGCGAAACCCCATGGACGCCGCTTGCCCCGGGTATTGAGATGCAGATCTTTCATGCTGACGAAGAAAGCGGTGTATGGACGGTCAAGATTTTCATGCACGCGGGGAGCACATTGCCACCCCACAAGCATGTGGGAGCTTCCGAGTTCTATATCATTGAAGGCCAAGGCACGCACAAAGAGGCCGGAGATTTTGAGCCTGGCACCTATGCCTATGAACCACAAGATGCGGTCCACAGTCCGGTACATGCCGAAGATGATATTGTCCTCTACATGACCAGCTATGGGCCCGGTGTTTTTACCAAGGCGTCTGGCGATACGCTGTATGTCAGCGACGCAAAATATATGAAATCGCAAATGGAACTCAGCCCGTTCAGAAGATCGCTGAAACGTTTCTTCTTCATAACGGTATGGAAACTGTTCAAGGGAAAGAGGTGACCCAATGACTGTCGCGACAAACTTTATGGTGCCGACGGAAAACCGGCCATACCTCCCACTCGCGAACCTCGCGGGGATTGGCCTCAAACCCATGAACATAAAAGAGGACACGCCGATCTGGTCTGCGGTCATGCACATTGAATCCGGGGCTTGTTTGCCTCAACGGCAGCACGATGGGATGTGCGAGGTGTTTGTGGTACGTGGCAATGGTGTCTTTGCTGATGGAACGGCGTTTCAACGTGGTGATTATGTACGCGAGGAGAATGGCGAGTATGACAAGATCACCGCCAAAAGCGAACTTGTCGTATTCTTTACCCACCACGGAACCTGCCGTTTCCTAAGTGACGACAAAAAAGTTCTGCTTAAAATGGACCATATGAGCAAACCAGAGGGGTGAGAGGCCGCGATCTGAGAACGGCATTTTGATGTCTCATTTAGAAAAGGGGCATGCAGGGCGCGATAACCCCTGAGTAATTACTCAGTACAGATAGAGCAAAAACGGTCAGATAGACTGGCCCACAAAAGGAAAACTACGCATGAAAACCCTGATATTCTCGATATTTATTTCATCTCTTTCAGTGTGTGCGCAAGCTGAAGAGCAAAAGGAAATTGACGCGATTGATGCGCGACAGGCCTACTACCGAATACTTGAATATAACATGGGTGCGCTTGGTGCCATGGCCTCTGGCAACGTCGCCTATGATGCAGCTCAGGTGGAAATCTATGTGGGCAACCTGATGACAATGGAACAGTACGCAACAGCTAGCCTGTTCCCGTTGGGCACGTCGAAAGACGATATGCCGGGCAGAACCCGCGCCCTCGCAAACATCTGGACAGATTTCCCAAGCGTCGCTGCAAAAGGCACAGCTTTACAGGACGCACTGCTTAACCTTGAAGCGGTATCGGGCGACAGCCCAGAGGCTTTGGGCAGGGCTCTCGGGCAGGTTGGCGGCGCGTGCATGGCATGCCATAAATCGCATGTTGCAGATAATTTCTAACTGAAACGTGGGCAGTTTGCTTTTGCTTTGCCCGCTCAATCTATCTAGATTGAGCGGGCTGCTGGGTTCCTTTACTCGGTCATTGCAATAACAGGCAAACAGGCTCGGTATTATGAAATCGAACACTCTAGCGACACTGACCTATGCGGTTCTCCTAACGGTCCTTCTGGGTTCGATTTTCGTCGTCGCCAAGGGGATTGTTGTCCCGATCTTTATTGCCGCGATCGTTGCATATGTGTTGGTTCATGCAACCAATCGCCTGTCCCGTATTCCGGGGTTGCGGCGGTGTCCGATTTGGTCGTTGCGGGTGATGATATTGGTGATTTTTGCCGTGATCGTCGTCGTCTTCTTTGGTGTGGTGGTCTCAACCGCGCAAGAACTGCTGAGACGGCTTCCAGCATACCAGAGCAATGTCGAGACCTTGATCCAGCAAGCTTTTGCTATTCTCGGCCGCTCCGGCGACATTAACTGGGAGGAAATCTACGAGGCGACTGTGGGTCAAATTGATCTCAGAAATATCATGCTTTCATTCCTGGCGTCGCTGACCTCAGCCGGAGGGAGCATATTTTTAATATTGATTTACGCTCTCTTTCTGATGAGCGAGCGGGGGAGCTTTGTCAAAAAAACCTACGCCGCAACAACCAGTACAGAGCAAGCCGAAAAAGTGATCGGTGTCGTGTCCGAGATTAACGACCAGATTGCAAACTACCTCGCAACTAAGACGGCGATCAACGTCATCCTTGGTGCAATATCCTTTGTGATCTTGTTCGCACTTGGCATCGACTTTGCTTTGTTTTGGGCAATCTTGATCGCCTTACTCAATTATATTCCCTATGTCGGGTCCATGCTTGGCGTCGCGCTTCCTGTGGTCCTGAGCATTGCACAATTTGGGTCCCTGCAAACAAGCGCTCTGGTGCTAGCATTGCTTCTGGCGGCCCAGCTTTGGGTCGGTAATTTTCTGGAACCACGCTTGATAGGCAAGCAGCTTAACATGTCACCGCTCATAGTTTTGCTGAGCCTGTCCGTCTTCAGCGGCCTGTGGGGTGTCGCAGGCGCAATCTTAGCGGTTCCACTAACCTCCATTCTCGCAATCGTGCTTAGAGCATTTGATGAAACGCGGTTCTTGGCGGTTTTGCTTGCTGAAAATGTCGACGAAGACAAAGCCACTGTGTAATCCAAACGGGTGGGCTCTTGTGAACGGAGCAAATAAAAATCAAGCAGTGCAGCAGCTACACAAGTTCGGTTTCGTTAGTTCACAACATCCACGTCAACGCGCAACAGCAACCACACGTGCCAATACCACGAGAGCGGTACACCACGGGAAGAGCGATGATCATCCGCTGCCCGGCCTCTAGACAAAGACAGCTTTAAGCTTGCTTTGTCTTTGGCACTGAACGGAACGATTATGCTGCCAAAAAGGAAGCTTGGTTGCATCATTCAGGGCGAAGCCAATTGAATTCATTGCATTTTTGAAACAAAAAAGGGGTTACTATGGGTGCTTGAACGTTTTATTCCAGTACACTTGCGATACATGACGCTCTGTTTTCAGGAGCTTGCCGCGAATCCGCGACGCGGCTACTTTGAGACAGCGATTCAGCCTCGCTATGCGCCACAAGATCGGCGACACTGGAAACACCCACTCATAAATAATTGAAACGTTTCAATTGCCTATCTCTGAAAAAAATTGCACATTAAGAAACCTGAGGTGACTTGATTGCAGGAAAACAGAAACTTGGCAAAGTAGTAGTTAGAATGTCAAAAAGCGAAATTAAGAAGCTGAATCGCAGAGCCACCATTCGGGATGTTGCAGAGCTAGCGAAAGTTTCTGTTGGCACGGTATCACATGTGCTGAATGGGTCCAAAGGATCTGCTAAAGCCACCCACAAAGCAGTGATGGATGCAGTGGCGGAGCTGAATTACCGCCCCAATAGTTTAGCGAAGTCCCTCATTGCGCGTCGGCCGCGCCCAAACACCGAAAAGGCCCCCCTCGCACCAACAATAGTTTCCGTTGGATATCTTTCCGTCGATTACATGATCAGTATTGACCATGTCCCGATCAGCGGGGAGCGGATGACATCCAAATCTATCAAAAAGATGCTGGGTGGCCCAGCTGCAAACGTAGCGGTGTTCGCCGCAGGCTTGGGTGCACCCTATAAGGTAAATGTCGAAATTGTCAGTAAAGTTGGTGCGGATGCAGATAGTCAGTGGGCACTGGAAGAACTAGCGCAGAATGGCGTTGATGTCAGTGGCACTTTGCAACAACCTAATGGCCGATTGTCACGCTGCATTGTTCTGGTAGACGCAAGCGGACAACGCACAATTGTAAACGAGCCGCTGCAAGTTCCCGTTGATATGCTGGAGCAACATTTGTTGCGGCGCACCGATACTGACAAACTGGCTTGCGTGCACTTCGACGGCTTTCACCTTGAGGCCGCAGAAAAGGTGCAAGCAAGCCTGAAGTCGGATGGTTATTTATTATCCCTGCATGCGGCGGGTTTGGATACAAAGCACAAAACACTTGAGGGTTGCCTTGAGCTTATGCGCAAATTTGATTTGCTGTTTTTCGATCAGGACACATTTGCCCAAATCATCGGATTGGACGCTGAGTTAAGCACATATCCCGAACGCATCTTTTCAAAAGAACGCGATCTTTCTTGCCGTGCAATTGTACTGACAAAAGGTCTGCGTGGGGCGACTTTGTTGCGTCCAGATGCAGCACCCCTCATGCAGTCAGCCCCTAAGGTAAACATCTTAGACGTCACCGGTGCGGGTGATGCATTCACGGGTCTATTTCTTGCCACGTGGTTGTCACAAGGCGATTTCGCCACGGCCTTACAGCATGCGGTTCTTGGGGCCAGCCTTTCCATTTCTGCCCTTGGCGCACAAGGTCGGATCATCCGCGCCGAAGACGTCGATGCAGAGGAACCTATTCATGAGCAGTAAGACCAAACCCCTGCTTTTGTGTATTGGTGATATCGACATGGACATCATCATCACGGTGCCACACCCCCCGGGCCGGGACGAAAAAATAGATGGGCGATGCGTGGCCAGAACGGCGGGCGGCATGGCGGCAAACGTTGCCGTTGGGGCAAGCCGATTGGGCACATCGACGAGGATGCTTGGTGCCATCGGGGATGACGAAATGGGCCGCGAGGCGATGTCTGCGCTGGCTGACGAGGGTATTGACCTGACACATTCTGCTGTGCGCAACGGAGTGCCCACGTTTTTTTGCGTCATATTGGTAGATGCAGGGGGTGAAAAATCATTGGTTAAGGCCGTGAGCCCGGCTTACTTGCCCGTGGTTACCGATTTGACAGACGCTGCCTTTGACGGTGTCACACATGTACATCTGACATTTACCAAACCGGATTTGGTATTTGCAGCAATTGAGCAAGCCAAAGCCGTAGGTGCCAGTATTTCGCTTGATCTTGAAGCGGCTGATGTACCTGCGGATGGGGGGCAGGTCGCAAAGCTGTTGGAGCATATTGATCTGCTATTCATCAGCGAAAACAGTCGCAAAATGATCGAAGCGCGGATTGGTGCTTTGACCAGTTCAAAACGATTTACCATCGTTATGACACGGGGCGCAAAAGGTGCTTGTGCGGAACGCAACGGTGACACTTCCGTGGTGTCCGGACGCCGCGTGAATGTCGTGGATACCACCGGCGCTGGCGATGCTTTCGCCGCGTCTTTCCTGCATTGTTTTTTGACGGGAACCAGCGACGCAGAGGCTCTGCTTTTTGCCAATTCGGCAGCGGCCCTTTCAACGCGGGCTTACGGCGGACAAGCCGGCATGCCAACGCAAATTGAAGTTGAACAATTTCTCAATGCTCAAGAAAACGAGGATGCCCATGCCTGAACATCGGTTCGAATTTGCAAAGATTATGGCGGACAGCAGCCTGCCCGCTCCCGAAGAATATGTCATGCAAGGTCTATTAGACATCGTGGATGAGGGGGTTTTGGGCGCTTCGAACCACGTGTCTTTGTCGCTGCCGCTGATCGCAAAGGTCGCTGCGGCAGGGCGTGAGACGGCACGGACCGAAGCCTTGATGTTGGCGGGTTTTATTGCGCGCGTTCGGGGTGCCGGTGCTCCGATCGTCGCAAACGCGCTGAACTGGCAAATGCAGGGGATTGATACTCTCACGGCGGATGAAGCGGTGCAAAAACTGCAAGAGCGTGCAGGCGATTGGGAGGTTTCTGCTAAAGCACGACGCAGTGCTCTTTTGACCAAAGCCAGCGAGATGCTCGCAGGGTGCCGACGCCCGTTGATTTATGACTATTCAAGCACTGTTGCGGATCTGGTCCGCGCCTTGGCAACAGGCACCGGGTTAGAGGCAATCATCATCCCCGAAAGCCGTGCCATTGATGGGGGCCGTCGGTATATGATGGCACTAGCCGACCTTGACGTCCCGATTGATTTTCTGCCCGACTCAGCGATTGAATACGCCGCAACCTATGCCGATGCGGTATTTCTGGGTGCCGAAAGCGTGACAATTGATGGTGGAATCAGCAATACAATCGGTTCTACCTCAACCGCGCGTGCGGCACAGGCGCATGGTGTGCCAGTTTATGGCGCGGCAGACCTGTTCAAAGTGGGTGCAAAACGTGCCGATGAATTGCCGCCCCGTCCTTTGCGCCAGTTCCCGTTTCTGCTCAAGGAAAACGAGGCCGCCAAGACGGACGCGCCTGAACTTGAAATAGTCCCGCCGTCGCTGGTCACCGCCATCCTCACCGAAGTTGGTCCGGTCGCACCGACAGACCTTAAGGATGCGCTGCATTTGCGCGGCACTTGAAATACATAGGAAAATCACACAATGACACCCGCTGACAGTCACGCGCTCATGTACCGCGAACTTACCGAGCAACCTCAAATCTTGGCCACTGCCAGCGACAGGCTTTGTCGGGATGCTGCTGCCATCCGCCCGGATAAATCAGGCAGCATCTGGATCGGGGGCTGTGGTGACAGCCTTTTTGCGGCCCAAGCCCTGAACCTTTATTTCCGGCAGCAAGAGTGGAGAATGCGCGCGGCTTCCTCCGCAGACATGCTGTGGGATGCGGATATTCAGCCCGGCGATAGCGTTGTGGGTATTTCCATGTCCGGCTCTACGCGCCGCACTGTCGAAGCGATACGTGCGGCGTCTGCAATAGGTGCACAGACCTTCGCTGTTACATTAAATCCAGAAAGTGCTCTGGCACAGGTTGCGGATAAAACGCTGGTCTTGCCATTTGAGCCGATCAGCCGTGCGATCCCGCATGGTTTAGATTATCACATGACATTGCTGGCGCTTGCCGCTTTGGCAGGGGATTTACCAAGCACCCCACCGCAAGATGTTCTTGCGCAGGCAGGTCCCCAGATGATGCGCGACACAAAGGCAGTTGCAGCAAAGCTAAGCCCAACGGCGCGGTTTGTCTTTTTGGGTGGGGGTGGCGCGCTTGGATCAGCGAACTATGGGTCGGCCAAGATGCACGAAGCTGGGGGTATTGCGGCTTGGGCCTTTGAGGCGGAAAATTTTACCCATGGTGCGCAGTTTATGCTCCAACGAGGTGATCATGTGGTGCTTTTGGGTTCTGGTGGCCAATCAGACGCACGGACCGCAGACCTTGAACCTGAATTTGCAAAACTGGGCGTGTCGGTCAGTAGCGCTGGATTTGGCGCAGAGGGCGCTTTGACTGCTGCGGTTTTGGCCGGGCTGCATTGTCAGGCGCTTTGCCACAGCGTCGCGGTTGCACGGGGATTGAACGTGAGTGATCCGGCCAATGGCTCGGGCGCGGATGACGTCCAGCGCATGTGGTTCGGCTGGACGTCACCCAAAGCTTGATATCAGGTGGAGCGTTTGCGCACGCGGGCGCGCCACTTATCCCCGACAACGTTATCTGCAACAACACTGCCGATCAGCAGAATACCGATGGTTGCCAGCTGCCACGCTTGCGAGACATTCGCCAGTTGCAGACCAACCTGAAGCGTCGTCACGATCAAAACCGCAAGGATGGTGCCCGAGATGCGCCCGATCCCGCCAAAGATATGCGCACCGCCTAAAACTGCAACAGTGACAGATAGCAATTCCATCCCTTCACCCGCATCGGCGCGCGCCGCCTGAAACCACGACAGCGTCATGATTGCGGCAAGCGCTGCGATCATCCCGCTAACGCAATAAAGGGCAAACCGCAGCCGCCAGACCTTGACCCCTGACAGAAACGCAGCACGTTCGTCGTTGCCCGCCGCGTAGATATGCGAGCCGATTTGTGTGCATGACAGCGTGATGTGCAAGATCAGCGCGAGCGGCAGGAAGATGACCCACATGTGGATTGGGACACCTAGAAACCGCCCCTGCGCCAGAACGCCAAACCATTCTGGCACGCCACCGATAGGCGCGCCGCCAGTGAGCGCTAAAGCAAGCCCAGAGTAAGTGAAAAATGTCGCAAGTGTTGCCATCAGCGATGGCACACGCAACGTGCAGATCAGGAAACCGTTAACCGCGCCCATCAAGCCGCCCAGTCCGATGCCAATCACGCAGGCGATCAGGATCGGAATACCCGCTGCGGCCAAGGCCGCAATCGCCAATCCGACAATCGACATGGTGGCCCCGATGGAAAGGTCAATACCCGGCCCGCCCGAGAGGATGATCAGGGTTTGCGCCATGCCCAAAACACCCAAAACCGGAACGTATTGCAGCAAGTAAGCCACGGTTGAAACCTGAAGAAAGTAGGGCGACAGGAACGCCCCGAGAATACCGGCAGCCATCAGCAACCCGGCGAGAAAGTACATGCGTTGCGTTAGCGGATCGTTCATGACGTTCTCCTGGTTTCATAGGCGTCGAGGATCAGCACGAAGACCAACAGCCCCCCGATCACCACGGTTTCCCACAAAGAGGAGACACCGATCAGCACCAAACCGTTTTGCGTAATTTTGATGAAAATCACCCCCAGTAGCGCACCGATCAATGAACCGACCCCGCCGCGAATGTTGGCACCGCCAAGGATCGTGGCCGCAATGGCTTCAAGAGCGATGTTGGTGCCAATGTTGACTTCGACGTTGCGCAACCGCGCCACGTACAAAAGCGCGGCCAACCCAGCAAAAAGCCCCAGCAGCGCGTAGGCCTGTATCTTAGTGCGATCCACCGAGATACCCGCCAAGCGCGCGGCGTTTTCATCACAGCCAATGGCCACAACCCGTTGGCCCCAAGGTGTGCGGCGCAGAATTGTCCATGAAAACAGGTAGACAAAGGCGATCATGAACACCCCCGACGGGATGCCCGCAAAGCTGCCCAATACAAGGAAGGACAGTGTGTTTGGCAAACCGCTGATCCACACACCGCCGATCACCAAGAACAGCGTCGCGGTGAAAATATACATCGACCCAAGCGTGGCCACGATGGGCGGCACACGTGTTTTGGAGATGAGCAGACCATTGCAATAGCCCAAAGCAGCACCCGTCAAAAGACCGATGGGAACCACCACCATATCGGGCATGTCGTATTGATACGCACGCCCGATCATAACCGCAGAAACGGCCAGAATACCGCCCACACTCACATCGATCCCGCCAAGGATGATAACAATCGTCATCCCTGCACAGATCACCGCAAGATCAACCGAGTTGCGCAATACAGTTGTAAGGTTGCGCACGGACAGGAAAAACTCTGACTGGCTAGCGAAGATTATACAAAGGATAATCAGCGCGATCAGCAGCAACCCTTCCCGACCCACCGTGAAGGGCCGGGATGGCGATTTTGAGAGAGTGTGTGCCATTTGAAGATCAGAAGTCGAATGCGTCGACATTTTCAGCGGTAAACACCGCCGGTTCTCCTAGCACAATCACATTGGCATCTGTCTGCACTTCGATCGTACGGTCCAGACCCGGCACTTCGAAATCCCCGGTGATATCATTGCCTTTTGCCAGATGGTCGCCAACGAATACAGTGAGATAACCCAGATCAGCAGGGTTCCACAAAACCGAATAGGGCATTGCACCGGATTTGATGTAATCACGCGCAGTATTTGGCGAGCAGAACCCAGCACTTAGGATTTCACCCACGGCCCCTGCCGCTTCGACGGCTTGTGCGATACCGGGACAGGTGGTTGATGCCATGCCAAGAACCGCCTTCAGGTCAGGATTGCGGGTCATCGCGTCAGAGGCAAACTGATAAGCCCGTGCGGCTGTGCCATCTGTGTGGTCCACCGAAACGATTTCGATATTGGGGTACTTGGTTTCAGCCCGCTCTTGAACGGCTGCAATCCAGTTTTGCATGGACTGGATGGTGGGGGAATCTGATACGATGGCGATCTTGCCGCTGTCACCGATCCGCTCAACCGCTTCGTCCAGCATGGTGTACCCAAGGTCTTGATCCAGTGCTTGGGCCACATAAAACTGCCGCGCGCTGCCCGGTGCATCTGCGTCCGAGGTCAGCACAACGATACCCTGATCCAATGCGCGTTTAATGGCGGGTTTCAGGGTTTCTTCATCCAGTGGTGAAATCGCTATGACATCAAACCCTTGATTCACAAAGCTGTCGAAAATCCGCAGTTGGTCCGCAGCATTTGTGCTGGTTGGTCCTTGCTGTACATATTCGGCACCCAAGTCTGTGGCGGCTTTTTCCGCCCCTTCACGCATGGCGATGTAATATGGAATACCGGCGATCTGTGGAATGAAGGCAATGCGTTTGGCCTCATCGGCGGTTGCGCTAAACGTACCTGCGAGGGCCAACGCGACCCCAGCGATCAGATTGTTTTTCAAAGACATTGTTAAACTCCTGTTGGTGATTTGTGTCATAGTGATTAATGAGCGAGAGCCGATTTGTTTTTTGCCACAGAGGCCCCGGTGATAAGGCCAACGACCTCTTCTGGTGTGGATTTTGCCGTCTCAAGCAGCCCAATCCGTTGCCCGCGCCGCAGCACAGTGATGCGATCTGAAACTTCAAAAACATCCTGAATGTTGTGTGAGATCAGGATCACCGATTTGCCCTGCGCCCGCAGGGTTTTGATGAACTCCAGCACCTTGCGCACCTCGGCCACGGCTAGCGCTGCTGTCGGTTCGTCCATGATGATAAGACTGGCATCAATGTTGAGCGCACGCGCAATCGCCACGCCTTGTCTTTGTCCGCCGGAGAGGTGCTCGACCCATGTATGAATGTCGGGGACAACCACGTCCAATTCATCCAAAAGCTCAACGCTGCGTTTGAACATGGCGCGGCGATCCAAAAACGGAATGCCTGCAAAAGTCTTGGTCATTTCACGTCCAAGGAATATGTTGTCAGCGATGGTCATTTTCCCGGCAAGCGCCAGTTCCTGAAAGATGGTGGCGACACCCCTGCTCCATGCGTCTTGCGGCGATGTAAAATGGACGGTTTCCCCGTCTAGCATCATTTTGCCCGCATCTGGGGTATGCGCCCCGGCAAGGGTTTTGATCAATGTGGACTTACCTGCCCCGTTGTCCCCGACCAGCGCCATGACTTCGCCGCGGCGAATTTCAAAATCCACGTGATCTAATGCCACGACCCCGCCAAACCGTTTTACGACGCCCTCGACGGACAGTTTCATCATGTCAGTCACGCGACACCTCTTTCAATTGAAACGTTTCAATTTCTAGGTTGGCGCATAATATAGCGACCTGTCAACAGGAATTTCAAAGGGTGTATTGTTGAATCAGGCCATCAAATGGCCATTGTCCGCGCAGCATGAAATCTACAAACTTAATGATGGCTACTTGCCCCCCGAAGCACTGGGAAGACCATACCGCCAACAGCGTGCTTCACGTCATCGTTGCGCAAAACAGAGGGTAGAGACAATTCTCGTGACAAACCCGAATCGAGCCAAGCGACTAAGTTAAGGCTGTTTCAGCATTAAGCTGTTAACGCTTTATACCAATCGAGGCCTAAAACAACGCGAAACCATGCGCGATTAATCTGCTAAGCATATCATTGAACTGTGCGGCTTCCTCAACGCTCAGTATCTCCAAAACCCGATCATTATACTGCAAAACCTCGTCCATCATTTCCCTATAAAGAACATCGCCCTTAGCGGTGAGACAAAGATTTGATGCACGCGCATCCCTTTTGTCAGAATCATTTTTAATCAAATGCTTCCCCATCAGACCTTTGATCAAACGGCTGAGCTGGCTTTTGTCCATCAAAAGCAGCTCAGCGATATCACTGGCGCGGGCAGGTTCATGCGCTTTGATCAATGCCAGCACACGCCATGCTGAAAGGTTGAGATCAAAATATTTCTTCGATCTGCGATGGCATGCGCGGTCAATCATCAACATCAGTTGGCTCATCTTAAAGCTGAGCACATCATCAATGGTGGCTGTAGATGGGTGTTTGGCGGGCAAAGGCGACGGATCGCTTTTGGGGGTCGGATCGCGGGTCATGGATAAAGCATCAAAACTGGGAAAAACTGGTCGATTGGCCCCTAGATCAGAATTCAGGTATTGTCCATTTCGACAGCGCCATCTTGATGCTGAAACGTAACGGCACAAACACCATGTACATTCGCGGCCCAACCGCTTACGGACAGCCGCAATCAATGCCGGGGCGCTTCGCTGCTGGCCGCTGCCCTATGTGCAGCCTTTACCAGAACAGGACGAACCCCGTGATCCAGACCATCGCAGACGCGCTTGCCCAAAAGGGCTATGATACACTGACCGCAGTGCAAGAAGCGGTTTCCAACCCCGCATTGGCAGATGCCGATTTGTTGGTTTCAGCCCAAACCGGGTCTGGTAAAACTGTTGGCTTCGGATTGGCCATTGCCCCGACATTGCTGGGCGAAGAAGAACGTTTTGGCCCGGCAGGCGCGCCGCTTGCCCTGATCATTGCCCCAACGCGTGAACTGGCAATGCAGGTCAGTCGCGAGCTAACGTGGCTTTACGGCAAAGCGGGCGCGGTTGTCACAACCTGCGTTGGCGGCATGGACACACGTACTGAACGGCGTACGCTGGACCGTGGCGCACATATTGTTGTGGCCACGCCAGGCCGTCTGTGTGACCACATCAAACGCAATAACATCAAACTGCAAGATCTGCGCGCGGTGGTGCTGGATGAAGCGGATGAAATGCTTGACCTTGGTTTCCGTGATGAGCTTGAGTTCATCCTGTCAGAGGCCCCCAGCGAGCGCCGCACCTTGATGTTCTCGGCTACTGTCCCGGCAGCCATTGCCAAGCTGGCAAAGTCCTATCAGCGCAATGCCCAACGCGTCGAAACAATTGGCGAGGCCAAACAACACAGCGATATCGAGTACCGCGCCCTGACGGTTCATCCGCGCGATACCGAAAATGCAATCATCAACGTGTTGCGGTTTTATGAGGCAAAAAATGCCATTGTGTTTTGCAACACACGCGCTGCCGTCGCCCGACTAACCTCGCGGTTTAACAACCGTGGATTTTCCGTTGTGGCGCTTTCGGGTGAATTGACACAAACTGAACGCACCAATGCCTTGCAGGCGTTGCGCGATGGCCGTGCACGGGTCTGTATTGCAACGGATGTGGCGGCCCGTGGGATCGACCTTCCCAATCTGGAACTGGTCATTCATGCTGATTTGCCATCGAACTCTGACACATTGCTGCACCGTTCTGGCCGAACTGGCCGCGCTGGCCGCAAGGGTGTTTCTGCCCTGATCGTGCCTGCCAAGATGCGCAGCAAGGCAAACCGTTTGATTGGGGGTGCCAAGCTAAAGGTCGAATGGGCCGCACCCCCCTCAGCGACCGAAGTGAACACAGCTGATGAACAACGCCTTTTGGCCGATTCCGTCTGGACCGATGAAGCCCCTGAGGACGCACAGGATTTTGTCGCCAATCTGGTGACGCAATTCAGCCCTGAGCAACTGGCCACAGCATTTGTGAACCTGTACCGCGCCCGTCAATCCGCGCCTGAGGAATTGGGCGATGCAGGTGTGCCCGCCGACGATAAACCGCGCGCGGCTTTTGGCCCGTCTGTGTGGTTCTCAGTCTCAACCGGGCGCAATGACGGGGCAGAACCACGTACATTGCTGCCGATGCTGTGCCGTCTGGGTGATCTGACCAAAGACGACGTGGGTGCCATTCGCATCCAGCCGAGCCACAGCTTTGTTGAAATCCTCGCTTCTTCTGCGCCGCGCTTTTTAAGTGCCCTTGGTGCGGACATGAAAGTGGAAAGCGGTGCGGTGGTGACGCAGCTCGACAGCCCGCCGAACCTTGAGCGCGGGCCAAAACCGGGTGGCAAGCGTGGACCAAAACCAGAAGGTCGCCCAGAGCGGGCACCGCGCCCACAACGCAACAAACCTGCCTATGATTCAGATGCACCGTCAGCGCCGCGCAAACCACGCGCTGCTCCTGCTGCCGAATACACCCCGCCACGTTCCGACAAGCCGCGTGCGGAAAAACCCAAGTTTGAAAAACCACGTGCGTCCAAAGGTGAACGGCCGCCAAAGTCACACAAGACTGAACGCAGTCCGATGAAACCCGGTGCTACTCCCAAGCCCAAATCAAACCCAAAGCCGGATGACGCGGGCAAGCCCAAGGCGAAGGCTGTGTGGAAAAAGGAAAAGCCAACGGGCGACGATTACGAGCCCCGCAAGCCCAAACCCGGCAAACCGTTTAAGCCAAAGGGCGATGCACCAGCGGGCGAAAAAACCTATCAGCGGGCCTCGGACCCGTCCAAACGGTTCACGCCCCCAAATAAGATTGGCAAGCAGGGCGGCAGGCCTGCCGGGAAGCCAAAAGGTGGCGGCAGGCCAGCAGGCGGTGATGCCAAGCCAAAGCGCAGTTTTAAACCAAAATGAAAAGCGCCGGGGCATTCCCCGGCGTTTTCGTTTCTGTGGTATTGATCAAGCGTAGGGCTTAGCCCTTGCCCTTCCAAGGCACCAAGATCCGTTCAGCCCAGCGCATCAGCATGTCGATGCCAAAGCCAATGACACCAATCAGGATAATACCCATGATCACAATATCGGTGTTCTGAAACTTGGAAGCAGTCATGATCATCATACCCGCACCCTGTTCCGCGGCGACCAGTTCGGCAGCCACAACCGTGCCCCAACAAACCCCCATCGCCACACGCGCACCTGTGAAAATTTCGGGCAGCGAGTTGGGAATGATCACATGACGCATGATCTGCCATTTTGAAGCACCCAAGGAATAGGCCGCATGTACCTTGGAAATTTTCACACCGGACACACCAGATCGCGCCGCAATCGCCATGATCCATAAGGCGGCCAGGAACAGCAAGATGATCTTACCAGTCTCGCCAATCCCCGCCCAGATGATCACCAGCGGGATCAGAGCCAGCGGTGGCACCGGACGCATAAATTCAACAATCGGATCAAACCAACCCCGGAACCAATTACTAAGGCCCATCGCATAGCCAAGCGGGATGCCGACAATTGCACCACATATGAAACCAAGAACCACCCGAAACAGGGAAAAACCAAGGTGCCCGGCAAGGGATGTACCACGAAAACCCTCGGACATGATCTTGAGTGTACGCGCTCCAACTTCTTCTGGCGCAGGCAGATAAAGCGATTCCATCTGCCAGCCCTTTGAAGGTTCAAAGTTTGGCGTCCCCTTGTCAGACAGGTTCACCACGCCGCTATCAATCTTAATAGAACCGCCAGGTGCAATTTTCTGCCCGTTGATTTCAATAACCTTTGCGCCGTCTTTCTTGGTAAAATCATCATTACGATCGACGTTGATCAGCACGGTACGCCACTGCGCAACTGTCGCAGTGTCATTCTTTGCAAATCCATCACCCGGTTCAATAGCCGGGTCTTCGGCTTGATCCTCGCGAGGATGCACAAGCACTGTCACTGTGGCTTCATCGCGGTCGCCACTTTCTGTCTCAGCGGTGTAGGTAAAGCTGGTTGTCCCTTCGTAAGGGCCTGGCGCATGCAGAAAACTAGGCACTAATGAGGAGCCGGTAAAAACAGCCCACATCAGGAAAATCGTAAAGATTGAAACGACGCCAGCGATCCGGTTCGGACGAACAGCACTTTCGTCGCCGAATGTCACTGTCTTGAGTGATGTGTAATCCTTGGTCGTTGCGCGCTGCACCACCTTTGTAACCACAAAGAAGGCACCCGCAAAAATAGCAATATATAGGGCGAGTACGAAAAGTCCGGTCATGCCGCATCCTCCTTCGTGCCCATAATTTCTTCTTCCATGTCCCAAATCATGTTAAGGATTTCCTCGCGACGAGGGCCAAATTCAGGGTGCTTCTTAACTTCACGCAAATCGGCATTCACCCCAAGTTCAGCGAATGGCAAACGGTATTCCTTGTGTATACGTCCCGGACGTGGGGCCATCACGATCAAACGTTCGCCCAGCAGCAGGGCCTCTTCAACAGAGTGAGTGATCAAAATGATGGTCTTGCCCGTCTCTTTCCAAAGCTTCAGCACCAGTGACTGCATCTTTTCGCGGGTCAGCGCATCAAGCGCGCCCAGCGGTTCATCCATCAAAATCACGTCGGGATCATTTGCCAGACAACGGGCCAGTGCCACGCGCTGTTGCATCCCGCCGGATAATTCATAAACGGCTTTTTCCTTAAACTCTTGCAGGCCCACAACATCAAGCAGGTGATTAACGATTTCTGCCTTGTCGTTCTTTGGCATGCCTTTCATCGACGGCCCAAAGCCCACATTTTCACGAACAGACATCCACTCAAACAACGCACCTTGCTGAAACACCATGCCGCGTTCGGCATCAGGCCCAGAAATCAGATGGCCATTTAGCGTCATTTTGCCGTCTGTCGGGGCTAAAAAACCTGCAACGATATTAAGCAACGTAGTTTTGCCGCAGCCCGATGGACCGAGCACCGACAAAAGTTCGCCTGCCTTGAGGTCAATCGACACGTCCTGCAATGCCTGCACTGATCCGCCATTTGGCAGGTCAAAGCGCATTGAAAGTTTATCAATGGAAAGTCCGGTCATATGAAATGTTTCCCGTGTCCCTGTTTGGACAATTTGGGCTGAGTTTTCCCAGCCTCTGGTTCATTAGGTAATGTCGGCACGGACTCTGAAGGGCCCGTGCCGACGGTCGTATTTACATGTCTTTTGCGGCTTTCAGAGGACCCGTGTTCACTGTGTCCGCATAGCTGTCGAGGGCGCTGTCAATGGAACCGGCCTCAACAAACACGTCCGCAACACCCTTCATGAAGGTTGCCGCGTTGCCACCCAACCAGCTTTCGCTCAGCTGTTCGTCAATTGTCGGGAACACAAAACCAGAGATTGAAGCGCGTGTCGCATCGAGGTCCATACCGGACTGTTCCGCGATCACGGCCAGCATCTCTTCGCTTTGGCCAGTCGCCCATTCAGCGTTGGCATCGGCCGTTACTTTCACGAACTTTGCAACAACATCACTGTTCTCAGCAATGTAAGATGCAGGTGCGGATGTCACGTCAAACACCAAAATGCCCAGTTCTTGCTTTTCCGCGCCGGTCAACAGAATGTTGCCATATTCCTTCATACGAGAAAGACCACCGCCCCAACCGCAGGCAAAATCAACAGCACCTTGGCTCAATGCTGCGGCACCTTCCGGTGGTGCCATGTCAACGATTTGCAGGGACGCAAGATCAATACCGAAGTGATCCATCTGGCGCAAGAAGCCATAGTGCGCCGCTGTACCAAGAGGTACGGCAACTTTCTTGCCTGCCAGTTCGCCAGCAGAATCCTTGTCGATTTCCAGACCGGACGCGACAACGCAGTTATCGTTATCGGAATAAGACACCGCAACATCGACGATCTGAATGTCCTGACCGCCAGATGTGGCCACAACGAAAGGTGGAACACCTTGTGACACGGACAGCTGTACGTCACCCGATGCCATCGCAGCAGACATTGCTGTGCCAGTTTCGAAAGAAACCCAGTTCACTTTCATGCCCAGCGCTTCGTCATATGCGCCAGATGCTTTTGCCGCGAGGAATGGCATTGGCCATTCAAGGAAGTAGCCCACGGTGATTTCGCCATGTCCATCCGCAAAAGCGGCTTGGCCGGTCATCGCTATTACGGCACCGGCAACAAATCCAGTTGTTGTCTTCTTGATCATTGTATTCTCCCGTTGATCATTCCCGATCCTTTATTGGTCGGGTTTTCTTGTTGTCTCTCAATTGTCTGCAAGCCAATCATAACGATCTGCTCAAAGACGCTCTCAGCACAATCCAATGCCGTTTAACCACGGATCAGACGATACTGACGGTCTTACCATGCAATCTATCCTCTGGGTGAGCAATCCATTCCAATCAATTTCCAAGATTACTCTTGTCTGATTCAAAGTTTTCGCAAAACAGACAGGCAGGTGGGGCGGACATCAGGTGGCACAGTTTGTGATCCGAGCGCACAAGAATCAAACGTCCAATTCAATCAAGTGCATGAGTCCAGTTTTGCGCATCCTGTTGAAATTGAAGCTATGTTAAAAATGTTAAAAGGCCCAATTACCGCTAGCCTGCGGGTTTAACGGCTTAATTCCGCTAAATATCGCTACACTTTGCGCTGTTCCCTTGTCTGGAATCACCTATGCGGCCAAGCTGGACCTATATGATTCTGAAAAAAAGCATTGTTCTAGATTTGATCGGCAATATGATTTGTTTGAATCCAACCTCCTGCCCGATGCTAAGAAAGGTCTAAACACCATGGACGGTAATTTTAATGAAAATGACATTTCCCGTGTTGTCGAAGCTGACCGGGCGCATATCTGGCATCACCTGAGCCAACATAAGCCCTATGAGACAACTGATCCGCGCATCATTGTCGAAGGCAAAGGCATGCGTGTCTGGGATCAAAGGGGCAAAGAGCACCTTGATGCGGTATCCGGTGGTGTTTGGACGGTGAACGTCGGCTATGGCCGCGAGCGGATCGCCAATGCAGTGCGTGACCAGTTGATCAAACTGAATTATTTTGCGGGGTCCGCCGGGTCCATTCCCGGATCAAATTTTGCTGAGATGCTGATCGACAAGATGCCGGGCATGAGCCGGGTTTATTATTGCAACTCTGGTTCTGAAGCGAACGAGAAGGGCTTTAAGATGGTCCGCCAGATTGCGCACAAGCGCTATGGCGGCAAAAAGCACAAAGTGCTGTACCGGGATCGTGACTATCACGGCACCACCATCACCGCCCTTTCCGCAGGCGGCCAAGACGAACGCAGCGCCCAATATGGGCCCTTTACCGAAGGGTTTGTGCGCGTTCCCCATTGCCTTGAATACCGCAGCTTTGAGCAAGATGGCGCGCCACAGGAAAACTATGGCGTTTGGGCGGCTGATCAGATCGAAAAGGTTATTTTGGCAGAAGGCCCCGACACTGTTGGCGGTCTGTGCCTTGAACCTGTAACCGCGGGTGGTGGCGTTATTACCCCGCCGGACGGATATTGGGAGCGGGTTCAGGAAATCTGCAAGAAATATGATATCTTGCTGCACATCGACGAAGTTGTCTGTGGCGTTGGCCGCACTGGTGCTTGGTTCGGCTATCAGCAATACGGCATTAAGCCTGACATGGTGACAATGGCCAAAGGCGTTGCATCTGGGTACGCCGCGATTGCCTGCCTTGTGACCACCGAAGAGGTGTTCAACATGTTCAAAACCGATGCATCAGACCCGATGGATTACTTCCGCGATATTTCGACCTTTGGCGGCTGCACGGCTGGTCCGACAGCAGGGATCGAGAACATGAAGATCATCGAGGATGAGAACCTTCTGGAAAACACCACCAAGATGGGCACTTACATGCTTGGCAGGCTTGAAGAGCTGGCTGACAAGCACAAAGCCATTGGCCAAGTGCGCGGCAAGGGCTTGTTCCTTGGTGCTGAACTGGTTGAAGATCGCGACAGTCGCGCACCTGTACATGAAAAGATCGCACAGGCCGTTGTTGGTGACTGCATGCAGCAAGGTGTGATCATTGGGATGACCAACCGCTCCCTGCCCGGCAAGAACAATACCTTGTGTTTCTCACCGGCATTGATCGCTACGAAAGATGACATTGATCAGATCATCACCGCCGTTGATGGCGCGTTGGGTCGGGTGTTCTCCTAATCAGGCCGCGAAGGTAGAAACTACTGTAATATCTGAGCGCCGGGCTTGACCTGGCGCTTAATTACATCAAATTAGAATTGTCTTGCCCGAACATGACATTTGATCCGCGGCGGCCATCGGCCATTTTCCGCGTGCTTAACAATATCGCCGGGGCGAAGCGTAATAAACTGCGCTAGATGTCCAATCATTAACGGGAGATTACCATGAAAAAACTTCTTATCGCTCTACCGCTTGTTGCCGCATTGGCTGCTTGCGAAACCCAGAACCAATCAACAGCCGCTGGTGCTTTGACAGGTGCCGCATTGGGTGCCGCAGTTTCAAATGATGACGACAACATCAAAGGTGCGCTTATCGGCGGCATCGCTGGTGCTGCTGCGGGTAACTACCTGGGCCGCTCACAGACCGGCAAATGCGTTTACCAAAATTCTGCTGGTCAGCGCTATACAGCTGCCTGCCCATAACATCTGATTGATGACTATTAAGAACGGCCCGGGTTTCGCGACCCGGGCCTTTTTTGTTGTCTTAGCCCTTTCCAACCTGCCGGACTTTGGGTTTGGGCACATTCATTTCCCGATTCAATACCAATGATTCAATTAATGATAGGAAAAGTCTCATTAATTAATTTACTATGCCGGAGGTCTAAGATATAGTTAAAGTAGATGAATGTTACTTTCATTTCCTGATAGTACCAGATTGAAGCTCAACTAGGGCCACTATAGGATACCGTTTATGGCACTCCCGGTTGAGACATTCTTTCTTCATCCAGATGCGCAGGGCACCTTGCAGCAGCAAATCCAACAGATGATTGCCCAAGGTATTCTTTCTGGCCGCTTTCAGCACGGTGAAAAACTGCCTTCTACCCGAAAACTGGCCGGGCATTTAGGCATCAGCAGAATTACCGTGACGATTGCCTATACTGAGCTGCTGGCCAACGACTATCTGGTCTCAAGAGGCAGATCCGGATACTTCATTTCCGAAAACGCCCCCGCACCGCCGCGATTTTCCCCCGCGGCAGAGGAGAAAGATGCGGTTGATTGGTCGCGCGCCATTGGCCAAAAATTCAGCGGTGGGGCAACCCCGTCAAAACCGCAGGATTGGGCCAAATATCGGTTCCCTTTCATTTATGGCCAAGCGGACCCAACGCTTTTTGATCACGCAAATTGGCGTCTCTGTGCATTGCAGGCCTTGGGGCAACGTGATTTCACCTCATTGACCACTGATTACTACGATCAGGACGACCCGCAACTGATCGAATTTATCGCCCGCCACACTCTGCCGCGGCGCGGGATTTCAGCCAGACCTGAGCAGATATTGATCACGTTGGGGGCGCAAAATGCCTTGTGGCTGACCACACAAGTGCTGTTAACGCAACGCCGCCGGGCCGTGCTGGAGGACCCCTGCTACCATGCGCTGCGCGATGTGTTGTCTCAGTCGCGATGCCATGTAACACCTGTCAGGGTTGATCAGGACGGATTACCGCCAGATGCAATCCCCCCCAATACGGACGTGATTTTCACAACGCCCAGCCACCAATGCCCGACCAATACAACCATGCCAATGGAACGCCGAACCGCGTTGTTGGAAAAGGCGCGCGAGATGGACGCGCTGGTTGTTGAGGATGACTATGAGTTTGAAATGTCATTCCTAAAGCCCCCCTCACCCGCACTCAAATCTCTCGATCAGGATGGACGGGTGATATATGTTGGCAGTTTTTCAAAGTCGCTGTTTCCGGGTCTTCGGCTGGGATATCTCGTTGGTTCTGAGCCCTTTATCAAAGAGGCCCGCGCCCTGCGGGCCAGCGTGTTGCGGCATCCACCCGGCCACATTCAACGCACCACTTCGTATTTCCTATCTTTGGGCCATTACGACGCGCTGATCCGGCGCATGGGCACCGCGTTGCAGGAACGACGCCGGGTGATGGAAGCCGCATTGGCACAACATAACCTTGAGGTGTCCGGAAAAGGCTATCACGGTGGATCGTCATTTTGGATGCGGGCACCAGACAAAGTGAACACCGATGAACTGGCGCGACGCCTAAGCAGCAAAGGTGTCCTTATCGAACCGGGGCGGGCCTTTTTTGCAGGTGACGTGCAGCCAGCAAACTACTACCGCCTCGCTTACTCCTCTGTCCCGACGACACGTATCCCCGAAGGGGTCGATATTATTGCACGTGAAATAGGAGAAATGTCATGATTTGGCGTTACGCGGCTTCTATTTTTGGACCTAACCGACAAACCGCTCACAGCCTACCCTGCGGACAACACGAAAAAGATTCGCTCCCCTCACCTAATTTTAAGGATGTTCTGCCATGAAAATGACAACCGAAGAGGCTTTTGTAAAAGTCCTGCAAATGCACGGTATCGACAACGCATTCGGGATCATCGGCTCTGCCATGATGCCAATCTCTGATCTGTTCCCCGCAGCGGGCATCAAATTCTGGGATTGCGCTCACGAAACATCCGGCGGCATGATCGCAGATGGTTACACCCGCGCGTCCGGTAAAATGTCGATGGCCATCGCCCAAAACGGCCCAGGCATCACCAACTTTGTCACACCAATCAAAACCGCCTTTTGGAACCACACTCCAATGTTGCTGGTCACACCGCAGGCCGCCAACAAAACCATCGGTCAGGGTGGTTTCCAAGAAATCGAACAGATGAAACTGTTTGAAGATATGGTTTGTTATCAAGAAGAAGTCCGCGACCCGTCGCGTATGGCCGAGGTGCTGAACCGCGTGATCGAAAAAGCATGGCGTGGCAGTGGCCCGGCACAGATCAACATCCCACGTGACTACTGGACTCAAGTGATCGACATTGAACTACCACAAATCATTCAGCTTGAGCGCCCACAAGGTGGCGCAACAGCCGTGGCTGACGCAGCCAAGCTGTTGTCCGAGGCTGAATTCCCTGTCATCCTGAACGGTGCGGGCGTGATCCTGTCCAGTGGCATCGACGCTTCTGCCAAACTGGCCGAAGCTTTGGACGCCCCCGTTGCCTGCGGTTACCAGCACAACGATGCATTCCCCGGTTCGCACCCTCTGGCTGTTGGTCCCTTGGGCTACAACGGATCAAAAGCAGCGATGGAATTGATTCAAAAGGCAGATGTTGTTCTGGCATTGGGCAACCGTTTGAACCCATTCAGCACGCTGCCCGGTTACGGCATCAACTACTGGCCGCAGAATGCAAAAATCATTCAGGTCGACATTAACTCTGACCGCATTGGCCTGACCAAAAAGGTCGACGTCGCCATTCAGGGCGACGCCAAAGCAGTGGCAGAGCAATTGCTTGCGCAGCTTTCGGATGGCGCAGGCGACAAAGGCCGCAAAGATCGTACTGATCTGATCGCCCTCACAAAATCACGTTGGGCGCAGGAACTGTCGTCAATGGATCATGAGGAAGACAACGACGAAGGCATCACGTGGAACGAGCGTGCACGCAATCGCCAGCCAAACCATTTGGCACCTCGTCAGGCATGGCGCGCAATCATGTCAGCGATGCCAAAGGATGCGATCATTTCATCTGACATCGGCAACAACTGCGCGATTGGCAATGCTTACCCGTCTTTTGACAAAGGCCGCAGCTATCTCGCGCCGGGTCTGTTTGGCCCTTGTGGGTATGGCCTTCCATCCATCTTGGGTGCAAAAATCGGCTGTCCTGATCGCCCTGTAATCGGCTTTGCCGGTGACGGCGCATTCGGTATTTCGATGAACGAGATGACCGCCTGTGGCCGGGGCGATTGGCCTGCGATCACCATGGTTATTTTCCGCAACTACCAGTGGGGTGCGGAAAAGCGCAACACGACCTTGTGGTACGAAGATAACTTCGTCGGCACAGAGTTGAACGAAGGTGTGAACTATGCCGAAATCGCCAAAGGATGTGGATTGAAAGGTGTTCAAGTCACATCGATGGAGCAGTTGACAGACACCCTAAACACCGCCGTCAAAGAGCAAATGAAAGACGGCGTCACCACGTTTATCGAGGTTGTCCTGAACCAGGAACTGGGTGAGCCCTTCCGTCGCGATGCGATGAAAGCCCCGGTTGCTGTTGCAGGTATCAACAAAGACGACATGCGCCCACAATCGCGGTCATAAATTTGGTGTCTAACACCAGAAAACAAAGGGTAGTGCCATGAACGTGCTGCAAGGTTTATCAGATCGCGCAGCCGCCCGGCCCGCTCACATTGTCCTAAGCGAAGGCCACGATCCCCGGATCGTGGCCGGTGCGCTTGCAGCAGTACGCAGCGGCATCGCACGGATCACACTTGTCGGCCCCACGGCTGACGTTACTGCACAGCTGTCAAAATTCGGTGCGACGGACGCAGATAAGATTGCCATTCAGGATCCGGAAATTTCCCCACTCACCGCTGAATTTGCCAAGACCTATTTTAAACTTCGCCAACACAAGGGCGTCAGCGAAGAGGTTGCCAACACGCAAGCACATAGCCCATTGGTTTTTGCCGCAATGATGGTGCGTAATGGGCACGCGGACGGCACCGTTGGCGGCGCGGTTGCAACCACTTCCGAAACTGTGCGCGCCGCATTGCAGATCATTGGCAAAGCAAAAGACGCGGCCTTGGTCTCCAGTTTCTTTCTCATGGCCCTGCCTGAAAACCACCCCTCTGACCGTACGGCGATGGTATTTGGGGATTGTGGGTTGGTCATTGATCCATCCGCAGAAGAATTGGCAGCCATTGCGGTTGCTTCTGCTGCATCCTGCCAACAGTTGCTTGGCGACACGCCACGCGTGGCATTGCTGTCTTTCTCGACCAAGGGTTCTGCGCGTCATGCTGCGGTAAGCAAAGTATCCGAAGCGGTAGAGATTTTACACGCAAACCATCCTGATTTGGCTGCCGATGGAGAATTGCAATTCGACGCGGCTTTTGTGCCCGAGGTTGGCGCCTCCAAAGCGCCGGGATCAACGGTGGCAGGTCATGCAAACATCATGATCTTCCCGAACCTTGATGCGGGCAACATCGGCTATAAAATTGCCCAGCGCATTGGCGGCGCTGACGCCATTGGGCCGGTGCTTCAGGGGCTTACAAAACCTGCAAATGATCTGTCGCGTGGATGCACCGCCCAAGACGTCACCAACATGATCGCCGTGACCACCCTTCAGGTTAGACATGTCTGATATTCTGGCAGCACTTTCGGTCACGCCTTCACAAGCCATTGCAATGACGGCCATTTGTTTGGCCGCTGGATTGGTTCGTGGATTTACCGGTTTTGCGCTGTCGGCCTTTGCACTTGCCCTTGCTGTGCTCATTCTGCCGCCCGTCGAACTGATCCCGGTTTTGTGGTGGCTCGAACTTGCGGCATCTTTGGTCATGCTGCGCAGTGGTTGGGACGGGGCAGACATGCGCACGGCCATAACACTGGCGATTGGATCCGCACTTGGCATGTTTGTCGGTCTGGGCCTGACCACTACATTGGACCCAACCGTGTCGCAGCGCACCGCTTTGGTGATCTTGATTGTTCTTGCGGGATTGCAGCTTAAGCGTTTGCGTATTCGCGGGCTGGCGACCCCCGCTGGAACGGTCATTGCGGGGCTGGTCGCAGGGATCGCCAGCGGGCTTGCCGGCGTTGGCGGCATGGTTGTTGCACTGTATGTTCTGGCCCGTAATGACGAACCAAAGGTGATGCGCGCGACACTGGTTGCCTTTCTATTCCTCGGTTCGGCGACCTCTCTGTTTACCCACCTTTATTTTGGCACGATGAATCAAACCTCCGCCTTGCGCGGTATTGCGTTGATCTTACCCTGCATTCTTGGCGTTCTCATTGGACAACGCCTGTTTACGCCGCGCTTGCAACCCTACTATCGACCTGTTTGTCTGTCGCTTCTGATTGGCCTTGGGGCCATATCACTGCTGCGCAGCGCCATCTGAGACAAGGAAACCAACATGAACCAACCCGTGATTGATCTTTCTCCCAAAGTCTCAGACGAGATTCGCAAGACCACCTGTTACATGTGCGCCTGCCGCTGCGGCATCAACGTGCATATGAAAAAGGATGATGAGGGCGAATTGAAGGTCGCCTATATCGAAGGCAATCGGGATCATCCGGTGAACCAAGGAGTGCTGTGCGCCAAGGGGTCTGCGGGCATCATGCAGCATAATGCGCCGTCGCGTCTGCGCAGTCCGTTAAAACGCGTCGGGCCGCGCGGGTCGGGTGAGTTTGAAGAAATCAGCTGGGATGAAGCCTATCAGATCGCCGCTGATTGGCTTGAACCGATCCGCAAGGACAATCCCGAAAAACTGGCGTTTTTCACCGGACGTGATCAGTCACAATCCTTTACCAGTTTCTGGGCGCAGGCCTTTGGCACGCCAAACTATGCCGCGCACGGTGGATTTTGTTCTGTGAACATGGCCGCTGCTGGCATCTATACAATGGGCGGCGCGTTCTGGGAATTTGGCCAACCGGATTGGGATCACACAAAGCTGTTCATGCTGTTCGGGGTGGCCGAAGACCACGATTCAAACCCGATCAAGATGGGCATCGGCAAGATCAAAGGCCGTGGCGCGCGTGTGATTGGGGTGAACCCGATCCGCACAGGATATAACGCTGTGGCCGACGATTGGGTTGGCATTACGCCGGGGACCGACGGGTTGTTCATTCTGGCGATGATCCACTGCCTGATGAAAGCGGGTAAGATGGATCTGAACTATCTGGCGCAATACACCGATGCGCCAGTATTGGTGAATAACGATCCAAAATCACCCAACTTTGGTCTGTTCCTACGTGATGATGATGGCAAGGAATTGGTTATCGACAGGGTGACAGGCAAACTGACCGCCTATGATAAACCGGGGGTAAAGCCTGACCTTTCCGGCACTTACCGCGCCAAAGGCGTGACGCACACACCTGTATTCCACCAGATGGCTGAAAAATACCTGAGCGATGAGTATGCCCCCGAGGCGGTTGCTGATCGCTGTGGCATCCCCGCCAAACGCATCCGCGCGATTGCCGCAGAACTGGCGCGGGTGGCGTTTGAAGAAGCCTTTGAGCTAGACCACGCGTGGACGGATTTCCGCGGCGAAAAACATGCCACGATGACGGGCCGCCCGGTGTCCTTCCACGCCATGCGCGGGATTTCGGCACACGCCAACGGCTTTCAAACCTGCCGCGCCTTGCACGTGTTGCAGATCATCCTTGGCACAGTTGAGGTCCCCGGCGGCTTCCGGTTCAAGCCACCCTACCCCAAGCCCGCCAAGGCACATCCAAAGCCCCATACAGGCATGACACCCGGCGCGCCGCTGAATGGTCCGCACCTTGGTTTTGTGCACGGCCCTGACGATCTGGCGTTGAAAGAAGACGGCACGCCCGCACGCATCGACAAGGCGTTCACGTGGGAAAACCCAATGTCATCTCACGGCTTGATGCATATGGTGATTTCCAACGCCCATGCGGGTGATCCCTACAAGATCGACACCCTGTTTATGTATATGGCAAACATGTCGTGGAATTCGTCGATGAATACGGGCGGCGTCATGGAAATGCTGACCGACAAGGACGAAAACGGCGACTATGTGATACCACATATCATCTATTCAGACACCTATTCCTCTGAGATGGTTGCCTATTCCGACCTGATTCTACCCGACACCACCTACCTTGAGCGCCACGATTGTATCTCTCTGCTCGACCGCCCGATTTGCGAGGCGGACGCGGCGGCAGATGCCATTCGGTGGCCTGTGGTCGAACCCGACCGTAACGTCAAAGGCTTCCAATCCGCGCTGTGTGATCTGGGTGCAAAACTGGGCTTGCCGGGGTTCGTCAACGACGATGGCAGTCAAAAGTTCGCGGATTACGCCGACTATATCGTCAACCATCAGCGTCGTCCGGGCATTGGCCCCTTGGCGGGCTGGCGCACAGGCGAAAACGGCCTTCAGAACGGGCGCGGTGATGTGAACGCAAGCCAGTTGGATAACTATATCGAAAACGGTGGGTTCTTTGTTGAACACATCCCGGCTGGATCGAATTACTACAAACCATGGAACAAAGCCTATCAGGCATGGGCCGTGAAAATGGGCCTTTACGATGCGCCGCAGCCATATTTGTTCAATCTCTATGTCGAACCCATGCGCAAATTCCAATTGGCCGCTGAGGGGCATGGCGAACGGCAACCGCCAGACCACCTGCGGACGCGGATCAAGGAAACCATGTCACCGCTGCCGATCTGGTACGAAACCGATCAGCACGGCAACGAAGGGTTCACCGTCAACGCGCTAACCCAACGCCCGATGGCGATGTATCATTCATGGGGGTCGCAAAACGCGTGGCTACGCCAGTTGCATGGCCACAACCCACTGTATCTGCCAACCAAACTGATGCGCAAACATGATCTTGCAGATGGCGACTGGGCACGCGTTTCCTCGCCGCACGGCGAGATCACTGTGCCTGTCATGGAGATGGCCGCGCTAAACGACAATACCGTCTGGACATGGAACGCCATCGGCAAACGCAAAGGCGCGTGGGCTTTGGACAAAGACGCACCAGAGGCGACCAAAGGCTTCCTGTTGAATCACCTGATCCACGAACTGATGCCCCCAAAAGGCGACGGTATGCGGTGGGCGAACTCCGATCCGATCACCGGACAGGCAGCGTGGTTTGACCTGAAGGTCAAAATCGAAAAAGCTGACGCCCCAAAAGAATCGCGGCCTGAATACCCACCAATCAAATCCCCAGTTGGCCAAGGGCCAGACAAACTTGCTTGGAAGGTGGGCAAATGACGCAACTCCCAACCCATACCGATAAAAAATTCGGCCTCGTGATCGACCTTGATACCTGCGTCGGTTGTCATGCTTGCGTGATTTCCTGCAAAGGCTGGAACACCGAAAACTACGGCGCACCGCTGTCTGATCAGGACCCTTACGGCGCAAACCCGTCGGGCACGTTTCTAAATCGCGTACATTCCTATGAGGTTCAGCCGGAACAAGGCGAAGCGCAACTCATCCACTTCCCCAAGTCCTGTCTGCATTGCGAAGACGCGCCCTGCGTCACCGTCTGCCCAACCGGTGCCAGCTATAAACGTGTCGAAGATGGCATCGTGCTGGTCAATGAAAGCGACTGTATCGGTTGCGGTTTATGTGCGTGGGCCTGCCCGTATGGCGCGCGGGAAATGGACCAAGAAGAGAAAGTGATGAAAAAATGCACCCTCTGCGTGGACCGTATTTATAACGAAAATCTGCCGGAAGTGGACCGCGTGCCCTCTTGCGTACGGACTTGCCCGTCAGGCGCGCGGCATTTTGGTGATCTGGGCGATCCTGACAGCGATGTCAGCAAACTGGTTGTGGCGCGTGGCGGTGTTGATCTGATGCCCGAACAAGGCACCAAGCCCGTCAACAAATACCTGCCGCCACGTCCCAAGGATGCGCTTCCTGAGTTTGACGTGCTTGCCCCCTTCCTCGAACCCGTCATGGAGGAGCCTAAGGGCTTCCTTGGTTGGCTCGACAAAGCGCTGGAGAAAATCTGATGCATCCTGCACCGTCCGTTATCTTTTTCAGCACCTTTTCGGGTCTTGGCTTTGGCCTGTTGGCTTGGCTTGGCCTTGGCTTTCCTGCCGTTACAGGCTGGATGGCCTTTGCATTTTTTGCCATCGCTTATGTGCTTGCCGTTGGGGGGTTAATCTCATCCACCTTTCACCTCGGTCATCCTGAACGAGCGCTCAAGGCATTCACACAATGGAAGACAAGCTGGCTGAGCCGCGAGGCATGGTGCGCGGTAGCAGCACTGGTGTTGATGGCGTTTTACGGGGCCGGATTGGTGTTTTTTGGCCAACGATGGACGGCGCTGGGCCTGCTGGGCGGGGTATTTTCGCTTGGCACAGTATTCACCACCTCCATGATCTATGGCCAACTCAAGACAGTTCCACGCTGGAAACAGCCTTTGACACCATTCAATTTCCTGTCGCTCAGTATTGCGGGCGGGGCTTTGCTTGCGGGGCAAATTACGGCAGCCATTATCCTGCTGATCATCGCCGGGGCGATCCAAGCCGCCGCATGGGTCATGGGCGACAAAGCCTTGGCGTCATCCGGCACTGACATGGCAAGCGCCACGCAGCTGGGTGGCATCGGCAAAGTCCGTGCGTTTGAGCCGCCGCATACCGGCACTAACTATCTATTACGTGAATTTGTGCATGTGGTGGGGCGCAAACATGCCCAAAAACTGCGGATTATTGCACTGGGGTTGATGGCCGTTTTGCCCGTTGTCTTGCTGCTTTTATTACCTGCCAACCACTTTGTCGCACTGATTGCGGTTGTGGCTCATATTGCGGGTGTCCTGACCGCACGCTGGCTGTTCTTTGCTGAGGCAGAACATGTGGTGGGCCTGTATTACGGCAAACGCTAAGTGCTGATCCGCCATGCCAACCCGGAGGATGCCAGCGCTATCACGGCGCTTACATTGGCCTCAAAACGATCCAACGGTTATGACGACGCGTTCATGGCCGCATGTGTTGATGAATTGAGTGTCAGCCGCGAAGATATCGCACGTGACCGATATTGGGTGGCCCAAGATGGCGATACCCTGCGCGGGTGCGTCTGTCTGGCGGTCAATACTGAGGCGCAGACCGGGGTTATTGAATCTTTCTTCATTGATCCACACTCAAAACGCCAAGGGATCGGCAGGTTGTTGTGGCAGGCAGCCTTGGATGCAGCCTATGACGCAAACCTCAAACACCTCACGCTCGACTCCGATCCCGCCGCCGTGCCGTTTTATGAAGCGCTAGGGTTCAAGGTCATCGGCCAAACCCCTTCCGGCTCTATCCCTGGGCGGACCCTGCCACAAATGCGGCGGATCTTGTCGCCAGAGCTTAAGCGCTAAGCGGCAATCGACGTTCCACCACCCGCGCCATGATCGACGCGCCGACAGGCAGGATCGACGGGTCTAGCACATATTCAGGATTATGCAGCGGCATTGTGCCTGCATGACCCACCGTACAATAGGCCCCCGGCACCACCTTCAGCATATCGGCAAAATCCTCAGATCCGGTGACAGGCGGCGTGTTGGGGTCAAGGTTTTCAACCCCCACAATGTCACCCGCCGCCTGCATATAGGCGTCAGAGAGTTCATCATCATTGATCAACACATCAAAGACATTGCGCAGGTCCAGCGTGACCTCGACCTCGTGCATCGCCGCCATGCCATCGCAAATCGACTGCATCCGTTTGGCCACCAGCGTGTACATATCATCGTTGAAATAACGCACCGTCCCCGCCAGCGTCGCCGTTTCCGGCACCACGTTATAAGCAGCACCCGAATGCATCTGCGTGACGGACAGCACCACCACTTCTTGCGCGGGGACATTCCGGCTAAGGATGGTCTGCAATTCACTTGCCAACGACGCCGCGACGATCAGCGCATCTTTCGCGTCGCTTGGCCGGGCGGCGTGACTGCCCTTACCTTTGATATGGATGTCAAAGAACGCAGCCCCTGCCATGGCTTGGCCTTTGCAGATACCCACTTTGCCGGGTTTGCCATTGGGTGTGTTGTGCATGCCAAAAATCTCATCTACCGGGAACAGCTCAAACAACCCGTCCGCCAGCATCTGACGTGCACCGCCCAAACCTTCTTCGGCGGGTTGAAACACGATCACCGCAGTACCATCAAAATCGCGGGTCGCGGCCAAATGTTTGGCGGCCCCCAGCAACATCGTTGTGTGGCTGTCATGACCACAAGCGTGCATCACACCATCGTTTTGCGAGGCATACTCCAGCCCCGTCGCCTCATGGATCGGCAGGGCATCCATGTCAGCGCGTAACCCAACTCGGCGGTTGCCCTGACCTTTGCCTTGGATCAACGCAACAACTCCAGTTTTACCCAGACCGGTATGCACTTCATCCACGCCATAGCTGCGCAAGGCATCTGCGACGATGCCGCTGGTGCGCACTTCGGTAAATCCAATTTCAGGGTAGGCGTGCAGATCACGAAAGATCGCTTCAAGCTCACTCGTGCTGTCAGCAATAATGGGTAGGATGTTCATAGGTCGCTCCGGTTCAGGGTCAGCAGCAGGGTGCAGCCAAACCCCACCCTACTGCAACCCAAAAACCAAAGATCAGTTCAGCAAACCCGCATGCCGCAGGCCTGCATCAATCAATGCTTTTGTGTCGTCCAGCAAACCCGTTAAAGGCAAGCGGACCTCATCAGAGCAAAGATCAAGCCGCGACATGGCGTATTTTACGCCAACCAGACCCGGTTCGGTAAAGATTGCCCGGTGCAATGGCATCAAACGGTCCTGAATGTTGAGCGCTGCTGTATAATCACCAGCCGCACAGGCAGCCTGCATTTCGGCTAACAGGCGCGGTGCCACATTGGCCGTGACAGAGATACATCCAACACCACCCTGAGCGTTAAACCCGTGTGCTGTTGGGTCTTCGCCAGACAGTTGGATGAAATCCTTGCCACAGGTGATCCGCTGCATGCTGACGCGGGCCAGATCGGCGGTGGCGTCCTTGACCCCGACAATTCGCGGCAGTTTCGCCAGTTCGCCCATCGTTTCGGGCGTCATGTCAATGACGGAACGGGGCGGAATGTTGTAGATAAAAATCGGTAAATTACAGGCGTCGTGGATGGCCGTAAAATGCGCAATCAACCCGCGTTGGGTTGGCTTGTTGTAATAGGGTGTGACCACCAAAATCGCATCCGCACCCACCTTTTCCGCATGCTGGGACAAACGGATGCTTTCAACAGTATTGTTTGAACCAGCACCAGCAATCACCGGAACCCGGCCTGCGGCGGCCTTAACAACCTCTTCCACCACAATTTCATGCTCACGGTGGGTCAACGTTGGCGACTCGCCGGTTGTGCCAACCGGGACAAACCCATTGCTGCCTTCACCGATGTGCCATTCGACAAGTTTTTTCAAGGTTTCCAGATCCAGCTCGCCGTTCCGAAACGGCGTGACGAGGGCAGGCAGTGAGCCGTTGAACATGTGCACGCTCCTTTGTTGTGCTGGCCGGCGGAAACCGGACTGGGATGGAATTGTGGCGGGATCGTGTGTTGATTACCCCGACACTTAACATATGTTGCAAGGCTCTAGCCTTTGCACAGAGGGAAATGCAAGTGATCACACGCATAACAGCTACGATCGCACTGGTTTTTGCGCTTGCTTTACCAGCAGCCGCCGAACGACCACGCCCCTTGGGCTGGGCGATGAACGCCATGCGCGCAGGCAACTGGGAAATTGCCGCACTGATTGCAAAACGTGATGGGGCGGTGGCGGCGGACGTGATCGAATGGCACCGTTTGCGGGCTGGCCGCGGCACCTATGCCGAGGCGCGCGCCTTTCTTGATCGCCGCCCAGATTGGCCCGGCGAAGCCTATCTGCGCAAACAGGCGGAAGAAAATGTGATTGAGCAAGACGACCCCGCGATCCTGTCCTTTTTTGCCGGTATGGCACCACAGACCCCGCAAGGTGTGCTGGCCCATGCCACCGCATTGATCCGGGCCGGGCAACGCGGTGAAGCAGAAGCCGACGTGGTTCTAGCGTGGCGCACAATGCCGATGAACGCGACATCGCAGGCGTTGTTTCTGGCGAAGCATGAGGAAATTTTAAAGCCACATCACCGGGCGCGCTTGGATGAAATGTTGTGGCAACGTGAACACGCCGAAGCACAGCAGATGTTTGACCTGGTGGGGAGCGACGATGTTGCATTGGCCAAAACCCGCATCGCGCTGCAAAAGCGTGAAGGGGACGTGAACAAGTTGATCAACGCGCCGCCTGCGGCAAAGGCGGGTGATCCCGGCCTAGCCCATGATCGGTTCGAATGGCGGATACGCAAAGGGTTTGTCGACGATGCAAAAACGCTTTTGCTGAAAACCTCGACATCAGCCGAAGCTTTGGGCCAACCTGCCGCATGGGGCAACCGTCGTCGGGCACTGGCGCGGGGCGAAATGCGGTCCGGCGACAAGAAGCGTGCCTATCAGATGGCATCACAACATTTTCTGGCACCGGGTTCGGATTATGCCGATCTTGAATGGTTGTCAGGTTACATCGCGTTGCGGTTTCTGAAAGACCCCAAAACCGCCTATCAACACTTCCTAAACCACGACAGCGCCGTAGAATCGCCGATCAGCCAAGGGCGCGCCGGATATTGGCAGGGCCTTGCGCTTGAGGCATTGGGTGATGCCGAAGGAGCCGCCAAAGCCTATGCCATGGGGGCAGCATTCCAGACATCCTTTTATGGCTTGTTGGCCGCTGAACGTGCCGGGCTACCGTTTGATGTGACCTTGGCAGGCGAGGTCCCCTCGCAGGATTGGCGCACATCGCCCCTCGCAAAGGCCCCCCTGTTTGAGGCAGGATTGCTGTTGCAGGCCTCTGGCGAAACCAGTGTGGCTGAGCGGTTTTGGACTCATCTGGCGGATCAATTGGTCTCCGATGATCTGGCGCTGCTGGGTCAGGCAGCGATTGATACCGACCAACCGCATCTGGCCGTGATGATCGGCAAACGGGCCGCCCGACGTGGTTTGACCATTGCAGCCCCCTATTACCCTTTGCATTCGCTGGTTGAAATGGATTTGCCTATGGCACCGGAAATGACCCTCGCGATTGCGCGCCGTGAAAGCGAATTTGATCCTGTCGTTCAAAGTGGTGTCGGCGCACGGGGGTTGATGCAGATCATGCCTGCCACGGCGCGCGATGTGGCGTCGGATCTGGGTATAAGCGCGCTGCATACCACAGCGCGGCTGACCGCCGATCCCGATTATAATGCCCGGTTGGGGGCAAAATATCTGTCGCAGATGGCTGGTAAATTCAATGGCAACGTCGCGATGATGTCTGCGGCCTATAACGCAGGGCCCAGCCGCCCGACCCGTTGGATGGCCCAATACGGCGATCCGCGCAAAGGTGACATTGATATTGTGGATTGGATCGAGATGATCCCGTTTCGTGAGACCCAGAATTATGTGATGCGTGTCACGGAAAGCCTGCCAGTGTATCGGGCACGCCTAGGGAAAGATCCGCTACCGATCCCTTTTTCCAAGGAGTTAGTTGGCGCGACGCTTAAGTCCTTCGCGCCAAAAAGTGAATAGACCCGCCGCGACGATCAATCCAACGCCAATTGCCACATTCAAACGAACTGTCTCACCAAATATCGTGATCCCGATCACCGAGGCGAACACCAGTTGCAAATAGGCAAAGGGCTGTACAGCGCTTGCTTCGGCGACTTCGTAACACCGAATAAGCAGCCAATGTCCCGTGACGCCAGTCACACAGAGGCAGGCCATATAAATCCAGTCAATTGAAGACATCGGGACCCAGAACCATACGCCTACGAATGTCATAGCCACGGCCCCCATTACACCCGTCCAAAAGAAGCTGGTGGCGGTGCTGTCCTTGCGTGCAACATAGCGTGTGAGCAAGCCGTAGACCGCAAACATAGATGCCGCCAACAACGGGATTGCTGCGGCGGGTTCAAACACCGTCATGCCCGGTTGCAGGATGATAAGCACACCGATGAACCCTACACCAATCGCCGCCCATCGCCGCCACCCCACGGTTTCCCCTAATATTGGACCAGACAGTGCCGCGACCAAAAGAGGATAGCAGGTAAAGACCGCGTGGCTTTCGACCAGCCCCAAAATGGTAAAGGCCGCAACCATAACGCATATTTCTGTAGCAAGCAGTAGCCCCCGTAGGGATTGCAAAACAGGTTGCGACGTCTGCGCGGCCGCACGCAGCCCTCCGGCCTTGCGCCGAGCAATCGCGATTACGAAGGCAGCAAAGAACCAATATCGGATCATTACGACCATCATCACGTTGTATTCGGATGCCAAATGCCGTGACAGCCCATCCTGAATAGCAAAGACAAAAGTGGTCGCAACCATCAGGCCAATACCAAGTGGAATGTTGTTAGATTGTGTCATGTAACCAGCCGGGCCTGTGTCATATGGCGTTTGCGGCCATAGCCGACAGTACGTTCAACAGAAAAACCTGCAGCGGCCAGATTGCGCCGGACAAAACCCGCAGCGGTATAGGTTGCAGCAGTTCCATACGGTAACGTATGTTTGGCAACCTCGCCGAGTAAGTCTTCTTCCCAAAGCTCTGGATTTTTCGCTGGTGAAAAGCCGTCTAAAAACCATGCGTCTGCATAGCCATGCCAATCTCGCAGAGTTTTTCTGGCGTCCCCCACGATCACTTCTGCGCGGATACCAGGGAGACACAATACGCCACCGTATGTTTGCCAAGCCTCAGTCAGCGCGTCCCGCTTACCGCCAAATTCTGGAAAAGCAGCATGGGCCTGTGTCACGTCTTCTTTGGACATCGGAAAAGCTTCAAAGCTGGTGAAATGCAAAGGGCCAGCACAGCCCGCCTTGTCCCAAGCATCCCAAGCAACCAAAAGGTTCAGCCCCGTACCAAAACCTAGTTCAGCGATGTGGAACCCTTCTTTGAATCGGGCAGGAAGGTCGTTACCAGCCAGAAACACATGTTCTGTTTCCGCAACACCATTTTCCAGGCTAAAGAAGGGATCATCAAATCGGGTAGAGATTGGCACCTTGCCATCCCGCCATTCGATCTGATCGCTCTGGTTCTGCACTGCCGCACCCGATAGAGGTTGATTGTCAGACAGACATTGCGGAAAGGGAACCCATTGGCAATGGCCGATATCACCATCAGAGGCGCTGGTATTTTGGGCCTATCAGTGGCTTGGGCCTGCGCCAAACGCGGTGCAAAGGTTCAGATCATCGACCCAAATGGTCCAGCGGCGGGCAGCAGTGGCGGCATTGTTGGCGCACTGGCCCCGCATGTGCCGGAAAAATGGACCCCCAAGAAGGCCTTCCAACTGGAAAGTCTGCTGATGGCCGAAGCATTTTGGCAGGAGGTCGATCAAACCGGAGGCGGGGCCTGTGGGTACGCTCGAAATGGTCGATTACAGCCCTTGCAAGACGACAAGGCCGTCGCTTTGGCGCAGAAACGTGCAAGCAGCGCTGATGAGCTTTGGGGTGACAACGCCCAATGGCAGGTGGTCCCGGTAACAGGCGGAGCTTGGGAGCCTAACAGCGCATCGGGCTGGATGATTCATGACACACTCAGCGCGTTGATCCATCCACGCAAGGCGTGTCAGGCGCTTGTCAAAGCACTGGCGTCAAGAGGCGTGCAAATAACATCAAAAGCACCGGATCGGGGTCAGGTTGTGTGGGCGACGGGCGTTGCCGGGTTAGACGCCTTGAGCAAGGAACATCATCGCCCCGTTGGTAGCGGCGAAAAAGGTCAGGCCGCACTGCTAAAGTTTGACGCAGCGAGCCTGCCACAGCTTTTTGCAGGGGGCGTGCATATCGTGCCGCACCGGGATGGGACGGTTGCTGTCGGGTCTACCACTGAACGCCAGTACACATCTGCGACCCAAACAGACGAACAGTTGGACAAAGTAATTGAAGCGGCACGTGTGGCAGTGCCTGCCCTAAACGACGCAGCAGTCATACAACGTTGGGCAGGTGTGCGCCCGCGCAGCCACAGTCGGGCACCAATGCTCGGCGCATGGCCCGAACGGCCCGGGCATTTCATCGCCAATGGTGGGTTCAAAATCGGCTTTGGTATGGCCCCGAAAATTGCGGCTGTGATGGCCGATCTATTGCTCGAAGGGCGCGACACAATCCCAGATGGGTTCCGTGTCGAAGATAATTTATAGGATCAGAAATGACAAAAACAACACCCCAAACCTGTCGCGTCAAAGTGATGGATCACCTTGTCTTAACAGTCAGAAGTATCCCTGACACCGTCCAATTCTATACCGATATACTAGGAATGCGTGCCGCACAGTTTGATACTGCGGACGGTGAAACAAGATGGGCGTTGGCCTATGGCGCGCATAAAATCAATCTGCACCAGCAGGGCAACGAATTTGAACCAAAAGCCGCCCATCCCACACCGGGCAGTGCGGATTTGTGTTTCTTGACCGACACACCGCTAGAGACGTGGATAGAGCATTTGAAAAGCCGCGCCATCAATGTTGAAGAAGGTCCGGTCGCCCGAACAGGTGCGATGGGGCCGCTCAAATCAATTTATCTGCGCGACCCTGATCACAACCTCATTGAAGTCAGTGTCCAATCAGACGCTTAGATCAACGCCCTGAGCGCTGCCATCAATGTGGTCAGGTCTTTGATATACATGTCACCCTTTAGCTGCCCATTTTCGTCAAATGCCGATGGGCTGCCCGCCAGATGAATTTCCGGTCCTTGCAGGATCATCGGGCGGAACGGCACCATAAAGCCGCGCAAAATCATTTGCGCCCGTTCACCGCCAGCCCGCCCCGCAGCCGCAGACATTACCGCAACCGGCTTGTTGTTCCATGGATTACCCTCCACCCGACTGACCCAATCCAGCGCATTCTTGAGCACGCCGGATGGTCCTTTGTTGTATTCAGGCGTCGAGATGAGAACCCCATCTGATGCGCCGATTTGCGCGTGTAGGTCTGTTACTACAGCAGGGATGCCGCTGGTTTCCTCGTCGTCGCCATCATAAAGCGGGAAATCAATATCTGCTTCGGAATACTCGCAGTCTCCGAACAACCGAGCAGCCTCACGTAGGAGTTTGCGGTTGGTCGCTTTAGCGCGAAGTGATCCTGAGATGCCGAGAATTTTTGGGAGCGTCATGTGCATTTTATCCATCAGTGAGTGTAATGGATCTAATGTCGTTCAATTGCGCCAAAAAGCAAGAAGCCCCCGCTGTATGCAGGGGCTTCGTGCGTTTTTGCATAGTCGCGATTAACGCGCGTTGGGTAGGATCACAATCTCGACCCGGCGGTTTTGTGCTTTGCCCGCTGCGTTCAAATTGCTTGCTATTGGTTGCGATTCACCCCGTCCAACAGAACGAATACGCGATGACGGTACACCGTCCGAAATCAGCACGTTCGAAACCGCATAGGCGCGGCTTTCGGAAAGTTGCTGGTTATAAGCAGCATCGCCGTCGCTATCGGTGTGGCCGATAATCTGAAGTGTCGAGTTTGCATACACATTCACGTTGTTTGCCAAGGAGCGCAGATCACCGCGTAGACCGGGCTGAACTGTGCTGCTGTCGGTCGCAAACAAGATATCTTGTGGCAAGGTTACGATCAAACGGTCACCTGTGTTGGTGATGATCACGTTGCTGTCCAATTGGCGGCGCAAATCAGCCTCTTGTTTGTCCAGCGAATAGCCAACACCAGCGCCGAGTGCGCCACCGATAACCGCACCAGCCAACGCACCATCCGCACGGTTGCCGTCACCCTTGGACAAGGCACCGATCAACGCACCGGCACCTGCACCGATCAGCGCACCGTTCTTGGTTTTCTGGTTCGGGTCATTTGGACCAGCACCAAGTTGACCCGGTTCTGTACATGCACCCAAAGTCATTGCACCGACCAGAACACTGGCCAAAGTAAGTTTAGAAGAAATCATAGTCACTGCCTTCATGGTTTGGGCCCCGTTCGGGCGGGGCATCTTAATATCGGCAGTATATAGGCCGTTGCCTGCCGATGAAATCAGGGGGAATTTTAGATCGGCAGTATCCCGCGCATGAGATCCGTAGAGGACGGATAATCGACAAAAACCAAACGCGGTTGCTGACGGGCAGCAACCGCGTTTAGTTATGATTTAATTCGCAGCTTTAAGCGGCTTTAGCTGAGAATAGATGTGTGAGAGACCAAATGGTTCGAAACTGTTCGGCGTCCCCGGAGACAGCGCATGACAGCTGAAACAATTGGTGCCTTGAGTGTAGGTTTCCAAGGTCATGTTGGTCAGGTTGGTTGACCCTGCCAAATTAACCGCCTGATTTGCCAGCTGGTTGGGAATTGGCGCTGCATCATACTCAGAGGGGGTATCAGTCCATACACTTCCGGTCTGGATATAGTTCCGGCGCACATCCGCATCTGCCAGTTGCGAGCGGACAGAGTGATTGATCGACAGCAACAGCGTATTATTGGCAATTGTCTTACTGGATGTGTCATTGGCCAAACTACCCCAAGGATATTGGCGCAGCGTATTTGACGGCACGATACCACCATCACAGACGGTGCTGTCATCCCCTTCAACACCAGTCAAATTTGCCTTAATCTCTCCGTCTGCTGCTTGCATACATTCAGTGTTCGCACCGTCCATCCCATCGCCACGGGCCATGAACAGAAAATCATGGTCACTGTCATAGCTATTGAGCGTGGTCGTGCCGTCATCAGCCAGATAATAATATGGGGCATCCGGCACATTCGTCACATGCTCAAATGTGGCCCAAACAAACTCAGGATGATTTTGCACTGTCCCGACGACGTGCATCCCCGTGAGCGCCAGATCAACGGTTTTGGTAGGCTTGCCTTTGTCGACTTTCATAACTTTATTGCTTTTATCGGCCACAAAGTTCGGAATCGTCCCGCTGACAATGAGGTAGTCCTCAGGATTTTCCAGTGTTTTGGCTTCAACCCACGAGGTTTTAAGCTCCATCGCCAATTGATCGCCGGTCAACAATTTCACATCGGGCCAATCTGCCGCGAGATATGTCTTGAGCGCATCCAAGTCCACATCATTGGCAGGAAAGGTCGTTTTGTCAGCCAACGACGGCGCTGACGTTTTTTGTCCGGACAGGAAATACGCATATGCATCATTCACCGCCAAACCATAATAGACCAGTGATTTACCTTGCGACATCAACACACCGGATGACCCTGCCTGACCAAATTCGCCAGTGTCATCACCGGGGGCTGAGTTGGTTTTCTCGCTGCGCACTTGCAACGATGCGGTCGAGCTTGTTGTGTTTGCAATAAATTCGCGGGTTTTTGAACTATCAGCTGGCGCAACGGTGAAGAATCCGGGGCCATCAAGAACGTGCTTTCCCTCGTCCGTTGAGGTCAGCCACAAAAACATTTGCGCGCCCCATTTATAAAAATCGCAATCGTCAGGATTACTGTTGTAATCGCTGGTAAAGCTCACCGATTTGGGAGCGTTAACTTTGCCGTTGGCAGCAATTGAACCAGTGTCAAACCACTGTTTTATCGTATCGCCCGAGACCACGCAGGTCGGTGCCATGTCACTTGGTACAATTTGGTCAGCCCAAACCGGGCCAGTAGATGCCGCTAACGCAGCACAAATGAATGATAGTTTTTGCATTTTATCCTCTGCTCATTTTGCCCCTTCTAATACGAGGGGCTATCACAACTTATGCTTGTTATGAGGATTCGTGCAACTATATGTTGTACCAATTTTTATATAAGTAGAAAGGAAGTATTACAGTCGTTCTGTCCAAAACGATGAAGAATTACACACACTTATACGTAGTTTCTTACGCCTCAGCCCGCGCGGTTTCAAACGCAAGCATCGCGCGTTTGACTGGCAGGCCCCAATGATACCCCCCCAATTCACCTGATTTTCGCAGGGCACGGTGACACGGGATCAGCCATGACACCGGGTTGCGGCCCACGGCGGTGCCAACGGCGCGCACGGCTTTTGGACTGCCCACAGCACCTGCGATTTCCGAATAGGTGGTGACTTGGCCAGAGGGGATACTCAACAAAGCTTCCCACACCTTGATCTGAAAGGGCGCGCCAATCAGGTAAAGCGGTGCCTTATCCAGTTGACCGCCCTGCGCCCCAAATGCGGTCATCACCCAAGGGTGCAGCATCATCGGATCTTCAACAAAGGTCGCCATGGGCCAGCGGGTGATCAAATCCTGCATCGCGGCCTCTTCGCCAATCTCAGCAGCCAGTGCCAAACCGCAAATGCCTTTTTCGGTGCCCATGACCAAAGCCAATCCAAAGGGGCTGTCGAACCAACCCCAATAAATCGTGAGGTCCGCCCCTTTGCGGGCAAACTCACCGGGGCTCATTGATTCCCAACGCAGGAATAGGTCGTGCAATCGACCCGTGCCAGACAGGCCCAGCGAATGGGCAGTTTCAAGCGTGGTAAAACGTTCACGCATCAGTGTCTTGGCATGGCCCAGCATCAGATATTGTTGATACCGCTTGGGCGACACCCCGACCCAGCGCGAAAACAATCGCTGAAAATGCGCGGCGCTCATCCCCATCTCACCCGCAATTTGTTCCAATTGCATGGGGTCCTCGGCACGGTCGATCAGGTCAATGGCGCGGCGCATCACCTGATAATGATAACCATCATCGGTGTTGGGTGTGGATATGGGTTTAATCTGTGTCATGGCCTCAATCTAGGCCTTCGTTCCCCATCAAGCGACCCGAAACTTGCGCGAAAGTAACGGCATCATCTTGCCCTAAGGCGCGTTTACGCACATACCCTCGACCATGGCAAAACAGCTCGACTATCATACCATCCGCGAAATTTTCTCGCGCTTTCAACAGGCAGAGCCTGAACCGAAAGGCGAATTGGAACATGTGAACGTCTATACGCTTGTGGTTGCTGTTGCGCTCAGCGCGCAGGCCACCGATGCGGGCGTAAACAAAGCAACGCGCGCCCTGTTTCAAATTGCGGACACTCCCCAAAAGATGCTGGACCTCGGCATTGACGGTGTGACCGAACATATCAAAACCATTGGCCTGTTTCGACAAAAGGCCAAGAACGTTATTAAATTAAGCCAGATACTGGTGGATGAATATGGCGGCGAAGTTCCCAACTCACGCGCCGCACTGCAATCCTTGCCCGGTGTGGGGCGCAAGACAGCCAATGTCGTGTTGAACATGTGGTGGCACCAACCCGCACAAGCCGTAGACACCCATATTTTCCGCGTCGGCAACCGCACCGGGCTGGCCCCCGGCAAGACCGTGGAAATTGTGGAACGCGCAATCGAAGACAACGTTCCCGCCGATTTTCAACACCACGCCCATCACTGGCTGATCTTGCATGGCCGATATCATTGCAAGGCCCGCAAGCCCCTGTGCCGCACCTGTATCATCCGCGATCTTTGCCCCTATGAGGAAAAAACTGAATGACCAAATACGAAATAGTTGGCATTGGGAATGCCGTTGTCGATGTGATTTCGCACGCTGACGACAGCTTTCTTGACCATATGGGCATCGAAAAAGGCATCATGCAATTGGTCGAACGGGACCGAGCAGAAGTCCTTTTTGGCGCGATGGAAGACCGGCTTCAGACGCCCGGCGGGTCCGTGGCAAACACAATTTCCGGTCTAGGGTCACTTGGCCTACCCACTGCGTTTATCGGGCGTGTGCGTGATGATGCTTTGGGTAAATTCTATGCCAAATCCATGGCCGATGGTGGCACTGCGTTTGTGAATGACCCTGTCGTGGGGGGCAATTTGCCCACCTCAAGGTCGATGATTTTTGTATCCCCCGATGGCGAACGATCAATGAATACCTATCTGGGTATTTCCACCGATTTGGGTCCAGAAGATGTACCGGACGAAGTTGCATCAAACGCAAAGATCATGTTCCTTGAAGGATACCTGTTCGACAAAGACCAAGGCAAACAAGCCTTCCTTGAAGCGTCGCGCCTGACCCGGGCTGGGGGTGGCAAGGCTGGTATCGCCATTTCTGATCCGTTCTGCGTCAACCGTCATCGCCCCGATTTCCTACGGATGATCAGCGAGGAACTGGATTATGTAATCGGCAACGAAGCCGAAATCAGATCGCTGTTTGAAACAGAGGACCTCGAAGATGCGCTCGCCAAAACGGCTGCGATTTGTCCGCTTGTGGTCTGCACACGGTCTGGTGACGGCGTGACCATCATACAAGGAGAAACCCGCGTTGATGTACCAGTGAACAAAGTTGTACCCGTTGATGCAACTGGTGCCGGTGATCAGTTTGCCGCCGGGTTCCTTTATGGCATCGCCACGGGCCGTGACCTCGAAACATGCGGGCGGATGGGCAACATCTGTGCCGCTGAGGTGATTGGCCATGTCGGGCCGCGCCCCGAAGTTGCAATCATGGACCTGTTCAAAGCGAAGGGCCTTGTCTGATCATGCTGGCGGATGGATTGCATGATGTACCGCAGGGCAAGGTGGCGATGGTCGTCACCCACCTTGAAATGCACGCGCCTGCCGCCATCCGCCCTGTTCCCAATCCGACGGGCGTAAGCCTGCGCAAGGTGCAACCTGATTTGGCATGGTATCGCGATATCTTTACCCGTGTCGGCGCACTTGACTGGCTTTGGTATGGGCGGCTGAGAATGTCAGATGCTGAATTGTCTGCAATTCTGAATGATCCCAAGGTGGCATTCTATACGCTTGCGCGGGATGGTCAGGACGAAGCGATGTTAGAGCTAGATTTTCGCAAGGATGGTCAATGTGAGCTGGCCTATTTCGGCCTTACCTCAAACCTGATTGGCACGGGGTCCGGGCGATATTTGATGAACGAAGCCATTCGTTTGGCGTGGGCACAGCCGATTGAACGGTTTCACGTACACACCTGTACCCTCGACAGCGATCAGGCTTTGTCGTTCTACATCCGCAGTGGATTTACCCCCTATCGCCGTCAGGTCGAAATTGACGACGATCCCCGTTTGATCGGAGTTTTACCTGACACCGCTGCACCGCATGTACCGCTGATCGGCGTCTAGTTTTTCAACTTAACATTGGCCACGCATGCAGCGTTGGGCTTGTTTGAGCATTGCTGGTTTAGGGCTTGCGAATACGTTGCCGCCACACGGATCAATCTCCAAGGTATAGCCATTTTTGCCGCGCTTGATAAACGCCAGCACTTCTGTGCTGTTGCCAACAGACCCACACCACGGGCCAAAACAAGCGACTTCTAACGTGATGTTCTGATCAAAAGGCGTCCGAAAGCCTGACTTTGACAGCGACTGCCCAGAAATCATCGCGGGAATGCGGGTCATCTTGGGAGCCTTTTGCGATGACTTATCGGCGCGTGGCATCTTCCGCCCATCCGTCGTCAATCGGCCATAGACCACCACATAGGCATCAGGTGATTTCTGCGCCCGGTCATAAGTCCGCTCAACCGAAGGGCGGACACAAGACAATGCCAGCGCGGGCAAAGGCGCAGCGAGAGCCAGAACAAAAATCAGTATACGCATCACAAATACTCCTCAAACTCAGCCACCACGGCCTCATATACCGCGCGCTTGAACGGGACGATCCCCGCCACCAATTCAGTAACTGGCAACCAACGCCAGCTTGAAAACTCTGGGTGATCGGTTTCGATATTCACCTGAGCATCCGTTCCATTAAACCGCATCAAAAACCATTTTTGTTCCTGACCACGATAGCGGCCTTTCCAGATTTTTGGCACCAAGTCGTGCGGCAGATCATAGGGGAGCCAATTGGCCGTCTGGGCAACAACCTCCACCAGATCACGGCGCACCCCGGTTTCTTCTTCCAATTCACGCAAGGCTGCCACCTCTGCGGCCTCGCCCTTTTCCACACCACCCTGCGGCATCTGCCAGGCATCCAAATCGCGGTCACGTCGCTGCCCAACAAATACATCGCCGTCACGGTTCAGCAACATCACCCCCACACAGGGGCGATAGGGCAGTTTGGAAATTTCATCAGGCGTCATTGCGGCACTTTCTTTAATTGCTCAGGTGCGTGATACCAACTTAGGCACACCGGTAGTGTTATCAAATATCATGAAACAAGTGCGGTCTAAAGCCGCCTAGTGCTGACCCATTACGCGCCGCATGCCCTATGACGTGGCGTTGTGCGTGACAGGTCTGCGTTCTAAGGTCATGAAAACACTATTGATCATTTTACTCAGAGGTCCCCATGTCGAATTACCCCCATATGCTTGCCCCTCTTGATCTGGGTTTCACCACTTTGAAAAACCGCGTGCTGATGGGGTCAATGCACACCGGGCTGGAAGAGACCAAGGATTGGAACCGCGTTGCAGAGTTTTACGCCACCCGCGCCCGCGGTGATGTGGCGTTGATGGTGACAGGTGGTATTGGCCCCAACCTCGAAGGGTCGGTGCTGCCCGGTGCTGCGATGATGACCAAGCAAGAGGATGTCGATAACCACGCGATTGTGACCAAGGCTGTACATGAGGCAGGCGGCAAAATTGCCATGCAAATCCTACACGCAGGTCGATATGCCTATGGCCCTATGTGCGTGGCCCCGTCGGCGATCAAATCACCCATCTCCCCGTTTCCACCCACCGAATTGACCGCTGAAGGCATCGAAAAACAGATCAGCGATATTGTTGCCTGTGCGAAACGCGCACAAGAGGCGGGGTATGATGGCGTCGAGATTATGGGGTCAGAAGGGTATTTCCTAAACCAGTTTCTTGTCACCCACACCAACAAACGCACTGATCGCTGGGGCGGGTCCTATGAAAACCGCATGCGCCTGCCGATTGAAGTGGTGCGCCGCACCCGCGAAGCTGTTGGCACGGATTTCATCATCATCTACCGACTGTCGATGATTGATTTGGTCCCGAACGGATCAAATCACGATGAGGTGGTGCAACTGGCGCAAGAGATCGAAAAAGCCGGGGCAACCATCATCAACACCGGTATCGGCTGGCATGAGGCCCGGATTCCTACGATTGCCACCTCCGTACCCCGCGCCGCATTTGCTTGGGTGACTAAGAAACTGATGGGTTGGGTCGACATTCCGATCATCACCTCAAACCGGATCAACACACCACAAGTGGCCGAAGACATTCTGGCCGATGGCTGTGCTGATATGGTATCAATGGCGCGGCCCATGTTGGCGGACCCGGATTTTGTGGCCAAAGCCAAGTCGGGCAAGTCGGATCAGATTGCCCCCTGTATCGCCTGCAACCAAGCCTGCCTTGATCATACGTTCAGCGGCAAAATCTCAACCTGCTTGGTCAATCCCCGTGCTTGTTATGAGACTGAGTTGAAGATCGAAAAGACCAAAACGCCAAAATCCATCGCCATCGTTGGCGCCGGGCCTGCTGGGTTGTCGACCGCCATCACTGCTGCCGAACGTGGTCACAACGTCACGGTATTTGACCGCGCGTCTGAGATTGGCGGCCAGTTGAACCTTGCCAAGCAAGTCGCGGGCAAGGAAGAATTCTGGGGCTTTGTCGATTGGTACCGCGCCATGGTTGCGGAACTGGATGTGACTGTGAAATTGAACACCGACGTCAGCGCCGATGATCTGGACGGCTTTGACGAAGTTATCATCGCCACCGGTGTCGTGCCGCGTGATCCACAGATCCCCGGCCAGAACGCAGACAATGTGGTGAGCTATATAAACGTGTTGAACGGCAGCGCCAAGGTCGGTGCACGGGTTGCAGTGATTGGTGCGGGCGGCATCGGATTTGATGTCAGCGAACACCTTGTGCACGACGGCAACAGTACCACGCTCGACCTGCCGGAATGGATGCGCGAATGGGGCGTTGCAGACCCGGCAGAGCATCGCAGCGGTCTGGCACCCGACGGCCCACAACCCCATGAGCCCGCACGGCAAGTAACCTTGCTACAGCGCAAACCGTCCAAGGTTGGTAAAGGTCTGGGCAAAACGACGGGTTGGATTCACCGCGCATCACTGACGATGAAAAAGGTCAAAATGATCGCAGGGGTGAATTATGAAAAGATCGACGCGGATGGTTTGCATATCAGTTTCGGTGAGGCCCGCGAGAACCCAACGTTGATTGAAGCGGATACAATTGTTCTGTGCGCAGGACAGCTTTCGGATCGTTCACTTGCTGATGCTCTCGAAGCCAAGGGGAAAACATGCCACGTGATTGGCGGCGCAGATGTTGCTGCCGAACTCGACGCGAAGCGTGCGATTAACCAAGGGACGAGGTTGGCCGCATCTCTCTAGGTTCATTGGAATCGCCCGTCTGCGTTTAACTGTTCCAAAAATACGCATCTAATCAATTGCCGGAAACAGCGTGTTCCGGTGTTTCCATACCTTGAACGCCCCCTGCAATTACCCCGATACTGTCCCACCTCTTCCCCAAACCTGCCTCATTTGGTCGCCATACAATTGACACCGATAAGGCAAGGTTTGGGCAAACCCGCCCAACTATGGACATAATCGGCAGCTGCAAAGGGGACTAAAATGAAAAGGTTTCTACTCAAAATCAAGATGTTGTGCCTTAATAACTACGAAATAACTGTTCTTATCTTGATGACAGTCACTTTATTCGCGACCTTGCTGACGTAATGGACCGCCTTACTAGAATGGAAGCATTCGCCACGCGTGACGACCTGCCAAGGCGTCGTTGCCTTCGTCACGTGCATTCAGCTTTTCAATCGGACGAAAAATCAATAAATTCTTCCACTTTCCCTCGGTTGACAACATGATCTTAGTTAAGCGCCAAGGGTGTTACGATGCACCGGCTTTCCCATCAGGATGACATATGCCTATCTGCGTCTTTGACATTTTTTCCGACGGCACCACCAAAGTGCCCGATGATACCGCCCTGATGGGGCCCGGCACCTATCGTTGGTGGCACTATGACCTAAGTGACCCTGAATTGGCGGAGTGGGCCACTACATATCTGCCTACGATCCCCGCGGGGGCCTTGCTGCAACCCGAAACCCGACCACGATGTGACCGTTATGAAAATGGGCTCATCCTAAACCTACGTGGCATCAACATGAACGAAGGCCAACCCGCCGACCAAATGGTGTCGATCCGCATGTGGGTCGAGCAAGGTGTGATCATCACCGTCCGCCTGCGCAAGGTCTTTGCCATTGATGAGATCCGTCAACAGGCAGTGGCGCAAACCGCGCCCCCGACCAGCGCAGCCTTTGTCGAAGCGCTCGTCGCACGCCTGACCACGCGGGTGCAGGAAGAGGTGATGCGTATTTCCAAACTGACCGAGTTTTACGAAGCCGACCTGATCGACGATACAACGCCGTTGCCAAAAGACCTGCCCGAGACCCGGCGCAGTGTCATCAAGATACGCCGGTACATGGAACCGCAGAAACAAGCATTGGTCACCCTTTCCACCGTCGATCTGCCAATGGTGCCTGAAAGTGACGCACTGAAACTGCGCGAGTTGGCCAACCGAACGACCATCGCTGTTGAAGAACTGGATGCGCTTCAGGAACGGTTAATTGCGGTGCAGGATGATCATGATCTTGATGTGACGCGCCGTCACGCGCGGCATGGGTATGTTTTATCCATAGCTGCCGCGATTTTCCTGCCACTTGGGTTTCTGACAGGATTGTTCGGGGTCAATATCGGCGGGATGCCCGGCATCGAAAGCCCTTGGGCCTTTGCGGTTCTGTGCCTCTCAATGGTGGGGCTGGCTGTGGTGATGTACCTTGTCTTAAGGGCTGTGCGCTGGCTTTGACGCCCCCGGAAACAGAGTGTTCTGCTGTTTCCATGCCTTGAACGATCCCCGCAATTACCTTGTAACTGTCTCACCCCTGCCCCGAACCTGCCCCATTTCACCGCCATAGCTGATCCTCGAAATAAGTATTTGAAGGGAACGGGCATGGACCGCCTTACAGAAATGGAAGCATTTGCCACGGTAGTGGATCAAGGGGGGTTTACCGACGCCGCCAAGAAAATGGGTATCTCCAAATCCGCTGTCTCCAAGCACGTTTCGTCGCTTGAAGCCCGCCTTGGGGCACGATTGCTGAACCGGACAACCCGCCGTGTGTCACCCACTGAAATTGGTCTTGCCTATTATGACCGCGCCCGCCGCGTTCTGAATGACGCTGGTGAAGCGGATGCACTGGTTACGTCTATGCAATCCGCACCGTCAGGCCTGTTGCGGATCAGTGTGGCAACCGATTTTGGCGTTAACCACCTGTCGCCCGCATTATCCGAGTTCCTAAGTGATTTCCCGGACATCACTGTGAACATGGTCCTGAACAACCGTTACGTTGAGCTGATCAGCGAAGGTTTTGATATGGCCGTGCGCATTGGTGAGCTGGAAGACAGCACCCTGCGCGCCCGAAAACTGACCGAAACGACCAAACGGATGATCGCATCACCAAAGTATTTTGAACAATACGGTCGACCGGAAAAGATCGACGATCTGAACGATCATAAGCTGTTGCACTATTCAAACCAATCTTCTGGCAATGTTTGGAAACTGACCGCACCTTCCGGTGAAAAACGTCAAGTCCGTACTGCTGGCTGGTTGTCGGTGAATGATGGACAAAGCCTGCTGAACGCCGCGATCTCTGGCCTTGGCATCGCGTACTTGCCCAGCTTCCTGTACGCCGACGCTATGGCCAAAGGTCTGGTCGAAGACGCCATTCCTGAACTGCCGCTGGAAACCCAAGGCATCTATGCCGTGTATCCACCGGGCCGCTTTACCCAGCCCAAGGTCCGCGCCTTTATTGATTTTCTAGTCCACGAATTTGCCGATAAAGGCCCAAGCGACTGGTAATTGAGCACCCTTAACACGAACACCACTACCCCTCGGTGAACTTGAGCCCCCGTTGCCTTATTGGCATCGGGGGTCTTTTTTATTCCGCTGACAAAAGCACCACTTCAACCCGGCGATTTGCCTCTCGTCCGGCTTCGTTCAGGTTCGACGCAACAGGGGCCAGATACCCCATACCTTGCGCCTCCATGCGTGCAGCCTGAATGCCGTAGACATCAATCAACCGCGCCCGGACCGATTGCGCACGGCGGCGCGACAGGGCGATATTGCCGTCAAGACTGCCAACAGAATCGGTGTGCCCCACCAACGCCACTTGAACCGCCGGATTTGCATTGAGGAATGCCGTCAATTTTTCCAACGACACGAACGGCCCTTTACCCAGATCAGAGGTGCCAGTATCAAAATCCAGATCGCTGAGTACCACGTGGCCGACGTCAAGCAATTGCGCGGAAAGGTCATACGGCGCAATGGGCAGTGATGTGGTTGGCAAATCAGCAGTTGCCGCAATCGCAATTGACCCTGTTTCCAATGCACCCGCCTGAATAATCTGAACATAGGCAGAGGTGGCAGAGGTACTTGTCAAAATGGTGATTACTTCTTGGGGGGCAGTGGCCGTAGGGCGCATCGCGGTGATAAAGTGAAAGGCACGGATATTCACATACATGTTCGGTCCGGGCAGTGTTTCGGTGGCAAATCGAAAGTCAAAACCACCACACGTCAGGCTGGCGCAATCCAGCACGATGTCGAACCCAGCTTTACCCAATTGATCGCGCAACGGCCGCATCACCTGCAAGGGTGTTAGCCCCGGTGAATCAAGCCGCCAAGCCGCCCGGCGCACGTCGCCTTCGATCTCAATCTGGGCAACTTTGCCATCTTCAAACACGCCAATCGGTGCCGCATAAAGGTCGGGCGCGGTGTTACGCTCTGCCGTTTGCGCAGCATTTGAAGGCAGCGCCAATTCGAGAGCAGCACCAGCGCTGGCACAACCCAAAAAGGCAGCAACCGCGCATATGAACCATTGTGATTTCATCGCGCCTGCGCGTGATATTCGTCGTTGGGCCGCATGTCTGTGCCGCTGGCCACGCGGTTGGTCATGTTGAAAAAACCCGTGACATTGGCGATGTCCCAAATATCGCGTTCGCTAAACCCATGATCGCGCAGTACTTGCCTATCCACTTCTTCAATCGTGGCACTTGCTGTTGTCAGTTTATGGGCAAAATCCAGCATCGCGCGTTGTCGTGGGTCCAGTTTGGCCACCCGGTAATTCATCACCAACTGTTCACCCAACATCGGATCACCAGACAAAGCACGCACCGCCGCGCCATGGGACACCAGACAATAATAACATTTATTCACCGATGACACGACAACCGCAATCATCTCACGCTCAAGCTTGCTCAGCGCGGAATCCCCTAACATTAGGTCGTTATAAAGCGCTGTGAACGCGTTCAACTTGTCGATGTCAAAGGCATGCGCGCGCAGGACGTTTGGGATCATGCCCAGCTTGTCCTGACACACATCGAAATACTTCTGTGTCGCTTCAGGCAAGGGATCAACCATCGGCAGGTCAAGGGCAGTCGGCATCGTTTCAGCCATTTCGGGGCCTCCTTTAGTCAATCAATTTCCGGTAATGATAGCCACCTGCCGAGGCAAAGCCCAGAGAGCGGTAAAGCGCGTTTGCACCCTTGTTTTGGTCAACACAAAGGACGGCCATATCGGCGGCCCCCTGTGCCTGTCCCCAAAATGCAGCGGCCCGCATCATCCATTCCGCAACACCCTGCCTGCGTTGGTGCGGCAATACTTCGACAGCATGGGCCATACAGATGTTTTCATGCACACCAGCAAAGGCGACGCCCGCGGGTTGCTCATTCCAGCGGGCAAGCACGCCGGTTTTGATCTTTGCCCGTGCCATCACATCAAGCCGCGCCGGGCCGACACCGCCCTTTTCCCAAATCTCTGCCATGATCGCCAAAGGCTCCCAGATGGTAAACGCTGTGACACGGGGGATCGGCACATCAGTCAGTTGACGTATTGGCAGGGTATAAAGCGTCACGGTGTCAACAACGGCATACCCCATTGCATCCAAGGCACCATCCAGCGCAGCATCACCATCGCGGATCATGAACAAGGGCGTTTGCCCCATCTCCCGCATTGCGGTTGCTGCTTGATCAATATCATCACAGTCTACTTGACCCAATGCGGTTGCCGCAGATACCCGCTGGCCACCGCCGCGCCCTTCCCGCAAGGTCCATTTGCCAGCCTCAAAGCGCCGTGCGGCAGGCCAAGTTTGATCAATAACTTCAAACAGATGATCAGCGCTTAATATCACTTAAACGCAGCTTTCAATTGATCCATCGCCGCGTCAATCTGGTCTTCATCATTGCCGCGGATCACGATATGCGCACCGTATTTGCCATCTTTTTGAAATGGATAAGACCCCATCGACAAATCAGGAAAGGCAGCTGCCAAAACGCCCAATGGCCCAGCGATATCGCCTTCACCACGATCAAGGCGGTGGGTTTTGCTGATCAAAGGTGCCCCACCGATAAGGGACGGAATGACTGACGCCACCATTGCCTGAAACACAGATGGGACACCCGCCATCACATGGACGTTTTCAAGCTTAAAACCGGGTGCCGCAGAAACAGGGTTGTCAATTAATGTGGCATCATCCGGTATCCGCGCCATCCGCAAACGGGCGGCGTTAAGCTCGGTCCCTGACCGTGCATAATGTGCAGCCAAAATGGCCCGGGCATCGTCGCGCACATCAATATGCCGATCAAAGGCTGCGGCAATGCAATCCGCCGTAATATCATCATGGGTTGGCCCGATCCCGCCGCTGGTAAAAACATAACGATAAACAGCCGACAGCGCCTGTACGGCGGCAGTAATAGTGGCGGGTTCGTCGCCAACCACACGCACCTCTTTTAGGTCGACACCTGCTTCCGTCAACTGCCCCGCAAGGTAGTGCATGTTCGAATCGCGGGTACGGCCTGATAAAATCTCATCTCCGATGACCAACATTGCGGCGGTGGGGTTTGGCATGAACAGGTATCCTTGAGGTTGCTTACGCATGGGTATAGGCCGCGCCCCATGCGCTTTCAAACCCAACTTGTCCCCGCCCGCCTGATCCGCCGATATAAACGGTTCCTTGCCGATTGCACCCTTGAAGATGGCCGCGAGGTGACCGCCCACTGTGCAAACCCTGGATCAATGATGGGGCTTGCAGAACCGGGTATGCGGATATGGCTGGAACCCAATGACGATCCGAAGAAAAAGCTGAAATTCGGCTGGCGCTTGGTGGACCATGAGAACGGGCACTTCACGGGTGTTGATACGGCGCTGCCGAACCGCGCTGTGCGGGCGGCGTTGGAGGCACGTCAGATTACGGCGCTTGCCGCCTATGGCAGCGTGAAACCCGAAGTAAAATATGGCGAAAATTCCCGTATCGACTTTTTGTTAAGCGAGCCGGGGTTGCCGGATGCCTATGTCGAGGTGAAATCTGTGACGCTGTGCCGAACATCCGGTCTGGCTGAATTTCCCGATTCTGTCACCGTGCGGGGTGCCAAACATCTGGGCGAATTGGCCAAGATGGCACAGGCGGGACACCGCGCGGTTCTGCTCTATCTGGTGCAGCGCACCGACTGCACCCATGTCGCCATCGCAGAGGATCTTGACCCCACTTATGCTACGGCCCACGCAGCGGCAACAACGTCTGGACTGGAAACCATCGCAATCGGCACCCATATCACACCAACCGAAGTGACCCTCACCACCCCTCTGGCCCTTGGCCGTTCTGCGCGCTAAGGAAGGGTCGACACTAAAGAATTGGAGAAACCGGTGAACACTGAACACCGTGGCCGTCAGACAAAAGATGGCATTCGCATTTACGATCCCTCTGATTTTGCAGGGATGCATGCCGCTGGCCGCTTGGCCGCGACCATTCTGGATGAGATTGCCGAACATGTCTTTGTTGGTCAAACCACCGGAGAGATTGACCGCATTATCGAGGAAAAGGTAAATGCCGCTGGTGCGAAATCAGCAACCATTGGCTATAAGGGTTATCAGCACGCAAGCTGCATTTCAGTCAACCACGTGGTCTGTCACGGCATCCCCGGCGATAAAAAGCTGAAGGACGGAGACATCCTGAACATCGACGTCACGGTGATTGTCGATGGCTGGTTTGGTGACACATCACGCATGTATGTGGCAGGCAAACTGCCCCGCAAGGCCGAACGCCTGATCCAAGTCACCCATGACAGTCTGCTGCGTGGGATCGACGTGGTGAAGCCCGGCAATACCTTTGGCGATATTGGCCACGCGATCCAAACATATGTTGAAGGCCACCGGATGAGCGTCGTTACCGATTTTTGCGGGCATGGTTTGGGTCAGGTATTTCATTCGCCGCCCAACGTGCTGCATTATGGCCGCCCCGGTACGGGTGCCGTTTTGGAACCGGGCATGTTTTTCACCATTGAACCAATGGTGAACCTTGGCCGCGCAGAAACCAAAACATTGGCAGACGACTGGACCGCAGTGACCCGAGACAAATCACTGTCTGCGCAGTTTGAGCATTCTATCGGTGTGACCGAAACCGGGTTTGAGATTTTCACTCTGTCGCCTGCAAGCATGTTTCATCCAACCTACACGCCCTAAATGAGACAGGCCCATTCCAGACTATTTGCGCCTCAATAGGTAAGAACTATTGCCATACATTGCGATTCATGCTGTTCTCCCAAAATCAAGGGAGGGACAACACCATGAATTGGGACCAGATATTCGCCACACGCATGCAGCGCATGAAGGCCAGTGAAATCCGCGAGCTGCTGAAACTGCTCGACCAGCCTGATATCATCTCATTTGCCGGTGGCATTCCCGACCCAGAACTGTTCCCGACCAATACATTTCAAGACGCTGTGGCGGACGCGCTTTCCCCCGCGAAACAATCTACTGCGCTGCAATACTCGGTATCCGAAGGATATGGCCCGTTGCGCGACTGGATCGTCAAAAAGATGGCCGAGCTTGGCGTGCCCTGTACCCGCGACAACGTGTTGATCACAGCCGGGTCGCAACAGGCGCTGGACTACCTTGGAAAGTTGATGCTCACACCCGGTGATACCGCGTTGCTGGGTTGGCCAACCTATCTGGGTGCATTGGGTGCGTTCAACGCTTATGAGCCGAACTTTGATCGCTTGATCCCCGGCGGCAATCGGTCTGCTGCTGATTATGCCGAAACCGCTGCCGAAAAGGGTGGCAGGGTTAAATTTGCCTATATGTCGGTCGATTTTGCCAATCCCACTGGTGAAACTCTCGACCTGAAAGCCCGCAACAACATCCTTGATCTTGCAGACGAGATGGACATCGCGGTGATCGAAGACGCCGCCTATCAATCGCTACGCTTTGACGGTGATCCGATCCCGCCGATGCTGGCGCTTGAGGTCGAACGCAAAGGCAGCATTGATGACTGCCGCACGCTTTATTGTGGCAGTTTCTCCAAGTCACTGGCGCCGGGTCTGCGGGTTGGCTGGGTCTGTGGCGCAGCCCCTGTCATTTCACGGCTGGTGTTGATGAAACAAGCGGCTGACCTGCATTGTTCGACGTTGAACCAAATGGCGGTTGCCACCGTGGCCGAACAGATTTTTGAAGAACACACCGCCAAGCTGCGCAAGACCTATGGCGCACGCCGCGACGCGATGTTGCGGGCGTTGGAAACACATATGCCAGAGGGCGTGGAGTGGACAAAACCCGAAGGCGGGATGTTTGTCTGGGTCACCTTGCCGAAAAATTTGAGCGGTGCTGAACTGTTGCGTCAGTCACTAGAAACGCAGCGGGTGGCCTTTGTACCGGGTCAGGCATTTTTTGCTGATGGATCTGGAGCCAACACCCTGCGCCTGTCATTTTCTTTGGCAGATGACGCCAAGATTGATGAAGGCATTAAACGATTGGCAGCGGTTATTCGCGCGGCAACCTAAACCGCGCGGCGCAGCAACGTCACATAAGTGTCGCCGTATTTGCGTTTTTCGATACGCTGAAACCCCGCTGGCGCGTTCATAAGGGCATTTTCTTCCCAGACAATCATGGCATCAGGGGCCAGCCAACCGCTATCGCGGGCGCTGGTTAGGGCCAATTGCCCCATACCTTTGCCATAAGGTGGATCAAGAAAAACCAAATCAAAGGGTGCCTTTGCACATGCATCCAAACGGGTCGCATCGTTGCGCATGAGTGTGGTTTCGCTTTCGACCCGCAGTTTTTTGGTGTTCTCGGAAATCAGCCGCTGCCCAGCCTTGCCGTTTTCGACAAAACACACGTCTTTTGCACCGCGCGATAGGGCTTCAAGACCCAGCGCACCGGTTCCCGCGAACAGGTCCAGCACCCGCGCGCCTACAATCACATCGTGATGGGTAAGCATTGAAAACAAGCTTTCGCGCACCCGGTCCGAGGTTGGACGCAAATGCGCACCTGTATCCCCCCCACCCACGTCTGCCAGAATTGAGCCACGATATTTTCCGGCGATGATCCTCACAGCTTTAGCAGTGCCTTCATGTCGGTTTCCGGGTCTTCAATCAATGCTGGGTCAGGCGATTTGCCTGCCTCAATCAACCTTTTACCAACCATGAAACCACGCGGATCATTCATCGCATCCACGGCCAGTAATTCCGCCCCACGATAATACCAGAACGCGACACTATCCACGTCTGTGCGGCGGGTAATAACGCGGTCATACCCCGTATTCAGACCAGCAATCTGTAACTTTACATCATACTGATCGGACCAAAACCAAGGCTTTGCGATATAATCTTTGGCCGCACCCATGATGTTTTCGGCAACGCATTCCGCCTGATCAATCGCATTGGGCACAGATTCAAGGCGGATGCGCCCCCCGCGATAGGGAAACGATGCACAATCCCCCGCCGCCCAGACATGCGGAACAGACGTGCGGCCCTGCGCATCGACCTTTATGCCGTTTTCAATCTCAAGACCTGCGGCCTCTGCCAATGCAGAACCCGGCGCGATGCCGACGCCGACAATCACAAAATCCGCCGCGATCTCAGACCCATCTGATAGGCGCGCACCGCTTACGGCACCGGCGCCCAACAGCCGGTCCAATCCAACCCCTTCACGGATGTCGACGCCATGCCCGTGGTGTAAGCCTCGAAAGAAATCACTGGTTTCGGAGGCCGCAACCCGCTGTAAAATACGCTCCGCCATTTCGACCAGTGTGACCTGCAACCCCAGCTTGGCCGCCACTGACGCGGCCTCAAGCCCGATGTAGCCGCCACCGACAATCAAGACCCGTGCACCTCTGACAAAGCGTGGTGCCATCGCATCCACATCTGCCAAATCGCGCACCATATGCACGCCGTCCAGGTCACCGCCAATGCTGGCGGGCAAACGGCGCGGCACGGAACCGGTCGTCAGGACCAGTTCGTCATAGGCAATCTGTTCCCCTTGCACCAAAATCATCTGCGCATCGGTATCAATGGCGTCAACCTGCGTGTTCATCTGTAAATCAATGTCGTGCTCTGCATAAAACGCCTCTGGTCGCAAAAATAGACGTTCAAGCGTCATGTCTCCCAGCAGATACGCCTTGGACAGGGGCGGACGCTGATAGGGTGGCACGGGCTCTGCGCCGATCAACGTCACCTGACCCTCAAATCCTCCATTGCGCAGTTTTGCCACACAAGATGAACCTGCCTGCCCTGCCCCGATCACAACTACATGACGCATGTTTGCTTTTCTCCGAAATTACTGGTCGCACCTTCTGGCGAACCCTATATGTTTGGCCAAGACAAACGCAATGACACGAAAGGTCTATCCCATGACGATATCCCAAGGGGACTCCCTGCCCGACGCAACTTTGGTCGAATTGGGCGCTGACGGACCAGCGCCCGTGAAAATGGCCGACAAACTCAAAGGCCGCAAAGTGGTCGTGTTCGCTGTGCCTGGCGCGTTCACACCCACGTGCCACTCCGCACATGTGCCAAGCTTTGTGCGCACAAAGGACCAATTCGACGCAAAAGGCGTGGATGAAATTATCTGTGTGTCCTGCAACGATCCGTTTGTGATGAAAGCATGGGGCGAGGCCACAGGTGCCGCGGCTGCGGGTATCACCATGCTGGCCGATGCGTCATCTGAATTTACCAAAGCAATCGGAATGGATTTTGATGCCCCGCCTGCCGGTCTGATTGCACGGTCCAAACGCTACGCAATGTTGGTGGATGATGGCAAAGTGACGCTGTTCCAAGCCGAAGAAAGCCCCGGCGTCTGTGAAGTTTCTGGCGGCGAAGCCTTGCTTGCCAGCATGTAAGTGTTTTGAGGCAGGCCGATATGCTGGCCTGCCTCACTCTATCTCAACGTCAATCTGCGGCCTGATAGATCGTGCGTGTCGGGAACGGAATATCGACACCACCCGCGTCTAATGCCTCTTTGACCTGCCGCGTCATGTCGGCCTTGAACGCAAAGTAATCACCTGCGTCACACCAAACGCGCACCAGAAAATCAACAGAGCTGTCGCCAAGGTTGGTGACCTGAATAAACGGATCAGGTGCCGTATGCGCCCGCGCGTCTGCCATGATTGTTTCGCGAATGATTTCTTCTGCCGCTTTCAGGTTCGCGCCGTACCCAACGCCGAACGTCCATTCAGCCCGCCGCGTCTTGTTGACTGAATAGTTGGTGATCACATTTCCCCAGACTTTGGAGTTTGGCACAATCACCTGCACATTGCTAAGGTCCGCCAGTTCGGTGAAATTGAGGTTGATCTGTTTGACCGTCCCCATTTCCCCACCGATATCGACAAAATCGCCGATCTTGATCGGTCGAAACATGATCAGCATCACACCCGCAGCTACATTTGACAGGGTGCCCTGCAAAGCCAGACCGATTGCCAAACCCGCGGCACCAATCACTGCAACAATCGAAGTTGTTTGGATGCCAAAGGTGTTCAGAACAAACAGGATAGTGAAACCAAGCACAACATAGCGGACAATGGAGGCCAGGAAATCAAACAACATCTCGTCCAGATGCTTGTGTTTCTTGCCAAGGTTCTGCACCCGACGTTGCAGCCATGCAGACACAATCCAACCCACCAGCAAGATTGCCACAGCGCCCATAATGGACCCAACGGTGCTGGCCAGAAATTCAAGTGTCAGTAAATCGCCAAGGGTTTTGCCCTGCCAAAGTTCGGTTTTTAGTAAATCTTGCATTGTATTCTGTTAGTCCTTTTTGGGTTCGAACAACCCGTCCATCTTACGCGCCAGCTTGGCATCAAGTGTGCTGAGACCATCTACATCATGGGTGATCAATGTGACATTCACCTTGTTATAGACATTCTGCCATTCTGGATGATGATCCCATTTTTCAGCCCAGATCGCCACGCGGGTCATCCACCCAAAGGCATCGGCAAAATCAGCAAATATGAATGTCTTATGAAGGGCGTCACGCCCATCGCCCGGCTTCCAACCTGTATCAAAAAGCGGCTGCAATACCGTTTTGCGGGTCTCGTCGCTTAATCGTTCTGTCATTCATGCTCCTCGATCTGAACCCGTTTAAAAGGTCCGTAATCTGTCAATATTTCAATCTCTTGGTCGACGGCGGAGGTTTCGGCCTCCAGATAATCGCCAACAGCATTCGCAAAACCAGCGTCGCGCATCCAATGCAAGGACCAAGTTGGGGTAGGTAAGTACCCGCGCGCCAGTTTATGCTCACCCTGCGCGCCAGCTTCAACTGCGGCCAAGCCCCGCTCAATGGCAATGTCGATGGCGCGGTAATAACACAGCTCAAAATGCAGACAGGGATGATGCTCTGAGCAGCCCCAGTATCGGCCATAAAGCGCGTTTGCACCGATAAAGTTCAGCGCACCCGCGACATATTCACCGTCACGCTCCGCCAGAACCAATGCGATGTCATCGCGCAAGGTTTCGTGCGCAATCTCAAAGAAAGCGCGGGTCAAATAAGGCGTTCCCCATTTGCGCGCGCCTGTGTCCTGATAAAACCGCCAAAACGCATCCCAATGTTCGGGCTTTATCTGATCCCCGGTTAAAACATGAATATCCCCACCAAATCCTTGGGCCACGGCACGTTCTTTGCGGATGTTTTTACGTTTGCGCGAATTCAGACTGTTCAGAAAACCATCAAAGTCAGCATAGCCGTCATTGCGCCAATGAAATTGCTGGCTTTTGCGGGGCATCAGGCCAAATTGTTTGGCGGTTTCGACCTCAGCCGGGGTGCAAAATGTGACATGCAAAGACGACAGGTTGTTATTCTCGGTCAGTTGAACGGCACCCTGAACCAAGGCTGCCATCCCGGTTTCCTCAAACCCCGGACGTGTCAGGAACCGCCGCCCGCTGGCCGGGGTATGCGGCACTGCGATTTGCAGTTTCGGATAATACCGCCCGCCTGCACGTTCATAGGCATGCGCCCAATTGTGGTCAAAAATATACTCGCCTTGCGAATGCGATTTTACATACATCGGGGCGACTGCAATCACCTGACCCGCAACTGAGGCCGTCAAATATTGCGGCTGCCAGCCCGTGCCGGGACCAACGCTGCCGCTTTGTTCTAGTGCTGACAGAAACCGAAATGTGGTAAAAGGATCAGTGGCGCGCTTGCCCTCCACGGCCTCTGGGCAGGCGCAGGCATCCCAATCAGCCTGACCAATATCGGCCAGATCGGGCACCACCCTGATTTCCACTTCTTGCGCGTTCATACTAAACCCTGCCTCACTGCCCTATTTGTGGCTTTCTCGCGCAGGATCAAGCGGTCAGCGCCGCCCGGTATCCTTCAAAGGTGATATTATCAGCAAAGCGACGGGCTGCTGTTTCTACTGATTGGCTTTTGACCGTCCAACAACAGATCATCGCGCCTGCCGCCTTAAGCTCTGCGACGCGGGCGCGCTCTAGGTCATCGACTTCGTGGCTGATGAAGCATGCATCCACACGGTCGTAGTCAGGGATGTCTCGTAAATGATCACAGGTTGATTTGGGTAATGGCCAATCTTCATAGCGATAGGCGCTGGTGACCAACCCCCGGGGTACATCCGGGATCAGCGTTGCCATCTGGGCCACTGAATGTGGATTAAATGACATGACGGCCAAATCACCGTGATACCCCTGCAAGGCTTGCGATGTTGCCACTTCAAGTGGACCGACATCGGTGCCCATGCCGCCATCCTGATCCTTGATTTCAATCAGCAACGGCACACGCCCTGCAATCAACTCAAGAACCTCGACCAGTGTTGGAATACCTTCGTCACTGCCCGTGAGTTCGATGCCTGACAAGGTTTGCGCAGTGCACAACCGCACGGCACCTTGGGCGCCAGTCAACCGATTCAGCCCATAGTCATGAAATACCATCGCAGCACCATCGGCGCTTAGCTGCACATCAATTTCTATGCCATAGCCCGCATCCATCGCAGCCCGGATCGCAGCCCGGCTGTTTTCCGGTCTGCCATTGGCGACATCATGCAATGCACGATGCGCAATAGGTGTAGTATAGAACGAACGAGGCAGCTTCATTTGATCTCAAAAATGCCTTCGATCTCAACCGCGACACCAAATGGCAAAGACGCAGCAGACACCGCCGAACGGGAATGCCGTCCCTTGTCGGCCAATGCCTCAACCAGAAAATCAGACGCCCCGTTGATCACTTTGGGCTGGTCGGTGAAATCAGGGGTCGAATTCACAAAACCAGTCAATTTAATCACTCGCACCAACCGCTCAATATCGCCACCACAGGCGGCCTTGAGTTGTGCCAGCAGGCTGATCGCGCAGTGCTTTGCCGCAGCGGCACCCGCATCAACAGCCATGTCGTCACCCAGCTTGCCCACGATCATGCCGTCCGGGCCGTTTGAGATTTGGCCGGAAACATAAACGATATTGCCCACAACAACGAACGGGACATAGTTTGCGGCAGGGGCCGGTGCATCGGGCAATGTGACGCCCAGTTCAGCCAAACGTGCGGTAATGCTCATGGTGTTTCCTTTGGAGTTTGAATTCAGCCGGACGCTAGCCGGGATCGCAGCAAACAAAAAGAGGCAGGATCAATTTTCGCGGAAAGCGCGCGCAAAATAATCCGCCATCGGCTTGATCAGATAGGCCATTGGAGAACGATCACCGGTTCTGATAAACGCCTCAACCGGCATACCGGGCAGCAGAATGATCCCGTCGTCCAGCTTTTCCACCTCGCCGGGGTTCAGCGTGATTTCCACGCGGAAATACGACTGCCCGGTTTGCTGTTCCTCAATCGCATCCGCAGAGATTTGCACCACCTGCCCCACCAGTTCTGGCGTGGTGCGTTGATCCAGTGCCGACATGCGCAGATTCACGTGCTGACCAACGGCAATCTGATCAACATTTGTTGGGTTGACACGCGCCGCGATGACCAACGGGCGATCTTGTGGGACAAGAAACAACAACGGATCCGCCGCACGTACAACAGAACGCGGGGTTTGAACCTGCATTGCATAGACGATCCCCGATACGGGCGCGCGGATGTCGAGCTGGTCAATCTCAGCCCTCAACGCACTACGCTGCTCGACCAGTTCAAGCTCGCGGTAGCGTAGATCACGTAACCGCGTGATCGCCTCTTCGCGACCCCCTGTTCCAAGTTTAAGTATCTCAATATCTATTTCGGTAGCACGGCCCAGCGACTGCGCCTTACTCGCGGACAGCTCGCCAATCTGGCCCCGCAAACGTGCCTGTTCGCGTTGCAACGACAACACCGTTGAAGCCTGTGCCAACCCGCGATCCAGCAGGGATTGTTGGCTGACAAGTTCTTTCTCGATCAGTTCAAGCTGACGCCCAAGCGCTGCTTCTTGGGCTTCAACACCAGATACCTGCGATGCGATTTGCTCACTGCGCTTGCCCAACTGGTCGATCTCTTGGGCAACAGAGGCTTGCCGGGCCTCAAACAGGTTGCGTTGGCCATTCATCAGTTCTTGCAAGTCGGGATTTGCCTTGCCGACAGCAATTAGCTCATCATCGAAAGTGACATCCTCTGTTTCATCGCGCTGCGCCTCAAGGCGGCCACGCCGGGCCATCAGTTCAAACAATTGGCCTTCGATGATCGCCAATTGTGATGCCAATGCTTGCGGATCAAGTTGGATCAACAAATCACCTGCCGCAACGGTGTCACCCTCATCCACCAGAATGGCAGCAACCACACCACCTTTTTCGTGCTGAACAATCTGGCGATTTCTGTCCACCTCAATCCGGCCAGACGCAACAATCGCGCCTGCAATCTGGGTTGTTACAGCCCAAGTGCCAAACCCGCCAAACAGCAAGAGCAGACCCAGAAAACCAATGATCACCGGGCGCTTTGCAGACCAGCGTTTGTCTGCTGCACCGTTCATGTCACGCCTCCCGAATCTGCTGGGGCCTGTTTGATCTGTTGGTGGTTCTTCACCATACTCGCCAGCACTTCGTCTTTGGGGCCAAAGGCCATGCGCATGCCGTTATCCAGCACCAGCAAGGTATCGCATTCCTGAATGGCCGCAGGACGGTGCGCCATGATCAAGACGGAACGTTGATCGGCCTTTAACTGTCGGATCGCGTGATTCAATGCCACAGAACCGACGTTATCAAGGTTTGAATTCGGCTCATCCAGCACCACAATCACCGGATCATCATAGAGCGCACGGGCAAGCCCGATCCGTTGCATTTGGCCACCAGACAGCCGCACCTGACCAGAACTGATCTGGGTGTCATAGCCTTGGGGTAATTCGAGGATCATCTCATGTGCGGCAGCCATTTTTGCAGCCGCGACAACCTTTGCATCATCCGGCTGATTAGAGAGGCGGGCGATATTTTCAGCTATTGTCCCGTCAAAAAGCTGTACCCGCTGCGGCAGATACCCGATGTATCGCCCCAAAGTTTCTGGCCCATATTGATCAAGTGATGCCCCATCCAATCGCACATAACCACCTGCCGGGGGCCACACCCCCATCAAGGTCCGTGCGAGGGTCGACTTACCCGAACCGGACGGCCCGATAATGCCAACAGCCTGCCCCGGTTCCACCTCAAAATTCAGCGACTTTAGCGATGCTTGGCGTTCACCCGGCGGTACAACGGTCAACCCTTTCGCAGTGATCTTTGCCCGTGGTTTGGGCAAGGCCGTTCGGATCGGTTCAGATGGTACAGCGCCCAGTAGTTGCGCAAGGTTTGCCCAACCTGTGCGCCCCCTTTGAACAGTCGGCCATTGGTTCAGCGCCATTTCAACCGGGGCCAGTGCCCGGCCCAACAAGATTGACCCGGCGATCATTGCGCCCGGTGTCATCTTGCCCTGCAACACCAACCATGCCCCCAAACCCAACATCGCGGACTGCAAAAACAGACGCAAGGTTTTGGTCATCGAAGAAAATGTGCCACCCACGTCCGTAGCGCGCACTTGTTGTTCCAATGCCTCCCCACGGGCCGTCTGCCAGCGGGTGAATGCCGCATCGCGCATGCCCATGGCCTGCACCATTTCTGCTTCTGTCCTGATCTGGTCTGATATTGCCGTTGCTGTTTGCCCCGCGATGCCCGCCTTGGCCTGACTGCCACGGGACAATACCTGGTTGGCGATTGTGATGATGATCAAAACCGCTGCACCCCCAACGGCCAACCATCCCAGCAAAGGATGAAACAAGAAGATCGCTGCAAAGAAAATCGGCGTCCATGGAATGTCGAATGCTGCCATCAAGACGGGTGAGGTCAACAGCCGTTGCACGGATTCAAGATCGGCCAGACCTGCATTGGTTTTTACGTCCGGTGCAACGGCGGATTTACGCACCACAGCATCAAACACCCGGCGATCCAGATTGGCCTGAAACCGCGCCCCAACGCGGGCCATGATACGACCCCGGGTATGGTCCAAAATGCCCATCGTTCCATATAGGAACACCACCAATATCGACAGGGCGATCAGTGTTTCTTCGGACCCGGAGCCCAAAACGCGGTCATAGACCTGCAACATGTACATTGGTCCGGTCAACATCAGCAGGTTCGCAAACAGACTGAACAAGCCGACCGTCCAGAACAACATGCGGCTTTGGCTGCGTGCCTTGCGCAGTTCATCCTGCCCGCGTTTGATGACCTCGTCTCGCATGTGCACCTTCTCGATGGTTGGCCTCTGTCAACCTTTAGCAGCCTGTCGTTTCACACGACCTTATGAGGGGCATAGTGCCATTCAAGTTAAATTTCCATTGTTCCTTCGCCGATATATTGATCTTTGCTTCACTGTCGCATTCTTGGCATCAACTGTGCCGACCGCTCACATCCACCTAACTGCACCGCTCACCCGGACTGAGGCCCCAAGCCACCCGGTGACATCTACAGTGATCGCAGATGGCTGGCCCATATCCGCACCCTGAAGGATTTCAAATCGGCCACCCTTGCGCAATCCATCCCAATCCAAGTCTACCAACGCACCACCCAGCGCTGCTGCCGCAGCACCAGTCGCCGGATCCTCAACAACACCGCCACTGGCAAAGGCGTTGCGCGCGTCAAAATGACGTGGCCCGTCGATATAAAGCAGACTGACCGTCACCAGATCATGTTCCGCCATCAGGTCGCACATGGCCGTAAAGGGATAAGCCATTTGCGCCAAGGTTTCCCGACTTTTCAGGGTCAGAATGGCATGTCGAACGCCCGCGAACGCGAGGGTTGGCGGCAAGGACTGATCAAGATCGCCCTGTGTGAGCGAAAAAAGACCGACCAGTTGCGCTGTCATATCATCAGATAAAGGTTCCGACCACGTTTGTGGCGATTGCAGTGCCGCATGCCATGTGTCGCCCTGCTTTTCTGCGGCAACAGTGATCTGCGTATCACGCAAGTTCAGATCAAACTGTCCGGCACCTTCCTGCGCGCCCAATGCGGCCCCCAGCGCAATTGTCGCGTGGCCGCAAAATGCAACCTCACCCACTGGGGCATAATACCGAACCCGCCATGCAGCGCCCTCTGGGGCGGCAAAGGCGGTTTCGGAAAACCCAAGCGCCGCAGCGACTTTTTGCATGTCCGAAGCGCTGGGTAATTGATTAGTGATAACCACGCCGGCGGGGTTACCGCCCATACCGTTGGAAGAGAATGATGCAATGCGAAGTGGTATCATCAGGAAAACCTCATTTCATGAACCGCATTATTTGCACAAACCCTCATACAACAAAAATGAATGAATGTGTGTCAGGCCATCACATTTGGTAATGACTAACGATCCTCACCACGATTGGTTGGGGCTCTTTGTCCGCCACCTGACGACGGCCCAAAGATATCCCGCAACACCTGATCAATGATCGTACCGCCACCGTTATCCACCTGCACTGGTATTGGGTCAGAATTCACATTCTGTTCACTTTGGACGGTCGCTGGACCCGGTCTGCTCATCGGCAAGTCGGTCAATGGAACACCTTCGTGCACCCTGCTCATTGTTTCGCGCCAGATTGCCGTGGGCAGACCACCACCGGTCACACCTTTAAGCGGGGTGTTGTCGTCGTAACCCATCCAGACCCCTGCAACGTAATCGGCTGAGAACCCAATGAACCAAGCGTCTTTGGCTGCTGATGTCGTGCCCGTTTTGCCAGCCAACTGACGCCCTCCAAATTGCGCTCGCTGCCCGGTACCCTCAGAAATCACTTTTTCCATCATATATACCAACTGGCGTGCTGCTTCTTCTTGGATCACCCGTTCACCGATACCCCCACCCGTGCCCATCAATGGTTCTGTGTCGCCCATCAACTTCAAGTCAATCAAGCCATAAGGGGTGACAGAGGACCCACCATTCAAGATGCCTGCATAGGCCCCGGTCATTTCAATCAACGTGCTTTCCGACGCACCCAGCGCCAAAGCAGGGCCAGCAGCCAAATCGTTTTTAATGCCAAACTGCTGGGCAACTTGGCTGACCACCTCACGCCCAACGCGTTCAGAGATTTTCACTGCTGGGATATTGAGCGATTTTTTCAAAGCATCCGTAAGCGTCACAAGACCTTTAAAGTTGTTGGTGTAATTTCGCGGGCACCATTCACCCGACCCGGGGATGTTCAAACAATAAGGAGCATCATCAATCAGATCATTGGGCGACCACCCTAGATCAAGGGCGGCAGCATAAACAAACGGCTTGAAGGCCGAACCCGTTTGGCGCAACGCTTGGGTTGCACGGTTAAACGCTCCCGAAACCTTGGTCTTGCGACCCCCGACCATCGCGCGCACGGCACCATCGGCTGACATCACAATCACCGCAGCCTGCGCCTTGGAACCGGGGCTGACCTTGTTATCAAAAACCCATTTCAACCCATCCTCGGCTGCGCGTTGGATACGTTGATCAAGCGTGGTTTTGATGATGACATCTTCGGTGGTGTTGCGGGTAAAAAATTCTGGACCAGACGCCATGACCCAATCTGCAAAATAGCCGCCCGCCTTGGCTTCGGCCGCCTCTGACAGCTCAGCAGGTTTGGCTTGTGCTGCTGCGGCTTCTTCGGCGCTCAGATACCCCTGCTCTTCCATCAAACGGATGACTGTGGCCGCACGGTTTTGTGACCGCTCAAGATTGTTCGTGGGTGACAGGGTTGTCGGTGCGGTCAACAGACCCGCCAGCATCGCCCCCTCAGCGGCTGAAACCGCAGATGCGGGTTTGCCAAAGAAACGCTGTGCCGCTGCTTCTGCCCCGTATGTCCCGCCACCCATATAGGCCCGGTTCAAGTAGATCGACAGAATGTCATCCTTGGAATATTTCACTTCCATCGCCATCGAAAACAGCGCTTCTTTTGCCTTACGCTTCAGCGAAGATCGACGACACGCGGCTTCATATTCTTTTTCGGTCTGTCCACTGCTGGGATCAAACGGATCGCCAAGGCACAAAAGTTTTGCAACTTGCTGCGTGATTGTTGAGCCACCATGGCCCTGCAACGGTCCGCGCCCTTCGGACATGTTGATGCGTACTGCAGATGCGATACCACGGGGGCTAAGGCCAAAATGGCGATAGAACCGTTTGTCTTCCGTTGCGATCACGGCATTCTTGAGGTGCTTTGATACACTGTCTGCCGTCACAACACCGCCGAACTGATCACCGCGCCAAGCAAAGACATCGCCGTTGCGGTCCAACATGGTAACAGAGCCACGTGCGCGACCATCCAGAAAGTTTTCAAGCGGTGGCAGAGTCGTGTAAAAGTAACCGATGGCCAAGGCCAGGGCGATCATCCCAACCGCCGTCAAACGCCACGTGATTTTCCAGATCAACCCAAATATCCAGCGCACAATCGCACTGAAAAATCCAAGAATGCCGCCCCGCCGCGGGCGCTTAGCCCGCGCGGGTTTGCGCTTGGCCGGCACCTTCTTCTTGGGCGTCTTTTTTGGAACCGTAGACCCTTTGCCCGGATACCGCTTATCTGCGACCAAGGTTTTTTTACGCTTGGGTGGAATACTCATATGCTGCCTGCCCGGCCTGATTTTTTCTTTATTCTATCCTGACTGACACAGATTGTTTAGCACCGCATTGCGCAAACCACGTCAATTTTTCGATTATTTTTTAATCACTATCAAATTTTTGCGTACAATTTGGGCGCAAGTAGGTGGATTTTAGCATGGATTCGCTTTCTTCAGGTTTCAAATCATAACCGCGATGGGTTTTGCTGCACCTGCACAATGCAGGGCAATCCTGCGATCCAAAAGAGGTATCCCGAGGTGAAACTCATCATTGCAACAATCAAACCATTCAAGCTGGAAGACGTACGCGAGGCGCTGACAGACGCAGGCGTGCGCGGGTTGATGGTTACCGAAATCAAAGGGTTTGGCGCGCAGTCGGGCCACACAGAAATTTACCGCGGCGCAGAATACATGGTGAACTTTGTTCCCAAGGTCAAACTGGAATTGGTCGTCGCCGATGGCGTTGCCGATCAGATGGTCGACGTGATCAGCCGCACCGCCCAGACAGGCAAGATCGGGGACGGCAAAATCTTTGTCCTCAACGTGGAACAGGCCGTGCGGGTGCGCACTGGCGAAACTGGCGATGACGCCCTTTGATCCCCCGCTTTAAGAAAGAACCCAACATGCAAAAACGACACATCATTCCGATGGCAGCAACGCTTGCGGTATTGCCAACACTGGGCGCGGCGCAAGACGCAGAATTTGCGACATTGGCTGACACAACCTTCATCTTCAACACACTACTCTTTTTGATCGGTGGGTTTTTGGTGTTCTGGATGGCCGCTGGCTTTGCCATGCTTGAGGCAGGTCTTGTCCGATCCAAGAACGTCACCACGCAATTGACCAAAAACATCGCGCTGTTTGCAATTGCCGCGATTATGTATTGGCTGATCGGCTATAACATCATGTACCCTGGTGATGGCAACTGGATCATCCAAGACGTATTTGGAGCCATCGGAACCAAGGATATCAAATCTGAAATCGATGCAGGCGGCTACTCCAACGCATCCGACTTCTTCTTTCAGTTGATGTTCTGCGCAACCACAGCTTCCATCGTGTCCGGCACGCTGGCGGAACGCATTAAATTGTGGCCTTTCTTAATCTTCGTTGTCGTCCTTACGGGTGTGATCTATCCGGTTGGGGCAAGCTGGCAGTGGGGCACAGGCTTCTTGTCCAAAATGGGCTTTAGCGACTTTGCTGGCTCAACGTTGGTCCACGCTGCGGGTGGGTTTGCCGCCCTTGCTGGTGCCATCGTACTGGGGCCACGCCTTGGTAAATATAACAAAGATGGTCGCGTGGTGCCGATGCCGGGGTCGAACCTCGCGCTGGCAACACTTGGTACGTTCATCTTGTGGCTTGGTTGGTTTGGCTTTAACGGCGCATCACAACTGGCGATGGGTACAATCTCTGACGTTGATGCCGTGGCACAGATATTTGCCAACACAAACATGGCTGCTGCTGCGGGTGCCGTTGCTGCGTTGATCTTGACGCAGATCCTATACAAAAAGGTCGACCTGACCATGGTGCTGAACGGTGCACTGGCGGGTCTGGTGTCTATCACTGCGGGCCCGCTTGACCCGACCCTGTTTGGTGCGCTTTGGATTGGTGCGGTGGGCGGTGTGATTGTCGTCTTTGCGGTTCCGTTCCTCGACAAGCTAAAAATCGACGATGTGGTAGGTGCCATCCCGGTTCACTTGCTTGCCGGTTTTTGGGGCACATTGGTGGTGCCCGTCTACACCGCCGATACGTCGTTCATCACGCAGATCATCGGCTTTGGTGCTGTGGGTGGCTTTGTATTCATCGTCAGCTTTATCGTCTGGATGATTTTGAAATCCGCTACAGGCATCCGTGTCAGCGAAGAAGCCGAAATCAACGGGTTGGACATGTCCGAAATGGGTATGGAAGCCTACCCCGAGTTCTCAAAGGGCTAGCCCGTCACATCACAAAATGAAAAAGCCCGGGCATGCTGTCCGGGCTTTTTTGCTGCGGCGGGTGGACGACGCGCCTATGTTACCAGTTACGCCGTAAGGTGGGCGCACCGCCCACCCCCGATTTTAAATACCAACGTCGAGGATGGCTTTCGCCAATATCGGCACTGTCTGAGCATTCAGACCCGCAATGTTCATCCGGCTGTCGGCAATCATGTAAATGCCATGTTTGCTACGCAACTCTTCAACCTTGTCAGGCGTTGTACCAAGCCGGGAAAACATGCCCCGATGCTGTGCCAAAAATCCAAAGCGGTCCGATCCCGACAACCGCTGCAATTCACCAGCAAGTTCTGCGCGCAGACCAAGCATGGTGTTGCGCACCTCTTCCAGTTCCGCCATCCAGTCACTGCGTAAAGCATCATCATTCAAAATCATCGTGACAATCCGTGCACCGTGATCCGGCGGAAAACTAAAGTTCTGGCGGTTTAGAAATGCCAGTGTCCCTTGGTTCAGCTTGTGCGCAGATGCATCTGCCGCAATTGCCATAAGCAATCCTGTGCGTTCGCGGTAGATACCAAAGTTCTTCGAACAACTTGCCGCGATCAGGCATTCTGGTACAGCGGCGACCAGTTTGCGCGTGGCGGCGGCGTCTTCTTCCAAACCATCACCAAACCCCTGATAGGCAATGTCGATCATCGGTGTCGCGCCGGTGTCCAACAACACCTTGATCACTGCATCCCATTCAGCAGCATTCAAATTCGCCCCGGTTGGGTTGTGACAACAGCCATGCAACAACACCACATCGCCTTTTTGTGCAGTCTTGAGATCGGCAATCATGCCGTCAAAATCAACGCCACGGGTTTCGTCATCAAAATAGCGATACGGCACCGCCTCTATGCCGAGATATTTCATAATCGACAGGTGGTTGGGCCAGGTTGGGTCAGATACAAAAATCCGCGCCTCTGGCCGCGCCATTTGGATCATTTCAAACGCCTGCCGCACCGCACCTGTGCCCCCCGGTGTGGCCGCTGCGGCAATCGTCTCGCGTGGCACGGCACCGTCCAGCACCAGTTTGATCATCGCATCGGCAAAGGCCGGATCACCCGCAAGGCCGGTATACACTTTGGAATCTTGAGTTTCCCAAAGCTGATGTTCGGCCGCTTTCACAGCCCGCATCACTGGCGTCAGGCCCGTCGCATCCTTGTAGACACCGACGCCCAAATCCACTTTTGTGGTGCGCGGATCGTCTTTGTACATTTGCATCAGGGTCAGAATTTTATCTGCTGGCTGCGCCTTGAGTGTCTCAAACATTATGCTTCTCCGGTTTCGACGGGAACGGTGGGGAACATGCCCCATTCGGACCATGACCCATCATAAAGTGACCAATTCGCGTGCCCCAGACGTTGCAGTGCCAGCACCAAAATAGCGGCTGTCACACCAGACCCACATGAGGTGATGATCGGTTTGTTCAAATCCACGCCTGCGGCTTCAAAAATGCTACGGGTCTTTTCAACGGATTTCATTGTTTTGTCATCATTCAACAAATCGCCAAATGGCACGTTGCGCGACCCTGGAATATGCCCCGCACGCAATCCTTCACGCGGTTCAGGCGCATCACCACGGAACCGCGCCGCCGACCGGGCGTCAACAATCTGCGGGTCGCCCAGCTTTGATGCATGGGCCACCTGTGTCACATCTCGCACCAATTGGTTCTGAAACCGCACTGTCATGTGACGGTCACGCGGGATGGGCGGCATGTCTTCCGTTGCGTTCCCTTCGGCAACCCACTTTGGCAGACCGCCATCCAAGACCGCGACATTGTTTTGGCCCATCAGTTTGAACAACCACCACACGCGTGCAGCAGATTGCAATCCAGCGCCATCATAGACAACGACCTGATGCCCATCACCAACACCCATTGCCCGCATGCGTGACATAAACTTTTCAATAGGAGGTGCCATATGCGGCAATTCTGACCGGGCGTCAGAAATATCATCAATATCAAAAAACCGCGCGCCGGGAATATGCGCCGCATCATATTCCGCGCGCGCGTCACGGCCCACGTCCGGCAGATACCAAGAAGCGTCGAGCAATCGTAAATCTGGATCTTTGAGATGTTTGGCCAACCACGCGGTTGAAACCAGCGTTTTGGGATCATCGGTCATGGGAAGCCCTCTTTTGTCAGGTTTCCTATTGCCTATCCTTGCTGGTTTGGGCTGGCAAGTCCGGGCGACGCTGTTGCGCCACCCGGGAGGCATTTATTTCGCCATCATGTTCTTGATCACGCCAACAACGGCCAACACAACACCACCGCCGACACCACCGCCAACAACTTGACTAATGATGCTGCCGATGTCCAAACCGCCGCCCGCAGCGCCAGCGCCCAGACTGCCAAGGATCGTCGCACCAAGACCGCCACCCACGATACCAGAGATCGAGTTGATCAAAGTCCCTTGGTCAAGTTTGCCAAGGACTTTGCCCGCCACGTTACCGCCAACGGCACCTGAAAGGAGACCAATAATAAGTTCCATAATTCCATTCCCTATGGGGCCTTTTTGAATTTGGGCTACATGCGGCCCCTACCTGTAGCGGATCAACGGGTATCGGGGCCAGCCACATGCGCAAAGGGGAAAATATGTTGAATAAACGCAGGTATCACCTGCTGAAAGGGTCCGTTCCGGCAAGGGAGGACCGGTTCTGAAGCGTTGACCACCACGCAGAAAGCGCCGGAAACTGTGCCAGCAATTTTGCGGCCTCAGGCACCATTGTGAAATATGCAATCATTGGGGCCAGATGGATGTCAGCAAGGCTGATGTCGCTACCATTAAGCTGCAAGCCTTCTTGGGCAATCCCATCGAGCGTGGTCAAAACAGGGTGCGAACCTATCAACCCACGGCTGACGTTATCGTGCTCAAACTCCTCGCCAAAATGTGGCCGATAGAACCCGTGTGAAAACACATCCCTCACCATGGATTGATAGCCGTAGGCGTCAATGATCCCAATAATCTGGCGCATGCGCGCGCGTGCCTGAGGTGTCTTGGGGCAGAATGATCTGCACGCGCTGAGATCGGACAAGTACCCAACAATTGCAGAGGTTTCTGTTAGCGCGAATGCCCCGTGGCGTAAAACAGGAACCCGGCCAAATGGCGTGTGCCGTGATAACTCGGGATTAGGCTGGTCAGAAAAAGGATCAACCTCAATGTACTCTGCGTCAAATTCCAGCTCCACCAGCGCCGTACGCACAATGCGCGTGTAAACGCTGTACTCAAAACCGATCAGGACCAGCCGATCATCCATGATCTTTGAGCAGACGCGCCTTTTGCCGTGACCAATCCCGCTTGGCACTTGTTTCCCGCTTGTCGTGGTTCTTTTTGCCCTTGGCGATGCCAATCTTGATCTTGGCTTTTCCGCGATGGTTAAAATACATGACCAGCGGCACCAATGTCATGCCCTTGCGCTGGGTTTCATTCCACAAACGAGACAGTTCTTTGCTGGAGACCAGCAATTTCCGACGACGGCGTTCCTCATGCGAGAACGTCTTGGCCTGTGCATAGGGTGCGATGTAGCCGTTCACCAACCATAATTCACCATCTTCGACTGCCGCATAGCTTTCTGCGATGTTGGACCCGCCTTGACGCAATGACTTGACCTCGGAACCTTCCAGAATGATCCCGCACTCAAGATCATCCTCAATAGCGTAGTCATACCGCGCCCGGCGGTTTTCGGCGATCACCTTGTAGTTGGGATCAGACTTGGAGGATGATTTTACCTGGCTCATGACGTTGATTTAGGCTGGGTGGGCGCATGGTGCAAGGCTGGACACTCATCGCGGGCGTTCTTCTGTAGGATAATGCCGCGTAACCGCCGCCATAATTTTGCCACTAAATTGAACTAACTCTGAACGAATCCACTGCCACATGCGCACTGCCTGCGCATCACGTGCTGTTGCGTGACAAGGAGATACTGATGTTGCTGCTAATTCGCCTGTGCGCGGCACTGGCCCTGTATACAATGCTGACCACCACTGCCAATGCCGAACGCCCGATGCGCGTGTTGGTTATGGGCGATTCTTTTATGACGTCCAACGCCTCGACCAAGCAGTCCTTTCCGCATGTGCTGTCCGGCTTGTTGCATACCAAAGTCAAAAGTAAAGCCTTAGCAGGGGCGATGCATCTATATGCTTTGCCGATCACCGGTGCCTTGGGAATGAAGATTTCCAAACAATACAAACCCGGCAAATGGGATTTTGTCGTCATGAACGGTGGTGGCAACGATCTGTGGCTTGGGTGTGGGTGTGGCAGATGTAGCCGGAAAATGGAGCGGCTGATTTCCAGCGATGGGCGCAAGGGCGCAATTCCCGGCACGGTCGCACGGGCGCGTCGGGACGGTGCCAAGGTCATTTATGTTGGATATTTGCGCAGTCCCGGTCGCGGATCCCCCATCGAAGGCTGCAAGCCACTGGGGGATAAACTCGAAGCGCGGATCAGAAAACTAGCCGATCTGGACAGCGGGATCACCTTTGTTTCTCTCGCTGATATGGTGCCTTTCGGCGATGCCAGCTTTCATGCGCTGGACATGATCCACCCCTCACCAAAAGCCAGCGCCGCCGCAGCGCGCCGGGTGGTATCAGCCATGCAGTCAAATCCGTCTTAACGGGGGGCAATCGCGATCAATCACCCAGCTTGGCGTGCACTTCTGCCAGATCAATCTCTCCGGTTGGCATCTTGTTGCCCGGATTTTCAAAATCGTATTTGAACAGATCAAAATCACGCTTGTAGATTTCCCGCACCAAATGCATCGACAGGTCGTCGAAGTAATCCTCAACAGGGTGCGCACGCTTGGGGCCATGCCCTTCGCTTTCGTTAAATCGAGGAATATCAGCCAGCTTTACCTCGTGCGGTGTCTCAATGGCGTTCATGACATCTTGCATCCCGTCATTAAAGCTCTCGGTCCAGACGATTTTATCATAGGTGCCTCCATTCACGATAAAGGTGCTGACGTGCCCAGATTGCGCGGACCAGTGAATATCCGGGTCCATGGGCCGCCGCCACCGAATGGTATCGCGCGCGAACAACAAAAAACGGCGGAACGATGCGATTTGATCAAACTCTTGTTTGCCATCATCGCCGCCAACTTCGATCCCATATTTCTGGATCAGAAGGGGTACAAGGTTCCCGCGATATCGCTTTCCGTTACGCTGAATGCCGCAAATTTTGTCAAAGAATGATGACAGGACACGGGTGTATGGATTGCGTACACATGTAAACGCATAGGATTTGTGACTGGTCACATTCTGGGTGATAGGAGCCTGCGATCCATCAAGCGCCCATTTGTGCATCCCTGATTTTGCATCGTGAATGTCACCATCGAAGAAATCACCATGATCAGAGTAATACATGATCTGTCCGATGGTCGAACACGCACATTTAGGCACCACGCGGTAAACCACGCTTTCGCTTTCCGTCATCCACGTTCCGGGGAAACCCATACTCGTACATCTCCTGCTCGCTATGCCTGTTTTTGGCAACAGTTTAGCTTTGCCATAAAAAACCAAATAAATGCTGTTTATTCAATCGGTCTTCACCACTATCTAGGTAAACAATCTAAGGTAAAGGGTCAGTTCGTTTCCAATATGGCAAAAATCGCGTACATTTTGCTCTCTCACAAGGACCCGGTTGCCATTATTCGGCAGGCGGAGCGGTTGACTGCCGTTGGCGACTACATGTCGATCCACTTTGATGCCTCTGCCAATCCTGCGCATTTCAAGCAAATCAAAGCCGCCCTAGAGAACAACCCGAACGTCACCTTTGCCCATAAACGTATAAAATGCGGTTGGGGTGAATGGTCACTGGTCCAAGCCACACTTTACGCAGTCCAGTCTGCCGCCAAAGCATTTCCACGTGCGACCCATTTTTATATGCTGTCAGGCGATTGCATGGCGATCAAGTCAGCTGAATATACGCACCAATTCCTTGATGAAAACGACGCAGATTTCATCGAAAGCTTTGATTATTTTGAGAGCGATTGGATCAAGACCGGCTGGAAAGAAGAGCGGCTGATCTATCGTCACTATCTAAATGAACGCACCCACAAGAAGCTGTTTTATGCCATGTTCGAAGTGCAGAAACGGTTGGGCCTGACGCGAAAGATACCTGCCGACCTGCAAATTCAAATCGGCAGCCAATGGTGGTGCCTGCGACGTCACACCATCGAGTGGTTGCTGCAATTTGTGAAACAGCGCAAAGATGTGACCCGTTTTTTCCGCACAACCTGGATTCCGGATGAGACATTTTTCCAGACCCTCGTGCGGCATTTGGTGCCAGAGGACGAAATACGAACGCGGACGCTCACGTTCTTGATGTTCACCGATTACGGCATGCCTGTTACATTCTACAACGATCACTACGACCTGTTGCTGTCCCAAGATTATCTGTTTGCCCGCAAGATCAGCCCGGATGCCAAAGACCTCAAGCGGCGGTTGGGCTTGCTTTATGCCGCTGAGGGGGTTCAGTTTCAGATCAGCAACGAAGGCCGCAGCCTGTTCAAGTTCCTGTCTGGGCGGGGCCGCATCGGGCGGCGGTTTGCCACACGGTTTTGGGAAACCGAAAGCACCCTGGGCCGTGAACGAGAACTGCTGATTGTGATCTGCAAAAAATGGCACGTCGCAAAGAGGGTGTTGGAACGTATCCGTCAGGTCACAAATGTACCCGCCATCGAATATATCTTTAACGAAGAAGATGCGCCGCTGCCCGACCTGGGCGGCATCCAGAACACGTTGGAAAAACGCACCCGCCATCGTCGCGCCCTGATGCGGATGCTGTTTGATTATTTTGAGACAGACCGCTTGATCGTGTGCATGGACCCGGAAAACCTTGATCTATTGAATGACTTTGCATCGGACCGCTCCGTCACCCGGATGCTGGAAATCGAATGCCAATTCACTGATGATTACCTCACGGGCCACGCCATGCGGGTTGGCCTTGCCGGGGAACAGACGTCACAGGACACGCTGGAACGTCTATTGCCCACCATCCGCAACGACATGGTGCATGAAAGTGACCGGATCAGGGACTCTGGGTTTGAGCACCACCATCGCCTGCGCGAAGCAACATCCGAAGATCATAACGCAAAAGCCCTGAGCCAATTTTTAGCAATACCAGACGATAAGGCCCGCGAAATCGCCTCGACAGCCTATCTATTTTCAGACTGATCATCACACCACGCGTTGTACGGTCAGCTCAGCGGTATGGTTTTTCTAAAGCTATGACTTCTTGCGCCAAGTCCCGATCCAGCTTGAAAACCGGCCCCGTTTTTCAACAAAGTCATCCTCAATCGCCTCAAGCGTTGGATCAATACGCGCCATCCGAAACCGACGCCACCGCACCCAGATCGCATAAGAAATCGCAAAGAATAGCGTCAGGATAAAGATGTTGAGAAACGGAATACCCTTGGACGCATCAGGGCCATCGACTGGACGCACAGAAATGGCGTTGGGAAAGATCGACATGAATTCATTGCGCCAGCCATAATGCTTGATCGCCACATATTTGGCATCAGCCGGTGATGATTTGGCATCAGCCGCTTCGGCCTGCAAATTTGATGTATCAAACTTGAAATAGGGCGGCCAACCCCAACCTGTATCCTCGTTGCGATAGACCATGACATCCCCTTTGGCGCGGCGGGTCTGGATGAAAAACACATCGCGGTTTACCGCGGTGCCATCCGTGCCAATATCCGCCTGCGCCCAGAAGATCGAATTCTCACCAAAGTCGATCCGTTTTTCATAGGTGTCCGTCACCCGCGCAATATCAACCTGCGGCAGCGTATAGTGAAAGAACGCCCCGATAAGCACCCAGAAGGTGATCCAGAAAATCCATTTGACAATCGCCATGAACAGGCTCCTTACTTACGAGAAATTAGTCAGATAGATGATCACGCTGACCAATACCACAGGCACAATATAAACACCTAAAATCAGTTTACGACGGATGGAGCCATCGTATTTTTCGAGGCCCCGCTGCACAAATGTATCACGGTCCACCTTTTGCGGCCCGTCATGCCATTTCTTGCGCAGCTTACCCCGCCGCACAGAGCGCGAATAAAACGACAGGCAAACATAAACGACCGTCAAAACGACGAACCCCATCACCACCAGACGTGCCAGTGCAAACATCGCTTATCTCCCCTTTACCGCGCCCCATGGGCCGACCCGCGCGATCATATCCGATACCGGGTCAGGTTTCTTGGGCACAGGTTCTTCCAACGGCGCGTCATGGCCAAAGAGCGCCTTACGCGCGCCTGCCTTGTCCACCTGATACTCGGCCACAAGGAAATCAGCAACATAAGCACGTTTGTTGTCAGGCCAGCCCGCATAGGTTTTGTAAAACAACTCCTTATGACAGATAAACATCTGCCGCGCATCTTTAGGGGCCAGTTCCGCCAGCAACATGTTCACCAGCGCCGCATCCTTGGTATCGGCCGCCCGCAACGTATAAAAATACGCCGGGTGATCCGATGAAATCCGCGGCCACGATCCGCCGTTTTCAGCCCAGTTCACCAATGCGTTCAGCGCGTGAAATTCCTCAGGCAAAATCGCGGTATGGGCCCGCGCCAACCGCCGCATATCTGCACGTGTGGCCCCGGTCAGGTCTCCGCCTTGATCAGCCACCGCATCGACCAGAATGAAGTCCATCTTTTGCCGCAGGATCGCCGCCGCATTGATGCCGCGTGCGTCGACGATGGTTTCGGTTAGGTCGTTATATTCGAAAAACTTGGCGATCTGATTTCGATTACTCATGTCAAAGACATATTTGATCGGCAGATCATCAAGGCCCTCTTTGCCCAACGGCGCAATCAACGCCGGGTGATCGACGTCTTGAAACAGATACAGCCCGCCAAAATGCGCCGTCCAAAAATTTCGCTGATCAAAGCGCATCTGCTTAAGCTTTACCGGATTGCGCACCACATCCCCGGTCTTGCCCGCCAGCGTGATCATGTCGGCAATCAGTACATCGCCGAACCAGCCATCGGGTTCATTCTTGAACCGATCCACCATATCGCCCAGCTTGGCCGCATCGCGCACCGTGCCCGCTGTGGTATCCGCCTCAACCTTGATGCGCCTGATATCAAACAGCCGCTTCGGCGTGGACACATCATAAACCGAATTCACCAACTCCCCCGCCACCGCATCCCGCGCGGTCAGGGCAAACAACTGCGCCTCGTTCTCTTTGAAGAACTGCTGCAAAATGCCCCGCGAGGTCGAGAATTTGGTGTTGAGCAACGGTGCCGTGCGCTGCTCCATGCTCAGCAAGATAAACTGCCGATTCACGCCCGCATGGTTGAGGTACAGGTGGTCTTTCAACTCATCGCCAATCTCAGGCGAGTAGCCGGAAATATCGATATGGAAGTCACTCTGTTTGGTGGTCTTACCCGTCAGATGCTCCAGCGCGCGGTTATAGCGGTCGACCAACGCGGGGGAGTCCACGTGGAAGAGGTTGCCGAACATGAGGCCGTGTTTGATGAGGCGTTTCATTTCAGGCCTCCCTGCCCATCTGAAAAGCAACACCTGTTGAAATCAGCGAAAGCGCGACACCCGGCAAGAGCCAAGCCAAGTCCTGTGCGGATACTTCGCTTACCAGCGCAATCAACATGAGAGCAAATACTCCAAAAGGGGGAATGATAAACATCAGAAAAAGGCTAGCAAAAGCCAACGCTAAAATAAGAACGAAAGTCCCAAGCAATCCATCCAAGAGGGCAAGCGACAATGAAAGTTTCCGTCGGCTGCCTGATCGCCATCCCAGTGCGGCAGAAGTGACGATGATTATTAACGCTAATGTAGCTCCAGCAATCAACCCTCACGCCCTCCCAAATACCGCTTCTTCGCCGCCTCCATCCGCTGCATGTCCCGCACCGCGTTATCAATCGCAATCTCGTCTGACTTATCCGCATACCTAAACTCAGAATCCGCATAGCGGTTGATCTCTTGGATCACCATTTCCACCGTGATCGGCTTGCGCATATCCTTAATCATCGCCCGCTTTTCATCATAAGGTTTGAACAGGAACAGGTCCGGCTGCTCCATCCATTCATCCGGCAATTCAAAGTCCATCGCCCGCACCTTGACCGCGTCCGTGATGTTCTTGATCGCGCGCCCAGTAAAGCGGGGGTCAGCCTCCTGAATACCCTTCAGATAAGTCCCGAGTTTGGCAATCGTATCAAACCCACCGATGTCCTTGGACACCTGATCGAACACGCGCATCAGCCCTTCTTCATGGGGCCGGGAATGCGATTCAAACGAAGCCGCCACGGCCTTCTTGATCTCCTGCGCCTCGAAGGGTTCGTGTTCGCCCAGAGGAATATCGTGGTTCTTGCCCATCAGCAGGTTCAGAATGTCGATGTAATCATCCCGCGTCTGTGGCCCATCCACCAGAAACCTTGCCCCGGCCCGCTGCCGCAACGCATCATCGACATTCTCAGGATAGTTCGAAAACATCCCAAACGTGCAATTGCCACGCACCACGGTATTGGCCCCGGCAAAGCTCTCCATCAGCACCGCCGTAATCTCCAACTGCCCCGCGCTTGACTGCCGATCCCCGCGCTTGCCCGCCAATTGGTCAATGTCGTCAATCGTGCCAAAGCCGATCACCGACGGATCAATGATGTTGTTGATGAACGCCTTGGCGTTCTGGCCCGATTTGCCCTGATAGCTGTCGATGTTGTCGGTGCTCAGGTTCTGATAGCGAAACGGATAGCCCGCGTTCAGGCAATATTCATTCATCAACCCCGCCATCATCTGAATCAGCGTGGTTTTCCCCGTCCCCGGCGCGCCATCCCCCATGAAGGTAAAGATGAACCCGCCCAGATCGGCAAAGGGGTTCAAACGACGGTCAAAGTCATAGGCCATCAGCATTTTGCTGAGCTTCATCGCCTGATATTTGGCGATGTGGTTGCCGACAACTTCGTTGGGTTTCTTGAACGTCATGGTCAGTTTGGTCGACTTCGCCTTGGACGCTGGGCTGAACCCCGCAACGGTGAAATCATCCGCCTCAACCCGCCACGACGCGCCCTTAAAGCTTTCTAATCGCGGCGCGGTCTGCGCCCGCAACGCGACTTTCTCCATCAGCATTTCCGCAAAGGCACTAACCGTGGCAACCAGCCGCAGATCATCATTCGCATGGGCACCAATATCTTGATCCAGTTCCCACAGCGCGCCATGTAGGGCCACTTGACCGTTATCAGTCAACACCTCGTCAACCTCGCCAACTTCAACAGTGGTTTCGGTCATATGCGAAGACAGCAAATAGGCCGCCGCATTGCCAAACACATACAGCGTCACCAACGCCTCAGCCGACAACATTTCCGAGAATTCAGCCTTGCGCGCGGCAGGCAAGGACCCTTCGAGATTGGCGCGTTTCAGATCACCAAGCCCGGATTGATCCGCATAATTTTCGGCCACCGCCAGCGCAATCGCCACGGCACGGCGCAAGCTGTGCATCACCGTTGCCTGTATCGGCGACACCAGCGTATCGCCTTCATCCGCGCCCGCAATCCGCGCGATCAACTGCACACCTGACGTCGCCACATTGCGCTGCGTCACCAACCCCGGCGTGGTGCTGCGAAACCGCCGCCGCGTGCCGATACCGCTGGATTTTTCCGCAGGTGCATCTGCCCCAGACGGGGTGCCAATCCGCGGCGCATGGTCGAACCCTTCCAACAGCGCACCTGCAACCGAAATATGCTTCTTGATATCCTCCTCGCGGAGTTCCATGGCGTCTGATGTCTGGCTCATTTGATATCCTCAGTGGGTTTCTTGCTGTAAATCTTCATCACGGGCATAGAAAGGTAGCGAAACCCAATGTACGCGCCCCACAAGCCAACAACTATAGACAAAGGATCAAAGAAGATTTTTGAATAGTAGAGTTGCAAAGGCACGAACATTACCATGGCCATTGCAGCGCCCAAGACCGAGCCCAGAAACCTTGGGTCCATTTGGCGGGTAGCGAATCTGAATATCGTCGCACCTGAAACCGAAAACAATATGATCAGCCAAAGATAGAAGTTCCAGCCATCTTTAGCCTCAGCATTCAATAGAGTGTCTATAGAAGTTTCAATAAGAATGAGGGAGTACAAATCCCACAAAAATCCTTCTAACTTCATGATACCTCCCCCTCTTCCTTAATACTGCAACACCCGCCCTTGCGGGCTGACCACAAATTTCCGCACCGATCCAAACCCCGGTGGGTTTTTCTCCTCCAGCACCTGATAGGGCCGCTGCGGCAGGATGATGCTGCGCTCTGTTCGGGTTGCACCCAAATCGGCGTTCTGCGCCCCAAAGGGATCAAGCGCAAAAACCTCGCGCTCTACCGTTGAAAACCATCCTGATTTTTCTTCAATTACCCGATCTGACAACAATTCTTCTTCGGTCCAGACCAGCGCCCAATCCTGCCCAACAGGTGCGTGCGCTTCGGCCAACACTTCGCGCAAGGGTCCCGCCTGACGCGTATAGGCATGGCTGTACATCGGCCCCAAATGGAAACGCCGCAAGCGTTTGGGGTGCAGATCGTCAAAGTCAGAGTCAAACCCACGTGCGATGGTCACAAGTTTCAAACCGCCCAGCGCCTGTGCGCTGAGGTGTGCCTGCACCTCCGGCCAACGGCGTTCGTCCTTGGGCAGGGCAATGTTGCCCGTGTCCTCAAGCTCCATCAGATAGATCACCGGCAGGTTCACCTGTGAGTCGTAGGTCGCCCAATGCAGCCGGAAGGTACGGCGCTGATCCGATTTATTCCCAGTCCAATCCGCCTGCGGGTCGTTGTGGACCCAGAACAGATCGCCCTTGGCCAGTTCCTCGTAATAGAGCCGCTGCGACAGCGCGAATTGCAGCTTAGTCGGCACCTCGCGATCACCCAGAATGGTCTGCACCATCTCGTTTTTTAAGGTCGTGACGGACGCCATGTTCTCCAAATGCGTGGCCGCCTGCTGTGCATCATTGGCCATGGTCATGATCTCAGCCGCCACCGGAAACCCGCTGTCGCGTTCATCCATGGTGAGAGAACCAAAGAACCGTCCCGTGTCACGCCCAACCAGCAGATACTTCAGGCTGAGCGCCTTGAACGTATGGGTCAGCTTGGCCGCATACCGCGTCAAGATCGCGACCTCATCACGGTTCAGCTTTTGCTCCGTCTCCATCACGCCAGCGACATGCAGCATATGCTGCATGATGCCTTCGAATTTGCGAAAATATCGGCGCGAAGCAAAGGTGTCGGTGAGGCCGACGTGGTCTAGGGTGGGGTCAGTCATTCTCCTCAGACTTTCCCCTCAAACCTAATATCACGAACCAAGGTACGTTTATCGCTATTAGTATGCTGACCCATTTCCCCCATCTTTCCCAGTCATCCGACACCGTAAGATACAATCCCAAAAACAGCGTGGTTAAGAAAAGCTGAGCAAAACAATCTCGGTACGTATTTGGCCGCCCAATCCACTTAATACCTCGCATCACGCCCCATACTGATTGCTGTCATGCTTCTCGATGATCTTCGCGAACCGCCGCGCGAAACGCTCATCCGCTTTGGCTTTCGCCTCCAGAACCTCACGCGCAAACACCATGTGGTCCTCGTGCTTTTCCATCATTTCGGCCATGCGCGCATTCGTCGCGGCACCGATGCCTGCCATGGCGGATTGAGCCTCTTGATCCGTCTTCACACCAATCTCGTTGATCCGGTGCGCGACATCCTGCTGCTGCGCAGTTTTCAGCGATTTGGTCAATGCGTCATACAAAACCACCCGCTGCTTGGTGTCGGTCTGCAACTTGTTGATCAAAACCATCTGCGTCGCCGCTTGGTTCTGCAATGAATCGATCCAGGTTTTGCCCTTTTCGATATAGCGTTCCAAAGTCTGCGACTTGGCGAGTTTGACCTGTTCATCCTGCACCAGTGCGTTGTACTTGGTATTCAGATCGGCCAGTTCGGTTTCCAGCTTGGTCCGCTTGGCTGCGTCTGTCTCTGATGCAATCGCGTTCTCGACCTTGATGATCGACGGATCCATGCCCTGAATATCACTGCGAATGGTTTCCAACTCACCCACGGTCATTTCACGTTCATCCAGCGTTTCGGTCAGGTTGGTTTCAACCTTCACCTTTTGCTCTTCCAGCATCGCCAACTGCCCTTCAAGCAGCTGCACAATTACGTCCGACTTTGATATCAAATCCTGCAACTTGTCGTCAATCGACGCTGACCGCACCCGTTCCTGACGCATGCTGTCGGCCTTGGCGCTGGAAAAGATGCCAATCAGGCTTTCCATGCCGGTCTTGTTGCGCATTTCGTCGAAGTCGCGGCTGAACCCGGCGGTCACATCATCAAGCCCCATAATCAGCTCGGCAATGTTCGCATTCATCACGTCCGTATGGGCATGCACATCTTCCAATGACGCGTTTTCAATGTCGATCATCGCATCATCGCCGGTCTTAAGTTTGGCGCGCGCGGTCTCAATCCGGCTGGTCAGCTCGGCAATCTTGCTCTGTGCCTCAGCAACCTGTGTCTGAGATTCCCTTACCTGTGCATCCAAATTGGCCATAAAACGCTCCTGTCTTTCAATATGTTAACTGTTACATAGGGAATGTTATGACGATTTACATCGGTTTCCCCGGAAATTTTGCACAGTGTGACAAATGCCTTGACCATTGAAAAGAGGGAACGCTACCCAATGCTTGATCAAACAGGAGCCTTTAGATGACTAAAACCATTATTCACCTGACGCCAACCGGGGACGTTGAACAGGGACGCCCTGCTGCCGACAGGTTAATTTCTGGCAACCCTGAATTCACAACATGGAACATCGAAGATGCTGACGGGCTATATTGCGGCATCTGGCAATCGACGTCGGGCAAATGGCGGATCAGCTATGACGAGTGGGAGTATTTCCACATCCTATCGGGCACTTCCGTGATCACCCAAGACGGCGCGGCACCAGTGACCCTTGCGGCTGGAGACAGCTATATCCTGCGGCCCGGATTTACGGGAACATGGGAAGTGCTGGAAACCACCACCAAGGATTACGTGATCCGGCTTTGATCGGGTTCGACCTTAGCGCGGGCAGAAGTCACCCATAGCAGCACAAAAAACCCACATCCGGCCGCAACATACCACGCCAAGGTCTGTCGAATATCGCCGTAGGCCAGCTCAACCCCATCAGGCACATTTGCTGACGCCGCCAACAATGTCGCAGCAAAAAGCAGGCGGCCGCCAAAACTCTGAACCGATAAAAACGTTGCCCTGCCCGCATCGCTTAGCAACGGCTGCATCCGTGCAATGATAAATGGTCGTGATAATGAATTGGGCACCATCCGCAAAAACAGTACCGCAATCGCAAGGATACTGTTGGTTGTCGCCAAGGTGGCAATGATCGCGATTTGAATGCCAAACGCGAGCATTAGGATTGCGGGCAACCCAATCCGCTTGCGCAGCTTGATCGCAAAAAGCGATGCCACCACCGAAACGATCATCATTAACGCAGAAACCGAACCACTGACCAATGGTGCCTCTGCCTGCCAGCCCGCAGCATTGAGTGCCTCGGAAATAAACGGCTGCCCAAAGACAAATGGAATATGGCTAAACCCGTACATCAACACAGACAGTGAAAACAGCCAGACCAACACAGGTTGCGCCATTGCGTTTCGAAACAACTGCCATTGTGTGCTGGCAGGCAATAGATCTGTGCTTTGACCGCCCCGCGCTGGTTCCGCAAAGCAAAGTGCAATGCCGCAAGCGATTGCCATTGCGCCCGCACTGATTGCAAATGCCAAATCGTACCTAAATTGCGCGATGATCCCGCCCGTCACCGCCGACACTGCCAAAGCGGTGAGCGAAAATTGCCAGCCACGTGTTTCTTGCGCTTCGACCTCACTTGAACGCCCGGTTTCGGACAGGGATTCGTACAACAACGCGTTATCTGTTCCAGATGCAAAAGCCGCACTTGCCCCCAGCAAAATCTGTGCCACCGCAAAGGCCGCGAAACCGCCGCCGAATGCAATCAGGCCAGACCCCAGACACCCGGCCACCGCAGCAGCGACCAAGGTTGGCCGCCGCCCCAACCGATCCGACATATACCCTGACGGCACCTCAAGCGCCGTCGTTGCAACATCATAGATCGCGTAGAGCAATAATGCCTCAGCGGCAGAAAGATGTGATTGAAAAAACAGAAACCAGACAGCTTGCCAAAAAATGAGGTTCTGGAAAAACTTGAACCAAGGATAAAGCGTCACGTTTCGCGCCATCTGACCCGCCCGAAGTAATGCCGTCATGATGGTTGGCCCCGATTACCGTCGTTGCCAAGACCATAGGGCCAACAAAAACCAAAATATAGTGGGCCAGCCAAACCAAGCCACGCAGTAACTGTAACACCTAAGGAAAAATGGGCAGATCGAACACATTTGCGACCAAAATAACCACAAATTCTTCGAAAATTAGCCGCAACTTGCCAGTATTTTCAGTCTTGGTCAGCAGATTCTGGCAGTTTTAGTGTGCAGGTAAGAATACCAAATGCCAACGACATTTAACGTTATCAGTCTGGGGGTTCTGGCGAATATCGACCCGACAGAAGGCAATACCACTGCTGAAAATGCATCTGCGCTGGTGGGTCTGACGCTTGGTGACATTGCAAATCCGCTGTGGGAACAGGTTCAGTCCTTTAGTCCCGGAACAGGTGGGTTTGCCGGCGGCACATCTACCGCCTATGATATGAACAATACGGCCTCTAATGAGCAATTTCGGATCAATGGTGGACCAAATCAGACATTTGACGGCACGTCCATTTATAACGCAACCATAACCTATACCAACGGAACAACTGCTACGATCACAGCTGTCATACTTCAAGATACAGCTGGCAATACCTATCTCGCACCAGAATTTTCCGCCAACGCGGATCAGACCGCGCTGGAAGCTGGCGCAATACGGTCACTAACGCTCAATTCTCTATCTGGTAACGTTTATTCCGGCCTTACAGGTTCCCGTCAAACAAGTAACTTTGCGGTATGTTTTGCCCAAGGGACGCTTATTGAAACACCGCAAGGGGAACGCCCGGTCGAAGCGCTGGTCGCGGGTGACCTTGTTCAAACGTTAGACAACGGGCCACAGCCCATTCGGTGGATTGGCGGCAGGACTGTACCAGCCATCATGGGTATGGAGCCGGTCTTGTTTGACAAGGGTAGCCTTGGCCCTAATGTTCCCAAGCGCCCGATGATGTTGTCACGTCAGCACCGTTTGATGCTGGATACAGTTGTGGCTGAACGCATGACCGGTTTGAGGCAGGTGTTGATACCTGCACACAAGCTGTCTGCGCTTCCCGGTGTCAATGTCGTCAAAACACTTGGCTTTGTGACCTATTGGCATTTTCTTTGTGATCAGCACGAAATTGTTATGGCTGATGGCGCCCCGGCTGAGACGCTCTATTTAGGAGAAGAGGCCCGCAAAAGCATGTCACCCAACGCAATCGCTGAGGTGAGAACACTGTTCCCATCTCTTGTTGAGCAGAATGCCACCATCAAATTGGCCCGTACCGTCATGAAAGGCGCGCGGCAAAACCAATTGATCAATCGGCTATACCGTAACAGAAAAAGCGCGATCGCCTTCGCCTAAGCGCCCGCATGCTAACCTTACTTCAAGCCCAAAAGCGCCGCCGTTAGATCACTGTCAGCGTCCGCCAATGCATCAATCACATCAAAGTGATGCTTGCCTTCAACCACGACGTGACGGGCACCCCAGGTGCGCGCGAATACCTCTGCCTGTTCCAGAAATACAGGCCGCTCTTCGGACCCAACCCAAACAGATACATTCACACCATGCGGTGGGCTCATGTTCATCGGGCTTTCCGCCTCTGCCTCAGCTTGGTCCAATCGCAAAACGTCGTTCATTGATGTTTGCAATAAAGGCATCAGGTCAGAGACTGGTGAAATAGGCACAATCTGTGCAATCCGGTCACGCACGTCACCTGCCACCAACAAGGGGTCGGTCATACGTGCCACCAAATGGCCCCCCGCCGAATGCCCCGCAAGCGCAATCGGGCCTTGAGTGCGGTTCGCAACCTCAGTCAGCGCAGCGGCGATCTGTGTGCTGATCTCAGAAATGCGGACATCTGGGCATAAATCATAAGACGGCATTGCCACCGCCCATCCCCGCGCCAATGCACCCGCCGCAAGATGCGAAAACGAAGACGCATCAAAAGCTTTCCAATACCCACCATGCACAAACATCACGGTTCCGCGCGAAACACCTGTCGGTTGATAAAAATCAAACACCTGTCGGTCGCTTGGACCATAGCGCACACCGGATTGCCCACGCGCACCCTGTTGTTCGCGAAACGTCGCCGCCTCGGTTGCCCAACGGGGTGGGAAATTCTCTGCTCCGGGGATGTAGGCGGCATTGGCATAGGCATCATCAAGCGTCATTCAGCGGTCTCCTAAAAGGGTTACATAGCAAACTCGAACTGGACAATCATAGCCTTTGTTGCTTTGGGTGCCACAAACAAAAGCGGAGACACCAAAATGACTGACGCAACAACCGACCTAAAGTCCATGCTGAAAGACCCCAGCCTCTTTGAAACCCGTGCCTATATTGGCGGAAAATGGGTTGACGGCGAAGACGGCACCTTTGATGTGACCAACCCTGCACGCGGCGATGTGATAGCAAAGGTTGCCAATTTGAGCCGCGCACAGGTGGCGGGTGCCATCACACAGGCAGAAACCGCACAAAAGGAATGGGCCACTTGGACAGGCAAGGAACGCGCGAGCGTCATGCGCAAATGGTTCGACCTGATGATGGCCAACCAACACGATCTGGGTGTGATTCTGACCGCTGAGCAAGGCAAACCACTGGCAGAGGCCAAGGGTGAAGTTGGGTATGGTGCGTCATTCATCGAATTCTTTGGTGAACAGGCCAAACGCATTTATGGTGAAACCATTCCCGGCCACCAGCGTGACAAACGTATCACGGTGATCAAACAACCTATCGGCGTTGCTGCCTCGATCACGCCTTGGAACTTTCCTAACGCGATGATCACCCGCAAAGCAGCACCAGCACTGGCGGCAGGTTGTGCTTTCGTGGCCCGCCCTGCTGCAGAAACACCATTATCCGCCATTGTCATGGGTATATTGGCCGAACGCGCGGGCATCCCTGCAGGCGTGTTCAACGTTGTGCCGTCTTCGTCCTCCTCTGCCGTCGGCAAGGAATTCTGCGAAAACCCAGCCGTGCGCAAACTGACCTTCACAGGCTCTACCGAAGTGGGTCGTATCCTGCTCAAACAAGCTGCCGATCAGGTTATGAAATGTTCGATGGAGCTAGGCGGTAACGCACCTTTTATCGTGTTTGATGACGCCGATCTGGACGCCGCCGTCGAAGGCGCGATATTGTGCAAATTCCGTAACAACGGTCAAACCTGCGTCTGCGCCAACCGCATCTATGTGCAGGCAGGCGTCTATGATACCTTCACAGAAAAGCTCAAAGCGCGGGTCGAGAAAATGAAGATCGGTGATGGCTTTGAAGACGGTGTCGAGCTTGGCCCGCTGATCAATCCCGCCGCTGGCGAAAAAGTCCGCGAACATATCGAAGACGCCGTTTCTAAAGGTGCAAAAGTTATTCTTGGCAACAGCGGTGAAATGGATGGTAACTTTCTTGCTCCGACAATCGTAACAGGGGTGACGCAAGACATGCAGGTCGCCACCGACGAAACTTTTGGCCCGTTCGCCCCGCTGTTCAAGTTCGAAAACGAAGATGAAGTGATCGCCATGGCCAACGACACAATCTTTGGCCTTGCGTCATACTTCTATGCCAAGGACCTAAGCCGCGTTTACAAAGTAGCCGAAGCGTTGGAATACGGTATTGTTGGTGTGAACACTGGCATCATTTCCACCGAAGTCGCACCCTTTGGTGGCGTCAAGCAATCTGGTCTGGGCCGCGAAGGCTCACACCACGGCATCGAAGATTACCTCGAAATGAAATACATCTGCACCAGCGTGTAATTTTCTCAATAAAATAAGGGATTTTTAAGTGATTCGAATTTCCTTATTGGGACAAAACCCATTCACTATTGGGACGTTTTGAAACTAAACTGGCGACAGTAAGAACGCGAAGGGGCCATGCATTAAGCACGGCCCCTTTTGACATTGTGGCACTAGCGAACAGGACACCTACTGTTTCATCAAAACCTCAACCAAACCATCAAGATGCTGTTTGGCCTTCCGCCAATTACCGGCATGGGCATCGATCAACTTCCAGAACTCGGGTCCATGGTCATGGTGCTTCAAATGAGCGAGTTCATGGATCAGCACGTAGTCGATGCAATTGCGTGGTGCCTTGATCAGATGTGGGTTCAGGATGATCTCACCCGTTGCCGAGCAGCTACCCCATTGGCGTGACATCTCCAATAGGCGGAACGGCGGCGGAGTCTTGGTCCATGGCAATGCCTTTGTCAGCGCATCAATGCGTCGGGCAAGATAGTCACGACCTTTGACGCGATACCACGCACGAATGCGGCCCCTGATTTCTTCGGTGTCGCCATTGGCCGATTGAACCTCCAAGCGATTACCCTTGAGACGCACCAAGGCTGCGCTCTTATCGACGGGCACGACCTTCAGCACATACCGCCGCCCAAGATAAAGCACCTGTTCACCAGAGACGTATTCTTTGGGGCGGACATGGGCGTAGCGATCACGTGCCTCGGCCACGTGATTGGCTACCCACCTAGCGCGTTTCTGGACGGCCTGCTTGATACTGCCCTCGGAGTAGCCTGTAGGGGCTTCGACGGCCACTGACCCGTCTGGGTTCACATGGATGGCGACACGGCTGCTACGGTGATCGTCATAGGCCACCTGATAGGGGATGCGTTCATTGCCATATGCCAGCACAAAACTGGTCATCGTTTAGCAGACCCAGCCCGAACGATGGTGACGATCTGATCGATCAGACCATTGGCAGCATCGAGACCACCGAGGAACTTGAAGTATCTGGGCAGCAAAGCCTTGCGGATTTCAGCCTCGATGCTGCCAGGATTTATAGAATGCGTCTGCACAGCATTATCGACCGTGGTGTCGATGTGCATGGCTTCCGTCACCAAAGCATCCTCGTTGTGATCGGCACCGTTCAGATGGTCCAGCAGCGATCCGTAGTAAGATTGCGCTCGGGGGTGATCGGTAAACCTGTCGGGCACACCTGGTGTATTGCGAGCTTCAACCTCAGCTTCGAGGTCTTTGAACATGGTGTATTGCTTGTTTGGATGATCGAACATCGCTTCAGCAGCCAAGATCGCTTCTTTCAAAAGCTCCGAGAATACTCGTTGTGCAAAGGGATCATCGATCAAGTCTTGCTCAATGGTTTTGCGGATACGGGTTTTGATCACATCCGCTTCTGTGCGGGCTTTGTCATCTGACCAATCTTCTGGGTCATCAGCTTGACCCAGCGTATCGACACGGATGTATCCCTCTGGATCAACGATCTCTTGGCCAATCACCTGCTTGTCTACCATGCGGCGGATTTGATCTTCGTATTCGGAGAAGTCCACGGTTTCTTGGGCATCCCGTTTGGCTTGCACCCGCAACTCAGTAAAGAACCGCAGGTCACGCTTGTAGGTCTGTATTGTGGTCTCGTTGAACGCCCCGTCATCGAAGAACGTGCGTGACGACAGTGCCAGCTTCAGACACATCCCAAATTCGGTAAGCGCATCGTAGAAATCTTCACGGACCTTTTGGTTGTGATCCAAACTGTGCCCCGTGCCATCGTCCGCCATACGCGGAACAAGAACACGGCGGAATTGTTCGATGTCGTGGCGGTTCTTCACGCTGGCAAATATCGCCCACACTGCATCATGCAATCCTGGCAGGCGCTTATACTCGGTCGAGACATTCGCCACAGTGCCAACCAGATCGTCGATCTCGTATCCCTGCTGGGTTTGCGAGGCGAGGTCTTGGTAATCCTGGATGGATGTATCTAATTCAGCCAAGATGCCACGGTAGTCGATCAAGTAGCCGAACTGCTTTGCCTCATGTAATCGGTTCACCCGCGCAATCGCTTGCAGCAGATTATGCCCCTTTAGGTGCTTGTCGATATAGAGGACGGCATTTCGGGGCTCATCGAAGCCCGTCAGAAGCTTGTCCACGACGATCAGGATGTCGGGTGCCCCATCGGTAGCAAATCGGTCGATGATGTCAGTCTCGTAGTGTTCGGCGTCATTGCCAACATTCAGTTTCCACCATGCCTGCACTTCGGGGGTCTTGGCCTCATCGGTATCGTCATGACCCTCGCGGGTGTCGGGGGGCGAGATCACCACCGCACTGGTGACCATACCCGTGTCATCCAGTGCTTTCTTATAGCGGATCGCAGATAACTTGCTGTCCGTTGCGAGTTGCGCCTTTAGGCCCAAACCCAGCTTGGCAAAGTTCTCGACAAAGTGCGTGGCGATATCGAAGGCGATCAGATCAATGCGGTTCGCAGCACCGTAGACTTGGCCCCGACTGGAATATTTCTGCTTGAGGTCAGACTTCTGGTTGTCGGACAGGCCCAAAGTGATCTTGTCGAACCATGCATCAATCGCGGCATCGTTGATGTCCACCACGGGTTTGCGTTCTTCATAAACCAACGGCGTGACGGCACCATCTTCAACAGCATCCTGCATCGTGTAGGCATGCAGGATCGGGCCGAACTTGTTTCGGGTCTTGTCTTCTTTCAGCAGCGGGGTGCCAGTGAACGCGATGAAGGCTGCATTAGGCAGGGCCAGCCGCATCCGCTCATGGTTTTCACCGCCTTGGCTGCGGTGACCTTCATCGACCAGCACGATGATCTTGTCAGATGTATTTTTGCACTCGGGCAGTTTGGTCGCCGAGTTGAACTTTTGCAGAAGGGTAAAAATGATCCGTTCATTGCCCGATCCGATGCGCCCCGCCAGATCGCGGCCAGACTGCACTTTGCTGGTTTCGCCGTCCTTCTTGGTAGCCACGACAGACCCGAACGCCCCGCCCGTCATGAACGTGCTGGCAAGTTGCTTTTCTAGGTCCACACGGTCGGTAACGATGATTACACGGCACCCAGCCAATTCTGGGTCTAGCAGCAGTGCCTTGGTCAGGAACACCATCAGGTTGGATTTTCCACTACCCGTTGTATGCCATATGACACCGCCCTCACGGCTCCCGTCAGGGTTCTGTTTGGCGACTTGGGACAGGATCGCTTTCGCACCAACTACCTGTTGGTATCGTGCGGCGATCTTGCCGAGTTTACGGTCAAAGAAAATGAACCGCCTGGTGAAGTCCATGAGCCTATCGCGGCGTAGCAGGCTGATGATCAGCCGATCCTGCTCGGTGGCCATCACAGGGCCGCTGTGGAGTCTGTCAAAGTCACTCCGCATCCAGTTGGGCTTGTCCGCGAACAGTGCGGTGGCCTGCGTGGTGGTCAGCGGCGTGGATTTGATCCGCTGCATCTCGGCCTCGGGTATCTCTTCCTCGGTCCATGACGACCAGAACTTGGCGGGGGTGCTTGTGGTGGCGTAGCGGCCATCGTTGCCAGAGATTGATAGCAGTAGTTGAGAATAGGCGTAGAGGTCTTGGATACCGTCAGACTTTTGGTTGCGCAGGTGCTGGCTGATGCCCTCACCCACCATCGCCTTGTCTTTGGTTGATGACACAGGACGTTTTGCCTCGATCACAACCAGCGGGATACCGTTGATGTAGCACACCACATCGGGGCGAAAGCGGCCCATTCCCGCAGGACGTTCCACACTTAGCTCTTCGGTGACGTGGAAGGTGTTGGCATCGACATCGGCCCAGTCGATCAGCGGCACGGTGACGGATGTGCGCTGCCCATCCACGAAATCGGTGATGGTGATGCCAAGGGTCAGATGATTGTAAATCGCCTCATTCGCGTGGATCAGACCCTCGTTCAACCCCGTGCTGGCGATCTGGCGAACGACCTGATCAATGCCACCAGATGACAGCGGGTATTGTTGGCCTTTGTAATCAAACCTGTGTGCTGCCAGCCGTTCGCGCAACACAGACTCCAGCAACACCGCACGTTCCGTCCCACGCATGGCCATGGCTGCTGTTGGGGACAGATACTGCCAACCCATGACCATCAGCATATGCAGGGCTGGTAGCTTCGATGCTGCCTCTTCGCGGGTGTCGGGGGGCTGTGAATTCATACTATGGACTATCTTCCATCAATTGAGCCAACTCGACATCCATCGAAGGGAATAGTTGACTGTTCTGCTTCTCGTTCCAACGGCCAATAATCTCGCAGCCTTTAGCAATTTCGTCGATCTTGGCGAGTAGCAGTGTCTCCTCTTCGCTATACGGGGCAGCCAAGCCCTTCGGCGACGAGGCATCGCCAACTACGACGTATTTCAATAACTTTGCCTCCACTGGGGTGATCGCCACCCGTTTCCCAACCAAAGGTAAGTGATAGCCTGGATTAACTCCAAGCCGAAAAACGCGGGGCAAGACCACTTCATAGTATGCGGGTCTGCTCCAAGGGCGGTGCAACCAGATGTGGCTCGGCGAAATGGTTTCGAGATCGACCCAAAATCCGAGACTGCGGTCCATGTCTTTCGGTGTGCGCTTTGGCACAGGCAAGGCCGATGCAAAATCGGCGCTATAGGGCGCGTTGGTTGGCAAAAAATGGGCCACCCCCATGGCAGACATAGCAACTTCCCGTAAATGCAGTTCGGATTGAATTTTAGGGATGCTGGTGAAGTAGCAATATCCAATGTTTTTAAGCTTTGTGCTGCCCTGAATGTTCCACGGCGAACTCCAAAGTTCCTGGCTATCCTTGATCCCTTGCTCTGCGACCGCGTTGGTGTGGTGGTAAAGCAGAACTTCAAAGGTGCTGTCGCGTTTCCGCCATTTACCGCAGGGCTTGGGCAGACCTTTCTTCACCTTAGGGGAGAAAGCACACTTGTAGATAAACGATCCGTCAGAACAGGCTTTGACTAGATCGCGACTAAAAAAGGCGACATCAACATCATTGCCATTCAATAGCTCCATGGTCAGCCGACAGAAATCTGCCGATCCGTCGTCACCAAAAAATGCAATTTGGTTGGGAGTGAAGAACTTGGGCGAATAAAATTCACCCTTCATTTCGCTCGAAAGCAGAATGTCGGGTATCACGAATGATCGGTCGGGCATATGAACCAACCGACATTTGATGAAGCCACGTTTAATAGAATTTGCACCGCGCAATGCGTGAGAAAAACCTATGATTGGTGGCACAGTCGCTTCGCTAATCATCTCTACACCACCACCCGCCGTTTGCCTGTCAGCAGTTGCTGCATCAGGGCTTTCTTTTCGGTGCGGAGTGACGTCAAGCTATCAACTAGGTGATCGCACTCTACGTCGCAGTCATCAAGAATTTTGCCAATCTTCGCCTGCTCTTCCAGAGTTGGCATGCGCACTTTCAGCTTTCTGACCTCAGAGGAATTGATGGCGGGATAGTTCGATCCTACGACCAAAGCGTGTAACTGGCTCTTCATATGATGCGAGAAAAGGTAGTGGAACAGATAGGAACTATTTGTTGATTTTTTTGGCGTCACCACGGCAAAGCCAGTGGATGCGATGCAGTTTGAGTGAATATCGCCCACTTTGGCGAAACCCATCAAATTTGGTCTTACTGTTGAAACCAAGAGGTCGCCAGTTCTGACGACACGCCTAGCTCGGGACGGTGCCTCAGCATAGGTGAGACGCGCAAGTTCACCGATTACGCGACCTGGCTCAACATTTGATAGAGATATGTAGCTGAACTCAAAATCATTGGGTGTTTTGGAAGTTAGGCTTTTCGCATCGATGCTGGCAACATCCCCCAACCGCACCTCTTTCCAGTTTTGCCCCTCAAACTCGGGGAAGCGGCGTTTGCCTGTGAGGAGGCTTTGCATGAGGGCGCGTTTTTGGGTGCGGGCGGTGGCCAGAAGCGCCTCGGTCGTCTCGATGGCCCTGTCCCACGTCGAAAGGATATCAGCGATCTTGCGTTGTTCGGGGAGTGGGGGGATAAATGCAGGCACTTTCAATGCGTCATTCGGATACAGACGCAAACGATCATTTGTTAGCCCGTATGAATAGGCCCAAAAACTATGGATCATCCTGCTCGTCTTGAAGAGGTAGGCAGCAAACCGAGGATCGAGGTTCGGACGCGGGGCCAACACGACGTAAGCAGGACTAACAAGTGCCTCAACATCAGCGAGACCTGACGCGCCTTGCCACATCCGCATCATGTTATAAGCGATATCTCCAGGCATGACTCGAAGGTGTTGCTTCGCGTCGAGGTTGGTCTCCATCTTCCTTTCCAAACTGTCACGCCGAACTAGGCCGCGATCTAAGGTCACTGATAGTGTCGGTAAGCCCTCTTCGCCTTTGGCGCGACGGCTGGTCATGTAATCCCCCAACCTGCTCTGATCAGTATTCATGAAAGGCCAAGCTCTTTCAGATACCCTTCCATGCGGGTCTCCAACTCGGCCAGTTCACCCTTCAACTGCACCCGTTCACTGCGCACGGACATCAGGTCAATCTCGGCCTCTTCCTCGAACGTATCCACATAGCGGGGTATGTTAAGGTTGAAGTCATTCTCGGCGATCTCGTCCACCGAGGCCCGATAGGCGTATTTTTCCACGCTGTCCCGTGCGGTGTAGGTGGCGGCGATCTTGTCGATATGGCTGGCGTCCAATGCGTTCTGATTGGTGCCCGATATGAACTCCCGCGATGCATCAATGAACATCACCGATGTGTCGGGTTTGGATTTGCGCAACAGCAGGACAGCCGCAGGGATGCCCGTGCCAAAAAACAGCTTTTCGGGCAGGCCAATCACGGCATCAAGCAGGTTTTCCTCGATCAGTTTTTGCCTGATCTTGCCCTCGGATGATCCGCGAAACAGCACCCCATGCGGCACGACCACGGCCATGCGCCCAGTCTTGGGTTTCATGGTTTCGACCATATGCAGGATGAACGCATAATCGCCCTTGGTCTTTGGCGGCATCCCACGGCGGAAACGGGCGAACTTGTCCGTCTCGGCGGCCTCTGTTCCCCATTTGTCGAGGGAGAATGGCGGGTTGGCGACCACCACGTCAAAATGGCGAAGCGCGTCGTCTTTGGTGCGCAGTTTGGGGTTTCGGATGGTGTCGCCCCATTCGACTTGATGGTTGTCCTCACCATGCAGAAACAGGTTCATCTTGGCCAAGGCCCAAGTTGAACCAATCGCCTCTTGCCCATAGAGCGCATAGCGTTTGGTGCCCGTGGTGTTGCGGATCAACCGTCCGCATTTCATCAGCAGGGACGCCGACCCACAGGTAGGATCGCAGATGTCATCGTTCTCCTGTGGGTCCACCAGCCTTGCCATCAGATCGGACACTTCAGCAGGCGTATAGAACTCGCCTGCCTTCTTACCCGCCGTGGCCGCGAAACGGCTGATCAGGTATTCATAAGCACCACCGATGATATCGAGTTTCCCGACACGGGAGGGGCGAAGGTCCAACGCATCCTTGGCGAAGTCTTCCAGTAGGTGACGCAGGATGTCGTTCTTCTGCTGCTCATCGCCCAACTTGTTGGAGTTGAAGCTGATGTCTTGGAACACGTCCCGCAGTTTTTCACCGTTGGCTTCCTCAATGGCATGCAGGGCCTTGTCGATCCGCTCACCATTCCCAGCCTCGTGCCGCCGTTTGTGGAGCGCATCAAAGCTGGCACCGCTGGGCAGTTTGAACGCCTCCTGCTGCATCATTGCATCGATCAGTTCGGGGCTATCGGCGTGTTCAGCCGTGTATTTGTCGTGGTGGTCCTTCCAGACATCGCTGACGTATTTCAGAAACAGCAGCGTAAGGACGTAGTCCTTGTAGACGGATGGATCGACAACACCACGAAAGGTATCACAGGCTCCCCATGCGGCTTTGTTGATTTCGGCTTGGGTGACTTTGCTCATGGTTAGGTCCTAAAGATCAGTTCGAGAAGGCGCGTGTGACGGGCGGGATCGAAGGTTTCACGTGGATGCTTGATGATGAACTCGACCTCGGTGCGGTAAAGCTCGGCAGTGGCATCGGCAATCTTCTCGGGTGATGGGCGGACGTTGAGGGCCGAGATGACATGTTCAATCTGGACGATCACCTGCTTTAACCGTGTCAGGTCCAAGGTGGTTGGGTTCATGACCACGGCCCCTTCCAGCAAGGATGTGGCAGAGACCTCATACAGTGCTGCAAGCTGAACCAGCCTGTCTGTGGTGACAGCAGATTGGCCAGCTTCCATACGCGAAAAACTTGCCCCAGATATACCGAGGTGTTCCGCCGCCATTTCTTGCGACATCCCATTGCGGGTTCGTGCGTCTCTGAGTGTGTGGTGGATTGCCACGGTAGCCTCGACATGGTTTCACACCCGATCTTTACATTATTCGTAACGCAATAGAACCCCTGTTATTACTTATAAACTTGCGAATCACTTACGTTCAACGTAAAACGTATTGATGCGTTTGAATGACTTCCTACACTCCAGCGGTGTCACCATGACGGATTTCGCCGAACAGATTGGCACGACCACCGCTACGGTAAGCCGTATTGCTGATGGTCTTGTCGTCCCCCGCAGGAAACTGCTGGAGCGGATTTACGAAGTAACAGGTGGTCAGGTGACGCCCAATGATTTGACAGGCATTCACCCGCCTGACCGTGATGCCCCCAAACCCGAGGTTGAGAATAATGGATGATAAGCCCCAACGAACGATTCCAACCGTGTCCACGGTAGGTGGCCAAACTAACACCAAGCGAGATGACAACGACACCGCTTTGGGCGTGGTCATTTTGGTCGGCCTCGCTGTCGCAGGATATTATGGCTACGCATGGCTGTTTTCGTCTGATCGTGCGCAGGTCCGCTCGTGCATTTCTGCAATCATGGACGCTTCACGTGGTGATGTTGGATATGGCGGGTATCGCCGTCAATTACTCGACCTTGACGCAGGAGATGACGTTGTGATCACCGATGAGATGCGCCAGCCATTTGGCCCCGATACCATCGTGACGCTTTACTACACTGTGGATGGCAATCGCAGCACCATCATGTGCGCACAATGAACGAAGTTGTCACGGATACGGCGTTCAGCCTCATTTCATGTCCCAGTTGCCAGAAATCTATCAGTGTGGATGCTAGTGCTTGTCCACATTGCGGTGGCCAGAATGCATGGATGCATCCGACACTCGTGTGTGTGATCGATCAACTTGGAACACTTGACCACACGACTGAATACGAAAGCGGTGGTCACAAGCTGCATCTATCCGCATCAGTTCAGAATACGCGGCAACAAATTGGGACTTTCTGTTTTTTCGGTGCCGTTGGTCTCGCCCTTATTGGTCTGTTCACGCCCGTCTTGATGGGGCTGGCAGTGTTGTTGCTTTGCCTTGGCTGTTTGCTCACGGGGTTCGGGATGAGCTTTGCCAACCACCATGAACTGGTGATCGATCTGCGGACACCAAAGAAGGTCGTTGGTGCCTATGATGCAGCGTTTTGGGCCGACGTGTTGAGTATTATTCAAACCTCTGACGATGCCCGTTCTTGAAGAATGACCTCACCGCAGGGCCAATAAGTCATGGCTTGAATGCTGCGCATCGACAAGCCATCTTGGAACGCCTGTATCAGCGCAACGCAGTGCGTATCGAACTTGGTCTTCCACGGTTGGATGTACCCAAACTGTATTGGCGGAAACTGGCATCAGCAAAACCGAAGCTCGATCAAAGGCCACCGCAGTGAAGGAGTACCATTTATGACGAGCAAACAAATTCTGTGCCAAGATGACCTGGAACCAACTAATGCTGTGTGCCAGCAGGTGCAGCACCGACAATCTCCGTCGCAAGGATGTCAGCTTGTCCGTTGTGTTGGCAGGGTGACGAGATTGAGTTCAACTTTTGCGTCGATGGTGGTGCAGCGGAGATATTAACGTTCATCAAACAGTCTAACGATGTGGGTATGATCTATGATCTGTATGGATGTCCTGAATGGCGTGATGGGATCATCCAACTTTTGATGATTGGTCGTCAGCTTGATGTCTACGAAGGCATGTCCGTTGTGGTGTCATACCCGCTCAATGGTTCCTCTGTTGCTTTAGAGGCGTTGCTCGCTAAGTGTAACTGATACACCTACAACTGAGAGTCACGGGCACGTTCACGCCGCGTGGCTCTCGGTGGCGCAATCGTCTTCTTCATATTCAAACATTTCACGCCAGTAGGTTGCGATGCAGTCCTCTAGGATCGCACCAAGTTCTCGTCTTTCTTCGGCTTTGATATCGGCCAACATTTCGATGGCCCCTTGATCCAGATTTCGAACAGAAAATCGTTTCAGCATGTGGTGTCCTCCCACTGGTATTTAGGGGGGACTGACAAATATCTGTCCACTGACCAGCACTGAGTTCCTGAAGATTTTACCGCCCTACATCGGTTCGACATCTGTCTGACTAAATACCCCTGTTCCAAAGGATCAGTGGGCAATACTTGGGGTGGCTGTTGAGCAGCGCGTTAAAGCCTCAACGAAAATCTCACTATGTTCCTTTGGTTGAACCCAAAACGTCATAGGAGAAATAGAACATGACAAGACCAACCCTGCACGGAATGCGTGAAAACATATTCGTAACGGCGATTGGAACGAGCGGCCTCGCTGCTGACCAATGCCTGAAACGAAACATCCTCGAAAGCGTGTATGCAGTGACTTCCGATCCGAAGATTGGATCGATGTTGCGGCGGCAAGACAACCTGATCGCGCAGCAGGAGATTGCCAAACAGCATGTCGCTCGGCGGCGTAAGCCCCGCAAACCTAATGAGCGTCAACGTCGTCGGGACTTCAGGTCGCCCGAAGCGTTTAATGAATGTGGCCTCGATGTTGGCCGTTCATATGCAAGCCGTGCCGGTGAACGGATGGAAAAGAAGCAGGCTGGCTTTTGCAATGTGCTACGCCATCCGACCACTATCGATCTGGCGGTTGTCCCCGCGTGGGGAGATGCCAATCAAGCCAAGGCTGAATGGGTTCCGATCATGAGGGATGTGTTTACCCAGTTCACATACGGGGCACAGATCGAAGGTAACTTTCAACTCGTCATGAAGACCGCCGCTGAAATCGCAGCCATTATACCAGCAGAAGAACTTCCCAACTATGCCGATCCAATTGGTCGCCCAGGCGAAGTCTTTGCGTTATTGCACTGGCACGGCATCATTGCTGATCCTCAACTTTCCAAGAAGAAGGTTCGCATGATTCTTAGCAATGCTTTTCCCGGTAGCCGTCGTGTTTGTGTCAGAAAAGTTCAGCCAGAACGAATCAACAAACATGGTGAGATCACACATGGTGCGCAGGGTTACTTAGAATATTCAGCAATGGAAAAAACTGAGATCAACTTCAGCAACTCCGAACAGAAGAAGGCTGCGGTCATCGGCCTTGCAAAGCTTAGTGCCACATGGAGCAAACGGAATCGTCAATTCTCTATGGGTAAATCATTGGCCGTGACAGGTGCCGAGATTGACCCATCACGAGTGATCGAGCTTGAGGTCATGGAAAGATTGGATTTTGTAAAGAAGAACTGGGACAAGCTTGGCTGTGCTGAGCAGTTCATTCACCTGTGGTTCTCAGGCATGATCGACATTATTCGGCAACCACAAGCTTGGCTCAAACAGAACTCATCCATTACGGAACGCCTGTTGCATTCTATCCTTCTAGTAAAGAACTGGTCCACCAACGAAAACGCACAGGGCATTGATTTCCTTGATTATGTGGTGGCCCAATTAGAATAGTTGGATTCCTAACGCCCAAGTCACCGTCCGCAGGCTGATCTTGGGTTCCAGTGATCCACTATGGTTCAAAATGCATGGCCCACTCGTGAAATCGGGGCCAAATATTTCCCAAGTAGCATAGGCAACGCCTTCAATTTGTCGGCGGCTGGCCAAGCTATGGCATCGGCTCTGTTTCAAACGGATGCGATATTTTTTTGGTGAACTTTCCAAGTCATATGCGCAGTCCGATAAATCGCCAAAAACGAAAGTTTATCTCCCTTACCGGAGAACACCCGATCCCGTCATTAATGAAACATCGAAGTTCAAAAATGAAAGGAATAAACATATGAAAGATTCAGTTAACCAAGACATCGACACAGCAGAGGCACGTGATGCACTGCGACTGGAAGCTTTTCCGGTTGTCATGGCACTTGAAGTCGCTCAGCAAGTGGACGGGCTCCAGCCAGAAGAACTCATTTCACACGACGAGTTGGCCGAGGCAATCCGTGATCAGTTGGGATTGGAGTTGGCAGAAAGCGAATTCGATCTGGATATCAATATGAACTCATATATGATTGGGTGGAATTGGTTGTGGGTAACCAATAATAGCGGTCTGGAATGGTTTTATGCGCGGCCTCAAAGGCAACGGGCCGAACATGTGGACCTCTTTAAAAGTCGGCGTATTCTTCAAGCTGGCCATCACTTCCCAGATGGCTATGAAGACATCATGGCAGAACTTTGGGACTCAGAATATGCGGGTCCGTTTAAGGAGACAGGTGAAAGTGGCTGGCTCAGCGGCCCCTCAAAGCTCGTTTCCGATCAAACACTGGTCGATACATACAGGGAAGCGCACCTCATGCCGCATCTTAGCTTCGAAGGACTTGAATGACCCATTTTGACCGCTCTGGCCCTAGACTTGAAGTCTAGGGCCAGAGCAACATCCGACTCTAAGCCACTCTGTCGTTTTCCGAAAAACCTGCGCCATGGCGAGCTTGCGCCTCCCATTGAAATAAATGTAGCCTGATTCATGCGTCTGAGTGGGGCTCAATATGACAGACAAGCTTCTCGCCTTAAATGTCCCAACTAATTTCTTGGCTCATGTGGGTTTTGCCAAGCAAGAAATAACATTGGACCATGTTAACCGTAGCTTCAGCCGAGACCCTGAGCTTTGGGTTACAAACCGATATGATGGATGCCTTCGACATCTGGGAGTTGAACCCAAAGCAACTGTTGCGTTGAGGTTGCTGGAGATCGAGTGCCGGTTTGTTGCGCTGCTCAAAACCGTAGATCATAGCGTTCCTGTCGCACCCCTCCATAAGCGTTACTCTTACCTTCACAGGGCCGTCAAGAAACGTGCCGACACCGACGACGCCCAAGAGTATGTCGTGCATTCCCTCGGATACACGAATGCTCAGGCGGTCCCTCATACTATCGAGGATTTTAGAAACGCATCGACGCTGGCGGAGAAGGCTTTGATCGCTGACCTTATAAGGCAGGACTTCGCGGAATCTCTGGGCGAGGTTGCAGGGCACTTTGATTATAAACGGCAAAGATTTGGGCGAGGTGCAGGCCGCACCTATTCGCTGGTATACGCGGTGTTGGCACTTGCACATGAGTTTGAGGCGCACAACGAGACAGGGCATGCTGCTGGTGTAACTCTAGATGTGAGTGGATTACGGCATGAAGGTGTGTTTCTTGAATTTGTATTGTCTTTTATGACGGTTGTTGATGCTGGAACGATTGGTCTTCGACCAACTGATGGCTTCAACGAAAGAGTACGCAAGATCGCGCAAAAGCGAACCAAAGACACTCGGATGGTTGGCTTGCTTGATGAAAGCGAAGTGGATGCGGACACCATGCTCAAATTTATGAAACGCGCTGACGCCTTAAAGGGATAGCCGCTGGTCATTTGCTTGCTTCGTTAGCAGCAGCACAAAACAACAGTGTCTTTTTAGTGTATACTGATGTCGTGCAAATGAAAGCCCGTCGAATGCGTGTCATACGCCTTAACGATCCAGTTCTCGGACAGGCTGCATTTGTCGGACACTTGTATCGGACGTGGGGTAACGTAAGGCGTATGATGAAGAATGGCTATCGAGAGGCACCTGGCAACCATCGGTACACTGTTGGAACCGACACCCCAACCGCCGCAGCAGCATCTTTGGCTGGAGTACCAGATGCCAACAGTTCGCGCACCGCGTTGATCTTATCATCCGTCATTTGACGTGGCCGACCACCAATGCGGCCTTTGGCACGTGCAGCCTTCAAACCCGTCTGGGTGCGTTCCCGAATGAGATCACGTTCAAATTCAGAAATCGCGCCCATGATGTGAAACAGCAATTTGCCGCCCGGGGTGGATGTGTTGATATCTTCGGTCAGGCTTTGAAATCCAATCGCCCGTTCATTCAGATCAGCCATGATCTCGATCAAGTGTGGAAGACTGCGGGCAACGCGGTCAAGCTTATACACGGTCAACACATCATCCGAATTGGATCGGAGGTACGCCATGACTTCCTTCAACACAGGACGGTCCTTCTTGGCCCCCGACGCAACTTCGGTGAACACCTTCTCACAGCCTGCATTCTTCAGGGCATCGATCTGGGCATCCACGGTCTGCCCGTCCGTTGAAATTCTTGCGTATCCGATCTTCATCAACTCTCCTTCTCAAAACTCATCCACCTGATAACGGTTTCATCGATTTGATACGATAGGGGTTAATGAGAAAATTGAGATGTGGTTTTTAACGGCAACAGGCCACAGGCTGGACGCGGGCTTTGAGAACTCACGAAACGACCGTATTTGAGAAATTACTTGCACGGGAAAATCGGTCATCATCATCAAGCCAGCTTCCATTCCTCTTGATTATAATGAAAGTAAAAGGTCGATGTTCGCCTCAAAAGATTTGGGTGCCTTAACGCATTAGGCTCAAGAACAGCTTTTGTGAAAGGGAACAACCTGGGAGGTACCAGTTCAATTAACTTGGTCAGATTACTGAGGTGCCACAATGAACTCTTGCATTTAGGTTTGATGGGCCAGCGCGGTCGAACTAAGAAAGTTGACTCGAAAGCTACACTTCTCCAAGCTTTGCTCAGTGTGTTGCGACAAAACCATCAGTCACTCGAGTTCCTCATTTCATAATTGGGGTGGCAATGCACAGCAAATGCGTTCTTGCCGACGCTTAGTCGGCACTACATTGAGGAAACGACTATGGCTGGAACTCCTATTTCGACGGTGCCTATCACTGGCGCATTTACATTCCCAATATTCGGTGCAGATGGACTAGCAGATCAAATCTATATTGGACCTTCTCCTGCGGGTTCGTTGAGAGTTATTGATGTTCGCGCACCTGTAACAAAAACCGATGCTGAGTCCTTTGCCCTTTTACACGAAACTCATATGCTGTTGATTGAAAGTCAAAATATTGTAGCAAAAAAAATTGTTGATGCTCAAAGACGAGGTGACCGTGACCTAGTCGAAAAACTTAGACAAGATTATGTTCAAGCTGCGGACTTTTTGGAGAAAGCTGAAATTAGGTTTAACCATAGAGTTAAGAATCTGAATGATCAGCTACCTAATGGCTCCTACACAGTACTGATGGAGACCGATTGGGAAGATGAAATCCAACGCGTTTACGAAAAAAATCGTGAGTTTTCAGTTAATATGTTGCAAGTATTCAACGCCACCACTCGCATTGTGCCAGATGACGAAAAGCTAAAACGCCTTAATATGGAGCTTCTGCAGAAGGAAACCACTCAAAATGTCGGCGGCTTTTCTGGAAGGCAGCAATATACCATAACGATAACGCCATACTTGGCATGCATGATGCAATTTCCCGAAATAATGCTTGGTTCTGATGAGCCACCGACTTTCACTGCTTACACAAGCTATGAACACAACCAAATGGTAAACATGAAGGGTAGCGCAAAATATAGCCTCAAAAGTGTATACGACTACTTTCACGAAAAGACTGAAGAAGGCGGATTCTTCGATACCGCAACTTCGGAAACAATCAAAGAGTCGCTCGTAAGCACTAAAACAATCCAAGTTTCGTTGAGCGATGAAGGGGACTATCCAGCCGATCAAAAAGCAGTTTTGCGCGACGAATTACGAAAATTTGCTTTTGCCGATGCAATTGCAAATTTATCGGCTTTGGTCCCAGAGGGGACGGAGCCTGCTGAAAATGGCGCATCTAAGGCTGCAGACGAATTGATGAAAGTTTGCGGGGCGAATCCTTACTGTGCGGCGGCGTCAGCGGCTCTTAAGGTACTATCGTCAGTATTCGGGTCATCCAGTCAAACAGAAACTCTGATAAAGACACTTTCTGATGAACGAGAGTACATTTTCAATGAGGCAAGCACTATCAAAATTCCGGCCGCAGTTATCTATACCAGTGTTGGATAGAAAAAGTGAGCTACTTGCTGATTTCCCGCATTGCTTTCTTCCTATGTGCCGCGATTTTTCCTTCAATCGCCTCAGCCTCCCCTACGGCTAGAATAGCCTATGACTGCGGTGTTCGTGGCCCCCAGATATCAGAACTGGACCTACCAGACGAATACGTTGCCATTACAGGTTCGCTGGAAGAATATTCTATGATCGTAACCTTAGAATCGCTGGCAACATCAGGGATCAACTATGGAACCACTGTGTCTCAAAACGTCCAATCAGATGATCTCGATGCCGAATTTCGCGTCTCCGATACAATTCATGGAGTTAGTGATCAAAATTTTGGAATCTCCGGGAGTATCAGTTTTGACTTAGATTCATCTGAGAAGTTTCCACCCTTAGACATCGTGTTGGACGCAACCTTCCCGTGCCCGCTTGAGTTTCGCCTGCAGAGCTTCAACCCGTCACCTCGAATTTTCTTGATCCAAATACGATTGGTTCATGAGGAGTCTTTTCGAGAGCTTCCACCGCTACATGTTTCAGTTTCATTCTCTGATCCCGAAAGAGAGGCAGGCTTCCGAATTGACACCGCATTGTCACAAGAACTGCTCGTGGAATTTTTCAGGTTAGAGAGCTTTTTCAATCCAAATTTTGAATCTTGGAAAATAGACGCTGGCGGAAGATCGGAATTTGACCTCTGTTGGGATGGCGAACAATGCAGTATTGAACGGTATCAGTACAACTTCTTTAAAGTCGTTTACTTGCATCGATTAGCCAACATCCATTTAGACAATTTTAGCTCTGACACTATCTTTAACGGCCTTTTTAGCTCAGCGCATTTTGATCTGGATGATGACGGTGAAGCTAACATTGAATTAGAAAGAGATGGTTTGCGTTTCAGGTTTTGCAGCCATGCTGGGCAAGACAGAGTTAGATTGTGCTAGATGTATAATTTTGTGATCTCGCTTCTATTGTTCACTATCCTCACTATAAATAGTGCTGCGGCACAAGACAGCGTCAATTTTGTTCAGCGAATATCAGTCTTTCCCAGAACAGCGGCGGTGTGTGATTTATTCAACGCCCACCGTAGAAGTCTTATTGATCTTAGAAGAGCATACCAGAGCCAACTTAGATTAAGGCATCAATGCTTAAGACAGTCAGATGAACAACACTGTGCGGGCTATCTTCTTGAGATCGAAACTCTCAACGCGGAAATAACTAGAAGAACAAACGTAATTGACTCACTTTGGGAAATTCCGGTTTATGAGAGGCCGTTTGGTGATGTGTCAAACGCATTTCAGCCAATGCATGATGAACTATCTTTCTATGTGGGAGGATACTCGGATTTGGCGGGTCGGGCCATACGGTCGAACTTCCAAATTTCAGGTCATGCGACACCTTCATGCGCTTCGGATATAATCGAGTTCCCTAGTCATGACGACATTCCGATAGTTATCAACATGATGTGTGATTTCGCACAGTTTCGCTCAACAGATGATGTCAGCATAGCATTTCGTTCTCTTGAGGGAACTACTGGAAATGTATGCCATGCGTTGGAAATTTCAGAAGATCGGGCGATAGCTACAGTAACATCTTCATATACACGTGAAGATCAAGGCATTGTCCCGCTACTGCCCAATGCAGTCCTGCAGTTACAGTATGTTATCGGCGAAGAGGATTATAGCTCTGGGCTCGGGCAACCATTTTACTCAAATTTCTTTAAACCCGCGCTAAACAGGATCACAACAGAAGGTTCGAGGTTATTCTCCACCGCTGAGCTACGAAGTCTATTTGGGGAGGAATATGGAACCAACGAATACGTCATTTTTACCCGCAGATGTGTTTCGAGCCTATTGAGGGCACTGGAGTCAGATGAAAACTCGCGTGTTGCCAGTCTGATCCGAGAGGATGTCTTCTCCGCGGGGGAGGTATCGTTTGTAAACCAACATGCTTACTGGACGTATATTAGAGGGGATAACTCATGGAAAATTGGTGTAACAAATAACTCAGAGTTGGCTTCTATCCATTGCGATTGATGAGCTATAGTTACTTCAGATAACGGACTTCCCCAACCAGCATGGCGTCACCGACCACACTTACATCAACTTTAAATCCTATAGGCCCCATGAACCCTACATCAATCTCCTGCCATTTCCCCCATACCGTACCTGGCGGCGCATAGTAGGTCTCTGAACGGCTCCCAATTGTGATTGACGCATTGCTGCCTGTGCCGGTCACGCTCTTGAAGCGAACACTAATATTTTGCACAAAGTTACCTGCGTCATAAATTGCATTGGCTACCCAGGGCTCGGTAGATTGGGATTGAGAAGTCATCGCTATCGTCCACTTCGATGTTACAATTTCTAGGACCGCACAGCTTGGGCGATTGCTAATTGCTACCCCGAGCATAGTAGTAAACTTATTGTCCTCGTTGAGTGGAAGCAAGCGCCGGAAGGGTTATTTTTCATCTTGAGCGTTTCCAGTTTAGGCCAGCTAGACGGTGACGTCAGACACTGACAAGCACTTCGAAGAAGGGAATAAACTCATATACGGCATTGCTGAGAAGGCCGAAGGTGAAATGCAGAGCTTTCAAATGCACCCAACTAATTCCTCCAAGGATCAAGGCCAGAGTTGAGGCTGTTTATCACCCGTAAGCTTTAGATCATGACGCCGCACCAAGAAATGGTATGTGCTAATGCCTTACTTCATGATCAGCCGACAATGCGCTGAGCCATTTCTCCAACATAGAGGTGAAGGCCTACGGGGCGACATCGCTGCCGGGAAATCAATGTAAAGAGCACAGAACGCTTTTAGTTTCGATACAAATCCTGCAATTTTCGATACAATATGGAACGAGATACAAACCCAATAACCGCTTAATGCTATGAAAAATGGGTGTGTTTCAAGAACTAAAGGTCCGTGGAAAACTCGATTCCAGGGTTACTCATTCCCAACATGACAATAATTCTTTTTTGGTGGTGACGCGCTCCCGCAACTTACCATCTTTATACAAGCACGATGTAGGATAGCGGTATAATCATGTCTTAGATTAAGCTTCAGAATGCGACTTTCGGGCTTGTGATTTCCTACTTTTCCGCCTCATTCGCGCTGTGGCTGTCGTGATCTGGGGCTTGAACGCATACCATCTTTTCCAGCCATTCCCGTTTGATCTCAAGATTATCCTCGGAGGCACCATAGCGGCCTGCTGCCTGACTTGCCTCCTTATTGGCATGACCCATAATCAGATTGCGGACCCACTCGGGCATTCCAACCCTTCTTGATTCAGCAGCCCACGAGTGCCGCAATGAATACAGCACTTTCTGCGGATCGTTCGTGATGTGCTGCCGCAGGTGTGTCGTCCATTCTTGACTAATCGGTCGAGCATACCGCCCAGATTCCAATTCAGGCTCAAATGATGGAAACAATAGGGCCCCGTTTGATGAATCCTTGATGTGGGCAAGGTGGGCTTCGAGTCGAGGCTTTAGAAAAGAGTGAATAGGCACAACGCGAACCGAATGTTCGTTTTTGACAAAGCGATCGCGTAAGTCATCGTCCTCTTCAATATTGGTAATAGTTAATGACATCCGCTCCATTTCGATATCAGCAAGGCGAAGCTGACATATCTCTTCGGGTCTGGCACCGGTCCACATGAGCAAATCTAGCGCCGTCAAAAAATCAGTTTTACGTGTGCGCTGAGTTTTCGCCGTTTGATAACGGCGCTTCCCCCATTTGTCTGCGGCTACGGTCACAAGCTTTTCAACTTCAGATTTATCCAGTGCCTTATAGACTTTGCTGGCGAACGGCCTTGAATCCCTCGGCGCGGTGACCGATTTTGCCGGATTGAATGGGATCGCATCAATGCTCATTGCGAACTGAAGGATTGCCGCTATCGTATCGAGACGCTGCCTGACTGTGGTCGGGGCCATCTTCTTACCATGCGTCATCATATCGCCAACATGGTCTACAAAGTCCGCCACGTGCTGCCGTGTGATGCTTAACAATGGCAGATTGCCGTGCAACGCGATGAACTCATTGGCGGCAAGCATGTGCTTGTTCCGGGTCGGCTGTTTGGGCATCTTCTGTTTGTGCATCTTAGGCAAGATTGACCGCAACGTATCGCCACGCACTGGTGCCAGATCATCAATCGATTTTGCAGCAATTTTGGTCTTCAACTTCGCCAGTTCTTTTGCATCTGGATTCGGAGCATTCCTATGCGCCAACCTAAACTTTCCAAGCTTGGCTTGCTCTCGGAATTCCGCCCCTGACATCGCAAAAAACCCATCCCGTTCGGCTTCTCGCAAAAAGTCTGGATCATTGCTGCCTGCGAACTTGTAGGTCTTGATTAACCTACCGTCTCGGTAGAATTCGAACTCAGGAACTCTTCGATCAAGGGGTAGAAAATCGGGGCTAAAATCCACCCTTATGTTCTGCGTCCCATCCAGTGGGTTAACACTGGTTGTGACAATCGCCGACATATCTAGCGCCATCTGCCGATTGTGAATGTGAGCCAAGGCCATCGCCTCTGCTTCCCAAGTAGCCTCGGTCTTCCCTTCCAGTTTGATCATCCATTCCGTTTTCCCACCAAACAAATAGCGAAAGCGAACCGGAATACTTCGGCGATAGTAACGATGTTTGCCACGCTTCTTCACGTAGCCTGATTTGCCGATTCTCGGTGAAAACTCTGACAACTGAGGAATCCTTATTGGGACAAAAACACTCCACTATTGGGACGTTATTGGGACACATGGTTTCTCATAGATGAGTTCTCCATATGTGTATACGAAAATTAATGCTTATAGTTCAAATCATTAGATGGAAATTCTTTTATTGCCGATTGTAGTGATCCGTTTTACATTTAGACGAAATACATCTGCATGTCGGTTTAATCTGCGATACGCTCATCCGAACCAAACATCTCAAAGGGCAGCCTCATCCGCTGCCCTTTGTCGTTTGCGCCACCTAACTCGGCTCAATTCGCACCATCTCTGCCTCGAAACGCGCCCATGTCATTGACGCTTTATTCCCGGCATATCCATCATAATAGGACTTGCCAGAGGGCGTCGGCAGGCCTGCCCAAATCTTGGCGAGGTTGTTCATAAACACCGCCCGCGGCAACGTCCCTTGGCGAAACTTATGCAACCCTGCTTCGGACAACAATACGTCCGCAAGCCTGTCTTGCAGTACTGGTGAAAAACGCTGTTCCGAACCCGCCCCGATTTTGCGCGCCACCCGGGCCAGCGTTTTGGGAATAAACTGATACCTCCCAATCGCATGAGGTTGCCCCGGTGTGTCCTTTATCCACTGATAAATCTCACCCAGCGTCATATCTGTCGGGCGCTTTGCGGGTTTGAGCCGCGCGCCATGCTGCACCGCATTATATCCGTCACGCCGCGATTCCGCCTGCCCAATCAGGTGCCTGATATGGATTACATCTGCACCGCCTACCCCTTGCAACGGGGCATCATCATAAACCGGTTCATGTGCAGGGGGGTCCGCGAACAATCCAGTTTCCGCACGCCCAACAAACAAGCTTGAACGTATAACCACATCACCTGTTACCTTCGCCGGGATAACACCGCCCCGCGCACTGGCCATCGTGCTGCCAGCGAACAAAGATCCTGCCTCGGCAACCAACAGGTTAGGCATTAAAAACAGCGTAAAGATCACGGCGCACAGACGTATCATTCAGGCTCCAACAGCATTTTCTCTGCGCCAATCTCCCTCATAACAATTGATAATTCGTTCTTTTTCGCCACTTGCCACTTTTTTCCATAAACCAGCCAAGGATTGACCTCTGACCTGCGTCCAACTTACGTGATGTTGATGAAAACCAGTGACGATACCTTGGCGCTTGCCGCCGCAGGGGGCGATGCCTCTGCTTTCTCCAATCTATTGGAGCGACAGTATGACCGCCTGTTTCGCCTGTGTTTTCGTCTGACAGGAACACAAGCTGACGCCGAAGACCTGACCCAAGACATCTGCGCCGCCCTACCCACCAAACTGCGCAGCTATCGCGGCGATGCGGCCATCACCACTTGGCTGTACCGCCTCTGTGTCAACGCCGCCCACGACCGCCGCCGCCGCGCCGCAACCCAAGCACGCGCCGCATCTGGTTGGGGCGACTGGGAGATGAACCGCCGCGCAGCAGACACAGAGACCGCCGAAGCCGTGGATTGGCTGACGCAGGCCATGCGCGCCCTGCCGGACGATCTTCGTGATACTCTGGCGCTGGTGTTGGATGACATGACCCATGCCCAAGCGGGCGAGATTTTGAATGTCTCTGAAGGCACGATCAGCTGGCGGATCAGCCAAGCCAAGAAACAACTCGCGCAGATGCGCAAGGAGGATACGCCATGAGCGACGACCTCGATGACCTCGATGACCTCAAGGATATGATGAACGCGGCAACCCCGCGCCCTAATCCAGCGCGCCGGGCAGAAAATATCGCCCTCGCGCAAAAAAACTTCGAAACCCTCCAAGGATCGCGTGATGGGGCGCGTCCTACTTCCAATCGCCCAACCGAGGGCTTTTGGATAGGAGTTAAAAATATGCTGAATACACTGACATCCCGCGCGGGTCTGACCGCATCAACTGCAATTGTGGCTGTGGGTCTGGTGGCCTTTACACCAATTGGGGACATGCTGCGGCCCGGACAGATTGCCGAACGTGACCTGACGCAGGCACCTGTTGTCGTGCCCGTTGTCGATCAACCACAAGAGCAGGTCGCGCCAGTATTAGAGCGCACAGAAACCGCAGACCTTGATACATCGGGCCGCTTGCAAGCGCTGACCGAGGCCGAGCCAGCCGGTCAGGCTGAATTTGCTTCTGACAGTATCACCACCCTGCCAGCCCCGGCCGCCGCCCCGCGCGCCAAAATGGCTGCACCGGCGAATAACAGCGTCATGGGCGGGATCGTCGCAGAACCGATGCCACAGATGGAACTGCCCAACACCGAAGAATTTGCCAACGCAGACAGCAACCCGGTGCATATCGTATCCGAAGACCCGGTCTCGACGTTTTCAATCGACGTCGACACTGCATCCTATGCGGTGATCCGAAATTCGCTGACCAACGGATACTTACCCCATACCGACGCCATACGGATAGAGGAAATGGTGAACTATTTCCCCTATACCTACCCCACACCCGATGCGGACACCGCGTTCCGGCCGACGGTTTCGATCACCCAAACACCATGGAATGCAGACACTCAACTTGTGCAAATCGGTATCCAAGGTGCTGTGCCGGACGCCGCTGATCGCCCCCCCCTGAACCTCGTGTTCCTAATCGACACCTCAGGTTCCATGAACAGCCCTGACAAACTGCCCCTGCTCAAGCAGTCTTTCCGATTGATGCTGGGGCAATTGCGGCCTGAAGACCAAGTGGCGATTGTGACCTATGCAGGCAGCGCCGGACAGGTGTTGGCCCCCACCCCCGCAGGGGAACGTGCGACGATCCTTGCAGCACTTGATAACCTTGGCGCGGGTGGGTCCACAGCAGGTCAAGCGGGCTTGCAACAGGCCTATGCCACTGCTGCGGCGATGGCTGACGACGGTGATGTGAACCGCGTAATCCTTGCCACTGACGGTGATTTCAACGTTGGGCTGTCGGACCCAGAGGCGCTGAAGGACTATATCGCAGACAAGCGGGAAACGGGGACATACCTCAGCGTGCTGGGCTTTGGTCGCAGCAATCTGGATGATGCCACGATGCAGGCGCTGGCCCAAAATGGTAACGGTCAAGCCGCCTATATCGACACGCTGTCAGAGGCGCAGAAAGTGCTGGTGGATCAGCTGGGCGGTGCGCTGTTCCCGATTGCCAATGACGTCAAAGTTCAGGTTGAATTCAACCCTGCCCAAGTCGCTGAATATCGCTTGATCGGTTATGAAACACGGCGCTTGCGCCGCGAGGACTTTAACAACGACAAGGTGGATGCAGGTGACATCGGCGCGGGCCATCAGGTGACGGCGCTTTATGAAGTCACCCCCGTTGGGTCGCCCGCGCAACTCAGCGACCCGCTGCGTTATGGTACTGCCGAAACGGTAACGAACGGCAGCGAAGAGCTGGGCTTTTTGCGTCTGCGCTACAAGGCACCGAGCAGCGACAGCAGCCAGTTGATCGAAACGCCGATCAGCGCGGACACCACGCAATCTGAGGCCGGTTTTGCCACTGCCATCGCAGGCTTTGGTCAGCTTCTTCGTGGCAGCGATTATTTGGGCGACTGGTCTTATAACGATGCAATCGCGTTGGCCAATGCGACCAAAGGTGACGACCCATTCGGGTATCGTGCTGAAGCGGTCCAATTGATGCGATTGGCGGCGAGCCTGTCGCAGAACTGATCCGGCTTCGAATTTGTGCAGAACGTCAAAGCGGGCCAGAACTGGTCCGCTTTGATTATTTTCACTAAACATCACACCACAAACGTATTTCGCTCGGGGATATGTCTTGGTGCTCCAAAACCCCAGCAGTGCCATGGCCGGGTCATTCCAAAATCGCGCGATTTTCATTAGCCGCTGCCTTGTCAGGCTGTTAGCCATGTAAATAGCACGCATGAAAGAAAGACACGCAATGTTAAATACCATCCCGCTAACACGTGACCTTGTGCTGGTTGGCGGGGGCCATGCGCATGCCTTAGTGCTTAAAGCTTGGGGGATGAATCCACTGCCGGGGGCCCGACTGACGGTTATCAACCCCGGGCCAACTGCCCCTTACACGGGCATGTTGCCGGGGCATGTTGCCGGGCATTACGGGCGCGATGATCTGGAAATCGACTTGCTGCGCCTATCCCGCCATGCAGGCGCGCGGCTGATCCTTAGCAGGGCCACTGGAATTGACCGAAACACGCGCGAAATCATGGTCGAAGGGCGCGGGCCGATCGCCTATGACGTGGCCTCAATCGACATTGGCATCACTGCTCAGATGAACCTGCCCGGCTTTGCAGACCATGCGGTTGGGGCAAAACCACTGGATGTCTACGCCAGACGCTGGCGCGATTTTCTGACCAAGGCAAGCCACGGTGAAGTGCCACCAAAAATCGCAGTGATCGGCGGTGGCGTTGCAGGATGTGAACTGTCTTTGGCCATGGCATTTGCCCTCAAACAAGCAGGCATCAATCCACAGGTGACGGTGATAGAAGCAGGTCCGCAAATATCCGGGGTTGGGCCCCATGCGCGGGCAAAGTTGCTGTCAGCCATGGCCGATCTGGGTATTAGCCTACGGATCACTGCGCAGATTGAACACATTGAGGCAGAGCAGGTGTTGATCCGCGATCAAGACCCGGTGCCGTTCCAATTTTGTGTCGGCGCGGCAGGTGCATTTGCCCATGACTGGATCAGACAGACTGACCTGCCCCAGCACGACGGATTTATCGAAGTTGGCCCTGACCTTGGGGTGGCGGGTGATGACACGCTTTTTGCAGTCGGTGACTGCGCCTATATGCCTTTTGCGCCCCGGCCCAAGGCGGGGGTATTTGCCGTGCGCGCCGCGCCCATATTGCATGACAACCTGCGGGTCGCAGTATCAGGCGGCAAAAGGCGGGCGTTCAAGCCTCAGAAAAACTATCTCAAGCTGATTTCACTGGGCGGCAAATCGGCAATGGCGGAAAAATATGGGCTGATCTTTGCAGGACCATTATTGTGGCGTTGGAAGGACCATATTGATCAGGCCTTCATGGATCGGTTGGATGATTTACCGGCGATGAAAGCCCCCCTGCCATCTGCCCAAATGGCCGACGGTGTACAGGACATTCTGGCGGAAAAACCATTGTGCGGTGGCTGCGGTGCCAAAATTGGCGGCGCTGTTTTGTCAGGCGCACTTGACGGGTTGCCCAAGGCCCACGGTGAGGTTCTGAGGGGTAAAGGCGACGATGCCGCGATCTTGCGACAGCCGGGCGGCGGGTTTCAAGTGATAAGCACTGATCACCTGCGCAGCATTGTGCATGACCCGGTGCAGATGACACGCATCTCCGCGGTGCATGCGCTGGGTGATATTTGGGCGATGGGGGCAACGCCACAAATCGCACTCAGCAGTCTGATCTTGCCGCGGATGTCCGCCACGTTACAGGCCCGGACCCTGCGTGAAATCACCCAAGCCGCAACGGATGTTTTCACCGCTGCCGGGGCGCAGCTGGTCGGGGGACATACGACAATGGGGGCAGAAATGACCATTGGGTTCACCGTAACCGGCACCCGACCCACCATGCCGATTACTGTTGCGGGGGGGCAGTCCGGCAATGTGTTGGTGTTGACCCGGCCAATCGGATCCGGGGTGATCATGGCCGCCCACATGCAGGGCAATGCAGACGGGCGTGTCGTCACGGCGGCATTACAGACCATGGAGAAACCGCAACACCGCGAAGCCGCGATATTGAACAATACCCATGCGATGACCGACGTAACCGGGTTTGGGCTTGCTGGGCATGTGCGGGCGATGTGTCTGGCTTCGGGTTTGTCCGCAAAACTTTGGCAGGATCAGATTCCCATATATTCAGGCGCTCGGGCGTTGTCAGATGAAGGTGTTGCGTCATCGTTAATGCCATCGAACCGGACGGACGCGCCAGTTGATGGCATTGATGATCCATTGCTATTTGACCCACAAACGGCGGGAGGGTTACTGGCAGCCATGCCAACCAAAGCAGCCGAGCAGGCTGTAACGGCATTGCAGGATGCAGGTTGTGAGGGGCATATCATCGGCGAACTTAATGCCGGAGCAGATATAGGCACAATCAGCCTTATTTAAAATCTGCCACCAACCGCTCGGCCGTCTGCACCAATGTCGCCTCTTCCAGATCAGATAGGTCCATTGGCTGGGCATTACTCTCTAACAAAGCGGCGGACCTCGCATAGCGCGGGTCATAATGTTCGGCAATCAGCCCTTCTGCCAACTGCGGCCAATCCCCAACGTCCACCATTGATTGCCATGCGGCAATAACCCCTGACGCGTGGTACGGTTTCAAACGATCTATTTGAGTGCTTAGGGTGCCCCGGTCATCGGTCAGATCAGTGTACGCTCGGCAAAGGTACGCAGCACGCGCCGCCAGTGGCGCGCGTATCTCAATCCGGGGGGCGGCACCCATGGCGGTCCACAAGGATGGTGGGATCACCCGTGACCCAACCTTGCTGCTTTCCGCCTCTACCCATGTGACCTTGGCTGGATCAAATGCATTCAACGCTGCTGCTAGACGAGATTCGAACATCTTTTGGGAAGGCTGCCCGCCCGCGATGGCACCAAACAGCGACCCACGATGCTGTGCCATGCCTTCCAAATCCAACACCTGCGCCCCCGCTGCTCTAAGGTGGTCCAACAGCCGCGTTTTGGCGGTGCCCGTGCCCCCTTCAATCAACATGATCCGATGTGGCAAAGGTGTTTCGTAAAGCAGATCAACAACCAGACGCCGATAGCTGCGATAGCCTCCTTTGAGCAATGAGACACGCCAGCCCACCTGATCCAGAATGATCGCAAAAGCACCGGACCTCTGGCCGCCCCGCCAGCAATAGACCAGCGGTTGCCAGCCGCCTTGCTTATCCGCCAAAGGGCCCTGCAAATGATCAGCAGTATTATGCGCGACCAACGCGCCACCAACCTTGCGGGCGGAAAAGGGCGATACCTGAGCGTACATCGTACCCACTTCGGCACGTTGCTCATCGGTCAAGACGGGCAGGTTGATTGCACCGGGCACATGATCTTCGGCAAACTCAGACGGTGCGCGGACGTCGATAATTGTATCTGCACCCAACGCCGCAATGTCGGCCAGTGATGTGAGGGTAACAGGGGTCATACGCTTGCCTTTGGCATGGTCCCGTTCCTTCTAGCGTGTCTGGTGCTGGGGTCTAGAGCTGCAACGACAAAAGGCCCGAAGCGTGCTCCGGACCTTTGCAGCCTGAGGGGGGATCAGACCTTAGTTAACTGATTTGGCGTCAACCACGTCTTTTTCAATCGCCTTGGTATCTGATGCGATTTGAATTTGGCGCGGCTTCAGCGCTTCTGGCACCTGACGTTCCAATTCGATGTGCAACATACCGTCGGCATGTGCGGCACCTGTGACATGCACATGATCGGCCAAATGGAACCGACGCTCAAAAGCGCGGGTCGCGATACCACGGTGCAAGTATTGGCGGCCTTCGGCATCGTCGGTTTTCTTGGCTGAAACGATCAACGCCTTTTCCCGGACTTCTACGGACAGGTCCGCATCCGAAAATCCAGCCACAGCAATGGAGATGCGGTAGGCATCGTCATCCAGTTTTTCGATATTATAAGGGGGATAGCTTGGCGTGGCACCGTCGTTTGTCAAAACCCGGTCCATCATGTTGGCGATCTGGTCAAAGCCAACGCTGGAACGGTAAAGCGGTGCAAAATCAAAACTACGCATAGTGTCATCCTCATCTTAGAGCGATTAAACATCTGGGCCTTCCACCATTGGACAGACCCGGTTTTAGCGCCGAAGCCCTTATTAGGCACCTCGACATCACTGATGTGGGAAGGATAGTTGCGGGTTTCAAGACCCCTTTGCGGTAACAAATTTCGCGCTGGAACTTGATCTGTTAGAACCTACGCCCAGCCGTCGCACCTGCGCCTTTGGGGTCGGCTTATTCGCCCGCATCTGGCGTTTGAGGTCTGACACCAGTGCAGGCAAAGCCATGGCAAGGGCCACCTTCTTGCCGTTAAAAGTACCGCCACCCGAAATCACCGATGCAATTTGGCCGCGCCCGTTCAGATGGGTGAACACCGGGGCCCCACTGGACCCAAAAGTTACATCACAATCCAATGCAAAAAGTCTGTTTTGCCGACCCAACACATTGCACTGCTTTTGTCGGGACAATACGTCGGAACGACCACGCCCGTATGACACTACACTTACGGGGCCTTGTGGCAAATTCCCCGTAAAAACAGCAAACGGATCAAGCTCATGGGTCGGGATTGGGTTTGCCAGCCGGACCAATGCAATATCATGTCGAATGTTCTGAAGGTTATGGCCAGCACTTGGATCATAGCCTTGATGTGCTTCAATCTGAGTAATCACGCGGCGCGCCGCTGCTTCGCCGTGGGTCAAACCCGCCTGAAATGTGATATTGTCCGGCTTGATCAATGCGCCATCTGACTTGCCATATACACAGTGCGCCGCAGTTAACACCAAATCCGGTGCAATCAATGTGCCGGTACAATACCCATGCTTGCCAATATCCAACCGACCAACAGACTGCCATGCCAAGACATCGTTTTGGGTATCCAGCTGTCGCAACTTGGTCGATTGCGCCAGACCGTCACTGGCAAGCAAAGCAATACAAAATACCGCTGTTGCAATGTTCCGCACAAGAACCATCATGGCTTGACGAACTTCGCGCCAGTCTCACGGTTTTTTTGGCCGACAATTATCCTCTTGCTGCTTGGTCCCGGTTCTTGAAAAACACCTTTTCCCGCAATCATTTCCGCCTGAAGCAAGGCAAGTGGCGCACCAAGATCAGTGCCAAGTGATACGTTGTCACCATCAACGACAGCCTTGGCTGATACGACAGAGACAATGTGTGCCTGACCATCCTGAAAGGTAAAAATCGGTGCGCCGCTTGACCCAAAATTTACAGAACAGGATGTGACCAACATACCTTCCTGTTTTGCCAAGACAGTACAAACTTCCTGCAAAGAAGGGGCTTCTGAGCGATCCTGTGCATAGCTCACCACACCTACGGAATCGCCCGGGCGCGGACGTGCGGCCGTACCAAATGGAACGATTGTTGTATTTCGGATGGGGCGTTCAAGCTCGAGCAGCGCCAGATCATTACGCACGCGTGTCGCAGAAACCTTACCGTCAAAAACGTAGTCAGGATGGACAATCGCACGGCGGATATTTCGATATGCACCAGCGCGGCCATTTCGCCATCCGGCAAGAAACTGCACTTCACCATGGTCAATCTGCAGTTTTGTTTCACTGTCAAAAAGACAATGCGCTGCCGTCAGTACCAACTGGGGCGCAATCAGTGCACCGGTACAAAACCCGGTCCCGGAAATGTCCAAACGGCCTACGGCCTCCCAAGCGCGTGCATCAACGCCGGAATCGAGCCGCCGCAGATGCGCATCTTGTGCAAAAGCCGCTGTCGTAATGACCATCGTCATCAAGGAAAGAGCCATCCAACGCCGCAACACATCACCTCAAATTTACATTTGGTTAGGCATTACAGACGACTTGCGGCAAAAATAGGGCAGATGTGTTAGCGTAATCTTGGAATCTCTGTTTTGTGCAATTTCTTGCCGGTGAGTGTTGGTGGCTTGGGTCCACCAAACGCCCAATCCAGCAATTCAACCGTATGCAAAATTGGCACCGAAGACCCGGACCCAATCTGCATCATACACCCAATATTGCCAGCCGCGATGACATCTGGGTTCTTGGCTTCCAACGTCCGCACCTTGCGGTCTTTCAGCTGTTTGGAAATCTCTGGCTGCATCAAATTATAGGTCCCAGCAGAACCACAGCACAAATGCGGATCACTTGGTTCAACCACGCTAAACCCAGCCCGTCGGAGCAGGTCCTTTGGATAGGTTTTAATTTGTTGTCCATGTTGCAGCGAACAGGCCGCATGATACGCCACAACCATCCCTGCGTGTTCTTTGCCAGTGTTGGGTGCCTCAAGGTCCATCAACACTTCGGATACGTCCCGCGCAATCGCTGAAACCCGCGCCGCATCTTGCGCCAGCGGGTCATTGCGAAACATGTGGCCATAGTCCTTGACCGTGGTGCCGCATCCCGACGTGTTGATCACAATCGCGTCCAATCCTGCACCGTCCATCTCAGCACACCAAGCCTTGATGTTTTTGGCAGCGGTCACATGACTTTCGCTGGTTTTGCCCATGTGATGGGTCAAGGCACCGCAACACCCTGCACCTTCGGCCACCACCACCTCGCATCCGAGCCGGGTCAGCAACCGTATCGTTGCATCGTTGATATCCGTATTTAGCGCCTTTTGCGCACAGCCCGTCATCAACGCAATCCGTTTTTTCCGGCTGCCAGCTGCCAAAAAAGTTTGTGGATCATCATTTCGACTGACCGGAGGAATAACCTTGGGGGCCATTTCCAACATCGCGCGCAACCGTGCATCTGGCATGAACCGCGCAAAGGGCCGGCCGATCTTGGCCCCCAGCAACGCCACCCGAAACCGCATCGGATAGGGCAATATCCACGCCAAAATCCAGCGCAAGGCGCGATCACTAAACGGGCGATTATATCGCCGTTCGATATAGTCGCGCGCATGGTCCACCAGATGCATATAATGCACGCCGGATGGGCAAGTCGTCATGCAGGCCAGACACGACAAACAGCGGTCAATGTGTTTGACGGTCTTGGCATCCGGGTCGCGGTCATTCTCCAGCATATCCTTGATCAGATAGATGCGCCCCCGTGGGCTATCCAATTCGTCACCCAGCACCTGATAGGTCGGACAGGTCGCCGTGCAAAACCCACAATGCACACAGGACCGCAAAATCTCATTACTGCGCTTAATTGCCGGGTCAGTCAGTTGCTCGGGTGTAAAGGTCGTCTGCATAGGTCTCTCCGAGGTTTTGGGTCAAAGACCAACAAGAATGAAAAGCGGTATCAATATGATCAAAAGGATCAGAATGGCGATAGCTGGATACGTCAGTGACGGATATGTTCGCGCCAGTTTCCGACCAAATATCGCTGTTAAAGTGCCCGCGACAAAAGCAACGCTCCAGATGATCGCAGCGGCAAATGTATAGGTGTCAGCCCGTTCATTACCCGTCCAAAGCGGTTCCCACGAAAGGGCGTACCCTATCCAAATGTAGAGGATGATCAGGCTTAGCGCACCGATCACAATTTTTGATGCCATCCCAGACGGAGCTGTCACGAGAAAAAGATAGATCACCAAAGGTGCCCCAATGAACATGATCGCAAGCGCCATCTTTTGCCCCTAACCCTGCATCATCATAGCTGAGGCTAAGCCGAACCATGGTACAGTTGTGCCCAGCGCCCCAAAAACCGTCGTCCATCTGCGCATTTTTGCGCTTGGGACTTTTCGGCGTAGCGCCATCGCCGCAAACGCAAGAACGCCGATCCAAGCAAGCCAGATTAATACAATCCCGGCCACTGTAACCCACAGGTTTTGCCCCCAATCATTGGGTAACAAAAACCGAAAAAGAAGCCCCGCCGATGCAAAGACCACTGTGAATACTCCCAACATCTTCATGCTTTGCAGATTTGCATCACCACGAACTAAAGTACGAAAAATCAGCGGGCCAGCGATGAAGCAAACAACAAAGATAACCGCCAATGTAATTGTCATGAAGAGGTCCCCATCAAGCCCACATTAAACAATCCCCTCGAATCGAAACGTGCGCGTAATCCGGCTGTGATACGCGCGATGCCTGGTGCCTCTGGGTGAAAGACACCACACTTCTGACGCGTCTCAGAAACACCTCTGACCAATGTGGCATGGCCATCAAAGCTGCCCAAACGGCTGCGAAGATCGCATTTGTCTTGCATTCGCAACCAGATAAGCCCCCCAGCCCAATCAAAATAATGCGCCTTGGGCGCTGCCAGTTTGGCCAACATGGGCGCGTCAGACGGTTTGCACGACACCCGCCACACATCGCCATCCGTACCCTGAAACGCTTTTACATCGCGCAGGTCTGACCAGAGCGCGACAGAAGCCGTAGCGTCCAACACATCCATTTCAGCGCCGTGACCCGCCAAAAGCTCGCGCAATTGACCCATCCGATAGTGAACCGATGCTTCAAATCCCTCTATACGCAAAACGGTCTGCGCCAGCGCAGGATCATGGGCCGCCCCTGTGACCTCAAACGGGCTTCCCATCGCCTGCGACATCACTTGCACAACTTTTGCATCCGACAACCTTTGCAAGACCAAGGTTGCTTGGGTTTCTGGCTTTGGCAAAACTTTCAACGAAACCTCGCTTAACACGCCTAAGGTTCCGAATGATCCTGCCATCAGCTTAACCAAGTCATAACCGGTGACATTTTTCATGACGCGGCCACCATTTTTGATCACCCGACCCTGACCATCAACAAAACGCACCCCCAACAAGAAGTCCCGCGCGGCCCCAACTGAAATCCGGCGCGGGCCGCTGACATTCGCGGCAAAAACGCCACCAATCGTCGGGGCACCCTTGCTGCCCAACAGCCCCCGATGGTCCATAGGCTCGAAGGCTAAGCGCTGGTTTTCTTTTGCCAGTGCTTTCTTAATCTCGTCAACGGGTGTCCCGGCCTGCGCTACCATCGTCAAGGCACCGGGTTCATAGAGCGTGATCCCAGAAAGGCCCGCAATGCTCAGCACATTTTCAGCCCTGGCAATGCCACGTGTCCCACCGCCATGAATATCGAAAGGTGCCGTTGCGGATGCTATTATTTCAGCCAGCTCTTTTTCGTTCTTAGGTTTTATCATTCTTTTTGGCCTTAAATATTCCCGGGGGTTTGGGGGCAGCGCCCCCAAGGATCACTCCGCCGCCAATGCCATAGCGCGGCGCTGTTCTGATGCATCCAGCGGAAACACTTTTGCGGGGTTCAGCAGCCAAGCAGGATCAAACACATCTTTAATCAGCATCTGCGCCTCAAGATCAGCCTGTGCATATTGGACATGCATCAAGTCACGTTTTTCAATTCCGACGCCATGTTCACCGGTTAGACACCCGCCTACTTCAACACAGAGCTTCAAGATGTCCGCGCCAAACGCCTCACACAGATCCAAATCGCCGGGTTTATTCGCATCAAACAGGATCAGCGGATGCATGTTGCCATCACCCGCATGGAAAACGTTGCCAACCTTTAGACCATATGCGTCGGACATTTCAGATATCCGCCGCAATACCAATGGCAGCGCCGATACCGGGATTGTTCCATCAAGGCACATATAATCATTGATCTGCCCCATCGCGCCAAAGGCGGACTTGCGACCCAGCCAGATTTTGGCGCTTTCCTCGGCTGATTTGCTCTCGCGTAGCTCCACCGGATTGTGACGCCGTGCGATGTCCATGATCAAAGCCAATTGGTAGTCGATTTCAGCATCTGACCCTTCGACCTCAACAATCAACAAAGCCTCGCACATCGGATAGCCCGCTTTGGCAAATGCTTCTGTCGCTTCGATGCAGGGGCGGTCCATGAATTCGATTGCCACCGGCAACACACCTGCCTTGATGATGTCAGACACGCAGGCACCTGCAACCTCATTGTCCTCAAACCCGATCAGCACGGGCCGCGCGCCTTCGGGCTTGGGCAGAATCCGCAGGGTGGCTTCGGTCACAACCCCCAACTGGCCTTCTGACCCGCAGATCAAGCCCAACAGATCAAGACCGCCAGCATCCATATGCACGCCACCAACTTCGATGACCTCACCGTCCATCATCACCATGGTGACGCCCAAAAGATTATTCGTCGTTACGCCGTACTTTAAACAATGCGCGCCACCTGAATTCATTGCGATATTGCCCGCGATGGCGCAGGCCAATTGGCTGGACGGATCAGGCGCATAGAAAAACCCGTTTTCCTCAACCGCTCCCGTCACGCTAAGGTTGGTCCGCCCGGTCTGCACCCGGATAATTCGGTTGTCATAGTCCGTTTCAAGCACATCATTCATCCGGGCCACACCCAAGATCACGCAATCCGCTGTGGGCAATGCACCCCCTGCCAGTGACGTGCCCGATCCGCGCGGCACCACAGGAACGCCCTCTTCGGAGCATATCCGCAAGATGTCGGACACTTGGGCGGTTGTGGTGGGCAAAACAGCGACCATCGGCGGACATTTATAGGCCGTCAGCGCATCGCATTCATAGGCACGCGTTTCACGTTCGTCATGGATAACGGCATCTTGAGGCAAAACCTCTTGAAGCCGCGCGACAACCCGCGCCTTTCGTGCAATCACATCACAACTTGGGACTGGCATTTCCATCGCATCACCTCACTTTGGTAAAATAATATTACCAATTTATCGCATTGGCAAGATCAAACCTGTCGGAGTAAGAGCATATCATGAACTGGTTAGACCGCATCGCCCTCTTTCAGCCGCTTGATTTCGCAGCTGTTGCAATCATTTTCAGCCTCTGGGCCATCATTGGCTGGCGCGTCGAAAACTCAACGGTTTCACGGCCTTCGGTGTCAAAAATCATGGCTGAATATCGCCGCGAATGGATGCGCCAGATGCTCAACCGTGATCCGCGTATTTTTGATGCACAAACTGTCGCAACTTTGCGCCAGGGAACCTCTTTCTTGGCGTCTACCAGCGTAATTGCAATTGGTGGCACGCTTGCTTTGATCGGCAACGCAGAGCGGCTTGCTGGTGTGGCCGAAGACCTAACTTTTGCGATGCACCCCGCAATTGTCTGGGAAATCAAGTTGTTGATCGTCGTTGTCTTTCTGACCAACGCTTTCCTAAAGTTCATCTGGTCAAACCGTTTGTTTGGCTATTGCTCTGTTGTCATGGCCGCCGTTCCGAATGACCCCAAACATAAAGACGCTGACAAAATGGCCTCCAAGGCCGCTGAGTTGAACATCACCGCAGCCCGTAGCTTCAATCGTGGCCTCAGGTCGCTTTATTTTGCCTTGGCCAGTTTGGCGTGGCTCGCGGGTGCAGAAGCCTTGATTCTTGGTGCATTTTTAACACTGATTGTCATCTGGCGGCGTGAGTTCGCGTCACAATCACGCGAAGTTCTTTTGGAAAAGTGACGATTTAGTATATATATGTTTTTTCCAGAACAGTTGGTGGAATCATGTTGAAACAGTTTGTTGTGACCCTTGCAGTCCTTGCGACACCCGCATTTGCGGATGCCCCCGTTGTAAGCAACGTCAATGTCTCCAAGTCTGGGGGCGCGTGGAATTTTGATGTGACTATTTCGCATGGCGACACCGGGTGGGAACACTATGCAGATGCTTGGCGTATCTTGGACAGCAATGGCAAGGAATTGGCCATACGAAATCTGGCGCATCCTCATGTCGACGAACAACCATTTACGCGGTCACTTTCTGGCATTCGCATTCCTGACGACGTGACAGAAGTGGGCATTCAGGCACGTGATACAGTCAGTGGTTGGTCCCCAAATATCAAAAAAATACAGCTGCGGTAAATTAGGTGCGGTGGTAAGGGCCACCCGATAAAATAGATGCCGCGCGGTATAGCTGTTCCGAGAGCATCACCCTTACCAACATGTGCGGCCAAACCATTTTGCCAAACGACAGCGCATGATCAGATTTTTGCCGCAAAACGGGGTAGATTCCATCTGCCCCGCCAATGACAAAAGCAATGTCGCCCCTGCCCGCATCGCGCCAATCGCCAAGACGCCTTGCAAATTCAGGTGATTTTTCAACCTTACCGCGTTCATCCAAGACGCAGAGAACCGCACCGTCAGGTATCGCGCGCTCCAGCAGAGCCGCCTCAGCCGCCATGCCGCCGCCTTTTTTGTCTTCAACCTCAACCACGCGCGCCGGGCCAAGGCCGATGCCCCGCCCGGTTCGGTCAAACCGTGTTAGATAGTCGTCGATAAGTGTTTTTTCAGGGCCGGCACGCAGCCGACCCACAGCGCAAATGTGAACACGCATTGCGCAAGCCCGCCGTTAAATCAGTTAGGCGTTGGAGGCGTATCACCACCCAGCCACATCTTTTCCAACTGATAAAATTCGCGCACTTCGGGCCGGAATACATGAACAATAACGTCGCCAGTGTCGATCAACACCCAATCGCCAATATCCTTGCCTTCTGTTTTTGGAACGCGGTCAAACTCGTCTTTGACGTGCTGCGCCAGCTTTTCAGCGATGGACGATACCTGTCGGGTCGAACGCCCGGAACATATCACCATATAGTCGCCAATAGCCGTCTTGCCGCGCAAATCAATCTGCACGATATCTTCGGCTTTGTCTTCGTCTAGCGTTTTCAGAATACTTGCCAACAGCGCATCACTGGAGGTCACATCACCCATATCAGCCATCACAACTGCGCCGGTGCTTGCAGTCGGAACTGCGTTAACTTGAATTGACAGGACATTGTCCTCCTTATGTCACGTCAACAGGCCCTCGACGCTAGGGATAGAGTTCAGAATCTGATCTGAACAGATGCCCTTAAACTAGCAACGCAGGTATGACAATTCAATGTCATCACATGGACACACATCTGTAGGCGTTTTTGCGCCACAGTGAGTCAGTTTGCAAAATGCCTTGAGAAAAGTGCGCGCCAACGTTGATCAAGATCAGCCATCGCAGCCTGATCAACCTTGTCTTCATATTGGGCGTACCGACCAGTTGGCGTTTCATAGCCAAGCGAATCTTCCTTTTCTCGCAGTGCCTTATACCGTGCGCGATCAAGATCAAGGCTCACAACACGTTTGCGCAACTGATCAGGCTCGGCGCGCGGAAACAAAAGTGCTGAGGTATCTTTGGACAAGTTCACACAGGCGCAATCTTGTTCAGCGGCAATAATGGCCAGACGTGCAGATTTTGCACCCAAATCTGCAAGCGTAATATCCGCGCGCAAGGGATCAGCGGTGCCTTGGCCATAAAAATGGGTTGCCCCTTGTTTTGGGTACACCATGTCGCAGCCCATAAAGGCCATCACCTTTGGTCGCAACGCAGCCAGCGCCCAATAGGCCGTGGTAAAGGCCATGGTCGCCCCGGCATGGACAAAACCACCAAATTTGTTTTGTGCAGGCACGAACTCGGCGGCCTCGATCAGGCTTTGGGCGGGGTAAACTGTCTTTGGTAACCGATCATTGGGGAAATCTTCGGGATAGACCAAAGCATTCCAATCCGGCCTTACGCGCCATGCGTTGTTGATCGCGACAATATGGTCGAACCATGCACTTGGCCAAAGCGTCGCGGTGGTCACGTTCGGCCCGCTTCCCAAAATCAGCACGACAGGTCTTTCGAAGGCCATATGTTGCCCCTTGTCCATCAATTCACAAGATTAAGGTAGGACGTTACCCCGGCATGACAATTTTAATCACAACCTTATCAGTCTTGAGATACCGGACGTTCGCCCCGCGAGAGTGCCATCTTACTGTCTTCAAGCATCAGAACTTCACGTTGTGGGAATGGGATCGAAATATCATTCTCTTTGAACGCATCCCAAAGTGCGAGATACACATTACCACGAATATTGGTCAGACCGCCTGTCGGGTCTTTGATCCAGAACCGCAGGATATAGTCCACGCTGCTGTCGCCAAAACCAACGATATGACACACGGGTGCCTTGAAACTGAGCACCCGATCCACACCTTTCGCAGCCTCAATCGCCAGTTTACGCACCACATGGGGATCATCCCCATAAGCGGTGCCAAAATAGATATCGAGCCGGACAAAATCGTTTGAGTGAGACCAGTTCACAACCTGTCCGGTGATCAGGTCTTCGTTCGGGATCAGATATTCCTTACCGTCCCGCGTCACCACGGACGCGTATCTGGCACCCAAGGTTTGTATCCATCCAAAGGTATCGCCAAGACTGATCACGTCACCGGGCTTGATCGACTTGTCGATCAGGATGATCACACCCGAAACAAGGTTCGACACCACTTTTTGCAAACCAAAACCAAGGCCAACACCGATGGCACCCGACAGAACCGCAAGGCCGGTTAGGTCAATACCAACGGCCTTGACGCCCATAAAGAATGCAAATCCGTACAGAACAACCTGCACACCCTTCACCGCCAACACCTGCATCGAGGGGCTAATGTCTTCGTTCTTGCGGATACTGGCAGAGGTTGTTGTGCTGATCAGCCGTGCGATTGTAAAAAACGCACCAATGACAACAGCCGCAGTAATGATGGTCAGCACCGACAGATGGAAATCGCCGATATCAATCGCGATGCGATCCAGAAAGCCCGACACTTCGTCAGCGATATTCAGGAAATAGAAGGTTGCGTATATCCACAACGCCCACGTGACCAAGCGCCGCATGAACCGATTACGCACCAACCGCGCGGCAAAAGCGATACCAACCCAGACCACCGCCAAAGTCGCGGCCAGCCCGATCAGATAGGATCGCGACGGCCAGGTGATGTTCTGCATGACCAAATATACAGCCCCGGCCATTAAGGCGAACCACATCAGGCCAAAACGCCGTTTGATCTGGACAACCATGCGCAGATGCCACTTTTTCCAACCTTCACGGGACCGCACCCAGTTTTCCAACACTCTGCCCGACACCCGATGCAAGAGCCAAGCGACCAACGCCAAGCCAATCAAGATCAGGATTTGGTTCTGCCGCCACCCAGGCGTCGCAACACTTTGTAAAAATACGGTAACACCCGAAAACTGCGCCTGAAGCGACGCGAGGAATTCAGTAAATGGGTCTAATTCGGGGTTCATCTGGGTGCCTTTTTGGAAACATTCACAAGTTCGCACAACGATGCACAGGCGGCAAGCAATCAGCGGGCGACCTTAGGGTCAGGACCTTAGCTACTGCATACGTCAATCTGCCCTTGATAGACTCAATTTGCCCCTGTATCCCCTTGAGCCATGATACAGGTGTTTGATCTGGACGACCGCGCGCGCCTGCGCGAACGCTTCTTTGGGGCGATCCACACCGTGCGCGCCTGCCTGTAAGATCGGCCATCACCAACACCACCCCCATTCAAACCTATACGGGAGAGGACCATCATGTCCCCCAAGACGCTTTACGATAAAATCTGGGATGCCCATTTGGCGCATGAAGCCGATGACGGCACCTGCCTTTTGTACATTGACCGCCATTTGGTGCACGAAGTCACCAGCCCGCAAGCCTTTGAAGGGTTGCGGATGACAGGACGCACCGTACGCGCGCCGGACAAAACAATTGCCGTGCCGGACCACAACGTGCCGACAACGCTGGACCGCGCAAACGCCAAGACAATGACTGAAGACAGCCGTATTCAAGTTGAAGCGTTGGACACCAATGCCAAGGAATTTGACCTGCATTATTACCCCGTGTCCGATGTGCGCCAAGGCATCGTGCACATCGTCGGCCCCGAACAGGGCTGGACCTTGCCGGGCATGACCGTCGTGTGTGGTGACAGCCACACCGCAACCCACGGCGCATTCGGTGCGCTGGCGCATGGTATCGGGACGTCCGAAGTTGAACACGTTCTGGCGACACAAACATTGATCCAGAAAAAATCAAAGAACATGAAGGTTGAGATCACCGGTAAGCTAGCCCCCGGTGTCACGGCGAAAGACATCACAATGGCAGTGATCGGGGCCACAGGCACCGCTGGCGGCACGGGATATGTTATCGAGTATTGCGGTGAAGCAATCCGTGGTTTGTCGATGGAAGGCCGCATGACTGTCTGCAACATGGCAATCGAAGGTGGTGCACGCGCGGGCCTGATCGCGCCTGACGAAAAGACGTTTGAATATTGCAACGGTCGCCCCCACGCCCCGAAAGGTGCACAATGGGAAGCAGCGCTTGCATGGTGGAAGACGCTTTATTCCGACGATGATGCCCATTGGGACAAAGTATTGACCCTTAAGGCCAAAGACATCGCACCGCTTGTCACATGGGGCACATCACCCGAAGACGTGCTGCCGATCACTGCGATGGTGCCAGCCGCCGCCGATTTCAAAGGCGGCAAGGTTGATGCGGTTCAGCGCTCGCTTGACTACATGGGCCTGACCGCCGGTCAGCCTTTGTCCGAGGTCGAAATTGACACCGTGTTCATCGGTTCCTGCACCAACGGTCGCATCGAAGACCTGCGTGCTGCTGCCACAATCCTTAAGGGCAAAAAGATCAAAGACGGCCTTCGCGCCATGATTGTGCCCGGCTCTGGCCTTGTGCGCGCGCAAGCCGAAGAAGAAGGGCTGGCGGACATTTTCAAGGACGCCGGTTTTGAATGGCGTTTGGCTGGATGTTCGATGTGTCTGGCGATGAACCCGGACCAACTATCCCCCGGCGAACGTTGTGCAGCGACGTCCAACCGTAACTTTGAAGGCCGTCAGGGCCGCGGCGGACGCACCCATCTGATGTCACCAGCAATGGCAGCAGCGGCGGCAATTACAGGTCGGTTAACTGATGTTCGGGAGATGATGTAATGGACAAATTCGATACCCTCACTGGCATTGCGGCACCGATGCCGATGATCAACATCGACACCGATATGATCATCCCAAAGCAGTTCTTGAAAACCATCAAACGGTCTGGCCTTGGCGTGAATCTGTTTGACGAAATGCGTTATGGCGATAATGGCCAAGAACTGCCTGACTTTGTCTTGAACAAACCACAGTACCGCCACGCCGAAATTCTGGTAGCAGGCGATAATTTTGGCTGCGGATCGTCCCGCGAACACGCACCCTGGGCAATCAAGGACTTTGGTATTCGCTGCGTCATCGCGCCCAGCTATGCCGATATTTTCTACAACAACTGCTTCAAGAATGGCATCCTGCCCATCGCACTGCCACAGGAACAGGTTGATGTGATGATGAAGGACGCAGAAAAAGGTGCTAATGCCCGGATCACGGTTGATTTGGAAGCACAGACCGTAACGACCTCTGATGGGGAGAGTTTCTCTTTTGACGTCGACGCGTTCAAGAAACACTGCCTGATGAATGGCCTGGACGATATTGGCCTGACCATGGAAAAAGCTGCATCTATTGATACATTCGAAGCAGCCGCATCGCAAAGCCGACCTTGGGTCTAGTTGCCTGAATGATTTAGAAAATGAGGGCCGCACCATGCGGCCCTCATCCTTTGCAGGGTCTACTTTGTCAGCACGCCATCGACGTTGCTGATCCCACCAATTTCAATAGAGGTAGACAGGCTTTGACCATTCGACATGCGGCACGTTGCATAAAGCACAACTGCTTCAGGGCCGAGTGAGCTAATCTCAATTGATCCACAGCTTTGCTGGAAACTGCTGGCACCGCCGCTGTTTGTCAGGTGACCGTCTTGGTTGCTGATCCCGTCAATTGTGACAGATGTTTCGTTTGGCGTTCCATCTGATTTGAGGCAAGTCGCTGTGATAGCAGCGTCTGATCCTATATAGGCGAAAGAGTAGTTCGAGCAGGTTTGTTGAAACGTACTAGGCTGAGATTCAGCAAATGCCGCCGTCGACAAGCCTGTGAATAATGCGATGAGAATGCAGGTTTTCATTATGATCGTCCTTAAATTAAGAGAATGAGGCGCAAATAATGTTCGCGCCTGAGTAGTGTATCGCAAGTCTTAGCCTGATCAAAGGCAATTGAGCTTTTTACTCGATGACACCCAAAAGTTGCATCTTGTGCCCAAATTGCAGTTCCCCACAACATCTGCGATTGACTCAGATGGGTGCCACAGCACTGCCTCAATAATGATGCAAGAACGCACCACCCTAACCCTCAAAATGCCTCACCTATTAAGTCTTATTAACCAACGGTCTTGAGGATTAAGACGAAAGAAGGCACAAATTGGGCAAGAATGAGGCAGCACTCCGGAACCCGGGTGCAACAAGTTGGAACAAGCACGCGACAAAGCATCGTGGCTGGCCAGTTTGGAAGGGCAGAGATTTGATTGGACGGATGACAGGTGCCGCGTTGCGTGGCCTATTTGTGGCTTTGCTGATTGCAACCCCGGCACTTATACTGCCCGGTGTTGCCTCAGATTCAAGTCAAGTGACTGTATTGGTTGCTTTGCTCGCCGCCTTCCTGACTTTTGTTGAATACAACTCAAACTCACCAAGCATTGTTGAATTTCGGGACGCACCACCGTTCAACAGACTGCGCTTTACCGCGCTGTTTTTCACGGTGCTCATGCTTTCTGCTATTATTAAGGGTCAAACAGAGCCAACTGTTATGACCGGTGCCTTGACGTCGATCGGCACAATCATCGGTAATGCGATTGATTTCCCTTACTCCCCCGTGCGCTTGGTCGTTTTAATGCTGCCGGAAAACTCCAATCCTGAAATTATCCGGTCGGTCCGCACTTCGGCGGGCTTGGCCTATCTGATTTCGTTGATTGCAATGACCGCCTTTTTGGTCTTGGTACGTGTTCTGGGCTGGCCTTCACGTCAGGGTGCCTTCAACGTTTGGGTAAATCTGCCGTTGTTTGACCCAACCGGTGGTGGGGACGTCCTGTATCGGTTACAGCGCGATGCGCGTGTCAACATTGCGCTTGGCTTCCTGTTACCCTTCATCATCCCTGCGGTGGTCAAAGCCGCTGCTGATCTGATAGACCCGATTACATTAAGCAACCCACAGACCCTGATTTGGACAATAAGCGCATGGGCCTTCCTTCCTGCCAGCATGATCATGCGGGGCATCGCTATGGGCAAAGTTGCGGATATGATCGAAGACAAGCGCCGCCGCACCTACGCAAACGCCGAAGCAGAGGCTGGTTTTCAAACCGCCTGATTGCTGTCTCTTTAGCGCTGTTTTTCGGAACATTTCCTGCGTTCGCGGAAACCTTGCGTATTGCGACCTTCAACACGGAACTGGCGCGTAAGGGCCCCGGCATCCTGCTGCGCGATATTCTAAAAGGTTCTGACCCTCAGATCACGGCGGTGATGGACACTATCGTCTTTGCGCAGGCAGATGTGATTGCCTTGCAGGGTTTTGACTATGACTTGCACAACACCGCGCTGGCAGCCTTTGCGGATGCGCTCCGGCAACGCGGGATAGAGTATACCTATCATTTCGCGGCCCCCTCAAACGCCGGATTGCAAACGGACGTTGATCTGGATGGGGACGGCAAACTGGGTGGCCCCGGCGATGCACAGGGATACGGGCGGTTCTTTGGACAAGGCGGCATGGCCATCCTGTCGCGATATCCGATCAACACCAAAGAGGTGCAGGATTTTTCAACACTTTTGTGGAAAGATCTGCCTGACAACTTGTTTCCGACACTCCAATCCGGCCCTTTTCCAAGTGACGAAGCCTTTAATGCACAACGCCTGTCGTCGCATGGTCATTGGGTGGTGCCCATTGAACATCCTGCAATGGGGCGTTTTCACCTTTTGACCTTCCATGCCTCACCACCCGTCTTTGATGGTCCCGAAGATCGAAATGGCAAGCGCAATCATGATGAAGTTGCGTTTTGGGGCAAGTATCTGAGCGGCGCATTTGGCGCGGCACCGGCGGCACGCTTTGTTTTGGCAAGCGACGCAAACCTTGATCCAGATCGGGGCGATGGCCGATCTGAAGCGATCCAAGCCCTGTTGAACCATCCCACCCTTCAGGACCCGTTGGCAGGTACAACGACTGTGGAGTGGGCAGAAACGGGCGAAATGCGTGTGGATTATGTTCTGCCTTCACGTGACTGGACGGTTTTAGACGCAGGGATCACCCCAGAAAACCTGACAGCCAGCCGACACAGATTGGTCTGGGTCGATCTCAAGATACCCTAGGCGTTCTTGACCCTTTCGTCGCGTCAGGCTACCTCGCAGTAACAGTTATTTCAGGAGCGACCCATGGCTAACCCAACATTGCTTATCCTCGCCGGTGACGGCATAGGTCCCGAAGTTATGGATCAAGTTACACGTGTGATTGATTGGTTTGGTGCAAAGCGTGATCTGCCCTTTGACGTCGAACATGATCTAGTTGGCGGTGCCGCCTATGACAAACACGGCACGCCCCTGCATGATGACACGATGGCCCGCGCGTTGCAGGTGGATGCAGTGCTGTTGGGTGCGGTTGGCGGCCCCAAGTATGACAAACTGGATTTCAGCGTAAAACCGGAACGCGGCCTGCTGCGCCTGCGCAAGGAGATGGACCTTTATTCAAACCTGCGTCCTGCCCAATGTTTTGACGCGCTTGCCGATTTTTCGTCGCTCAAGAAAGATATTGTCGCCGGCCTTGATATCATGATCGTCCGCGAATTGACCTCTGGCGTCTATTTCGGTGAACCGCGTGGCATTTTTGAAGAGGGCAACGAGCGGGTTGGCATCAACACGCAGCGGTACACCGAATCAGAGATTGACCGCGTTGCACGGTCGGCCTTTGAACTGGCCCGCCGTCGCGGCAACAAAGTGTGCTCCATGGAAAAGGCCAACGTGATGGAATCCGGCATCTTGTGGCGCGAAGTTGTACAACGCGTGCATGACGCGGATTACCCAGATGTCGAATTGAGCCATATGTATGCCGACAATGGCGCGATGCAGCTGGTACGCGCGCCCAAGCAATTTGACGTGATCCTGACCGATAACCTTTTTGGTGATATCCTGTCAGATTGCGCCGCGATGTTGACCGGATCGCTGGGCATGCTGCCGTCCGCCAGTCTTGGCGCGCCTAATGCAGATGGTCGACCCAAAGCACTTTATGAACCAGTACACGGTTCCGCGCCTGACATCACCGGTCAGGGCAAGGCAAACCCGATCGCCTGTATCCTTAGCTTTGCCATGGCGTTGCGGTATTCGTTTGACCAAGGCGATGAAGCAACCCGTTTGGAGGCCGCTATCGAAACGGTTCTGGCAAGCGGCGCACGCACGGCTGATTTGCTAGGGCCAGAAGGCGGCAAGCACTTGTCGACAGGAGAAATGGGCGACGCTATTCTCGCTGCTCTCGATAAAAGCCTATAACGTTCAGAGACCGTTGAGGTTTGACTGCTACCCTGTCTGAGTAACGAGGACAGGGAAAGCACAATGGCGGATAATCTTGATTGGTCAAAGGACCCGGTTGTTCAATTTGAGAACGCTGTCTTGCCTGCTCTTTGGCAAGGCCAGTCCATGATTTGCGACTCTCTAGCGTCTGAAAAGGGTTCTTCAAACGGTCAACCTGTGGTGCTGGCGGCGTTCGATACAGCCGTAGAAATGCTGCGGAAAAATGCAAAGGTGATGCTTTCAGCCCGTGACATCCGAGCGGATGCAACCGATCTTTTGCCCCTTACACAGGCAGCCAAAAACATCGAAACACTTCGCAATGCCTTAGAGGTCGAACTTTTTACCACAATTTCAAAACGACGCGCCGCCACTTTGCTTGCTCAAATCACCCAAGACGTCGCACCAGCCGTTGATCTTGCACTCAACACCTATCGTCGGATTTTTATCAGCCATGTCTTGGCACAGCAGCACGCAAACGCACTGCAAGCCCAAGAAGCAATCCAACGGTTGGACAAGATCAGCAAACAGATCTTTTTTATCTCAATCAATGCCAGCGTCGAGGCCGCGCGCGTGGGTGAAGCGGGACGCGGCTTTACCCAGATCAGCACGGACATCAGGGCGTTGTCCCAGTCAGCACAGGCCGCAACCCGCAATCTATCTGATCTTGTGCACAACGGCTAAGATTGCCTGTATTCACCCCACAGTGTTTTAGGGTGATCGCAGACCCGAGCGGATTCGAACCGCTGGCCTATCGCTTAGGAGGCGATTGCTCTATCCTGCTGAGCTACGGGTCTATCGCGATCTGCCTTCTAATAGGCCAATCATTCTCTGGTGAAAAGCATCGACTTGGACCAAGCGTGCAGGATGCAACCTTCTCGGGCTATCGTGCCGCTTGATCGTCCACTGGTGTTCGCCTAACTATTGATTAACCATTCAGGAAAAGTACTTTGACCAACCCCAGTAAACGACCCCTCACGCTGCGCGATGTATCTGACGCATGCGGCGTTTCTGAAATGACCGTAAGCCGTGTATTGCGCAAACGCGGGGACGTATCCGAGGCCACGCGTGACAAGGTTTTAGAAGCCGCCAAGACGTTGGGATATGTGCCAAATCAAATCGCCGGGTCATTGGCATCACAGCGGGTAAACTTGGTTGCGGTAATTATCCCATCCCTAAGCAACATGGTGTTTCCAGAGGTGCTGAACGGTATTAATCAAGTCCTTGAAGAAACACCACTCCAACCGGTTGTCGGGGTCACTGATTATATGCCCGAAAAGGAAGAGCGTGTTCTGTATGAGATGCTGTCATGGCGTCCCTCTGGCGTTATCATTGCTGGGTTGGAACATTCGGACGCAACCCGCGCAATGTTGCGCAATTCAGGGATTCCTGTTGTTGAAATCATGGATGTTGATGGCACCCCGGTTGACGCAATGGTTGGTATTTCGCACCGCCGCGCAGGACGGCAAATGGCCGAGGCGATCCTGAAAGAAGGCTATGAGCACATCGGCTTTATGGGCACCAAGATGCCCTTGGACCACCGCGCGCGGAAACGGTTTGAAGGGTTCACCGAAGGTCTGGCGAAAGCCGGTATAGAGATTGAAGACCGCGCATTTTACTCTGGTGGCTCGGCATTGGCCAAAGGCCGCGAAATGACGCAGGAAATGCTTGAACGCTCACCCGACCTTGATTTTCTTTATTATTCAAACGACATGATTGGTGCAGGCGGCCTGCTGTATCTGCTGGATCAGGGCATAGACATCCCTGATCAAATTGGCCTTGCCGGCTTTAACGGTGTTGAACTGCTTCAGGGGTTGCCGCGCCAGTTGGCCACAATGGATGCCTGCCGGATCGAAATTGGTCAGGCCGCTGCGCATATCATTTTGAACCAAACCAATGATGTGCCAAATCCGGATCACCCAAACCAGTTGACCTTGAAACCCACGCTTTCCTTTGGGGATACGCTGCGCCGCAACCGCAGAAGATGACGGCACTCCGGCTGAGCAACAAAGATGCCCGCCGCGTTTTTCTGGACCGGCATCGTCTGTCCGAAGCACCACAGGGGGCAGCAACTGGAACAGACCTCCTCGACTTGATCAAAGGATTGGGTTTTGTTCAGTTGGACAGCATCAACACAGTTGCGCGCGCCCATGATCTGATCCTGTTTTCCCGCCGACCACGATATCGGCCCAAAGCGCTAAAGTCGCTGTATGAACGGGACCGCGCCCTGTTTGAGCATTGGACCCACGACGCCGCCGTTATCCCATTACAGTACTACCCGCATTGGCAATTGCGCCGACATCGAGATGCAGAGCGGCTTAAATCACGTTGGAAAGAAGGTCGGCGCGAAGGGTTTGAGGCGCAGTTCCAGACAGTTCTGGATCAGATACGGGAACACGGCCCCGTGTCCTCTTCGGATGTCGGCAAAGACGAAGCGCGTGGGTCGGGCGGCTGGTGGGATTGGCACCCCTCAAAGACCGCGTTGGAGTATCTTTGGCGCAGCGGCGCATTATGCGTAATCGGACGCGACGGTTTTCAAAAGCGCTATGATCTGACAGAACGGGTTTTGGAGGCGCACCTTTGTAACGCCACCCAAGAGCCAGATATTGAAGGCACAATTGACTGGTGCTGTAATCAAGCTTTGGCACGTCTTGGCTTTGCAACACATGGCGAATTGGCCGCTTTTTGGGCACATATCACCCCTGCCGAAGCCCGCGCATGGTGCGTTTCTAAAATGCGCTCAGGTCGGCTTGTTTTAGTGAATATCACCGGAGCAGATGGCAGCATCAAACCTGTTTATGCACGACCTGAGATCATAGAGGACCCAGCGATCGCCACGCCCCCCACAAATCGCTTACGGGTCCTAAGCCCCTTTGACCCTGCGCTGCGCGACCGCAAACGAGCGCAGCGGTTGTTTGGTTTTGAATATCGGGTTGAGATGTTCGTCCCCGCCCCGCAACGCAAATATGGCTACTATGTTTTTCCCATTCTGCAAGGTGACAGATTGGTTGCGCGTGTCGACATGAAAGCGTTCCGCGATGCAGACACACTACGCGTCAAAGCGCTTTGGCCAGAACCGGGAGTGAAGTGGAGTGACGCCAAACAGCGGGCCTTTGAATCAGAGCTTCAGCGCCTAACAAAATTGGCAGGCGTAACTCAGATCGCATTTGAGGATGGTTGGCTTTGCGAGCCGCGTTAACGCATCACAAGCTCTGACAAATCAGCTGCTGCCTTTTTGAAGCGTAAAAGGTGCTTTTCCAAGTCGGCCACCGATACACGCTGGGTTGGCGCATGTACCGACAGTGTCGACATCAACCGATCATGATCATCACGGATGGGCACCGCAATCGCGACCATTCCGTCCATGAATTCTTCGTCGTCGGTTGAGTAGCCACGGGAGCGTGCCAGATCAATTTCTTCCTGAAGTTCAGCCCGGTTGGTCAGTGTCTTTTCGGTATGCTGCGTCAATCTTGCGTTCGACAGGTACTTTGACAGCATCCTTGGGGCCAGCGATGCCAAATACATTTTGCCACTTGCCGTACAGTGAAAGGGAACCGTTGTACCGATGGGCAATTGAATGCGCAGGGGCCATTTGGTCTCCACCCGGTCTAGGTAAATCATCCCTTCCCGATCAGGTGTCGCAATATTACAGGTTTCGCCCAAGTCCTCAGTCAAGGCATTCAGCACCGACAAACGCACGGTACGTACACGAGAGGAGGATAGAACGTTAACCGCCATCTTTCGCAATCTTTGACCAGCAGAGTATGACCGCCCATCAATATCGCGCTGCAAAAAACCTTCTTCTTCCAAGCGATGAAACAACCGGTGCACCGTGGGTTTGGGCAATCCCAAAACATCGTTTGCAACGGTCGGAGTAAGTGGCACCCCGACCCTCGCGACTTCTTCAAGCAACAGCAGCAGCCTCAGATTCGTTGGAATCGCTTTGTCGTCTTCGCTTGCGCTGTGCATGGTTGGTGTCTTCCTTTTTACTATCCTACTGCGCCCGGACAGCGAGGTCTATCAACCTCCACCACCAGTAAGCAATTGGAATATTGCCCCGCCCGGAAGCAGCGCATTGGATAGCGATGGCATCAGAGCGACACACATCCATACCGATATCAAAGCGACAAGATACATCGTCGCGTAACGCAGCAATCTAAAATACGGAACCCCGGTCACACCCGACGCCACATAAAGGTTCAACCCATAAGGCGGCGTGATGAAACCAATTGACGCACCCACAAGGAAAATCACCGCAAAGTGGATCGGATCAATGCCAACCGAAACTGCAATTGGGGCCAGAATCGGGGCAAGGATGATTGTCACGGGCAGTGATTCAAGGATCATTCCGGTGACAAAGACGATGGCCATTGATGTGAAGAGAACGGCATAGTAGCCACCCATACCGGTTACGAAATCACCAATGTATTCTTTGGCACCAAGCGAGGACAGAACCTGCTGCATCGCCACAGAGACCGCAATAAGCGGCACCAGAATACCGGTAATCTGAGCGGACCGCGAAACGATTGATGGCAGGTTTGGCAATGTAAACCCTTCCACCACAACCATGGAAAGCAGGCTCTTTTCTGCGACTGGCTGATCAGCGGATGTACCCATGATCTTGTTCAATGGATACGAGATCAACCCAACAATCACACAAAAACCAACGGTCACGCCCGCGGCCTCAGTTGGGGAAAACTTGCCTGTGTAGATGCCCCAAAGCACCAGACCAATGGCAAAGAAACCCAACCATGCACCCACTGCCGTTTTGAACACCCGCCAAGGGCTCAACGTGATTAAGAAGCCCCATTTGTTAATGTAGCAGATGATAAAAGCAGCGCTCATCATGCCAATGACCATTAGGGCACCGGGTACGATACCCGCGATAAACAATTCAGAGATCGGCAGGTTCATCAAGAAGCCGTAAACGATGAAGATAATCGATGGTGGAATAATGATACCAACCGTGCCGCCGGCAGCAGCAGTTGCCGCCGAGAACCGTTCGTCATAGCCGCCTTTGACCATTTCAGGATGTAGCATCGACCCAATGGTTGCTGTTGTGGCCGAGTTCGATCCAGAGATCGCTGCGAACAATCCGCAGGCTGCGATGGCGGCCATAGCCAAACCGCCGCGCATCCATCCAAGACAGGAATAGGCGAAATCAGAAAGTCGTCGGGCAATGCCTGATTGGTTGATCAAGTCCCCGGTGAGAATGAAAAGAGGCATGGCCAACAACGCAAAACCTTTGTTGAACACATTCAGCAGTTCGTTGCCGGTGTTATCAACGGGAAGGCCGATGACAAAACTGCATCCGATGACCCAGTAAAAAATCACCAGTAGAACAGGCGTGCCAAGCATAAAAAAAATCGTCACGCCAATCGATATGAAGGTAACCCAAGTTCCGTCTGACATTATATGTCCCCACCAATAACAGCCTGTTTCAAAATCTCATTGCCAGACCGATAATTGTTCCAGTCTTCCAACCAATTGCCAACAATGCGCCCGGACATCAGCGTGAATGCAATCGGTACGGTTATGTAAAACCACCATTTCATTGTGTTATCTACACCGTCGACCAATTGAAAATTGTCGGCGGAATAGACTGTGAAACGCAGTGATGTCGTGATCGCGATCCAACAAAAGCCAAACCATAAAATAGTGTCCATCGTGAGGGCCGCCATTTGGCCCTTTGGCTTCATGTTGACGCGGAATTCATTAAAGCTGAGATGCGTGCGAAGGCGCACGTTGTAGGAGCATCCAAACCAGGCCATGATCATAAACAAAAACGGCGGAATTGTTGTGGAGCCAGCCCACTGACTGGAAAATACAAACCGATCAACCACGCCCCAGAAAATGATGGCTGCAATCATAAGGTAGGTGATAACGGCGATCCCCCGCTCTAGGTGCTGATCCATAAATGGAAGCATTTTGTAGAATAAATGCGCCAGAATCCCGCCGATAAGGGTGATAAAAAATGAGACGATCCACATTCCATCCGTGTAGAAAGCGTCTCTCATTTCCCAGGCACTGCCAGAGAAGATGGCAGGAATAATAGCGCCTGCTTCGGCCCAAATAGACATATCGGTCCCCCAATAATTTTACTGTCCCTACTTCGTCTTCCCGACGATGCAGCTAAAAAAGGGCCGGCCTCTTAAGAAAGCCGACCCTTAGACGTAGCTTAGCGCCGAAGCTTTATGCTTTCCACCAGCGACGTGGTTCAACGTTTTCAGGCAGTGTATCTGCGGGGATGGCACGCACTGAATCGTAGATTTCCTGATAGGTATCATGACCGCCGGACCAGCCATTAAGACGCTCGCGCCACTCTTCCCAAAGCTGCGGTTGATACTCAGGCGAGCACATCTCTTCGGCTTTCTTGATCTCTTCTGCCGACAAGAACGCGTTACGCACATTGTTCTGAGCAAAGATCGTACCTGGAAGTTGTGGATCAGATTGACCAACAGTATTGATCAGCGCAACTTCATTTGCCGCCTGAACATGAACCTGAGCGAGGTAGGAAGATTCCATCACCGCGTCTTGCAGTTCGCCGCCAAGGCTGTCGAACTTAGAAGCAGACATTGCCGTGTGCTCAGTACCGCAGAAGAAGTTCAGATGCACAGACTGAGAAACAACAGGAGCCATGTTGGCATAAGCCACAGCCGAGGCCCATGTTTCCGCACCGTCAATCAAGCCCTGCTTCAGACCATCAAGTGTTTCTTCCCAAGCGACCGGAACCGGGTTCAGGTTCATCGCTTCCATGGCGATACGACCCAACTGCGTTCCTGTAACACGGTTCTTTGTACCGGCCAGTTGATCAACGGATGTCACCGTGTCCTTGCCTTCCCAAGCCAGACCCAACTGGATGCCGCGAAGTTCAGCGTGTGAGAACAGGAATTTCAGCCCGTGACGCTTTTCATAAGGCTCCCGCAGCAGGGCAGCTGATTCTGGTGAGTACAGGAAATGGTACTGATCCGCACGGCTGCGGAACATATAGGCATAATCCAAGACGTTCAGATAGGGCGCGCCACCAGCAGAGTTCTGTGTTGAGGCCGCATAGATGTCGACGATGCCTTGCTGTGTTTTTTCGACACAGGATGTCTGACCGCAAATCTGGTTGTCTCCAATGAATTCAACGCGAATTTCACCGTCTGTGCGGCTTTCGAGGTCACGGGCAAATTCGAGGCAGCCAGCGCGCTCAATCAACAAGTTACGCTCGTTGAAACCCGATGCGCCGAACTTGAAGGTGAATTTCGCTTCTTTTGCAAAACGCTTTTCATAAGTCGATTCCGCAGCACTTGCGAGGTTTGCAAGGCTCATCGCCCCACCAAAACCGCCTGCTGCAAGCAGGGTTGAACTCATCCCGTAACGTCCTGCGACACGGAACAGATCGCGGCGCGAAATGCCTTTTAGTTTCTCTTGTACACTCATGTTGGTTCCTCCCAGTTGAGCCGATCGTCAATTAATGAGACTTTTTGTTTCAAAAAAGACTAGTATGGTTTTCTTCATCTGTATAGAATTTTTTTTAACCAACGTAAGGAAAGTGGACATGGAAGCAGATTTCATTGTTATTGGAGCAGGATCGGCAGGTTGTGTCGTTGCAAACCGGCTCAGTGCTGACCCAAAAAATAAGGTGATTCTACTTGAAGCAGGTGGTCGCGACCTGAACCCATGGATTCACATTCCAGTTGGGTATTTCAAAACCATCCACAATCCAAAAGTCGATTGGTGCTACAAGACCGAACCTGATCCGGGTCTGAACGGGCGTTCAATTGAATGGCCACGTGGTAAGGTCTTGGGCGGTTCATCATCTCTTAACGGGTTGCTCTACGTTCGCGGACAACCACAGGACTATGACCGTTGGCGTCAGATGGGAAACGCAGGTTGGGGCTGGGATGATATCCTTCCCCTGTTCAAGCGCGCAGAAAAAAACGAACGCGGCGCAGATGAATACCATGGCGATCAAGGGCCATTGTCTGTCAGCAACATGCGGATTCAGCGCCCTATTACGGACGCATGGGTCGCGGCAGCGCAGGCCGCTGGGTACAAATTCAATCCTGACTACAACGGCGCAGAGCAAGAAGGCGTTGGTTTTTTTCAGCTGACATCAAAAAACGGTCGACGGTGCAGTACTGCTGTTGCCTATCTTAACCCAGTCAAAAGTCGAGAGAACCTGCAAATCATCACGCATGCTCAGGTGGACAAAGTGGTGATCAAAGATAAACGGGCCACTGGCGTTACCTACACGGACCGAAGTGGCAATGTGCAAACGGTGACCGCTGCCCACGAAATCATCTTGTGTGGCGGCGCAATTAACTCACCACAACTCCTGATGCTTTCGGGCATCGGCGAGGCTGATCAGTTGGCTGAACACGGCATAGACGTAAAGCAGGACTTGAACGGTGTGGGCAAAAACATGCAGGACCACCTGCAAGCGCGGCTGGTCTATAAATGCAACGAGCCAACCTTGAATGATGAGGTCAGCAGCCTGTATGGACAGGCGCGAATTGCGTTGAAATACGCCATGTTTCGTTCTGGACCAATGACAATGGCCGCCAGCCTGGCAACTGGATTCATGAAAACCCGCAGTGATCTGGAAACGCCAGACATTCAATTCCATGTCCAACCGCTATCTGCAGAAAACCCCGGCAAAGGGGCGGATAAATTCTCTGCCTTTACCATGTCAGTTTGTCAGCTGCGCCCAGAAAGCCGGGGCGAGATTAGGTTAAGCAGCGCCGAACCGCGCGCATATCCAAAAATCATCCCCAACTATCTGTCGACTGAAACAGATTGCCGCACCGTCGTCGCGGGGGTAAATATTGCGCGAAAAATTGCACGCCATGCGCCACTGACCTCAAAGATTTCGGAGGAATACCGCCCCCATGCCAGTCTGGACATGGATGATTATAATGCGACACTAGACTGGGCGCGGAACAACACCGCGTCGATCTATCACCCTACTGGGACCTGTAAGATGGGCAAAAGCAAGGATGCCGTGGTCGATGCGCGGCTCAGGGTGCATGGCATTGCAGGTCTGCGGGTTGCCGATTGTTCGATCATGCCAGAAATTGTGTCAGGCAATACCAATGCCCCGGCAATCATGATCGGAGAGAAAGCCAGTGATCTGATCCTTGAAGATCATAAACCCTAGAATTGGCGTGGTTTTAGACCAGCATGAAACCAATTTAGATAGGTATGGATAGAATACACAGGCCGCCCTGTGGCCAGCGCAATGTCGGATGCATAGGGCACCATATTCGTGCATTCCAAAACGATTGCACCAACATGGGGGGTTCCAGTGATCAATTTTTGGGCAGCATCGACCAGATCCCGGCGGGCGGCATCCGTACCCAATGTGGTGAGGTTCCCCAAAATCGACTTTGAAAAACTACTGCCATCTGTCCCTTGAACCGGGCATTGCTCTGGCACGCCAGCTGCCTCAAGATGTGCGGGCGTTAGCGTAGCGGCTGAGATAGTCAAAATCCCAATAACTTGATCCGGTGGCAACATCGCTTGAACTTGCGCCACTTGCTCCAATGCGGATGCCGCAACTGGAACGCCCAGCGCCGCAGTCAGCCGCGGCCGGATCAACGCCAGAAACCCACAGGTCGTCGCGATGCCAGTACACCCCGCCGCAACCAATTCCTGACCTGCACTGATAAAGGCCTGAACAAATGGCTCCATGTCATCGCATACAATGGCGTCCGGTGTTGCGCCGGGAACAACCACGTACCTAACCGGGAATTGCCAACTTTCTGAGTTTCCGACATCCCCAAGAATCCGAGGGAACTTTGTATCCAGCATGAGGATGCCCAGCCTTGCGGTGTCGTCACTTTGCATTCTGAACCCTATCTATTGCGCGATTAACCTGCCGCTGAACACGCGTCGCCGCAAGCCATCAAATATAACGATGACATTTTACAAACATTTTGTTGACGTATTATTATTTTGTGCAAGTATACCGAAAAGGAATCATGCCATGCCACGTTCATCATCCATTCTGACTGTCCAATGACGCAACATGTCGTTGTTATTGGTGCTGGCATTGTCGGGGTCTCGACCGCGATTTGGCTGCGCCGGGTGGGCGTTGAGGTCACTTTGGTTGATCGTGCAACGCCCGGCACAGGCACATCGCATGGCAACGCCGGTGTCCTTGCTGCCTGTTCGATGGTGCCCGTCACCGCGCCCGGTTTGGGCCGCAAAGCACCTGGTATGCTGTTGGATCATGATTTCCCGCTCTTTCTTCGCTGGTCATACCTGCCCCGGCTTTTGCCATGGTTGCGGCGATACATGGCCAATGCAAACAACGTTGATACCCGTCGCATTGCAACAGGCCTAATCCCCATTGTTTCGGACTCTGTGGAACAGCACAAAAGCCTTTGCACCGATTTGGGTTTGGGCAATTGGATCACCGACAGCGACTATTGCTTTGCCTACAAGAACCGGGCGGCGTTTGAGGCGGAACGCTATACTTGGGCGCTGCGGGCTGATGCGGGGTTTGTCCCAGAGATCATCGAAGGTGGCACTGTTCATGAATATGAACCAAACTTGGGATCGGACATCACCTGCATGGCCATCCTTAAACAACACGGATTTATCCGCAGCCCCGGTGGCTATGTACAAGCTTTGGCAAAAGCGTACGCTGACCTTGGCGGCAAAATTGTAAAATCCGAAGTCCGGGATTTTGAGCTTAGCGGCGGCACCATCACCGGCGTTCAGACCAGTGACGGAACGATACCTTGCGATGATGCGGTATTGGCGACCGGTGTTTGGTCAAAACCGCTGATGCGTAAGCTTGGGTTAAACGTGCCATTAGAATCTGAGCGCGGCTATCATATCGTGTTTGAGAGTTCGTCTGGCGGCCCCTCCCGACCGATCATGATTGCAAGCGGCAAATTTGTTGCCACCCCGATGGAACAAGGGTTACGCTGCGCAGGGATTGTCGAATTTGGCGGCTTGGATGCGGGTCCATCAAAAGCGCCGCTTGAGCTGTTGCGCAGGCACGCAAGACTGGCATTCCCGCATCTGTCAGCCTCAAGTGAAATCGAATGGCTGGGGCATCGTCCCGCCCCAAGCGACAGCCTGCCGTTGATTGGGCAAATTGGAAAGTCACGAGTCTTTACCGCCTTTGGGCATCACCACATCGGGTTGACGGGCGGGCCAAAAACGGGCCGACTGGTCGCAGGACTAGTTACGCGTCAACCCGTGAATACCGACCTGACCGCGTATCACCCGCAACGCTTCGGCGCTGCATAATGAAAAAACCAACCGGGAGAATACAATGAAGAAAACTGCAAAACTAATGACAGGTGTGGCAACCGCCGCGCTGACGCTAACAACTGCCCTGCCCGCATTTGCCGCGGACAAATGGGATATGCCGATGGCCTATTCAGCGTCTAACTTCCACTCTGAGAACGGTGTGGAATTTGCCAAATGCGTGACAGATGGCACCGCAGGCGAGATTGAAATCACTGTACATCCCGGTGGATCGCTGTTTGCAGGTGCAGACATCAAACGCGCCATCCAAACAGGTCAGGTGCAAATTGGTGAGCGCCTGTTATCCGGCCACCAAAACGAAAGCGCTGTCTTTGGTTTTGACAGCGTCCCGTTCCTTGCCCCCTCATTTGATGACAGCGAAAACCTGTGGAAAGCGGCACAACCCAAAATCGAAGCGGTATTGGAAGAGCAAAACCTGCACCTGCTGTATAACGTGCCGTGGCCGCCACAGGGTCTCTACTTCAAAAAAGAAATAAACTCCGTTGCTGACATGGCTGGTGTAAAATTCCGGTCGTATAACAACACCACCGCGCGTTTGGCAGAATTAACCGGCATGGCCCCCGTCACCATTGAGGCCGCCGAAGTCAGCCAAGCCTTTGCAACAGGCGTTGCAGAATCAATGATTTCATCAGGTGCGACGGGCTACGACCAAAAAGTCTGGGAAAGCCTGACGCATTATTACGAAGTCGACGCATGGCTGCCGCGCAACTATGTGATGGTCAATGCAGATGTCTGGGGTGGCGTATCAGACGCCAATAAAGCCATCATCACCTCCTGTGCAACCGAGGCACAAGCACGCGGTTTGCAAGCCTCAAAGGACTATACACAGTTCACCTATGATGGCCTACGTGAAGGTGGCATGTCCGTCGGCCCAGCTGGCGAAGAACTGATGTCTGGTCTGCGCGAAGTCGGGGCGACCATGACCGCAGAATGGCTAGAAGCCGCGGGTGATGATGGCAAAGCGATTGTCGATGACTTTAAAGCAATGAAGTAATCCCAAAAATCAAAATGGCGGCGTTACGCAATACGCCGCCATTTTCAATGACGTCATGTGGGGGGCAAGATGCCATGACAATGCTGCGCAATTTTCTTGATAAAATCTATGTCGCAGCAGGTGCCTCGGCCGCTGTCTGCCTGGTTGCAATTCTACTGCTGATTGTGGCGCAAATGGTCGCGCGTTGGACGGGTGCGGTCTTTCCGGGGGCTGCGAGTTATGCAGGCTACGCCATGGCCGGTGCCAGTTTCCTTGCTTTCGCCAACGCCCTAAACCGGGGCGCACATATCCGCGTTTCCATTCTGCTCAATTCACTTTCAGCTGGCCCAAAACGCCTGCTGGAAATCTGGTGCTTTGGCCTTGCGGCGGCGATCGCTGCCTACTTCACCTATTACGCCTATTGGTTTGTCTATTGGTCATGGAAATTTAAAGAAGTCAGTCAAGACCAAGACGCGACGGCACTTTGGGTACCACAATCTGTCATGGTGATTGGCGGCGGGATTCTGACAATCGCATTGATCGACAATCTTATCCACGTCATTGTCAAAGGCGATCACCGGATCACCCGCGACCTTGTTGACCAAAGTTTTGGGGAATGAACTGATGACCGAAATATATGCCATCATCCTCTTCCTTTTTGTCCTGTTCTTCCTGCTTGGCACCGGCGTTTGGGTTGGCTTAGCCCTGATGGGTGTCGCTTGGGTAGGTATGGAACTTTTCACCACCCGCCCGGTCGGCGATGCCATGATCACTACAATCTGGGCATCTTCCTCAAGCTGGACATTAACCGCACTGCCACTGTTTATCTGGATGGGCGAAATCCTGTATCGAACCCGGCTCAGCGAAGACATGTTCAAGGGGCTTTCGCCCTGGCTTGCCCGTCTGCCCGGAGGTTTGGTGCACACCAACATCGTCGGATGTACTGTGTTTGCCGCTGTGTCTGGCTCCTCTGCTGCGACGCTTACAACAGTTGGAAAAATGTCGATCCCCGAACTGCGAAGCCGTAATTACCCCGAGAAAATGATCATCGGCACCTTGGCCGGTGCCGCCACTTTGGGCCTGATGATCCCGCCTTCACTGGCACTGATCGTCTATGGCGTGACTGTGAATGAAAGCATCACCAAACTATTTTTTGCAGGTGTGATGCCCGGCCTTGTGCTGGCGTCAATGTTCATGGGGTATCTCGCCATCTACAGCTGGGTATCAAAGGATTGGAACCCAATCGTAGAGCCAGCTATGACCTTTGCTGAAAAGCTGCGTAATTCACGGTTCCTGATCCCGGTCTTCGCCTTGATTACCGTTGTCATCGGATCAATGTACCTTGGCTTTGCAACAGCGACTGAGGCGGCAGCTATCGGGGTAATTGGCTCTCTAACGCTGGCGCTGTTTCAAGGGTCGCTGAACTGGCACAGTTTCCGCGAAAGTCTGATGGGCGCGATGCGGACATCTGCCATGATCGCCCTGATCCTTGCGGGTGCTGCGTTTCTGAAACTGTCGATGGGGTTCACTGGCCTGCCTCGCGCCTTGGCGGAAATGATCGCCGAAATGGGTCTGACGCGGTTTCAATTGCTGATGGCCTTGCTGGTTTTTTACATCGTATTGGGCATGTTCCTTGATGGTATTTCCGTCATTGTGCTGACCATCGCAGTGGTAGAGCCACTGGTCCGAAATGCAGGTATCGACCTGATCTGGTTCGGAATTTTTGTCGTAATCGTCATTGAAATGGCCCAAATTACCCCGCCGATTGGCTTTAACTTGTTTGTCCTTCAAGGCATGACCGATCACGAGATGGGCTATATCACCCGCGCCGCACTCCCGATGTTTGCGATCATGGTGTTGATGGTATTCTTGCTGATTTGGTTCCCCGACATCGCAACATGGTTGCCTGATAACCTGCGCAAGGGGCCTGTTTAGGAGTGTTGGATGATGCAACGCGCTCTTTGGTTGGCCTCCAGTCACGCCCGGTTATGTCTGATTGCCGGACTGGCGGCAGGTTTGCTGCTGCCCGGTCTTGCGCGCACCTTGGTGCCATGGTTGCCGCATATGGTGGCGGCATTGCTTACCATCACGGCGCTTCGCATCGGGCACCGTGCCGCAATGGGCGCAATACGCGACTTGCGGTGGGGCTTGGCAGCGGTGGCAGTGTTGCAACTGGCCGTACCGCTGGCCCTACTGGCCGGGTTTTTGATCTTTGGCCTGCAAGACACACCCGTGGCCCTTGCCACGGTGCTGGCCAGCGCCGCACCCGCGATCACCGGCAGCGTCAATCTGGCGCTGATCTTGCGGTTGGACGGTGGGCGCATGATGCAAATTCTGGTGCTGGGAACCGCGATGTTCCCGCTGACGATTTTACCTATTCTTGCGGTCCTGCCACAGCTTGGCCAAGCTTCCGAAATCATCTTGTCAGCATTCAAAGTGCTGGTGGTCATTTTGTGTTCGACCGCCCTTGGATTTGCTTTGCGCGCATGGATATTCCCACGCCCAACCGACACACAGGTCAAGGCGCTGGACGGTGCATCGGTTCTGGCGTTTTCATTCATTGTCATTGGATTGATGGCCGCCCTCAATCCTGCTTTGCACATCGATCCTTGGGCCGTGGTCCAATGGGCCGTGCTGGCGTTTACCATCAGCTATGCCCTTCAAGCCCTGACCTTGTTAACGCTGCGCCGCACAGCATTGCATCCAGTCGCAGGCCCACTGGCCATAGGCGCAGGCAACCGCAACATCGCCCTGTTCCTTGTGGCATTGCCAGCAGATGTTTTGGCCCCACTGATGGTCTTCATCGGCTGCTGGCAATTACCGATGTACCTGACCCCAATCTTACTTCCCCGTCTCTATTCAAAGGCATTGCGCAATGACTGACTGGCCTCAAATTCACACCGTTGGTCTGTCTGGCGTTCTGGTCAGTTTTGCAGACAAACTCTCAGAATCCGCCAACCGCTCAGCACTGGCTTTTCGGGCAATTGTTGATGCACAAGACTGGCCCGAGGTGTCCGAAACCAGCACCTCGCTTGTTTCAACATTCCTGCGGGTTGATCTTGCCGCAACGCCATTTCAGGTCATCAAAGAAAAATTGGTTGATCTTATTGGGGACAAAGATTGGTTCTCTGCCCCGCTGCCGCAGGGGCGCACGCTTTGGCATGTACCGACTGTCTATGGCACCGATTTAGCACCGCAACTCGAAGAGGCCGCCAAGGTCGCGGGTGTCGATCCAGATCAAGCGCTTAAAGAGCTTTCCGAAACACGCGTACGGGTGCTGACCATCGGCTTTGCCCCCGGCCAGCCCTATCTGGGAGAGCTTAGCGAGACATGGAACATCCCCAGACAACAACAGTTGACCCAAGCCGTTCCCGCCGGGGCGCTGGTGGTCGCGGTGAAGCAATTGGTTGTGTTTACCAATATTACACCCACAGGCTGGCGACATGTCGGTCAAACTGCATTTCGAACCTTTCGGCCAGATGCGGAAAAGGCGTTTGCATTGTCGCCCGGTGACGAAATGGTTTTCCCACAGGCCTCAACTGCGGAATTCAAAACCATCCAAGCCAAAGATACATCCGGCAACGGTGGCGCCGTGACGGAGGTGCTGTCATGAGCGCCTCTTTGACAATTCTTCAAGCAGGTCCCGCACTTAGCTTGCAAGATCTTGGGCGTCCCGGGTTTCTGGCCCAAGGCCTGACCAAGGGCGGCGCATCTGACCCAACAGCCTTGAACGAGGGTGCCGCGTTACTGCGCCAATCCGCTTCAAATGCAGTCATCGAAATGGCTGGAACTGGCGGCAGCTTTAGATCTGACACCGACATTCGTATCGCGTTAACCGGGGCAAAAATGGCTGCAAACATCGACGGCGACGCGATTATATGGAACGCCAGCCATCTCCTCCCCGCTGGGGCCACCCTGACCATCGGTGGCGCACAGAACGGCAGTTATGGGTATCTTCATGTCGGGGGCGGCTTTGCGACTGACCCACAGATGGGATCACGGGCCAGCCACCTGAGCGCAGGTCTGGGTCAGGCGCTAAAAAGCGGTAATGTTTTGCCCATCGGTAGTGACAGCAACAAAGAAACCGGTATGACCCTGCCAGCGGATACACGTTTTGGCGGCGGTGTGGTGCGGGTTGTGGCATCAATGCAGACAGAGGCATTTGCGCCTGAAACCCGCGAACGGTTTTTCCAAACAGCCTTCAAAAGGGACAGCCGCGCCAACCGGATGGGAGTGCGCATGGACCATGACGGCGAGGGATTTTCCACCGATGGTCAACTGAGCATTGTGTCCGAAGTGATCGTACCGGGCGACATCCAGATCACTGGTGACGGCGCGCCGTTCGTGTTGATGTGTGAATGCCAGACCACCGGGGGGTATCCGCGCATAGGCACCGTGATCCCCTGTGATCTGCCACGTGTCGCGCAGGCACAAACCGGTGCCGCAATCAAATTTGAATTCGTCGACATGGAGCAGGCGGTTGCATTGCAACTGCGTTATCTCAAAGAGATCAAATCAATGGCATCCGCTGTTACGCCACTTGTCCGTGATCCGGCAAATATCCGTGATTTGTTAAGTTACCAATTGGTCGGCGGGGTAATTTCTGCCAATGCTGACCCATTCGAAGAAAGATTTTGACATGACTTACGTAGACCTGAATGCCGATATGGGCGAAAGTTTTGGCCCCTGGAAAATGGGCGATGATACTGCGCTATTGGGCATCGTCACCTCGGCGAACATCGCCTGCGGTGGACATGCGGGTGATGCAGATGTGATGGCGGCGACAATGACGCTTGCACACCAAAACGGTGTTGGCATTGGCGCGCACCCCGGCTTCATGGACCTTGCCGGATTTGGGCGCAACCGGATGTCCGTGCCGCGTGCAACCTTGCAGAACCAAATCCGCTATCAGGTTGCAGCAAGCATCGGCATGGCCAAATCTGTTGGCGCAAAGGTGCGCCACCTCAAGCTGCACGGTGCGATTGGCAATATGACTTCAGAAGATGAAACAATGGCCCGTGATCTTTATGAAGCAGCGCTGAGCGTTGATCCTGACCTCATCATCATGGTACTGGCCGCCACGGCGCAACAACGGGCCGCACAATCATTAGGATGTGCATGGGCCAGCGAAATTTTTGCCGACCGCGCCTATAACGACGATGCAACATTGGTTGACCGATCCAAACCGGGTGCCGTGATTCATGACGCCGCGCTGGCCGGAAAACGTATGGTAGACATGGTAAAAGCAAGTGCGATCATCACCGAGAGTGGCAAACATATTCCCACATCAATCGACACAATCTGTTTGCACGGCGACACGCCAGAGGCTGTGCAAATCGCGGGGGCCGTGCGCAGGGATTTGGAAGCGGCAGGTGTGACGCTGCGCACATTTGAAGGTCGCAGGGGTTAGTTCGTAGGGCCATCACAACTCTTACGGTACGCTCATGGTTTTTAGCTAACTTGCGTACAATTGTCACCTTTGACAGCGGCACAAATGCTTCTATTGTTCGTATCTGTCGCGTTGCCGATGGCCCAGTGCAACTTAAGCTTGAGCTATCCCTAGGAAATTGAGGCACCATGGCCCGTCACCAGAGCGGATATATCACGGATGATCTGGTGAGTTGCGGATCTGCCAAGAACACTGGCCTTCGCAGCTTTGAAGTTTTTGTTTCCGCCGGTTTTTCAGAACTGGAATTGGTGTCGGTAACGCACACCCTAGGCTGCGCAAATGATGTGGTCGGTGAGACACATTTTTCATGGCGCTTTGTTTCTGGCAGCCCCGGTTTTGTCACAGGCGCCACCGGTATGTTGGTGCGCGCAGAGCCTGCAATCGACAACTATGGTTTTTCTGACGTCATGATTGTCGTTGGTGGCCGAAATCAAAAAACCGAACATTGGCCAAAACGAGCTCGCTCCATGCAGCATGCCCGTTTGCCTGTTGTACTGCTGTCTGACGCCGCAACTTCCTATATCCGGTCTAATGTATCGCCAAACGGCAACGTAACAACCCACTGGCGTGATGCATTATCGCTGCATGAGGAAGGGCATCACCCCACGCTGACCTCAAGATTTGCCGAGAACAATGCAGGCATCATTACCGCCGCGGGCGGCAATGCCACCTGTGAGCTGGTCATCGGCCTTATCGCGCCGCAGCTTGACCCTCTGCAACTCGGCGAATTGGGCAGCCGCCTGCTGCTGCATGCCATCCGAAAAAGCGATGCAGAACAACCAAAAGGTATTTCCGACAACGCGGGTCTTTTCGACGCTCGCGTGACACGGGCCTTGCGGTTGATGGAAAAAACGATTTCAGAACCCATGACCATGACCGCACTTACCCGGGCTGTTGGGCTCTCTACCCGGCATTTGGAGCGGGTGTTTCGCGAGGTATTTAATGAAACGCCTGCACGCTTTTATAAACGCCTGAGAGTAAAAGCCGCCCGTGGCATGATAGAGGATACACTTTTGCCACTGGTCGATGTCGCGATTGCAACCGGGTTTGCTTCGCGGCATTCCTTGTCAGTTGCCATCCGAGAAGAATTTGGCGTGACACCGACCAAGATGCGGGCACGCAAATCCATCAAGTTATTGAACTTCAAAGATGGCTAATATCCTGAACTGATACCTCATGAAGCAAATGTTCACTGATCAAGACAGCAGGTAATGGATTTCTGAAAACAGCAAAATCTAAGTGTTCATTATTTTCATAGCAGTCGCTTTGAAAGGTGATTAGGGTTAACCGAGCCATTCGGTAGACAGAAAGTGCCAAACATCGTGTCAAAAACACCAACGGCCATTGTTGAACATATGACGGCAAGAAAATTCAACAGCTTCTTCGCACTGGATGTAAACTTGGTCAGAGAACGCACAGAGTTCTTTGCCAAATCGTTTAACGGGCGGATTCTGTATGCTGTCAAAGCCAACCCTCTGGCAGAAGTTATGGCAGCGGCATTGGAAGGTGGTGCGTATGGTTTTGACATTGCCTCAATTCCCGAAGCGCAGTCCACAATTGCATTGGCGCCTGGGATCAGATCCTTTTACATGAACCCGGTAAAAGACCGCGCCGACATTAACCTATCATACAACAGCCATGGTATCCGGACCTATGTTGTCGACCATTTGGCTGAACTCGACAAAGTTTTTGATGTGCTTCCCGGTGACGATCCGGATATCACTATCTTTCTGCGATTAGCGACACAGAATACATCCGCACTTTTTGATCTCAGCAGTAAATTTGGCGCGTCGCAGGCGCAAATCACTGAGATGGGACAAGTGGTCTCAAGAAAAACATCTTGGCGCATAGGGTTGGCATTTCATGTTGGGTCACAGACCATCGACACAGCCTCTTTTGTGGAAGCGGTCACCCTCGCGGAAAAAACCATTGTCGAAGCAGGTGTTGGGTTTCAGGCATTGGATGTGGGCGGTGGGTTTCCGGGGGATTATTTGAACAGTAGCAACGATAGCCTTGAACAGACAATCGCCGCGATCAACCAAACCATCAGTCAGTCGTCGGTGTTATCAAAGCTCGAAATATACTGTGAGCCGGGGCGTGCGTTGGTGCAATCCTGTATGTCGCTGTTTGCGAAAGTTCAGCTTCGCAAAACCGACATGCTCTATATTGCCGAAGGTGTGTATGGAGGGTTGTTGTCTTCGCAAAATTGGCTTCATTTCCCTGCCAAAGCATGGCGGGATGGCGAGCCTTTGTCGGGTGCAACGCAAGAGTACACCATCTTTGGGCCGACCTGTGATAGCCTAGACAAGCTTGGGTTTCCCTATGCTCTGCCGCATGACATCACCGAAGGTGATTGGGTGCAATTTGAAAATATCGGAGCGTATTCAACCAGCCTAAGAACGACATTCAATGGTTTCTATACCAGTGAAATCATCATGGTTTGACGGCCTCAAAGCCTTGTAAAACATTCACCACATTCACGCCAAATGCATCAACGTCATATCCCCCTTCCAGTACAAATAAAGTCGGGACATTCAGACGCGCAATGGCTTCGCCAATCCTCAGGAACTCATCACTTTTAAGCCTAAAACGTGAAATGGGGTCATCCTCAAAGGCGTCGACGCCATGGGACACAACAACACAATCCGGCGAATATTCTGCAATCTGTTCCAGTCCATGTTCCAATGCCGCCCCCCAGATATCAAACTTTGAGTAATCAGCCAGAGGGTAGTTCAGGTTATACCCAAGACCTGCGGCACTGCCGCGTTCATCCTGATTGCCCAGAAAGTACGGGAACTCGCGTTTTGGATCCGCATGGATCGACACAAACTGCACATCAGATCGGCAATAGAAAATTTCTTGGGTGCCATTGCCGTGATGATAGTCGATGTCCAAAATTGTTACGCGCTTTGCCCCGTCATCCAAAAACGCCTGCGCTGCAACCGCAGCATTATTCACATAACAATATCCGCCATGAGTCGCTGATCCTGCATGATGCCCCGGCGGACGGCACAGCGCAAAAGCAGAGCGCGCACCAGAGGCCACATGTTTTTGCGCAGCAACCGCGCAATTGGCCGAACTTTGCACTGCTTGCCACGTGTGGGGGCCAATTGGCGCACCGGTGTCAAAAGCGAAGTAACCAACTTTTCCGTCGATATGATCAGGTTCGGTATGGCCCAGTCCATGCACCGGAAACACAAAAGGCAAGATGTCGTGGGTCCGGTCCAATGCCGACCATTGATCCCAAGCCGTTTGGAGGTACGTTACAAAGTTCGGTGCATGCACCCGCGCAATCGGCCCGGTACCATAGTCTTTTGGCTCAACGACATCACCAAGCCCAACGCCCCTGATCCGTTTAAGGACCGATTCCACCCGTGCCGGACTTTCAAATGGCGTTACAAGTTCACCGTTAAAAAGCTCATACTTTGGAAAATGGTGGCGGTGGTCATCGCTATATATGGTCAGCATATGGGCTTCTCCTGATTTTAATCTTTTGAACGAGGTTGGGGCGGTCAGGTTCGATCATGCATCACGACATTTTCCGACAGATCAATTTCTGCGTGATCATCATCCCTGGGCAGTAACATTGATGTTAAATTGCCCAGCAACCAGCACACACCCGATGCGGCCAATGACCAGACGCCTTCATGAACGGAGGTGAAAATCGTTGGAACCGAGGTGAGCGAAAAGAAGAAACCAGCCATCTTTTTTGGTGATCCAATTGTCGCTCTGATAAGAAGCTGGTTGGCCCGTCCAAATTGCTGTTCAAGCACACGGTAGGCCGCGCCAAATGCACCACCGATCACCGTCAATGTCATTGCGCTGCCTGTCCAAGGTTCGTGGTGCCAAAACAGATTGAGCGTTAGGATCAGAGCGCCCAAACAACAGCCCGCATGACCAAGAGCAAAACGACCTCTGCTCATCAGTACGGATCCGGCAATCAAGATAACAGCGGCCAAAACTGGAATCAGATCATTGCCATAGGCCTCAAGAAACAGCTCCCAATTGGGTTGAAGGACGCCAAGTGTGGCAAGGAAACCATTCCGCGCAAGCGGCACTGTCGCAACCAACACATCACCAATGGTATAGGAAATGCCCATGAACATTTGCGCACCGCGCGGATGATGCGCCACAAATTGCAGCAGAAATTTCCACGGCCAGAACACATCGCTGAACTTCATGAACAGATGACCGTAAAGACCGTGGGGGTGTGCGTTTGCACCCTATACGTCCTCTAATGCCAGCAAATCGCCAATCTCTTGTCGGCGTCTGATCAGTTTTGTTTCGCCGTTGTCGATCAGCACCTCAGGAACCAAAGTTCTGCTGTTATAGTTTGACGACATGCTGGAACAATATGCGCCGGAATCGTGGAAAACTGCGAGATCACCAACCTCTGGTTCAGGTAATTCTTGGCGGGTAATTTCGCCGCCCAATTCCTGCGTAAAAATATCACCCGCTTCGCACAACGGACCTGCCAGAACAGTCGGCTTGCTAGGTCCGTTTCTGGGTTTTCCATCTTGTTGAAGAAAGGACACCTGATGAAAGCTACCATACATGGCAGGCCGCATAAGGTCATTAAACCCCGCATCGACCAGTACAAAATTATTGCTTCCCATATTCTTTTTTGCGCGAACCTCTGACAGCAGAACCCCTGACTGCGCAACAACGATGCGTCCCGGTTCGATCTCTAATTTCACCTTGTGGCCAACAATCTTTTCAATTTCTGACTGCGTGTTCTTCCAAAGCAAATAATATTTGTCGATATCTATTTCCGCGTCGCCTTTTTGGTATGGTACAGGCAATCCACCTCCGGCTGATATTGCCCGGATATCCCGCTTGCTATGCCTGACCTGATCAATCATCGCACCGCACACCCGTTTAAGGTTTTCGTAATCACCGCCCGAACCGATGTGCATATGCAGCCCAACAAGGTCGAGTTTATACTTGTCGATCATATCGTAACATTCGTCGATATTTTCATGCCAAATGCCGTGCTTGCTGCTTTCCCCTCCGGTATTAGTTTTCTTGCTATGACCACTGCCAAAGCCCGGATTGATGCGCAACCAAACTGGATGACCGGGGCTCACCTCGCCCAGTTGCTCCAGCATATGAGGCGAGCCGATGTTCACTTGAATACCCAATTCAACAATGCGGCTTAACGTGGGTCTGTCAAAAATATCAGACGCAAAAACAATTTCCGCGTGTCCCCCACTTGGGTCATACCCAGCGGCCAATGCGCGTTCAATTTCGCCCAATGATACCGCGTCAACAACAACACCAAGTGATTTCATCAGCCGTAACAAATGTGTATTCGAATTTGCCTTTTGCGCATACCGAACGACATCGAACACCTTGAGCTGGGCAATCCGTCGCCGAATGGCATCGCCGTCATAGACCCAACAAGGGGTGCCAAAAGTACTGGCGATCTCAGCAAGGTTTTCTTGGGATACTGATTTCATTCTCTGAATTTCACCTTTTCGGGAGTAAGATTATTGATTTTAAATGGAACACCAACGGCCCTAATTTGCCCGCGCCTTGCGCCACATGCCCGTTACAACTGGCCCATTGTCAGGCACCTGAAACGAGGTGATAGGTTCAAAACCAACAGCCTCATATTTCGTGTTATTCGCTTGATTGCTGGATTCCAGATACGCTGGCATACCTTCAGCATCGATCCGCCTTAGGTTCTCTTGCAACAGCGCCATACCAATGCCCAAACCGCGAAAATGGTTCTGAACACCGAGCAACCCAAGGTAATAATGTGGTTCATTACGCGGATGCGCGTTGTCAAAATTCTCTAAGAAATCTGAAACTGGCTTTATCCGGTCTTTTGGTAAATCGTTGATTATTTTTTCAAAAACATCGTCATCTTCTGGTAAAAATGCTTTCCCAAGCGGCGGTATCCATACGGAAACAGCTTCGTTTCCCGAGGTCATAAATACAGTCTTATGCCGATTTGCGGCGTGAATGAATAATGACCAATATCGTTTTTGAAGGCTTGGTTGATCAAAGACCCAACTCCACACCGGATCGTCTGCGAACGCTTCTGTTATGATTTCAACAACGACATCCGCACCCTGTTTTCCCGCCTTTTGGACGCCAACTATCTTTCCATCTCCGCAAACGTCACACCTTTGTGCGATGCGAATGTATCCAGTTTCAGCGTAACCCTTTTTCAGCATGCGTAACCCTTATTTTGCCAGAGGATTTCGAACCAGTTTGGTCGTACATCAGAGCATCATTATGCATCTGCTTCAGGCTATTTTGGTGCCACCTCGGGGGCCAATCTTTGTTGTACACGACCTCAATTTAGCGGCTCATATCGCCACTAAGCGGCCCGGCATACCGATCACGTAACCCGATTTCCCTTCAATAAACATGTCATTATGGAAAAGTTAATACAAGGTCAGATTGTTAGAAGATGCTCATTGAATATTTAGGGTTGATTTTAGTTAACGTTCGGGCAACTAATGATCGAACAGGCAAAAGACACTTAGATTCTAGGCCCTGCAAAAATCGCAATAGGCTTCGTTTTTTTTCGAACTTGCATCGCTGCTTTCTTCAAGTTGGCCGCGCGAATATTGCTCTCCGGTTCGTTCGTTCTGACCAAGCTGTAAAGAGATTGTTGATGAAAATTGTTTCCTGCTTACCTTTGGCTACTGATGACATTGGTGCGCTGCAACCAACCGCCGTCACGATGATGCCAGACTTAAAAGGGCAGGACGGCCAAGCCCTTGCTGAAAGACTGATCGAAGGACAGTTTGATATCCTCATTACAGATTGCGCACCTTCAGGCCCTGCGTTGCGCCGCTGGTCCGCTGATCGAAATCGAGAGGTATTTGTTCTGGTCTTGCAGACTTATGGCGGTGCCAAATGCTTTGTCGGACGCACAGGTGGTGCGGTCCAAGCTCTTTTTAGCCGAAATGATGTAAGTATCGCGCAGGCACTGGCCGCTGTTGAGCGCATTTATAGCCACGACGTAACAGCAAGGGCGACAATCGAACTTGTCTCTGATCAGGTACATCACGCAACACCAGAAACCGCATTGGTGGTTGGTGCAGGAATTGTTGGGCTGATCACCGCTTTGACGTTGGCCGAAGCAGGTTATGACGTCGAGGTGATCGAAGCAGCCCTCGACCCGCGGCAAGACCCTCGATGGCAGACCATGGGATGCACCCACGGCGGTGCAAACGCGCGGATGTTTTCGTTGACTGAGTGCGACAATTATCATGACCGCGAAGTACAACCGGATCAGCCGCTTCATAATTATCTGCGACAGCCAATTTCAGAGATGGGATGGCTTATCGGGCACCCCGAAAATTACACCGAAGAGGATGAAAGCTGGATCCGTCAGTCCATGGCAATGCCAATTTGGCTGGCTGAACACTACAACCAAGACATCTTTGCCCTCAGCCATCAAAGCCTCGAAGCTTGGCGCGCCCTAAAAGTTCGCCACCCCCACTTGTTCGAAGACGTTAACTTTTGTGAACCCCTGTTGCGCGTCGCCTCAACGGTTGAATACAATGCCAAACAGTTAAAGCGTCAGATGCAGGTTGGGTCATTCTTAAAGCAGTTTGAAGCTGAACAAATTGTCGATGCCTATCCATCATTGGTCGATGGTGTCGAAAACAAAGAAATTGCAGGGGCCATTGAGGTTAGTGGCTTTACTGTCAACATCCACAATTTTTCTGAACGACTGATCGGCCTGCTGGAGAAACTTGGCGTCCGGTTCCGGTGGCAGACGCAGGCAAAGCAGATCAACACGAAAGGCGGTGTTGTCAGTGGCATAGAAACCGACACGGGAAGCCTGTGCAAAGATCACTATTTTATCTCAACCGGGGTTAACACCGATACCTTGCTGAAAGGCACAGCATCCGACGGTAAAGTGCACGGGGTTTTGGGCGCGTGGATGACCATCCCTAACCTGGAACCTCAATTGGACGTCGCGCTCAAGATTGCGCGCGTTGGCCATATCGCGGGCAGCGGTAACATCATTCCCGCCCAAGATTCCCAAGGGCGGCCAACATTAATATTCGGTTCTGGATTTGGGTATGTCGGACGCGATACTGACAATATTGATCCAGAGCAGTTAGAAGCATTATACGTCTCGATGGAAGACTACCTTTCGGCGATGTTCCCCGCTGCATTTGATCAAGCCCTTGCAGACGGTTCGCTGCGTCAAAGTCGTAAATACTGCGTGCGCCCATGGACGGCCAGCAGCCTTGGCACATTTGAAGTGTTGCCCGCGGAATCAGGCCTTTTGGTGATTGCGTCAGGCCACAACACCGGTGGCTTTTCTCAAAGCACCACCGTTGCTCAAGCGACACTGGACGCCTTTGAAGGTCGACACCATTCCATGCATACCCTCTATCATCCCAACAGATACGAGGCGTTTTGGCTTGACCACACCACGACAACACCACCACCTTCGGTAAAATCACCTTCATCGCCAGTTAAATCTAGCGATGCCCTTATCTTTAACTCCTGAGGCCAAATTGATGACCCCTTCTGTTTCGATCCGTGCTGCGGTACGCGCCGATGTTCCGCTGATACACAAACTGGTACGCGATTTGGCCGTTTATGAGAAAATGGAAGACGAATGTATTTCGACTGTTGCCTCACTTGAAGAAGCACTGTTTTCTGATCGCCCTGCCGCTGAGGTCCTCATCGGGCAATTAGACGGGAACCCCGTTGGTTTCGCCCTTTTTTACCATAATTATTCGACCTTTATTGGCAAAAAGGGAATCTACCTTGAAGACCTATTTGTCCAACCAGAAAATCGTGGCCATGGTGTCGGCAAGGCGCTGTTGGAAAATCTGGCCGCTTTGGCCCGTGACCGGGATTGTGCCCGCATGGAATGGTCGGTGCTGGATTGGAATGCACCCTCCATCGCGTTTTATTCATCTCTTGGTGCCGCACCTATGGAAGGGTGGTCAGTATTCCGAATGACCCGCACGCCTATTGAGGCATTGGCCAGCAAGGCAAGCGGGACAATTTCCGCTTGAATAATATCTTACCTGCCCATTCAGGCCGTCACACCGCGAAAGAGCAAACCTATGGCTGAAGTAAGAAGACCTTTCGCGGCCAGTGGCTTGTTCTATGGCTGGGTCATCGTTGGGTCCGTGTTCCTGATGACCGGGACAGCCGCCGGTTTGATCTATGCCTTTTCAACTTTTGTTATCGCTTTTGAACAAGAGTTTGGCGCAGGTCGCGCCGAGATTTCTCTGATATTTGCAGTCAGTGAATTCATTTGGTTCATGACTGGTTTTGCCGCTGGCTTTGTCGCTGACAGGTTTGGACCACGCAAGGTAGGGCTTGCTGGCGCGATCATTATGTCCTTGGGTTTCGCTGGTGCGGCAATGGCCCCGAACCTGTCACTGCTTTATCTTGCCTATGGTGCAGGGGTCGGCATCGGTGGGGGAATGATCTATGTCCCTGCTGTTGGCCTTGTTCAGCGTTGGTTCAAAGTCAAACGTGGGTTGGCGTCGGGTCTGGCGGTTTGTGGCACTGGCGTTGGGACGTTGCTGTATCCGTCACTGGCCACCTACCTAAATGATGGGCTGGGGTGGCGGGGTGCCCATTTGGTCATGGCAGGGTGTGCACTTGCAATTTGCGGCATCGCAAGCCAATTGCTGATCTACCATCCACGTGACATCGGGCTTGCCCCGGATGGCGCGCGCCCGACCGCTGAGACCAGCACTACCACCCCCCTACCCGGTTTGGTTTTAATCCAAGCCGCACGGGAAAAACATTTTTGGCTGCTATATATTGCCAGCCTGTTATCCGCTGCTGGTGTTTTTGTGAACTACGTCCACCTCGTCCCCTATGCCGCAGAAAGCGGTATCTCAGGCCAGAGCGCCATTATTCTGGTAGGCATTTTAGGCATTTCCAGCACCCTTGGCCGCTTTCTGTTGGGTGGGTTGTCAGATCGGTTAGGACATAGAAACATGTTAACGGTTGTATTCGCAGGCCTTTCGTTTTCGATGCTCTGGTGGCTGCTTATTCCTCCAAACTTTGCTACATTGGCGATCTATGCCGCGCTGTTTGGCACGCTTTACGGCGGCTACATCGCCATTCTGCCTGTCCTTGCAATGCAGTACTTTGGAGGCCGCCATATCGTTACAATCGTCGGGGCGCTTTATACGTCTTGGGGTTTTGGTGCCTTGTTTGGCCCAACAATCGCTGGTGCGATACGCGATAGCTCCGGCAGCTATGCGATTGCGATCTTGATTGGCGCGATCTTTATGGCGATTTCAGCGTTATGTTGCATGGTGATCCGAGAACCGGAAACTCATTACTGATTTTGCGCAAAGCCTGCCGATCACACAACGATATCGCCCCTTAAAAAGGCAGCAAGCTCAGGTGTTTGAGGGTTGATCAAGCGCAGTGATGCCGGTCCAGTCTCATGCACCTTTCCGTCAAGCATAAATACAACTTCCTGTGCCAGCCGCCGGGCTTGACCCATGTCGTGCGTCGCCATGACAAGCCGGGTGCCGTTTGCAGCAGTCTCTTGCAACAGCGCCTCGATCTCGCGGGTGGCGTGACCATCCAAATTTGAACAGGGCTCGTCCAGAAACAGAATATCAGGTTTGCGGATTAGCGCACGGGCAATTGCCAGTTTCTGCCGCTCACCACCAGACAATCTGGTCGCGGGGCTTTGCGCGATCGCACTCAATCCCGTCCGTGACAACCATTCGTCGACCGCATCTGCAATCTCTGATTTTGATGTCTTCAGCAGCCGCAATGGATAGGCTAAATTTTCATACACGGATCGTCGCATGACGATGGGTGACTGAAAAACAAAAGCATGTTTGGACGGATCGTCCTGCGCCCAAGTCACCTGTCCGCTATTGGTGCGTTCAATACCATGCATGACCCGCAGTAAGGTCGTTTTGCCCGATCCATTTGGCCCAACAATGATTGTCGGGCCGTGCGCATCCAACACCAGATCAATCGGACCAATGACCACCCTACCCCGCCGCCGGACAAACACCTGATCAAGGCGCAATGGGAATAACACAGTCACCAGCGCCCCTCCCGTTCAGTTTGCGACAAGGAATGGATCGCCAGATTAACAAGTATCGCCAACCCGATCAGCACAAACCCAAGACCCAAAGCGAGGGCGAAATCCCCCTTACCCGTCTCAAGGGCAATGGCGGTTGTCAGAACTCTGGTCACATGATCAATGTTACCTCCGACAATCATGATCGCACCGACCTCTCCTATTGCGCGTCCAAACCCGGCCAAGGCTGCGGTCAGCAAATTACGCCGCCCATCGCGGACAAGCGCCAAAATGCGTTGCCACTTTGTTGTGTTCAACGAGATGAGCAGATCGTGGTATTCCGCCCAAAGCTCGCGCATGGATTGATGGGCAATTGACGCAATAACCGGCGTGATAATGATGACCTGCGCAATGATCATCGCCGTCGGTGTAAACAACAGGTTGAGCACCCCAAAGGGCCCGGATCGCGACAAAAGAACATAGACGACCAAACCAACCACGACTGGCGGCAACCCCATCATCGCGTTGATCAACGCGATGACAAATCGACGATACCGAAAACGCTGCACAGCAAGGTAAGTTCCAAGCGGAATGGCGATGGCCGATGCCACCAGCAAAGCGGTCAGCGTCACGCGCAAAGAGCGCAGGCTGATTTCCAAAAGCTCCGGGTCAAAACTTACGATGAGCCAAAGCGCTTCCTTTAGGCCATCAAGGATTTCGATCATGAGCGGTCCGCACCTGCACAAATTTCTTCGTGTAGATAAGTCCGGTTTTCAGATCAAAATGACAAGGTCCAAATGGGGCATTCATTCAGACGGGGTGAGCGGGTTCAGTTTTGGGTTTGAGAAGGAAACCGCCGTAAAGTAAAATGAACACGGTAAATGCCGCGATCCAAAATACGGCAGACAGGGTATAAAGCGTGCTTGCCATGTCGGGGCATAGGTTCGCGCTGATCCGGCTTAAGACTGAACCAATGATGCACAGGAACATTGTGATACTACCAACCCCGCCGTTCAGTTCTTGTCCGGTATGCCCCAACGTTGCGCGCGACATGACAGCGAGGGTCATCAATGCAAATGCACCTGCCATCCACAGATGTTGCGCCGTACCGGGAGTCAAAACTTCAGGTCGTAAAATCGCAACCCCCTCAATCACTGCGCCAAGTGGTACAAACAGATATCCCAGATGCAGCACCCACAACAAAGGTTCGCCCAGTGTGAGATGACCTTTCCAACGCAGCAACCGCGCCAAGTGCATACACCCCATCACCCCCAAAGCGGCCCCCGTCCAAGGGGATCGCAGCAAACTGATCCAAAGCACCAAAGTGATCGCGGTAACCAACAATGTGACCCAGTCAAACCGCTGCATCGGAAGGGCTGGCAAATCATCTTGGCCCTTTGCAACAAGCCAGTTTCGGGTGAATGACGGTATAATCCGGCCGCCAATCACCGAAATCATCATAAGCACGGCTGCGACGCCGATCCGCAGCCCAACGCCTTGTGCGGCACTGACACCACGGGCAGCTTCGACATGAAAGACCAAATTCGCAGACCCAAATAGAACCAAAAGGAAAAGTACCACCAGATTCCGCCAATTCTTGCCCGCAACAATTTCACGCAGGATCACACCCGCCAAGAGTACTGGAAAAAGCAGGTCCATCATCGCAGGAATGGGGCTTGGAAGAACACCAGAAAATGCGATGCAGAAACGCCCTAATACCCATACAGCAAAGAGCATCGCCAACGGCCAACCAGCCATCGGCTTTCGACCCGTCCAGCTTTGGACTGCCGTCAGCAGAAACCCCGCAATGATGGCCCCCAAATAGCCAAATAGAAATTCATGTGCGTGCCAAGAAATTGGATCAAGCCGTGTCGGTAAATCAATTAATCCGCTAAGCATTAAAATCCAAAGCAACATGGCCAAAGCGGCCCATGACGCGCCAAATAGGAAAAATGGCCTAAACCCATAAGAGAACAGCGACATGTCATTCCAGTGGCCTATCCGTCCAAGAAATGTCATTTCGGCGGCCCTGATTTGACCCTTGATGTCTTGAGGACATTTCCTTCGGAATCACACACCAAGCGAATTTTGGTGCTGCCGTAGCTAAAGGTCAGCCTGTGCCTGCCTGCATCGGTGTCGATCCCCGTTTCAAACAGGCTGGTGATGTCACCGGCGCGCATCAATTGGCGGACAATTTCAGGCTCCATTTCCAGCAGCTTGGCAAGGTCTGTCGCATCTATGACAGGGCCTGTTTGTCTCAGATCAATCTTCATGTTTTGGATTTATCCATCAAGGTCCGTATGTGCCGCGCAAAGGCCCATGTTGCAGGAATGCCAATCACGGCCCCGATAACAATCGACCACCCGGTGGAAAGCACGGGCAGACCGATCCAATGGCCGATCAGCGACGCGAAAAACACGTTTGTTGCCATTGCACCTGCGCCAAACGGGTACAAGACCAAAGCAATCTTGCGCGTAGGCCAGCCGTCTTGCGTCATCGCTTCGCAACCATCCTTGCGACCAGAGCCAAGGCTGCAATCAGGGCAAACGATGCAACGGCGAACCAAATTTCGGCGGTGGCGGATTGCACCTGTGGAATTGGGCGGTCAAACGAAGATGCCAGCGCGGAAAAAGGCATTGCAAAAGCGCTGAGCGTTAACAGGCATTTCATATCAAGTCTCCTGAGTGAGTTGGCGATAAATATCGGGCAAGGCATGGGTCAAACGTGCGGGATTGGTTAACAGAGAAAACCCGCCACGGCCAAAGATGCGGGCGAACCAGTCTTGGCCATCCTCGTCGACGATCACACCATGCAGGGTCTGTCCAGCACGTCGGGCCTCGCGCACGGCCATATGGCTATCTTCGATACCGTGCTGACCCTCGTAATGATCCAAATCATTGGGTTTGCCATCGGTCAAGACGATCAATAATTTGCGTGCCGCAGTTTCCTTGGCCAGATGTGCACTAACGTGACGGATCGCTGTGCCAAGACGGGTGTAGTGGCTGGGTTTGAGGGCGCCAATATTGCGGGTTATCTGTGGTGACATCGGCGCATCAAATGCCTTGCAGCGGGTCACAAACACCCTATCGCGGCGCAGGGATGAAAAACCCCAGATGCCAAATCTGTCACCTGCGGCATCAATCCCGCCAGCAAGTGCCGCCAGCGTATCGCGTGCCACGTCGATCACCGATGTTTCGCCAACGGCGGCTTCGGTTGACCGTGATGTGTCGACCAGGAATGCCACCGCAAGATCACGCTCAATCTGCCTAGATGCCTGCCAGATCCGGTCACTGCCCTGCCCTGTTGCCGCGGTTTCAGCCCGGCTGGCGATCAGCGCATCAAGATCCAGTTCTGGCCCGTCAATCTGGCGCGGGCGTAAAATGCGGCGCGGGCGTAACGCTTCGAATTGGCGGCGGACCTCGCGGATGCGTCTTTGGTCGGGCGCGAAACCTTCACCTGTAGCTTGCGGCGGGGCCTCCAATACGCGACAGTGATTTTTCATATAACTGCGACTGCGGTGGTTCCATTCGGGATAGGTAAATGCACCTGCCAGCGCTTCGTGTTCGGCGTCAGCCGGGGATAGATCAAGATGCAAGCGCAGACGGGTCGCGGCGCGTTTATCAACTTTTGACAGAGTAATGTCGTCCTGATCATCGGCAGCTTTTTGAGCATTTTCATCGTCGTCGTCATCAACGGACCGGTTCAGGTTCATCGATTCCACCCACGACAGGATTGATTCAAAACGGTGCAGAATAAAGCTGTCTTTGCGATTTGCCTCGCCTCGGTCCTTGCGCAGTCCCAACTTGCGTTTTGTCATACTGGCTGCTGGTGTTGGAGCGTCCGTCTCGGGTGCCTCAGCTGCGGTTGACCCGACGCTGGCAGAGGCAAAGCGCAGCCAAATTGGAACAGGTTGGAATGGGGTATAGGTGCGTGGTACGATCATTGCGGCCGGGAGGACCATCTCCTCGCCGTCTAGCTGCGTGCGTATGGCCGCTTCGATTGCCGCTTCCGCCTCTGGCAAAGATTGCGATGGACGGTGGGATTTTACCTCGTTCGCCATAGCCAGATACACTTGATGCAGGCCAGCGAAGCGATCATACGCACGCGTGGAAGCATGGGAATTAAGCGCTATCTGAGCTATATCAAAAGCATAGGCATCAAGGTCGGCGGCTGGCAGTGGCGTGGCATCAAAGTCTACACAAGCTGCCAGTGCTGTCAGCCAAAAATAGGCCGCGCGGTTCAAGGCGGGATCACTAAAACAGTCTACGACTGGCGGCAGGCGCAATCCATCCCCATCAAAGCTGGCGATGTGGATTTTGTCGCGCTCTGTAGCAATCTGTCGGCGCAGACTGCGGCGGTGTTGAACCAGCCGTGCTGGTGCCTCAGATAGCTCGACACCCGGCGCACCACCAAGAGCGCGAAACAGGATGCTAAGGCTGGTGCGGACATCCGCAAGCGACACACCCGCATTTGGATAGTGAACCGTGGCCCCCATGCCCTCGGCCATGTCATGCCAAATCTTACCGACGGTTTCTTCGGGTTCCATCAAATCAAGGGGATGCCACGCCATATCGGTTATCCGAAGGTGACAGCGACAAGGTCGCGCAGCGCGTTTTGAATATCCACATCGTCGCTGAGCGGCTCAATCACCGCGGCTTCGATTGCGTGTTCAAAAGACATGCCGCCGTTGATCAATGTCGCGGCATAGATCAGCAGACGGGTGGACACCCCTTCTTCGAGGTCCATGCCTGACAATTTGCGGATCGCGCCACCAAGACGGACCAACCCGGCAGCCCGCGCCGCGTCGATGCCGCTTTCTTGCGCGACAACTTCTGTTTCGATATCCGTAGCGGGGAAATCAAAACTGATCGACAAGAACCTCTGCCGTGTTGAGGGTTTAAGCCGCTTCAGCACGTTCTGATAGCCGGGATTATAAGAAGCCACCAACATGAAACCAGCAGGGGCTTGCAGCTCCTCTCCGGTGCGGTCAATCATCAAGGTGCGGCGATTGTCCGTCAGCGGGTGAAGCACCACTGTGACGTCCTTACGCGCCTCAACCACCTCATCAAGATAGCAAATGGCACCTTCGCGCACGGCTCGCGTCAAAGGGCCATCGACCCATTCGGTTTCGCCCCCTTTCAGCAGGTAACGCCCGATCAAATCCGCCGCAGACAGATCGTCATGGCAGGCAACAGTATAAAGTTTGCGCCCGGTCTTGGCAGCCATATGTTCGACAAATCGGGTCTTACCGCAGCCCGTCGGCCCCTTCAGAAGAAGGGGCAAACGATTGGTGTGGGCCATGTCGAACAGGTCGCATTCATGGCCAGTAGGATGATAATGCGGAACCACATGTGACGGCGTCATGTCGTTCATCATTTACTCTCCCGGTACGGGGTTGGCAGGACCAGGCTCGATGACCTCGCTCTTGCGCACAACCAGCATGGAATAGATGAATAGTAACGCACCGATCACCACACATATCCCCGCCCCAAAGCGCATCAGATAGAATATCGACAGGCTGTCTTGGACATCCATATAGTAGTCACCCACCACACGTTGCATGTGGGTCTGGATGGTGCCGGCAAAAGTCAGCACAAAGGTCATAAACGCCATGCCACCAGTCATCAGCCAGAACGATCCCATGTTCAGCACTTGGTTATATGGATCACGGCCTCGTAAGATCGGGAAGGCATAGGTAAAGATCGCAAGGTTCAGCGCGACGTAAGCGCCATAGAATGACAGGTGACCATGCGCCGCGGTGATCTGCGTGCCGTGGGAGTAAAAATTGACCCCGTGCAAGGTATGCAGAAAGCCCCAGACTCCCGCGCCAAAGAATGCCACGGTGGATGACCCCAGCGACCACAAAAGCGCAGCCTTGTTGGGGTGATTGCGGCGCCCCTTCCAGACCATGACAAACGCAAACGACATCATCAGGAAGAACGGGATCACTTCAAAGGTTGAGAAGATGGAACCAACCCACTGCCAGTACCCGGGTAAACCGATCCAGTAAAAGTGGTGACCAGTGCCGAGGATGCCGGAGAACAACGCAGTCGCGACAATGACATAGAGCCACTTTTCGACAACTTCACGGTCCACGCCTGTCAGCTTGAGCAACAAGAAAGCAAGGATCGCGGCCATCACCAGTTCCCAAGTCGCTTCGACCCAGAGGTGCACGACAAACCACCAGTACATTTTGTCCAGTGACAGGTTATTCGGGTTGATAAAGGCAAAGACCCAGAGCAGCGACAGCAGCCACAAACCCATCAACAACACGTTGGTGATCGCGGTTTTCTTGCCTGCCAAAACGGTCATTGAGATATTGAAGAGGAAGATCAACGCGGCAACGAGTATACCGAATTTCACCCAGAGTGGTTGTTCCAGAAACTCCCGTCCTCCGTGGATACCAACAAGGTATGACCCCACCGCGCCCAATGTCCCAACCATCAGGATGATCAATTGCAAGTAGGCAAGTTTCACCGAGTAAATCTCGCGTTCAGACTCCTCTGGCACAAGGAAGTAGGCAGCGCCAAAGAACCCCAACAGGAGCCAGACAATCAGCGCATTTGTGTGAATCATGCGGATGATATTGAACGGCAAAAGCTCGGACAGAAAATTCGGCGAGACATAGATCCAGCCCGCGAGCAGGCCGCCAATGACTTGGATGGCAAAGAGCGCCATGGCACATAGAAAATAGGCATATGCGACTTTTTGAGTTTGATATTTCATGATGTTTCCCCTTAGCCCGCTTCATTGGGCGGCCAGCCCTGTGTGTCTGTCTGATCGGCCCAGCGCAGGAACTCCGACAAGGCGCGAACCTCTTCTTCGGTCAATTCAAACAAGGGCATCTGACGGCGGCCTTCGATGCCACTTGGTTGGCTTTCCATCCACGCACCCAGCGTTTCAGCGGCATCGTCGGGATCATCCATAACGCCCCAGCGGGTCATTACATTGCCAAGCTCCGGTGCAAAGTAGGCACCCTCACCATGCAGTGTGTGACAGTTAATGCAGGAATTACGTTCCCAGATATGTTTGCCCAGCACGACTTCTTCGCTAAGCGGCATGCCCGCCGTCGACGTGTTCACCACATAGCGGTGCGATTGCACGGTCAGCACAACAAAGACGATCACAAAAAACAGTGACCCTGCATAAAAAATATTGCGCGCCCGTGACTTTGTCAGGATTTCGGCCATCCATCAGCCCTCCGATTATATGTCATTGGTTTCGGAGTATCAGGCGGCCAAGCAAAGAAGTTTGCGCTTGCACAACGTTCAGATGAATTGCGCTTGATAACTTCGCTTTATACAAGGAGGATCGCGTTATGAGACCGCCAAACCTCGATGATCCCGATTTGGCATTAGACCAGCTGATGACCTTCTGGCCTGAAACGATAACAGTATTCTTACGTCACAAGATGCTCTGTATCGGCTGCATGGTAAGCCCGTTTCATACGATTGTGGATGCGTGCATTGAATATGGTCTGGACGAACAGCTTTTTCGGGCAGAGCTTTATCAAGCGATTGGGGTGTGATTACTCACCGCCCAAAAGCACCAAACGATGCGGGTCGCACACAACGATTTTTTTGCGCTTGCTGCTAACCAGCCCATCTTTTTCCCAAGCACTAAGCAGTCTGCTGACGGTATGCAGGGTGGTCCCGGTCATTTCTGAAACATCCTGACGGGTGATCGGAAAACTGATTTCAATCCCCTCCCCTGTGCGTCGCCCCGATTGATTAACCAGCCGAAGCAATGCACGCGCAATACGTTGTTCAACGTGCTGTGTCGACATTTCCACAATACGTGCGTTCATCTCGCTGACCCGCGCCCCGATATTCTTGTATGTCTCTGTGGCAAAACCAGGATAGCTGGCCACGAATGTTTGCCAAAGTGGGGTTGGCCAAGACAAGGCCAAGACCTCGGAGGCAGCAACGGCACTGGCGGGATAGGTGTTTCGCCCTAATGCCTGCGCGATCCCAAACAACTGTCCCGCCGGGATATGTAGTGACGTCACCTGCTCCCCATCCGGTGTGGTTTTGACCACGCGGATTGTGCCATCAAGTAACAGAAAGAACCGATCAGCGGCAGAGCCCTCAGAAAAGACTGCCGCGCCTTCATCAAAGCGGCGGCTTGTCGCGCTATCAAGGATGGCCCTGATCTGTGGACGATCCAGCATGGAAAACGGTGGCAAGGGCGACAGCAGGCTTTCGTCCAGTTTATGCACTTTGATTTCCTAAGACAGATCCAACGCTGGTGTTTCGCGCCCCGGCCACAGTGCCAGCATTTGGGCGTTGCGCCAAGTGCGCTTGCAAAGTTTGCTCTTGCACAACGTTCGGCCCAGCAGAGCCCGTTAATATTTGCCTCAACGATTATCGAAACGAAAGGACATAACAATGTTTCGAACACTAATAACATCTGCAGCCCTGATCATCACCCTTGGGGGTGCTGTCGCTGCTGAGACTTTCGAAGTCAAAATGCTGAACAAGGGTGAAGGCGGTACGATGATCTTTGAACCTGCTGGATTACGTATTGCAGCAGGTGACACCGTAAAATTTATCGCCGCTAAAAAGGGCCACAACGCAGAATCAATTGACGGAATGGCCCCCGAGGGCGCGGAAAGCTTTGCGGGCAAAATCAACGAGGAGATCGAAGTCACGCTGACCGAACCGGGTTTTTACGGTGTAAAATGCAAACCGCACTTTGCCATGGGCATGGTGATGGTGATTGCAGTTGGCGATGTGGCCGCGGCCCCCGAAAGCTTCCTCGAAGGACGCATGCCGAAGAAAGCCAAAGTGCGTTTCGAAGAAGCACTCAGCGGCCTTTGAACGATCAAAGCGTATAGTGCGTTTTGACACCAATTTGATCACAAGGAACAAAAACCATGACCAAATTTACCAACCCAGGACTTATGAAAACCAGCCGTCGTAACGTATTGCGCGGGTCGGTCCTTGCCGGGGCCGCGGCCATCACTGGTGCCAGCGCTATGGCACGTTCGCGTCACGTGGCAATGCCAAAAGCGGATGCCGCATCAGCTAAGATTTACAAAGCAGCATCTGAGCAAGCAAAAGACACAGCAGCAACACCTGCTGACCTGTCCGGATATACCCGTGTGAAGCAAGAGCTGGTCGCACCACCCTATGCACCAGTACATGAACAAGTCGCAACTGGTGGCCCAAAGATAATCGAAATCACCATGGATACCACTGAAAAGCTGATGGTGGTGGACGAGGACACAGGCGCTTCTGTTTGGGCGTTGACCTACAACGGGTCGGTCCCCGGCCCACTGATCATTTGCCACGAAGGTGACATGGTTGAACTGACCCTGCGCAACCCAGCTGACAGCCAGATGGAACACAACATCGACTTTCACGCCTCAACAGGCGCGCTTGGTGGTGGTGGTTTGACCCATGTGTATCCCGGTGAAGAAGCCGTTTTGCGCTGGAAGGCCACCAAGCCCGGTTGCTTTACCTATCACTGTGCCCCCGGCGGCGCGATGATCCCGTATCACGTGACTCACGGTATGAATGGTGCGGTAATGGTTCTGCCTCGTGATGGCCTGAAGGACAAGGACGGCAATTCCCTGAAGTACGACAAGATCGCCTATATCGGTGAGCAGGATTATTACCTGCCAAAAGACGAGAACGGCGAATACAACACCTACGAAGTGGCAGGCGAAGACTATGCCGACAGCATCGAAGCAATGAGGACTCTAACACCTACACACTGCGTCTTTAACGGTGCTGTTGGTGCCATCACAGGCGAGAACGCAATGAAATTCAGCGTTGGCGAGACTGTGCTTATGATCCACAATCAGGCCAATCGGGACAGCAGACCACACCTGATCGGCGGACACGGAAACTATGTCTGGGAAACATCCTTTAGCAATGAACCTCTGACAGGTCTTGAGACTTGGTTTGTCCGGGGCGGCACGGCGATGGCGGCGATGTACACCTTTGAACAACCCGGCGTGTACGCTTACGTCAACCACAACCTGATTGAGGCGGCTATTCTGGGTGCTACCGCACACTTTGTAGTCGATGGCGAATGGGACAACACTCTGATGGAACAGGTTGTCGCCCCTCGCACCTTCGAAACCTGATACCTCAAAGGTTAAACCATGACAGTTCCAGCCAATGCCACATCGCTCAAGATCACGACAATCGTCTTGGTTGCCTGTGCGCTGGCTGGCGCACTTATCGGGGCCGCGCTGTTGAAGCGCGGCCCCGATGCACAATTTACGCCTGCGTTCGCCATGGTTCCTGTCACTATGCAGGATGGGCACAAACTCTATGTCCAGAAACGCGAGGTCACTGTGGCTCAATGGCAAGAATGTCATCGCGCGGGATATTGCAGTCTAGATCTGTCAGTCGTCAAAAGGGACGATGACTTTCCGGCGACGGGGCTAAGTTATCCAGATACGATGGAATACATCGCTTGGTTGAACTCTCACAATGATAGCGCATGGCGGCTTCCAACCGCCGCTGAGTGGTTTGAGCTTGCCGCAGATGTGATGCCCGAAAAACCGGACCCCATCTTTACCGATCCTTCGCTTACATGGGCGTCCACCTATCTGACAGAGGCCAGCCGAACGGGACGTGCCCTGCGCCCAAGTGGTGCATTTACTGCAACACCCGCAGGTATCGAAGACCTGAGTGGAAATGTGTGGGAGTGGACGCAAGATTGCTATGCTGGGGCAAGTGGTCAAGGTAAAGCCGCAGAAATAGACCGTTGCCCAGCATTCATCATGGGCGGCGAACATGAGGCCGTGATGTCTTACCTCGTAAGGGATCCGGCCCGCGGTGGGTGTGCCGTCGGCGCGCCACCTGCGCATCTTGGAATGCGTCTGGTTTCAGATGTTGATTAGTCCAGCTGTGTTATGATGCGGCGCAATCGGAACTGTCACAGTCGCGCTATGAAATTGACCCTGAAATACTCTGCCGACGAAACCCGTGGCTGGCCACATCAAACTGCCCAAGGACCGACGATAGAATATTGATCCCGTCGGTCAGCTCTTTGATGGGCGCGGACAACGAAACACGAATGAACTTGTGTGTGTCTTTGTTATGCTTGTGGCTGTCACTAAAAAAGAACCGACCGGGCGTGATGAAAACACCTGCATCCTGAGCATTCTGATAAAAGCTCAAATCATCAAATTCTTGCAAGTCTACCTGTATCCATAGGAACATGCCGTCAGGGGCGTCACAGACCGACCATGGGATGTGTTCTGGAAATGTTTGATCAAGTAACCTCAAGGCATGGGCGCGTTTTTCTTGATAATGCGGGGCAATCATTTTGGTAAGTTGTTCGTCAAGCAGAGATGACGAGATTGCTTCGCTCAGCATCATTTGGGGCAGGCCGGGTGCCTGAAGGACCGAATTGGAAACAGCATTGTTGAGCAAGCCAATCTGGTCAGCGGGACCAACCGCAAAGCCAAGGCGCGCACTAGGCAAACCCATCTTTGAACAACTAAAAAGATTGATGACGCGGGGATGGAAAATTGGCTTTGCTTGAGGTGTCGCGACAAATGGGAAGGGCGCACCGTAAGCATTATCAACCACGACCAACGAGTCTATAGAGTCGGCAATCTTGATCAATTGATCGCGATGCTGCGGAGAGAGAGAGCTGGTACTCGGGTTGGCAGGATCAGAATAAAGAAACAACCCCGCGGCACCGACACGTCCAATTTCAGGAAAATCTGGGAAATATGAGAAGCGGCGCGGGCTCGTCTGCCGCAACTTCGAAGATATACCGATGGTCGGAATAGAATTGCCGCCCAGAGACATGTACCCTGCGTAGTCCGGCAAAAAAGGCAGCACCAAAGGTTTGTCAGTCCCGCAAAAGGTTTTGACTGCCAAATCACACAAGCTTTGCGATCCCGGGGCCACGACGATGTTTTCAGGACCAATTGACCAACCCAAAGTACGGTCAAAGTAGGAAATCAGTTGTTTGACCAGTCCCGCGTGTCCTCCGGCAGACCCGTATTCACCAAATGCACGAGAAAACTCAGCATCAACCGCGCGATGTGCGATATCACGCCATACTTTCGCCAATTCGTCGATGTGAGCTGGATTACCAATGCTCAGATTTAGCGTCGTACCGCCATCCGCCTTAACACGCGATACATCTTCAAGAATCTGCCTCAATCCTGATTTTGGCACGACCTGCATGGCTAATCCAATTATAACATTTGAGTTCGAGGAGTGTGTGAGATTACCGATCAGAGAGGTTTCGCCGCATCTGGAGTACGAAAAACCACTGGGTATCTTTCACAATCAATCGGGCCATCGGCGGTTAATGTTTTTTCAAACATCATTTTGTGAACCCCTGGACGCGGATCATACACCACATCATCACCAGCATAGCGAATTGCGTAGCCACGGCGCATCGCATCAGCCTGCGTGTTTGGACCGGCGCAATGGACTGCAAGGGCGTCGAACGCCAGAACGTCACCCGCCTTCATCGGAAAAGCTTTAAGCTCAGCATCGTCTGGCAGATCGGGAACCGTTGCCTTTAACAATTCCGCCGGTGACAAATGCCTGTCTTGGTGGGCAAAGTTACTCGGCTGAACGAAGCGTCCCCACCGATGAGACCCAAGGCAAAACACAAGTGCGCCTGTCTCAACTTTCACATCATCCAGCGCGATCCAGAAGCTTAGAACCTGCCGCCCTTTTATCGGCCAGTATGGAATATCATTGTGCCACGACGTGGTGTAGGAACTTTGCGGTTTCTTAACGAACAGGTGGTCAAAAAACAGGTTCACTTTCTGTGAGCCTAAAAGCTGACTGGCCAAATCAGGTAAGTCTGAGTGCATGCAGACCTTTTCGCAGGTTGGGTTTGTCCGCCACATATCCTGACTACCGGAAAACTCGACCTGCCCACTCTGGGCAAAAGCAAATTGCTTTGCCGCATGTTTTTCTAGCTCAGCATCAACCACGTCACGTAATTCAGGTAAAATATCATGTGGTATCACATTTTTGATCAGTTCAACACCGTCGCGTTGAAAAGTCGTCTTTGTCTTGTCATCCAGAATACGTCTGGAGAGCACGCTCAGGTCATTCATTTTCAGTCTCCTACAAAAGGTCGCCAAGTTTTTCTGTCCGGTTCCTGACGCATTTCAGCACCTCGGCCAAAAAGATCAGTCCGATTAAGAATTCAAAAAGTGAGAGAGATATCCAGATGCTGCGCAGGGTCTCAGCGTTTTCGATACCTGTGTACGCAAGATAGAACGCAGCGGGCACACTGCCGAACCACATGATCAATATCCGGGTTCGCAAGACAAAATCGTTTCGCCCAAAACTTTGCAAAATTCCGGCACTCACAAACGTCAGAACAAAGCTGACAGCATACATCCAAAGCAAGTATGTGATTGAAATTGACAGATCCAGAATGTTGTTGTCGTAGGTATCAAGGCCAAAGAGGTTAGAAATTTCAAGCGCGAAAGTTTGCAAAATGGCAGCAACAGTCCCGATGTAAAGCAGCGACGCCAGAATCGATACAATCAGAATACGACCAACCCGATCAAAATCCTTTACCCCGATCGCTTGTGAGCTGAGAATGGTCGCGCCGTTGGCGATGCCAAGAATGGGAATAATGCTGATGTAGTTCAGGATGATGTTGAAGTTATTCGCAGCCAAAGCAACGGTTCCCAATAAGGACGTCGCCCATAGAATCGCTGTATTCCCAAAGATATCAGATGCCTTGTGCGCACCAATTGGCAGCCCACGTTTGATACGTGAAACAATCCTTTCGCGTTGCCCTTTTTGAAAGGCAATCGCCGTATCAAAGAATGCCTTGTAAAAACCAGATGGCAGAAAATACAAATAAATCGCAAAGATAGTCAGAACGCCAATCAAGGTCCCGATTGCGGAGCCTGCCATGCCAAGTTCGGGCATTCCGAAAGCCCCAAAAACAAGGGCGTACGTCGCAACCATCGCCACCACCTGGCCCGTCAATGTCGCGCGAAAGACAAATGCTGTTTTGTCTATGGCACCAAAAAAGCAGTTGCAGGTGCTATTCATGATCATGATGGCACCGAACGCGACCGCCCAAAGCAGATAAGTTCGTTCCAACGAAATGATCTCATCGGGCCGTGCACTGAAGCCCGTTAGCCAGATGATCAATGGCATCGAAACGGCAAGCAATAAACAGCACACTATGCCGACCAAGAACATCGTTCCGCCTTCGCGTTCGGCAGATTCAATTCCATCACTCGCGAACCGCTGCGCGGTCAGTGAACGGCCAATATGTGTGACCCCTTCAAACAGTTGAATCGCGATCATCGACGTGAAAACGGCCGGTCCAGATGCAACCAATGTGTTCTCCGAATAGGCCGCCAAACAAAACCGATCAACCAACATCATAATGGTGTGGCCCGACATAGACAGCAGCAGCGGGCCAGAAATAAACACGACACGGCCAAGATCATTTTTCAACAACCCTAAGTAGTTAGCACGTTGATTTTCGCTCATCCGCATTAAAATACGATTCCCGCAAAGATGGTATCTAGTCTACATCACTCAGTCACACTGAAAAATAAATCAACCCAAAAAAGCGAATTTTTACCTATATTTAACTATTTTGGTTTTGGGGGTTGTGAGAATCAATACTTCATGGGTAATCAATGGTTGTAATTTTATACAACCTTAGGAGGAGATATAAATCTTCTTAAGGTTGTGATGTAAACTTGCGACGGTCCCGAAGTACGGGCGGCGACTTGAACAATCGCGCGTCTTCTGCTTGGCCAATCGCTGAAGCATGGGAAGACATTAATGACTCATATCTTCGAATGTGGTGGCCTCTGTGCTTGATCACGAAATTGACAAATCGTCGGTCCAAGGCATGCGCGATAACGGTTTTGCTGTCTTCAATTTGCGCGCAGGTATTGAGAAGCTGGGACTGACCGCGGACCTCGAACGCATCTTTGCGAATTATGAAAATCTGTCCATCGATCCTTATGATGAGAACAAGAACCGGTTCCGCCAATATGGCCGTGCGGTGTACATGCCTTGGAGCGGAGCCATCGACTGGATTCCCGGCGTTGAAATGCAAGATTTCGGCACGCGCCAGCGGTACTTTCAGGGCCCCTACAACCCGGAACATTTCAATAAAACCCGTCACTTTGCTGCCATTCCAATGGAGCTCTGCCGGAACCCTGCGATGGATTACCTCGTGCGCTCAGCGCTGAGCTACGTTCACTTTGATGTTGTGAATAAAAGCCGGCCAGCGATCATCGGGGTCCATTTTATCTCGCAGCGTGTCACATCCGAAGATCCCGAAGCGATCGTATCACCGAACTGTATGCATCAAGACGGTGAGATGTACGACTTTGTCATTCTAATGGATCGGACCAACGCTGAAGGTGGTCGAAATTGCGTTGGCACAACCAAACTTGTCGGGTCGAGCATTGACACCTTGGATCAATCAGAGGTGCTTGCAGAGTTCACGTTGACCTCGCCGCTTGAAGGATTTGGTGTTGAGGACGTCAAGGTAAGCCATGGCGTTGAGCCTATACGCCTTGTCGCTGGCGCAAAGGAAGGGTTCCGCAATACTTTGCTGATTGATGTGACCCCCTTAACCGAAGATTTGCGTGCACTGCCCGCCATCAACAACAATATGTCTGCCTAAATGGGGTCTCTATGAACATTCTGCTTATTGGCGCATCCAGCGAACTTGGACGCCAAATTCACACAACCCTTGAAGCGCGTGGGCACACTGTGCTGGGAAGTTACAACGCAAATGCGTCACGCGATGACCTATTACCATTGGATGTCAGATCCGAAGACGAAATGGCAGAATTCATCAAGGCGGCGATCGAAAAACTCGGGAAAATTGACGGCGTCATTTTCTGTAGTGCGATTGATCACCCCGAGCTTGTCAAAATGGCAAAGTTGGACAAGTGGCAAGATGTCATGGACGTCAACTATTTTGGCGCGGTCAGACTTGCCAAGCATCTGTTGCCGCATTTCCTGAAGAATGATGGTGGCATATTTGAATTCATTTCCTCTGGTATGGCCACGCGAAGCAACATTGGCACCGCTGCCTATGCGGCCTCAAAAGCAGCGCTGAACGCACTGTCGATGGGCATTTCGAAAGAGCATGGGAAAAACGGTGTTGTTTCCTTTACGATCATGCCGGGTTTTTTTGAGGGCGGTCTTATCAAAGACATGGACGCCAGCAAGAAGTCCCGGATCGCTACAATCGTCGATTCAAAGCGAATTGCGGACCCCCGTGAAATTGCAGAATTCACGGTGGGTGCGCTTGAAAACTCAAGCTATCTGAATGCCTCAAATCTCGAAATTAATGGCGGTCTTGCCTAGAAAGGGACACTAATATGTCTGAAGTAGATACATTGTCTAAATACGCTGAAGTTGTAATTGATAAAATCATCCATTCCGAAAATCGTGACCCGGATGCAGAAGTAAGACTAGATTCAAAATTTGACGACGACCTGGGTATTGATTCCTTGGCACGTGTCGATTTGATCGTTGCCATTGAAAAACACTATGACGCTATCTTTGACGAAAGCGATCTAACTGACATCGTTGTTGTTGGTGATCTGGTGAAGATTGTCGAAAAGACACTCAGCAGCTGATTGGTGATCTGATATGACATTCAGCGCAATCATCACAGATGTGACATCCCTTGACGTGTCATTCGATCCGCAGTCCGAGGTGTTGCCGGAGGACTACTTTTCGTTTGTTCCCAAGCGTGGTGATCACACGCGGGATTCTGTCACGAAGGGGTTCTTCTACTTGGCAGGCAAGGCAAGCTTTGCGCCTCAAGACTTTATCGTCGTTGCATCGGAGTATGGGAATGCGAGTGCATTGGCGGATTTTCACGCTGCATGTATGCACGTTAACGGTGCTCTACCATCTGCTGTGCAATTTGCGTCTGCAACAACCAGCACAACCGCGACATCACTGAATATTTTGCACGGTGTGACGGGTGGAAATCTAACAATCAACGCTGGTGCCCGCACGTTAGAAAGTGGTCTTGTGACGGCATTGTCTTTGCTGGCTGACAAAAAGACAGGGATATCTGTACACCTGTTTTTCGGCGATGTCAGAACGGCAACAGATCAGGAAACACGCAAGCACGCAAACCTGTATTACTTGCGGTTAGATACCGTTGCAGATGCCAGCAGTACAATTTTGGATGCCGAAATGAATACTATTGATGACGCTGCTACATTCCTTGCGCAGTGTCAAAAATGCGGCGCGGGTAGCACGATTTCCTACCGTCCGTCGCAAGCAGATCAACACATCATATATCGCAACGTTTCAAGAATGGTGGCTTAGATGAAGCTGTTCCTTCGTGGACTTTCCGCAGTCAGTCCTTTGGGCGTCAAACTTCCTGATTTTTGGGAAAACCTGATGGCCCGCAATAACGCGTTTCGCCTGCATAAAGGTCCGAATGCCTGTGACACCAATGAATATCTGGCGTCACGGATTGAACAAAGCAAAATCAATGAAATGGCGCAGTACCTTCGTGAACGCCGTTTGATTGGCGCACGTGAAGAAGTGTGTGTGATCTACGCCCTATACGCATGCATCTATGCACTGGAAGACGCTGGCATCGACTGGCAAAATGCAGACATGCGCAAGACAGCAATCGTCTTGGGGAACCTTGAACCAAACAGCCGTATTTTTGACATTGAAGCAGGCCAAGAACTGCCCAATTCCAACAGCGGCGAATATCGCATTTTTCAGTCTGGGCGTATTGCCCAGGCAATCGCCGATGCGATTGGAGCCGAAGGTCCTGCATTAACAATTCATAACACCTGCGCATCTGGCAATGCCGCGTTGGAATATGGCGCGCGCTTGATCCGTCAAGGCGTTGTAACAACAGCCGTTGTTGGGGGTGCAGATGCTTTCTCGGACCGGATATTTTCAGGATTTAGCACCTTAGGTGTCTTAGGCCAAATGCCATGTTCACCGTTTTCAATAAAGCGGAAATACATCACGATATCCGAAGGTGCAGCAGTTGCAGTTTTGACATCGCAAGACAGTGCGACTGATGTTGATCCTATCGCTGAATTGGTTGCTGCGGTCAGCAACAATGATGCCAAGCATCCAACGAACCCATCCAAAGACGGTGTTTTGGCCTGTCACCAAAAACTTTGGAAAACCTCTGGCATATCCCCATCCGAAATCGACTTTGTCTTCGCGCATGGCACCGGTAGCCGCGCCAATGATGCTGTTGAGGCCGCCGTTTTCGGGGACAACTACGAGGACGCAGCGATCTACGCTCTTAAGGGCATGACAGGACACCTGATGGGCGCAGCTGGTGCGATTGGCCTCGTTGCATCGTGCATGTCAGCGCAAAAGCGAATTCTACCGCCGAACCAGATAATTCCAGATGACTTAGAATATTCGCTGAACCTTTCAAATGAGGCAAACCGCCGTGACCCTGAGAGCAAGATTTACGCTCAGAACAATGCGTTCGGCTTTGGCGGCAGCAATTCAATCAGCCTTTTCAGAAGCGTATAAAGAGTTAATAGAACTGTGAAACATCTCGCTGTCGTAAATTTTTCTCAAACGGTCGATCACTTAGCATCGGAAAAGATGCGTAGTTTTTTGACAATGACCGAAGCGGTGTATCATCAAGCGTCTAATTCGGCGGGGCATATTGCCAGCGCCCGTCCAGCCGATGATCGTGATGACCTGTCATATTTTGACCGCGAATGGGGCCACTGGGGTAAATTCACCGTACCGTATTATTACGCCGGTGGTTTTGACAGCCAATCCACCTACGAAGCCTCTGCCCTGTCCGTTTGGAAAGATATTCAAGCACTTCGTGCGTTCACGTATTCAGGTATTCACGTCAGATCAATTCAACGGAAAGCCAAGTGGTTTGCCCTTATGGATCGCCCAAACTATGCAATGTGGTGGACTGAGGAATGGCCTACCTGGGAAGAGGCCACCAAACGCCTAGAATATCAAGAAGACCATAAATTGAGCCCGTACTCTTTCACCTTCAGAAAACTATTTGACCCAGACGGAAACCCAATAAAGCTGCAAGGAGCGGTTGGATGAACGTCGAGAACCACAGCTTTGAAATCACGACCGCGGTGAACTGTTTTACCAGCGGGCTGGTCTATGCAATCAACGCAAATTCCAACGCTGCTATTAAGGAATCAGACCTGTTGGTTTTTGGTTCCGGATTCCAGTTTCGCAGTGACTATGATGAATATGGATTTCCGGAGATTATCTTCGACGTTATCCAAACCAGTGTTGATGCTGTTGCCCGTTTGGGTGCCCGACTGAACAAAGATTATGTAGACACCAATGGTGGCTGGCTTGAGCAGCTTCTGGGTTTGATGAAGGCACGTGGCCAGATCATTGTCTGGGTGAATTCAACGCATATGAAGTACTCAGATGTCTACTTCAAACGCTCCCCCTATCTACACGCAATCGTACTGAAGAGCTTTAGCGTCGAAAAGCAGGAGTTTTCGCTTTTCGACTCTCTGATCATTGATCGGCAACGCAAATCAACCCATGCAACGATCAGTGTTTCAGATCTAGAAAAAGCACTGTTTGATCAAATACAGGGAAATGAACTTGCCCCGGAAATGGGGACTGTATTTTCATGTTCTGATCTGGATCAGCTAAAAATTCCTCAAAACATAAATGCGGACATTATCCGCCAGATCAAAGCCAACAGAACTGTCGCAATGCACAAAGATGCTGTTCGCCTCTATCGCGAATATTGTATGCCCTTTGTTCTGGATGCACAGAAGAACCGAGTTGAGGCGTCAAAGCGGTTATATGACCATATTTTCACCCTTTTCATCGTTCCAAGCTTTTTCCACCTCCGCACGGCGATGAACGACTGTGGGTTCCCATCAAAGGCCATCGACGAATTGGATGCACTAGAACAGGTTTGGCGGGAGCTCGGCATTCTAGCACTCAAATTTGAGCGGACGGAAATGGACATTCTCATCCCTCGAATTTCCAAAAAATTTCAATTGATCGAAGAACGCACAGACGCGTTTTGGTTGTCGCTCGAAAAAGCCTCGGAGATCGAAAATGTTAGTTGAAGCAAAGCTGGAACAGAAAGAGACAATTCACCTGTCGGCCAAGGATATCGAAGCCTGGGCGCATTTTTCTGGTGACTGGAACCCGATCCATTTTGATGCGGATGCAGCTATGGCATTGGGCGTGGACGCGCCGTTTGCGCATGGCATGCTCGCCCTGCTTCCGGTCAAACAACTTGCACATAATATGCTCTCGGATACGTCGACAGAGTGGTTGACCATTGATAGCCGGTTACGCCTTCCTGTCTTTCTGAATGAAGATTTATACTTGTCGGGAGAAATCGACACACGCGGCGTAGAGATTGGCCTGCGTAACAGTTCCGGTAAGTTATTACTTTCTTGTGGCGCACGGGCGGCGCAGCACCCAAGAAGTGAATTGCAAGAAACCATGAGCCGAACTCCGGTTACCCCATCCGACATAAGTGCCTTTGATCAGATTAACGCCAGCGCCCTGACAGACGGACCGTTTGCCGCATGGATCACCTTAGAGGCCATCGCCTTTCGGAATTTTTTGAAAACCGTTGATGGCGTCAAGCTTGGCCAAAGCATCGCTGTGGCGGCAGGGATTGAGCCACCGCAGAACACTGCGTCACCCCTTGTAATGCAAACACGTAATACGGTTTCCGTGGATGTTTCAGCATCACTTGAATTGGGAAGTGACGACAAGCTCTGGACAGATGTATCAATCGAAAGCAAAGATTTGGGCAAGGGTGCTCATTTTGTGCAGGTCACGGTAACCGCAGGACGTGGTGACCGTCTCATCCTATCTTCCGTTGAAAGCATGACACTGAAATACACTGATCTTGGAGCACATCATGACTGAAGCGCTCCTTGCCACTGATCAATTAACCACACAAGACTCAGGCCAGATTACCCCTGTCGATAGCTTTTCCAAAGCGGTCCATTACGGGCCTAAAGTAGATTATCATATTGATACATTCTGGCGGAAATTTCGCGACGTGTGTTCAAGGTTTCCTGACAAGGTTGCTTTAAAGGCACCGAAACGCTCGATCACGTATCAACAACTTTTGAACATCACACAAAGTGTTGCCGCACGCATTTCAGCGTTGGGATGGGGGAACGGCCAGCCAATAGGATTGTTCTTAAACCACAGTGAAAACAACGCAATCGGGTCTTTGGCAGCCTTGGCGGCCGATGGGCACTTTGTTCCTATCAACTTAAATGACCCGGATGATCGTATTCGCCAAGTCATTGCGAACTGCGGCCTTCGCGTGATTTTGACTGACAACGCATCAGAACCCAAGTTGCGCACGCTATTGGACAACGTCGACATCATCAATCTCGACGACCCTAGTATACCTGTTGCAACAGACCAAACACTGTCCAATGACATAGCCGCACCAAGCTACATTTTGCACACTTCGGGTTCAACTGGGGTGCCTAAGGGTGTTGTCATAGGCAACGGGTCATGGGTGCACTTTTGTAAACACATCATCGCCACGCTTAACATCCGAGAAGCGGATAAGGTTCTGATGGCGACATCCTATACTTTTGACGTCTCGGTCATGGAACTCGGGATTGGTTTGTTGTCCGGCGCAACACTAGTGGTGCCCACCATCCGCCAGCAAAAGCATCCCGGTTTCATGAGAGAACTGCTCATTTCAGAAAACGTGACTGCCGCTTATCTGCCTCAGCGTCTCGCACTTGAAATTGATCCCGGTGATTTACCAGACCTTCGCGTCATCTACATTGGCGGTGAGGCGGTATTGGCGAAAACCGTGTGCAAATGGATTACCCAATCCCGCGATGTTTATAATATCTATGGGCCGAGCGAAACGACCGTTGCCCCGATCATCAAAAAATGCGCCGCAATTGCAGACCAAAACCCACCAATTGGTAAGCCTATTGCCAATCACTTTGCTTGGCTGGAAGGGCCTGATGGAAATCCGATTGCAACGCGTGATCAGATTGGCGAAATTATCGTTGGCGGTATTGGTGTCGGTATTGGCTATAACGGTGGCGATCCGGTACTAAACGCTCCTTTCTCAACCCTATCCGATACTGCGGATGGATACATAAATCGTACCTACCGAACAGGTGACCTAGGCTATTGGGATGCGTCGGATGATTTGAACTTTGTTGGTCGTGCGGATCAACAAGTTAGCGTCGCTGGCGTTCGGATTGAACTGCTTGAAGTGGAAACTGCAATCAGCAAGCACCCTGACGTTGCAGCTGTTGTTGTCCTTTTTAAGAAAGCAGAAACAGCGGACGATCGCGACCACCTAAAGGCTATCATTCAAACTAAGTCCGGGGAAGATGAACTTGCTGACTTTTGGACCTTCATGCGTAACAGCCTACCCTCGGCAATGATCCCGCAAGAAATCGAATACACCTCAGCGTTTCAATATTCCAGCTCTGGGAAATTGATCCGTCCAAAATCATGATTTAGCAAAAGGCGTCAAAAATGAAATCCTCCGATTATGAAAAACTGATTCGCAAAATCTTGGCTGATGTTGCTAAGGAAAAGAACATTGCGCACTTCACAGTTCCCAAAGAGGTGTTGCGCGATTCATTAGAGATCGTTGAGTTCATCGTTTTGCTAGAAACGCATTTGGACATTGAAATTGACGATGTCGAAATCATGAACCTTGACACAAGTTCTGTTGAAAACCTGGCTGAGAGTGTCATGGTATTGGCAGATCGCGTTCAAGCCACTGATGCTTGATGTCTTCTCAAACGGTGTTCCGGTTTGGGCCGGTGACGATACTTACAACTGTTTTGTAAGTTCATTTCAGGTTGCCGGACACCAATTACTAGATCGCAAATCTGCATTGTTTGGTGGGCTGATTGGGCCCATTTCGACAAATGTGTCCAGCGATGTCGATATCGCGGATATGTCTACCTGTTATCTGGACAGTTTGACGAATGGTCCAGGGCTTGATGATACCACGACTTTAGTCGAAATTCACACAAACGCAGATATTGTTGAGGCGACGCGACAACCCGGATGTGAAGGCGCAATTATTTTGGATGTCCCGATGGAGGATATCGCGAACTACCCTGTGCACTTGGATCTCCAACATAGCGGCATTCGCCATTGTGTCTTTGGTCAAATCAACCCCGTGCGCGATGGACTGCTTATCCTTGAGCCAACGGTATTACACGAAGGAAAGCCACTCGAAATTCCAGTCAATAGTTTCGAACCAGCTTTCCTGCACACACCAAGTACAATCATGAAATATGATGTGGCCACATACATCAGTGCCTTTTATGAAACCCCGACCCGAGACATTTTTGAGCGCAAACTGGCACATTGTGCAAAAGCAGCACGGGCTGGTCAGGATACTGTTCAAATGGGCAGCACCTATATGAAAACCCAGACCAAGACAGATATCCTGAGTCATATCCATCATGGAGGAAACGCATCTGTTTACAAACTGCATCGTTTGGCATTGTCGGACATGTCTTTTTGGAAGTCATTTACAACTGACAAATTGTTTGCGTTGAATGATGCTGCCCGCACTCAATCTGCAAAAGTTAAATCTTTGATGTTGCGCAGAGTATCGTTGATCCAATTGGGTATGGACACCGGAAAAGCAGACGAAAAATTGATCGAAGCTGGTACGCATTTAGATGAGCTTCTATTGGGCTTTTTCGATCAAGCAGAAAGAATCGTAGCACATGGTTGATTTCATCGTTCTAGGCGAAGAAGAAAACGCGATTTGTTTTCAACGATATGCAAAACAGCAGAATAAGAAGGTTCACTTCCTCTCTGTCACAAATGCCCAGATCATGCAGGCGGAAAACAATTTCACAACGGACATCGCAGAAGAACTGAAAACGCTCAACACGAATGAGGCAGATATCATTTCGTTCGCAGATGATCTTCAAATTTTGACCGACGTTTTGCGCAAAGACATGTCATTGTCGCAAAGGAATCTGCCCACACTAAAAATGTTATCAGACAAAGCTCGTTCTCGTCTTCATGACGGATTGGCACCATTCTTTGCGCAGTCTATTAGTGTGGAGCTGTCAACAAATCACGACATACTTGTCGAAACTGTATCTGCTGCATTGAGCTTTCCGGTTGTCGTAAAGCCAAGCAATGCATTTTACAGCGCGGGTGTAACACGTTGTGATAACCCTTCTGCCTTAAAAAAAGCATTCGTAGAGGCCAAAGCCGTGGCCCGAGCGATGCGCACACGTCGCGGTGAATCATCAATTGTCATTGAGGAATACATCGCTGGCGATGAATATGCTGTGGATGGTGCGGTTCATAATGGTGTGGTCTATCCACTTCAATTGCACAAAAAATACCCCCATTTATCCGGGCCAAAATTCCATGAACATGCAATGATCAGCCAGCACCTACTTAATGACGACCTATCGCTTTCGCCATTTCGCGACTATGCAACGCGGGTAATCGAAGCGTCCGGCCTTGACCAATCTGTTTTCCATATGGAATTCCGATCAAACGCGGAAGGTGCGTTTGTATTACTTGAAGTAGCTCCGCGTGTGGCTGGTGGCGGTACGTCTGGCTGGGCCTCTTTCAATATCACCTCGGGTTTGGATTTCTTCGCCATCCTTAACGATTTAAACACCGGGAATTTCGATGCCCGCTCTTTAATTCCCATGAACAACAAGATCAGTCTTGAATTCGACTTTGGAAGCGAAGCGAACGGAACACTGTGTAATATTTCAGATCTGTTGTCAGAGTGCCGTACACGAGGTGCCTGTGATTTTTATCAATTCAAGAATGATGGGGACTACATTCGTAAGGAAGGCGATGGATTAGAAAGTTGCTTATTGGTTTATTTTTCATGTGATACCGTTTCTATCGCTGAAAAAATGTTTAATGAACTTTATGGTGTCTTGAAGGTGAAGGTGAATTAGGAATTCATAATCTAAAATTTAAATTTCGATACTCAATAAAGTATTAGTTTCGAAGATTGGCTTCGCTAAATGTCTAGCTTTAGTTAGTCAATTTGGGAGCTATTAATACATTACGCTTTCTTTCCTTATTTTTCAAAAATCTATTCAGCAAAAATTTGCCAAAACTACAGAGAGAACAACAATTTATTCTGCAATCTGTGATTGTGATGCTAGCCTCTTAATAGATGAAACAGATTCGTTTTATTTATCTTATTTAATCTGATGAAAATTCAGATCGGTTCGTAGGGAGTGAGAAAATGGATGTAAGTGTCGCAAATATTTTTAACCAGCATGAATCTGCTGTTAGAAGTTATTGCCGGGCGTTCCCCGCAGTTTTTGAAAAAGCGGAAAGCAGCCTTTTGAGAACTCAATCTGGTGAAAGTTATTTGGACTTTCTAATGGGTTGCGGATCATTGAACTATGGTCACAACAACCCGCTCCTTAAAGAAGCACTCATCAAGTATATTACCGATAGCGGCGTTTGCATGACAATGGACATGCATACCGTTGCAAAGGAACGATTTCTATCGCTCTTCGTGCAATTTATTCTTAAGCCTCGCAACTTGGATTACGTGGTTCAATTCCCTGGACCAACAGGTGCCAACGCCATTGAAGCTGCAATTAAACTTGCACGTAAGGTTACCAAACGTACAAATATTGTTTCATTTACAAATGGCTTTCATGGCTGCTCGCTTGGTGCGCTTTCCCTTACAGGAAGTGGATATCATCGCGAGTCGTCGGCGGCATTGTTAACGAATGTAACGCGTATGCCTTACGACGGGTATTTAGGGCTTGATATTGACACTGCCGACATGTTGGAAAAACTCCTCGACGACCCTTCAAGCGGTGTTGACGCACCGGCGGCCATCGTCATGGAAGCGGTTCAGGGCGAAGGTGGGTTGAACTGTGCCCGAGCTTCATGGGCGCAAAAGATTGCAGCGATTGCCAAAAAGCATGGGACGTTGTTGATCATCGACGATATTCAAGCAGGCGTAGGCCGAACTGGATCTTTCTTTTCTTTTGAACCGCTTGGCATCACTCCTGATATCATTTGTCTGGCAAAGGCTATTTCAGGTTATGGCCTTCCGATGGCGTTAACGCTGGTGCGGCCAGAGTATGATTGCTGGTCCCCCGGTGAACACAATGGAACGTTTCGCGGCAACAATCTTGCCTTTGTGACTGGGGCAGAGGCGATAACCAATTTCTGGTCAGATGATGCGTTGCTCAAAAATGTGGCGACATTATCAGATCAAATCACAGCATGCTTCGAGACGTTTGCCAATGGAGATGACTTGTGGATCAAAGGACGTGGCTTGATGACGGGCCTTGCTTTTGCGGATCCGGTCAAAGCCAAGAAGGTACAGGAAACCTGCTTTGAGAATTTCCTGATCTTGGAACTGTGCGGCCCACGGGATGAGGTTCTCAAACCATTACCGTCTTTGTTAGCTACCCAAGGCGATGTCGCAGCCGGTCTCGAAATTATTTCCGACGCCATAAAGCAGCACGCTTGAGTGCGGTTCCTTAATCGAAAAGAAGCTAAATTATGAACGTCCAGAAAATGAACGCAGTCCATTCGCATGTCTATGACTGCATTGGGATTGGATTTGGGCCGTCAAACATCGCGCTGGCGGTTGCTTTGGAAGAACGCGGTGCATTGAGCAACAGCTTGTTCCTTGAATCACAATCAGATTTCTTGTGGCACCCGGGGATGCTGATCCCCGGTAGCGACATACAGCACAATCCACTTCGCGATTTTGTAACACCACGCAATCCGCAAAGTCGTTTCGGATTCCTGTCATATCTTAAGGCAAAGAATCGTTTGTTTGACTACTTAAACCTTGCATCAAGTTACCCACCACGGTCCGACTATGCCGAGTATGTTAAATGGGTCGCGCAGCATTTTGGTGAATATGTTCGCCTAAACACAAATGTCTCTGACATCCAATTCACGCAAGACGGACAATTGCTTCAAATTCAAACGGACGGCACACAGCCCAAACGTTTTTTCGCGAGGTCCTTGGCTTTTGGCACCGGGCGTTCAAAACATATCCCAGAAGTGTTTGCGGGTGTGATGGGCGAAGACGTTGTTCACCTAACGCATTATCTGCCTGCAAAAGAGCGTTGGACCACCAAACACAAACGCCCGCGTGTGTGTGTGTTGGGGGGCAGTCAAAGTGCGATCGAGATTGTTCTGGACCTGTCAAACTGCGCAGATGTAGTGAGCGTTTCTCGCAGTTTCGGGTTCAAACAAAAGGACCTAAGCGCATTTACAGAATCCATCTATTATCCAGAATTTGTTGATTATTTCTATAATTCCGGCACCGAATCTCAGAACTCAATGATGGATGAATTGTGGCGCAGCAATTACGGTGCTGCTGACCCGGATGTTATCGCTCAGCTGAACTTCAAGCTTTATGAGCAGAAGGTCAAAAAGTCCGACGGACTTCAGGTCATTGGAAACTCTTCAGTTCGAGAAGTAGAGAAACTTACGGATGGGCAAGGATATGTCCTGACATTGGATGAAAAACACACGGGCGAGATCCGGAAAATCACTGTTGATGGCATAGTGCTTGCTACAGGCTATCAAAACTTCGGTGATCGTTCTGGGCAAGAACCCTTTCATCCCCTCTTGAACAATATCGTATCACAAAACGCGAAATTTCGCAGCGATGGTGGTATCGACATTGATCGTGATTACCGCTTGCTGTTCGACGACAACCAGCCAAAGCCAGCAATCTATATGAATGGACTTTGTGAGGCATCACACGGATTTGGTGATGCCGGCTCATTCAGTCTTTTGTCGGTCCGCTCTGATGAAATCGCACAATCTGTTCAAGATTTCTTGCGCAGCATGCCCACCGTTACAAATGAGGAACCTGCATATGCCAAATGAACTTCATGCATCAAAAACGTTTGACATCGAACACTATGTACAGCGTCGAACTGAAGCCAAAATGACGTTCGAATATAATTGCGATATGCGCCGCATCTATCCATGGGGTGATATCGCCGACACGAAACGCCCGATTACCGAATTCGGATTGGTCTGGGTTGAGGTGCGACCGGGCACAGATGTCGACGCACATGACCATGATGAAGAGGAATCTTTTCTGATCATCTCAGGCAAGGCTGAACTGCTCATGGAGGGGCAGACAACGGTTCTGAACAAAGGTGATGTTGTTTATGTCCCGCGCTTCTGGAACCATCAAATGCGCAATCCCTTTGATGATGTTTTGATCTTTGCTGACATCTATTGGGACTTCAAAAACAGATCGAAAGCACAATATCTGGAAGAACAAAATGCCTAAAGATGCCACACTGAAACAAAGCGATTGGTTGATCGTCGCAACCCCACCCACACCGAATGGTGATCTGCATGTTGGGCATATGTCTGGCCCCTATTTAGCGGCAGAAATCTTTCGTGGTGCGCGCCAGCGGCTTGGCGATACCACCGCATACATCTGTTATGGCGATGATCATCAGAGTTACGTGGTTACCACTGCCAAACGACTATCAACAGACCCCAATAGCCTGATGGAGAACGGCAACGCAAGTATCCGAAAGACGCTGGATGCATACGGTATCGGCATGGACGCCTACTCCCGTCCTGATGCAGATCACGACAAGTCAGTCAGTGATACAATCAGCCTGCTGATTGAAAAGGGTCTGATTGTTGAACGTGAGTGCCCCCAACTTTATGACAAGGAACAAGGTCAACCCCTATACGAAGCTTTTGCAGAAGGGCATTGCAACAAGTGCTTGCTTAAAACGAAGGGCGGGATTTGTGAATCTTGTGGCCATCCAAACGATCCCATCGATTTGCTGGGCGATTCAGGGCAATCAATCTCAGAAGGGTTGGTCGTTCGGCAGAACAGGCGTTTGGTATTGCCGATCGAAGATTACCGGGATGAACTGATCGAGTTTTACAACGAAAAGCGAGGCCACTGGCGGCCGCACCTGATCCAGTTGGTGGATGAACTCTTGTCCGCACCCCTTGCTGACTATCCAATCTCGCATGAAAGCAACTGGGGTATTCCGATCAACCAGCCAACGTGGGACGGGCACGTTATCAATGTGTGGGCTGAAATGGGCCTGGGACTTGTCGAGGCACTGGGCAAGTTCCGCACTGCTGACGAGATGCAGCGTGGTCGATACGTTCAATTTCTGGGATATGATAACTCATATTTTTTCAGCATTGTTCACCCCGTTTTGCAATTTGCGTTGCGACGGTTGGCACGAAAAGCCATTCAGTTGCCTGAGTTCATCTTTACGAATGAGTTCTACAATCTAGAGAATAGCAAGTTCTCAACCAGTCAGGGACATGCGATATGGGGACGGGAGCTGCTGGACACGGTAAGCGCTGATGAAGCTCGCTTTTACCTATCCCTGCATGGGCCAGAATTGGCAGAAAGTAACTTTGTGCTGGACGCGGCTGTCACCGATATTGAATGGGAACTACGTAAACCATTTGCACAACTTATGGCAAAGATTGAAACATTGTCGGGACAAGCTGTTGCGCCTTCCCGGGCGCACGACCCTGTCGTCGCGCAATTAGATGAACGTTTTGCATTCTTTAGCGAACCACAGCATTTCTCTTCTCGGGCGTTGGCAACACAGGTGCGAAACACCCTTGCCTATCTTTCTCAATATCCGACCGAGAACGCAGAAACCACAGCGCTACAACGGTTCAGTGACCTCGCAAGATTTTGGATTGGATGTTGCGGTGTTTTTTGCCCAAAGATGGCACAAGAAGCCCAAGAAAAACTGGACAAAGCGGTATTGAAACAGCCTTCGGAGGCGATGGCGTGACCGCACTGCGAACCGACTTACTGAACCAATATTCAAACCCCAATGGCACCCTACCCATTGGGATATCTGCAAATAGTGGCCTGCATACAAATGAGTTGATCGGCGGTGTTTGCCTCGCGCTACATGCGGCAGTAAAACGCGGTAGTCCTACTGCCAGTCGTGTCAGGCTAGTTTGGAAAAATGACGGACGCGATCCAGACATAGCGCAGCGCGTCGCAAGCGCCTTTGTCTCAGAAGGAGTCAATTACGTTATTGGCCATCTAAGCGCATCTGCGTCAGTTGCCGCCAGTTCAGTCTATGCCGCCAATCAAGTTGTATTCTTGGCACCGGGCACAAGCCACCCTGACCTTTGCACACCCGAAAAACGGACAGTGTATCGCGTATGCGCCCAAGACGGCCCGCAGGCACAAGCATTAACTGATTATGCAATGTCACAGCTCAATGCATCTGAGATTCTTATCATCGTACAGGATATCGCCTACGGGCATTCCTTATGCAGTCAGATTGTTGAGCGATTAGAAAACGCTGTTGTTCCTTATACATCTAGGGTCGTCGCCAACGATCATCTGAACAAAAAAGATGTTGCGCGATGTTTACAAACTGGCGCGTCAGCGGTTGTCATCCTCTGCGCCATTCATGAATTTGCAGCGCAGTATTTAAAGGACCTGCGCGCATCTGGGTACACCGGGCCAATTATCGTCGGGGACGACTGCCACATAGATAATTTCCGTAGCCTCGCTGACAATCAGGTGTCAGACGTCTACCTGCCGCAACTTGGCTTTGCGTCAGACCCAAAATCCGAAAAGTTGCGGCAACTACACCAAACCTATCTGGAGTTAATGGATGTGCAACCCGGTGCATATTTTGAGACCAGCTATGTTGCGATGGAAACGCTGCTTTTTTCATTGGACGCCGCGCAGAGCACAACGGACCTAGATATAGATGATTTTCTGCACACACGATCCGTTCCAACCCTAATGGGAGAACTGAAGTTCGATCATGATGGCAACGCCATTGGTATTGGTTGGAATATGCAGTCTGCCAAAACAGTTTTTCCCCAATACGCTAACGCTTAAAAATATGGTGCAAAATGACTCACGTTGTTGCTTTTTCCTCATTCTCAATCATGAAAAAACCCTATGGTAATCCGGTCGTTGCCGGCTTTGAAGCCCTGACGCCGCCAGTTTTTGCAGCCGCCGAAAAATCACCTGGATTTATTGACCGTGCACGCGAAACAGACGATCTGGACCACCTTGGAAACTTTGAACGGGATTGGGGGGCATGGGGGAAATTTGTTGTTCCAGATTATTATGATGGCGGATTTGAAATCGCCACTGAAACCCGCGCAGGTACTTTAAGTCTGTGGGAAGATGTGGAAAGTGTCTTTAGGTTTACCTATGGTGGATTACACCGCCGTGCCTTTGATCAACGTGAAAAATGGTTCCGCGAAATTGACTATCCAACCCATGTCGTCTGGTGGGTTCCGCGCGGTACTATTCCGACATGGGGCGACTCTGTAGAACGCTATGAACACTTGGCCAAGAACGGACCGGATTCTTTTGCATTTAACTTTCGGACCACTTTTGATCATAAAGGCAACGCAACCCCTGCACCGAAAATGGAATAAATGATTCACTACTGGGAACTTGCGACTGCTCTTGCAGTTTACACTATTGTCTTGATTGTGCCGGGACCAAACATGGTGTTGGTGTTTAATCACAGCCTCAAAGGCGACCGCCGCGCAGGTGTCGTCTCTGGGTTGGGGTTTGGTCTCGCTGCGACTGTGCTTGCTTTGGCATCTTATCTGGGGCTCGCGTCGTTGCGTAGTTTCGACTTCAACTTAGACGGCATAATGTATGCCATCTCAGGGTCGATATTGATCTGGTTCAGTTACAAGCTCAGTATTGGATCCTCAGAAATTAGCGCTGACATGGGCGCGCGCCCAGCCAGAACCACGGACGGAACCAACTTCTCAGCAGCGTTTTTGCTGAACATTTCCAACCCAAAAGCACTGGCGCTGCTTACGGGTATCTACGGTGGCCCGTTGGCGTCCATTACGACAACCGAGGCTGCTTTTTTCATCATCTTTTGCATGATTTTAGAATTCGTTTGGTATTATTTTCTGGTCGCGCTCTTTGTAAGACTTGGGGCGTCAAAGCTTAGTCAAAAGTTTATAAAACGGTTGTCTTTGATAACAAACTGCCTATTGGGTGCCGCTGGTGCTTATTTGCTCTGGCAGGCCTATACTATTATGACGAATTAGGCGGCCTGCCATGACATCAGTTACAATTGTTGGTGCGGGCATTAATGGGCTTATGTGCGCGCATTTGCTGGCCCGTTGCGGCATATCGGTAAGCGTTGTGGATCGGGGGCCCATTCCAAATCCGACGTCGGCGTCATATGGATTGCACCGCCTCATTCATCCATGGTCCAAAGAACGCGACATGTTAGCCGCAACACATGCCATAGCCGCATTGGAGATTTGGCAAGAAGTCTTGACCGAAATAAACTCAATGACGTTTCGGCAAACTGGTGTCGTCGCCGTCGAACAATCTGGTTCGGAAATGTGGAAAGATCTACCAACAGAAACAAAAAACCTTTGCCACGAAGACCTCATAGAAATCTTACCATTGGGACAAGCGCCCAAAGGTATGAACGCTGTCTCTTTTCAACACTTTGGATTTCTTTACGCGTCACAGATACTGTATGATCTGGTTCGTTATCTTTCGGTTAAGGGTGTTGAATTTCATCCCAATTCAGCCATTTCGGACATCGAACCGGGCTCCGGTCGGGTTACAACCACAAATGGGACACGGTTTGATGCGAATCACGTTATTTTGGCTGCCGGGGTCGGTTCGGGTGACATTCTGAAACGCTTGGACACACTGAACCACGTACGGTTTACCAGCAAACGTTGCTATGTCGCTTACATCTCCAATCCGTGTCTTTTGACCCAATCCAGTCCAGCGTGCTGGGCCTCTTTGGGGGCCGGCGACCTTTGGGGTATGCCGCCATCTGACGGGCATTATATGAAGTTAGGTTCAGGTCAATTTACACGTGAAGGGAACGAGAAACAGCCCATTGACGCGATGACAATCGCCCCACAAATTATTGCTGAATACGCAGGATTTTTTCCTACAATGGGCCACGCAAAGCTAGAAAAGGCAGCCTTGAATCATTGGACAAAGATCACAGCGCCGCGTGGCCATATTACTCAAGATAGATTGACGGTGATCACATCTGACAACGGCGGTGGTTTTAAGTTTGCACCATTTGTTGCCAGACACGCAGTCGCCGAAATATTGGACAAAGACCGCTAGGGGTCACAAACCTATAGCGAGCTTTAAGCATAGATCCTTATTGCTCAACGCGACACTGCAGGGGGTGGCAAGTGACCAACGTTACTGGTTTTCACTCTCGTCCGCGTACCTTGCCTTAAGTATTCGGTAGTTTATAGGAATAGACATTGTTCAAATAAGCCTGATCTTCGATGCGGAAATGGGTCTCGCCTACCTGTTCAAATCCCTGTGCAAGATAGAAGCCGATCGCTGGAGTGTTTTCTGCGTTTGTCGCAAGCCAAAGCGACTTAACCTCTTTATCCCGGCAATACTGCGAGGCCGCATCTAACAACCGCTTTCCGATCCCTTTTCCGTGGTGCCTTGGTTGAACATAAAAGGTCGAAATTTCTATGTTCGAACAACCAGTAACAGGTGCCTCATTTCCAAAAGACACCCGAATAAATCCGTCTATGCCCTCTTCATTTTCTGAGACCAAAGTATACTGTGATTGATCGGACAGCTTTGCTTTGATCTTCGAAGGCGTGAACTCCTCCAATGCAAAATCTGCAAAGAAGCCATTTACGCCTCTCTTTAAATAAGTCCCGATCCAAACCTCAATAGAAATTGCGGCAATGCTTGATGCGTCGGATTGTTTTGCTGTTCTGATGGTCATATCGGGCACTTGCCACATTTCTATGTAGAGTGGAACATCAAAAATGCAAAACCCTCTTGGATGAAATTATTAAGGCCCTGATTCAGATGTCCTGCCGTCCCACTGGTGAAAACGACCAACATCTCAACATCAAGAGGCTTTACCCATCAACCATAACGTGCAAGTCTCATAAACATTGTAACGGTCCCATTTAACATTGCGCGTCCCTTATCGGGCCGCCGTACTTACTCAAGCATTTGATAAGCTTAACAAATACCGAGAATCTCGTTCTGTAGTATTTAGAACAATTCCCTGAAACTGGAGATTAGTATGTCGAACTTTCTGAATCCATCACGGCGCAAAGTACTAAAGGGTGCTGCCGCATCTTCGCTGTTCTTGGCCGCGCCAATAACATTGCGTGCACAACCGACCATCATTCGCAAATCACTGGCGACGTCAGCCTCTGACTCTGATGTTGCGACATACCGCGAAGCAGTCAAGTTTATGCTGACCAAAGCAGAGCCTGATGATCCGGCGATGTTCCACCTGAATTGGTATCGCAACGCGATGATACATCTTCTTGACTGTCCCCACGGCAATTGGTGGTTCGCAGTCTGGCATCGGCCCTATCTTGCTTATTTGGAACAGAAAATTCGCGATATTACCGGGAACGTAGAATTCGCCCTGCCATTCTGGGACTGGACGGTTCAGCCGGAAATCCCACCATCATTTTTGTCGGACCCAAACAGTTCGGACCCCGATCTTAAGGACAATCCACTTGATCCCGGTTCTTCCTACTTTGTGAATGCTTCGCACGACGCAGCACTGTCTCAGGCCGTCAGCGACGCAACAACTCAGGCCGATTATGAAGCGGCGCAGCAAGCACTTGTAGCGCATACATTCAAACCTTTTGATGAACAGTACCGCAATGTCTTTGAGGCTGTTTGGAAAACCTTTACGTCCGCACAGATCGCACAGCTTACGACCCGTTTTGGCCCAGCGCCCGGGCAGAAATCAGCAACCTTTGAATGGTTTTGGAACGGCACAGCAAATTCAGTGCGCAACAACTACCAATGGGATGTAGAAACCGCCCGCTTCCTAAAATTTGGCAATGCTGATCTGCCACCGGATGCGGCGATCACGGTCGTCAAAACCACCATTGATGCTTCTATAAAATCGCCACATTTTGCTCGCCTAGAAAAATCAAAGGCAGGTTATGGGTTTAACACGGTCGAAGGTGCAACACACCATTCCGGCAGCCGCTCCCAAGCGATCCTTGAGGGGCAACCGCACAACCAAGTTCACAACTACACAGGCGCTACAATGCAAAGCAATCTGTCGTCAGTTGACCCTATATTCTTTATGCACCACAGCAATGTTGACCGCATATGGGATGTCTGGACTCGTCGTCAGCAAAGCATGACCCCTCCGGGGCCGTATACGCCGGAAAACAATGTCGACAAATTCAATAATGAAGAATTTTTGTTTTACATCCACCCAGATGGTGCACCGGTAACCTCCCCAACGACAGCGGGCAAAAATATGGATAAGGCACAATTTGGGTATTCATACGCGCCAGGCACCGGTGAAAACCTAATAAAACAGAACGCACTGATCGCAAATTTGACAACTGTTAGTACCAACACAAATTCTGCCTTCGCATTGAATTCCTTCGCCGTCGCAAGTGTTCCACTGGACAAGAGTTTTGCGGATGCTCTCACGCAAGGTGATGCTCTCACTCAGAGTGACACGCCACTCAATGTTCTTGCCGAACTGACTGTCGCCCTGCCTGCAAACATTGCTGGCTTGACGTTGCGTGTGTTTGTATCACCCAAAGGGGTCGCGCCTAACACCTCTGAGGGCAGCGCAGAACTGGCAGGATCAATCGGATTCTTTGGTATGCGCAATATGGATCATTCCAAACATAGCGATGGGGACAATGATCCAGCAACATTCGACGTGGATGTAACCGATGCCATCAGCCGTTTGACAAAATTGGGTGTGATGCAATCCGGTACAGAAATTGATGTTGCTGTAGTGCCTGTGCGTTCGGATGGTGGCGTCAGCAAAGCCACTTCCGTTGACGGCATCTTGCAATCCGTGCGCCTCAAAACCATCTAAAGGGAATGAAGCAGATCATTCTTGGACTTAGCTTCGCAGCCCTTTTCGGGGCTGCAAGCGCTGCGGGGTGCGAAATGACGGATATCGTTGATATTCCTATTACCGTTCCCGTAGGCACTGAACCTGTGGTCCTTGAAGTGCACCTTGGGCCACTTCCCGGCAAGGCACAGATGCGCTTGCTGACCACCGATGGCGTGCTGGTTGGTAGCCTTGGGGCGTTTGGCGTCATGGGCGTGGCCCCCGCTGGGTTTCCACATATCGCGGTGGAACGTCGGCCCGAACTGACAGGTGAGATACATCTGACTGGCCAGATCATTTTTAACGGAACAGAACGTCCAGCTACCAAGGAAGAGTTACGTGGGATACGGGTTGTTTCCCCCTAACAATTCGCTAAGTTTAGCACCCGTTTTTTGCCAATTGCGCCGCAAACTGCATGCTTGGCGCACGCAGCTTGCAATCAATTTAAATGGGCAGCGTCATTGCCGCGGGCCATAAGAGATCCCCTGTCATTAAGTGACAACTTCAACCGCTTGCATCATACCCTCATCTTCATGTTCTAAAATGTGGCAATGGATCACAAATTTACCCGTAAACCGCACAAATCGCGACAGCATGGTGAATGACCCGGGCGGGTTTACATCATGTTCGGCCGCCGTCGGGATTGCCATGGTATCTTGCCATCGCCGCAACGGATCGTCTTCGGCCAGTTCTTCACCATTAATATGAGTTACAAAAAACGGATTCACATGAATATGGAATGGATGCGTAAACGTATTTCGATTGGTGACCTGCCAACGCTCAGCCGTTCCAAGTTTCATTGTTTGTTTAACCTCGCCGTCGAACTCTTCGCGATCAATCATGAAACGCGTAGGGCTTTTCTTGAACTCAAGAAAGAATTCAACTTCTCGGTCACGCACCACGGTGGTCGGATCAATTGGGGCAACCAACGGCCCACCGCCCGGCAATGTTGGATCGTCTGACCAATCTGCATCAACGGGGTCGCCCTCAATTTTGATTTTCAATTCCATTGCATCTGAGGGCTGGGGCGTGGACGCAATCAGTGCGTCACCCATCATCGCACCTCTCATCAAGTCAGGCTGTTGAAGCGCGACCAACTTCAGTTCACCCTGCGCCGCGTCCTTGGGCACACGCACCATAAAGTCTGTACGGTTTCCGGGTGCCAGTGCAGCAGGGTTTTCCCACGGGGCGCCATTGTTGGTCGTGTCGATCTTGATACGCTTGTTATAAGTAATGCCGTCAAAGGCAATCTGGTAGACATCCAGCGCCTCGCCATCATCCACGCCAGTCAAGTTGAGGCTCACAAATGTATCTGCACGTGGGGCGGTATTGATAATCCGCCAACGGCGCACCTCACCGGGTCGCATAACGATCTCGGGGTTTTTCGTCCCGCCGCCCTGTCCTGATGGATCGACCAGAACCAAACTCGCCTTGCCACCGCTGTCACCCGGGGCGGCTGCATCTTTTTCGATATCACGCATTTGTATCAATAGAATATCTTCGGGCGCATTTTCTATGTAGCTGGGCATGACACCCGGCTTGTCCCGCACAATCAATGGGCCAACCAGCCCATTACCCACTTGTTGCGCGGTAGATCCATGTTTGTGTGCATGATACCAGAACGTCCCTGAAGGATGATCATCCGGCAGCTCAAAATTATACGCAGTACTCACTTTGCGTATCTCGCCCATATGGCAGGCCTCGGGAATTTGCTGTCCTTGGGGAACAAGCGTCAAAAAGATATTATCGCTGTCACGGCCATCCGTCGCTTTGTATGGATTAACATGCAGTCCATGGGTATGAAAATTGGTGCTGTTGGACGCATGGTATTGGTTCATTGTAGGCGGGCAGAATTCCTCGGGCGTTTGCGCATCCAGAGAATTGGTCAGGTTCACTTCTAGGTTTTCACCCGGAAGAACATTCAGTGTAGGACCGGGTGTCTGGCCATTGTACGTCCGCAGTTTAGGCGCGTTTACGACATTTGGATCAACAACAGCCATCACAACATTTAGGTCCACTGGACCTTGGGCGGCCATCAGTGGTCGCACGGCAAGAGGCAACACACTTACGAGCGCGCCAATCGCTGTCCCTTGAAGCAAGCTGCGACGCGTTAAACACACTGGTTCCTTACGAAAAGCCATGGAATTACCTTTCAAAATAATTTCGAATAAATTTATTCTGCAAGCATATGTAACGTATCAGGTAATGGTGTCAGGTCAATTTTTTAGCGTTTGTTAATTTGGCTTCGAATTATAACTTTCGCTTCAACAAAGATGGGAAAATATTTTTTACTTGGTAGCCTTGGCAAGTATCTGATCCACGCCAGCTATGATTGGTGCCAGAAAGTTCTTATGGATTTGGGGATCGTTTTCAATGGATGCAACTGTTGCCGGATCGGCCTCGTTTGGTTGACCCGGCAAAACGCCTGTGGGCAATATTGGCGCATATTGGTTCATCAAAGCGGAATGATTAGCCTGTGAAATGCTTCCCAGATCCCGCAATAAAGTCAGCGCCAAATCAATTGAAGATGACACCCCGCCACCCGTGAACCGCTTGTGTGCTGTATCTACTAATTGCCGCGGGTATCTGGTTGGCACGGTTATCGCGCATGCTTGGTCCAAATGTCGAAATTGTTCCAAAGCAACCCAATGCGTGGTGCAAGTGCTGCCATTCAAGACCCCAGCAGCACCCAGAATAAATGTACCAACGCAAACTGACCCAATCCACTTGTCAGCCTAGGCGGCCTCTTGCAGAACCTTCATGTAAACCGGATTTTCCATCGCCGCCTTAACGCCTGCACCAGCGCCACCGGGCACAAACAAAAATACAGCAAGGAATGGCTACAGCCAAAGTGTGTATTGTGAGGATGGATTGCAACACTTTGTGCGCTGCCGGAATGACTAAAAAGCTTCGTTGAGGATTTCAGCAAACACATTTGCGCTGAGTGGAATCGCATTCTTCTTGCTAGAAGACGCGCCAACAGACTGTTCTGCTAAACTCACAATGTCGTTGCTCTTCACGCCCCAGCTTCGCAAGCGCGGCACTGCGTTCTGTTCGATCCAATGATCAAAGCCAGATAAGATGTCTTGGCCATCGTGTGGTGCGAAAACCATTGAAATTCTATCCATACAATCTGCAAGCCGATCATAGGCCCGTGAGCCTTTGCCTGCATATTTTAGGTTTGTCCTTAATACTGGTACCAACAGCTTGCCGCAAAGCGCCCCATGAGGCGCATCGTATTTCCCGCCAATCACTGACGCGATGCCGTGAGCCGCACCAAGACCGGAGTTTGCGAGGGCAAGTCCGCTGGAAAGACTGACCCAAGCCATCTGTGACCAAGCCTCAATATTAGGTCGATCCACAATGCACTTTAGGGAATTTAATCCAGTCGATATCGCTGCACCTGACAACGCGTCCGAAAATGGTGTGGCCGCTGACGAAGTGTAACTCTCCACAACTTGCGTTATGGCGTCCAGCCCAGAATTAATGGTAACCGGTACTGGCGCGGTCATCATCAAAGTAGGATCAATGATGGCAATATCTGGAAAAAGCGCTTTGCCGCGAAGGCTAATCTTCGCTGACTTTGATGGAATTGCTATCACAGCATTTGCTGTAACTTCCGCTCCGGTACCTGCTGTGGTTGGGATTGCGATGCTGCTGACGTGGTGCCGCTGTTGTAAACAGGTCGGCGCGATCTTGGAAAAATCAGCGCTCAACCTTTCGCCGGAATCAAGCAAGAAGGCGATTGTCTTACCCGCATCAATGACGGATCCTCCCCCACAGGCCACAACAGCCCCGACTTTACGACCACCCAAGTGATCCAGTGCCGCATGGATGGTATCAATTGATGGTTCTGAGGATTGCCGCACCACGTGAACCTCACGTCCACTTTGTCGCAAATTCTGCAAGATACCGGCAGATTGCGACCCACTGGCACCTTGAACAAAAACGATAGATTTTGATGCTTCGGGAAGGTAGCCAGCAAGTGAAGTGCTGGCACCAACTCCAAATTCAATCTGGGTTGGGCACACCACAGAAAACGGCTCAATTCCAAGCACTGTTAATACCCAAGCGTGCAGGAAACAGCACGTTGCCAATTCGCGTATTTTTGCTCGCGTTCTTCCTTGGCCATTGTCGGCTGGAATTCGCGGTCAAGCTCCCATTGCCGTGCGAACTCTTGCTGGTTCGGCAATGCGCCAGCCTTCATACCAGCAAGCCACGCTGCTCCGAGAGCCGTTGTTTCAAGAACATTTGGGCGGTCAACCGGGGCGTCGATAATGTCTGACAGAAACTGCATCGCCCAATTTGATGCGCTCATACCGCCATCCACACGCAGCACACTTTGCGCCTTGTCATCCGTCCAGTCCGCATGCATCGCGTCCAACAGATCGCGGGTTTGATATCCGACACTTTCCAACGCCGCTTTGGCCAATTCATTTGGACCAGAGTTGCGGGACAACCCAAATACTGCACCTCGGCAGTCCGGGTTCCAATACGGGGCACCAAGACCCGTAAACGCAGGCACCAAGACCACAGATTGCGACGGGTCCGCGGCCTCAGCCAAAGGCTGCGTTTCGGATGCTTCGCGAATGATCTTCAAACCATCACGGAGCCATTGAACAACGGCCCCTGCGATGAAAATTGACCCTTCCAAAGCGTAAGTCGGTTTACCATCAAGTTGGTAAGCAATTGTCGTGAGCAGGCGATTTTTTGACCTGACCGGAATGTCGCCTGTATTCAGCAGCGCAAAACACCCGGTCCCATAGGTCGCCTTGAGCATCCCAGGCTCAAAACACGCCTGACCAATGGTTGCGGCTTGCTGGTCACCTGCCACACCCAAAATCGGGATGGCGCGACCAAATAGGTCTGGCCGAGAGGTACCAAAATTAGCGGCACTGTCTTTTACCTCGGGCAGCATACTCATCGGAATGTCAAAAAGGTCGCAAATTGTCTGGCTCCAGCGACCTTTGCGAATGTCATAGAGCATTGTCCGCGCAGCATTTGTTGCGTCAGTTGCATGAACCTTGCCGCCAGTCAGCTTCCAAATCAGAAAAGTGTCCACCGTGCCAAACAGCAATTCGCCTTGCTGAGCTTGGGCACGTGCACCTTCCACGTTGTCCAATATCCACTTGAGTTTGGTGCCCGAGAAGTATGGATCAATCAACAGCCCAGTACGATCTGCAAACATGTCGGCATGACCGGCGTCGCGCAGTGACTTGCAATAGTCTCCTGTGCGGCGATCTTGCCAGACAATCGCATTATGGACAGGTTGACCTGTATTCTTATTCCAGACAATCGTGGTCTCACGTTGATTGGTGATGCCAATTGAAATAATGTCTTCTGCAGAAATCCCGGCCCGCTCAATCACAGCGCGGCAGGTGCCTGCGGTGGTCGCCCAAAGATCATCTGGCACGTGCTCTACCCACCCGGACTGCGGATAGATTTGCGGAAATTCTTCTTGAGACGTTGCTTTCAGGTGCAGTGTCTCGTCAAACAGAATTGCCCGTGTTGACGTCGTTCCTTGGTCAATTGAGAGTACGTATTTCATATTCGTTTCTGACTTGCTGGCAACCTTAGGAAAAGAGGGCGGTATCTTTACCGCCCTAAGTTTTGTCCCGCGTGCGGAACTTCAGGAAGAATAGAAGGTGGTGCGGGCACTTTTCAGCAACCCGCACCTGACAAGGGCCCTAAATTAGTTCCAGGACTTGATCAGCTCATCATATGCGATGGTCTGAGGTGCCTCATCTTCGTTTTCGAGCTTCGCATAAGGCGCACCCGGCTCGGCAAACCAGTGCTCTGCACTCATTTCTTCATTGAGAACAGGGCCAAGATCACCTTGGACACCGGCACGTTCCAAACGCTCAAGAACACGTTCCTGATCAGAACAAAGCCCATCAAGTGCTTCTTGTGGAGTTTTGGAACCTGACATTGCATCGCCAATGTTCTGCCACCACAGTTGAGCCAGCTTTGGATAGTCAGGTACGTTGGTGCCTGTTGGTGACCACTGAACACGTGCAGGTGAACGGTAGAATTCCACCAGACCACCCAAACGAGGTGCACGTTCTGTGAAGTGCTCAGAGTCAATTGTGGACTCACGGATGAAGGTCAAACCAACATCAGACTTCTTGAGGTCAACTGTTTTGGACACAACGAACTGAGCATAGAGCCAAGCCGCTTGTGCGCGGTCTACTGGTGTCGACTGCATAAGTGTCCAAGAACCAGCGTCCTGATAGCCAACTTTTTGACCCTCTTTCCAGTACACACCGTGCGGAGAAGGTGCCATGCGCCACTTTGGCGTGCCATCTTCGTTCATCACCGGCAGGCCCGGCTCAACTGTTGCAGCGGTAAAGGCAGTATACCAGAACATTTGCTGAGCAATATTGCCTTGTGCAGGAATTGGGCCAGCTTCGCCGAACGTCATGCCCGCAGCCGCAGGTGGAGAGTACTTATCAAGCCATTCGATGGCTTTGGTCACCGCGTAAACAGCTGCGGGTGAGTTCGTCGCACCACCACGGGCCACACAAGACCCGGTTGGCTGTGAGTTTTCGTTCACACGAATGCCCCATTCGTCAACTGGCAGACCGTTTGGTTCACCAACGTCGCCCATACCAGCCATGGACATCCACGCGTCAGTATAACGCCAGCCAAGGCTCGGGTCTTTCTTACCGTAATCCATGTTGCCAAAGACTTCGCCTTCAACATCAAGATGGCTCAGGTCGCGACCTGTAAAGAACTCAGCGATGTCTTCGTAAGCGGACCAGTTCACCGGAACACCCAGTTCGTAGCCAAATTTCGCTTGGAAATCTGCTTTGTTCTTTTCGTCGTTGAACCAATCGTACCGGAACCAATACAAGTTCGCGAACTGCTGAGTGGGCAGTTGATAGAGCTTGCCATCTGGACCAGTTGTGAATGAAGTCCCGATAAAATCTTCAAGATCCAATGTCGGCAGCGTGACGCTTGCGCCTTCACCAGCCATCCAGTCCGTCAGGTTGCGCACTTGCTTGTAGCGCCAGTGTGTACCGATCAAGTCACTGTCGTTGATGTAGGCGTCATAGATGTTTTCGCCCGACTGCATCTGAGTTTGCAGTTTCTCAACAACGTCACCTTCGCCGATCAGATCATGCGTGACCTTGATACCTGTGATGGCTTCAAAAGCGGGGGCAAGAACGGTGCTTTCGTATTCATGTGTCGCAATTGTCTCGGAAACCACTTTGATTTCCATGCCCTGATAGGGGCCAGCGGCATCAACGAAAAATTGCATTTCTGCTTCTTGATCGGCACGAGATAGAGTGGAAAGCTCTCCAATCTCGTTGTCTAGGAATGACTGTGCAGCATTCATATCGGCCAAAGCCGTGCTCCCCATCATCCCAAGCGCCAGCGCAATGGCTGTACTTGATTTTAGCGAGTAAGTCATTTGTTCCTCCCTATATTGGAAACTAGTTTTCTAATTAGCAGCCCTTGGACACGCTTCGTCCAAATGTTGCATCTCCTCCCCAACCTCACACCCAGCGGAATACCACAGTTGCGTAAAGCAGGCAGACTATCAGCGCGAACGGTTGGTTCGCACCTATCACTCCGAGCCAAGCCAAATTGATAAAGGCTGATCCCAGAAGTGTGATGAAAAGACGATCTCCTCGTGTCGTCTCAATCCGCAAGACCCCTTTTCGGGGGGTCTCGGGAAACTTTATTGCCAAGACTGTGAAGACAGTCAAAGTGCTGGCAATGCAGATGAAGAATATGGCAGTCGGCCAAGTCCAAGCCATCCATTCCATGTTGAAATCCTTCCTAGTTCTTCGCGCTTACACGCGGCCCAGAGCAAAACCCTTGGCGATGTAGTTGCGGACAAAATAGATAACCAAAGCGCCTGGGACGATTGTGAGAACACCAGCAGCAGCCAGCACGCCCCAATCAACACCGGCAGCACCTTGCGTGCGGGTCATAATCGCAGCAATCGGCTTGGCATCAACTGACGTCAATGTTCGGCTCAACAGCAATTCCACCCATGAGAACATGAAGCAAAAGAAGGCTGCCACACCAATACCAGAGGCAATCAGCGGTGTGAAAATCTTCACAAAGAACCGTCCGAAACTATAGCCGTCAATATAGGCCGTTTCATCAATCTCCTTAGGCACGCCGCGCATGAAGCCTTCTAATATCCAGACAGCCAGCGGGACATTAAACAAGCAGTGCGCCAAAGCCACAGCGATGTGCGTGTCAAACAGGCCAACCGACGAATAGAGCTGAAAGAAAGGCAAGGCAAAAACAGCAGGTGGGGCCATACGGTTGGTCAACAACCAGAAGAACAAATGGTTATCACCCATAAACCGATAACGGCTAAAGGCATATGCCGCTGGCAATGCCACGGCCAAACTGATCGCTGTGTTCATCACAACATAGATCATCGAATTGATGTAGCCAGTATACCAAGACGCATCCGTCAATATCTTGGCGTAATTTGCAAAGGTTAAGTCATTTGGCCAAAGCGTGAACTCATTGAGGATTTCCGTGTTTGTCTTCAGGCTCATTGTGAGAAGCCAGTAAATTGGCAGCAACAAAAACAGCAAGTAAACGGTCATGACGATGACAGACCCATTAACCTTGATCCGCTTTTTGGGCGTCGAGGTGTTAAACTTGCCGGGCATGGCGTTGGCAGTTGCATCGCTCATCGCTTAACCCTCCTTCTTTTCAAGGTTCGTCATCACAGTGTAAAATACCCAAGAGATGAGCAGAATAACGAGGTAATACATGATCGAAAACGCGGCTGCCGGTCCAAGGTCGAACTGCCCCAAAGCCATCTTTACAAGATCAATCGAAAGCAGCGTTGTCGCATTACCCGGGCCACCCCCGGTAACCACGAACGGCTCGGTGTAGATCATGAAACTGTCCATGAACCGCAGCAGGATTGCGATCATCAAGACGCCCATCATTTTCGGCAATTCAATATAACGGAATATCGCCCAACGGCTTGCTTGGTCAATCTTGGCCGCTTGATAGTACGCATCTGGAATTGACTTCAAACCAGCAAAGGCAAGCAAAGCAACAAGCGACGTCCAGTGCCAAACATCCATCACGATAATCGTCACCCACGCTGCAAACGTATTTTGAGTGTAGTTATAAGAGATACCAAGCGCATCAAGGGTGTATCCAAGAAGGCCGATATCAACCCGGCCAAAAATCTGCCAAATGGTGCCGACAACGTTCCAGGGGATCAAAAGCGGTAGTGACATCAGCACAAGGCAAAGGCTCGACCAGAACCCGCTTTTTGGCATGTTCAAAGCAACGAAAATACCAAGCGGAATCTGAATGCTCAGAATAATCGCAGAGAACATCAATTGACGTCCCAAGGCGTCCCACATGCGGTCAGAATGCAGCATCTCCTCGAACCATTCGAGACCTGCCCAAAAGAACTGGTTGTTCCCAAAAGTGTCCTGAACGGAATAATTTACGACGGTCATCAACGGGATCACCGCTGAGAATGCAACGAGGATAAGAACCGGAAGGATCAAGAACCACGCTTTTTGATTTACTGTCTTTTCCATCAGGCGGCCTTCCCTTCTGTACGCCAATCGTTGACGTAAACATTCACTTGATCTTCATCGAATTTGATCTGGTTCATGTCGGGAGAAATGTTTGCCCCCTCAGCCGCTACAATATTGATGTCGTTACCGAATAATTCAGCACGTACAATTTTGTGCCGCCCCACATCCTCTACTCGACGCACCTTAACCGGAAGGCCCTCGCCCTCAGTCAATGAGATGAATTCAGGCCGCACACCAATTTCGACTTTTCCAGATAACTTGCCAAAGTGCGCAGGCAGTTTAACGGCTGATCCCTGAACGTCCGCGTACATACCGTCCACGGTTGCCGGAATAACGTTCATTCCTGGTGAGCCGATAAAATAACCCACAAATGTATGCTCTGGACGTTCAAACAGTTCTTGAGGTGTGCCAATTTGCACAACGCGACCATCGTACATGACAACCACCTTGTCAGCGAACGTCAGCGCTTCGGTTTGGTCGTGCGTAACATAGATCATCGTATGACCAAATTCATGGTGAAGCGACTTGAGCTGCGTGCGCAGTTCCCACTTCATGTGGGGGTCAATCACGGTTAGCGGTTCGTCAAAAAGCAACGCATTTACATCTTCGCGCACCATGCCACGGCCAAGGCTGATCTTTTGTTTGGCATCAGCGGTCAGGCCACGCGCCCGGTTGTCTAGCTCTGCTTCCATGCCAATCATGGCACCAATCTGCTGAACCCGCTTGGCGATGTATTCAGCATTCGCCCCACGATTTTTCAACGGAAAGGCAAGATTATCGCGTACCGTCATTGTGTCGTAGACAACCGGAAACTGAAACACCTGCGCGATGTTGCGATCCGCGGTGGAGGCTTGCGTGACATCCTTACCATCGAACAAAATGCGACCTTGGCTTGGATGCAAAAGGCCAGAAATAATGTTCAGCAATGTGGACTTGCCGCAGCCCGATGAACCCAAAAGCGCATAGGCTTCACCATCGGTCCAGTCGTGGTTCAACTCTTTCAGCGCAAAATCATCTTCCGACTGCGGTTTGGAAAGATACGAATGTGCCAGATTATCAAGGGTGATTTTTGCCATTATCTCTCTCCTCTATGCCGCTACGGCGTAGGCAGCGGGTGCTACCAATGCGCCAGTTTCACTGAAAACATAGATGTGAGCGGGGTCGATGAAGACTGGCAACTGCGAGCCCAATGCAATCGAATGAACCCCGTGGATATGTCCCACCCACCTTTCGCCGTTATGGTCGAGGTGGATAAATGTTTCAGACCCGGTAAGTTCAGTTACCACAAGCCGTGTTTCAAACATCAAGTCGCCGTCATTTGCCTTGTTGATCTCAACATGGTTAGGGCGAAAGCCGGCCATGTACCGACCATCTGGAAGCGATGCCAGAGTGCCGCCAGCCGGCGCACTTTGACCATCACCAAACATCAATTTTGAACCTGTCTTGCTGATTTGCAAAAAGTTCATAGGCGGGTCGCTGAACACGCGGGCGGTGGTAGCATCAACAGGGCGGCGGTAAACTGTTGGGGTCAAGTCAAATTGCGTGATACGACCTTCCCAAAGGGCAGCAGTATTGCCGCCCAAAAGCAGCGCTTCTTCTGGCTCCGTTGTCGCGTAAACAAAAACAGCACCTGACTCTTCAAAAATCTTTGGAATTTCAACGCGCATTTCTTCGCGCAATTTATAATCGAGGTTTGCAAGCGGCTCGTCGAGCAACACAAGACCCGCATTTTTCACCAGTGCCCGCGCCAATGCGCATCGTTGCTGTTGTCCGCCCGACAACTCCAACGGCTTGCGGTCCAACATCGGGGTAAGCTGCATCAGGTCGGCAGCTTGCTTGACCGCTTTGTCGATCTCCGCCGCAGACTTTTTCATCAGACGCAAAGGCGACGCAATATTCTCATAAACCGTCATCGACGGGTAATTGATGAACTGCTGATAGACCATCGCAACCTTGCGATCCTGCACCCGCATACCGGTGACATCAGTACCTTCCCAAAACACATTTCCCGCGGTTGGCACATCAAGCCCAGCCATCAAACGCATCAGCGACGTTTTGCCCGAGGACGTTGGCCCAAGCAGAACGTTCATCGTGCCGCGCTCAAGTGTCAGGTTGGTCGGATGAATGTGGGTTTTACCCTCAACCACCTTGGACACGTTTTTCAATTCGAGTGTCATGCTGCCCCCTGCTCGGCTGCTGTTGTGGCTGCCGCAGCCTTTTTGTTTTTCATCCAAGCGTCCAAGACGCCAATCTCTTTCTTAGTCATGCGAAGGCCAAGTTTCGTGCGTCTCCAAACGACATCGTCAGCCTCAACTGCATATTCTTTTTCCATCAGCCAAAGGACTTCACGCTCTGTCAGGTTCGCGCCGAAATGCTGCCCCAAATCTTCCACTCTCTGCGTTCCAGCAATGACTTCGCGCGCTTCTGTGCCATAGGCCCGCACGAGGCGTTTCGCCCATGCGTCATCCAAGAAAGGAAATTCACTTAGCAATGCGTTAATGAGATTAGGCACACCATCGACAGGAAAATCTCCACCGGGCAGCGCAACCCCAGCCGTCCATGGTGTTGTGATCTTTGGAAAAAACTTCGCGATATCTTCCATGGCGCTTTCGGCAAGGCAGCGGTAGGTTGTGATCTTGCCACCAAAAATGTTGAGGGCTGGTGCGCCACGGCTCTCATCAACTTTCAGAACGTAGTCACGGGTGGCTGCCGACGCGCTGCTTGCCCCATCATCATAAAGCGGGCGAACCCCTGAATATGTCCACACAACGTCGGCCTCTGAAATCGGATTCGCCAGATACTGATTGATGAAGTTCAATAGATAGGTCTGTTCTTCAGACGTGCATTCCGGCTTTACGTTGGCGTCATCATGATCTGCATCAGTTGTTCCGATCAGCGTAAAGTCGTTTTCATAGGGGATTGCGAATGCAATGCGACCGTCGGTGCCTTGGAAAAAGTAACATTTGTCATGGTCAAACAAGCGTTTCGTGACAATGTGGCTACCGCGCACCAGACGTACACCACCTTGTTGATTGCTCTTGAGCGTACCACGCAACACGTCGCCAACCCATGGCCCAGCTGCGTTCACAACCATTTTTGCAGTTACAGTCGAAGTTCCACCTGTAAGCTCGTTGCGCAACTCAACGGACCAAGTTCCGTCCACACAATCTGCACTCAAAACCTTATGACGCAGCAAAATTTTGGCACCCCGCGCTTCGGCATCACGTGCGTTGAGCACAACAAGGCGCGAATCCTCCACCCAACAGTCGGAATATTCATACGCTTTCTCGAATTTATCAACGAGCGGCTTGCCTTCCGGTGCTGCACGCAGATCTACCCGCGACGTACCTGGTAAAATTTCACGACCACCAAGGTTATCATAAAGGAAAAGACCAAGGCGGATAAGCCACGCCGGCCTGCGCCCCTTCATCCAAGGCATAACAATACTTAGCAGCTTCGACGTCGGCGTCGATAGATCAAACCGCATGTCAGTGTGATACGGCAAGACAAAGCGCATTGGCCAAGAGATGTGTGGCATTGCCTTAAGAAGCGTTTCGCGTTCAATCAGCGCCTCTCGGACCAAACGAAACTCGAAATACTCCAGATACCGCAAGCCACCATGAAACAACTTTGTTGATGCCGAAGACGTCCCTGATGCCAGGTCATGCATCTCAGCAAGACATACCGAAAGACCACGGCCGCTTGCGTCTCGTGCAATACCACATCCATTGATGCCTCCGCCGATCACCAGCAGATCATAATCTGGTTTCATGAAACTCCCCCACACAGGCTCCCTCCTGCGTAAACATAAGGTGACAATAAGCGCGTGCAAATGGAAGCTAAAAATGTTCGTTTATGATCGTTTTATTGCAAGCTGTTGAAATTTATGCATTTAAACATTATCTTACATTCGCCCCCCGAGGTCGAAATGTCTTAACTCGAAGAATTAACGCGTAAAAAGAAACCCAGTTCGTGACTCATCAAAGATTCGCACTAAAAGTTCGACACAAACGAAAGGGAGCAGCGGTATGGCTCAAACACTCAGAAAGCCAGAAATCATCAATGTGGCGCGGCGAGAAGGCCTTGTTACGGTTGATGATCTCGCACTTCGTTTTGGTGTAACACCCCAAACGATACGTAGGGATCTGACAGATCTGTCCGAGGCAGGCCAACTCGAACGCGTGCATGGCGGAGCAATTTTGCCTTCCACCACAACCAACATCGGATACAGTGAACGTCGCCAGCTGAACCAAGCTCAAAAGGTTGATATCGCGCGCGTCTGCGCCAAACAGATACCAAATGACTGCTCCGTGTTTTTGAATATTGGGACAACTACTGAAGCCGTTGCGTTTGAGTTGCTCCACCATCAGGGTCTGCTGGTTGTGACAAACAACATGAACATTGCCAACATTTTGTCGTCGAGCAATGCGATTGAGGTCATTGTCACTGGCGGCAACCTACGCAGGTCGGACGGCGGCTTGGTTGGCGACTTTGCCAAAGCGACCATTCGACAGTTACGTTTTGATTATGCTGTTATTGGGTGCTCTGCCCTGCGTGAAGACGGCGATATTCTCGATTTTGACGTTCAGGAAGTTGGCGTTAGTAAAACGATCATTCATCAAAGCGACAAAGTACTGCTCGCGTCAGATAGTTCAAAGTTTGATCGAAAAGCCCCAGCGCGGATCGCATCAATTGCCGACGTGGATGTTTTTGTGACGGATGCTGGCCTACCAGAGGCCTGCGCCCAATTTTGTCGCGAAGCTGGAACAGAAGTGCTTTTCGCCTGATGCCCTGATCTCAAGAGAAGACATTAAATCTACATCAAGGCGCTGATTTACGAGCTTACCCAGATTTAGGTGATTGAATACTTGGCAAACCCAAATAAAAATAGTTATTCAATATCAATAATTTATAGGTTTTCACGATCTCCGTTCTTTCCGTCTCATATATGCATGACGAAGTAGCAGCATTTGCGCATCTTGAAGCGATGCTTTGGTCCGATGGTCCGGTATGCACCGGCTCCGGGGCATCACTGTTTTTTCTGGCGCGGCCATCTTTGCCGCCTACAGCGCGACATCAATGAAAAATCAAAAGTTGGTGCATCGCACAACCCGCGACCAATGGAGGTGCTGAATGTCACCGTCCTGTTCGGGAAGGTTGAGACGATACTGGGCTGGATCGCAGAGGGACGAGAGTTTGCTCAAACCAAGGATCGCATCGGCCCCGGCCTTCATATTCTGAAGGGGGATTGGTGGGATCATGTCGGCGATGTCCCGCGCCGTTCCGTCAATACCATACTGGTGGATGATGTCCGTATCGAAAAAGTACTGGACGACATGCGTTGGTTCTATGGTGCCAGCGACTGGTACGCGGAACGTGGTATTCCATGGCGGCGGGGGTATCTGTTTTACGGCCCTCCTAGCACGGGCAAGTCGAGCCTCATTCGTGCGCTGGCATCAGACCTGTCGTTGGATATCGCATCGCTGGATATCGGGCGCGCGACGTCGACAAATAATGATCTGCGAGAATCAATGATGTGTGCCCCCAAGCGGTCGCTGATCGCAATCGAAGATGTGGACGCCGTGTTTACGCAGCGCGAAGGCGGCGAAAAACGTTCAGGCGTCAGCTTTTCGGGCTTGCTCAACGCCATCGATGGCATGGCCGCTCAGGAGGGGCGTGCGCTGGTCATGACAACGAACCACAAGGAAAAGCTGGACCCGGCCTTGATCCATCCCGGCCGCGCCGATGTACATACCGAGCTTGGATTGGTGAGCGCTGCAACGGCCCGTCGATTGTTTGAACGATTCTTCCCCCGTGAACGTGACTTGGCCGGGGTGTTCGAACAACGGTTGGGAAATCAAAGACACAGCCCTGCCCAGATACAGGGCTGGCTTTTGGCAAACAGCACTGACCCAAAGGCTGCAGCGCAGGCGGCTGTGTTAGCGCGTCGTTCGAAAGATATCGCTGCTGAATGAGTAAGCAGTAGCGTCCAGAAAAGTTACTTTTATTCCCGCGCTCGGCGAGATGGTCGTAAATTGCCAGCGACCCGAACCCGCCGTTGGTCACTACATGTGCCCGCTGTATTACGCCCGCCGAACCTGCCGTTCGTTGCGAATGCAAAATCAGAGACTATGTGAATTTACACAATGCGGACAAAGCACCAATTCGCTGCGCTTGCGCCAAAGGCTGCTAGATCCGATGTCAGTGCATTGGAGGCGGGTGTGGCACTCAAAACAGTTTCAGTAACAGCCGCCTCAATCTTTGTCCCGCCTCAGATAACGCACTTTCGTCGAATGATGCAAAACCAAGTAAGAGGCCCTGAGGCGCTTTTGGCAAAACACAGTGAGACGATAACGCTCTGAGATGTATGCCTTCGTTCATGGCGGCATCCACAATTCCTTTGTCTGTCGTCACATGGCTCAGCTTTGGAAGTAATGGTGCGCAAATATGCATCCCGGAAGGGTCCGGTGAAATGTCCAGAAGATCGGTACATCCTGAAAGCTCAGATATCAGATGAGATTGGCGTTTCGCATAGGTACGGCGCATCCGTCGCAGATGTATGGCGAACTCTCCGCTGTCCATAAAGGTGGCCAACGCTGGCTGCGGAATTAGGGACGCACGTGATCCAAAGCGGGTCATATGGGCATTTGCCACAGACAGCACTCTTTCTGGCAGGACCAGATAGCCGAGGCGTAATGCCGGACTGAGAAGTTTGGAAAAGCTGCCCAGGTAAATAGAGCGTTCCAATTTATCGAGACCAACAAGCGACGGCAACGGATGCCCTTGATACCGAAATTCACTGTCGTAGTCATCTTCGATAATAAGCGCGTTTCGTCGCTCGGCCCATTCCAACAACGCCATTCGCCGCGACAACGGCATTGAAATCCCTGTTGGATAGTGTCGGGACGGCGTAACAATTGCCACTGATGCGGGGCCACTGATATTTTTGGGATCCAGCCCTTTATTGTCAATCCGAACGGGTTGTATGTCTGCCCCTACTGTTCCCAAGACATCTCGCATTGTTGGCCAGCCAGGGTCTTCGACCGCTGCGGTTTGGTCGGGGCCAAGCAAACTCCGGAAGATGATCTCGATTGCTTCCGAAGCCCCTGAGGTGATCAAAACCTGCTCAGGGCGACACTCCAACTTACGCCAAACCGAAAGATGTTCGCTGATGGCCTGGCGCAGAGGATACCAACCAAACGGGTCTGGTCGTCTGAGCAGATCATTGTGAGGCTTGGCCCATGCCCGCTCGATATGTTTTGACCAAATCCGGTGGGGAAACAGAGTTTGATCTGGCACTCCGGAGTGAAAAGGCAACCAAGCTTGTGGGGGCTCAGACTGCGCGGAAGTATTGCCAACTGGAGCGGTCAAATGTGGCAGTTGATCGGCCACGAACGTGCCACCACCGACCTTTGTTTTTAAGTAACCTTCACTGATCAGCTGATCATAGGCACCAACTATTGTGGTGCGCGACACGGATAATTCTTGTGCCAAGACCCGGCTGGCGGGCAGGCGCGCTCCGGAATAATTTCGACTTCCTTGGAGTAAATCACGTAACGCTCCGGTCAGTTGGATCAGGAGGCTTTCGTGCAGGGCGCGGTCCAATATTAGACTAAAGAGGATGAGGTCTAGATTGGACTGTAATTTTTTATCGGTATTGGACATTTCTTAGTATCCATTGTGGCTGTAGGCGTCGTCAATAGAAACTGCACATAAGGATGTTAGCCATGACGGACCCGCTTGTCGTTACAGAGAAAACCCGCCTGCGCCGCTTGCATCAGCGAGGTCATTTTGATCGATTAACCATCAATGGCATTCTTGATGCGCAGCCCATGTGCAGCATCGGTTATGTCATCGACGGGCACCCATATGTGACACCGACGTTTCAATGGCGTGAGGGCAATCGCGTTTACTGGCATGGCTCTTCGGCAAGCCGTGCTTTGCGTAAGTCAAAAGATGCAGATGTCTGTTTAACGGTGTCCATTCTGGATGGTTTCGTTCTGGCCCGGTCAGGTATGCACCATTCGGTAAACGCGCGTTCTGTTATGCTGTTCGGTCGGGCGGTGAAGGTCGAAGAACCAGCTGAAAAACTTGCCAAACTGCGGACCTTTGTGAACGGGCTGTTCCCTGATCGGTACGATACTCTGAGGCCTGATTACGAACAGGATCTGAAGGCAACCATGGTGCTTGGCATGGAAATCTCTGAGGGCAGCGCAAAAATCCGGACCGGTGAACCTAGTGACGATGAAGAAGACTATGCTTTGCCTATCTGGGCGGGGGTCATTCCGGTGACAACTCAAATTGGGACGCCAATCCCCGACACTCGGATTCTTGAGGGTGTTGAAGTACCTGATCACGTTAAGAACTTCCGGCTTGATTGAGTCTGGCATCGGCTTCGGTCCGGTTTGCAGTCCTTCGAGGTCGCCGCAGAAATTGGAAGTTTGGGCTCTCCTGACACCTTCGCCGCATGATCTACTAACAACTGGTCCGGGAGGGAGCGCCGTTCGCTGTACCGCGCACCAATTGGAGAGATGCGGGACTTTTTGTGCTTTCGCTGCGGGTGCGCTAATGGCCGCTTTCAGGATTGATCGCGAAGTGCGTCCTGTCTCGGCAAAACCCGATTAGTTTGGTGCTCTTAATTTTCAGCGCACCTGAAATCTTTCCATTCGGGCTCATTCTCAAACACAAAATCGTAATATTCGCGACCTTGCAGTTCAGTTGCTGCCGCCGCGTCTGTCACGACCTTACAATTTGGGTGCATCTGTATCGCGGATGCGCTGACCATCGATGTAATCGGGCCCTCAACAGCTTTGGCGACGATTGCGGCCTTTGCCGCGCCGGTAGCGAGCAAGACAAGCTCACGGGCGTCCAAGATTGTGCCCACGCCCATCGTTAGCGCTCTTTTTGGCACATTGTCAGGATCACCATCGAACATTTCGGCGTTTTGGGCGCGCGTTGTTGGGGTCAGTGCTTTGTCCCGGGTGCGGGACTTGAATGATGAGAGTGGTTCGTTGAAGCCTATATGTCCGGCCTCACCAATTCCAAGGAGTTGCAGGTCAATCCCACCTGCATCTGCAATCAAAGCTTCATAGTCTCGCGCCGCTTTTTTCAGATCCGCTGCGCTACCGTCAGGGACGTGGGTGTTCGCGAGATCTACATCCACGTGCTCGAACAGATGTTCATTCATGTAGCTCCGATAGGAATTAGGATCGGCTTGTCGCAGACCGATGTACTCATCCAGATTGAACGTTTGGCATTGTGCAAGTGACACACCGCTCGCGACGAGCCGTGCATAGACCCGCTCCATGGTTCGCCCTGTCGCAAGTCCTAGTGTCGTGTCCGGCTTTTCCTTGATCCGAGACACGATGAGCTTGACGACGAGATCGACCGCGTGATCGGTACTTGGCCTAATGATCACTTCCATAGGTCACCTAGAAGTTACGTAATGAAAAACAGATCAGGTTTGCAAACCGGTGATCATTGCGATGATTTCGTTTTTGTCCGTCGTTGCCGTGTCCCGAACGCCAATCTGTTGACCACGTCGTAGAACGCTGATGCGGTTGGACAGGCGGAAGACCTGATCAAGGCTGTGGCTGACGATCAAGATTGCGATATTGCGTTCTCTGAGGGACAGCACCAATTCCTCAACGCGGGCAGTTTCCGCGACGCCAAGCGCTGCCGTGGGTTCATCAAGGAGGATGAGTTTGCTCGCCCAATGGGTCGCTCGAGCAATAGCGATGCCTTGACGTTGCCCGCCTGAGAGGTCACGGATCGTTGCACGGGCCGACGGAATGCGCACGTCAAGCTCATCCACCAATTCTTGTGTATCGTTCATCATCTTACGCTTGTCCAAGAGGCCCAGTGGCCCTTTTGTCAGTTCACGGCCCAGAAACATATTCATGTAAACGGGTTGTTGATCGGCAAGGGCAAGGTCCTGATAGACGACCTCGATCCCCGCTTCACGCGCGCCCGATGCGTCTGAAAAACTGGTTTCTTCGCCATCAAGGCGGATTGAGCCCGCGGTGGGTTTATGCACACCAGAAACGATCTTGATCAGCGTGGATTTGCCCGCGCCATTGTCGCCGACCAAGGCCACGATCTCGCCCGGATGCAAGTCGAGAGAGAAGTTGTCGATTGCCACGACGCCACCGAAGGCTTTGTGAATATTCGTTAGGGATAGAATTGGCTGTGTCATGCGATCACCTCAGGTCGGGCCAAGCTTCGCGCTGACCGAATATGTTCTCGATTGTCGTGACGGTAGGGTTGCCGCTGGCAATTCCCGCAATTCCTGCAATGTAGGCGCGGGTCACGAAGGCCTGCCCCCGAAACCCGAAGACAACGCTATCGCCTGTCTTGGGACCTGCCGACCCTGACGCATCAATCATGCCGTAATAGTCAATCGACTGACGTTGGGGGATTTCCACGGAACGGGTCGATTTGTCGTTCGGGTCCGTGCCGACAATCGCCTGCACGTCATACTCCGGGAACACCGGATCAATATAAAGACCACCCCCAAAACAGAACGCCTTGTCTGCATGCGTATGCGATACCTCTGACAGATACAGGACCGCTGGACGCTCGGGCAGGTCCTCGACTGCATGAAGGGGGGTGGTTCCGTGCAACCCGTTCCCAGGTTCGCATTGGGTTGCACCTGCGTCTGCCAATGCAGGGAGGACGGCAGAGGATGTTGTTCCCGGTGCGTTGATTTCAATACCGTTGCGTCCGGCCTTGGCCAAAGCTTCGGCTGCCTTATTCAGGGTCGCAAGGTTCGTCGTTGGCTTTACCTTGCGTGTCTCTTGATCGAACAACAGTGCAGGAAATGTTGTGATGCCGCCAAAATACGCACCGTTGCGGGCATCCATCCGATCGGCAACACTAAGGATTGTTTCTGCGTCAAAGCCGCCTTCGTGACCTCGATAGAAGGTATCGCCCTCTGTCTGGATACGGGCAAGCAGGGCCTGATCGCGACCCGCCTTATGTGCCGCGCGCGCGGCTTCATCTGCTTTGTCGTCACTGAACACCGTCCAGTAATCGGGTTGTAGGTATCCTGCCGCGAGATCGGCCTCGCCGCCGGGGATCTGCACAAGATGGCCCAAGTGACCGACTTTCAGTCCAGCGCGATGGCAGGCCACGGCGCAAGCAACATCCACAGCGACACAGCGGTCAATTCCACCGCGCATCACAGCGTCACAGAAACCAGAGTGACGACCGACTTGTTTGGTCATCGCAAATGTCTTGAGACCCAGTGAGGTTGCCTTGTCGTTGAATATCCGAGCGTTTTCTTCGACCGTATCAAGGTCGAGAACATAGCAGTTGGCCGGCAACTTACCGTCCTGATGCAAAGCGATGGCTGCTTCGATCAGGCCCGGGTTGCGGCGGGTGAGTAGATCAAGAAACATCCCGTTCCCCTTTAGCGAGTTGTGTCGCGCAGCGATGCGGCGACTGCGACAAGAATGATAAGACCGCGAACGATCATTTGGTCCGAGACTTGGAGACCCATCAGGATCAGACCGTTGTTCAGCATCCCCATAAGGAGCGATCCGATCAGCGCGCCGATGATTGACCCTTTGCCTCCATTCAACGCGGTGCCACCGACGATAACGGCGGCAATCACAATCATCAGGTCGCTTTCGCCAAGGGTATAGGTGGCGGACTGAAGGCGTCCGGCATAAAGCAACCCTGCGAGTCCGGCACAGCCGCCGCAGATTGTCAGCACCAAAAACCGAACACGCGGTACTTTGATGCCAGAGACCTGCGCTGCGCGTGCATTGTCACCCGTGGCCAAAACATGCGCCCCAAAGCGGGTGTGGCGATAAACAAGATGTCCAATCGCCACGCAGATAATCGTCCACCACACCAGTGATGGAACTCCGAACAGTTTGCCTGATCCGAAAACTCCGGTGAAGAAATCGTTGGTTACAGGGATCGAGCGCAGATCTGTCATTGTACGCGCCACGCCAGCAAAAAGGCCTAATGTTGCAAGCGTCACGAGGAATGATGGTAATCGCAGCCAAGCCACCAACAGACCGTTAAACGCGCCCACGGCCAATCCGGCACCAAGTCCTGCAATAATAGCCAGCGGCATTGGCAGAACCTGCATGACAACGGTAGCAGACAGCGCAGATACGGCAACGGCAGACCCGAAGGACAGGTCAATCTCTCCCGCCGAAAGCGCAAAGACCAAACCGATGGCCATGATCGTGGCAGGCGCAGTTTGCAACAGAATGTTGGTCAAATTGCGGGTCGACGTAAAACCCGCATCGTGAAGTGTGACCGCAAAAAACAGAAAGATCGCTATAAAGCCGAGATAAACGACGTAGTTTTGCAATTCGTATTTGCGGAATATTGCGGTGGGCGACATCTCAGCACTCCGATTTCGTGGTAATTAATGGAAGCTGCCCACAAGGCAGTATCTGCTCAAGTCGACGAAGCTTGCGCCTCGTCGACTTGAGGTCTTAGTTGCCTGTGAGGCTAGCAGGGGCCTCAATGTTCAAGGACTGCATCCAACCCTCGGACACGTTGTCGGCTGTGACTGTCACAGCTGGCGCAACCACAAAGGGTGGGGTTTCCTCGCCTGCATATTGGCGTGCACCGGCGGCTGCCATGGTCCGGCCAAGCTCGTAGGCTTCATCTGCGACCAACGCCACAACATTTCCACCGTTGACCATGTCCAAAGCAATCGGCTCGCTCAGATCAAGGGTCACCAGCTTGGTTTCGGTGTTGCCGTTCGAGCGCAGCGCCGCAAGGACACCCTCAGCCGGGCCTGCCCAAGTGACGTAGACACCTGACAGATCAGGATTGCGCAGCAGCATCGCATTGGCAATTTCTTCGGCGCGTGCCGGATCGCTGATGCCGGCTTCGGCAACAATTTCGATATTCGGATAATCGCTTTCAATCGTTGTCTTGAACGCGTTGTCACGCTGGTTTGTAACGTAGTAATTGGCGTCGTGGAAAATCCAGCCAACGGTGCCTTCTTCGCCGATGGATGCGGCAAGGGCGTCCGCTGCTTGTTTGCCCATCTGGAACAAATCATCCGTCACGATTGCCGCATAGTCGGTCGGATGTACGAACCCTTCGGGAAGGTTCGAAAGGAATACAAGCGCAACGTCCTCTTCACGTGCGTCCTGAAATGCTGCGGCAGACGTCACGGGATCAAGCGGCAATGACAGAATAATATCGGGCGACCGAACCAGTGCTGTTTCGATATCGCTGCGTTGCTTGGCAGCGTCAAAAGCCGCAGATGTTGTAATGACAACTTCGATCCCAAGGCGCGCAAACTCGTCGGTTGCACCAGCAGTTACAGCATTCACAAAATCAGATTGGTCATGCCACAGCAGTGCAGCTGTTAGGCCCTTGTCTTGCAGGCTTGCGGAAAGCTCATCTGATACAGTGACTTGGGACGACGGCGTAGCGGTTTCGCCCTGCGGCCCAGTAGTTTGAGCAAACGCAGTAGTCGCAGAAAACGCGAACGCGGCAGCACCTATTTTCAAGCTTTGGTAACAATTCATGGTCTTCTCTCCCTTAGTTGATTTTAGGTGGTTGATGATCCGCAAAAGGCGACCATGAACCGCGCAAAGGCGCGGATGGCGGCAAAATACTCTTCGATGTTGAGATGCTCTTGCGATGTGTGGCAGCAGGCGATATCGCCCGGTGCGCAGTAAACAGTCGGAATATTCAGCTTGTTAATCAGGAATGAACTTTCGGACCAGAATGGTGCACCCCCGATCTTACCGCGATCTGGACTGACGCTCGCTACGGCGTCCATGAGCTGTGCGACTTCCGGCCGGTCTTGGGATATTTCTGCTGGCGTTCCACCAAAGGGATTGTCACGTCCGGCGGGGTATGTGATCTCGATCTTGATACCGTCTTCAGTAGGTGCATCACGGACGGCGGCCTCGAAGTCAGCGGTCGCAGACTCGAGGGTATCGCCGGGCCTCAACGACCCAATGACCGAAAATTTGCACTCGCCGGGAACGGCGATGTAGCCACCCCCGCTCAACCCGGTCACGAGCACAGATGATTGTCCGGTCAGCGGGTGCGGGTCTAATCCTTGTCGCGCGTCGGCGTGTTTCCAAACCGAAGCCAAAATAGAATGTGTCGCCTTCAACGCGTCGACCCCTAGATCGGGCCGTCCAAAATATGCGGACTTTCCGGTGATTTTCACATCCGCGATAAAAAAACCGATCTGGGCGGTGTAAACTGACAAGCTGGTCGGCTCGACGTAGACCGCAAAGTCGGGGCGCGGGATTTTGCCGTCCTGAACCATATCTGTCCAATGGACCATACCGGCGCTGATGCCGCTTCCTTCTTCGCCACTTTCTTCGTCACCAATGAAGGCAAAGGCGACATCGCCACTCAGTCGAATTCCCGCCCCGTCAAGCAAATCGAGCGCCGCAATCGCAGCACAAATCCCGCCCTTAAGATCGGTCACGCCGCGCCCCCAAATCGCGCCGTCGACCTCTGCACCGCCAAATGGGTCCTCGCGTTCAGTGCCTGCCCAATGCTCGCTCCACCCGTCCACGTGAACGGTGTCGGTATGGCCAATAAACTGGAGCCGCTTGCCGCCACCTGTTCCAGATCGCGTGCCCCAGATATTGGGTCGGCCGGAAAGGAATTCTTCAGTCTGAGGGGCCAAATCTCGCGCACGCATCTCGCCATCGAGATACTGGACGAAATTCGCCTCGTTTCCGGTGATGCTGTTGCGTGCAACAGCACCCTTTAGCAGTGCAAGGGTCTTCTTCTCGTCAAGTGCTGCATCAAGTCGGCTGGCAGTTGTCGCATCTAGGGTCATGCAACACCCTTCCATGCTGGCGCGGAAAGCTGCGGAAGGCCGATGTCGATGTTTTTCAGACCAGCGGCAAAAATTGTATGATGTAGATGCGCCAGACCAACCGCCGCGCTCCCGACGAGGGCCGCATGATCGCCAAGTTCTGAGCGCTTAATGTCGATCGGGTTCGGGAAACAGGCCGTCAACGCGATCTTGATGCGATTTTGTAGCTCATGGCGCTGTCCGATTGACCCTCCAAGCACAACCATCGACGGATCGACAACCGCGCCAATGGTTGCAATCAGCCGGGCAACCAGCCGGGCGGTCTCTTCTAGCACGGCGTCAGCGTGTTCATCTCCGGCCTGCGCAAGGTCGAACAGGTCCTTCACCTCAACTTCCTTGCCTGCAAGGTCTGCATATCGGTTGATCATGCCATACGAACCAGCCTGGCGTTCAAGCGCACCGGTTTTGAGTGAACCAGGCTCAAATGGGTCTGCGCCGAAGGGGAGAAAGCCAAGCTCGCCCGCCGCGCCCATAGCGCCACGGATGATCTGCCCCCCTACGATGATCCCTGCGCCGATGCCCGTGCCGAGCGATACGAAAGCCATGTTGTCCACCTCGCAGGCACAACCGCTCCACTGTTCGCCGATGGCCGCAAGATTCACATCGTTTTCGACCTGAACGCCGCAGCCGATTTCTTTTTCCAACGCGCCTGCGAAATCCATCGCGTCAATTTTGTCGATATTTGGGGCCATCCGGACGGATCCCGACATTTGATCTGGAACGCCGGGGACCCCGACCGTCGCAAACATGACCTTTGACCAATCCAAATCTGCAGTCGCTGCTGTCTTCCTGCACAGCCGCCCGATTTGTTGGGCGACGTCGACGCCACCTCGCGCGTCTGTCGGTTCAGTCAATTCGGCAACTACGGTGCAGGCCAGATCAATAATGGCAGCGCGAACCTTCGTTCCGCCGAGATCAACTGCGCACACAAAGGCGGCGTTTGGCACCAATTCATAGGTCGTTGCCGATCGTCCGACATGACCTGCGGTCCGGCCAGATTCAGTTATCCACCCGTCATTCTCGAGGTCAGATACGATTTCCGAAATCGTTTGTTTGGACAGACCAACTTGCTTTGCGAGGCTCGCCCTTGAAATCGGCCCTGTTGACGCAATCGCCTGAATTACTGCGCTGCGTGAAAACTGTCGCGATAAGTTTTTCGATCCGATCATCGTGTCACCTTATTAGTTCGGTCTATGAACGAATAAATAAATGATTCTGTCAAGAGGACAGTTTGTGGGTGACAAGTAGGACAAAAACCACGCCCTTTCGGGAGCCAAATTGGGAGAACTCGCTGGAACAGAGTTGTCAAATTCAGTCGCTTGCCGGCTCCACTGACACCCGCGTAAATCTGAAACAGCAGACATTCATTCGCGATGCAGCATTAGTCAGAATGGGCTCCTTGCGGCCATTAGATCGAACGCAGCCTGTTCACTTGGTGGGTCGTACTGACGAAACACGGACGGCCCAAAACCGACATATAGCGGGCATTCCAGATGCTGCTGTCGCAGCCCGCATTGCCGCCATACGCTACATAAGAAGTATCCTGGACTGGTTGAACTCACAGTCTGCGGGACACTCCCGCCTTTTTGCTTGTCCAGCTTGTACCTATGCAGAAAGTCCTCGCCTTTGCAGCGCAAAAATTCGGCTGAGTGCCAGTTTTCGCCAGGTCCGTTGATCATTGGCATCAAACCCGGCCTTGGATTTTCACCTTAGCCGATCATGCATTCCAGACCACGGAGTCGGGCGTTGCGGCATCGTACGGCAAATTTGCACCATCTTATCCGCCTAAGCGCAACTGGTTTATCATAGTGTCTTGGTCTCTTGGCGTGTGGCACTCGAAAAGCTATAGATCGCCAACCCGAGTGTAACAAACGCCAACGCCGATGCAGCACTGAAGGTTATCGAAAAGGCCTTGGCGACTTCTTCTGCGGATGCTTGATCAGCCTCGCCAGTTCCCAGAATAATGACAAACAAGGAAGACATGGCAGATGCTCCCGTCATCAAGCCGATGTTTCGCGAAAGACCAAGCAAACCGGAGAGACGGCCGCGCTGATCTGTCCCCGCGCCGGCCAAAACTGCCGTATTGTTCGCGGCGAGAAACAATTGAAATGCCGGCGTCAGCACAAGGAGTGCAGCAACATATCCGGCAACGCCGAAATATCGCGGCAAGAAAGCCAGGCACAGCAGACCAAGTAATGTCTGCACCACGCCCATGATCATCACACGCTGCGCGCCAAAGCGGTCAGTCAAACGCCCTGCCGGAACTCCAGAGAGCGCAGCAACCGCTGGCCCGACTGCCATCACCAGACCAATAAGGGCGTCATTGAGACCCAGCGAGGAAGCAAGGAAGAAGGGGCCGACCACAAGCGTTGACATCATCATGGTGGCAATCAGAACATTCATCGCGAGCCCCGTCCCGGTCCTGCGGTCACGCAACAGCGCCATAGGCACCAAGGGGGCCACCACATGTTTTTCGATATATCCAAACACGATGAAAGTGAGCAGTGAAACGGCAAGCAGCGCCCCTGTTGGCACCGGAATTCCCGCAACACCGCCGCTGGTTGCAGCGCCATAGGTCGCGAGCCCAATCGCCAACGCCAATGTTCCCGGCAAATCCATTTTTCTCCATGATGTCTCTCTGGGTCGAGCAGTATGCGGAACAGCCGTGACGGTCAGGATAAGCGCACCACCGGCGATGCCTGTAAGAAGCCAGAAGGCCATGCGCCAGTCCCCCAATGCCAGCAAAACGCCACTCAGCGACGGACCCAATGCGGTGCCTATCGCAGAGGTCGTCCCAAGCAAGCCCATGGCAGTACCAAGCCGATCTGAAGCCACAAGGTCACGGGCGAGTGACATGGGAAGCGCGATCATGATTGCTCCACCAAAACCCTGCGCCACCCTGGAGGCGATTAGAACTCCAAGGTTGGGGGACGTCGCACTCGCAACCGATGCGGTGCTGAAAATTGCAAGCCCCCAGATCAGAACGCGACGGTGACCAAAAAGGTCGCCAAGACGACCAGCAGAGACGATGGTGATGGTGACCGACATAAGGTACCCCAGTACGACCCACTGAACATTCGATACCGTTGCCGAAAAGCTGCGCGCCAAAGTCGGAAGCAATACCGATGCAACGCTGATACCCAATGATGCAGTCAATGTTGCGGCAGAGAGGGCGAGCAGAATAGGAAATGTGGTTTGGACCTTCACAGAGTTTGCCATGGCGATTCTTCTTGTCATTCGTTGCGTGGAGCCTCAGTTTGCCACTTCAAGTCAACTTGAGGACAACCATGAAACTTCTCGATATTGGAGATTTGTCTAAACAGACCGGCGTCCCGGCATCTACGCTGCGCTATTACGAAGAAATCGGGTTGATCCGATCAAGCGGTCGGCACGGGTTGCGGCGTCAGTTTGACACGCCCGTGGTGACGCAACTCGCGCTTATCTCGTTGGGGAAACTGGCAGGATTCTCGCTTGGCGAAATTAAGGACATGTTTGCCAAAGATGGGTCTCCGCAGGTGCCGCGCCCGGAATTGCATCGCCGCGCCGATGCGCTTGACGATCAGATACGTGATCTGGAACGGTTACGCGACGCGCTCAGACATGTTGCCGACTGCCCGGCGACGTCTCACGTGAGCTGCCCAAAGTTCCAGCGTCTTATGCAGTTTGCAACGCGCACTGCCGCCGCTCAGAAACGATGAACAATATGATAGTCTTATGACAGAAATGACAACTCTCTCCATGGATGGCTTGCATGTTCGGCTTTGGGGATATGGCCCGACGCCAGCGGTGGTTTTTCACGGAGGTCCCGGATCGGGCCTGAACCCAAATCACACGGCCTATTTCAACGCAGATCGCCATCGGGTTATCCTCTTCGACCAAAGGGGCACGGGGTTATCGGGGGAGGCCGGATCAATCATTGCGAACACGACGCAACAGACGTTGCATGATGCCGATGCCATCCGCGTTGCGTTGGGAATTGACAGTTGGATCGTGGTCGGTGGCTCGTGGGGAGGGGCATTGGCACTGGCCTATGCAGCCGCTTATCCAGATCATGTTCGCGGGGTGGTCGTGCGCAGCTCACATATCAGCCGCCACGCCCAAGAACAGTGGATTTTTAACGATAGAGCCGACCAGTGTGCGGCAGGACGCCATGCGCGCAACCTGTTTCTCGAACCGCTTTGCTCAACAGAGCGACACAACCCCGCCGCCGCATGGTTTGCGCGAATGGAAGACTGTCGCGAACAAGCGCAGGAGGCGGCGCGTCGGGTCAATGCTCTGGAAAGCGCGTTCCATGGGGCACACCCCGGCGAGGTGCGGCTCGACCAAGCCGTTGGACAAGCTGATATTGGGCGCACGCGCGTTTATCTGTGGTATTGGCTCAACGGATTTTTTCTGCCCCCAGAAGGTCCGGCGAACCCTGACATCATCGCCCGCCTCCCCCACCGGCTGATACACGGAGCCGAAGATCTGATCTGCCCTATTGGGGCAGCGCGGCAGTTCGCCAAGCAAGGCGGTCTCCAATTTTATGAAATTCCCGAAGCGGGCCACGATGGGCTTGCACCTGAAATGGTCGCAACCGTTCGGCAAGCAGTTGAAGAAATCGAAGGTTGAGAAATACAACACGACCCTTTAACCGAATTTCGTGACGCTTCTCAGAGATCGGGGCTTTGCTATTTCTGAAATGTGCTCTTTGCATCCACTGACCCCATCCCCATATGCCCTGCATCGTTGGCCACATAAGACTGTCTAGCGATCAACAACCGAACGAGAGAACCGATGAAATCCGCATTATATCTGCTATGCCTAACGCTGTTTACATCTCCCTTATTTGCGGATCAGACGCTTGGTGTCACATCCATTGACGTGGCGGCGGAAGATGCGGAACGTCCGTTGCACTTGTCCCTTTGGTACCCTGGCTTGAATGGAAACGAGCAGACAATTGGCGGCAACGCGGTATTTGCCGGGGAAACTGCCGTTCCTGATGCCGCTATTGTCGCACGAAGGTTCCCACTGATCTTGTTATCCCATGGTGGGTTGCGGTCTGCCCGAGATTCAGGTGCATGGCTCAGCGCAGCCTTGGCCCGCTCCGGCTACATCGTTGTAGAGGTCAATGGTCCGCGTCCAGCCTCTGCGGCTGAAGCCGTGGATGAAATTTGGCGTCGACCCAGTGACATCAGCCGAGCGTTGGGTACCGTCCTGAATGATCCTAATTGGTCACAACACATCGAGGAAAGCCGAATTTCTGTTGTAGGATTTGCCTTGGGAGGAACAGCAGCGCTGATGTTGTCCGGTGGCGAGCTGGACGCGCAGGCATTCATGCAATCTTGTGCCACACTTGGCGGCAGTCCTGATTGTGGATGGCTTGGTGCACAGAATGTGTCTTTAGGCTCCGTCGATCTCGACGCGCTCAGCACGGTGCGAGAAGACGCGCGTGTCAGCTCAGTCGTTGCCATTGCCCCCGAATACACGCACGCGTTCTCGCAGGACTTGCCGCTCGTAGGCTCACCGGTGCAGATTGTTCTGTTGGGCAGCGACAAGACCTTGTCTAGTCGTATAGTATCAACGGCCCAGATTATCGCGATCCCGAATACAAACGTATCAGACGGCTTTCCGGTTTGCACCTCGGCAGGCCCGGAAATTCTTTCAGAAGATGGCGGTGATGCTTCAATATGCGGACCCTCCGCCGAGGCGCGAAGAGCCGCGCACTCATCTATTGCAAAAAGTATTTTGACATTTCTGGAAAACCCTTCCGGTAGCTAGGGTTGGGAGTCCCTATCCAGAGCGTTTGGTCATTGTCGCTGAAGGCCAGACCGTCTGCACGCATGAGCGCATCATTGATCGCTCCCACCGCAAGCCTGGCAGGGTCATCTATGATTGGTGCCATTTATAGTGCATGAGGCCGGTATCGGACGCAATCGGAATGAAAAGTGATTGCGATTTTGCCTCTCGGTCGGTTTGCGCCTTCGACAAGACAATCGCATCCAACCTGCGGGAAATTGACACCCTCCGACATAGAGTAATCTGGCCGTCGGGCTCGTGAGTGCTTCCATCTTTGAGGGCACCCCGAACGGTCCGTATGGCGGGGTGTCCTTATAGTGCACGTGTCGGAACCATCCGGCTTAAACTGCGTTCCGGATAGGACCATGATGTTTCCAAATGTCTACTTCCCCACAAGAAATGTAGACTAACATATGCGGCGAAGTCTCGTTTTCCGCGCTTTTTTGGCAGTAATTGATAACTACATAGTCGTCAAATAAGTCAGGTGTTTCAAAAAGCTCGAAAATTGATGAATGGCCAAAGTTAGTGACCAAAATGACCAAAAACATGATCCAAATGGTCAAACATCATGAGTCGTCACACAAACTGTCAGTGGACCATAAGAGTGCAGATTTGGTGAGAGCTGGGCAAAATACAAATATAAGATGCTGATTTTAAATAACACTTTTGCATTTTAAAAAAACTCCATCAAAAGCGTGCTGATTTTAAGCATATGCGTACCGATTGGCACCACTATCGAGCAGCGGAAATCATCCAAGGATGGGTTACAACTTGGTTCCAAATTTGGGTTTGGTTGACAGTTCCGCGAACCTCGATGGGGTATCCCAATGCCCTAAGCGTCAGTACGCCTAGCTCTTTCCAACTGGATGATCCCCTCAACATTACTTTGACCATTTTGGCGGGGCGTCCATCAGGCATTTCGATCAATGCCTCATTGAACATGCTTCTTTGATGGTCGATCTCAGATCGTCTTTCCGATACGAGACGGACCCACAACGAGGGTTGCCGTTGCTTCAAAATCCTTAGAAAGTCCTGCTCAGCGTAGTACTTGGTCATCATCTCTTGGAGTGCCGCATGCAAGCGTTCGGCGCGTGGGAACTGATAGTGTACGTCTTCGAGCAACCTAATGATCTCTGCTGTTTTAAAATCTACAAAACTCATTTTAGTTTCCCACGGGTATCAGGTCGGCCAAAATCAATATCGTCAGTTCTAGACACGGTCGGTTTCGGAGAGTTGGTGTTACCCTCAATAGGCGGCTGACCGCGTGAACGATTGTTTGCGACCCAGTCCGCACCGCTTCTGGCAATCGCGATTGTGCATTCTCCGAAGATTGTCGCGCCGTGCTCGCGAGTATTCATCCGCATCGACCACCATGAATTCGTGCGCTTCTTTGGCCGGAATCGCAGCATGTATCGCATCGATTTCTTCTTGGACCCATGGCTTCAAAAGGCTTGATCGGTTTCTTACAAAAATGAAGCGCTTAAGGCCTGAGGTGAACGTCACGCGAAGGTCGATCGTATGCGAGCGTCGCGACCTTGAGGGATATTCATATCCAAATTCGACCGGTTGAAATTCTACATCATAAACACCAGGCGAAGTCAGAGCATCTTCCGCCACTGCGGCTTCTGCAAGACTTTCAGCCGCCCCAACCCATCCATGATACCCAAAACATCCTTGTCGCCATATTCGTCAGCGCCAATAATCTCCAACATACATTGACGATCATTGTCCAGGCGCGGATTAAAACAGACACCATCTGCCCAGATGTAAACGAAGCGCTTTCCTGTCAGATCGCGCTTGCGCCACGTTCCATATTCGTCCCACCAAGTCGACTTCAGTCGTGTGACCGTTGAGGCCGACAAGGGACACCAGTGCCTCGCTGAAGTCTCCCATCGAGATACCTTTGAGATAAAGCCACGGCAGAAGCTCTTCCACAGATTTGGCCTTGCGCAAATACGGCGGTACAAGCGAAGAACTGAACCGGACCTTCGAGCCATCCGCGTTTGCCCCACGGTCACGAACCCCGAGAACCTGAACCGCGACCTTGCCGATCCCTGTCATTACTTCGCTTTCCGGCAGAAACCCGTGGCGCACCAAACGCTGGCGACCTTCATCATCCAAAAGCTGCGCGTGTCTTGTCACTAACTCTGATACCTCTGCGCGTATCGCCATCGCCAGAAGCTCCTGCGCTCCGGCACGCAAAAACATCCGTCAGCGGATCAGGTGAAAAATCGCTTGGCCTCGCGAAGTCGATAACTGTATTCTCGGTCATGTGGCATATCCTTTTCTCAATGAGAATTGCGGCGCGTCAACAACGCCATGATATGCCGCCCATCTGGGCCGTCACCAACTTTCGGCTATAATTCCATTGAACCTCTTTACATGCATAGGTAGCATGTAAAGAGGTTTATTTATTAAGCCTTCGGAATATTTATAGCAACAGGAGCTCAGTTGAGAATGAGTGCAATTCAGCGCCTTACGCCTTACATGGAGGCCTATTCCAAAGAATTTGCTGATGACGGGCACATTAATTGGCTTCCCTACACAATGTATTTCCACCCATTCAACTACTCCTCGGCGGTTGTGAACACTGATCGCAGTGGTTTCCGCTATTCCGAAAACGCTGACCGACGGTACTCAGTTGCAGATCACGATGGCATCGATGCATGCCACATAGTTGCTGGTAGTTCGACTGTATTTGGCATTGGGGCAAGTGGGGACAAGCATAGCTTGGCGTCCCGGCTCAATACAAACGCAAATGATCAAACTCCGTGGATCAATTTTGGTGGTCGCAGCTTTAACTCGACACAGGAAATGATTCTGTTCTCGTTGCATCGACACCAGTTACCGGATGTTAAAAGCGTCTTGCTGTTGTCTGGCTTCAATGACTTGGGCCTTGCTAGGCTGCCAAAGCGGTTAAGGCAGGAGCACGGCGCGTTTTTCATGTGCAACGATTTCTTTGATGCGATGACGCAGAAAAACCAGTCAGGGGTTTCCCGCTTTTTCGGCGCATCCAAAAAGCTTGTTCCCAATGATGAAACCCCATCGTTGGAGGAACAGATTGACTACGCTGCCCAGCTGGCGCTTCGAAATTTGGCTAACTGGCAAGCCATGTGCGCTCAGATGGATGCACCTCTAACATTCGCGCTGCAACCTCTGGCGAACTGGGTTCGGCCGACCGGGTCATCCCAGGAAGAGGCGCTGTTTGCAGAGCGTGAAGCCCATGGGGGCTTTGCCAAACACTACGGCGATATCCTAACCCAAGAGACCTACATCTCATACCGCGACCGGTTGTTGGCTGGGGCCGAAAAATTAGGCGTTACCTTTATTGATCTCACCGCTCTGCTAAAGGACGCGGTGCCAGATGATTTTTGGCTCTTTGTCGACCGCATCCACTTTACCGACAACGGTCATGACCTTGTTGCCAAACTGCTTCTCAATTCCACCCAACCCAAGGAGAGCTTCTCATGAAGGCCATTAAATCCCTTTTCAGAAAATTGTTTCGGATCAAGCCCAAAACGAAAAAAGAAGATGCGTCAATCTACCCGATGTTCTGACCAAAATCGTCGGTAGATTCTTCTTCACGGAGTTCGCATATGTGGCGTGACGTATTTCTCTATTCCAACAATCCGGAGGTTTATCTGGATTTGGGAAATGTGCGGGATCTCTTGCCGGAAATTGGCAATGAAACTGCGGGGCTTGATGCTCAACTGAAATCCCTGCGCTCATCATCCGAGAAAAATAAAGGGGCATGGTTCGACCTACTGTCTTCCTTGGACGCAGACATTCGGGAGGATGTCGTGCGCGTTGTGTTGGAACAGACTGCGCCCACTGCGGCTGCCGCAGGTGTTGCGCTCCAATGCCTAAGCGCTCCAAGCGTTTTTGAAGACCCGCCGCACCTGCGTTTGATGACATTGCTGGCGGATGATTTGGGAGCGGGTGCGGCCGAACAATGGCGCTTTGACACCTTTCGCGACATAGCGCGGCAGTATGATGCGACCTCGGTCACCGGATCACTGGGTGAGCTTTCCGACCATCGGGGCATTCGCGATGGCTGTTACCGCCTTCCTGCAACGATCTATGCGATGAGCAGACGCTGCGAGTCACTTGATTACGAACTAATCGGCATCGACCTAGCCTGGCGAACCGTTGGCTTGTTGCCGATGTGGGATGCCCTGCGCACCGATGAAACGCGTTGGGCGCGACTTGACTTGGGCCAGGCCACCGGCGCGGCGCTACCTAAAGGGGGCGATGCCGCCGCTTTTGCCCGCGCAATCGTCGATACGATCTGCCACGACCCCGATGTAGCCGTGCGCATCTCCCGCGGCATCGCCCTGTTTGCTGTGATGTTAGAAGAGTTGGACGAACTCATGCGCACCATCGTCGCATCCGTGGGTAACCCGCGGCTGGCAATGGCTATCCTAGTCCAGGACCGTGCGCGTGAGGCTCGGGTCTATCACGGCAGCTTCATGTTGGAAGGCCGCGCTCTGTCCGACTGGTTCAATGAGGCTCAGACAGATCCTATGCCGCTGGTAGATGCGCTTGGTCGCAGCAAACTGGTGCGTCCCGGTCAGCCGAATCGCAGCCTGCTGACCAACGGCCTGATCCGCGAAGGCGGGGCCATGTTCCGCATCTTCTCGCCGTCCGACATCCAGCTCATGCAGCGTTGGATCAACTCTTTGCAGGATGTAGCCGTGGATGTGCCTCTCCCGTCCCAAATCAGCGTGCGGTCGGACCCACGCAAGGTCAAAGGTGGCGATCTGGCGCTTGGCAGTCAGCCGACAGATGTGCGTATGGCCTACCATATGCTTCAAGGACGCGCGTTACCTCCCCGCACCCGAGATTTTGCCAAGGCCTACAGCGCCTTTTGGCTCAACCAGTCACACGGATCGGTTGATGCAGACAACAGGTCCCTGCCTGAAACATGGCGCCCCGGAGCGTTGCGCGAATGGCTGCTGTCAGAACACGACGCTCATGCCTCCGCATTTGAATTAACATCGATAGATGCCGTGCCCAGCCGTGAGGCGTTGATAAACCAGACCCTGCAACTTGCACCCCTGACCCTTATCGATGGCGCTTGGCTACAGGGCTATACCGAGGCTTCGCTTGCTTCTAGCCGTGTTGGAGCGCCCTTGTTCGAGACCTATTGGGACGAATTAGGCAATGGCGACTGGGCCATCAACCACCCGAAAATCTACCGCGATGTTCTGGCAGCGATGGAGATTACCTTGCCTCCGACAGGCAGCCGAGCCTTTGTCCAGGACAATAGGCTGCGGGATGGCTCGTTTCGCCTGCCTGTATATTGGCTTTGTCTCGGCAAGTTTCCAGTGTCACTGCGGCCTGAGATTCTGGGGATGAACTTGGCTATGGAATTGTCCGGCGTCGGAGGCAGCTACCGCGATGCGCATCGCTTCCTGCAACACTATGGCTTCCCGACGATTTTCGTGGATCTCCACAACACCATCGACAATGTGTCGACGGGCCACTCGGCATGGGCCGCTGACGCCATCGACGCGTATATGCAGACAACACAAGACGTTGTGGCACCCAAACAGTCATGGGACCGCATCAGACTTGGCTACGCTTCGCTTGCGCCCATTGTCGGTGATCAGGCGCATCTCGACTATTTTGCCGCGACCGAATCCGGCACCACAGCAGACGCTGCCGACTGGCATTTTCATCACGCACCTTTGCAAAGACAGGAAGCCGTCGAGTGACCAGTTACCATCTGGGGCTGTCCGCCTATTACCACGACAGCGCCGCCGCCCTTGTGTCCGAAGGGCGTATCATTGCGGCCGCCCAACAGGAACGCTTCAGCCGCAAACGCCACGACAGCGGCTTTCCTGCCGATGCGATAAAGTATTGCATAGATACGGCTGGGATCGGTGTGAACGACCTGACCACAATCAGCTACTATGAAGACCCGGGCGAAAAGCTGGGGCGCACCCTTTCGTCCTTTGCTAGCGCCGGGCTGGGCGGCCTGCGGGCATTTTCACACGTCTTGCCTGAATGGCTGCGCTGGAAGGCGCGGCCCACGTCGACAATACGCAGCGAACTTGCCAAGTTGGACCGGGGAGAACCGCCGCAGCACATCACGTGCGGGTCGCATCACCGGTCACACGCGGCATCCGCCTTCTTGCCTTCCCCTTATGACACTGCGGCGGTGCTTTGTGTCGATGGTGTGGGGGAATGGCACACAACCACGATTTGGCATGGTCAGGGCACGCGCCTTGACCTGGTGAACTCGGTCTCCTATCCGCATTCGCTCGGTCTGCTCTACTCTGCTTTCACCTATTTCTGCGGCTTCAAGGTCGATTCCGGCGAGTATAAGCTCATGGGTCTCGCGCCCTATGGCACGCCGAAATATGCAGGCCAAATTCGGGACACGCTGATCGACCTACGCGCGGACGGGTCGTATTCGTTGAACATGCCGTATTTCGATTTCCTTCAGGGCCAGCGCATGGTGGGTGAACGGTTCGAGCAACTGTTTGGCCGTCCCCGTCGCAATCCCGAAGGCGCATTGACGCAGGACGATTGCGACCTTGCGGCATCAATACAGGTGGTCACACAAGACGCGATCCTCGGTCTTGCACAGGCCGCACGCAACATGACGGGCGAGGATCGCTTGTGCCTTGCGGGTGGCGTCGCGTTGAACTGTGTCGCCAACGGCGTGTTGGCGCGATCCGGCCTGTTTTCCGAGGTCTGGATACAGCCCGCTGCTGGCGACGCGGGATGTGCCCTTGGCGTTGCGCTTGATCAGGACGTCCAACATACCAATGCACGGCCCCAGCGCCGCGCCAACCACGCGGATGCGATGGAGGGCGCCTATCTGGGACCGGAATACACCTCTGCAGAGATCACCGAATTCCTGACCGCGCGCGACGCGCCCTATACCGAGTTGGGCGAAGACGACCTTTGCACGCAAGTCGCGGATTATCTGGCGGCGGGCAAAGTGGTTGGCTGGTTCCAAGGGCGTATGGAATTCGGGCCTCGTGCCCTCGGTGCCCGCTCCATCATTGGCGATGCGCGCAATGCCGAGATGCAAAAGACCATGAACCTCAAGATTAAGTATCGCGAGTCCTTCCGCCCCTTCGCCCCTATTGTGCTGGACGAAGATGCAAGTACCTATTTCAACGTCACACAGAACAGCCCCTATATGCTCATTGTGTCCTCTGTGCTGGACAAATGGCGTATCGAGCAGGGCAAGGGCGGGCTTGGCACGATCAATGTGGTCCGTTCCGCGCTTCCTGCCATCACCCATGTCGATCATTCGGCACGCGTTCAGACGGTGCACGAGGACACCAATCCCACACTGTCCCGCCTGCTGCGTACCGCGCGGGACAAGGCAAACTGCCCGGTGCTGGTCAACACTTCGTTCAACGTGCGGGGCGAACCAATCGTGTGCACGCCGGAAGACGCCTACACCTGTTTCATGCGGACCGGCATGGACGTCCTTGTGCTGGGCAATTGCCTGCTGCTGAAATCCGACCAACCTGCATTCAAAGACGATATCGACTGGCGCAGAGAAATCGCGCTCGACTAACACTTTTACAAAACGAGGCGCATCATGCTCAAGGTTCTCTCCGTTCTTCTTTTTGTCACCGTTCTGCTACCGATCTGGGCGGTGCGCCGCCTTTTCGGTACCAGCCGCTTTGAACGGCGCTTTCATCAACGCGCTAGTACTTGGGACCGCCCCGTACAAACCGCTCCCGCCAAGAACACAGCGCCATGAGCCGCACGATCTACAAGACGCTGGCCCAGACGCCACTCCGCATTCGCGAAGGGCGCGGCGTCTGGTTGCACCCGGACAACCATGCCCCGCTTCTGGATGCTTGTGGCGGCGTAGTGGTCTCCAGCCTCGGCCACAGCCACCCTCGCATGGCCGACGCGATGGCACGCCACGCCGGTACAATTGCATGGGCTCATGCGGGCAGTTTTACCAGTGACGCCGCCGAAGATCTAGCAACATTTCTTACCGACAGGGCCGGCCCTAGCCTGTCGCATGTTCAGTTCCTGTCGGGCGGATCCGAGGCGATGGAAGTCGCCTTCAAGGTTGCCTACCAATACCATTGCGAGCGGGGCGAACCCAGCCGCCGCCACTTCATTTCAAGGCGGCAAAGCTATCATGGGAGTACGCTGGGCACTCTGGCACTGTCGCAAAATCCAGCCCGTCGCGGTTTCTTCGACCCCATTTTACCAACCGCCGAATGCGTTTCGGCCTGCAATGCCTACCGCGACCAACGCCCGGACGAAGACATAGACACCTATGTCGAACGATTGGCACAAGAGCTTGATTCATTGATCCAGCAGCTCGGGCCCGAAACGGTGGCTGCCTTCGTAGCGGAACCGGTTGTAGGCTCGACCAATGGGGGCGTGCCCGCGGTAACTGGATATTTCAAGGCCATGCAGGCGGTTTGCAAAAGGCATGGCGTGCTCTTGATCCTCGACGACGTGATGTCGGGCATGGGCCGCACTGGCCACCTCTATTCTCATATGGAAGACGGCGTAACGCCAGACATTCTTGCGATCGGCAAAGGTCTTGCCGCAGGTTACCAGCCAATTTCGGGGTATCTCGTCGGTCCACATATACACGAAACAATCCGAACAGGCTCTGGGGTGTTGCAAAACGGGCAAACCCACGTCAACCACCCATTTGCCTGCGCGATTGCGCTCGAAGCACAAAAAATCATAGAAGACGACAACCTGATTGTTGCAGTCAGCGAACGCGGCGGACAACTACGTGCCGGGCTCACGGCACTGGCGGATCAGCATCCCTTTATCGGCGACGTGCGTGGGCGCGGCCTGTTCATGGGCATCGAATTCGTGGCCGACAAGTATTCCAAAACACCCTTGCCTAACGGCGCAAGGCACGCCGCGGCCCTAAAAGCGGCAGGGTTTGATAACGGGCTGTTGCTCTATCCGGGCAGTGGCACGGCGGATGGGCAAAATGGCTGCCATGTACTCTTTGCGCCGCCGTTCATCGCCTCGAAAGCCGACATCGAGGAACTGCTCAACCGTTTCGCTTTGGTGTTGGCTCAATGCCAATCTGCCATGGCCGCAGACGTTGCGGCGCTGAAACCGACCAAACTCCAGAAAGAGGTGTGACACCGTGACCGAGATGACCGAACCAAGACCCAAGAAATTTGCTTCTAATCCGCAACTTGAGCGTTTCACTGGGTCCTTCGTAGGGATTGTTACCCCGTTTAACGAAAACCAAACCATCAACTATGACCGACTGGAAGAGCTTGTCAGATTTCAGGCTGCAAATGGCACCAAGGGGATTAATTTCCTTGCCATCGGGGGTGAAGGATCCGTCGTGTCACGCGCCGAACGGGAGGAGTTCCTGCGTATCACATCGCAATTTGACCGGATGGGAATGACATTTGTTTATGCTTGCATCGGCAACAGCACGGCGGATGTCTGCACCATGGTTGACGATGTGGCACAGGCAGGTGGTGATGCCGCAATGATCATGGTGCCGCCGAATATCGCGCCGTCCGACCGCGATTCAGAAATTTATTTTGAGGAGATCGCACGCGAATCCGCAATCCCCTTGGGCATCTTTAACAATCCTGCACGTCTGATTACCGATTTGCAGGTCGAAACGGTCGAACGGTTACTAGCTCTCGAAAAAATCGTATTCTATAAGGAAGGGTCGGCTCAAACTGGTAAGGTCATTGAACTTCTGACCAAGCCTCATGACGCTTGCATCTTTGCTGACGATGTTACGGACCCAGATACTTTGGTTGGCGCCTGGGCCATGGGGGCTGATGGAATTTTCAACATCTCGGCCAACATCATCCCGCGCGCGCTGGCCAAACTTGCTACACCGTGGAAATCCATCGATGATGTTGAGGGCTTCCGGTCTTTGGTATGCGATGTTTTGCCAGTCATCCGCTATTGCTACGATGGGCGTGCACCGATCAATCTGAAACGCGCTATGAACGCTGTGGGTCTGAGACCAGGTGGCGTACGGCGGCCTCTCAACTTGCACGATGACGCGGTGCCCGGCTGGATACTGGACCGCATTCTGCGCAATCAGAAAATGCCCGACTGGGCGGAACGGCCTTGACTATGAGTACCTTTCTATCACCGTTGATCGTGCACCTTCTCGTAGTCGTCACACCTGGCCCGGCAAACATCCTGATCATGCAACGCTCGGCAGCATTTGGACGATACGCCGGTTTGTCTATCGCCGCAGGTGTGGTAACCGGAGCCGCGATGTGGGCAACAATCGTCTTTCTGGCAATCACCTTCAGTTATGCCCTGTCGCCGGCTGTTTCGGTTGGCCTGGGCGGAGTCGGTGCGGCCTACCTAGGCTATCTTGGCTACAAGATCTTCCAAGGGCGCAATGATCCTATCAGTTCCACAACTGAGGCTGCCGAAAAAAAACCGAACCTGCAGGCCTATGTACAAGGGTTTCTGTTGCACGCCACCAACCCAAAGGCGTTCTTTGGGTGGTTGGCAATTGTATCCGTGGGTCAGGTAGACGCAGCTGAACCGTGCGACTTGCTCATTATTGTAGTTCTCTGCACATTTCAGGCATTGATTGTATTTTCAAGCTACGCTCTCGTGTTCTCTTCAGACACGATTGTGATTCTATATCAAAAGCACAAAAAGACTGTAGATCTTGCGTTTGGAACCGTCCTGATTCTACTCGCGGCAGCCACATTAAACCAGTTGTTCGCTGTAGTTGTCTCATAAATCGACTTCGGCTCGCCCATGTTTAAGCAAACAGGCCGAATCAACGGCCTGCCTGATTGGTCCTTCTTCGCTCATTTCAGATCGGAAAAAGCGTCGTGCATTCGTCCGACAGCCTTTTCAATGCAAGAGCGAGGCATGGCAAAATTGAACCGCAGAAAGCTCTCTCCGCCTTTTCCAAAACTTGAGCCGTGGTTAACTGCGATCTTCGCATCCCGCTCAACTCGGCGGGTAAACTCCTCAGGCTCCAACCCGGTGCTAGAGAAATCCACCCAAGCCAAGTAAGTTGACTGCATTTTCATAGAAGTCACTCCAGGGATCGCATTGAACCCTTCATCAAGCAATTTCCGATTGCCGTCGAGATAGATCACAAGGGAATCTACCCAGAGAGCGCCCTCGGGCGAATATGCCGCGGGCGTCATGTGTTGCCCAAAGGCATTCGGCGACAGGCCAAGCCCAATCATTCGCGCGTTAAATTTCGCGCGCAGTTCTGTATCGGAAATAATCACCTGCCCGGTATGTGCTCCAGCGATATTGAACGTTTTGCTCGGTGCAGTGAGCATGATAAGCCTATCTTGAATACTATCATCGACAAGCGGCATCGGAATGTACTCAGCACTTTCAAAAACCAGATCGTGATGAATGTCATCGCTTACCAGTACTAGATCATGCCGCTTTGCGAAATCCGCGAATCCCTGCAGTTCCTCACGGCTCCAAACTCGACCGCTCGGATTATGGGGCGAACATAAGATCATCATTTTTTCCGCACCCGTCATTTGGGCTTCCCAGCGGTCGAAGTCAACTTCATACCGACCGCTTTCGTTGACTAGCTCACACTCGATGACCTTACGGCCAGCGCCAGTGATTGTTCGTGCGAAGGCATGGTAGACGGGCGTGAACAAAACGACTCCATCGCCGGATGCTGTAAATGCGTCAACGCATAGCCCAATCCCGTTCACCAGTCCGTGCGTGCTGAATATCCACTCGGGTTGTACTGACCAGTTGTGCCGGTTTTTCATCCACCAACAGATCGAACGAAGATAGTCTTTGTCATCACCAAAGTAGCCGTAAATGCCTATTTCAGTCATCTTATGAATGGCATCGGTGACACAAGCAGGAGGCTGGAAATCCATATCAGCCACCCACATGGGTAAACCAACGTCCGAATTGACCCCGTAGCGGCTCTCCATCAAATCCCACTTCATAGAGTGGCTACCGCGTCGCTCAACAAGCTTGTCGAAATCCATTGTGTACCTCATTTTTTGAATGGAGATCATCAAAAGATTGGACGAAGCGCAAGGTATTTCTTTTTATGCGAACCATTCAAAGATAACGAACCTGCTTCGAAGTACTTCCGCAGATTCAAACTTCCCAAATGGTGAACCGCCCCCAGTATGCCGGAGGCTGATTACTTCATCTCAGGCGACCATATCTAACGCATTGAATTGTGCATAGCACCTCTCTTCTGCTTCTGCTGGCGGAATGTATCCAATGGGCTCAAGCAGGCGGCGGTTGTTGAACCAGTCGACCCATTTGAGCGTTTCCCATTCGACCACCGCCATGGTTTTCTAGGGCCCAAGCCGATGGATGACTTCTGCTTTGTAGAGGCCGTTTATGGTCTCGGCCAGAGCACAGTCATAGGAATCGCCGACGCTGCCAACAGAGGGTTCGATCCCCGCCAGGGCCAATCGCTCGGTATACCGAATAGACAAATATTGGCCTCCACGATCGGAGTGATGAATGAGGCCACCTTTGTGAACGGGGCGGCGATCATGCAGCGCTTGTTCCAAAGCATCCAACACAAAGTCTGTTTTGGGCGAACTTGAAACACGCCAGCCAACGATTTTATCCGCGAAGGTGTCGATGATAAAGGCGACGTAGACGAAGCCCTGCCACGTTGAGACGTAAGTGAAATCGCTGACCCAAAGCATGTTTGGCGCAGGCGTTCGAAACTTCCGGTTCACCTTGTCTTTTGGGCATGGTTGGTTCTTGTCCGGCACGGTTGTCTTCTTCACCTTTCCGCGAATAACGCCATGAATATCAAGGTGTTTCATTAGCCTAGCCACAGTCCTGCTACCAGGTCAGGCGCACGACATGAAAGGTGTTGCGCCATTGATCCGGGATGTCTCCTTCGGCGCGCTTATGGCGGATAAAGCATTCGACGCAGACTGGCTCTTGGAAGAGTTGGATGAGCGCGGCGCAAGCGCCGTGATCCCATCGAAATCGAACCGAAAGCAACAGCGTGACTACGATACAGAAGCCTACAAATGGCGGCATCTGGTCGAGAATTACTTCGCGAAGATCAAGGAATTCAGAGGTATAGCGACACGCTATAACAAAACCGATAGCAGCTACACCGCCAGTTGGAACCTTGCCGCTGCTTTAAATGCATCAAGATAAATGTCCACAGACCCTAGTCGCATTCATGCCAACAGTCATTGGTCCGGTGGCAGCGAATTCACGATAAGTCCGCGACTTGATTGTAACGCCAAGACGCGGCGAAAGATCGGTTTCAGAATTGGCACTTTTGACGCGGATTAACGACCGCTCTGGGGAAATCCGCTGCGATGCAAAAAATAGCGTGCCGCACCTGCGAGCTGATGCTGCGTCAGCAAACACCCGAAAACGAATGTCGGCAGAGTCCGCGATGCGGCCATGGAGACAGACGAGGTCGAATGAATGCGATGCGCCAGACCAGCCTTTTGTCAAAATTCAAAGTCCGGGCTCTGCCATTCCAGAGTGCCATTTCGTTTGATCTACCGAACACATGTCACTCTTGCAAGAGCTTGGCCAATAATCGCGTCATCACCACTCTCGTACGCTCGAACTAAAAGCTTCTTTTGTGCCTCTAAATCGTGTCCAAGCTCGTAGTCGGTCTTCTCTATCATAAAACCTGTTTCCCATCACGCTATTTCAAGCTGAGATGATTTTTCCCAACTTGCCAACTCTCCGGCAATGAATTTCGCTACTAGGAAAAAATGCAAGGGTTTGGTGTGTATGGCCATAATTGGTATTTTTGAAGGCATTTCGAGAATCAATATATGCCGGATATTCGGCAACATTGCGGCCATCGCTCTACAATTCAGAGGTAATTCGCGGATTCATTTACTTGGCGAAAACCACTGCCCACGCGCGACCTTGACGCATTTCCCTAAAAGCATGGATAAGGCACGCTAAGCCAAGTTGATCCAAACGGATTGGCCACATCGCTAACCTACGACACGTTTTGCCGCGAAACCCGTAAGGACTTACCGGGCGGACAATTCAATGCAACGAGCTATTTATCGTTGGGCGTGCCTACTCAGCAGTATATTCGTACTTGGTCAAAGTCTGCGAGCACCGTGCCGGGTCGCGAATTGTTGGTCGGACGGCGCTATTTTGATGGCTTCGGGCAGACGTACAAAAGCACGGCCTCTGGAGCAACCAGTGCAAACCCTGATGCAATCACTGAGTTGAGCGCCTATGATGCGCGGGGCAACCTTGCTTGGCAGAGTTTGCCAATGACTTGGGCAGCGGCCGCCGGAAATACGGCATCCACGTCGCAAAGAACCAGTTTTGAGTATGACGCCTTAAACCGACCTGTCAAAACCGTCTTTGCGGATGGCACTATGGAAAAGATGTCCTATATGACCGACAGTTTTGATCTGGTCGGAACTGCGCTGTCATATCCAGGAGTAGAGCGCTTTGATGCACATTGTTTTGACAGTGTTGCGGCAGGAACGGTCTGTAGTGCCACCAAAACATACTTTGATCATGGTGGCCGCAAAACACGAGAAGTTCTTGAAGATCTGCTGGAAACAGACACCAACGCGACGACCAGTTTGGACCGCGTGACTGAATACAAATATGATCTGCGTGGCCAACTGGAAACCGTGATCGACCCTAATTTTCGGGCGTTTTCATATACCTATGATGTTGATGGAAACCGGACTGTCGCGGATGATCCGGCACTTGGAACATGGGTCATGTCTTATGACCTAAATGGTAACCTGCTGAGTCAAACTGATGCAAAAGGTCAACTGATCACTTTCACCTATGATGCTTTGGATCGGCCAACGAAAAAGACGGTGGGCACAGGCAGTTCTCGGGTTGTGACGTTATATACCTATGATCGTGCGCGGACGGGTTATTCGAATATCGGCCACCAAACAGATCAGCAAGTCTGGATCCCGCTAAACGGCGGCACGACGGAACATAAAGTCAGTTGGGATTATGGCGTTTATGGCGCGCCCGCGTCGGAACGTCACATCGTAGACATGAAAACCTATGAATTGCGAAACATTTTCGCCGGTGATGGGACATTAAGTGCATTAAAACTCCCATCCAACCCGGGCCTTGTTTCGACTGATTGGCTCAGTCCATTCGCATATGATGCGGCGAACCGTGTCACCTCGTGGCCGGGCTACATTGCCTCAACCACCTACGATCTCAGAGGCAATCCGACGCAGATCAACTTTGCCAACGGTGCGTCACAGGTTGCGAGCTATCACCCGTCACGAGGATGGGTGACCAGCATTGATGCGTATGAGGCTGGCGGGGCAAAACTGTCTCACACGGCCTATGCGCGCTCTGCGACCGGGCGGATCGCCTCAACGGATACGTCCTTTATACAGGGCGGCACGACCTATGACCGCGAAGGGTCGCTGAACTATACCTACGACTACGCAGGTCGCCTGTTGTCAGCGACCAACACCAAAGGTCTGTCCGGCTATACCCAATCATTCGTCTATAACAAGTCCGGACGGATGAAATACAATTCGCTGGTCGGCAATTACGGCTACGTCAATCGAAACCATGCCCCTGCCTCCGTGACACCAGTTGGCGGCACGGCTCAGGTGCTCACCTATGATGCCAATGGCAACATGCTGAACGGGCTGGACGGCAAGGTCATGACCTATGATGGAGAAAACCGGCCGCTATCGGTTGCGTTTGCGGGCAAGAAAACCTGCTATGTCTACGGTGTAGATGGCAAGCGGTTGAAAAAGATTGAGAATTTCGGCCCAACACAATCCTGCGCGGCACCCACTTCGGCACAGCCGGTCACGCTGTATTTGGGCAGTAACACAGAAATCCGCAACTACGGGCAGGGCGCGCAGGAAGAGATCCTGCTCTACCCCATGCCCTCAATCCGCATCGCGAAAACCAAGGTGGGCGGAAACGTGGTCACCAAAGTCTCGACGCTGCACACCGACGCGCTGGGGTCTGTCCGGGCTGCCACCAACGATGCGGGCCTAAAGGCTGAGCGGGCGACCTACCGCCCGTTTGGCGAACAGACCGAAGCGATCCTGACCCTCAACCATGTGCCTGAGAGCAAGGGCTTCATCGGCGAACGCTATGATGCGGATGCCGGGCTGCAATACCTGAACGCGCGGTATTACGACCCGAGGCTGGGGATATTCATCCAACCCGATTGGTGGGAGGTGACTGAGCCGGGAGTGGGCGTCAATCGGTATGCGTATTCGGCTAACGATCCGGTGAATTTGAGCGATCCGAGCGGAAACGACTTCACTATGGCACCTGGGGACCACGACTTCGATCCTGACGAGGCGGGAAAAGAAGAAGAGGCGGCTTCAGCTTTAAGGAGCAATGACCTACTTGAAAGAGCAATAGCCAGCGAGGATTTTGGTGGACTTAACCTAGGCCCGTGCAGTTGCAATTTGGACGTGAGAGGAAGCCGGTACGGGGTTCACTCAGTCTATGCAGGCTCAGACATAAGCGCTGCTATTGAAGAAGTGGAGAACCACATAAGCGCAAGCGATGCTGCGATGCACTCCATGAATTCCGCCGGGGTTCCAAAAGCGACGCAAACTGCGGTATCCAACATCTTGGGCACGTATTCTCCAAACGGAGGACATCATATTCATCAAACAGCTGCGTTCAAGAATGTTCCTAAGTATAGTAAATCAAAGGCATTATCGATTTCTCAATCTCAGATGAACCGCATGGGTTTAGATCATCAACGGATGACTAATTACCAAAGGCAGGAATATGGGGCCCTAAAAGGCAAGCCTACAATGAAAGATCATACTCGGATTGCTGTGGGAGCATTGAAGGCTGGGGGGGCGAATGCTACGGTTGCACGAAGTTTGGCTGCACAATCTTTGGCTAATCTGAGAACGCAGGGAATCACAAACGCGACAATTACCCGCACCCCTTGGGGCGGAAAATTTCGAGGAAGAAGGTAGAGTTTTGAACAGTGAGCATGGTGGACAAGACGAAACTAGAGAGAAGTTTGTAAGAAGACTTATTTCCGAAGCATTTGACGCTTCGATTGAAAAAATTCTTGCGATTGATGAGGTTCGAAATCCTGTTGTTGCAGCGAAGTTTGAAAAAGAAGTTAGAGATAATTCTGGGCAGTATCCAAGAGATGTTGTGGTGGCGAAGGCCGCTGTAACATCATTCCTGCATATCCTATTTGACATGTTAGACAATAGAGAAGATGCAAGCATTGTTCTCAGAATGGAAAATGAACAGTTCTTTATTAACGAAGGCATTGAAGGAGAACTAGCAGGGTACTTATTTGACGCTTCAGATGAAGATTTGGGATGGTTGACACGATACAGTAAGTACTTTTAGCATTTTATGCCTCAAACTTTTCATATATATATATATATATATATTTGTAATTGCTACCAGAATATGGCCAAATCTGTTGGCACCCACCTCTACACAGTCAGCCTGGTTTGCCACGCGCCTGCCTCCGTGGTCGGATTGCACCTCGCCTATGACGCCAATGGCAATATGTTGAACGGTCTGGACGGCAAGGTCATGAGTTATGATGGCGAAAACCGGCCGCTATCGGTTGCGTTTGCGGGCAAGAAAACCTGCTATGTCTACGGTGTAGATGGCAAGCGGTTGAAAAAGATTGAGAATTTCGGCCCAACACAATCCTGCGCGGCACCCACTTCGGCACAGCCGGTCACGCTGTATTTGGGCAGTAACACAGAAATCCGCAACTACGGGCAGGGCGCGCAGGAAGAGATCCTGCTCTACCCCATGCCCTCAATCCGCATCGCGAAAACCAAGGTGGGCGGAAACGTGGTCACCAAAGTCTCGACGCTGCACACCGACGCGCTGGGGTCTGTCCGGGCCGTCACCAATGCTGCTGGCCAAAAGGCGGAGCGCGCAACCTACCGCCCGTTCGGCGAACAGACCGAAGCACTGCTGACCCTTGACGGTAATCCCCCCATTTTTAATGGGGCCCAGCCGTAGAATTCAGGCGGCTGTTTTCAGTTTCATAACGGGTGTGAT